>NZ_RHFG01000002.1 GCF_004745485.1 Brevibacterium sp. S22
GCCTTCTCTACGGGACGGGATTCAGTGTCGAAGATGGCAACGGGATCCAGAAGGGTTGGGGCGGCAGATCCCGGTGAGGACCAGTGCCGACACGCCCTGCCCATACACACAATTTGGCCTATAACCCACCTCGGCGAGGGGGTACCGGTCTCCGATGTGGACCCTGAGGTCTCCGCGGCGGATCCAGTCGAAGATCTCGTCCGTGCGTGAGCGCAGCTCTGCCGGAGTACGCACATGGTCGACGACGGTCGGGCGGGTGAGGAAGAGGGAGCCGGAAGCGCTCAGGGTGTTGACGTCGACGGCTGGGACGGGACCGCTGGCGTTGCCTACGACGACGATCGTGCCTCGGGTGCGCAGGGCCTTCAGGTCTCCGTCGAATGTCGTCGCTCCGACGCCGTCGTAGATCACGGATGCTCCTCGACCGTCCGTGACCTCGAGTACACCATCAACGAAGTCGTCGTAGCCGAAGACGTGTGCGGCACCGTTGGCGCGGGCGATCTCGGCCTTCTGTTCCGTCGAGGTCGTGCCGATTACGGTGGCTCCCTTGAGCGCGGCGATCTGCGTGATCATCTGCCCGAGTCCTCCTGCCGCGGCGTGGATGACCACGATGTCGCCGGATGCGACCGGGAAGGTGTCCGTGGTCAGGTAGTGGGCGGTGATGCCCTGCATGAGGGCGGCAACAGCGGTCTCGTCATCGATGTCGTCCGGCAGCGGCACTAGCCTTGTCGGCATCGACGAGCACAGTCGCTGAGAAGCTTCCCTGGCCTCCGGTCATCCACCCAACGCGATCGCCGACGGAGAAGCCGTCGACTCCATTCCCCACAGCAGTGACCGCACCGACCCCTTCGACACCGGGTGCGAACGGCGCTGTGACCGGTGTTCCTCCCCTGCGCTGGACAACGTCGAGGAAATTCACCCCGGCCTTGCTCAGAGCGACCTGCAGTTGGCCCTCGGACGGCGCAGCGGATGCGCTGGAGTCATCAGCGGTGACCACATATTTTTCGGGGCCCCCGGGTTCGTTGACGATGATCGATGTCATTGCTGCCTCCTCGAAGTCGAGATCGATGCGGACTATAGTCCGGATATGGATGAGATTACCGGACCGCAGTCCGCTTATGGAAGAGGGAACGAGAAGGCTCTCCCCTTGGTCCCCTCTCAGGCGCCTCTGCGCGCCGATGCGCAGAGAAATCGGCAGAAGGTCCTCGATGCGGCCGCTGACATCCTCGCCGCACAAGGAGTGGACGGGCTGACGATGGACGAACTCGCTCGGAGTGCCGGAGTCGGCAAAGGAACTCTCTACCGCAATTTCACCGACAAGGCGGGGATCGCCTCCGCCTTGCTCGATGACCGCGTCAGGGACATGCACGCCAGAATGCTGCAGGGGCCGCCCCCGCTGGGGCCCGGCACCTCGGGACGCGAGCGCCTCCGAGCATTCGTCGCCGCCTACCTCGACCACATCGCGCGCAATCTCGACCTCGTGCTCCTCACCGAAAGCAGCTCCCCGAAAGGACGCTTCGACCGACAGAGCTACCCCTTCTGGCGGCGCCACGTGGAGATCCTCATCACCGACATCTGGACGAATGGGACTCCCGAGCCGGCAGACGCGAATTCGCCGGAGCCCGATCTGATCCGGACCCGCGCCGAGGCGATCCTGTCAGTTCTGTCCGCCGCGCAGATCGATCAGTGGCTCCACAGGCAGGGCCGCGCACTCGACGAGCTGATCCCTCAGCTTCAGACGATCGTCACCGCGATCGCCTCACGGCAGGGACCGACACGCCGACTCCTGCATCACTGCGACAACATATAGTGCGAATAGACTGACAGGTGTAATCCTGGTCACACTGCGAAGGGGTGGGTGTGGGCAAGTACATCCTCCGGCGTGTGCTGCTGATGATTCCGATCGTCCTCGGTGTCGCCACGCTGTCCTTCATCCTCATGAAGCTTGCCCCCGGCGATCCCGCCGCCGCTTATCTGGGGGACAAAGCCACTCCGGAGAACGTTGCTCAGCTTCGTCAGGCCTGGGGCCTCGACGAACCGATGATCATCCAATATCTCCAGTTCCTCGCAGGTCTCCTCGTCGGTGACTTCGGGCAGTCATTCATCTTCCAGACCTCCGTGCTCGAGCTGCTGAAGCTGCGGATGCCGGCGACGCTGCTGCTCATGCTCATGTCCTTGGTCTTCGCTGTCGTCATCTCCGTACCGCTGTCACTGTGGGTGGCCGCGAAGAGATCGGCTGCCTCGGCGATCGTGTCCAGAGTCTTCGCCGCCACCGTCCAAGGCATGCCGGCATTCTTCGTCGGCACTTTGCTCATCCTCGTCCTCGGCGTGAACCTGGGAGTCTTCCCGGTCGGCGGCTACGGCAGCAGCTTCGGCGAGCACCTCTATTCCCTCGTCCTCCCCGGCCTCGCAGTCGCGCTGACGATCTGCCCCGTGCTCATCCGCAGCCTCACGGCGGCCCTGAACGATTCGATGTCGGCCGAGTACACGAACTTCGCCCTGTCGAAGGGGCTGAGCCGGAAGCGGACAGTCATCGACTATGCCTTCCGCAACGCCGGAATCACGGGCGTCTCGATCCTCGGCATCCAGGTCGGCCACCTCGTCGGCGGTGCCCTCGTCGTCGAGAACGTGTTCGCGATCCCCGGAGTCGGCTCACTCCTCATGGAGGCCGTCCTCGCCCGCGACTACGACGTCGTGCAGGCGCTGACCGTGATCTTCGGCGTGCTCGTCGTCCTCGTCTACCTGCTCACCGACGTCGTCTACAGCATCGTCGACCCACGAGTGCGGCTGGGGGCATGATGAGCGAACCGATGACGTCCCCCGCGACCGGTACCGGTGGGCCCAATGGCGGCAGACCACCTCGGACTCGCGGAGGCACTGCATCCCGGGCGACGCCGACCGCACGGTTCACGCTTCCCCTGCCCGCGTTCATGCGGCGGCACAACCTGCAGCTTTGGATCGGCGCGATCATTCTCGGTGCGATGGTGCTGCTGCTCGCCCTCGGTCCGCTCTTCGTCACCGACGACCCCAATCGGCAGGACCTGCTCAACACCTTCGCCCCGTCTTCGGTCGCGCACCCACTGGGCACCGATCAGCTCGGGCGAGATGTCCTCTCGCGCTTCCTCCACGGCGGTCGCGTCGACCTCATCGTCGCCGTCGTCGCCGTCATCGTGCCGTTCCTCCTCGGCACGGTCCTCGGTTCGCTGGCCGGATACTTCGGCCGCTGGGTCGACATCGTCATCATGCGCCTGGCCGATATCGTCTCGGCCTTCCCGTTCTACGTTCTCGTCATCGTGCTCGTCTTCGTCATGGGCAACGGCATGGGCAGCATCTTCGTCGCCATCAGCGCCGTATCCTGGGTGGCCTACGCCCGCATCGTCCGCGGCGAGGTGCTCGTCCTCAGGGAGCAGGAGTTCATCTCCGCCTGCCGCGCCTCGGGGCTGAGCACACCCCGGATCCTCACCCGACACATCATTCCGAACACCGTCAGCCAGGGCGTCATCTACGCGATGAGTGACATCGTTCTCAACATCGGCGTCGTCGTCACCCTCAGCTACTTCGGCATGGGCATCGTCCCACCCACCGCCGACTGGGGTCAGATGATGAATGACGGTCAGCAGTACATGGGCACCGGCAACTACGGCCTTATCCTGTGGCCGGGCTTCGCCGTCGTCATCGTGTCCTTCGCGCTGGCGCTCATCGGTGACGGGCTGACGAACACGCTGAAGCCGAAGAGGTGATCATGCCTATCCTCGAAGTGAACTCCCTCACCGTCGACATCGACGGAGAGGCCGGACGGCATCGGATCCTCGACGACGTGTCGATCAGCCTCGAGGCCGGCGAGCCGATGGGACTCGTCGGTGAATCGGGTTCGGGTAAGTCGATGACGCTGCGCAGCATTCTCGGCATGCTCCCGCCCGGTGCCTCCGTCGTCGACGGAGAGATCCGGTTCGACGGTCGCAACATCCTCAGCTCCGGATCAGGAGGGCGATTCGACCAGCGCATCCGCGGCACCGGCATCTCGATGGTGTTCCAGGAACCTGCCATCGCGCTCAACCCGGTGATGAAGGTCGGCCGTCAGATCACCGACGCCATCGCCGAGCACAGAGGACTGTCGAAGAAGCAGGCACACGACCTCGCCGTCGAACTCATGGACCGCGTCGGCATCACCGATCCCGACCGCAGAGCATCGAACTACCCGTTCCAGCTCTCCGGAGGGATGCGTCAGCGCGTGATGATCGCCGCCGCGCTGGCCCAGGAGCCGCAGGTTCTGCTCTGTGACGAGCCGACGACGGCGCTCGACGTGACGATTCAGGCGCAGGTGCTCGATCTCTTCCGCACCATGCAGCAGGACGAGGGCCTCGGTCTGCTCTATGTCACCCATGACCTCGCGGTCGTCGCTCAGCTGTGCTCGACGATCAGCGTGATGAAGGACGGACAGATCATCGAACACGGAGTGCTGCAGGAGGTCTTCGATGACCCCCAGGAGGAGTACACGCGTCGACTGCTGACAGCGACTCCGCGAATCGATGAGGACGTTGCCGAGGAAACGCGATGACCGAGACCGAGACTCAGCCATCAGCGGCGCCGGCACGAGGCCTTCGCGCGAAGAACGTCACTGTCACCTTCGGACGTGGTGACCGCGCCTTCACCGCGGTCGATTCCGCTGACCTGCTGGTCCGCCCCGGCGAGATCGTCGGACTCGTGGGCGAATCGGGCTCGGGAAAGTCGACGCTGTCCCGCGTCATCTGCGGACTCCAGCGTGAATATGATGGCAAGGTGAGCGTCGACGGCCGAGAGTTCGCGCAGAAGCGCACGAGCGCACAGTGGCGGATCGTACAGATGGTCTTCCAAGATCCCTTCGCCTCCCTCGACCCCCGTTACACGGTGCGGGCGACCCTCGCCGAGGTGATCCGCCACCACCGTCTCGCCTCCGGTGCCGCACTCCGTTCTCGGTGTCGCGAGCTCATGGAGATGGTACGGCTGCCCGAGGAGTTCCTCGACCGCACCCCGACCGCGATGTCGGGGGGACAGAGGCAGAGGGTGGCAATCGCCCGAGCGCTGGCCGTCGAGCCCAGCATCATCGTCGCCGATGAGGCCGTCTCCGCCCTCGACGTCAGTGTGCAGGCGGAGGTCGTCGCGCTCTTCGCTCGACTGCGCGAGGAACTCGACCTGTCGATCCTCTTCATCTCCCATGACCTGGCGGTCGTCAAGAAGCTGTGCGAGCGGATCTACGTCATCCACAACGGACGTCTCGTCGAAGAGAACTCCACCGAGGAGATCTTCACGTCCCCGCGCGACGACTACACGAAGACGCTGCTGAAGGCGATACCCACCTTCGACAGCGCCTACCTCGACCGGATCCGAAGAGGGGAAGGGTGATGGCCGCAAAATTCACTGCAGTGACTGCCGCACTCTGCGCCTGCCTCCTGGTCCTCGCCGGGTGCGGTTCGGGCGGAGAGAAGACCGCCCGGCCCGGCGGCGACCTCATCTTCGCCCGCGCCGCCGATGCCACTACTCTGCTGCCACCGACGACGACTCAGAATGAAGACATCTGGACGCTGCAGCAGGTCTACGAGACTCTCACGCTCAATAGGCCCGACGGATCCGGGGTCGAACCGGGTCTGGCAACCGATTGGGAGGAGTCGAAGGACAAGATGTCCTGGACCTTCCACCTGCGCGAGGGAGTGAAGTTCCACAGCGGCAAGACACTCGACGCCGACGACGTCGTCTTCTCCCTCAACTATGCGCGGGATCAGGAGGATGAGAACAATCTCTGGGCAGCCGAATTCGAACCGATCAAAGACGTGAAGAAGGTCGATGACCGCACGGTGCGCATTGACCTGAAGCAGCCGTGGGGTCCCCTGCCGAGCTATATGGCACTGTTCGCCGCATCGATCTACCCAGATGACTTCGGCGGACACGACGCCGACTACATGGCAGCACATGCAGACGGAACCGGACCGTTCAAGGTCGGCCGTTGGAACAAGGGCCAGAGCCTCGAACTGGTGAAGAACCCGGACTACTGGGACGAAGGAGTCCCGTCACTGGATTCCGTGACCTTCAACGTCGTCGCCGATGACAACACTCGTCGCCTGCAGCTGCAGGGCGGTCAGGCCGATATCAATCAGGAGCCTGCGCCGTTGAGCATGAGTCAGCTCTCGCGTTCTCAGGACATCAACGCCCAGGCATTCACCTCGACGAAGATCCTCTACTTCAACGTCAACAACAAGGAAAAGGGCCTCGACGATCCCAAGCTGCGACGCGCCCTGTCATACGCTGTCGACCGCAAGTCCATCGTCGATGTCGTGTACGCCGGCTATGCCGAGCCAGCGACCTCGTTCATCTCTCCCGGCCTTGCGGGTCACTCGGACGAGGTCGACAGCAGCCAGTTCGACATGGATAAAGCGAAACAGCTGGTCGAGGAGTCCGACCATCCTGACGGCATCGACATCACCATCCAGATCCCCTCGGGAGTCGCTGATCGCGAGCTGCTAGCACAGATCGCCCAACAGGCGTGGCAGGACATCGGGCTGACCGTCCACGTCCAGAAGCTCGACGATGCGACGCTGACGACGAACCGGACGAACGGTGACTTCCAAGTCCAGGTCAGCTATGCGACTTCCGACGTCTCCGACACCTCACAGATGATCAACTTCCTCGCCGTCACCGATGACTCGGGAGTCCGATCGGGCTATGCGAATCCCAATGTGGAGAAGTGGGCCGAGCAGGCCGTGGCCGAGGAGGACCCGGAGAAGCAGAACGAGCTGTACGCCCAGATCCAGCAGCAGGTCGCCGATGACGCACCGATCGTTCCCATCGCCTACCAGCGAGCGCTGTACGGGATGAGCAGGGACGTCGTCGACTTCGAGCCCTATGTCCTCGGCACCTACGGGCTGAAGGAGACGAAGCTCAAACACTGAGCCGGTTGGACCATGCGATCACGACCCCGACCAGCGCAAGTCCGGACATCACAAGGTAGCCGACGACGAAGCCCGAGCTGCCTGCGGACGAAGCCAGGACGATTCCGACCACGGCGAGCAAGGTGGTCGTGGTCATGCTCTCGGAGACCTGCAAGGATGAGCTGAATTCCCCGTGCCGCTTCTGATCCGTGATCCTCAGAGTCGCCGAGGCGATGCGCGGGTAGACAATCCCCATTCCCAGTCCCATGAGGACGCAGCCGATGACCACGCCGGCGAGAGGGAACAGCTCGGCGATATGGACGAGAACGGCTATCGGCCCGCATGCGACCAAGGGCGCGCTGGTCGCGAGCAGCAGTCCGTCGGTCGCCCCTCGGGAGTCGAATCTGCCCTGTGCCCATGAGCCGACCGCCCATCCTCCGGCACCACTGGCGACGACGAGACCAGCCGTCGTAGCTGAGTGGCCGTTGTGACTCTGGAGGAACAGCGTGAGGTGGACATCGCAGGCGGTCACCGTGGCGCCGAGGGCCCCTCGCAGCCCGATGAGCCGAGCAGCGGGGCCCCTGAGCCGCAGGGTTCCGGCCGGAAGAATGGCCCTGGCAGCGAGCACAAGGATCACACTGGCCAGCATAAGCGCAGCGACGGCGGCTCCCAGAGGGAGATGACTCGCAGAATGCAGAGCCAGGAGTGCCGCCGCGGCCACCACCGCCGAAAGAATTCGGCGGCGACCCCGCTGCGACACTGCACCGGAATGGGCCGGACCAGTCTCTGCTGTGACAATTTGTGGAGCGTCACCGCCTGACGTCGGAGAGACGGTGGTCGAAGTGAAGAGCGCGATGATCGCAGCCGCCGACCCGACGACCACGAACCAGAAGACCACGCGCCATGACGTCGCCTCAGCGAGGTAACCGGCGGCCAAGGGCCCGGCGAGCGACGGAACGAGCCAAGCAGCACTGAGCAGACCGAACATCCGCGGACGCAGGTCCTCCGGCAGCACACGAGCGATGAGCACATAGATGACAACGGAGTCGATGCCGCCGCCGAGACCTTGGACGAGACGGCCGAGCACGAACATCTGCGGATCGGTCGCCAACGCGCAGGCGACGATGCCCAGGACGAACAGAGTCCCGCCGAGGGCAAGCGGCCTCCGCACTCCATGGATGTCGATCCACGTTCCCGCGAGCACGTAGCCGACCAGTCCGGTGGTGATCGTTCCCGCGTAGGCAGCCGAATACCATGTCCGACCGTCCAGATCAGCCATCGCAACCGGCAGCACAGTCGTGACGGCGAAGGACTCGAAAGCGATGAGCGCCATGAGAGTGAGGGCACTCAATATGAACGGTGCCCTGTTCGTCGTCCACAGTGCGCCTCTTCGACTCACCGCACCGCGCCGCTTCCCCGGCCCGACTGAGGCCGATCTCATGGTTCGCCGATTCGCAGGGCGATCTTGCCTCGCCCGTGCCCGGTCTCGACGTCCCGATGCGCCTCCGCGGCTTCGTCCAATCGGAAGGTGCGCCGAATGTGGACTCTCAGTCGGCCGTCGGCAACGAGTCGAGCGAGATCGCCGAGGCGCTCGGCCGTCCTCCGACTGCGGACGATCCGACACCCCAGTTCGTCGGCCAGCGACATGTCCACGATCGTCGCGATGCGTGCTCTGTCGTCGACGAGGCCCACCGCCAGACGCAGATTCTCGTGACCGGCGGCATCGAACACGGCGTCGAAGCCGGCCACGACGTCCCTGAGCCGATCCATCTCGCCGGGACCATAGCTCACCGGGTGCGCCCCGAGAGCGCGCAGGTGATGGTGATTGACCTCCCCTGCGGTCCCGACAACCTCGGCTCCCGCGAGAACGGCCAGCTGGGTGAAGATCGTCCCCACCCCACCCGCGGCTCCGTGGACGAGTACGCGGTCACCCTGCGCGATCCCGAGATCCTCGAAGGCGGTCAGAGCGGTCTGTCCGGAAGCCGAGAGTGCCCCGGCCTCGTCCCAGGACAGCGCTTGCGGTTTGAGGATGATCTGGGAAGCAGGGACCGCGGCGTACTCCGCATAGGAACCGAGCATCGAATACCCGAGCACCTCGTCGCCGAGGTTCAAGTCCTCGACGTCGGACCCGAGTGCGACGACGATTCCGGAGAAGTCGTTGCCCGGGATCTGGGGGAAGACGATGCGGGCCCCCGGCGGAGTCCAGCCTGCCCGGATAGCGGCATCGGTCAGCTGCACTCCGGCGGAAATGATGCGGACGAGCACCTCGCCCCGTTCCGCAGAAGGGCGTTCCATCCGCCGAGTGCGCAGGACCTCAGCGGGCCCGAATTCGTCGAATGCCGCTGCCGTCATCAATGTCGCGTTCATCGTGATACCACCTTGCCGTCGAGGAATGCTGCGATGTCCTCGGCAGTCCGTGCCCCGGAGAGTGAATGGTCGCCGAGGAGGTAGGTCGGAACCGAGGGAAATCCTCGGCGGACCGCTTCGTCGTGATCGTCTCTTACCGCTTTGTCCAGTCGTGGGCTGTCGACGGCGGCTTCCACGTCCGATCTGTGCAGTCCCATCCGCCTGCCGAGTTCTGCGAGCACCTGCGGGGACGAGATGTCGAGGTTCTCGGTCAGATGTGCGGCGAAGACGATCTCCCAGGCGGCTTCAACGTTCAATGCGCGCCGCTTCGCAGCGTGGAGCAGTCGGTGCGCGGCTCGCGAGTCGACTCGCAGTGCGGTGTCGATCGAGATGTCGAGACCGACTTCTCTGCCGGCATCCCGAATCGTGGTCGAGAGTCGCGCCCACTGCTGTTCCGTCATCCCCCATTCGGATGTCGCCACCTCCGGCAGCGTCTGTCCAGTGGTCAGCGGTCCCTCCGGTTCGAGCAGGAAGCTTCGATGGCGGACGATCAGTCCTTCGCCGAGATGCGCCCTGGCCTCTTGCAGCCTGCGGTGCCCGATCCAGCACCAGGGGCATCGCACATCCGCCCACAGTCGTATGTCGATCATCGATTCGTCTCCTCTTCGTTCGGTTGGTCATGTACAGTCGACTACATGAAGTGAACTTGACGTCAAGGAGATCGTCGACGATGCCGCAGATCCATGAGGACGTGGTCTGGCTGAAGCCGGGACAGGTCGCCGAACGTGCGGGCATTGCGGTCTCGGCCCTACACTATTACGAGAGTCTGGGACTGATCCGAAGTCGGCGCACCGCCGGGAATCGACGAGAGTATCGCCGTGACACGCTCCGAGTCATCGCCTTCATTCGCGCATCCCAACGGGTCGGAATCGGGCTGGACAGGATCAAGGAGGCTCTCGACGAGTTGCCGGAAGAAGGCACTCCGACGAAGCGTGATTGGGCGCGGATCTCTCGGCGTTGGCATGATGATCTCACCGAGCGGATCGAACACCTCACTGCGCTGCGTGATACCTTTTCGAATTGCATCGGCTGCGGGTGCCTGTCCCTGAAGTCATGTCCCTACTCGAATCCCGATGACATCCTCGGCACCGATGGGCCAGGGGCACGGCGGCTTCGCGGATCCAAGAGGAGCTGATCGTCGCAGGTCGACTGCTGACTCGCTCAACTTGCCGCGAACCTGCTCACCGCTCGACAACGAGGTCAGTCAGGGGGGTCGAGCAGCAGGGCAAGAACTTTCCGGCGGCGATCTCCTTCGGCCGGATGCCTCCGGCATGCTTCATCTCGACCTCCCCGCTGATGAGCACGGACTTGCAGGTTCCACACGCCCCTTCCGAGCAGGATGAGGGCACCGACAGTCCGGCGTCCAAAGCGGAATCGAGGACGGTCGTGGACTCATCGCAGTCGACCACGCGCCCGGAGATCGCAAACTCGACGGCATGACTCACACCGGCGACGCCGGCTCCGGCAGCTTTGGCTCTCGCACCGGCTCTGGCCAAACGGTCGGCAGGTGAAGTGGCGAAGACGAACGATTCCTCATGCGTCCGAACCGACGGCACTCCCGCCTCGGCGAGGAGGGGACGCACTGCGTCCATATACGGACCTGGCCCACATACGAAGGTTTCGCGATCGGCGACGTCGGGGACCACCTCGGCGAGGGTGACCGTATCGATCCGACCACGCCGCCCCGTCCAGGTCTCCGACTCTCCGTCCCGGGAGCAGAGGATGGTGACGCTGACCCCGGCGACCTCAGCGAGCTGTTCGAGCTCGGCACGGAAGATGATGTCGGCCGGTGTGGCGGCGCTGTGGACGAACGCGATGTCCATGACCGGCCCGCCCTGCCTGGCCAGCAGGCTGCGGACCATCGCCATGATCGGAGTGATTCCCGATCCGGCCGAGAGGAACAGGTGGCGTTCGGCCGGGTGGAAGCTCGTGCTGAACAGTCCGTAGGGGCCGTCGACGTGGAGTCGATCGCCGACCCGGATCGAATCGTGCAGATAGGTCGAGACCGCTCCTCCAGGTACGCGCTTGACCGTGATTGTGAAGATGTTCGTGCCGAAGGGCGCCGAGGAGAACGAATAGCAGCGCTCGAGTCCGAGCTCGGGGATGCGCATCGTCACGTACTGGCCCGGTGCGAAGTCGACGGCGGACATCCACCCCGCCCGCAGCTCGAAGGTCTTCACGTCGTGGGTGACCTGAGTGATGCCGGTGACCTCGACGGGACCGGTGAGCAGTTCCGGGTCGAGCTGAAGTTCGGCGAACACGGGGTCAGCTGAAGCAGCGTGCACTCGGTCGACCGGTGCGGCGAGCGCGGACTCGACTGCCGCATCGACGACCGGCGGGGCGGCGGCCGCGAGTGCAAGTCGCCTGCCCCGAGTGGGCACTCGGAACGTCGCCTTGCCTACGGGAGTGGATGTTGCCTGGACGAATGTCGAATGGCGATACCTCATCGTCTCTCAACTCCTTCCAACTGCACGGTCCGCTGCTCACGATGAGCCTGGAGACGTTCGATATACCAGGTGACGAAGTCATCCACCTGCGATTCGGTCGGTGCGTAGGGTCCGGGCTCATACGCCGGCGACGAGATTCCCAGATGCCCGCGTTCGCAGAAGGTCGCGTCCTGTTCGTTCGTCTTGATCCACACCTTTGTCAGGTTGTCGAGGTCGTAGTCGACGCCTTCTTCCGCATCGGCGTGGACGAGCCAGGTTGTGCGCACGAGCGTCTTGTCCTCGGCCATCGGCAGCAGGCTGAACGTCACCACATGGTCGCCCATCGCGTGGAACCACATGTTGGGCTGAACGTGCAGCGAGGCCCGGCCCAGGACGAAGGTGTCGAGCTCGCCCAACAATTTCGCCGAGGCGGCCGATCCGTCCATCGTGTACGACTCACCCAATCCGTCGAGGGCGGCCCGTTCGATTCGGAACCCGGTGGGCCGTCCGCTCAGTTCCTCGACGAGGGCATAGGGCAGCCCGTTGCGGTCGGAGTTGGCATGCAGCTGATCTTCGGCGTCGAGGTAGCGCTGGTAGGCCGGCTGCAAACGCTTCGGAATCTCGTCAGGCTCGTAGCCGTAAGTCGGGAAGAACGTGCAGGTCAGCTCGGGGTGACCGGCTTCGCAGTGGTAGCACTCGCGGTTGTTCTCCATGACGAGCTTCCAGTTCGAGTCCTCGATGAGGTCACTCTGCGCGGCTACCTTCGTCCCGGCGATGTCATGCCCCGCCAAGTAGGGTTCGATGACCTCGGCCACCTCGTCGATGTCGTCCGGCGGGTTGGGGCTGAGGCAGATGAAGATCAGCCCGCCGATGACGCGCACGTTCACCGAGCGCAGCGAGAAGCAGGTCCGATCGAAACCGGGAGCTTGGACACCCGCGGAGATGAGCTCGCCCGAGGGGGTGTACGTCCACTGGTGGTAGCCGCACACGATATTGCCCACTGAACCGGACAGGTCGTTCAGCAGCCGAGTGCCCCGGTGGCGGCAGACATTGTGATGGGCGCGGATCTCCCCGTCGTCATCACGGATGACGATGACCGAGTAGGTGCCGATGTCGATTGTGAGGTAGTCACCGGCTTCGGGCACTTCCGCGCTTGAAGCGACGAAGATCCACGTCGAGGCGAAGATCGCCTCAACGTCGCGCGCGAAGAACTCCGGGCTGATGTAGAACGGTGCCGCCAACGAGTAGCCGGGTACGCGTTCGTCGATGAGCCGGTCGATGTCGGTTCTGCCGTGTCCGCCCGATCCTGCCGCCGTGGCCGCGCCGCTCACTCCGGAATCGGTTCTCTTCTGCTCTGGTGCCAGAGTCAATTCGTCCACCACCTCGTCGTGTCTCGGCCGCACCTGATGTCGGCCCCTTCGCCGACCGCGACCGTGGAGTTCGTGCTCCTGCCCCCAGTGTCCGCCAGAGGTTTGCTGAAGAAAAGCGAATCTTCTTCATCCGAAACGTGCAATACTATTGCATGATCGATCCGCGTCTCCACGTCCTTCGGGTCCTGGCCGAAGTCGGCACCCTCACCGAGGCGGCACACCGCCTCGGATACACTCCTTCGGCCGTCTCGCACCAGCTCAGAGGCTTGTCGAAGGATCTCGGTGTGCGCGTCGTCGAACCACGAGGCCGCGGCCTCGTCCTCACTCGCGCCGGTCAGCTCCTGCTCGAGCGATCGCAGGAGCTCTTCAACCGGTGGGAGGAGATCCGCGGTGAGCTCGACGGCCTCGGCTCCGGTCTCGATACCCACAGCAGGCGGCTGCGTCTGTGCGGGTTCTCCACTGCCGCGGCGGCTCTGCTGCCACCGACGGCTCTGACGGTGATGAAGCGGTTCCCCGGCGCCGATGTCACGATCATCGAAGCCGATCCCGAGGAGTGTTTCGACCTTCTCGTCTCCGACCATGCCGATGTCGCGGTCGTCGTGGCCACCGACCCGCTGCCGCCGCGCAGCGATCCTCGTTTCGAGCAGTCGGCTCTGTTCAGTGATCACCTCGATCTTTTGGTTCCTGTGGGGCATCGTCTCGCCGACAAATCGGCGGTGCCGTTGAGCGAAGCCGCCGAGGAGTCCTGGATCCTCGATCGGTCTGGTTCGCCGTACCACCGCCTGGTGCGCACTGCGTGTGCGGCGGCCGGCTTCCAACCGGAGCAGGCACACCAGTCACGCGAGTGGGAGACGGGGGCGTCGCTGGTCTCAGCGGGGCTCGGGGTCGCGCTCATTCCTCGTCTGGCACGCCTGCCTGACGGCTTCGATGTGGTGCGCGTGCCGCTGCGCGGTGATCCGGTGCCGTCACGGAAGATCCTCGCCGGCATCCGCCGCGGTTCGGGCGCACAGCCGATCATCGCCTCGGCGTTGGAGATCCTCCGGGAGGTTGCTGAATCTGCGGCCCGCCGAGAGGCCTGACCATCCAGACCTGCGGTCGCATTCTGCGTCGTTTTCTAGCGACGACGGTGGTGAGGACGATCCCCGCGATCAGCACCAGAACGGATGCGACGGCCACAACGAACCCGGTGGTGTAGAAGCCGGAGGCGAAATCGTCGAAGGCGTCCACGTTTCCGCCGCCCCCGAGGAGGAACAGGAACATAGGGATGACAAGAATGCACAATCCCACACCGAGCCCGAGGACTCCGGCGATCATCAGGAGGATTCCCGGAACCACGGACGGCTTCTTCTGGGGCACACCACCGGGGTGAACCATGTGCGGGCGCTGCGTCATCCGGGCCTCCTTCGTCTTCTCCGATCCTATCGGGGCGAGCACCAGCACCCTGCCTCGCGCGTAAAGTGGAGGGGCACACTCACCGATCGCACAGAGTCGGCTGTTCCCAGCCGATTCGGTCGCACCTCGAAGGACGGACACCACGATGGATGACCAGACTGCTGACGAACGGCCCGAACAGAGCAGCGCGGTCCCGACGCACGAGGACACGGCCGCCTCGGCGAAGGGTGGGAGCCTGCGAAGGACGATCGGCCTGAGCGAACTCGTGTTCTTCGGTCTCGTCTTCATCGGTCCGGCAGCCGCTGTCGGCGTGTTCGGGACTCTTGATGCCCGCTCAGGCGGTGCAGTGGCTCTGGTCTACATCGTTGCGACGATCGTCATGGCCTTCACCGCGGTCAGCTATATGCGCATGTCACGGGAGGTCCCACGCGCGGGCACGGTCTTCGCCTACGCCTCGGCGGGCATCGGGAAGACGGCCGGCTTCGTCGCCGGGTGGATGATCCTGCTCGACTATCTCTTCATCCCCTCGGTCGCCTATCTGTTCACCGGCATCGCTCTGAACTCGATCTTTCCGGCGCTGCCCGTCTGGGTGTTCGTGGCCGTGGCCGTCGTCCTCACCACCGGCCTCAACCTCGCCGGGGTCAAGATCGCCTCCCGCGTGATCACGGGAGTCGTCCTCGCCGAGTTGGCCGTCCTCGCCCTGGTCCTCATCGTCGGCATCGCCTACCTCGTCCAGAATGGGCCGACACGTGGGTGGATGACACCGCTGACCGGGGTCGATGCGTTCTCCGTGACCGCAGTGCTCGCGGCCGTGTCCGTGGCTGTGCTGTCGTATCTCGGCTTCGATTCGCTCGCGACGTTCTCCGAGGAGGCCAAGGGCGGGCCTCGCATCGTCGGCCGGGCCACGCTCATCTGTCTCGTGCTGGCCGGCGTCTTCTTCGTCGCCCAGACCTGGGTGGGCAGTCTGCTCTCGCCGCTGACGCCCGCCGATCTGCAGACCGATCCCTCCCTCGAGGGCGCCGCCTACTACAGCGCCGTCGATTCGACGCTGGGATCGTGGCTGCACTGGCTGCTCGCCTTGGCCAAGGCCGTCGGAGCGGCGTTCTCCGCGATGATCGGGCAGGCCGCCGGCTCCCGCATCCTCATGGACATGGGGCGGTCCCGGCAGGTCCCGTCCTTCCTCGCCGAGGTGGCCCCGAAGACCGGTGTTCCGTGGAAGGGGATCCTCGTGGCCGCGGGCGGCAATGTCGTCGTGGCCGGGTGGGCGGCGACCCGTGCCGATGGCCTCGATCAGCTGACCTCGATCGTCAATGTCGGGGCGCTGACGGCGTTCGTGTTCCTCCAGGCCTCTGTGGTCGGATACTTCCTTGTGAAGAAGCAGGGCAGCGAGGCTCCGAGCTGGTTCAACCACGGGCTGGTTCCCGTCGTCGGTGCGGGCCTCCTCATCGCAGTCTTCGTCAGCGCCAATCCCCTGGCGCTGGTCATCGGCAGCGTCTGGCTCGCCATCGGCATTGCGGTCTTCGCGGTCAACAACCGGCGCAAGCTCCGAGCTTGAGATCTCGATGTCCTGGCGAACCCACGGCTGCCGCCCCGGCGAGGGGGTCGTCAGTCCTGCAGTCGGGTGATCAGTCCTGCAGTCGGGTCGTTCCGTCGTGGCCGCCGGAGGTATTGAGCTGTTTGGCGTAGCAGCTGTCCGGGCCGAGTCCGTGCGATGAGCACCAGGACAGGGCATCGTCGGGGTCGTCATAGCCGATGCCGACGACGGTAACCCAGAAGTTGTCTTCCTTGAAGCTGCTGAAATCACCGGACCAGATGAGTTTCACGCGGGGAAACTCTTCGCGCAGTCCTTCGAACTCTTCGAGGATCGCTTCTTCGTCCCAGGTCTTTCCCTCGGCTTCGAGGCCCACTCTCTTCGAGCTCAGCTGAGGCACCCATTTGCCGTCGAGTTCACTCTTGGCCATCTGTCCGTCGGAGTCGGCAAGCTGCTCGAGTGCCTTCTTCGGGTCATCAGGAAGCGCAGATTCGGTATCGGTGGGTTCGGGGGATGTGCTGGCCGCAGCCGAACCGTCCTCACTGTCGGCGTTTGTCGGCTCATCGGTTGAGGCGACAGTGGCGGGGTCCTCGGAATCCTTGGAGAAGAGGGTCGCCGCACCCCATCCGATGCCCACGGCGAGGACGATGACGACCACGGCGAGGAGGGCGATCAGTCCGCCGCGCTTCTTCTGCGCCGGTGGCCCGGCCTGTTGGTACGGTCCCGGTCCATAGGCGAAGGGCTGCTGGTGCGCGGGCTGGCCGGACTGCGGCGGCATGCCTGCTTGGCCGCCGCCAGGATGGGCCTGAGCGCTCTGAGAATGAGGCGGGCCGCTCTGGTGCTGCTGGGGAGGCTGCCCGGCGCGGTGAGGCGGACCGCTCTGCGGGTGCGGGGTCTGGATATACGGGCGCTGCGGGGACTGAGCCGGCGGAGGCGGTGCGCCCCAGCCGTTGTCCGATTGAGGTCCCGGCTGCGATCCGGGCTGCGACGACCATTGGCTTCCCGACCGGTCGTTGACGTCCCATTCGTTCTCATCCCCGCGCCCGGGAGGGTTCGTACTCATCCGCAACTCCAGATCGATCACGCAGTGTTTCAGAAAAAGTCCCAATTGAGAACTTCTCTTGCATTAACAGCCTAATATAAGTTGTGAACTACACATGCTTGATCTGCTCAGTTGATTGTTTCGAGTTGAACTACATTGCGGAGCTGTCGGGCAACGGCACTTGAGGACTGGGTATGGACGACGAATCCGACGAGACGACACCGACCGCCGCCGAGGATCCGAAGGATCGCAGCGCCGAGGACTCCGTTGATCAGGCCACCGAAGTGGTGGAATCGGTCGACTCCGACGCCGAGGACTCGGAAGACACTGATTCCGCGGCCGACGATCAAACCGATTCCACCGAGGCGACTGCTCGCTGGGCACCGCCGGAAGACGGGATACCCGCAACCCCGCAGACGGTCGATCCCTATCAGCACGCAGCCGGGCCATACGCTCAAGGGCCCGGGTCCCATCCCCAAGGTTCCGGACCTGACCAACCAGGGCCCTTCCAGCCCACCCCCTCCCAACAGGGCGCCCACCCTCAGAGTTCGGGCCCCTACCACCACGGCGCCTACCCTCACAGCTCGGGGCCTCAGCAGCAGGGCCCCTATCAGCAGGGTCCGCATCAGCAGGGTCCGCATCAGCCGGATCCGTATCAACAGGGCCCCTACCAATCGGGTCCCGTGCCGTATCCCGCGCCACCGGGATACCCGGCAAACGCCCCGAAATCGAAGGTCGCCTCGGCACTGGCGAAGGGCGCCACGTGGAAAGCGGCCCTGATCCCGCCGGGGATCGCCCTCCTCGGCGGGATCATCGTCTCCATCGTCCTCACCGTCATCCTCACCTCGATGTCAGAATTCAGCTCCCTGACCGAGGAGACCGGCTTCAACCTCGACAGCCTCAGCTACGCTCTGCCGTTCATCCTCATGGCGCTGTCACTGTTCGGTTCGGCGGCGCTGCGTCTCGATATCAATGCCTCTGAGAGCTTCAACGCTCAGCTGAGCATCTTCACGACCGGAGCGCCCTTGGTGGTCACGATCGTCATCGTGGGTCTGCTGTGGTGGACGACGAAGATCAGCGAACGCCGCACCCCTGCGTCCAACCGGGTGTCCACGTGGATCCGCATCGGGGTCTCGACCCTGGCGATGACGCTCGTGCTCTTCCTCCTCCAGGTCATCTTCGCCGCCCGCTTCTCCTCCTTCGAAGAAGACGGTGCTCTCACCTTCTCTTATTCAGCGGTCACCGTCCGGTCGTTCTTCCTGCCCCTGCTCGTCATCCTCATCGCGAGCATCGCTGGTCGGGTCGCCGGGCACTTCAAAGGCACCGAAGCCATCGGCGCACCATTCCTGCGCTGGGCTGTCCCGCCGCTGTTGGTGACGTGGATCCACCTTGCCATCTGCGTCGTCGTGTTCTCGATCGTTGCGCTCTTCGTCCTGCCGCTGTCCGTCGAGATGCCGGGCCAGCTGGTGCCGCTGACGTTCATCAACATGGGTCTCATCCTCACTTCGCTGACCCACCTCGGTGGAATCAGCGCCACCGCCCAAGGCGACTTCGGCGTCTATTCGGACTCCTTCTCCGAAAGCCTCACCCTGTTCAGCCGCGACGCGCCCGGCCTGCTGTGGCTGGGACTGCTCGTCGTGGCGGTCGCGGTGCTGATCGCTGCGATCGTCGCCACCGTCACCCGGCGTCCGGCTTGGACCGTGGTCGAGCAGGACAAGCAGCAGTGGGCGAGCGCCTGGAAGCTGCCGGTGGCCTTCTGCCTCGTATGGGGTCTGCTGTCGCTGCTGGCCATTCCCGCGCACCTGTCGATGTCCGGATCCGCCGAGGCGGCCATGTACTTCGGCGGTTCCGGTGCAGCTCGTGCCGGGATCGGTCCTCTGGCCTGGACGTTCCTCATTTTCGCTGTCTGGGGTGGGGTCATCGAGGTGCTCTCGCGCACGCTCGGCCCACGGCTGGCTCTCACCTTCCCGTCCGTGGCTCGGATCGTCGCCGGACGGACCGTGCATCCGCACTGGGGGCCGTATCTGGGCATGAGCGAACCGCGTTTCGCCTTCGTCCATCCCGATCTGGCAAAGGCAGCCGCTCCGACACCGCCGCCGGTCGCTCCCGGACCCGGCGAAGTCGGACCACACGGGCCCGCTGGTCATCAGGGTCAGCCTGCATCTGCATCGCCGGAACCGTTCGGTTCCCAGGGCCGACCGCAAAGCCAACCGCAGGGCCTGCAGCAGTTCTCCGCCCCGGTCGGGCCGCCGCAGCATCCGAGCCAGCAGCCTTATTCCTACCCGCAGGGTTCCGCCGGGCAGCAGGCCCATTCGGTGCAGCAGGGCTCGGCCGGGCAGCAGGCCTACTCTGCTCCGCAGGGAATGTACCCCGCGCAGCCGAATGCAGGTCCGGCCACACCCTTCGACAAGAAGAAGACGACTCTCGTGTCGGTCGTCGCCGGTGGTGCCGTCCTCCTCCTCGTGGCCGCGCTCATCGTCGTCACCCAGGTCAATGGACACATGTTCGGACCCGAAGCGACAGTGGAGAAGTACTTCGCGGAGCTTTCCGACGGTGACGCCGAGGGCGCACTCAAGGTCGCCGATGTCGATGTTCCGCAGGAGTCACGGACCCTGCTGACGAACGACGTCCTCGGCGGATCCAAGTCCCTGCCCGACGATGTCACCGTCGAGGATGCCGAGGTCTCGGGCGACACGGCGAAGGTCGCGGTCACCTATGACGTCGGCGGATCCAAGGGCAACAGCACCCTGACCCTGCACAGGGCCGGGAAGAAGGCGCTGTTCTTCGACGACTGGGCGCTCAAGAGCCCGGATCTGCTCACCCTCACCGTCGACACTCCCGGCCTCAAGCAGGTCAAGGTCAACGGAATCGACGTCGACAGCGACGGATCGGCGCTGTCGCTGCCGGCCTTCCCCGGTCTCTACACGATCGATCTGGCTGAGAAGTCGGACCTCATCACGGCCGACGAGGTCGAGGTGCGAGCGTTCCTCGGTGATGACGCGGACATGGAGGGTGAGGACACGCCGCGGCTCTCCGCCCACCCCTCGGATGCGTTCCGCAGCGAGGTCGACAAGCAGGTCAAGACCCTCATCGACAGCTGTGCGAAGAAGACCGTCGCCCAGCCCGACGGGTGCCCGTTCGGCTCCTCGATGGCCGAAAGCTTCGATGCCACCGGCCTCACATGGTCGATCTCCTCGTATCCGACGGTGACCGTCGCCGATGACTCCATGGGCGCCGACCAGTATTCAGACCCCGCAGACGCGACCGGTCCGAACGGCGGACCCGCGTGGCTGATCTCCTCCGACACCTCCGGCGAGGCCCTCGTCACCGGCAGCTACGAGGGCTTCGACGATGATGAGCCCTTCGATGACACCGTCACCTTCGACCTCACCGGCACGGCTGAGATCGTCGACGGCAAGGTCGTCATCACTGTCACCGACGACCCCTGGGACTGGTGAGCAGCGCCGCGTGCCCCGGCCGTCACCGGGGCACGCGGCTCGGGTTCCGGAGCGTGAACCTCAGTCGACGAATATCGCCGAGGCGGCGCCGCCGATACTGCCCACCAGTCCTCGTCCTTCATCGACGTAGGCTTCCCGCTCTGCGTCGGGAACCATCGCCCCACCAGTGAGCCAGACCAGGTGGACGCCCGCCGACGCCTCAGCCGCTGCATCGCCCATCCGCCACGGAATGGTCAGTCCTGCGGTTGCCGAGGGTTCGACATCGATGCCTTCGGTCTCGTGAAGCACACCGACTCCGGCGCGGATCACCTCGTCGGGCACCGACGCGAAACCGGAGATCAGCGGCCCGATCGTCGGTCCGATGAATCGGGATGGGCGGGCGACTGCCAGCCCATCGGCGGCGGTGGCACCGGACAGCCCGATGTCCTGAACGGAGATATCGCTGTGCCGACCAGTCCGGACGCCGACGAACATCGCCGGTGCCTGGCTCGGTTCGACGAACACGCAGCGCACCGCGGCACCGAAGACTCGTTTGAGCCCGAAGGTCACTCCCCCGGGCCCGCCGCCGATTCCGCACGGCAGGTAGACGGTGAGCGGATTCTGCTCATCGATGGTCACCCCGGCGGCGTCGAACTGACGTCTGAGCCGCAGTGCGGCCACTGAGTATCCGGCGAAGAGACTCACCGAGTCCTCGTCGTCGACGAAGTGAGTGTTCTCGGCGGCCTCCGCTGAAGTCCGGCCGACTTCGACGGCCTCGACGAAGTCACCGGAGTGTTCGATGACGTCGACGCCGTGGTCGCGCAGCATCGTCTTCTTCCAGTCACGGGCGTCGGCGGACATATGCACCGAGGCGGCGAAGCCGAGGCGAGCGCCGAGGATCCCGATCGACAGCCCGAGATTGCCCGTCGAGCCGACGACGATCCGGTGGTTCGCCGCAATCTCACGGAACTGCGGGCTCGAGTAGGTGGCGGGATCATAAGCGTCGAGACCATGCTCGGCGGCGACCGCCTCGGCGAATTCGAGGACCTCGTGAAATCCTCCTCGCGCCTTGATCGACCCGCTCACCGGCAGGCTGTCGTCACGCTTGAGCCACAGCTGTCCGACCAGGTCCGATCCGAACAGACCGTCGAGGCGCCTCTGCGCCGCAGGAGCCGGGACCAGGGCCGATTCGATCATTCCGCCCGCAGCCTCGGGGAATTCCGCTGCAAGCGCGGCTGGGACGGTCGCCGTCTCCGGGAAGGTCTCAGCGAACCAGGGGGCGAAGCGGTCGAACCGGGCCGACGCGGAATCCATGATGTCCGCGAGGGCCGGGAGGGCCGCCTCGGCGAGGCTGGACCGCAGCCATGTGGTCGGTCGGCCCGCTGCCAGGGATCGGATGATCTCATCGGTGCTGAGTTCGTCAGAGAGTTCGGTCATGGACCGATCGTACCGGCGACCGTCGGGCTCACTTCTCGACGATCTCCTTCGCGCCATCGATGACATCAGCGAGTTCGCCGAGCCATTCGGCGTAGCCCTCGTAGGTGTAAGCGCGCTTATCGTCCCAGGTCCCGAGCTGTCCGGCCTTGACAGCGGGCAGGCTCGTGTACACCGGATTGTCTTCGTAGTCGGCGGACGCATCGTGTACGAGGAGGACGTCGGCGGGGTAGTCGGACATCTTCTCCCATGACACCTCCGCCCAGCTGGAGTCATCGCTGGACTCGGGGCCGACGAGGGTGATGCCGTCCTCGCTGAGCATGTCCGCGATCCCGGAGCTCTTCGAGGTGTAGTTCATCTCGGAGCTGAAGTTCGCCAGAAGCACGGTCAGCCGCCCCTTCTTCTTCGCGACGTCGCGCACGCGCTTGCGGGCGTCCTCGTAGGCCTTGCGCTGATCGGCGATCTCGCCTGTCTCGGTGTCCTTGCCGAGTGCCTTCGCGATGGCCGCGTACTGGGCGAACATCTGGTCGGGCGTCTGGTCGCCGAGCTTGACCGGAACGAATTCCACGAGTTCGGTGACTTGGTTCTTCACCTTGTCGTCCCACCAGGTCCACCCGTCGCCCTTCTCATTGCCGTAGGCGACGAGGATGTCCGGCTCGGCGACGGCGAGGGCTTCGATATCGAGTTCCATATCCGTTCCGACCACTTCGACGCCTGAGGAGTCGAAGGACTTGCCCGGCGATTCGTTCTGTCCGAAGCCGAAGACCGCGACCGGTGTGATCCCGTACTGAGCGAGACCGGCCGCTGAATAGAAGTCCGCGGCGATGCGTTCGGCGGACCTGTCGAGTTCGATCGTCAGCCCGCCATAGCCTTCGGGCGAATAGGAGAAGTTCCGTGTGGAGCCCGTGGCTGCGCCGTCCCCGCCGTCCTTGCCTGTACAGGCGACGAGGGCGAAAGGAGCGAGAACGGACAGGGCGAGGAGCTGACGACGATGCATCGAGAGCCTTTCGGTGGTCGAATGGTGGTGTCTTATGCGGATGGGGCTGTTTCGCGCCGGTGGGGTCGAGGCTGAGGGCTGAGCTGCGCCCGCGGGCTTTGCCGCAATCCTCTGCCCGGGCGGTGAAGTTGCTGGTGGCAGGGTCGGCGGTCGCGACGATCGCGGTTCGGATGTGAGCGATCTCAACACGTCCGCGATCACAGTAGCATTATTTGGAAAGGCTTGCCTTACTGATTTGGCGTAGAGTGTGGGTGGACGTTCAACGATCCCTCGACTGCTGCGCCTGAGTTCCACCGCTGGTCGTGGGACGAGCCCGAGGACCTCGGGTAGTGAAGGAGAAACTGTGTCACGAGCACCCATCGGCGGCTTCGAAGCCACGGTCATCGCCGTCGAGGACCTCAGCCCCTCGTTCCGCCGCATCACATTCGGCGGCCCCGGCCTGTCCGGCTTCGGCCCCAAGACGCACCCGCGCGATCTGCGCATCAAACTCATCATCCCCCCGGCTGGTGCCACCGCCCCCGAGTTCGACCTCCTCGGCTTCCTTGCCGAACAGGAGGAGGCCGGCGTCTCCTGGTACCAGGCCTGGCTGCAGGTCGACCCGGCCGTCCGTGGTGCGATGCGCACTTACACCGTGCGGGAGTGGCGCGATGACGAGCGCGAGCTCGTCGTCGACATGGTGATGCACACCGATGAGGCCGGGCATTCCGGTCCCGCCGCACAGTGGGCCGAAGCCGCCGAGGTCGGCCACTCACTCCATATCATCGGACCCGCCCGAGACTTCGACGGCCCGTACGGCGGCATCGAATTCGCGCCCGGTGATGCTCACCAGATCCTCCTCGCCGGCGATGAGACTGCAGTTCCCGCGATCGCCTCGATCCTCGATTCGATCAAGGACAGTCGGGCCCGAGGCAAGGCCGTTCTCGAGGTCCCGAGCGCCGAGGACATCATCGACATGACTGCTCCCGCCGGTTTCGAGATCGAGTGGCTGCCGCGCGGCAAGGCCGATTTCGGACAGCTGCTCGAACCCGCTGTCCGTGAGGCGGTGCGCTCTGAGACCCGGATCCCTGCTCAGGTGGGGGCCGGTGCTGCCGGCGGTCCGGATGGTCCGGTGGGCGAACTCGACGATGTCAACATCGACGAGGAGATCCTCTGGGATGTTCCCGCGGCCCTCACGGAGGCGGCTCAGGGCAGTTCGAGTGCGACGGAGAAGGACGACCGTCCTTTCTATGCCTGGATCGCCGGAGAGGCCGGACCGGTCAAGCGCCTGCGCCGGTACCTTGTTCAGGAGGTCGGGGTCGATCGCAAGCAGATCGCCTTCATGGGCTACTGGCGACAGGGCAAGGCCGAGGGCTGAGTCCAGCAGGGCCCGAGCCCTGACACCGCCAGCGCTCAGCCACCTCGAGGCTTCCGGCTGGACCCGATCTCAGCTCAGCGCCGTCGCAGTGAACGGATGATCTGCGGTCCGATCGCACAGCCGGCACCGGCGAGGCAGAGGACTCCGCCTGCCGCCGCCAACGGCGGCGGCACCTCGGCGAGCAGAAGCCACGCGAGAACGACGACGATCGCCGGAACCAGCAGGCTCGACGAACTGAGCAGACCGGCCGGCAGCACGCGGATGGCGTAGCCCCACAGGTTGAAGGCGATCGCGGTCGGCACCACTCCCAGATAGATCACCTGCAGAGTGATCGACAGGGGTGCGACCGTGATGTCGCCGATGAGGTTCGGGGTGAAGATCAGGCAGGCGAGGGTTCCGGCGAGGATTCCCGCCCACGTCACCGTCACGGAATCCTCGTGCGAGAGGAAGTGCTTCTGAACGAGCACGCACCCGGCGTAGAGGAGTGCAGCCGCAACGCTGAGCACCAGTCCGGCCATCGTGAAGACGCCGGTGAAGCTGGCGGCGGTGATCATCCCGATGCCGGCCAGCGAGATGAGAACACCGATGATCAGTCGCTTCGGCAGTCCCTCGCCGAGGACGAGGCCCGCGAACACCGCGACGATGAGCGGGGCGATATTGACGATCATCGAGGCGGTGCCGGCGTCCATGGAATGTTCGGCGGCGTTGAGCACGACGACATAGGCGCCGAACCACGCCACACCCCAGAGGATGACGATCAGCCATACCCGCTTCGATCGCGGGAACCGAGGACGACGGAAGAGCATCCAGAGCGAGAGGACCACGGCGGCGGACAGGCTGCGCAGGAGTGCCATCGCACCCGGGCCGAAGTGGGGTGCGGCATCTCGGATGACGACGAACGATGAGGCCCAGAAGACCATGGTCAGCAGTGCCGCCGCCCACGGGAGTGCGGAGATGCGGCTGCGGCCGGCATCGGTCCGCTGCACCGGTGAGGTTTCCAGGTCGGGGTTCGTTCTCATAACAGTGATTATTGTGCGCACAACCGTATAAGAAAAGCGCACACTATTGCACACGTGTGCGTGAAGTCCGTACAGTCGGGTGATGGACACCGTCACGCACCTCCAGTCGTTCAAGTCGGTGGCGACGACCGGCTCCGTACGCTCGGCCGCACAGCACCTCGGACTCTCGCCGTCGGCCGTGAGCCACCACATCAAACAGCTCGAGAGAGAGACCGGACTCGCGCTCTTCGCCCGACGTGGGCGAGGACTGTGCCTGACCGACACCGGTGCGTCCATCCTCGGCGAGGTCGATGCGGTGCTCGAAGCCTCGAGTCGGTTGCACCAGCGGATCTCCGAACTGCAGGAGAGCCGTATCGATCGACTCTCGATCGGATACTTCGCCTCGGCGGGCACGAGGTGGCTGCCCGAGCTCGTCGCCTATCTGGAGAACCGCTATCCGCACACCTCGGTCCAGCTCAACCTGAGCGAAGGACCGTGGGCGGAGCTGTCATCGGACATCCAGCTCGTCATCTCCTCGTCCACCGCGCTCGAATTCCCCGCCGAGGTGGACGCGTCCTTCCTTGTCGAGGATCCCTACGTCGTGGCCGTGCCCGACGATCATCCGCTCGCGCAGCGCTCGTCGGTCGGGCTCGGTGAGCTCGCCGACCACCAGTGGATCGACAACGACACCGGTGACGGACCCTGCCGGACGATTCTCTTCGACGCCTGTGCGCGTGCGGGGGTGCAGGTGAGCTTCAAGCACGAGGCTCACAGCTTCACCACGGCCCTGCACATGGTCAGCCGCGGGCTCGGCGTGACGATCCTGCCGCGCCTGGGAATCGATCCGCTGCCGGCAGGGGTGACGATCGTGCCGATCGCCTCGCCGGTGCCGATCCGATTCCTCCACGCGATCAGCGATCCCGGCCACCCTCAGCAGGCGCTCATCGCCGATGCGATCGGGGCCCTGCGGGACCTCGCCGTCGATGACGCCGCACGTGTCGCCTGAGTCCACGGCTGTTCGAGGGTCGCCTGAACCCATGGCCTAGCCTGGTGTCATGACGGAACGCGACGGCTCGGCCGGAGATGCCGACTACGGGGTCATCGGAGGCGGCTACAGGAACTACCGTCAGCCCGAACCCGCCTTCGCTGCGGCGATCACCGCGGCTCTCGGTGATGCGGCACGGGTCCTCAACGTCGGTGCCGGAGCCGGTTCGTACGAGCGGACCGACCGGGAGGTGACCGCGGTCGAACCCTCGGCGGCGATGCGCTCTCAACGGCCGGGCCACCTCGGTGAGGCCATCGATGCGACCGCCGAGTCGCTGCCGTTCGATGATGACGCCTTCGACGCGGCGCTGACGACGTTCTCCGTCCACCAGTGGAGGGATCTTGAGGCGGGCCTGGCCGAACTGCGGCGAGTGGCGAGAGGTCCGGTCGTCATCATGACGTGCGACCCGGATCTGCTCGAACGGTTCTGGCTCACCGACTACGCTCCCGAGGCGATCTCGACCGAGGCGAGGCGCTATCCGTCGATCGAGAGCATCGCTGCGGGTCTCGGCGGCTCGGTCGATGTCACACGGCTGCCGATCCCCCTGACCTGCGTCGACGGGTTCTCCGAGGCCTATTTCGGTCGACCCGAGATGCTCCTCGACCCCGGCGCGAGGAGGGCGAACTCCGCCTGGAGCTTCGTTTCAGACGAAGCGGTCGCACGCTTCGAAGCGGATCTTCGCCGCGACCTCGACGACGACACCTGGGACGCACGCTTCGGACATCTGCGGACCCAGCCGAGCTTCGAGGGTTCGCTCGTCCTCATCGTCGCCACGCCCTGACGGCAGTAAGTCAGCAGTATGACGGCGCTGGGCAGGTGGTGGGCGCTCGGCGCACGGCCGCTCCGGTCTGACGTTCGTGCGGGGTCGAGTCCGCGCCCGCTCCGGCTCAGATCTCGGCGAGCATCTTTCCCGGGTTGAGGATGCCCTGCGGGTCGAGGGCGTCCTTGACTGCCTGCTGGATCCTCCGTGAACCCTCGTCGAGTTCGTTCGGCAGCCAGGCCCGCTTGAGGAACCCGACCCCGTGTTCGCCGGTGATCGTGCCGCCGAGTTCGAGGCCCACGCGCATGATCTCTGCGAACACGTCCTCGGCCCTCCCCGTCTCGACCGCGTCCGAGGAATCGAAGAACACCGACGGGTGCATATTGCCGTCACCGGCGTGGGCAACGAGGGCGATCTCGAGTCCGGAGGAGGCCCGCAGCTCGGCCAGTCGGTCGCAGAACTCGGGTACGGCGGTGCGCGGCAGGCACACATCGTCGAGCAGCTGCCCGCCGCCGTGGGCGTTGGCGAACTTCTCGTAGGCCGGTTGGATCATTCGTCGTGCGGTGATGAGTGCCGCGGAGTCGCTGGGATCGTCGGAGTACGCAACGTCGAGGGCACCGCAGCGCTGGGCCACCTCGGTGAAGGCCGACATTGCAGCTTCCGCATCGGTCGGGTTGTCGTCGACCTGCATGATGAGCATCGAACCGGCGTCACCGTCGAGGCCGAAGTCGCCGTAGTCGTTGAGCATGCGCAGGCTTGCCCCGTCGAGGAATTCGAACAGGCTCGGCACCCCGCCGTCGGCCATGAAGTCGGCGACGGTCTGCAGTCCGCTGCGCTCATCCGGGAAGGTCGCGATCGCGGTGAACGGCTCGGGCAGGGCGGGCACGAGGCGCAGCGTCGCCTCGACGACGATGCCCAGGGTGCCTTCGGAGCCGATGAAGAGGTGACGCATATCGAGCCCGGCCACGCCCTTGGCCGTCTGCGGGCCGAGCGTGGTGATGGACCCGTCGGCCAGAACGACCTTGAGTGAGCGGACATAATCCCTGGTCACACCATATTTAACGCAGCAGAGTCCGCCGGCGTTCGTCGCGATGTTCCCACCGATCGATGACAGTGCCACCGACCCCGGATCCGGCGGGTAGGACAGTCCGAACGGGGCGAGGTGGTCCTTGAGGTCCTGGTTGATGATGCCCGGTTGGACGGTGACGAGACGTTCGGCCTCGTTGACGGCCACGACGTCCTTCATCTTCGACACGTTGAGCAGGATCGCCCCTGGTGAGGCGTTCGCGCCGCCCGAGATCCCGGACCGAGCCCCCTGCGGGACGACCGGCACCCGATGTGCGCTGGCGAACCGCATGACCTCTTGGACGTCTTCCGCCGAGGCGGCCCTGACCAGGGCGATCGCCCCTTCGCGCGGGCAGAACAGGGCTTCGTCGCTGGAGTGGGCGTCGATGACGTCGGGATCCGTCGTCAGCGCTCCGTCGCTCAGCCGTGCGGCGAGATCCTCGAGTGCCGCCGGGTCGAGGGCGGGGAAGTCGGGTGCGGTGGACGTCGGGGTCGTCAATTGTGCTCCTCGGATCGGTGGGGCGAAGGCGGACGGCGGGCGAGTACGGAACGGTCGGCCGCCTCGGCGAGGTGTGGTACCGCGAGGACCGTCACTTCTGCTTTGCGTCCAGGTTATCCGGTGCGGGAGCGGCCCTGAGGATGAGGGTGACGATGCCGGCGGCGACCATGGCTGCGCCGACGACCCACATGCCCGCATTCTGAGTGCCGGTAAGATCGGCCAGCCAGCCGGTGATGTAGGGGGCGAAGAAGCCCGCGGAGTTGCCGAGCGAGTTGATGAGCGCGAGTCCCGCTGCGGCTCCGGCTCCGGCGAGGAAGGTCTGCGGCAGCGGCCAGAAGGTCGGCAGGGCCGCGCAGATGGCCATGCAGGTGATCGTCACGGCGATCATCGTCGTGAACGGCGAGGACAGGTAGAGGGCGATCGGGATCGCCACTCCGCCGATGAACAGCGGCAGGGCGACATGCCAGACTCGTTCGCCGGTGCGGTCGCCGTGGCGGGACCAGAAGTACATGGCCAAGGCGCCGAAGATGTAGGGGATGGCCGTGATGAGGCCGATCTCGACGATCGAGTATTCGACGCCGAAGGACTCCTGGAAGCCGGCGATGATCGTGGGGAGGAAGAAGCTCATGGCGTAGAGGCCGTAGACCATGCCGAAGTAGACGAAGGACAGGGCCCACACGCGCGGCTGCAGCAGCGAGCGGCGGACCGGGTAGTGGAAGGTCTCTTCCTTGCTCCTCTCCTCGGCGTCCATCGTCGCCTGCAGCCAGTTGCGCTCTTCGGCGCTCAGCCACTTCGCATCGCGCGGACGGTCGGTGAGGTAGAAGATGCACATGATGCCGAGCAGAATCGCGGGCACACCTTCGATGATGAACATGAAGCGCCAGCCGGCGAAGTTCTCGAAGATCGCGTTGCCGCTGGAGATCAGCCACGACGACAGGGGCGACCCGACGACGCTGGAGAGCGGGATGGCGAGCATGAACAGGGCCGTGGCCCGGGCGCGCATCGAGGTCGGGAACCAGTATGTGAGGTAGAGGATGATACCGGGGAAGAAGCCGGCTTCGGCGACGCCGAGGAGGAACCGCAGGACGTAGAGCCACCCGTGGTTGGGCACGAAGGCCATGGCCGCCGCGACGATGCCCCAGCTGATGAGGATGCGGGCGAGCCAGATGCGGGCGCCGAACTTGTGCAGAGCGAGGTTCGAGGGCACCTCGAGGATGAGGTAGCCGAAGAAGAAGATGCCTGCGGCGAACCCGAACTGCGTCGCGTTCATCGCGAGGTCTTCGTTCATCCCGCCCGGCCCCGCGATGCCGATGTTCGTCCGGTCGAGGTAGTTGATGAAGTACATCGCGATGACGAACGGGATGAGGCGCATGAGGACCTTGCGGAGGGCCCTCTTCTCCAGTGCCGAATCGGCGGGGGTCTGTCCGCTGGTCGGCGGGCTCACCTCGGATGACATTCGATCTCCTTCGATCAGGTCGGGCCACGGTGGTGGCTCGAACTCGTGCCGCGTCGGCGGTTCGGTGCGGGTGCGTTATCGGGTGCGTTGGGGTACCGGTAGTCGGCATTATTCGCCAAGGTCGAGTTCCTTGCACTCCCGGGTTCTCAGCTCCGAGTATATTCCCCAGTCGGCTCGCGTGTTCGCTGAGTGACGCATCGCAGTGTTGACAGTGAATCCGGTGATGTCCGCGACGATGCTGGCTGGCAGCACCTGTACGAGGTGATCGAGTCTGGCGTGTTTGATCTCTCGAGCGTGAAGCCCGTGCTTGGCCAGATTGAACCTGACGCTGGCATCGCTTAGGTGCTGTTGCGGCATGACGCCCTCGAAGAGCCAGCCAGGTGGTGACCCTGCATAAGGCGGGCGGTCACACGTGTCGTCGAGGTAGCGCACAAGGAGCTCGGCGATCGGCGGAGGCAACACGACCGGGGTGCTGCCGAACTGGACCTTGACGTTCTCTCCGGTGAACTGGACATCGTCGCGTCTCAGCCGCACGGAGTCTCTGATCGGCTGGGCGAACACCAGTAAGAACAGACCGATGATCCGACTCGACATCGGGGTGGACTCAGTCTGGAGCAGAACATCGACCTTCTCCCAAACAGCGTCCTCAGCGATGGTGGCCGGCGATACTGTCGACTGGGCACGAGGCACGTCAAAGTGTTGAGTAATCCGGTGTCGGACCACCCAGGCAAGAAACCTCCCGATGATCAGATTCGGGTCGTGGTGAGCGAGGTAACGATCGACGGCCACCTGATTGAGTGTGGGGAGTTTCAGGTGATTCTCACCGAGCCAAGCAAGGAAGGCGGCGACCTTGCGAACCTCGGTGGCGCGGGCGTTGGCCACCCCCACGCTGATGGGTCGGTCGACCGGCCTGCGGCGCAGCTTCCGTAGCGTCTCCCAGTTGAAGAATCTCGTGATGATGATTGCGTACTCGGCTGGAAGGCCGTCGATGAGTGCTCTGCTTCGGAGCTCCAGATCGTTGAGTCGAACGTCGATCTCGGGCAAGGAGCCTGCAGCAATCAGCATCCGCCGGAAGTACCGAATACGAGTCGACCGCCCCAGCTCGTTAACTGTCTCGTGGCTGAGGGGTTTCGCACCCTGCGCCATGGCTCGAAGCGTGCGCCCAATTGGTTCAATGCGAAGCCACCGAACCGCCGAGCGTGGATCCCTAGCGCTGAGGAGGTGTTCGCGCAATGGCACGAGACGTGGATGCACACGGCCGTTGGCGTCAGCGAGGACGTCGTCGAGCCGGTCCTCGAGGCGGCAGCGCCCGCAGTGCGATCCGGTCAGATGTTCCTCGCTCCCGCATCGGTCGCATCCGAAACGCGACGGAACACCCGCGCACGCGGCGCACACGATCTGGCCGTCACCTGAGCGGAAGGCCAGAACCTTCATCTGGGCGCACGCCGGACAGGGTGCTGCGTTCCGGCGCAGGCGGGAGTAGCAGGCGTTGCAGATGCGCTGCTCGAGGATCTCGTACCTGGCCTTGACATCACGGCCACACGAATCGCATTTGCGTTTCCATCCTGGGCTCATGCCGGCGCTTTACTCATTCTGTGGGGCGGCGGAGCTTCGCAGGGATCGGCCGCAGCGTGCCAATGGAAGGCCCGGAGCTGCGCGGCTCACCGACGGCGCGAGGTACACGAGCTATAGCAACCGGTGCGACCTCGATGAGGTCGTTGGGTGTGCAGTCGAGAATGCGGCACAGCGCGGCGAGGACTTCGATGTTGAGGCGCTCCGGCGTCTTCGAAACGAGACGGTAGATCTGCTCGCGAGACAGCTGCACGCCCTGTTCGCGAAGCGGTTCAATGAGGTCGGTGGTCTGGAACATCCCCGCGGCGGCCATCACCTGCCGCAGCTGCCAGGCGATGGGACTTTGATCAGTGGTTGTCGGCATCATTTCCTCCGTAGATTCGGGCGAGTGCTCGGGTCACCATGCGGGTCGTGTAGTCATCACCGAGCGAGGTGTAGATCGCGGTGGTGGACGCGTAGGCGTGGCCTACTTGGTCCTGGACGAACTTCTCCGAGTACCCCCACTCGATGAGGTTGGTGACATAAGTATGGCGAAGCGCATGCACGCTAAGCTCCGGTGGAAGGCCCAGCTGGTCGCGGAGATCAGCGAACCTCGAGTTGATGTAGCGGACACTGACCCGGCTTCTGCGCTCCGTCGGCCAGAGCATGCCAGGCTCATCGGCGAACCGTGGCCGTGCGTGATCGACCCATTGCGCGAGCACTTCGGTCACCCAGCCTAGCTCCGGGACGGTCAGGACTGAACGCCGGCGCGGCCCTGAGCCTCGCGAGCCCTTGCCCCATCGGACCTCGACGGCGCCGAATCGGCCGAACCGAGGAGCAGCACCATTGGGGCGCAGGTCCGCGACATCGAGTCCGACGGCCTCGGCACGGCGCAGCCCGTAGGCGTAGATGGTCTTGAAAATCTGAGCATCTCGCAGTGCAGCAAGCGCACCCTTGCGTCCCTGCGTGAGGATGGTCTCGACTCGGGCATCCGCGGCGTCGAAGAACTGTTCGAGCTCGTTGTAAGTGAGCGCTCGGCGTTGCGCACGCCCTTCATAGTCGACGAGGTGCGCGGAGGTATTCCACTCGTAGCAGACCTGCTGAGGTGCCTGACCGAAGCGACGTTCACACTCGGAGGCCCACTCGTAGCGCCCGTCACACAGATAGCCGCAAAAGAGCCGGATGATCGCCTGGAAGGCACGGATGGTCGACCGCGCCGCAGCACGCGATCCCGACTTCGCGCGCGCGGTGTAGTCCTCGACGTCACCAGCTGACCACTCCCACGGATAGCGCCCTGTGAAGGTTTCGAATCGGCGGATCACGAGTACTCTGCTGTAAATCGTCGAAGCCGCAAGCCCACGACTGGACTGCTGATCGCTCCAGCCCGCGAGCATCGCGTCATAGACAAACTGCTTCTCATCCAGCGGCCGCACGTTCCCCAGCAGCCGCAGAGCAGTCGCACCGCTATTTCCAGAATTCACACCACCATTATTGCATTCAATGCATCATTGATGCACCTATATTCTGATGTCGAGGAGGCGGCATCGGACAATTGAGCGCCTCAAGCTGATCCGCGGTACCACGGGTAGTCGGGCACAGATCACTGTCGCACCTGTCGATGTTTCACTCCACAAAAGCGCAACAGCGCCGCTCAGCGGAAACCAGATCACGCCCCTGTCTGATCGAGCCGTCGACCTTGGCATGGTGGATTATGAGCTCAAGGCCGATGCGCTCCGATGAGAGCGCGTACCCGGCATCGAATGCACGTCACAACCCACCTTCGCTCTACCTTCCGTAAGGCTCGGAAACCTGCAAGCGATCGGGACATCCGCGCCATGCGAAGCGCGTAGGAGTACCAGCTCAGTTACTGGAAGTGATGTTAGACCGTGATGCGTTGCCCTTGAACAATGTCGGCAGGTGGTGCGGGAACGCGACGCTATTGTCTCCTGCCCCGTATGTCGTCGAAGCCTGTCTTGTGATCTAGTCGTTGGGGCTGATGCAAGGTTTGGTTGCATCTACGATGGCTTGCTCACAGCCCCGCGCGTAAGCGATACCGTCGGACTGATTCAAAACAGTAATACCAATTGCATCGGAGCCGCGATCTATAGCGATCGCCGAAACCACGGCTCCGATGTACGAATCTTTCTGTGCCCTAAGTTCCCCTGAGGTTAGAAACGCGAGATGATGTCATCCGCTGTAACTATCTCGGCGAACAGGCCCATCGAAGCGATCGAAGCAGAGTGCGCCCCCTCATCCGTTGAGGAACAGGCGTCTTCAACGAGAATGATCTGGTAACCGAGATCTGCCGCAGCACGCACTGTGCTCTCGACCGACACATTCGTAGCGACTCCGAAGACCACAAGAGTCTGCACGTTGCTTGCACGGAGCAGCACATCAAGTCGAGTGTTCGAAAACCCGCTAACACGCTCATGAGTAATCACGTGGTCGGAATCGGCGACAGGTATGCCCTCGAGGAACTCGGTCTGCCAAGTACCATTTGTGAGGCATCGTTGCTCTTCGACGATCTGGAGTAACGGGTAATTCGCTACTAAGTCCTCGTGGCCTGGATCCCACCCTACTCGGGTGAGGAAGACTGGGCGCCTCGAGTCATGAGCTGCGTCGATCACTTTCGCCGCTTTGGCCACAACCCCTCGCTCCGCAGCGCTGGCCGCGAAGAAGCCGGAGAACGCACCCTTGGCATGAACTACGTCATTCTGAAGATGGATACCGACTATCGCAGTATGTGCGAGATTGTTCATGTTGTACGACCCTTCCTGTTACTTGCCCGGACAGACGACGACATTGGTGAAACCACCCGCGCGGTTCTCGAGAGAGTCAAGAGCTTCGTTAACCTGCTCGAGCGGGTATACATCGTGATCGAACACGGAAAGGTCGAGCGTCCCTGCCGCGGCCATTGCGGCCATGTCTTGGCCATCGCCAACGGTGAACCAGAGCGAGGCAATGATTGTGATCTGGAAGCACATGAGCTGGAACATCGGCAAGGGCAGGTCCTCGGACATGCCCCCGATATCGGCCATGCGGCCCCCTCGACGCAGGGAGTGGATTCCGGCAAGTGTGATTTCCTTGGGGGCGCCGGGGCCGACAGCATCGACGAAGACATCGGCGCCGAGGCCACCAGTGTGTGACCGCACCCAGTCGCCGATCGGTTCGTCGCCGTGAGCGAGAGTGATCACGCGCCGGGGGTCGAAACCCCGTACTCTCTCGAGGAGTTCCCGGTTGCGTCCCATGACGAGCACCTTTGGTGCACCCATGGCGAGGGCGTTGAGCACGGCGCCGACTCCGAGCGTCCCGGTGCCTCCGTTCACGAGAACCGTGGTGCTGGATCCGGTGCCGGCTTTGCGTAGCGCGGAGTATGAAGTGCCTAGGTAGCCGAAGCGGCACGCTTGTTCGAAGCTCACCTCGTCGGGGAGGACCACGACGCCGTCGGCGGGGGCCTTCTGATATTCGCAGAGGCCACCCTCTGGATAGTCGTCAAAGATTTCTTGTGAGCCCTGACCGAAGCCGAAGTAACCCTGGAAAGTGTAGGCCGGGTCGTTGATTCGCTCACCTCGCTGAGAAGCATACGAGTCTCCCGAGTCACGGCCGGGATTGAGATAGACGCGATCGCCCACCTGGACATTACGCACCTGCTCTCCTTTATCGACAATGCTGCCAGCGGCATCAAGTCCGAAGATCGCGGGGAGCTTGGGTAGCGGGAGGAATGGGAACCATTCGGGATAGCTATTAATGACGTTGATGAGGTTGGGGACGAGGTTGCAAGCCTCGACCTTGATAATGACGTCCCGCGGTCCCGGCGTGGGCCTTTCGATCTCGTCGATGGACAACTTGCCGCCGATCTCGTGCAGGCGTGCTGCTCGCATTTTTGACATCCCTGGACTCCTTCGTCTATGTCAGATGGTCGGTGCTTCTCGACCCGGATTTACTGTGATCCGCGTCTCAGTCTATTTATTGGCATGCAAGCATGCAAGCAAATTGTTGGAAGAGTATTTCGTCGCCTGGAGGAGGCAGAACGGGAGCGGATGTACTTGCCGTCATCGACGAGCTAAGGAAGGTTCGCTGTTGCCTGCGCAAGGCAACAGCCACCACGATGTTGGCGACTACTTGGTGAGGAGTCTTTAGCAACTCTTGTTCTGGCGAGAGCGTCAAACAGACGCCGAGGTCGTATCGACAGCCAATAGATGAGGTGTTTGAGAGATTCAACGACACTGCTGATGCGGAGGAGTCGCAGGCGCCCGTGCTCAGTGAGTGACGGGACGCCTGCGAGGTGTGGTTGCACGACGCGACTTCCATTGTCCTCACACTGATCGGTCGACATCGTCAGTACGTGGGAGGATGATCACGAATACAGTGAGGATGGTTAGCTATCCAGCGGCGGTAGGTTCCTGCAAAACGCCTCTGGAAGAGCCGACGCCGGTTCTGTGAGAGCCGAAACTAGTCGTTTAGCACCCTGGCGGTGGCGAGAGCGCGCCGGCTGGTTCCGGGCAATCGCTCTCGCCGCCGCTAGCGGCCGTTACTTTCCGTTTAGATAGGGGTGACTGAGACCGGCACTGTTGGTTGTATCGCGACCGCGGCTACCGGGAGTGACGTCGATCGGGTCGCCATACCAGGTGAGACCCTCGGGGAAATCGACGGGCTTCCATTCGATAGCTTCCCAGTCTTCGTCGAAGATGAGGTAACCACCGGCGTAAAGTTCAACGCGGTGGTCCGAACCGGGATCGTGGACGTAGAGGTACATGGCCTGACCGATGCCGTGTTTGCCGGGACCGACGCCAAATGAAACATCGAGATCTCGGAGGATGTCGGCAGCGGTGAGAGCATCGGACAAGTTCTCGAGGTTGTAGGCCACATGGTGGAGTTGTCCACTCTTTTCCTGCGCGTTGGCGACAATCGCGAGGTCGTGCATCTGCGGGGTGACCGACGTCCACGAGGCCATCAGTGTCTCGGGGTGATCAGGGAGGTAGGCAAATTCCCTGCGCTTAAAGCCAAGCGTCTCTCGCACCCATGCTTCGGCTTGGTTGATAGTCGATGGCGATGTCTGCACGTTGAAGTGATCCAGACGCCTGACCCCGAGGCCGCGACGACGCGAGCTATTGGAAGGCAGCCTAGACTGAAGTTCATCAGGAGCTTCGGTCTTATCCATGTCAAAGTACAGCTCGAAGGGATGGTCGCCTCCGGGGAGCTGGAAACGGATCGCAGTGCCGCGACCGCGCTCGGTCCCAGAGGGGATTTCGAGAGTCTCTATCTCCTGACGCTGCAACTCTTTGTAGAAGAGCTCGACGTCTTCAGGCCGCTTGGTGCGGAAGCTATAAGAGTTCACGGCCGTCTCGTCCTGCTGGGTGAGAACGAGCGAGTGGTGGCGTAGCTCCTGGTAGGCGCGCAGGTAGGCGATATCTCCATCGCGCTCCACCTCTTCCATGCCGAGGATGTCGCGGAAGAACCAGAGAGATTTCTCGATGTCCTTTGTGCCGAGGTTTATGGCCCCAGCGTGCGAGATCTGAGGGCCTGGATCATACTGATCGGATAGTTTCGTCATAATGACTCCTTGATAATGTGATGCACTACTACTGGGCTGAGGCGAGGCCGTGAGAGGTGAGATACTGCGTCACGACAGCGTTGAAGTCCTCTGCGCGTTCCACCTGCGACCAATGTCCGCACTGGGAGAAGATATGAGCGTCGGCGTGTGGCACGACGTTTAAGATCTCCCAGGTACGAGACACTGGGATGACTGCGTCTTGCACCCCGTGAATGAGGAGTACAGGGATGTCGAGTTTCGAGAGCACGTCGAAGTCCAACGGCAGTTCAGTACGGTCGCGATCGCGGGCAGCGACGACCTCGGCAAGCCGATCTGAGGCCGTGTCGTTGACCGCGGACTGATAGCGCAGCTTCACGAGGTCATCGGTGATGAGAGTCTTGTCTACGACGAACAGCTCGAGGGTTTTACGAATGCCTTCCTCAGTGAGCACCGGGTTCGAGTGGCCCTTGAGTGCCGTGGTGAGCTGAGCTCCTCCGGTACCCATCGACACGATACCCAACAGGCGTTCTGGGAAATCGATAGCGAACTGGAAGGCAAGCCACCCGCCGAGGGAATTCCCGACGATCCAGGTCTTCTCAATCCCAAGTTCGTCAAGTACCCGGACCGCATGGCGCACCCACTCACGAATCCCGTACTGAGTATCGGAGGACGGGACACTTTGTCCGTACCCGATCGAATCGATCGCGATGCAACGGCCGAGTTTGCCGATCTCTGGGAGGTTAAGCCACCAGTTCGCTGCGGCAGTGACGCCCGTTCCTGAACCATGTAGAAACAGGATCGGAGTGCCCTCGCCAACCTCGTGATAATGGGTGAGCTCGCCGGGGGCGGTTTCCAACCAGTGGTCCTCAAGGCCGAAGAACGGGTCGGTGGTGTAGTCAGGAATCTTTACAGCGCTCATTAGGTGTCCTTTCGTGCGCCCGCGAGGTCGAGGGCGATATCGGTAATCATGTCTTCCTGGCCGCCGATCAGGTGGCGTCTGCCCACCTCGACAAGAATGTCGCGGGCATCGAGACCGTAGACTTCGCTTGCCTGTTCTGCATGTCGCAGGAAGCTCGAATAGGTGCCGGAGTAACCGAGGGTAAGAGTCTCTCGGTCTACCTGTACTGGTCGGTCGTGCAGTGGGCGAACGAGATCGTCAGCGGCGTCTTGCAACGCGAACAGGTCGGCAGTAACGTCCCAGCCTTGCAACTGCGCGACAGCAACGAGCGGTTCGATCGGAGTGTTCCCGGCCCCTGCACCGTGGCCGGCAAGCGATGCGTCGACCCGGTAGGCTCCTTCTTCGACCGCGGTGAGAGAGTTGGCAACTGCCAGAGACAAATTTTGGTGAGCATGGATCCCGATCTGAGTGCCCTCGTCGAGGACGTCGCGGTAGGCGTGAATGCGGTCTCGGACTCCGTCGATGGTCAGACGGCCGGCGGAGTCAGTGACGTAAACGCAGTTCGCGCCATAAGACTCCATCAGCTTCGCTTGCTGAGCGAGACTGGCGGGGTCGTTGAGATGAGACATCATCAGGAAGCCTGAAACGTCCATTCCCCATTCACGGGCAGTCTCGATATGTTGCTTCGACACATCGGCCTCGGTGCTGTGGGTAGCGATGCGCACCGAACGGACTCCCAGATTGAAAGCCTCTTTCAGATCGTGAAGCGTGCCGATGCCCGGCAGCAGCAGAGTCGTCAAAACGGCGTGCTCGACGACGTTGGCTGCAGCGGCGATCCATTCCCTGTTCGTATTCGATCCCGCACCGTACGTTAGCGAATTCCCGGACAGGCCGTCTCCGTGGGCGACCTCGATAGCGTCTACGCCTGCCTGGTCAAGGGCCTTCGCAATCTCAGCGACCTTGTCTGGGGCCATTCGGTGGCGAATTGCGTGCATGCCGTCCCGGAGGGTGACATCTTGCAGATACATCTGATGTGAGCTCATGCTGGCTGCTCCTTAGCGCGCTTCGCGGCAAGACTCTCCGCTGTGCGCAACGCGGCGGAAGTCATGATGTCAAGATTGCCTGCATAGGCGGGTAGGTACATGGCGGCACCTTCGACCTCGAGGAACACAGCCACTCGGGTGTACGCACCCGAGCGGCGCTCATCCGGGATGAGCTGGTCAAGTTCGGTCCCATCGTCGAGGAATTGGACCTGCTGTTTGAGGCGGTAGCCGGGAACATACTCGGCGACGCCTGCGACGCGGTCTTTGACTGCCTGCGAGATCGCTTCACGAGTAGCGTTGTCGGCACGGTCGATGATGACCTGCACTGTGTCGCGCATGATCACCGGCGGTTCGGCCGGGTTAAGTACAATTATCGCTTTGCCGTTGGCGGCTCCACCAACAACCTCGAGCGCGGTTGAAGTGGTTTCGGTGAATTCATCAATGTTCGCCCGTGTGCCAGGACCAGCTGAGGCTGAAGCGATCGAGGCAACGATTTCCGCGTAGTGCACCGGCACGACTGATCCCACGGCGGCAACGATGGGAATTGTTGCCTGCCCCCCGCAGGTGACCATGTTTACATTCGTCGCATCAAGATGCTCTTCGAGATTCACCGACGGCACCACGTACGGGCCGATGGCGGCGGGAGTGAGGTCGATGAGTTGCTTGTTGTAGGGGGCAAGCTTGGCGGCGTTGTGCTGGTGTGCGCCTGCGGAAGTGGCATCAAACACAATGTCGATCTCGTCGAACAGGGGGGACGCGATCAATCCGTCGACCCCCTCAGCGGTGGTCTCGAAGCCGAGTTTTTTGGCACGGGTGAGTCCGTCGGAGGTCGGGTCGATCCCCACCATGATCGCGAACTCCAGCGTCTTGCTGAGCCGCAGCACTTTGAACATGAGGTCGGTGCCGATGTTCCCTGACCCGATAATGGCCACTTTGCTGGACATGGCTACTCCTTTCCAATTGCGGTGACGGAAACCGACCCGAGAGGGCCGATCCGGGCTTCGTAGGTATTTCCTGCTTCGAGCGGAACCATGGGACCGAGCGCTCCGGAGAGCACGACCTCGCCAGCTCGCAGCGGGTCACCCAGCCGTAGCGCAGTCTCGGCAACCCAGACGAGTGCGTTGAGGGGGTCATCGAGGCAGGCGGCTCCTGTCCCGGTTGATACGGGCTCTCCCGAGGCTTGCAGCTCCATCGCAACTTCGCGAGGCTCGAACTCATCGAGTCGCAGTCGGGTGGAACCGAGGACATATCCGGCGCTCGAGGCGTTATCGGCGACGGTGTCCACGATGGAAATGTCCCAGTTCCGTATTCTGCTGTCGACAATCTCGAGAGCTGCGACGGCGTAATCAACGGCCTGTCGTACGTGTTCAGGGTCGGCATCGTTGATGTCGTGGGAGAGGACAAAGGCGACTTCGGCCTCAACGCGGGGGGCGACGAGGTGAGCCGTGTCGATGGTGCCCCCGTTGTCGGTCTCCAGTCCGGACAAGAGGACTCCGAAATCGGGTTGATCCACTCCGAGTTGCTCTTGCACCGCTGGCGAGGTCAATCCGACTTTCCGGCCTGTGCGGTAGCCGTATGTGTCTCGCAAGTTGCCGATGAGTTCCGTTTGTACTCGGTAAGCGGAATCGAGGTCGGTGCCGAGCGATTCGCGCACCGGCGCAATGGCGGTCGCAGTGGCATGCGCAGCGGAGAGAGCTACTGCTACCTGATGTTCGTGGTCGTTGAGGGGTTCTGGTGTCATCTGTGTTTCATTCCTCCTTGTGTCCGGCGGTGTGCGTTGAAACTGGGCGGGAAAGCACTTGCGCAAGGGCGTCTCGAAGTTGGGCTTGCGCGTCGGCGGCCTGCTGGGGAGCCTGGTGGGAGCGCCAGGCGACGGTGCCGTCGGGGCGAACGAGGACCGCACCGGCCTCATCGATCTCTCGGGCCTGTGCCCATTCGAGGTACAGGTCTTCCGCTCCCGGGTCGCCGACGACGATTGACTTCGCCCAGTCGTGGCCCAAGTCAGTCAGAGCATGCGCCCACGCGCGTCCGGACGGCCCGGTGAGGAGGGTGAACTGGCCCCCAGCGACGAGGTCGAGGGTGGAGACGCGACGCCCATTTTCACCGACGAGCCAGGCGTGTGGGATCTTCGCGCCGGGTCTCGTGGTGGACTGCGCATACAGCTGGGGGTCGCGCTCCCAGACTTCGGGTTCGGCTCCATCATCGGGTATGACTGCAGTGGAAACGTAGCGTTGGTTCATCTCGACGCCCTGCGCGTTGAACTCGTAGTGTTTGAGGTCGAAGGCCTTCACGAGTGCAGCTCTGGCATGGATGCCATCAGGAGTATCGCTGCGCACCTTTTCCAAGCCATGTATCCCTTCGGAGGTTTCAGGTGCAAGCGCCTGCTGGATGGGGGCGTAGTCGCGGCGGGATTGGTTCGCGCGGTCGACGATTTGTTTGCCGACCGGGGCGCGTTCGGCACTGTAGGTTGTGAGAAGTTCTTCGCCGGCGTCACCGTTTACGACGTACGCGAGCTTCCAAGCAAGGTTAAAAGCATCCTGTACGCAGGTATTGGATCCCAGCCCGCTCGATGGCGGATGCCGATGGGTGGCGTCACCGCCGCATAGGATTCGCCCATTTGAGTACTGCGAGGCGACCGCCTCGTTGACGTACCACGGATTGATCGAGAGAATCTCGGGCTCGAAGTCAAGGTCGCCAACGTAGGCGCGAATACGTTCACGAGCGGTCTCTTCGCTCAAATCAGGGCGACCCTTGCTGACGTCGAAGCCCCAACCAGCGATCCAGTGATCCCAGGGGTGCACCGCGCGCAAAAGACCCAAGCCGATTTCTCCGACGGCTGCGTCCTCGTTCACGATCCAATTAAGAATGCTCGGACGGTGCGCGACGTACTGGGAGAGGTCACCCCGGAATTGCGCGTACACGGTTCCGGCTCGGGCAAGCTCGCCTTCTACGGTAAGCCCTGCGTCATCCATTACCTTGGATTTCGCGCCGTCGGCGCCTACAACGTATCTGTAGCGGTGCACGTATTCATACCCGGTGATCCGGTCGCGAAGCGTGACCGATACCCCAGTTTCATCCTGACGGCTCGAAAGATACTCGGTGTTGAACGAAATGCTGGCGCCGGCGCGGCCCGCGGCGTTGACAAGGATCGGTTCCACCACCGTCTGCGGGATGTCGACCATGGTGCATGGGCTGGATTTGAGGTAATCGCCGTAGCGTTGATCTCCGGTGCCCCAGGTGCGCATGCGAGCGACCTCGGGTCCAGTGAGGCTGGTCGTGAAAAGAGTGTCGCCCATCCACTCCCACGGTGTAGCTTGTTGCTTCACCTCGTCCTCGATGCCCAGACTTCTCAGTACCTCCATCGCCCGTAAATTGGTGATGTGCGCGCGGGGCGTGTCTGCAAGCCACCGCTGCCGTGTGACCGCACGCACCGATACACCGTATTTAGCAAGGGCAAGGGCAGTTGTCGCGCCCATTGGTCCGAGCCCGACGACGAGAACTTCGGCGTCGTATTCCTGCTCATTTTCAGCCATGGATCTCACTTCCAGCTATGTTGTATTCGATGTGATGCCATTAGTAAGGACTGGTCATATCGACGCCGTCTCAGCAGCATGGGCGGCTTTCTGGGCATCCGCTTCCCGCTTACCCCACGGGCCGCCGACTTGCAGCAGCGAGACCACAGTGATGAGACAGATGATCGTGAGGTAGACGAAGAGCGGCACGATTGACCCTGTGGCGCCGTAAAGGGCCGCTGCGATCGTCGGTGCAAACGCGGATCCCACGATCTGGGAGATCGTGTATCCGATAGATGCGCCGGAATAGCGGACCTCAGGCTTGAACAGCAGCGAGAAAAGGGAACCGGTAGCACCGCCCGCCGGTGCCATTGCCAGCCCAAATACTGCGATCAGCGCGACCCCGAACAGTAGTGCGTTGCCGGTGTTGATCAAGAGAAGAGCAGGTCCAATTACGATTGTCATTGCCGCGGCGCCCACCATGTAGGTAGTCTTGCGTCCCCATTTGTCCGAGAGTGCACCAAATACAGCGTAGAGAACGGTTCCAATGACGCCGGCGATGAACACGGACAGCAATGCGTTGCTACGGTCAATGCCGACGACGGCGTTGCCATATTGCACGAAGTAGGACATGCAGATATAGGCGAATACGCCCTGGCTCAGGTAGATGCCAGCAACGAGGAAAATCTGTTTCGGATGTGTACGGAACGCTTCGGCCGCGGGCACTCGTACCCGTTGCTGCTGATCACGCACGCGCTTGAAGTCCGGGCTTTCGTCCACGGCGACACGGATGACCAAACCGACGACTACCAGGAGGGCGCTCACGAGGAATGGGACGCGCCAGCCCCACGAGAGGAATTCTTCATCGGGCAGACCGGCAACGACCAAGAACGCTAAGGTCGCAATTGCGACTCCTGCAGGAGCTCCCATCTGCGGGAACGCGCCGTAAAACCCTCTACGTCCAGCAGGTGCGTGCTCCACCGCCATCAACACAGCGCCGCCCCATTCGCCGCCAACGCAGAATCCTTGGAGTAAACGCAGCAACGTCAGCAAGACCGGGGCCGCGACGCCTATCATCGCGTGAGAAGGCAACATTCCCATTAAAAACGTTGCGACTCCCATCCCAGTCAGAGAGATGACGAGCATTCGTTTACGACCGATTCGGTCTCCGAAGTGTCCGAAGACCACACCGCCCAACGGGCGCGCAATGAACCCGACGCCGAGAGTGGCAAACGCGAGGAGTGTGCCCATTAACGCCGAGGAGTCTGGGAAAAAGATCTGTGGGAATACCAGCGCTGCTGCTGTTCCGTAGATGAAGAAATCGTAGTATTCGATCGTCGTACCGATAAAGCTCGCAAGAGCCACCTTCACCGGTGAACGTCGTGGTGTGTCTGTCGCCATTGACTTGCCTGTCCTTCGTCGTCGAGTGAGTCCGATCACGATATGACTGGCATGCTAGCATGCCTAAGAGATGTCGGACAAGAGAAGGGCAGCTCGAAGCCAGAGCAGAGAGGAACAGTCCTGAACTGCTAGCATTTTTGATGTATCTTGGTCGAAAGAGAAGAGAGTTTTGATGGCGTTGACACCCGTAAGAGACTCACCGCGGGCGGCGGGGGTTGTCTATGAAGAACTACGCGGGCGACTCATCTCTGGCCAGTTTCGTCAAGGGGAGAGAATCTCCGTCGAGCCACTCAAGGCAGAGTTCTCAGTTTCCAAGCAACCAATCATGGAAGCACTTCGCTTGCTCTCCGCCGATGGATTGGTCGATATCATTCCCCAGGTTGGTTCGGTTGTCGCGACCTACCCACGGAGGGAGATCGCAGACTTCTTCGACATGTTTGCCGGCTTCGAGGGTGCAATCGCAGCCGCTGCTGCGAATCGCCGATCTGTCGATCAATTAGATGAGATTGATTTGGTCTCCAGACGCCTCGAGCGGCTACTGTCCGTCCCAAACTCGCATGAGCGTTCCGTCGAGTACCTGAAACTGAACCGAGACTTTCACACGACCATTCACCGTATGTCGGGGTCTCGTATCATGGCGTCTTCAAGTCGACGGCTATGGGACCTCAGTGACTTTCTGATTAATACGTCAGGGTCAACTGATCCCCTCAGTACTGCGACAGGCAACCGGCACGGAGAGCATGAGGAGATCCGGCAGGCACTTATAGACGGCGACGCGGAGAGGGCCCGAACTGAAATGGAGCACCATATCCGCGAAACTGTTCGCGTCCTCGAGCGCGAAACACCAGCTCCTGTAGCCTCGAACACTTGAGATGGGGTTTATAGCTCACACTCTTCGTCGCGGTGCCCGAGATTCGGATTCCCCACGTGACCAGCGAAAGCCCGTTCCATCGGTGTTCCTGCTGCGTGAGTTCGACCATCCGGTCTGATGTGTAAACGCTGGTTAGACGGTTGCCTCGGGTTTGCAGATTCTCTTTAGGACGACATAGTGAAACAGCTAGTTTTCAAAGCCACCTCGATGTATGAACGAGGCGGGCGTAAAGCATCGGAAGCCCGTCTGCACGCCCTCGCGGTATTCTTGCTGACTTTGGGCCACGGTGTGTGGGCTGCGCTCACTGAACGGCACATGTACGCGGCACTCGGAATTCTCCTTGTCGGCCTGTGTACTGCGGCTTTTCTCAACCAAGTCGGGCAGGAACTTACCCGACGACGCGGGCGAGATACGAAGAAGCGAGTTCAATCCTAAGGTTGCGACGAAGTGGTGCTGTATGAAGTTCGACGTTCCGTTGCTTGGCGTTGCGCTGTGAGGTCCAGCGGACTACGTCAGAGCGCTGGAAAGTCGTCGGACACTGTTGTGCGAGTTGACGTTCTCAATGTGGCTGTCGTGCCAGTCGAGCTGATGAAACGCTTGTATGCCCCGATCGGCCTGGACCTCGGAGCCGAGACTCCACAGGAAGCGACGATCTCGATCAAGTCAGAAGTCATCCGGCGCTAGCGGCGTGGAACCGGTAGCTCTTTGAGCGAACTCGACGGTCCGGTACACCGGAAAGCAGGGGTGGCAGCTTGCCGCGGTGTGGCACGGCACATCTTTTCACCGGTTGAAGAGCATCTGCGTAGGCAACTGGCTCGCTCTTCAGCAACGGATGAGAACTCGGCTCTACTTGTTTAACTTTCTCGACAGCGCATCAGAGCCTCGCGCTGACTATGGCTCTACCCACACCGACATTCCGTATTTGTCGAGGTCCTTTGCATCGTCAATATCATCCCCCAACTGATCCCGAAGAAATCTTCTCGACTCAATGTCGCATAGGTCAGAATCGATCTGACCCAGCTACGTATAACCTCTCTGTTGCATCCGATGATTAATGCTCAGACCGGCGGCCAGCGCATCACGGCAACACATTACGACAGCGGCTCGGTCACGCCTAGAGTTCGCGGCGAAAGTACCGAATACCGGGACGCGGCTACGATGAGACCACGCCGACGAAGGGAAACCGATGCAGCCGATGACCGAGCTCGAAGCCGAGACTCTGCGCGACTACTACGGCAAGTTCGCCCGCCTCGAGGCGTCCGGAACCTCCCCGATCTATACCGCTTGGGCTGAAGGCGTGGCCGCCGATGACGAGGTCATCGCCCTGTTGCTCGAGCTTCCCCGACCGAAGCGCCAAGCCAACCTTCTCTTCGCCGCGGCCCGCCACCTCGGCGCCGGTGAGGGCACCTATGCTGACCTGCGCGCATGGCTGCTCAGGCATTGGGACGACGTTCGGGAGCTCATGCTTGCCCGGTCGACACAGACGAACGAGGCCGGTCGCTGTGCGACGCTGCTCCCCGCGCTCGCACGGATTCCCGGCCCGCTCGCGCTCATGGAGGTCGGCGCCTCGGCGGGGCTCTGCCTCTATCCCGACCGATACAGCTACCGATTCACCGTCACCGGGGCGGTCGGCGCGGAGTTCGCGCAGTCGACGACGCTCGACCCTGCGGATGGTCCGAGCGCGGTCGTGCTCGACTGCGAACTGACGAATGTCTCGGTGCCAGAGCGCCTCCCCGAGGTCGCGTGGCGCGCCGGAATCGATCTCAATCCCCTTGATATCACCGATGTTGACCAGCAGGAATGGCTGACGTCGCTGATCTGGCCCGAACATGAGGCGAGGCGGGAGCGCCTCCTCGCCGCTGCCTCGATCGCGGCCGCCGATCCCCCGCATCTCGTCCGCGGCGACCTGCTCGACACCGTCGAATCCCTGCTTGCCGAGGTGCCCGCCGGGACCCAGCCGGTCGTCTTCCACAGCGCGGTGCTGGCCTATGTCGACGCCGAGGTGCGTGCCTGCTTCGCTTCGCTCATGCGATCGCGTGATGACGTCGTGTGGATCAGCAACGAGGGAGCGGGCGTCCTGCCTGACACTCCTGCGCAGCTCGAGACGCTCGGAGTCGAAGCCGATGGGCGATTCGTCCTCAGCGTCGACGGCCGAGCTGTCGCTCTGACTGGACCGCACGGGCAGAGCTATACCGGACTGCCGTAGAGCTAGCTGAGCGCTGGTCTGCGGTCAGACGCCCTCGCTCACACCCCCTCGCGACGTCGAATCTGCGACGGCGGGCACACCCGCGGGTTCAACGTGCAGATGCCCCACGCAAATGCTGCGCAAACACACTTTGAAGCAGTTGTTGCACCGGAATCCGCAACCCGCCCGGCAGCTCACGCCCAACCGACGACGAGGCGGGCCGCCTCGGCGGGGATCATCGGATCGACTCCGGTGAGTTCGGCGAAACGGCGCAGACGATTGGCCACCGTATTGCGGTGACAGAACAGCTGACCGGCAGACGCACCGATGCTGCCCGAGGCCAGATAGGCGCGCACCGCTTCGACGAGGCGCTCCCGCTCAACCGGACCGCAGGCAGCGAGCGCCGACTCGACATCGACGAGGATCGGATTGCCGGCGGCGTTGAGCGACCGGGCCGCCAGCCGCGCCCACCCGCTGCGCCACGTCATCGCGGACGTCTCATCAGGGGTGATGACATCGGCGAGGTCACGCGCGGTCAACGCCGAACGCCGCAGGGTCCCGATCCCCTCGGCGCGCACATACCCCACCCTCGCCTCGGCGATCCTGGTGGCGAGCGCCGTCGACGGATGACCGCCACCGCCTCGTACCGACGTGGCAGGATCCCCGATCCCCCACACCTTCGTGAACGCAATGAGAACCTCGCCGAGGTGGTGCGTGAACATGGTCCCGCCCGCGCGGACATGATCGGAGATGATCACCCGCAGGGCCCGGACATCGTCCCCGGTGGCGGCGACGACGAGCAGCGGTGAGTCCACATCGAGTCCGAGGCCGGTCGCGATCCTCGACAGACGCTCACTCGTCGGATCGGGGTCGTCGAAGAGGCTCGCGATGAGTCCGGCGTGCACCGAATCCTCTTCCGCCCGCATCCGAGTGAGCTCAGCGGTATAGGCCTGTTGGACCTGGGAGACGTACTCATCGACGGTGGACAGGACGATGCCGGTGTGCCTGATGACGAGTTCAGCGTCCTCCTGGTTCGCCACTCGGGTGAGCACCTCCCAGAGCACATTGAAGTCATGGCGGATCGCGGTCATGAGCGCCTCGAGCGGGATGCCCGCACGAGCCCGCGACACTCCGACCTCGGTCGAGACTGCCACCGGTCCGTCGAAACCGCCGGCGCGCAGCCCCTCGACGAGAGTGGAGAAGGAGGCCCGACCGGTCCGCCGCAGCTCCGAGACCGGAATCGGGGCGGGATCGTAGCCGGAGACCGTGACGACCCGGGTCATGAACCGGTCGGTCAGCTCATCGAGGTCGAGGGCGTCGAGGAGTTCCAGCCACCGGCGTTCGTCCCCGGGCACCGGGCGGTCCCGCAGCTGTCGTGTGCCCGCAAAACGATCCTGTTCATCCATCACATCCTCTAGATTATGTGCATTCGCACAAGAAAAGTCCGCGTTTCGGCGACAAATGCGCCTGGATCGGGACATGCGGCACTCTGTAAGGTCGATATCTGCCGGTCGAATGCAACGATCGGCCGACGCACCACCCGCACCCGGATTCGGCCGACCAGGCCCACATCCCCGGACTCGACGGAGAGAACCATGAGCGAGCAGAACACCACGGCGTCCGCCGAGCTCAACGCCACCACGGAACTGAGCGTCAAGGACGCGAACAAGGTCGCCGCCGGCGCCCTGATCGGCACCGCCCTCGAGTGGTACGACTTCTTCCTCTTCTCGGCAGCGGCCGCCCTGGTCTTCAACGTCCAGTACTTCACGAGCGAGAACGCCACGGCCGCCGCCATGGCCTCCTTCGCCACCTTCGGTGTCGGACTGGCAGCTCGTCCCATCGGCGGTCTGATCTTCGGCCGCATGGGCGACAAGATCGGTCGGCGCAAGGTCCTGCTCATCACGATCATCGGCATCGGCATCGTCACCGGCCTCATCGGCCTCCTGCCGACCTATGCGGCGATCGGCTTCGCCGCTCCCGCCCTGCTCGTGCTCCTGCGCATCCTCCAGGGACTCTTCGTCGGCGGCGAGTGGTCGGGCGCGATGACCCTCGTCGTCGAGAACGCCCCGCTCCACCTGCGCGCCCGCTACGCGGCGATCCCGCAGATCGGCTCCCCGATCGGCACGATCCTGTCCTCCGGCGGCTTCTTCGTCATGACCCTGGTGTTCTCGCAGGACAGCTTCGACTCATTCGGCTGGAGGATCCCGTTCCTCATCGCTCTGCCGCTGCTCATCGTCGCCATCTACCTGCGCGCCCGCCTCGAGGAGTCCCCGGTCTTCCGTCAGCTCGAAGAGTCCGGCGAGGTCGAGAAGAGCCCCATCCGCACGACCTTCCGTGACTCGTGGAAGCAGATCATCATCGGCATGGCCGCGGCTCTCCTCGGCGTCGGCGGCTTCTACCTCGTCACCGCTTTCTGCGTCTGGTACGGCGTCAACGTCCTCGGCTACGACGATTCGCTCCTCCTGCTCGGCAGCATGGTCGCGGCCGCCGTCGAAATCCTCGCCCTCCTCTGGGGCGGTGCCCTGGGTACGAAGTACGGAGCCTCGAAGGTCATCCTCTGGGGCGGAGTCGCCTCGGCGGTCGTCGCGGTTCCCGCGTTCTTCATGTTCGAGTCCGGGGTTCCGGTCCTCGTCGTCATCGCCATGACCCTGGCCGTGTCCACCCTGTCCCTGCCCTACGCGGCCTCGGGCACCGTGCTCACCGGGCTGTTCCCCGCCACCACCCGCTACACGGGTGTCGGCATGGCGCAGAACGCCGCAGGTATGCTCTCCGGGTTCATTCCGCTGCTGGCCACGAGCTTCGTCGCCTCCGCCGGAGACCACTGGTGGCCGGCCGCCGCGATGCTCGTCTTCCTCTCCCTGTTCACGGCGTTCGCCGGCTTTGTCGCTCCTCGGATGAGCGTCGACCTCCCCGGCTTCAAACACTGAGAACCGCACAGCGCTGAGAACCCAGCGCAGCACCGGGCCGGGAGCCCCGGACCTCACACCGTTCGATCGTCGAAAGGACACCCCCCACCATGTCGCGTTCCGCCGGCCACCTCATCGTCGACACTCTGGAGAGCGCGGGCATCGAGCGCGTCTACGCGGTCCCCGGCGAGTCCTACCTCGACGTCCTCGACGGACTGTATGACGCGAAGATCGAAACCGTCGTGTGCCGGCAGGAGGGCGGTGCGGGGTTCATGGCGCTGGCCGAATCCCGGTTGACCGGCCGTCCGGGCATCGCCATGGTCACCCGCGGACCCGGGGCGGCGAATGCGATGATCTCTGTCCACACCGCCTGGCAGGACGCAACCGCGCTCGTCCTCTTCGTCGGCCTCGTCCCCCTCAACGATCGCTCCCGCGAATCCTTCCAGGAGTTCAGCCTGTCCGAGTGGTTCTCCTCGACGGCGAAGCGCGTGCTCACCATCGATGATGAGGACCGTGCCGGTGAGATCACCGCCGATGCCCTGCGCATCGCCGCATCCGGTCGCCCCGGCCCCGTCGTCGTCGGCCTGCCCGAGGATGTCCTCGTCCGTCTCACCGAGGCCCCCACTCCGATCCTCCCCGAGGTGGCCCCACCGACCCCTGCCCCCGCCGTCATCGATGGCTTGGCTTCCCGGATCGCGGCGGCGAAGCGTCCCGCATTCGTCCTCGGCGGGGATGGGTGGCACAACGGCTGCGGAGCCGAGCTGGCCGGTCTGGCCGCCTCGGCAGGGGTGCCGATCTTCTGCGATTGGCGCGCCTACGATGCGATTCCGCATTCCTCGCCGGCGTGGGCGGGGTGGCTCGGCTACGGTCGCGCCGATGCGGTGGCGGCCGGATTCGCCGCGGCGGACCTCATCGTCTTCGTCGGCTGCACCCGCTCCGATGTCTTAAGCGACGGGTACACGATCGGCTTCGACGCCGAGACCGTGCTCGTCTCCCTCGACATGGAGGCCGCCCAGCACGCAGGGCGCATCGACGAGCACATCATCGCCTCCCCGGACTCCTTCACTCGAGCCTTGACCAGGACCGAAGCCGGCGCGGCTCGGGATGCGAGCCAGCTGCGCGGAACCCGAACGGACGAGTGGATGCAGGGGCGAGCGGACGTGCAGTTCCGGTTCGCCGCTCATCGCCCCGACGCCGAGGCGGCACCGGAGAACGCGGACCGTGCCGGGGTCGATCTCGGGGTGGCGTTCGGGATTCTCGATGACCGCCTCGGCGGGGATGCGATCCTCACCTACGGGGCGGGCAATGCCACGATCTGGGGGCACCGGTTCATCCGGCATGAACGTCCGGCCAGTCTCGTCGGAGCCCGCAACGGGGCGATGGGTCTCGCCGTTCCCGCGGCAGTCGCGGCTTCTCTGGCGTACCCGGAGCGGCGCGCGGTCGCGATCTGCGGCGATGGGGACTTCCTCATGAACGGCCAGGAGATCGCGACGGCCTTCGCCCACAGCGGATCACCGCTGATCATCGTCATCGACAACGGCGTGTACGGCACGATCGTGTCTCACCTGGAGAATCACTATCCAGGGCGGCCCTCGGGCACGCGGATGGTCAACCCGAACTTCGCCGCGTGGATGTCGGCATTCGATCTCAGCAGCTCCGGGGCCGCCTCGGCGAGCGAGGCGGACCTGACCGCGTCCGTGTCCGGACCGACCGGGCATGGGGAGCGCGTCGAAACGACCGAGGAATTCGGGCCGGCGCTCGACCGAGCACTTGCCCACGACGGGCCGGCGCTCATCCATGTGCTCATCGACCCGGCGACGATGCCGCCGGCCGCCGACGAAACCGCCTGACACCGGCACTGCCGGCGCCGCACCCCTCCATCCCACCGTCGCAGGTCACCCCGCCGGCGACACCGTCTCGAAAGGACCCCTCATGACCGTTTCACCCTCTCTGATCAGCGCCGATCGCGAAGCAGAATTCCTCGCCGATTGGGCCGTGCATTCGCGTTTCGGTGCGGTCGAGGGCACGAACGGGGTCGACCGACAGGCGGCGAGCGCCGCCGATGGTCAGCAGCGGAAATGGTTCGAAGACCTGCTGATCAAGCACGGTTTCAGCGTCCACCGGGACGCGATCGGCAACCAGTTCGGGCTCCTCGAGCTCGTTCCCGGCGCCCCGTACGTGCTCACGGGTTCGCACATGGATTCCCAGCCGACGGCCGGGCGCTTCGACGGCGCCTATGGGGTGATGTCCTCGGCACATGCGTGCTTCGCCGTCGCCGATGAGCTGCGGGCGGACCCGTCGAAGGCGAAGTTCAACCTCGCCGTGGTCAATTGGTTCAACGAGGAGGGATCCCGGTTCAAGCCGTCGATGATGGGGTCCAATGTCTTCACCGGCAAGGCCGAGCTCGAAGCGGCCCTGACCACCCGTGATGCTGCCGGGACCACCGTCGCCGAGGCGCTCGATGCGATCGGTGAGCGCGGGGACTTCACCGTTCCCGAGATCGCCTCGTATGCGGAGATCCATGTCCAGCAGGGTCGGAGCATGGAAGAGGACGGGGTGACGATCGGCCTGGTCAACGCCACGTGGGCGGCCCACAAGTACGAGTTCAAGGTCACCGGTGCTCAAGCGCACAGCGGGTCGACTCTCATGGCCGATCGGCAGGATGCTCTGCTCGGTGCGGCGCGTCTGGTCGTGGCTGCACGTGAACTCGTCGACGACTTCGAGCCTGGTGCTCTGCACACCGCATGCGGGCAGCTCACGGTGTACCCGAATTCTCCGGTCGTCGTCGCCAGCGAGGTCAGCCTGCTGCTCGATCTGCGCTCCCCCAGCGCCGAGGTGATCGCCTCCGCCCATGAGAAGCTCATGTCCAGGATCGCCCAGGTCAGCGAGGACGACCGGGTGGAGATCGAGATCGTCGCCGAACACAGCTGGGATCAGAACCCGTACTCCGAGGACGGGGTCGAGCTGGCACGGTCGGCTGCGAATGATCTGGGACTCACCTCGGCGAAGGTGATGACCGTGGCCGGACATGATTCGACGAATATGAAGGACGAGGTGCCCACCGTCATGCTCTTCATTCCCAGCGTCGACGGGGTCTCGCACAGCCTGCAGGAATTCACGAAGGACGAAGATCTCGTCTCGGGTCTCCATCACCTCACCGAGGTGGTTCGCCGGCTCGCCGCCGGCGCCCTGGCCTGACGGTCGGAGTCAGTCGATGGCGTCGACGTCCTGGTTGTCGTCGACGAGCTTCTCGGCCAGCGGCTCCCACTTGTCGTAAGCGTCGGGGTATCCGGAGTGCTGCACTTCCTGTGCGGCGTCACCGGGTTCGATGCTCTCCCAGTTGTCGATCTGGGTCAGTCCCGGATTGTCGGTTCCGGAGTCGACGCCGTAGAAGGCTTTCGATGCGTACACGGTGTCGGAGACTTCGTCGGCCGATCCCCAGTTCATCGAGGGACGCTGCTGGAAGGCACCGGCGGAATCGCGGTCGCCTCCGTCGAGGTCGTTGAGGCTCGATTCCTGCAGCGCGGTCATCACAGCGATCGTCTGCGCCTCCTTCGACAGGTCCGCGCCCTTGCCGACGCCGATGATGGTGCGCGCGTTGTCGATCTGCTCCTCGCTCAGCTCATCGGGGTCGTCGATCCCTCCGGTCGAGCCGGCGTCGGACTTGGCTGCTTCACCCTCCTGGCTGACGCCACCGGAGATCGGGTCGGCCGAGGCCGAAGTCGCCGTTGCCAGGGAGACTCCCCCGGCGAGGACGGCTGCGGAAAGTGCAGTCACCGCAAGTGTGCGCGCACGTTTCATCTGTTCTCACTTTCTCTTGATCGGGTCCACGACCCGGTCGGCGATTCCTGGTGCGCGGCACACGTGGTGGGTTCTGCGGCATCTGCCCTGTGGTCGGCACAGGAACACCAATGCAGAAGGTGCCGTGGAATCGCCCCACACAACACTGACGGACCGATCGGCCCTGTTCAATGCAGAGAGACTTCGAGATGACTTATTCTCGCCGCAACGAATCGTCACGGATCCGGGTGCATGCGATCAGAGTTCGCTGAACGCCGCGCGGTCACCAGCAGTGCTCCCACCCGACCGTGACCGGGGTCTCGATCCGCTCGTCCGGCGGTTCGCAGGCGCGAGCCAGGGAAATTTCAGGCGCTGGCGGCGATCGATGGGGGTCGATCCTCGGCGATCCTGCACTCCGAGGTCGGCCCTGTTCCTCCGAGGCGGCCCTCCTCGTCGGACGCGTCGTCGCCGCGTCCCATGGGAGGGGCGCGGCGACGTTGTGCGCTCAGGTGCGCGGAGTACGGTCGGCGGATCGGAGCCGCCGGATCGGCATCGGATCAGTGCCGGATCACGGGCAGTTCAGATCACAGACCGTTCAGGCGGTAGGGGACGAAGCTGTCGTCCTGGTCATAGGGGTAGGAGACTTCGTGGGCGACCGAGCCGAGCGAACCGTTCTCCTCGAGGGCGTGGTAGGCGGTCTTGTCGTCATTGGCCCAGCCGTTGAAGATCACGACGTGGCCGTTGGCGCCTTCGGTGCCGGGGCCGCCCTTCATCAGGACGTCGCCGGGCTTCAGTTCGTCCTTATCGATCTTGTGGGAGACATCCGGCAGGGTCACGGTGTTGAGGCTGTCGTCGAGTCCCCAGGCCATCGAGACGAATCCCGAGCAGTCCATGCGGTACTGCTTGCCCTGTGGATCCGGATGGGTGGCGTCCCAGTTGTAGGGCACTCCCTGGTCGACCCAGGTCTGGGCGCGACTGATGATCTCGTCGCGGCGGTCATCTGACTGCGCCGAGGCGGTTCTGCCGGATTCTGCCTGTGCGGCGGAGGACTGTGCAGCGGGTGCCTGAGCGGCGGGTGTCTGGTCGGCCTGTGCCGGTGCGGTGGTCATCATGGTTCCTCCTGCGAGGATTCCCGCGGTGAGAACGGTGGTCGTGAGTGTGCGCGAAATTGTCATCTTCTCTCCTGATGCTTCTCGTGTGTGCACGTGTGATTTCAGAACAGACTTTTCGGGGACGGGTACGACCCGGATCAGCTGATCGGGGCGACGTCCTGGTTGCCCTCGACGAGCTCGGTCGCCAGGGGCTCCCACTTGTCGTACTCGGCGGGGAAGGCGGAGCCCTGCACTGCTTGAGCTGCGGCTCCCGGAACCATCGTCTCCCAGCCTTCGATCTGGATGAGGCCGAGGTTCGAGCCCTCGGGGTTGACGCCGTAGAACGACTTCGAGGCGTAGACCGGGTCGGTCACCTGAGCCAGAGTGCCCCAGCCCATGGACGGACGCTGCTGGAACAGTCCGGCGGAGTCGCGGTCTCCGCCGTCGAGGTTGTAGAGGCTCGATTCCTGCAGGGCCGTCATCACGGCGATCTTCTGTGCCTGCGTCGACAGGTCCGCGCCCTTGCCGACGGCGATGATCGTGCGCGCATTGTCGATCTGCTCCTGGGTGAGCTGAGTGGCGTCCTGAGCGCTCGGAACCTTGCCGCCGTCGAGTGCTTTGCTCGTGAACGGAGCGGCCTCCTCTGAGACTGCAGCCGGCTTTGCGGACGCGGCGGTCGCCATGGAGACTCCGCCGGCGATGACCGCCGCGGAAAGGGCTGTCACAGCGAACTTGCGTACGAGTTTCATCAGTTCCCACTTTCCAGTTGTATCGGGCGTCGGGTCCTCTCGGCTTCCTTCCACCGAGTTCAACGTGACCCTGATCTCGTGCCCGCAATCCAGGCTGTCGCTTCAGCGGATCTTGCTCAACAAACAGACAGTCAACAGCCGATCAATGGGAATTCGACGCGACTTGAACTACAAGTTTCCCTGAGCTGACTGTTCGCTCGGCGTGAGTTCGGTTGGGTTCGCTACGCTGATCCCATGTCCGCGCCGCTGCCGCCAGACGCCGCAACCGCCATCAGGTCCTACCTGCGTACCGCCGATCGGGTCCTGCCAGGCGGCATCATCGCCTGCGCCGTCACCGGATCGATCGCCCTCGGCGCCTATCGTCCGGGCCGCAGCGACATCGACCTCGTCGCGGTCATCGCCGATGAGTGGCTGGACCGTCCGGATCTCATTCGGCGACTGCGCCTGCTCCACCTCTCGCAGGTGCCCCGCCTGACGGTAGGGGCGACGCGCGGGCGAGGTGTGAGTGCGTGCTGCAATACCGTCTTCATCGCCGAATCCGAGGTCAGTCGCCCCGTCACCGAGATCCGTCCGATCGCCTCCCATACGGGTGAGATCTTCGATGCGCACGGCGCGTTCGACGTCAATCCAGTGATCTGGAAGGAGCTCGTCGACGGCGGCATCACGGTGCGGGGACGACCGATCGCTGCATGGGATCTCGATGCGCAGCCGGAGGCTCTTCAACCGTGGACCCGTACGAATCTGCGCGAGTACTGGACTCCATTGGTCGCACAGCTGCGCGACCGACCGCAGAGAACTCCACGCGCGCTCGTCCATCGTCTCCTCACGTCCCCTCTGGGACTGAGTGCCGGCACCGTCGAGTGGTGTGTGCTCGGTCCCGCGCGCATGCATCACACGCTCAGTACCGGGGAGATCATCGGCAAGGACGAAGCCGGACGTCACGTGTTGAACGCGTTTCCGCAGCATACCCCCATCACCGAGGTGGCCTTGGCCAAGGTGCGCGGCGCGCGGATCCCGTCCGCACCGTCACGTGAGCAGTGGCGAGGACTGACTGCCTCGGCGATGGAGGACATGATCACCGCATCACTCGGCTGACCGACGACCGCAGTGGGTTGAGCGGCCGCCGGGAGCTCGACGACGGTTGCTGTGGTCTTGGGGTGAGCCGAACTGCCCTTATTTCGCGATGAAGTGGAGGCGCTTATTCACGAACTCGCCCATCCCGATCGGACCCATCTCACGACCGAAACCAGACCGCTTCACCCCACCGAAGGGCAACTCAGCCGCCTCAGCAGCAATCGTGTTCACATGCGTCATCCCCACCTCAAGACGAGACGCCACACGATCAGCACGGCCCTCATCAGACGAGAACACCGATCCACCCAAACCAAGGGCACAATCATTCGCCAATTCGAGAGCCTCCTCGTCACTGCTGACCTTGAACACAGTCGCCACCGGTCCGAAGAGCTCCTCACCATACGACTCCGAGTCTCGGGGCACATCGACGAGCACCGTCGGCGCATAATAAGCCGCCGGGCCCTCACCCAACTCACCACCGATGAGCACACGAGCACCTTCAGCAACGGCCTTCTTCACCTGCGCATCAAGGGTTTCGGCAGCGGCACGACTCGACAACGGCACATACTCACCCTCACCCAGATTCAGCGGATCCCCTGGCGTCAACCCGGTCCCCAACTTCACGAGCTCGGCAACGAAGTCGTCATAGATGTCGTCCATGACAATCAGGCGCTTATTCGAGTTGCACACCTGACCGGCGTTATACGTCCGAAACTCCCACGCCTCACGCGCCACAGCTGCAACATCGTCGGCGTCGAGAACAACCATCGGATCGATGCCACCAAGCTCGAGCACAGCTTTCTTCAGGTTCTGTCCGGCCTGGGCACCGATGATCGCACCCGCCCGCTCCGACCCGGTCAACGACACTCCCTGAACCCGGGAGTCAGCGATCATCGCAGCGATCTGATCATGGTTGGCAAACAAGTGGCTATATCCGCCGGCGGGGACTCCGGCGGCGTGGAAGATCTCCTCGATCAGCAGTGCCGACCATCCACAGATATCGGCATGTTTGAGCATGATCGTATTGCCCAGCACCAGATTCGGGGCAGCGAACCGGGCCACCTGGTAGTAGGGGAAGTTCCACGGCATCACACCCAACAGAGCACCGACCGGCAACGATTCGATCCGTGCGGTACCGGGGATGGTCGATGGGATCTGGTAATCCGTGACCAGACTGGGTCCGTGGACGCCGTAGTAGTCGATGATGTCGGCAGCGAACTCGACCTCGTCAACAGACTCGGCATACGACTTGCCCATCTCCACCGAGATCGTTCTGGCAAGTTCGTCCTTGCGCTCATGGAAGATCTCCGCAGCCCTGCGCACAACCGACGCCCGCTCCTGAATATCGGTGTCCTTCCACGTCAGGTACGTGGAGTGGGCGGCAGTCACGGTGGTTTCGATCTCGGCATTCGTTGCCTCGGGGAAGGTCTCGACGATCTCGCCCGTGGCGGGATTCTGAACACGATAGTTCGACATGGTTGCTCCTTCGGAAGTCTCGGGTCGGAATCGCATCTGCGCGACCGGAGACGGTCAATGGTGAGAATTTCTGGTGGACGGTCAGTGCTGCGATCAGGGCAGCGCGCCCGGATATGGGGATCATGAGGCGATGAATGGCGTCGCTGCGGCCCCATCACCGCAGTCAGTTATCACCCATACCATCGACGGAAGCGCCCGGATCGGCGCGAACGATCATTCCGACTTGATCGTAATACAGGTCACTGAGTTTCGCCGAGGCGGCCGCCCACCGACCCGGCGATCGGTTCGTCGTCGTGGCCGCACATCCGATAATGCCGCGAGGGTCCTCAGCGCACGACTTCGCGGTGTGTGGTGTCGAGTCGGCGCGTCCAGCCCCGGCCGTCGAGATGTTCGAGGAGAGGGATGACGATGCGTCGGGTCGTCCCCAGCGCCTGCCTCGCCTGGCTCGTGGTGAAGGGCTGGGCGAGACCGGCGAGGATCCGCATCGCCTGCGCGGGAGTGCGCGGAGACACGATGATTCCGTCGCCGAGGCGCAGGATCCGTCCCGCCTTCTCGGCGACCGCGAGCTCCCGCGCTCCGAGACCGAGTTCGCGCAGGTCATCGGCTTCCGGGGCTGCGAACGGGTCGGCTGCCAGTCGCCGTTCGATCTCGGCGATACCGGCTTCGGCCGCACCGAGTCCCGCGGTATGCCCGGGCGGGCGAACCATTCCGTCGACGGCTTCGAGCCCGGCGCGAAAGATGACCTGGTTGAGCAGTCGGCGAGTCGCGGCGTCCGTGCCTTTGGGCAGGGGCAGAGTCGGCCCAGCGTGCGCTGCCGACGTGGCATCGCTCGTGGTCTTGCCACCAGGCCTTCGATCGGAGTCCGAACCTCGGCGCAGTGTCTCGGCGACGGCCTTGACGGGCACTCCCGCGACCATCGGCGAGGCGGCGAGCTCGCGGCTGACCAGGGAGTTCGTCGCCTCGACCCAAGCGGTCAGCCTCGGCGAGTGGACGAGCCAGCCGCCCACATCCTCAACGTCGGCAGGCAAGGATTCGTCGACGGGCACCTGTAGACCGAACCGGGTGAGGACGGTGCGTTCGACGGCTCCGCGACGGGCCACCTCGGCGAGGACATCGCCATTCACGGGACGTTCGGAGAGCTCCCGAGCCCGCCTGGCGCCGTCGCCTCGTCGGGACAGTTCAGGCGGATCGACATCGAGCACGAGGAGTCCTGCGAAGACGTTGCGGCTGCCCGGGGCGCGAAGCACGATCCGGTCGCTGACCTGCAGCGGAAGGGGCCGATCGAGGGTGAGCCGGGCGTGGTCGGCGTCGAAGGATCGCAGCCGGGCGGGCACGGCGGCGGTGCCGATATGGGCCATGAGTTCGTGGATGCCGGAGTCGAGGGCCTCGCCCATGGTGCGGCGCACATCGATCGCATCGACGATAGGCCAGGCCCCACTCGTGAGCAGGGCGTCGCCGCGGTGAAGGTCGTCGGCGGGGACGTCGCGGAGGTTGACGGCCACGCGGGCCTGTGGGGCCACCTCGTTGGTGGTGGAATTCCGGGATTGCAGACCGCGCACACCCACGGTCCGGTCGATGGTCGCACCGCGCAGTTCGACGGTATCGCCGGTGGTCAGGGTGCCTGCGGTGAGGGTTCCGGTGACGACGGTGCCGGCGCCCCTAATCGTGAACGCGCGGTCGACCCACAGTCGAACCCTCCCCGAGGCGGCCGGAGGCTCGGCCGTGGCCGTGACCTCGTCGAGGACGCGGATGAGTTCGGGCAGGCCCTGCCCGGTCGTGGCTGACACCGTGACGATCGGCGCTGCTTCGAGTGGTGTTCCACGCAGCTGCGCTCTGACCTGAGCCTTTGTGATCTCGACAGAGTCAGGGGCGAGGTCGGCCCGGGTGATGACGACGAGGCCGTGGGTGATGCCCAGTGCATTGATCGCATCGCGGTGGTCACTCGACTGGGCTTGCCAGCCTTTGTCGGCGGCGATGACGAAGCAGGCGATGGGGGCGGGACCGAGACCGGCGAGCATGTTCGCGAGGAACTTCTCGTGCCCGGGGACATCGACGAAAGCGAGTTCGCGCCCCGAGGGCAGGGTCGTCCAGGCGAAGCCGAGGTCGATGGTCAACCCGCGCTTCTTCTCTTCGGCCCACCGATCAGGTTCCATTCCGGTCAGGGCACCCACCAGCGTCGACTTCCCATGATCGACGTGTCCGGCGGTGGCGATGACGAAAGTGTCAGGCATTGTCAGCACGGACTCGCTTGATGGCGGTAGCGATGCGGTTGTCTTCGCTATCGGGTACGCAGCGCAGGTCGACCAAGCATCGTCCCTGGTGGACTCGGGCGACGATCGCAGGATCGCCGCGGCGCAGCGGCTCGGCGAAGACTTCGGGCAGTTCGACGGCCCACCCGGACAGGGGCACTCCGGGGGCTCCCCCGCCGCCGACTCGTCCGTCGTGGTCGACGATCGTGGCACCGACCGCCTCGGCGAGAGTTTCGGTGCGTTTCCGCAGGTGATCTGCGTCGATGTGGAGGGCGTCGTGGATCGGGTTCGCCGTGTGCGTGATCGTGGCTTCGAGTGCGGCGAGGGTGAGTTTGTCCGTGCGCAGCGCTCTGGCCAGGGGGTGTTTGGCCAGTGTCTGCACTGCTTCGGTGCGGCCGAGGATGAGGCCGGCCTGCGGGCCGCCGAGGAGTTTGTCGCCGGAGACGATGACGAGGTCGGCGCCGGCGCGCAGTGCGGTGTCGATATCGGGTTCGTCGGGCAATGCCGGGTCGGGAGTGAAGAGCCCGGAGCCGAGGTCGACGATGAGCGGCAGGTTGTGCTCGTCGGCGAGTCCGCGCAGGTCGGCCACCTCGACGGAGGAGGTGAATCCTTCGACGCGAAAGTTGCTCGTGTGCACCTTGAGCAGGCAGGACGTGTCGTCGCTGATGGCCTCGGCGTAGTCGGCCACGTGGGTGCGGTTCGTCGTGCCGACCTCGCGCAGCCTGGCGCCGGTCGTCGTCATAAGGTCGGTGAGACGGAACCCGGCACCGATTTCGATGAGTTCGCCGCGGCTGATGATGATCTCGCCGGAACCTGTGCCGCGGCCGCGCAGTGCAGTGACAGCCAGCAGCAGGGCGGCGGCTCCGTTGTTGACGACAAGGGCGTCCTCGGCCGCCGGGCAGGCCCGCAGCAGGGCGGCTTTCGCTCCGGTCCCCCGCTTGCTGCGTTTGCCGGTGCCGAGGTCCATTTCGACGTCGACGTAGCCGGCCGCCTCGGTGATGGCCTGTGTCGCCGCAGGTGAGAGCGGTGCCCGGCCGAGGTTCGTGTGGACGAGGATGCCGGTGGCGTTGAGCACCGGGGTCAGGGAGGAGGCCGAACGGGAAGCGAGCGAGGAGACAATGGCGGAGGCCACCTCGGCGACGGGGATCTCACCGGCCCGGGCGGCGTTCTGCACCTCGGAGATGATGGCCTTGATGGTCGCCTGGTTGAGGCGCTCACCTGCTGCGATGACCTCGGGAAGGGCGAGGAGATGATCCGTGCGCGGAATGGATCGACGCGGGTCGGACTCGACCATCTGACCTCCTCCTCTGTGCGGGGTCATGGCGGCGCCGCTTGGTCGGCGGAACCGCGAAACGGTTGGCGGAGGCGGACGGGAATCGAACCCGCCAGACCGAGATACTCGGTCTCACTGGTTTTGAAGACCAGGGCGCCCACCAGGACACGGACGCCTCCATAAGGAATCCTATCGCGGGTGTGAGCGAGGTGAAGCGAAGGGCCGATGCGGCCGGGGCGGCGCTCGTTTGACCAAACGAACCAGTATCGAGCGCGCCGGTACCGATCTTCCGACCGAGTTCACTCACCATTCGCTCAGGCTTCTCCGAGCGCGGCTTAAGGTGACAAGGTTCCCAGCCATCACCGCTCGAAGGTCGTCATGCCCTCTTCGCTTCATCCTGCCTGGTCACACCGCCGATCCCATCCCACCGGAGCGCGACTTTTCATCCCCGCCATCCTCGCCACACTGGCGGTCCTCGCTGCCCCTGTCGCACCCACCGGATCGCTTCCCGGTCTTCCGGGTCCCGCCTCAACGCCGGCCTATGCGGCACCGCCGAGTGATGACGACCTCAGCAGGGACGGGTCGGCACTGCGCGACGTCGAAACCAAACGCGTGGCTCCGGGACTCGACCTGACGAACTTCTCCCGTCTCGAGGACGGAGGGTGGAACAACGGCAATGTGCTCACCGCGGACCTCACCACGGACTCCCTGTCGATGGACGTCCGCGACACGGGTGAGGTCGCCGGCGCCGGTACCACCAGCGAGATCATGGCGGGCGGACCCGAAGGGAAGAAGGCCGTGGCCGCCGTCAACGGCACGTTCTTCGACATCAACCAGTCGTGGGCACCGATCTACACCTCGGTGTCTCGGGAGGGCATGCGCATCGGCTCGAAGGAGGCCAAACCGGCGCTCACGCTCGAGGACAAGAAGGCAGCCGTGTCGATGCTCTCCGCGGCGGGAACGCTGACCCATGACGGGCAGGAGACGGAACTCGGCGGATTGAACAACCCGGAGCTGAGTCCCGACACCATCGGTGTGTACAACGAGGCGTGGGGAGACCATACGCTCGACCGTCCGGTCGGCGGCCCCGATGACATAGCCGCCGAGATAGCCCGCGTCACTGTCGTCGACGGAAAGGTCACCGAAACCTCGGGCATGGTGGACGAAGCGGGCGACCCGGAAATCCCGGCAGACGGACAGGTCCTGCTCGGCCGCGATGCCGGGGCGAAGACGCTGTCGGAACTCGAAGTCGGCGACGACGTCGATGTCGAGATCGGACCGAGCGAGGATGTCGACATGGGGATCGCGGGCAGCCACCAGATCCTGGCCGACGGCTCGGTTCCCGACCTCCCCGCCGGCGACCTCGAAGACACCGAACACCCGCGCACCGCGGTGGGCATCAGCAAGGACGGTTCGGAGCTGTTCGTCACCACCATCGACGGACGCAGCGAGTCCTCGGGAGGCATGAGTCTCGAGGACATGGGCGAGTTCTTCGCTGACATCGGCGCCTACAACGCGGTCAACCTCGACGGCGGCGGGTCGACGACGATGCTCGCCCGCACAGCCGGCGCAGATGCTCCGGCACTGCAGAACGACCCGTCCGACGGTAAGCAGCGCACCGTCGCCAATGCCCTCGTCTTCTACTCAGACGCCCCCGCAGAGCAGCTGGCCGATGCGCAGATCGAACCCGAACTCGACGGACAGACCACCGTGCTCAAGGGGCTGAGTCGATCGATGAGGGGTACCGGGCTCGGTAAGAATCTCGAACCGATCGCCTCCTCCGGAACGTTCTCCGCCGACTGCGGAGTGAAGCTCGCCGACTCCGATGAGTCGAACGCCCGCGTGACCGGTGAGACCACCGGCAAGGGTCGCGTGAGCTATGCCGTCGACGGGCACACCGCGCGACAGGACCTCGATGTGCTCGGCGAACCGGTCGGACTCTGGCCGAGCGCGCGGAGCATCAACCTCGAGCACGCCCAGGACTCGCAGACGGTGTCCCTGACCGGCTTCGACTCCGAGGGCAGGCGTTCTCTCATCGAAACCGGCGACATCGACGTCGACGCCGACGAAGGGCTGACGGTCGACACCGACGGACTCGGCGAACTCGTCGTCTCCGCCGATTCGTCGACGGCTGGGAAAGGCAAGGACTCCCGCGACGACGAACCGACGTCCGGGAACGTGAAGCTCACCGTCGGAGACGTGACAACGACGATCCCGGTGACCGTCGGCACCGAAACGACCGAGGTCCTCGACTTCTCCGACACCTCGGCGTTCACCGACGGCCACGATCGGGCCACCGGCTCATTCACCGCAGGTGAGCCCAGCCCTGATGGCAAGCCGAGCATCGATCTCACATATGACTTCTCCACCTCCTCGGCGACGCGCGGCTACTACCTCATCCCGAAGGAGCCGGTGAAGCTGGAAGGCAACACGGTGGCGTTCGAGATGATGGTCCGCGGCGACGGCACCGGGGCCTGGCCGAGGCTGCAGGTGAGCACTCCCGACGGCACAGTGACGAACATCGACGGCGACCACATCACCTTCGACGGGTGGCAGAAGGTCCGCTTCACCGTCCCCGAGGGGCTCTCCCAACCGCTCACCCTCGAACGAATCCGGATGATGGAGACCCGGTCTGCCGAGAAGTACAAGGGGGACATTTCGATCTCCGACCTCCAGGCGATCTCCACGCCTGAGACCGACGATCCGGCCACCTCGGCGCGGCATGATCCGGCGCTGCTGACGACCGGGACCGTCGCTGACCGTCCGCAGAACATCGCCGTGATGAGCGACGCCCAGTTCGTCGGCACCGACCCGGATTCCGAAGCTGTCAAGGGTGCTAGGCGGACGCTCAAGGAGATCCGTGCCGCAAAGCCGGATCTGCTCGTCATCAACGGCGACCTCGTCGACGAGGCCTCTCAGGAGGATTTCGAGCTGGCGAAGACGATCATCGACGAGGAGTGGGATGAGTCGATCCCCTACATCTACGTGCCCGGCAACCACGAGATCATGGGTGGGGAGATCGACAACTTCGAGGCCGCATTCGGTTCCCCGACGGGCGAGCGCACCGTGGGGCGGACGAAGATCGTGACCCTGAATTCCTCGGACGGGACCCTCAACGGCAGCGATGATTCGCAGTTGAACATGCTCGAAGACGCCCTCGACGAGGTGGCCGAACGTGACGAGCTGACCGGCATCACCGTGTTCTTCCACCATCCCCCGCAGGATCCGCTGCCGTCGAAGACGAGCCAGCTCGGGGACCGACGGGAGGCCGCGGAACTCGAGAAGAAGCTCGGAGAGTTCCGCAAGGACAGCGGGAAGTCCGCGGCCGTGATCAACGGCCACGTAGGAGCATTCCACGGGTCCGCGATGGAGGGCGTGAGCTACCTGATCAACGGCAATTCCGGGAAGGATCCGGCCGGCACCCCGGCGACCGGCGGATTCACCGGGTGGACGATGCTCGGCATCGATCCCGGCGTCGGCGACGTCGGGGACGATCCGACCACAGCCGATAGGGTCGGCTGGCTGGCCGCGGAGACGAAGCCGCGCGTCGATTCGATCTCACTCGAGGCACCCGGCTCCCTGGCCCCGGGCCAGTCCGCGGACGTCGCGGCGTCCTTCACACAGGGTGAGCGCACCGTTCCCGTCGGGTGGCCGGCGACCGCCCAATGGGGCGGCGACGGTGTCGTGGTCGATTCCGGCGCCGAGGTGGACATGCAGCAGGCGACGGGTGCGAAGGTCAGTGCCCAGTCAGTGAAATCAGGGGTCCCCGAGGCGGCCTCCGACGTCGTCCGCGTCAACCCGGCGACGGGTCAGATCACCGCGGAGAACCCGGGAACCGCGGCCCTCGAGGTCACCGTCAACGGCAAGACCGCGAAGGCCACCGTCGAGGTGGCGGGGGAAGAACCGCCTCCGGGTCCCGGCGATGACGACGGATCGGCCGACAGCGGCGGATCCGCCGACAGTGCGGGAGCTGAGGACGGCTCCGACGCTTCCTCCACGGGAGGCGAGGACGGCTCATCGGAGGGGTCGGACGATGACGGCGCCTCGACCAAGGCCTCGGCCGGTGCCGATGAGGATTCCTCGGCGGGAAGCGGTTCGGCCGGAGCCTCGTCGAATGCCTCTTCGAGTGCCTCGTCAGGAAGCGGCGCAAACGTGGACGGATCGTCCGACGGGGGCGGATCGTCCGACGGGGGTGGGGATCTGCCACGCACCGGCGGACCGGTTCTGCTCACCGCACTGCTCGGCGCGTTGCTGGTCATCGGCGGAATCATCGCCGTCCGCGCGGCCCGCGCGCGGCGGGCCGGCCGTCCGGCGGGGAGGCACTGACCCGGGCGAACGACCGGCCGTGCGCCCGTACGGAGGTGCACGGTCGCCTCGGTGACAGAATGGAATCGGGCGTCCGTCGACGGCCTTGACCGCCGGTGTTAGTCTCGCAGTATGACTGCGATTCAGGACCGTCTGACCTCGTTCGCCCACGGTGGAGGATGCGCCTGCAAGATTCCCCCCGGCGAGCTCGAGGACGCGGTGCGCGGGCTGATCGGCCAGCCTGGTCCGGATGTCCTCGTCGGCCTCGATGACGGCGATGATGCTTCGGCGGTGCGGGTCCGAGACGACCTCGCGGTGCTCTCGACGGCGGACTTCTTCACCCCTGTCATCGACAATGCCTACGACTGGGGGCGCATCGCCGCGGCCAATGCCCTGTCCGACATCTACGCGATGGGCGGGACCCCGGTCACGGCGATCAACCTCGTCGGATGGCCGCGGGAGAAGCTGCCGATGGAGCTGCTCACCGAGGTCCTGCGCGGCGGGCTCGATGTTGCGGCGCAGGCGAACTGCCCCGTCGCCGGCGGCCATTCGATCGACGACCCCGAACCGAAGTACGGCATGGCCGTGACCGGTGTGGCGCATCCGAATGAGCTCATGCGCAACGATTCCGCCGAGGCGAGGCTGCCCCTGACACTTACCAAGCCGATCGGCGTGGGGATCCTCAACAACCGACACAAAGTCACCGGTGAGACCTTCGACGAGGCGATCGCCACGATGACCGCGCTCAACGCCGAGGCCTCACGGGCGGCTGTGGCTGCAGGCGTGCGGGCAGCCACGGATGTCACCGGTTTCGGCCTGCTCGGGCACCTGTTCAAGATGGCACGGGCCTCCGGAGTCGGAGCGGTCATCGATGCGGCTGCGGTGCCCCGCCTCGGCGGAGTCGATGAGTCAATCGCAGCCGGATACGTGTCCGGTGGGACCAGGCGAAACCTCGACTGGGTGCGGCCCCACCTCACCGCCGAGGATTCCGTGACCGAGGACGACCTGCTGCTTCTGGCCGATGCGCAGACCTCCGGCGGACTGCTCGTCGTCGGCGAACTGCCCGGCCACCCAGTCATCGGAGAGATCGTCGTCGGCTCCGGCGTGCACGTGAGGTGAGGGGCTAGGGCTGGTTTATCCCAGCCTCGATGCCGGCGATGATGAAGTCGAGACCGCGTCGGTAGAGCCGATGATTGCGCTCGGTGCCCGCAGGGTGATTCTCAATCAAACTGGTGAGCCGAGAGTCCTCTGACGCAGGAGCGAAGATCACTTGCGGCGACAGCGCATCGAGTGCGGCTCCGAAGGCAAACGCATCGAGCACCTCGATCGTCGTGAGAAGCTCGGTCTCCGGCACACCCGCATCGGCCAACACGTCGATGAGGGACTCGTAGAGAGTCAACGTCCCGGGTTCCTCGACTGTGACTCCGAGCAGGTGGATCATCACCCGTGGATGATCCGAATACAGCCGCCACAGCGAATCCACCATTGCCTTCAGGTTGTCTTTCCATGACCCCTGATCAGGGATGTTCAGGGCGTATTCGACGCTGAGAACCTCACGCATCGCGTGGATGACCCCTTCACGTCCGTCGACATGATGGTAGATCGAGGACAGACTGACCCCGAGCTTCTTGGCCAAGGGCTGGATCTTGAGCTCACCGCCGCCATCGATCATCCCAATCGCTGCGCGTCCGATCTTCTCCCGGCTCAGCAGTGGGGAACTAGGTCGTGCCATGAAGCGCTCACTTCCTCAAGGACGTCCGGACGCCCAGGCGCTTAAGGGGCCCGAAATCTGGACTAACGCTACTCGTCTACGCATTGACAAGGTCTCGGTGTACGGGCACCATTCTATATAACCGAAAACTTTTCGTTTAATTCGCGAAACTCGCACTGGCAAAGGGGCCGACCTATGAGTTCCACTTCCACCTCCGCACCGCCGACACCGGATGATCCGCGGGTCCCCCTCGGGCCGCGGAACGGATCTGCAGTCTTCCTCGTCTCTCTCGCCGGACTCATGCTTGCCAACCTCGCTCCGCTGATCATGTCGGTCTTCGAGCAGATCGGATTCGACGTCGTCGCCTCAGGCAACATCCTCACGTGGGGACTCTTCACTTCGGCTCTCATCGGGTTAGCGACCTCCCGTGCCGCAGCCGGGACCAGGAGACGCACCATCGCCGCCAGCGGACTCGGCATTGCGACTATTGCCTTTCTCGTCGCTGCGCTGGTCACCGGACCCACAGCGCTCATCGTCATCAGCTTCCTCATCGGCTCGGCGGGACTCGGCACTGCGGTATCGACCTCAGGTGCCGCGATTGCCGCACTGCGGAACCCCAACCGGGTCAGCGCATCGTCCGGAGTCGTCAACAGACTCCTCGTCATGGTCGTCCTCGCCGTCATTCCCATCCTCGGCCTGGCCCAGATCACCGTCTTCGGATCACTGGCCCTGCTATCGCTGGTCAGCTTCGCCGTGACGGTCTGGTTGCCGAGCACACCTGAAACATCGACGACCGAGGTGCTCGCCGAAACCCGAGCCGAGGCGACACCCTTATCGAGTCGACCACGCACACCGCGCACAGTCCTCCTCGCAGGAATCGGCGTGCTCATAGTATTCCCCCTGTGGGGAACCAGCGAAGATTCTGTCTGGACACTTGCCCCGACTCTTGGTGATGCGGTCGGCATGTCCGATCAGACCCTCGGCTTTGCGCTCAGCGCGGCTGCGGGCATCGGCGCCGGAGCAATGCTCGTTGTGACCCTGCTCGGCAGCCGAATCGGACGCGCCCTGCCCTTGGGCATCGCACTGGCACTCGGAGGAGCGATCAAGATCTGGATCGGTGTGGAGACGGACCCCGCAATGCTCGCCACTCTCATCATCGCGGTGAACACCATCTACGCCTTCGCCTTCACGCTCTTCATTGCCACTGCCGCCGGTCTCGATGCGCGAGGAAACTGGTCAGGACCGCTGATCGGGGCCTATATCGTCGGTTCGAGCTTTGCCCCGATCATCGGAGCCTGGATCATCGACGGTGTCGGAATTCCGACCTTCGGACTGATCGTGGGTCTCGTCAGCTTCGTCCTCATCATTCCGACGATGCTCATCGCACGCGTATCAACCCGCGTAGAGAAGACGCTCAACAGCCTCGACGAGGCCGCAGTAACCCACGAAAGGACACCATGACCACGGTCTATGAGAATGCCGTTGTCTTCACCGGAGACGAACACGCACCGATCGGCCAGGCAGTGGCGATCGACGCCGGCCGTATTCTCGCGGTCGGAGACACCTCAGCGGTCCTCGATATCGCGGGAGACTCCGCGCAGCGGATCGACCTCGAAGGCAGCCTCCTCGCTCCCGGATTTGTCGAGGGACACACGCACCTGATGATGCTCGGCCAGACGCTCGACAAAGTTCAGCTGCGGGACTGCACGAGTCTCGAGGAGATCCAAGAGCGCTTGGCGCTCAAGCGACAGGAGCAGCCCAAAGCCCCGTGCGTGCTGGGCTCGGGTTGGATGTTCGACGCCATCCCCGGCGACCGGCCCACGGCTGACATGATCGACGAGGTGGTCAGCGACGTCCCCGTGCTCCTCGACTCCAATGATGTGCATTCCGCTTGGGTGAATACAGCAGCGCTTGAGGCCATGGGCATTACAGAGGCGACATCGAACCCGCACGGCGGCGAAATCGTCCGTAATGGGCAGGGGCAGGCGACAGGGTTCCTCCTCGAAAACGCGGCGATCGAGTACGCATGGTCCTATCTCGAGTCCGTCACGACCGATGAGGATCGTGATCGGTTCCTCGACAGCGCCTTCCGCGTCTATCTGGAGAACGGAGTTACCTCGGCGACCGACATGGCGGTGGGCGAAGCAGAGGCGGCGACTTTCCGCCGTCGACTCGAGAGGGACGGACGACTGCCGTTTCCCATCACTGCTCACTGGCTGCTGCGGCCCACCGGCGATCCGGCCCGCGATCTCGCCGCTGTCGCACGAGCCGCCGAGATTCGCGACCAGTTCGCCGACCTTCCCGGCTCCGAATGGTTCCGCATCGTCGGCGTAAAGTTCATCCTCGATGGCGTCATCGATGCCTGCACTGCAGCCATGCGCGACCCCTATGTCGACGGAACGCAGGCCGGGCCGATCTGGTCGTTCGAATCGGCGGCTCCGGTCGCTGTCGCTGCCGATGCCCATGGACTCGAGCTTGCCATGCACGCCATCGGTGACCACGCCAGTGAGATCGCCCTCGACCTTGTGGCCGAATGCGTGCGCGTCAATGGACCCCGAATCCGGTCCCCGCGGATCGAACACCTCGAGTCGGTGACCGATGAGACGATCGCACGCATGGCCGGCCTCGGCGTCGTTGCATCGATGCAGCCGGTGCACTGCGATCCGGCGATCATGGGCAATTGGATGACGGTGCTCGGAGGGCAACGCGCCGAGAACGGGTTCCCGTGGCAGAAGTTCCGTGAGGCCGGAGTCCACATTGCTCTGGGCACGGATGCGCCGACGGCACCGCATCAGATGTCGCACAACCTCTTCATCGCCTTGACCACCCGCTCGGCATTAGAACCTGGGGATACCAACTATCATCCGGAGCGAGCCTTCACGCCAGCCCAAGCATTGGGTGCGCTCACGCATGCCGCGGCGCGGGCAGGGGGATTCGCCGACGGCATTGGCCGGATCACCCCAGGGGGTCGTGCCAACCTCGTCGTTCTCGACGTCGATCCCTTCTCCGATGATCAGGACCGACTACTCGAGGCTCAGGTACGCGCCACCTTCGTCGACGGTGAGGTGGTGTGGCAGAACAGAGAAGCAGTCGTAGATGGCTGACTTGGAAGAAGAGCCATTGCCCACAGTCCGTTTCTTCAAATGACGGTGCTGCGACTCGGCGTCGCTCCGATGCCTACTCAGCGCGGGGTGATGTCCTCGTCCCAGAATTGGCGGAAGCTGGCCATACAGAACCAGAAGATGACCCCCTGGACGAGTCCGAACAACAGTGTCTCCCACCAACTGAACATCCCATTGCTCAAACCAAGGAAATTCATTAGGAAGTAGATCAGCGGAAAGGCCACCGCGACCGCCACACCGAACCTAAGGCTCTGACGATCCTTGAGCAGCTTCTTCATAGGTCTCTCTCGCTACCCGACACACTTCAAATTGCAAGCTATGTTGCTGAATATGGTGTCTGGTGAGGCTGTTTTTGACGCCGATCGGCGTTCGCAGAGGGAAGTTTCGCGACGATTTCGAGCATCCCTCATCGGTGCTCGCACACCACCCCGTTGCACCGAGGTGTTTTGGCACGAAAGCCGAGGGGTTCCATAGGAACTGTAGGAAGACCCACTCGCGAGTGGGTGCTGGCACTACCGGCGCCCAGCAACACGAACGGTGAGGGATGCTCACGGTGAGGGGCGCTCGCGCTTAGCGGTGATGCCTTGCCCGCCCGTCTAGCGGCCGGTGGTGATGGAGTCGTCGGTGATGCCGGCTGCGCGACGTTCTTCGAGGCGAGCGCGCTGCGGTTCGACGACGTGACGCGGGTCCTTCGTCGATTCGATGCCGGCCTCGAGCACTCCGAAACGCGTGTACGCCGAGGCGGCAGCGAGAGCCGCACCGGAGACGACTGACAGCCCACGCAGCACGGCACGCGTCTTCCAGCTCCGTTTGGCGACTCCAACAGAGCCAGCACTTCCGACAGCCTCGGCAACTGCACCAGCCACACCCGAAGCACCAGTCGTACCGGAACCCCGTGCCAGCTTCTTCGCGAACACACGTGCCCCCACCTCGACGGCGGCGGCACCGACGGCCCCGGCGATGAGCAGCTTCTCGGCACGGTGGAGCTTGTGGCCCGGCTCGCCGTCGTCCATCGGATCGACCTCGGCCGGGTGCATGCGCTTCCTCATCGCCGACATCGCATAGGCTTCACCAGCGGTCCCGGCGAGCGCGAGCAGCCTGGCCGGTCCGGTCTCGGCGACGGGCGCCAATGCCATCGCGGCACCTCCGGCGGCCATCGACGCCGAGGACACGAAAACGTACGGCAGACCATTGCGACCAGCCGCGTTCCAGGTCGGAACGGCCGTCGCCCCCAGAAGCACGGCGGTATAGGCAGCCAGCGGTGTGGCAAAGAACGCGGACTCGATTGCGGCAGGAGTCTCCATGCCATGGAGCACCTTGCGAAGCGGGCCCAGGGGCAGCAGCTTCTCACCCGTGATTCGGTCGAGTTCGATCGCGAAGGTCACACCCGATCCGACGCCGAAGCCCGAGAGGATCCACGTGCCCAAGCTCATCGGCGACGACACTTTGACCACGCGCATCATGTTGAGGAACCGTTCGGGCCGGCCGAGGTCGGCCACGAGTGCGGCACCGCCGATGCCGGTCGCGGCGATCGCGGTCATCCGGGAGGCGATGCGCATGCCCGGCCGATCGGTCAGCTGCGCGCCGAATCCCAGCAGCGACGAACCTCCGGCCAGACCGCCGAGGAACAGGTACGTCCCGATCTCGTCGCCCCACGGTGGGGCCTTGACGATCGGTCGACCGTAATACGAGGTGAACTCGACGTCCTCGACCATCGGCATCTCACGATTGCCGTCGGCTCCGCGGTTCTTCCATCCGCCGCCGCGTCCGCCCCGTCGGCCACCGGGACCCTCAGGTCCGCCGGAACCTCCACGTCCGCCTCGGCGACGTTTTCTGCGTCCGCCTTCCGGCTCGGGTGGGCGGTAGGAATCGTATTCTGATGTGCTCATGAACGGCGGCTCCCGAGGAACGCGAGTCCGGCGGCGGCGACCATGCCCAGCGCCGCGATCCCGGCGTTGGCGTACATCTTCGGCAGGTCCTTCGTCGCGACCCGCGGGTCCGGCGGCAGGCCGTAGACCTCGGGTTCGTCGAGGAGGAGGAACACGGATCCGGTGCCGCCGACTCCGTCGTTCGGGTTCGCCCCGTACAGACGGGCCTCGGTCAGGCCCTTCGCATGGAGTTCGGCCACGCGGTCATGTGCCTGGTCGACCATGTCCGACCGGTCGCCGAACTTGATCGACTGGGTCGGGCAGGTCTGGGCGCACGCCGGTTCCTGACCCTCGACGAGGCGGTCATAGCAGAGGGTGCATTTGTTCGCCGTGCCCGCATCCGGCACGTCCATGTCAGAGGCCTTGCGATCATCCCGGTCGGTGGGGGTGTTGATCGTGCCGTCGTCGCGGCGTTCGATGACCCCGAAGGGGCAGCCGGCCACACAGGTGCCGCAGCCGTTGCAGACATCGTTCTGCACGACGACGGTGTCGAATTCGGTGCGGAAGAGCGCGCCCGTCGGGCACACGTCGAGGCAGCCGGCGTGGGTGCAGTGTTTGCACACGTCAGAGGACATCAGCCACCGGAAGTCCGCGGTGTCCGGCGGTGTCGTGTCGACGTTCGACAGGTCGGTCGGCTCCAGCGCTCCGGGGGCCAGCAGGTCGACGCCCAGCTCAGGAGTCGTCGGCAGTCCCGCACTCGTCTGCCCTTCCGCAGCGGCACCGAGGGCTCCGTCGAGCGGCTGCGCCCCGGAACTCTCATCGGTGCGCGGACGGATCGTCGGCATCCCGAGGTTGACGAGTTTGCGCCCGGATTCCCGGGCCTTCTCGATGCGTTCGGAGTCCTGTTCGATGAAGGCCACGTGCCGCCAGGTGTTCGCGCCGAGGCTGCCCGTGTTGTCGTAGGAGGAACCCAGCAGTTCGAAGGTGCCGTCCTGCGGGTTGTTGTTCCACTCCTTGCACGCGACCTCGCAGGCCTTGCAGCCGATGCAGATCGAGGTGTCGGTGAAGAAGCCCTTGCGGCTGTGGGGCGAATCGTGCCAGTGCCCGTCCGCCAGCGCGCCCCCATCGATCGTCGGTGTCGACATCAGTCGTCCTCCTCCTCGTTCTCCTGCCGTGCCCTGGCTGCGCGGGCGCGTGCTTCCGCGGCGGCCACCTCGGTGTCGGCGATCGCGCTGCCGTCGGCGTGCCGTCCGTGGTCGGGGTCGCCGTCGCTGGGGTCACCGTCGTCAGCGCGGTTGGCCACGGCCGTCTCAGTGGGTTCGGCGGGTTCGATGGTGATCCTACCGCTGCGGTCATCGGCACTGTCGACCATCGCCGCAGTGTCCGTGTCCTGATCCGATCCACTCGCCGAGGCGGCCGCGCCGTCCCCGTCGGAGGCTCCCTCCGGTGCCCCGTCCAGGGTCCTGCCCGGGGTGACTCCGACGGCCGAATCGCCGCCGCGGTGAGCGTGCCCACCTGCGCTGTGTCCCTGTCCGGCTTCATGGGAGGCCTCGACCTCCTCGGCGGAGACCGTGACCTGCTGGTTGCCCGATTCGGGGCTCAGTCCGGCCTCACGCTGGTACTTCTCGACGAAGTCGACGAGTTCGGGACCGCGCGGACGCCTGCCGGGAACGATCGTGCCCGCGACGTACTTGCTGTTCTGGATGTAGACGTTCGGATCCATCGTCACGCCGAGCAGGTCGTTGGCCGAGTCGCCCTCGACCACGGCACCCGTACCGCCCACACCCCAGTGGTAGGGCAGGCCGATCTGGTGGACCGTCTTCCCACCGATCGTCAGCGGAGTCATTCGGCGGGTCACGAGCACGCGGGCCTCGATGGCCGCCCGCGGGGAGACCAAGGTCGCCCAACCGTAGGGCTCGAGCCCCACCTCGGCGGCGAGCTCCGGTGAGATCTCACAGAACATCTCCGGCTGCAGCTCGGACAGGTACGGCAGCCAGCGGGACATTCCTCCGGCGGTGTGGTGCTCGGTGAGCCGGTAGGTCGTGAACACGTAGGGGAAGACCTCGGAACCGGGCAGCCCGGCACCGGGTGCGGACAGGTTGTCCTCTCGGCGCATGACCATCCGAGTGGGGCTGTTCTGCTGTGAGTACAGCGGGTTCGTGACCGTGGATTCCTGCGGCTCGTAGTGGGTGGGGATCGGTCCGTCGATCATGCCGCTGGGTGCGAACAGCCAGCCCTTGCCGTCGGCCTGCATGATGAATGGATCATCGCCGTCGAGGTTGGCGGGACCTCCATAGGCGGCATCTGATCGTGCGGCCGGTGCGCGGTCGATCGGGAAGTCGGGCACATCCTTGCCCGTCCACTTCCCGGTCTCTTCGTCCCACCACACGAACTTCTTCCGCTCCGACCAGGGAGTTCCGTCGGGTGCGGCCGAGGCGCGGTTGTACAGGACCCGGCGGTTCGCCGGCCACGCCCACGCCCATTCGGCGGCGGTCTCATCCTGTTCATCTCGCGGTTTGCGGCGGGCTGCCATGTTCTGACCACCCGCATAGACGCCGGCGTAGATCCAACAGCCGCCGGCGGTGGATCCGTCGGAGGCGTACTGGTTGAAATTCTCCAGCGGCTGCCCGTCGTCCTCGCCGCCGACCCGGTAGCCGTTGATCTCCTTGACCACGGCTTCGGCGTCGACTTCGCCGTCTTCGTCGACCGGATAGTCCCAGGTCATGTCGAGCAGCGGCCGATCGCGCGGATCGTCGGAGTCCTTGAGCTTCTCGCGCACCGCTTGGCCGAGTTCATAGAAGAAGTCGAGTTCGCTCTGTGCATCCCCGGGCGGGTTGACGGCCTTGTGGCGCCACTGCACGAGACGCTGGGTCTGCGTGAAGGTGCCGGCCTTCTCCGTGTGGTTGGCCGCAGGCAGGAAGAACATCTCGGTGTCGATGTCCTCGGTCTTCAGCTCCCCGGTCTCGATCTCGGGGCCGTCCTTCCACCAGGTGGCGGATTCGATGAGGCTGAAGTCGCGCACGACCATCCACTTCAGGTGGCTCATCGCCATGCGCTGCATGCGCCCGTTGGCCGATCCCACGGCCGGGTTCTGGCCGAGCAGGAAGTATCCGTCGACACCGTCATCCAGCATCCGCACCGCGGTCTGGTACGTCCCGTGAGCGCCGTTGATGCGCGGCAGGTAGTCATACGCGAAGTCGTTGTCCGCGGTGGCCGCATCGCCCCACCAGGCCTTGAGCAGACTCGTGGCGTAGGCACGGCCGTTGGCCCAATACCCCTTGTGGGTCTCCGGCGTGCCGACGGCGGCGACATAGTCGTCGAAAGTGTCGTGGACTCCCGCACTGGGCATCGGCAGGTAGCCGGGCAGCAGGTTGAACAGGGTCGGAATATCGGTCGACCCCTGGATCGTCGCGTGCCCGCGCAGCGCCATGATTCCTCCGCCCGGTCGACCCATATTGCCCAGCAGGAGCTGGAGGATCGAGGCGGTGCGGATGAATTGCGCACCGAGGCTGTGCTGAGTCCAACCGACCGCGTAGGCAAAGCACGTGGTCCGCTCCCGGCCCGAGTTCTCTGTCACCGATTCGTACAGGTAGTCGAAGTCTGCAGGTTTGATCCCGCAGTTCTCTTCGACCATTTCCGGCGTGTACCGGGAGTAGTGGTGTCTGAGGATCTGGAAGACCGTCTTCGGGTCCTCCAGGCTCGGGTCCTTGAGCGGAGCACCGTTCTCATCCGTCTGGTACGACCACGACGAGTTCTCGTACGAGTGCGTATCCCGGTCGAAGCCGGAGAACAGTCCGTCGAGGTCTTCGGTGTCGACATAGTCTTCGCTGATGAGGTTCGCGGCGTTGGTGTAGGCGCGCACGTACTCGTCGAAGTGTCGGCCCTCGGACAGCACGCGATTGATGAGCGCACCGAGCAGCACGATGTCGGAGCCGGCCCGGATGGGCACATGCCTATCGGCGATCGCGGTGGTCCGCGTGAAACGAGGATCGACGTGGATGATGCGGGCACCACGGGCCTTGGCCTCGGTCACCCACTGGAAGCCCACGGGGTGGCACTCGGCCATATTGGAACCCTGGATGATGATGCAGTCCGCATTCGCCATATCCTGGACGGGTTGTGTGGCGCCGCCGCGCCCGAACGAAGTTCCCAGACTGGGAACTGTGGCGGAGTGTCAAATGCGCGCCTGGTTCTCGATCTGTATCGCCCCGGCGGCGGTGTAGAGCTTCTTGGCGAGGTAGTTCTCTTCGTTGTCGATCGTCGCCCCGCCGAGGCTGGCGATGCCCATCGTGCGCCTGAGCGGGTGGCCCTTGTCGTCGAAGTCCTCCCAGTGGTTGCGGCGGGCTTCGAGGAACCGGTCGGCGATCATGTCGATCGCAGTCGACAGGTCGATCTTCGTCCAGTCCTTGGCCTTCGGGGCCCGGTAGAGGACGTCGGTGACGCGGCCGGGGGCGTTGACGAGCTGTTCGCTGGCCGCACCCTTCGGGCACAGGCGCCCGCGTGAGATCGGCGAATCCGGGTCGCCTTCGATCTGGACGACCTTGTCGTCCTTGACGAAGATCTTCTGTCCGCAGCCGACAGCGCAGTATGGGCACACGGATTGGACGACCTTGTCGGCCGTGACGGTGCGTGGGGTGGTGTCTCGGGTCTGCTGAGACACGACGGATTCGCCGCGTCCCGTCTTATCCGACGTGCGGAACTGCCGGAGTACCGGCCACTCGAGGAAGCTGAACCGAGCCATGGCACCAGCTTAGACCCTCAGTGGGCGGAAATGCACCTGGTGAGACCGGTGGTTCGACTCTGTCTCGGGTTGTGGGAATCACCCGTTCACCGAGGCGGCTCCGCGGTCGGTCTTGACCGCGGAGCTCTCGGTGCTGGAAACCGGAATCGGACCGTGGAGCTCAGACCCTGCGGGCCAGAAGAACGGCGTCATCGAGTTCGGCGGGTTCGCCGGACGGTGAGGTCACCTGTCGTGTCCGGGTTTCGGCGAGTTCGATCTCCCACCGGTTCGGACTGGCGCCGATGAGGAGGGCGAAGTCTCCGTTCGGGCTGACGAGTTCATGGTGGTGGTCCATGCCGTGCTCGAACTTCTCACTGTGTTCTTCCGCCCACGGCGGCATCGTCGCATGGGACACGAGCAGGAGAGCCCCGCCCGGTGCCACGTGTGCGGCGACTCGGGCCAGCAGTTCTTCTCGGGTGTCGGGCAGCCGGGTGTGGAGGAAGGAACCGGTGACGAGGTCGAAGCCGCCTCGGCGGTCGTGGTCCTCCGGTTCCCAGGTGGAGATGTCGGCGACGGTGAGTTCAGCGGAGACTGACCGGGATTCGGCCGCCTTGCGGGCACGGTCGATGGCCGTGGTCGAAAGGTCGATCCCGGTGGCGTCCCAGCCGTTCTCGGCCAGCCAGATGACGTCGGCCCCTTCACCGCAGCCGACGTCGAGGACGCGACCGGGGGTCATGGCGGAGACGATGGCCACAAGCGCCTCGTTCGGGTTTCCTGACCAGATGGTGTCGTCGGAGTCGGCGTAGCGCTCCTCCCACGCGGCCACGGAATCGGGCACGCCGGTATCGTCAGCGCTGGTGTGGTCGTTGTGGCTGCCGGTCGCGGTCACTTGTCGACGCCCGGGTCAGCCGGGATCGAATCAGGTGCGGCATCGTCCGCGTCGTCGGTCTCTGCGGCGGCTTCCTGCTTGGCCAGTTCGGCACGGACTTCGTCCATGTCGAGGCCCTCGACGGCGGTGATGACCTGTTCGAGCTGCGGAGCGGCGAGCGCACCGGGCTGGGCGAAGACGACGATGCCCTGGCGGAAGGCGACGAGCGTCGGGATCGACGAGATCGCGAAGAGTCCGGCCAGCTGCTGCTGAGCTTCGGTGTCGATCTTGCCGAAGACGATGTCGGGGTTGGCCTCGGCGGCCTGTTCGAAGACCGGGGCGAACTGTTTGCAGGGGCCGCACCAATCGGCCCAGAAGTCGAGGAGGATGATCTCGTTGTCGTTGATGGTCGACTCGAAGTTGTCTTGCGTGATTTCGATCGTAGACATGCGGCCCAGTCTAGGGGCCGACCATGAATGCTCACTGGACGGCGGTGGTCGAACGGTCGTTTCGGCCGTCCGATCGGTGGCCGGGAGCCGAGCGTCACTGCTCCGGTGCCGGCAGGACGCGGGCACCGGCGGCGATGCGGGTGCCGAGGACCGCGGTGATCGCACCGGCGAGGATGAGCGCGGCGAGCACGACGATTTGGAACTCGGCGGCTTCCAGCGGTGAGGCGCCACCGAAGAGTGCACCGACGAAGGCACCGGGCAGCGTGACCAACCCTGTGTTCTTCGTCTGATCGAGGTTCGGCAGCAGGGCTTCTCGGATGGATTCGCTGCGCAGACGCTGTACCGCCCGTCGAGGCTTTGCACCGAGGGACAGCCACGCCTCGACCTCTCCGGCCCCGGTGCGCAGGTTCGCGGCGAAGCGCCGCATCGACAGGGTCGCCACGGTCATGCAGGTGCCGGTGACGATTCCGGCGATGGCGATGACCCGCTCGAACTCACGGTCGACGAGGCCGAGGACGAGCACGAGTCCCAGAGTGGTCAGGGATCCGACGATGACCCCCACAACAGCGCCGAGGCGACCGCGCGGCATCTGCCTGGCTCGCCGCAGGGAGGTCACCGAGGCGGAGGATGATCACCGCGATGACGACGAGCACGGCGACGCCCAGCAGCAGGGGCAGGACCTCGGCGATCAACACGAGGTCAGTCTATGGTCGATCTCCTCCGCTGCTCATCGGCGAACCCACCTCAGTCGGTGATGTCGGTAATCGGCTCGTCGGCGTTGATGGCGGCGAAGACCTCGTCGGCCTGCGCGGATTTGACCACGCGATTCGGGTTCTCCGGGGCCGGCGTCCAGGGCATGATGTCGAAGGTGATGTCGTCCCTGGGCACCGCGGCCACGGTCTTGGCCAGCGAGGCCAACGACGGGACCGAATCGAGTTCATCATCGACTTCGAGCGAGGAAGTCACCGCGTCGAGGAACCCATAGAGACGGTCCGGGCGGGTGAGCACCTTGGAACTCTTCGCCCGGTCGATGATGGCCTCCATGACCATCTGCTGGTTGTCCATGCGGGAGATGTCGCTGCCGTCGCCGACGGCATGCCGGGTCCGAGCCAGCGCGAGGGCGTCGGTCCCGCCGAGAGTCTGCTCGCCGGCGGGCAGGTCGAGGTTCGCTTTCGGGTCCTGCAGCGGTTCGTCGAGGTCGACGGTGATCCCGTCGAGGGCGTCGACGATCGCAGCAAAGCCGTCGAAGTCGACGTTGATGAAGTGGTCGACGCGCACGCCGGTGAGCACCTCGGCGGCCGAGACCGAGCAGGCGGGGCCGGCGTTGAGGGCCGAGTTGATCATCCCGTGCATGGCCTCTGATGCGCCTAGTCCGGTGTCGTCGCAGGCGGGAATGTCCAGGATCGTGTCCCGCGGAATCTGCACGGCGTCGATGCGGCTTCCGTCTCCGGACACGTGGGCCAGGATCATCGCATCACTGCGCGCCCCCTCGGCGTCGCCGTACCCCGGCGCCGAGGCGGATCCCGAGTCCTGTGCGGAAGCGAGATCTCTGGTGTCGGAGCCGATGATGAGCACATTCGTCTCATCGGTGAGCTTCTCCGGAACATCGGCACCGTCATGGGCGCGGAGAGCCGATGAGGAGATGTTGGCGCCGAGGTTGTGCACCGCGATCGCGATCGTCAGCGGGGCGGCGATGACAAGGACCGCGGCTACCGCCACGAAGGTGCTTCGCCTGCGGTACTTCGCGGCCAGGCGGCGACGGCGTCGCGGTCCGATGGTCAGCGGTTCGTCTCGGTCGTCCACTATTCGGGCGGCTCCTGCGTCGGGGATAACGGCGGATTGCATACAAAATGCTTTGCATACAATCCTAAACACGAGGAGTGCGGCTTGTCAGTGATTCCACGTCACTGTGTGCCATCTCTCGACGTTGATCTCGGTCGATGTCACCGACTGCCAAAGTTTCTGTTAGGCTTAAATCGTTCTCGCACATCATCGTGCGGAGCAGGTGGTGCCTCACAGAGTAGGTAGATTCGCTCGGCACCATGTGTTTGCCCATCGGCGCGTGTCTGCCTTCCGCGCCCCTCATGATTTTCATATTTCCCATCTCAGTCGTATGACTTTCAGTCACTTGACGACTTCCATCCAGCACTTTCGAGTGCATGATCGAAACCGAGCATCCCCGCGATGTCGCCTAAGACTCACGACCTCTCACCAGAGACTCATGATCACACCGGACTCCGAGCGCTCGGTTCACCCACAGTTTTTCGTTGGACCTGGATCCAGAATTCAGTTCATCCAGCGGGAAAGCCGGATCCAGCAATGGGTTCGACCATCACGATCGCATCAGCGGTCATCAGTTAAAAAATAAGGATACAAAGATTATGGCAACAGGTACCGTGAAATGGTTCAACGCGGAAAAGGGTTTCGGATTCATCCAGCCTGACGACGGTTCGGCCGACGTTTTCACTCACTTCTCTGCGATCGAGGCCTCCGGCTACCGTGAGCTCACCGAGGGTCAGAACGTCGAGTTCGACTCGGAGATGGGCTCCAAGGGCCTGCAGGCGACTCGCGTCCGCGGCCTCTGAGACTCCCTGAGAGTCTCTCCTAGAGACTTTTCGGGTCTCATCCGAGACCTCTGAGCAACACCGGCGACCCTTCGCCCGGACAACCGTCCGATCCGGTACTCCCGGACTCGGTCGGCTACCGGGCGGAGGGTCGCCGTTTTTTGTGCCCCGATCCGCAGGCAGTCCGCGCCGTTGGCAAGGCGCGCAGCCGCCGTGTGTGGTCACTGAACAGAGCCGCGCATTGACAGGCTTCCCTGTTCTTTCTATGCTCAGCCCCACAGGCACCATGGCGACGGTCGATCGAGCAGGAGGAACGATGAGGCATTCGAAGCTCACTCGCTGGATCCTTGCCCTGATCATGTTCGCCGCCGCGTGTTTCCCACTATCCCAGACTCCTCAGCTGCAGAACTTCGCTGCTCTTCTGTGGCTCCTCGGACTCGGCCTCATGATCACTGCGCTGGTGCTCGCCGTCGTTCGCTCTCGACGACGGTCCTCCCGCACTCGCCGCTGAGACCGGTTCGCGGCCGACCGCGTCTGCGCTGAGCATTTCCGCCTTCAACGCCTCATGGCACACAGTCGAGGGTGCCGAAACAACCGAGGCCGCTGCGATCGGCCCCTGCCCTCACCCCTGTTCGAGCAGCTCGAGGAAGTCGTCGACACCGCTGAGTTCGATGTCGTCGCGCCTGCGAGTCTCCCAGGCTTCACGGGTGAGCCTCCACCGCTGGATCAGCCCGGGCTCGCCTCGGCGGATATCCCATTCGACTCCATTGCGTTCATAGCCGAGGGCCTCGGAGACGCGGTTCGACCCGACATTGTCGATGAAGGCATCGGAGGCGGCTTCTCGAGCATCGAGCCCGGCGAAGGCGAGGTGGAGCATGGCGCTGCGCATCTCGGTGCCCAGTCCACGCCCGCGCACATCTGTCGAGAGCCAGGAGAACGAGAGCACCGTACCGCACGTGTCAAACTTCTCTGCGATGAGGTCCTGCATGCCGACTGCCTCACCGTCGACGAGGACGGCGAAGGCCAACCGGAATTCTGCGGGTCCGAATCGTCCGCGGCCCCGCCACACGCTCTGCAGCCACTTGCTCACCCGTGCGCTGGGGTCCGATTCGTAGAAGGACATCGGGTCGTCATAGGGGGCAGGTTCGGCGAAGACCTTGCCATCGCGCACCAGCGGGGCGAGCGCCGCGAGCATATCGTCACCGGCACCGACGAGCTCGAGTCGGGGCGTCTTCACCCGGATCTGCAGTGGCGCGTAGCCGATCATGACTCCAACCTAAGCGAGCGCCGGATATTCCACAATGGTCCGCGGTCCGACGATCACCTGTGCCGCGAACATCGTCCACGACAGCCCGGATGTTCTGTAGCGTAGGAGTCCGAGGCCTAATACTGAACGAAAGAGACCACGTGATGCCGCAGTCCAACGACCAGACACCCACGACCGTCGTCTTCGATCTCGGAAACGTGCTCATCGGGTGGGACCAGACCGGTCCGCTCGCTCACCGGATGAGTGCCGAGCAATGGCATGCCTTCGCCGAGGAGGCCGACTTCGCCGCGCTCAACACTGCCTCGGACAGCGGCGTCCCGGTCGCCGAGGTCGTCGCTCGGGCGGCCGCATCAGATCCGCGACACGGTGAGATCGTCTCCCTCTACTACGAGCACTTCGAGAAGTCACTGACCGGTCCGATCGAGGGAATGGCCGAGATCGTCGCCGAGCTCAAGGACTCGGGTGTCAGGCTCCTCGGCCTGTCTAACTGGGCGGCGGAGACCTTTCATCACGCTCCGACAGCCGCACCCGCCGTCGACGAGCTCGAAGACGTCGTGGTCTCCGGACGGGAGAAGCTCATCAAACCCGATCCGGCGATCTTCGAGCTCCTCCTCGAGCGCTTCGATCTCGACCCGACCAAGACCCTGTTCGTCGATGACCTGCCGTCAAACATCGAGGCGGCCAGGAAACACGGCATCATCGGCCACGTGTTCACGGACGCACAGTCGCTGCGCCGGGAGCTTCTTGACCTGGGGCTGCTCGATTCGACCGATGTCTGACGCATTCGAATCCACGCTGGTAGCGTAAGTTTCGTCCGCCTCCGGCCAGGCCGGGCGCAACCGCAGCGAGGAGAAGTGATGACGACACCGGAAATCCTGGACAATATCGACTCACAGCTCGAGTGGCAACGTGATCTCTACAAGCACTTCCACCAGCATCCGGAGCTCAGCCTCGACGAGCATCAGACCGCCGAGCGCATCGAATCCGAGCTCACCGGTCTGGGACTCGACGTCACCCGCATCGGAGACACCGGCCGGGTTGCCGTCATCGAGAACGGGGAAGGGCCGACGGTGCTGGCGCGCGCCGACATCGACGCACTCCCGGTCACCGAGGACACCGGACTCGACTACGCGTCCACCGTCGACGGGGTCATGCACGCCTGCGGACACGATATGCACGCGGCTGCCCTCCTCGGCGCGGTGAGACTCCTCAGCGAGAACCGAAACGCCTGGTCGGGCACGTATATCGCACTCTTCCAGCCGGCCGAGGAGAACGCGGCCGGCGCGAAGGCGATGATCGACGACGGTCTGACGTCGGCGGTGCCGAAGCCCGATGTCGCCCTCGCTCAACACGTCATGCCGTTGCCTGCGGGACGAATCTTCACCGCCTCGGGTCCGGTGATGTCGGCCGGCGATTCGGTGAAGATCACCGTCTTCGGACGAGGTGCACACGGGTCGATGCCGCACCTGTCGGTCGATCCGGTCGTGCTCGCGGCCTCGATCGTGCTTCGTCTGCAGACGATCGTGGCGCGGGAGACCGACCCGGGCGAGTTCGCCGTCGTCACCGTCGGCGCCTCGAACGCGGGCTCGAAGTCGAACATCATTCCCGACCGCGCCGAACTCCTGCTCAATGTGCGCACCTACGACACCGCGGTGCGGCAGCGTGTGATCGACTCGATCGAGCGCATCGTCCGCGGTGAATGCGCTGCGGCCGGAACGCCTAAGGAACCGACCTTCGAATACTTCGACCAGTTCCCGCTGACGGACAACGATGAGGCCGTCAACGACACGGTCACCGAGGCGCTCACCGGCTACTTCGGCACCGAGGTGGTCCAGCTGGCCACCCCGGCGACCGCCTCAGAGGACTTCAGCGAACTGCCGAACGCCTTCGGGATCCCATACGCCTACTGGTTCGTCGGGTCCTTCGATGCCGAGAAGTATCGCGCCGCCGAAGAAGCGGGCACTGTGCTCACGGACGTACCGGCCAACCATTCGCCGTTCTTCGCACCCGAAATAGATCCGACTCTCGAGATCGCGACGAAGGCACAGGTCATCGGCGCGCTGGCCTACCTCGGCGGCTGAGCCTCTCACTCATCGATCGTGCGCACGACGTGCGCCGGTGATCCGACCACGACGGCGCGAGCGGGAACATCCCGGGTCACCACAGAGGCCGCAGCGACGATCGCGTCATCACCGATGGTGATCCCCGGCAGGACCGTCACGTTGGACCCGATCCAGACGTTGCGGCCGATGACGATGGGGTCCGGGTGCATATCGGCTCGGCGCTCTGGATCCATCCCATGGTTGAGAGTGGCGAGGACGGTGTTGTGCCCGATGAGGGAGTCGTCCCCGATCGTGATGCCGCCTTGGTCTTGGAAGCTGCACCCGGAGTTGATGAACACACGCTGGCCTACGGTGATGTTCTGCCCGAAGTCAGTGTGGAATGGTGGGAACAGCGTCACTGACTCGTCGATCGGCCGCGCGGTCAGCTCTGCCAGCAGGGCCCGAACCTCATCGGGTTCGTGATAGCTGCCGTTGATCTCGGCCGTGATGCGCAGGGCTCTCTGACTGCTGCGATGCATCACCTCGTGCAGGGGTGATCCGCCCGTGATCGTCTCTCCGGCATTGAGTGCTTTCAGCAGATCTGCTGTTTCCATGGTGTCCCTTTCCTCTGCTCGGCAGTGATGGTTTCAGGGTCGCAGCAGAACCTTGATGGCTTCGCGGCTGTCCATCGCCGCATAGGCGGCCGGGGCGTCGTCGAGGCTCATCGTCTGGTCGAAGACCTTCCCCGGGTCGATTCTCCGCTTCCAGATGAAGTCGATGAGGTCAGGCAGGTAGCGACGTACCGGAGCCGGCCCGCCGTGCAGATGAACGAGGCCGAAGAACAGCTCCCCTCCGGGCAGCTCGACGTCGTGTGAGACTCCGACATAGCCGACGTGGCCGCCAGGCCGAGTCGAGCGGATCGCCTGCATCATCGACTCCTGGGAACCGACTGCTTCGATGACGCTGTCGGCCCCGAGCCCGTCGGTGAGCTCCTTGATCTTCGCCGCACCGTCGTCGCCGCGCTTTTCGACGATGTGGGTGGCACCGAATTCTCTGGCGAGATTCTGCCGGTCGGTATGGCGGCTCATCGCGATGATCGTCTCCGCACCCATCTGCGCCGCGGCGAGGACTCCCATGAGACCGACTGCCCCGTCGCCGATGACGGCGACCGACTTGCCGGGTCCCACCTCGGCGGCGTCTGCGGCGAACCATCCGGTGCCCAGCACATCGGAGGCGGCGAGCAGCGAGGGGATGAGGTCGTCATCGGGCTGTCCCGGAGTGGCGACCAGCGTGCCGTCGGCGAAGGGGATGCGGGCGAATTCGGCCTGAGTCCCGATTCCTCCGTCGACGAATGTCCCGTTGACGCATCGCGACTGGTAGCCGGCTTCGCAGATCGGGCAGGTGTTGTCGGAGATGACGAATGATCCGACGACGAAGTCTCCGGGTTCCACGGTGCGCACCTCGCCTCCGATCTCCTCGACGATGCCGACGTATTCGTGGCCCATGAGCTGCTGATCCGGTGTGTCCGCTCCGCGGTAGGGCCAGAGGTCGGACCCGCAGACGCAGGCGGCCACGATCCTGATCACGGCATCGGTGGGCTCTTGGATCTCGGGATCGGGTCGTTCCTCGACCCGGACGTCGCCGGGTCCGTGCATGATGATTCCGCGCATAGGTGTCTCCTTGAGTGTTCAGTCTGGTCTGTTCGGGCCTGTCACAGACGGTGCGGTGGCAGTACCGGCCCGGTCAGGGTCGGTGGTAGTCCTCGGCAGCCACATGTTCGAGCCAGGTGGTCGTCTGGCTCGGGTCCTCCGCGTTCTCGAGCATCGCGATGTGCTCCATGAAGTTTTCGGGCGTCGCTCCGTGCCAGTGCTCTTCACCGGCGGGGCAGTAGACCGTCTGCCCGGGCTGAGCCTCGATGACCTGGCCGTCGCGGGTACCGAAGAGTGCGGTTCCGCTGGTCACATGCAGTGTCTGGCCTCTGGCATGGGAGTGCCAGGCGGTGTGGGCTCCCGGGGCGAAGCGGACGCGTGCGACGACCATCGCCTGCCCATCTTCCTGTGGCGAGGCGATGGGATCGACCCAGACGTCTCCGGTGAATTGTTCAGGCGGATTCTTCGCTGTGGGCGCCGAGGTGAGGATGGTGTGCGACAAGGGTCAGTTCCTTTCGTCGGTAGGTGTTTCGCTCGCCGAGGTGAGCACCGAAGTCGGTGTGGTGCTCCACGAGGCGAGCAGCTGAAGTCGCTGGTAGGAGTCCGAACCGGGTTCGGCTGTGTAGATGTAGAGAGCCAGCCCCGACTCGGCGGTTACGCTCAGTTCCTCGTAGGCGAGGTTGAGTTCGCCGACGACCGGATGGTTGAAGCGCTTCGTGCCCGACCCATGGGTGCGCACATCGTGGGCCGCCCACAGTTCGCGGAAAGTCTTCGACTGAGTGGAGAGTTCGCCGACGAGGTCTTGAATCGCTCGATCGTGCGGATCCTTCCCGGCGGCGTTGCGAAGGATCGCCACGCACATCTGGGCGAAGATCTCCCAATCGGGGTAGAAGTCCCGCGAGGCCGGATCGAGGAACTGGAATCTCGCGAGGTTCGGAGTGCGTCCGCCGTCCCCGATGATCGGCGAGTAGAAGGCTCGGCCGAGTTCGTTGATCGCCACGATGTCCTGCACATCATTGCGGACGAAGGCGACGGCGTCCTTGATCGATTCGAGCACCCAGAGGAGGGTTTCATGAGGTGGCTTCGCCGGCGAGGTCGGACGTCGGCGTCTGCCCGATGCAGGGATGCCGTCGGCGGCTCGAGCCAGATCGACCAGGTGACTGCGCTCGGTGTCGTCGAGCATCAGCGCGGTGGCGAGAGCGTCGAGGACCGAGGCGGAGGCGCCGCCGATCGCCCCTCGTTCGAGTTTTGCATAGTATTCGACGCTCAGCCCGGCGAGGGCTGCCACTTCGCTGCGCCGCAGTCCCGGAACTCTGCGGGCACCGCCGGCGGGCAGACCAACTCTCTCAGGCGTGATCTTCGCTCGGCGCGACATGAGGAATTCGCGAACCTCGGCACGGTTGTCCATGCCTTCCAGGCTAGAGCCGATTGCGCGATCGAGGGATACCCTGATGTGGCACCCCTCGCCGAGGCACTCACCAACTGCTTCGGTTCCGGGCAGTTTTCAGTACGCCTCTGGTCACCGCCGTTCGACGTCATCCTTCGCGTTCGAAGTCATCTTTCAATGCTGTGAGCGTCCGACGGATGTTCAGGCGCTGAAAGTCTGCGAAGCTCCGCCCACGTGTGACGATGTGGTCGAAGACCCAGGCCAGCGCGTCGGGCCACTTCCGCCGGTCATCGGTCCACGTCTCGGTCACTCGAGTCGCCCCACCGAGATCTTCGAACTCATACGTCCAGCTCGCATTCGCGCCTTCGAGGATCGGCGATCGGGGACCGATCCGGCGCACCGTGAAGGCGAAGCGCTTCCCAGGGGTCGAGTCGGTGACGACAGATTCGGTCACCCACGTCGCCGGTCCGCGACGATTCGTCCCCTCGAAGACGTCACCCGCGTGCAGGGGTCCCGCAGCTGAGGGTGTGCGGGCTCCGGTGTTCTCCGGGCTCCACCGAGGCATCTGCGTCGGATCGGCCACCTGCTCCCACAGCGCGGCGGCATCCGCCTTGATCACCAGACTGTCGCTGACCTGCATGATTCGTGTCATCACTGTCCCTTCGTCTCTCGTCCCAGCCTAGGGGCTCACGTCTGAAGTTCCGTGAGATGTCGATGACCGACCTCGACGACATGGCCGCAATGCTCGGCGATCCGAGAGTCATGGAGTTCTATCCGGGGCCCAAGGACCGCGACAGGGCCGCGGCATGGATCGACTGGAATGTGCGCAATTACGCGGAGCACGGTTTCGGACTGTGGGCGGTCGAGACCCATGACGGCGAGTTCATCGGCGACTGCGGCCTCACCTGGCAGACCGTGAACGGGACTCCTCATCTCGAGGTCGGGTATCACGTGAAGGCCACGGCTCAGGGGAAGGGCTTTGCCACCGAGGCGGCTCTGGCCTGCCGTGATCATGCGTGCAGGCTCGGACTCGGCCCGCTTCTCGTCGCGGTCATCCACCAGGACAATCGGCCGTCCCAGCGGGTGGCAGATAACCTCGACATGCGACGAGACCCGTCGCTGCGGCATGCCTCGCCGATCCACCAGGTGTTCTCTCTGGACCTGTCATCGACGTCTCCGTCCGAATCGGGACGCGACGGATGACCATCCGAGTCTCCGATGACGAGGTCATCGCCTTCCGGCTCGCCGCTCACAATCTCGGCGAGCGATTGAGCAGTGACGAGTTGCTGTCTGCGGCCGGCGCCTGCGGTATTCAGAACAGCCCGCCCGGCTCGGCGCTTACCGCGCTGAATGCACGGATGAAAGATGTTGATCGGGACCTCTTCGAGTCAGCAGTGAGCGAGGAGGAGACCCTGGTCCAGAGCTGGTCCATGCGCGGGGCACCGTTCTTCTTCCCGACCGCAGATCTGCCGACTTTCACCACCGGTGTGCTCCCGATGACGGAATCATCGATGCGTCACTTCGTGCTCGGAGTCGAGCGCTCGCTTGACGATCTCGGCGTCGATCTCACCGACCTCGTCGACGCTGCCCGAGCAGAGATCCGCGACGTGCTTGCGGGGCGGAGACTTCCGGTCGGTGAGCTCGGTCGCGAACTCGCCGACCGTGTTGAGACCTCACTGACGAAGGCGCAGCGAAGAACCTGGAGGAGCGAGGGACCGTACGCCAAGGGGCAGAGCCTCGGCGAGGGTGTCGCGCATTTCGGCCTGCGGATCCTCACGCTCCAGCGCGTGCTCTGCTTCGCCCCACGCGAGGGCAACACGGCTCCATTCGTCCTCCTCGACGAATGGCTGGGGAATGCGCCCGGGGGCATCGCGGTCGGTCCGGACGCGGACCCTGTCTCCGACTCCGACCGGGATCGTCACCGTGCCGAACTGCTGCGGCGCTACCTCCACTGCTATGGACCATCGACCCGCGCCGACTTCGGGGCCTGGCTCGGCATCCGGTCCACCGAGGCTCAGCCGTGGTGGGACCTGCTCGACGCGGAGATCACCGAAGTCGATCGAGGGCGGCGGGCATGGATGCTCGACGAGGACGTGGAGTCTCTCCGCTCGGCAGCAATGGCCCGCGGCGTCCGCCTCCTGCCGCCGCGTGATCCTTACACGCAGATGCGTGATCGCGAGACGATCGTGTCGAAGGAGAACCGCGCCGAGGTGTGGAAGACGGTCGGCGAACCGGGTGCCGTCCTCGTCGACGGAAGGATCGCAGGCACCTGGCGAGCAAAGAAGAGCGGGCAGCGGCTCAAGGTCGACGTGACGACATTCGCCTCCACCTCGGAGCGGGTGAAGAAGGCGATCAGAGCCGAGGCGGAGGCGATCGGTACGCTGCGCGCGGCGAGCGACGTCGATATCGGGGTCTCCTCGGACTGAGTTCGGTTCACCTGCGGCGATCGGCCTCAGATCGCCGCGAGCCGGCGAGTTCGCTGACCAGAGTGAATATAAGAGCTCCGGAAGTGCGCGACAACATCATTTGCCCCGGCCAGGCGGGAAATCTTCCATGTCGATGACGATCGGATCGTAGTCGTCGGCGCGATAGACGACTTCGACAGTCTCGGAAGTGTCCCAATTGTCATGGTTGTCTTCGAGAATGTTGCCGGCGATGATCGCGAGAGCGGCACGCTGCGCTCCCCGACGGTTTCCATGCGCGACGATTGCATCCGAGCTGTTTTCCTCGACTCGGTCTGCGAGTCCGCGAACGTCGAAGCTGAAATCGACGAGCGAACCGTCTTCATCCCGCATCGGGAAGGTCACCTCGGCCCCTCTGACCTCTACATCTCCCATGGCTCCGATCAATTCGGCCAGACGCCCGGCGAGGATATAGTCGAGGTCTCGAATCTTCTTTGTCATTCACACTTCTTTCGTGGCATCAGAAGCTGACCCCCGTGCCGAATCGGCGAGTTCGCTGACCAGGATACGGGCGAGAGCTCCGAGACGGAATCGCTCCGGGATCACGGTTCTGATTCCGCGGTCCCACAGCGGGGCCGCGGTGACATTGCCGACCGCCGCAGCGACAACACCCTCGTTGAACGCTTCGACCACCGTGGGCAACAGTCCCTGCTCCTCGGCCACGGCGAGGAAGGCCGCGGCACCAGGGGCCGAGGTGAAGGCCACGGCGTCGCACCTGCGCTGGGCAACGAGACGGACCGCGTCGACCACGGCCTCAGGGTCGGGTGCCGGTCCCCAGCGATAGATGATGAGTGAGCGTACGTCGGCGCCCGCCGCGGCAAAGGCCTCATCGAGGCCGTCGGCTCCGGCTCCGTGATGCTGCACCGCGATCCGCAGGTCGTTGACTCCCTCAGCCAACAGCATCTGTTCGATCTCGGCGCTGGTCTCGGACTCGGCGACCCAGTCGGCCGCCAGCCCGGCTGCCTGAATCGCCCCGCGCGCCTTGGGGCCGCGCGCGACAATCCGTGCTCCTGCAAGCATCTGGTGCCACTGCTCTCGCACACCGGCGGCCTCGGCGACTTCACCCCAGCCGGTGAATCCGACCCCGGTCGTGACCACAACAATATCGGGACGGTGGTCGATGAGATCGCGGGTGCGGGCAGCGAGCTCAGGATCGTCGCTGTGCGGGATGACGGACAGGCTCGGTGCGTGCACGATCTGCGCTCCGTGCCTTTCGAGAGCGGATGCGAGCTGTTCTGCCCGGCGCTGTGCGGTGAGCACGATACGCCGACCGGAGAGTTCGTCGCCGAGATTGCTGCGGGGTTGGTCCATACTCATATTCTGCCTGCGGCACGTCCTTCCAGGGCCCCGCGGCAGACGAACATCTCATCCTTCAGCGCCTGTACGAGTGCCGCAATGGCTGGCCGGCGCATCGAGTCGGGGCGCAGGACCATCCAGTACGGCAGGCGTTCGGCCACCGTATCGGGGAAGAGGCGCACGAGGTCCGGATGCAGGTCGGCCATGAAACAGGGCAGGAACCCGATGCCCGCACCCGCTCGCGTGGCTTCGACGTGGACGAAGACGTTCGTCGAGGTCAGGGCATCTTTCATGGTGGGGAAGAGCCGCCTCGGCGCGTCGAGGTCATCGACTTGGAGCATGGAGTCGACGAAGTAGACGAGGCGGTGGTCGCTCAGTTCGTCCACCGAGGCGGGAGTTTCATTGGCCTCCAGATAGTCGCGCGAAGCGTAGAGGCCGAGTTCGTAGTCACCGAGCTCGATCGCCTCCGCCCGGTGCACCCGTGGTTCGCCGACGACGACCTCGATGTCGAGACCCGAACGCTGCTGCAGAGCCTGCCGGGTGACGGTGACGATCTCGACGCTCAGCCCCGGATGCCGACGTCGCAGCTTCGCCACTGCCGGGGAGGCGATATAGGCGCTGAAGCCGTCGGTCGCGGTCATCCGCACCACTCCTGTGACCGCATCCGGTCCCTGCCCCGGGTTTCCGAGATCGGCGACCGCGGTCTCCATCTGTTCGGCCACCGCGACGGCTCGCTCCCCGAGATCGGTCAGCTCCCACCCGTCATCAGAACGGACCAGCACACGTCCGCCCAAGGATTTCTCCAAAGCGGTGATGCGGCGGGAGACAGTCGAATGGGTGAGCCCGAGGTTGTGGGCAGCCGTCGTGAACTTCGCGGTGCGGGAGACGGCGAGCAGCACGAGCAGATCGTTGGGCGTGGTGTCCATGCCTGCCATAGTAGGCACACCCGCCATCCGTTCGGCTTCTTCAGCGCACGTACTGCGGCGAAGGCGAACGCGTCCACCTGACCAGCACGACGATTCCGCAGATGAAGAACACGATCCCCGAGGTGACCAACCCGGTGACGAGGACACCGATGTCGGCCCCGAAGTCGATGTCCTCGGCAGGTTTGGTCGGTGCCTTCCCCTCCGGATCGATGAGGACAGAGATCGTATCGCCCTCGTCGAAGTCATCGAATCCGTTCTTGCCGCGGTAGATCATCGGTTCGTCGACAGGTCCGCCATCGGTGCGTTCGAGAGAGTAGGTGTGCGTGTAGACCTTTCGTGGGTGTCTGCCGTTCGGGTTGTGCTCGACCTTTACCTCGACGTCATGGTCGACAACGACCACCTCGGTGAGATCACCCGCCTGGGATAGTGCCACATCCTCGGCGAGCATCACCGTGCCGACGAGTGCAATGGCGACGAACGGTCCGGTGTACCAATACGCCCAACGGGTGCCCATGAACCGGTGCATCGCCACGGTGACGCCGACGAACACGAAGCATCCGAGGATGATGGTCACCAGCAGCACGGACGGGAACAGATACCCGATCGCGAAGACCACGCCGATGGCGATGAGGAAAGCGGCTCCCGTGATGACGATGCTCAGCGGGTTCCGGCTTCCTTGATTCCTACGGCGGTTCGTCCCGCCGCCGTCCATCCAGACGCCGCTGTATAGATGCCTTCGACTTTACACATGACTCGCCGGTGTACATTGCCCAAAACCGACTCCGCTACGATCACTGTGCAAAGTACCGGCAGAACGGTCGGTTCAGATCCTCGAGGTCACGGTGGAATTCAATGGCCCTTCTTCTGCTGTTTTCGTTGTAACTCATGATCGACCGCTTTCGGTGGATGCTCGCGCCGCTTGAAGTCGTCGACACTTCGCCGGATGAAGTTCTTCTTTTGCTCGAAGCAGTTAATCTCAAGGTAGTCACCGACGGACGACACCGGGGTCTGGGCATTCGGCCAGTACCACCACGGTGTCCTCCACCATGCCGGGTTCACCCCGCGAAAATGAACCGGAGAATGTTCACATTCTCTGCTCGTGGAGGTTGAACTCGGTGCCATATTTAACTGGCAGTTTTTATTCCAGTTCCCGGAGGCGCTGGGCGTGGGCACGCACTTTCATCCGATTCCCGCAAGTGGACATAGAGCACCACTTGGCAGTTCCCGGTCTGCTGTGGTCGAGGAGGAAGAGATTGCATTCGGTGTTCGCGCAAGCGCGCAGGCGGCCGGGGAGCTCCTGCATCACGCGCGACCAAGCCAACACCACCCTGGCGGCGAGCAGTTTATCGGCCGGAGCGTCGAGCACCCAATGAATGCCCTCATGAGTAACCTCTGGCAGCAGGGCAGTCTTATCAATAGCAGCGGCGAGGCGTTCAACGGCCTCAGGCTCCCCACGAATCATGCTTTGAAGGGCATCACGCACCTGGTGCAGGTGCTGAAATTCGGCGCCCGTGCCGGCACCCCCGAACCGGTTCACCAAGGCTGCGCCCGCCTCACTATCGAGCTGCTCAGTGGGTAGACCATCGACGACGGGGGCGCTGTTGAGCACTGCTATAAGCAGGCCTTCGTCTTCAATCAACATCTCCCTCTCCTCCATCGAAATATCCATGCTACCATCAACATAACCAGTTATTCTTTATTAGGAGGTTAGCGGTGCCATCTGTCCACCACCGCACAATATCTGTCAATGGCCTCGAGGTGTTCTACCGTGAAGCGGGACCTCGAGGCGCCCCCGTGATCCTTCTGCTCCATGGGTATCCCACGAGCTCTCACATGTTTCGCCATCTCATCCCGGCGCTCGCTGATAAATACCGCGTCATCGCTCCGGACCACATTGGCTTCGGTCGCTCCTCTGCCCCCTCCATGGATGAGTTCGCCTACACTTTCGACGCCCTTACTGATGTCACCGCGGCCTTCCTCCGCACCGTAGGGGTCTCGAAATACTCCGTGTATGTCCAGGACTACGGTGCACCGATCGCATGGCGCCTGGCCCTGGCACAGCCGGAAGCAATCGAGCGCGTAATCTCGCAGAACGGCAACGCCTACGAAGAAGGTTTCGTCCCAGAGTTCTGGGAGCCGATTTGGGCCTACGGGAAGAACCCGACGCAAGCCAACGAAGCCGCACTGCGTCCTGCCCTGGAGCAGGAGGCGGTGCAATGGCAGTACACCCACGGAGTCTCCGACCCCACCACCGTCTCCCCCGACACATGGGAATACGACATCGCCCTGCTGCAACGTCCAGGCGTGGATCGGGCGCAATTGGCTCTGTTTGCCGACTATGCCAGCAACCGCGCTCTGTACCCGAAAGTCCACGCGTGGTTGCGCGACTCCGGTGTTCCCGTGCTGGCCGTGTGGGGAAAGAAGGATGAGATCTTCGGACCAGACGGAGCCACATTGTTCCGCCGCGATGCCCATAATCCGCAGATCGAGTTGCTCGACGGCGGTCACTTCCTCTTGGAATCTCACTTGGATGAAGTCAGCCACATCATCCGTGACTGGCTCGCCAGCACACGAACACGCCAGTGAACGCATCCGACCATGAGGCAAGGAGCCACCGCTTCTCGGCAGAGACTCCACCGCATCACGCAATCAACTGGCAGCGGGCGGAGAACGCACTGATCGCAACGGCCATCGCCCTCGCCGTGGCGGCCTGGAGCTCATCATGGTGGATACTGCTACTTGCTTTCCTCGCCTTCGACCTCTCCACGCTGGGGTACCTGGTCAACCAACGGGTGGGAGCGTTCTGTTACAACCTGGTGCATAACTACACCGCCCCGGCCGTATTGATCGCTGGCTGGGCTGCGCTGCAGTTCGGTGACGTCAACGCCGACTGGATGGTGATGCTGGCTGCCTGCTGGGGCTTCCACGTCGCCGTCGACCGCGCCTTAGGCTTCGGCCTGAAACTCGGCCCGTTCACCCACACTCATCTCGGCAACATCGGAAAAGCTCGATCCGACGGCTCGTAAAGAAGCCCCTGGATACGCCGTGGGCAGCTAGAACCGCGACGCCTCGATATTCGATATCTGCACATCTTGCCGCCACTGTGCTCACGCCAACACGCATAGAACTAGAGCGTGCCTGAGAAATATGTGAAGGGTGATCAGGGAACCTGGGGAACACGTCTCGTTTTCAAAGTCTCACAGATGCCCAGCGGGAGCTGGTCGCACGTCAGCTCCCTAACCTCAATGCTTCATCGGCGTCGTGAGCGAGGATGGTCGGTGTCGTTGCTGCTATCCAGTCGCTGAATCTGGCATGCGGGCATGACGACCCGCCGCAGTCTCCGTTGCGGGCGGTCGGGCTCCACTCCCGAGAAGAGGGTGCTGCCGGTTGTAGGGACGGATGGACTCGCGAAGTCAGGTCTGTGCGACGGCAGTGTGGAGCCGGTTGACGCCGGTCAGGACGGTGAGCGCTTCCGGGGCGTGTTGGGCGAGGTGCAGAATCTTGTGGCGGGCGCGGCGCACCAGGGTCGCGGGAATCTCGAACAACCGCGCGGAGCCGCTTGGGCTCCCACTTCCTCGCGTCGAGGCTGGTGAAGGCGACGGTCTGCATCCAGGCGACTGTCTCGTAGGCGAGCTGGACGAGCTGACACCAGATCTAGTTCTGTGCGAAGCCCTGCAGCGGGAGTTTCAGCAGTCCCATATCCATGGCGCCCCGGATTCGGTCTTCGCAACGGGCGCGGCGACGGTGGCGGAGCTCGAGGACGAGCAGTTGGGCGCGCGAGATATTGGTCGCGAACGCGGTGATGCGCAGGCCTTCGTGGTCGGTGATCCGCAGCCGCGCCCCAGGATGAGGACGCTCCTTGCGCACGATCACCCGCATCCCGGCGGGCCACCCTTCAAGGTCCAGCAGCCCGGTCAGCTCCGCCACCCGTGCCCCGTCCCGGATCCCGTCGTCATCGCTGTTGTAGGCGGGAGTCCACGCCTGTGCCGTATCGGTCCGTTTCAGCATGTCAGGAATGTTGGCGGGGGGAGAATTCAAAGAGTAGGCCAGGTGCCGCGTGGTCAGCCACTGGAGAAAATCCTTGGTTCCGCCGACCCTATCAGTGCGGATCAAGATCTTCTTCCCAGTGCCCAGCAATCTTGCGATCCTCGGCCTCTTCTGGCCGCTTGGACAGCACATTCTCGGCTGTGACCTGAGCCCACGCTTCGCGACGAGTCCGAGCTCGAGGCATATGCTTGGTTCGACTCTGGTGCCATACCTGTTTGCCGTCAAGGCCACCGCGGGACTCGACGCAAAGGGCCTGGTAGATCACCTCATGAGTGATCCTCATCGTCGGGTCATCGGGAAACTCCACAGGCAGCCGTTTCAGGATCTGCTGCGGACTCCATGCCGTGACCCACTCACGGTCCCCACGGTGTGCCTTGCTGTTCCCATCCAATGCTGGCCCACCGAGGCCGATGATCTCGCCATCAGCAATGACGATGTCTCCGCTGAGCTTGCTCTGGACATACTCGCGCAGTCGTTCATTGGTTACCATTTTCGCTACCTTCGGACGTCGGGCATGGCGTTCAGCGTGCACCTGAGCAGTCGAGCCCCTGTACGACAGGCGATACCCGGCAAGAGTGATGCTGGCTTGGTTGCGCCTCATACACGAACTACCCGGCCGCCTGCCTGTCTTTGCCAACACCGAATGCAATCTCTACCTCATTGACCACAGCCACCCAGGTACTGCCAAGTAGCGCTCCATGTCGACCTACGGGCACTATATGAAAGTGCGGGCCCACGCCCGGCGCCTCTGGGATCAGGAGTAGGGCGCGTCAGTCGAGTAAAGCTTCGGCTTCCACCTCCACGAGAACATCGGGCTCGAACAAGTGATCCATACCAATGCATGACAGCGGAGGCAACGTGTGGGATCGACAGTTCCTCCACGACGCTTTCGAGGCCGGCCATGAAGCCTGCACACACCGCAGGCTCCCAGCCCGTGGCATAGAACCGGAGGCGAACGACGTCGGTGAAACTTGCACCCGCCCCTGCGGGGCCCTTCGCCGTATCGCGAAGAGTGTGGGCCAATTGACCTGCGAAGTCGCCGGGAGCGAGCTTGTTGGCATCTTCGTCGCGGGCGATCTGGCCTGCGACGTTGACATAACGGCTGCCCGTGGCCACCGAAACGTGGTGGTAGGGAACGGGTTGGAACATGCCCTGGGGGTGGAGAGTGCAACGGCCATGGGGTAATTTCCTTTCGTAGAGTCATCAGGTTTCTCATGTGTACCTGGTGTCAGAAGAGCACTTCAACGGAACCAGGCGCCATGAAGGAAACCAGTCCTGATGAGGCTGTCCACTCGCAGATCACTGGTGAGCACCGCGAACTGATTGACCAGATCCTGGATAAGTGGTCGTTGCTGGTGCTGGATAAGCTCTGCAAGAGTCCGCGGCGCTTCAATGAACTGCGCCGGGCCAGTCCAACGGCCTCGCAGAAGTCACTCACGACCTCGCTGCACCAGCTCGAACGCAACGGCATGATTGAGCGGATGGTGCTCGATACCCGACCGGTTGCCGTGGAATATCGCATCTCAGACCTCTGTGGAAACTTGCAGGATCTCAAAAATGCGCTTCTGATCTGGACCACCAATCACATGGCAGCAGTGCAGGAGTCTCATGAGATGTTCGATGCCGAGGACGACGCCTGAGCGTCTCTTGGCTCATTTCTGCAGCACGAATCCGGCGTGCGGTGCAGGGTTCCGTGGTACTGGCCGAATGACACTCCCTCTTCTTCAGCGGCGATGTGTCTGTCTCTTCGTCGACTCAATGCCCAATACGTAATGATTCATTTACGAGGCGAGGGCCCCGGCTGCCTCTCGACAATAGATGTAACGGGGCTGCCAGAGACCGAAGCGCTCTCGGTGGAGATCGCTCCAGGCGATACCGGTCCGATATTGGTATGCGATGACCACGCCGATCCGTCGGTATGTCAGCCTGAAGGTCGTCGATAAGGGAGACGCACTGTAGCCTCCGGGACCTATGAGCACTCCCGCGCCCGCCTTCTCGTCCGCTTGGCGGAACATGAGGCCCACCGGGAAGGGGTTCACAGCGTGATCACCGGCGGCCAGAATCGCTGAATCGACGATGTGTAGTAAACCCCGTCTTCGAGGGGTCACCACATACCGTCGAGTCCTGAGCGCGCCGAGCAAGCGATGGTACTCCTCAGATGAAGGGTGGATTGCTTCGATTTCTGGTGCTACCTGTGGGATAGAAGTTTGTCCGTATCGTCGAGGGCGACTGTGATACGGCTGTAGACGCGAGGGTTGAGGAGCGTGGTGCCGTCAAAGTCGCCGGATGAAGCGAACACACCGATCGGGAGAGTGTGTGCTTGGAAGGACGCGAAGAGCGGCCGGAGGGCATGGTCCAGGGCAAGTGCGTGCTTCTCGCCGCCTCCGGTGGCCAGAAGCAGGACTGGCTTCTCGGCTAGGGAGTACTGTTCGATGAGATCGAAGAAGTGCTTGAAAAGGCCGGTGTACGAGCCGCGATAAATCGGGGTCGCGGCAATGAGCAGCTCGGCCTCTTCGGCGGTGCGGAGCTCATCTTCAATCTCAGGGGTGACGTCTTCCCGGTTGTTAGCCTCGCTAAAGCCTCGGCCAAGGCGATAAACGTCGATCCGACGTGTGTCGATTTTCCTTCCTATCTGTGAGAGCCCGCTCAGAGTGGCCGTAACCAATCCCCTCGTTTTTGATTGTTCGTTTGGGCTGCCGTTGATGACTACGACACGGAGCGGTTGAGGATCAGTCATCACCGAGCTCGCTGCGGATAGCGGGGACAACCTCTGTGCCGAGGCGCTCGACTCCTGCGAGGAGGTCTTTGTGAGACATGCTGCCCATCCCGATCTGGATGATGATGCGGGTAAGTCCGTACATCTCTCGGAATCGGAGGATCTTGTCCGTGACTTCTTCGCCGTCACCGACGATATAGCTTCCCCCAGGTGAGGCTCCGGCATCGAAAGCCTCACGTGACAGGGCCATACCGCGGCCACGTTGATGGTTGTGCTCCATCATGAACGCTGCAAAGTGCGGGTACATGATGTCGCGTGCTCGTTTCGGGCTGCTGCCGACATAACCACCTACGCTCATGCTCAGGGGGAGTGAGACGGAGTCGTGCCCGGCTCTCTCGGCGGCTGCACGGTAAAGCCGCGCTGAATCTTGAAGCATGTGCATCGGTCCGAACAGGATGGCCATCGCCAGTGGCAGACCGAGTGTTCCTGTGCTGAGGGCCGAAGCGGGGGAACCGCCGGCACCTACCCAAATCGGGATAGTTTCACCGTAGGGCCGCGGCGCGATATCTGCGTTGACGATAGGAGGGCGGAGCTTCCCTGTCCATGTCAGCGGATTCTGTTCACGGATCCGCAAAAGCATATCGAGCTTCTCGCGGAAAAGCTCTGAATAATCTGCAAGGTCGTACCCGAAAAGCGGGAACGACTCTGTGTAGGAGCCTCTTCCAGCGATAATCTCCGCCCGGCCGGCAGAAAGCAAGTCGATGGTGGCGAACTGCTCCCATACGCGGACGGGATCGTCAGAGCTAAGTACGGTAACGGCGCTGGAGAGTCTGATTCGTTTAGTTGCTTCGGCTGCTGCTGCGAGCACGATGGTCGGAGCAGAACCTACGAAATCACTGCGGTGGTGCTCGCCCATGCCGAAGACATCGAGGCCAACCTCATCGGCCACGGTAGCGAGTTCGATTGTTTCCCTGGCTCGTTGATGGGGTGTACGTATCGTGCTGTTTGTGGGGTCTTGTGTGACTTCACCGAAAGTCATGATTCCGATCTCGAATGTCATTGCCTATGTCCTCTCCATAGTGGGTGTACCAAGTAAAGATGCGTGCGCACGCAAATATTCCCGGATATTGTGCACCAGGTAGATTTGATACATGGCAACGCAGCGACTGACTGAGCTCGAAGACAAGGCGTGGCGAGGTTTTCTCGTCTCACACGAGCATATTTGGCGTGAACTGGAGAGAACTTTGGCTCCGCTCAATGTGAGCATGACTGAGTACAGCGTCCTTGGGTTATTGGGGGAGGCTGGTCGGAACGGATTGCGTCTGAGTGAGTTGGCTGAGCGCAGAGGAATGTCGGGCCCAGGACTGTCGCGCCTGGCAAATCGGCTAGAGCAGCGCGGCCTCATCGAGCGCTCCCGCGCAGCCGGCGACGGGCGCGGTTACGAACTGAGGCTCACCCCGAAAGGGGAGTCACTTCTACGCAAGGCGTGGAAACTGCAGTATGACGATATCCAGCGCCTCTTCCTAGACAGGCTGAGTCACGATCAATTGAAGGCACTGGCAGGTATATGGGTCAGCCTCGCCGACCAGGGTGAGAGATGAGTTGGCACCTCCGTGTGTATCAGTCACCAAAAAGTCGGCGGCCCGGACGCACATTGATAGCCAGGAAACGTGTCCGGGAGTGCAACACAACATCAGGGATACCAGCCCTCGCCCTCCCGAATGCCCGGTTGTATCTCTAGGCAGATCTCTCGAAGCTGGGTTTTCTCCTTGATGAGCCGACTGAAGACCGGCTAGAGAATCAGTGTTGCATGTTTTGGGAGCGCGGCAGAAGTGACAGAGTCGCCTTCGTCGATGTGGCCAACCAATATGAAACGAACATCATCCGGGACAGATGAACGGCTGACTCCTTCTATCCGTTCAAGTCGCGAAACCCCGCGTCACAGCCTGGAGAGTACAATACTGGAGTAGCCGACTAGCAGGCTCATGCGGACCGCGTGATCCTCGGCAGCGGCGAGGGCGTATAGAAAGGCTGCACTCGAAATGAGTCAGTTGTGAGTCTGAATTGCTCCGAGGATGACAGAGGCAGAGAGATTCGAAGAAGGAGATTCTCTCGTGCCAGTGAAATAGACCGACGAACTCAAATCTCATCGGACAATGCGACGGATGCTCATCAACGCCTGAACCCAACGATCACTAGAATAGGCCGACCAGCGATTATGCCGGTCGGCCTTTTCGCTGTCACCGAATTGGTGGCGTGAACGCATGAATGCGTTCGCATCAATAGTGACACCTAGGCGATGTTGACTCCATCGGAGGAATTAGGGCAGAAGTGCACTGATGACAATCGCGGCTCGATGGGTATTCGGGAGTTCGTCATTCGGACACAGCAGTCCGCAGTTGGTGCTTAAGAATCTTGCCGCTGGGGTTTCGCGGGATATCCGTTGAGATGCGGACTTCGTGCGGCACTTTGTATGTCGCAACGTGCTCGCGGCAATGGTCCCGTATCGTCTCCGAATCGAGTGAGGAGCCTTCTGTCGTCGTTACGATCGCTATGATACTTTCACCATAGTCTTCGTGGGGCCGCCCGACGACAGCGGCTTCGACGATTTGGGGATGAGCTAACAGCGCATTCTCCACCTCGACTGAGTAAACATTGCGACCACCGGTGATGATGAGATCCTTCATCCGATCAACCACGGTCATGTATCCGTCGGCGTCAAGACGGGCCAGATCACCCGTGTGCAGCCAGCCATCGCGAATTGCTTCCGATGTGGCTTTGGGCTTGCCCCAGTACTTCTTCATCACGGTCTCTCCACGCAGCACAAGTTCTCCGACGGTGCCGGGTTCGGCCTTATCGCCATTCGGATCGACGACTCTCACCTCGGTTAATGGCAGCGCCTGCCGCCCCGAAGAGTCGGGGCGTTCCTTGACTTGTTCGCCGTTGCAGTAGATGCCGCCGGGTCCGGCCTCGGTCTGCCCACACAGCTGCATGAGTTCAACGTCAGGCAGTGCCTGCGAGAGCCTCTCGACTACGGTCGCCGACATCGGCGCCGCTCCGAACATTCCCGTACGCCACGCGCCGAGGTCGGCTGTTGACAACAATGATGTACGCAACATGAACTGATACATGGTCGGCACCCCGAAGAAGATCGAGACTTTCTCTCGTTCCATGACTTTGATGGCCTCGACCGGGTCGAAGCTGCTCATCACAACGTGACGAATACCGATGTGCACGCCCGGCAGCAACATGATGCACAACTGAGCGGCGTGATAGAGGGGCGCGACATGCAAACAAACATCGGATTCCCGCATGCCTGAAATGAGTGCGGAGTTCATACCGGTCCACATGACTCGGTGGTGATCGAAGAGTGCGCCCTTGGGTTTGCCGGTCGTTCCCGAGGTGTAGAGGATCAACGCATCGTCATCCTCCTGCACGTCCTGCGCCTCGGCAGTTGTTTCCCAGGGTATTGCTTCGAACCGTGCGGACTCGGCGAGAAGGTCACCCTGTCCGACCGCAGCCTCGCAGATATGCTCTCCCAGGCTCAAAGCCGTCTTGAGGGACAACGGAGGCGAGCCGAGCACAGGGGTGACAGCGGCCGCCAGTGCCGGATCGTAGACGAAGACCCGGGCTCCGGAATCCTCGAGCAGATACTCTATCTCTGGTGGCGCAGAGGCCGGGTTCACCGGCAGGACGATTGCTCCGATGCGCAACGCGGCGTAGAGAGTCACGATGAAGCGCTCCGAGTTGCCGAGCATCAGCGCCACCCGGTCGCCGTGAACCAGCCCATGGGCAGACAAAGCATGTGCTGTTCGGTCGACTTCGGCGTCGAGCTCGGAGTACGTCAAACTGAAATTTCCGCCGAGTACGGCCTCCTTATCGGGGAAGCGAGCAGCCGTGCAACGTAGTGAGAATGGCAGTGTGGCCATGATCTGTAACCTTACTGGCTCAACGTTGAGCCTGCTATCAGGAACGCATTTGGTCCCAAATGGTGCGCTTAGAGACTGCGCGCGATAAGTTCCTTCATGATCTCGTTGGTTCCTCCATAGATTCGCTGGACGCGGGCTGCCGCATACGAGCGAGCGATGGGATATTCGAGCATGTAACCGTATCCTCCGAAGATCTGCAGGCACCTGTCGATGATCTCTCCCTGCTTGTCCGTCAGCCAGTACTTGACCTGGGACGCATCTGTTGCGTCCAGCTTTCCGACCGTGTGTGCTTCGACGCACCGATCGATGAACGCACGGGCCACGTCAGCCTCGGTACGGCACTCCGCCAACACGAATCGTGTGTTCTGGAACTCAAGCAGACTGCGCCCGAACGCGTTGCGCTCCTTTGCGTAAGACACGGCATCATCGATCGCGCGTTCGATCGCTCCCATCGCGGTGGCTGCGATGATGAGCCTTTCCTGGGGCAGCTGCCGCATGAGCTGGGCAAACCCCTGACTAGGTTCACCACCGAGAATGTTCTTCGCCGGAACGCGCATCTCGTCGAAGAAGAGCTCGGCAGTATCCTGTCCTTTCATTCCGATCTTATTGAGAACTCTGCCTCGTGAGAAACCTTGAGCCTCGGTCGTGTCGACAAGGAGCAGCGAGAGTCCTTTGGCGCCCTCGCCTCCGGTTCGAGCCACCACCAGTACAAGGCCCGCATGATGGCCGTTGGTGATGAAGGTCTTCGCCCCGTTGACAACGTACTCATAACCGCCGAGCTTGGCCTTCGTCGAAATGGACTGGAGGTCCGATCCCGTTCCGGGCTCGGTCATGGCGATAGCCCCGACGACTTCACCGCTGGCCAGCTTCGGCAGCCAAGTCTTCTTCTGCTCTTCCGTACCGCAGTTGAGCAGATAGTGCGCCACGATAGGGCTGTGCACATGGTTGCCGAAGGCGAAGTCACCGGCATAGGCCTGGGCCTCCGCCAGTGCGGCTTCATGGACGAAGGTTCCGCCCCCTCCGCCGTACTCCTCAGGAATCGACACGCACAGCAGACCCGCCTCGCCCGCCTTGTTCCACAGTTCGCGATCGACGTGCTGTTGGTTTTCCCACCGTTCGGTGTGGGGCAATGACTCACGTTCGAAGAAGCCGATGGCTGCTTCGCGGAACTCGCGGAGCTCTTCGTCCATCCAGGATGTTCTCAATGTCATCACACCTCCTCAGGCACTCGTACGTCTCGAACATTCTGCTGTCCGCGCACCGCCACCACTGGCAGGTCGTGCTCGCGCCCCCAGGCTTCCCAATGGTCAGCCGTGCGCTCACGAATTCGGGCAGTGAGCTCGGATCCGCTGGGATCGAGGTCGAGCAAAGCGCACATCCGTTGCCAGAACTGCGGTTCTAGAGCAGCCACTGCCACCCATCCCTCAGCTGCCTCATGCAGCCCATATTGGGGGGCCCCACCGCCGAGTGGCCCGTCGGCGCGGGTCACTCCGAATGTCAGCGGTGTCGCGAAGTCAGCCGCAACATCGGCAATCGCGACCTGTGAGAAGACTCCCTCACCCGCGCGGGCTGCGGCGAGCATGGCGGCCGCGCCGATCCCGGCGGCACGTTCCCCTCCTGCGAGGTCCGCCAGCAGTGTGGTGGGCATGTCAGGCGGGCTGACAAGGCCCGCGACGGATTGATAGGTGAGATCATGGCCGGGCACATCGGCTGCCTCACCGGAGTGTCCGAGGATCGCGATCCAGCTCAGCTTCGGGTGCTTCGCATGTAGGCTGTCCCACTTAACTCCGAGGCGGCCCAGTGCAGTAATCCTACTGGAGGTCAGGAGCAGGTCCGCTTCAGTAAGCAGTCGGTCGAGCTCAGATCGACCTTCATCAGAGCGAAGATCGAGTGTGAGCACATGCTGCCCGGCAGCCAACTGCTCGTAGTAGGGGGGACAGGCCACGGCCAGCAGGTCTCCGGCCGGAGGTTCGATCTTGGTGACCTCCGCCCCCAACTCCTGGAGCCGATTCGCTGCGACCGGTCCGGGTAGGTTTGGGGCCAACGACACCACCTGCATGCCAGAGAGGAACCCGCTCACTGTGTAACCCCTTCGCCGGACTCCGCCCGATCGGCGAGCCATTGCGGTGGTTCGAACCGTTCGCCGTAGAGTCGAGCGAGTTCACGGGCGCGAGAAACAAAGCCAGGAAGTCCTCCTTCATACTTCTCCATGAACTGTATGACACCACCTTCATTCGGAGGGAAGCCGATGCCGAGAATTGAGCCGACATTGGCCCCCGCCGCGCTCGTGATGACTCCCTCTTCGAAGCATCGTGCCGTATCCACCGCCATGGCGAACGTCAGTCGTTCCTTCAGGCTTTCAATCGGAACATCGAGTTCGGGCTTCGTGAAGTACTCGTATAAGCCTGGCCAGAAGCGTTTGGTCCCATCGCTCGGGTAGTCGTAGAATCCCCCTCCGCCTGAGCGTCCCGTACGGCCGTGAACATTGACCATCGCCTCGAGCATGGAGATCCCGTGAGGCTCTGTCATTTCTCGGCCGGCCTCCGCAGCGGCTCTTTTGGCCTCATCATTTGCATGGATCGGTAATGAAAGTGTGACCTCGTCGAGGATAGACAGGGGCGTTCCGGGGAAACCGGCTTGATGGCTGGCGCGTTCGATAGATGACGGAGCAATTCCCTCTGCAACCATCGCCGCTCCTTCCAGGACGTAGGACAGGAAGACGCGACTGGTGTAGAAGCCACGACTGTCGTTGACGACGATCGGCACCTTGCCCATCTGCTTCACAAGGTCCATGGCACGGGCCAGTGCCTCATCGCTCGTCTTCTCGCCGACAATGAGCTCAACGAGCTTCATCCGATCTACCGGGGAAAAGAAGTGCATCCCGATGAAATCCTCCGGCCGGTCAACACTGCGTGCAAGGTCCGTGATCGGCAGAGATGACGTATTCGAGCAGAGGAGAGCGCTGTCGGGCAACGCTGCCTCCGCTTCGGCGAAGACTCGACCCTTGAGGTCGGCGTCCTCGAACACCGCTTCAATGACTGCTTCGCACTCCGAGAGATCTGAGTTCTCGGTGCTCGGGTGAATTCGGCCGAGGACTTCAGCAGCGCTTTCCTCTGTCAGACGGCCGCGCCCGACGCTTTTGCTGAGAAGCGCCTCGACCTGCTTGCGTCCCTTTTGCGCATTGTCGAGGTTGACGTCCTTGAGGACGACGCCGATGCCTCGACTGGCACAGGCGTGCGCAATTCCGGCTCCCATCATGCCAGCACCAAGCACGCCGACCTTGGTCACCTGTTGGCGGGGCAAATCAGTCGGGCGCAGTTTGTCGCTGGAGACTGTCTGCAGGTCGAAGAAGAATGCCTGGATCATCTTCTTTGCGGTCGGTGAACTCACTAGAGTAAGGAACCACCGACTCTCGATCTTGCTGGCCGCAGCGAAATCGACGTAGGTGCCTTCGACTGCCGCGCTCAGTATGGCGCGTGGAGCAGGGTGATGGGCGCCTTTGAGCTTCTTGTGGAGGAAGCTCGTCAGTGGTGAATAGCTGGCGGCAACCTTCGGGTTTGAGGGTGAGCCTCCAGGCAGGAGCCAGCCTTCCCGGTCCCAGGGAGCGGATGCGTCAGGGTTTCCATCGATCCACGTTTCGGCCGCAGGCAGCAGCGACTCAGCGTCAGTGACGAGCTCGTCCACTAGGCCCTTGTCTTTGGCGTCGGCCGCCGAGCGCTGCTGGCCCTCGATGAGCCAATCACGCAGTGCCGGTTGCACACCGAGTAGGCGTACGGTTCGGGTCACGCCACCGCCGCCGGGAAGCAGGCCGAAGCCGACCTCGGGAAAGCCGATCTTGACGCTGCGATCGTCGACCGCGATCCTATGGTGGGCGGCCAGCGCGATCTCAAGACCACCGCCGAGTGCGGCGCCGTTGATTGCGGCAACAACCGGAACACCTATGGTCTCGAGCTGTCGAAGCTGATCCTTGATTCGACTCACAAAGGTAAAAGTGTCGTCGATGTGATCGGGATCCGTCTGTGCAATCATGTCCAGGTCTCCACCAGCGAAGAAGGTCTTCTTCGCACTGGTCAGTATCACCCCGCGCAGCTCACCGGCATCATGCTTTGCCACGATTTCGCTAAGTGCCCAGTCCATGCCTTCGAGATATGACTCGTTCATCGTATTGGCCGAGGCGTTCGGTTGGTCGAACGTCAGGACGGCGATACCGTTTCGGTGGTCGATGCGCAGTGCGCGCTGCGTGGTGTCATTCTTTGTCATCACTTGTCTCCGATCCGTTCAATGATGGTAGCGATGCCCATTCCGCCGCCCACGCACAAGGTGACAAGCGCGAAGCGCTGTTCACGGCGCTCGAGTTCGTCGAGCGCTGTGCCCAGGAGCATGGCGCCGGTTGCTCCGAGCGGGTGTCCCATGGCGATGGCTCCACCGTTCACGTTGACCTTCTCATGTGGGATCGAGAACTCGTCCATCACACGCATCGGCACTATAGCGAAGGCCTCATTGACCTCCCACAGGTCGATATCAGAAGCCTCGAGCCCGGACAGCGCTAGCGCTTTGCGGCAGGCAGGAGCTGGGCCCGTGAGCATAAGCGTCGGATCGGCGCCGGAGACAGCAGCGGCGAGGATTCTCGCTCGCGGCTGCAAGCCGAGGGACTCACCGATCTTGGGCGAGCCGATCACCGTCAGCGCGGCCCCGTCGACAATGCCGGAGGAGTTACCGGGGTGATGGATGTGATCAATGGATTCAAGCCAGTGGTATCGGTCGAGAGCAACCTCGTCGAACCCGACATCAGCGCCCATCTTCGCAAACGACGGGCGCAGCTTAGACAGCGTCTCTACCGTCGTTTCAGGGCGGATGAGTTCGTCCCGGTCAAGTATGGTCAGACCATTTTGGTCGAAAACCGGCTCGATGGAGCGGGAGAATCGCCCTTCCTTCCAGGCTTGGGCGGCTCGGCGGTTGGACTCTGCAGCATACGCATCGACGTCTTCGCGACCGTACCCGTCGATAGTCGCCAGGAGGTCGGCGCTGATGCCTTGAGGGACGAATCCGGTGGCCATCGACGTCGCAGGGTCATTGGCCCAAGCACCACCCTCCGATGCGATAGTGACATGGGACATGGACTCGACTCCGCCGGCGAGAATGAGATTTTCGAATCCGGAGCGGACGCGTCCGGCCGCCTGGTTGACGGCTTCGAGACCTGAGGCGCAGAAACGATTGAGTTGGACGCCTCCCACGGTGTCGGGCAGTCCAGCGCCAATGGCTGCTATCTTCGCTAAGTCCATTCCTTGCTCGCCAATCGGCGTCACGACACCGAGCACGATGTCGTCAATGATGCTCGGATCAAGCTGGGGACAGCGTCTCTTGAGAGCATCGAGCAGTCCAACCACGAGATCGATCGGTTTTCGCTCGTGGAGAGCTCCTTTTGCCTTACCTATTCCCCTCGGCGTGCGAAACGAATCGAAAATGACAGCTTCATTGCTTTGAATCATGCGGCCTCCTGTGGTGGTGAAACCTATAACATTAGTAACAGTAACACTGTCACTGTTAGTGTCAACGCCTTGACTGGGGCACCCACGGCCGGTTGAGAATCCACCGACTCGCGATACATTCACGACAGATTGGCCTGAGTGAGGAGCTCTTTACTGCCCGTCTTACACCACCGATAGCACGCCCGGTTCTGTGCGACAATGCTGTGTATGCCTGCCTCTAGCCACACGCAATTTAGTTTGGATGAGCTTGCTGGGCGCACGGGAATCAGCTCGCGAACGATTCGCTTTTACACCTCCCGTGGCCTCATCGCACCCCCGCAGCGCCGAGGCCGTTCGGCCGCATATAACGAGGAGCATCTCGTCCGCCTCGAACTAATCCGAGAGCTCCAAGAACATGGCTTCGGACTAGCCGCGATCGAGAGCCACCTCGACCGTATTCCGCTGGACGCACCGGTGAGCTCGGTGGCTCTCCACGGCACGCTACTGGCCCCGTGGCTGGCCAACCGCCCGGAGCTGCTTAGTTCAGATGAATTGGTTGAGCGCTCGGGGCGCAGTCTGACGGATGGAGACCTGCACACGCTTGAGAGCTTCGGGGTCATCGCCCCTTCCGCCGGGGGATACAGCACTGCTACCGCCCTCCTGCCTTTGGCAATGCAGCTTATCGAGGATGGATTCGACTCGACTACTGCGCGCTCTGTCCGCGATCTATTCGAACGATACGGACGCGCAATGGCAAAGGAACTCGCTTCGATCTATAATGCTCAGATCCGTCCCGCCGCCTCGAAACGCGGAGCAACTCTTGATGAAGTATCCGAAATTGTTGATCGCTTCAAGCCAATATCGGTCGCCGCGCTAGTAGATTCATACGAACGGGCCGTAGAAGACATCCATAGCCGAGCGAAGAGCGAGGGAAGGAAGTCTGCGCCGAATAGCTAAGTCAACGTACCATCGATATTCACGACGCAGCCACTTCCGCTGGCATCTTCTTCACTCAGTATGCCGAACAGAACCAGCTTCGTAATCGTCATCCAACCTACTGACGAGCAGAGCGGAAGAGCGACGATAATCAAGAAAGGCTCACTGTCTTAATTCAACGTTGAGGTCGCGCCTGCCTAAACCTTGATCCACCGATTCGGTTGATTCTTGGCCGTTCGTTCGGGTTCGAGTGCGAACATGACGTGAGGGCAGGAAGTAGTGTCCCGGTCTCTCACCGGTCTCTTCCACAAATGTTTCCCAAGGTCTCCTCCAGACCCTGCGGCCTCGTGCTCGAGCAGGAGCGGATCGGTCAGGACAATACTGTCCTTGGTGGGCTCAACGCTGCTTGCCAGAGTCGTGCGAAGTCCGTCGCCCACGGCCACTTCGTGGGCAGGTGCAGGATCAGCTTCCTGGCCCGGTGAGCAATCCGGGCCGGGATGCTGATGATGCGTGTGCGCAGCGTCTGGGCGCGTACTTTGCTCATCCTGCCACCGATGAGTCCGGCCGCAGCCCGCATCAGGTTGTGCGTGATCGCTGCGATCGCGACCCAGGCGGCGTTGGCGTTGAACACTCCGGAGGGCATATGCGCCAGCGCCCCGTTCTTCAACTCCGCATTGATCTGCTCGATGATCGCGTGCTTGCGGTGCATCTGGTCAGCAGCGACAGTGTCGAAACGATCCCGGTCGATGGTGGTGAAGAACGCGTGGTACCGGTACAAGTCGAACAAGGGGTCCTGTCCGGCAGTGCGTTTGGTCTCGTTGAGCTCCGGGATGCGGCGGACGACCAAGCGTCCGGGGGCGTGCAGGGACTTCTTCTTCGAGGTGAATGCGGTGAACGGGACCTCGGCGACTTCAGCCTTGCTGATCCAGGCCCTGGAGTCTTCGTCGTAGATTGCTTCAGGGTATTCGATGCCAGTCCATGCGTCGTCGCTGATCGTTCCGATCGCTGCTTTGACCTTCTTATCCATACGCACGGTGATCGACACATGAGCCCCGGCATCGTGGGCGGCTTTGGCCACTTTTGAGGAGTAGTACGCCGAATCAGCCCTGACCAGGACCGGGAGGTCGGAGTTGATTCGGGCCGTGGTGGCCAAAGCGTCGGAGACGAACTTGTCAGCACCCCGGGCTGACGAGGTCGAGCCTTTGCGCAGACGCTGGCCGACGATGATCTGGCTGGAGTCGCGGGTCGAGGCTGTGGCCAACAGCGTGTTGAGTCCACGACTGCCTTGGTAGCCGAACCCGGCTCCCTGCTTCGACGCGGAGTGAACATCGATGACGGTGTCGTCGACATCGACGAAGATCATCGAAGTCTGTGCCGACTCCTGGTTGGTGGGCAGCAGTGGTGTGTGTTCGTTGAGGTTGGTCAGGAAGCGGGAGGAGATCGCGTCGAGTTGCCGAACGTGGCCGAAGGCGAACGAACGCAGAAACGAACCCAGCGTCGAAGGGGCGTAGACACGGTCGAACAGGTGTGTCATGCCGCCGTGGCGGAGAAGGTTCATGTCATCGATCGAGTCAGCCCCGGCGGCAATTCCGCCGACGAGGGTGGCGAGTTTCGCGGCTGGGTTCGCGCCTTTATCAGCGCCGGTGGTCGACACGGTCAACCTGTCGTCGGCGAGGTCTGGCAGGCCGGCTTTCTGGGCGAGGCCCATGATCGGGACCAGCCCGGTGGTCGCGGTGAGGTTCTCATCATCGAAGGAATGAGACACAGCCGTGGGCGTGTGATTGAATAGCACCTGAGAGGTGCCCCTTTCTTGGCCGGGAATGTTGACTTAGAACATCACCATTTTCCCAGCTCAGGAGGGGCATTTCCATTCCACGAACGGCTTGATCCGGCTACTTACATCGGTGGATCAAGGCTAAATTGTGACAGGATGACGCCAAGCTCATCGGCTACGATACCTCGGATCACATCGGCAGCCCGTCGGTGCGCGGCCCACACATCGACATCACGCAGAGTGAGGCGGAAGTGGCCAGCTATGCGAACTTTGCGAGAATAGAAAGAACTTTGATTACAACACCGTCGACAGCGCCCTGCGCCGCGTGAAACTTCCCCAACACGGGACACATCAAACTGCCCTCTGCCGAGTTGCGAGCTATCCGGTGTGTTCCGAGTTCAGGGACTCAGTACGGTGCTGCGCGGGCCTAAAACCATTCAGCTTCAGTGCTGGCTGACCTGGACTATGAATCGAGAGCAAATCAACAGTATGAGTCTTCGCCTTTTTGGGCGCGACTGAACTCGGTTTTCAGCACCACCTCGCTTGGATCTCTGACGGTGCCGTGAGCGCCACCGAATATTCGACTTCAGCGCCGCCTGCTTCTAGACCCCCTTATTGGCGGAGCCAATGAAGGAGACATGGCCTAACTGGCAGGCTTGGTGTAGGTCGCCGCTTCGAAACTGTGATTCAACACACCCTCAGCCCCTTGTGGGAGCCTGGGGTCCGGATTGGCCGGCATCGAAGCTGGCGGTCGACACCGACCCTGTCCACACCGGCGGATTGATCAGAAATATTGCCCAGCCTGCATGGTCGTCGTGCGAATGGCTCATGTTCCTGCAACTCATGGCTACGCGGACCGACGAACAGCTGAGAGCAAGACGCTGCGAGAGATCCGTCGATGCCTCAAGCTCTACCTCGCCCGCCACTTGTATCGATCGCTCAATGCACTGCATGCGAGTACCGAAAATGGTCATTGGCGGATATAGAAGACTCGGACCATAAGCGGCAGGGAATATCAGCCGTACCGGCACCAGCGACCAGGCCCTGTTTGGGGCCTATGCTTAAATATAGGCATCCCCCGGCATTGCACTCGCCTTCGAACCGCCGTGAATTGATCTTGGTGACTGCCAATGATCTGCTTTCCACACGAGGCTTCGAACACGTAGTCATGGGTGATGTCGCCGAGGCGGTCGCCATCGGTCCTTCGGCTCTGTACCGCACATTTCGGCCAGGCATCAGTTGTTGCTGAACGCTATCGAAGCACAAATCCGTCAGTTCTTTTCGGTGATCGAATCCGAGAACCACCGCGGCCTCGATGAGGCCTGCCGCGCAGTCATTGCGCACTGCCGGGATCACCGCGACCTGGGATTGCTGTGGCAACGTGAGGCTCGCCAGCTCGCACCAATAGACTGCGAACCCAGCTCCGCGACACTATGGACCTCGGCATCGTTCGACAGCAGTAATCGCGGCCCGGCTACGAGACCTTAATGTTTCGGCTGACGCGCGTGCGCGCTCCATCGATCCCTTCCCAGACCTGGGTGAACAGGGCGAGCCAGCCGGTACCCTCCGTTGGAACAGCAGCCGCGTGCTAGTCTTCGGATGTGTCGCCAAGCCGTTCACTGAGCGCACTTACGCATCGGTGACCTTCAAGGACATCGGAGAGGCGGCAGGAGTAGCAGTATCGAGCATCAACACTCACTTTTCCAGCAAGCTCGACATGCTCAAAGCGGCGTAACTGCGTGGCAATGCCAACCTTCAGATCAGTGTCGCGGCGGCCCTGCGACAGTCGAGTGATCCGAGCCAGGCTCTGTGGCAGATTGTGCGCTACCACGCCGAGTTCGCTGTCATCCACTTTGATCTGGTACGGATCACGATGGCCGTTGCGCGCAATCTTCCCGATCCAGAACGGGAAGTCATGGTCCAGATGCTACGCGATCACATCGATGATTGGACGCACCTGCTTCGTTAGGCGCACCCCGAGTTGGACGTCTCTGACGGACGAATGATTAGACAAGCGGTGATCATCATGATCAGTCACCTCGGGCTGACGTGTCGCCTCGGCGGTCAATCCGGCGCAGCCGCTACCCTCTCAGCTTCCACGCCGAGGCAGTCTTCGGTGTATGAAGGAACCAAGGTCCAACCTGAGGTTCTCCCCCGCGCATAATCACGCGTGTTCATCACGGTCAATCCTTCTCGTAAAGGCTTTCGATCTCCCTGGCGTAACGTTCGGCGATCACTGCACGTCTCAGTTTCATCGTTGGCGTGAGCTGTTCGCCGGGCGACCAATCCTCGGCGAGGATCTTGAATTTCTTTATTTGCTCGACTCGCGAGAGGGTCTCGTTGGCTCTGCCGATCTGCGCACGCACTAGTTCCACTAGGCCCGAGTCGTCGCTGGTTCGCCCCGCACTCGCCGCGGGCTCGACGACGACCAGGGCAACGTTATACGGCCGGCCGTCTCCGATCACGCACACATGGTCAATAAGGCTTCCCGCTGATCGCATCGCCAGCTCAATGTTGGCTGGGGACATGTTCTTACCGCCAGCGCTGATGATGAGCTCCTTCTTGCGATCGACGATCCAGATGAAACCCTCCTCGTCAATGCGAGCGATATCGCCGGTGTGCAGCCAACCGTCACGGTCGACAGTCTCGTCCGTGCGCTCAGGCAGTCCCCTGTATCCCCGCATGACCTGGGGGCTCCGGAGTAGCAGCTCACCATCTGTATCGAGCTTCACCTCGACATTCTCGAACGGTCTGCCGACACTCCCTGGTCGGAACGAGTCCGGCGTGTTTCCCGCTGGACATCCCGAGGCCTCTGACATGCCCAAAACCTCACAGACCGGCAAGCCCAGCTTCGTGAAGAAGTCCACCACCGCGGATGGGGTCGGCGCCGCACCGGTGATGAGCCACTGAGCATCATCGAGACCAAGCTTCTCCCGAACCCCGGTTGCCACGACCGGCGTCGCCGCGGCGTCTTGAGTGAGGCCCTCTCCCGGATATGATGCTTCGACCGCCGCCTTAAGCTTCTCCCACACTCGCGGCGGAGCACCGAAGATCGTTGGCCGGGTCGCGGCCAGCGCCTTAGCAAGGTTGGCAGCATCGGCGACGGTCACCAATGTGTTGCCGTAGGACATGAAGGCCGAGTAGTGCGAGCTCCACCGATCAGCGACGTGGGCGGCCGGAAGGAAGCTGAGTTGTCTCCCGCCGCCAGGAAGCGGCATGGACGCATGCACACTACGCAGCTGTGCGAGCATGCTGGCATGAGTCAGCTCGACGCCTTTGGGCGGTCCCATCGTGCCCGACGTGTAGATTAATGTCAGCAGCTCATCGGGCCGCACCTCGGCGGCGCACGCGAAGTCGAAGGTCGTCTCCTCACGTGCCAGCTCTCGAGAGAGTTCAGCGCATCCGTCGACCGGCGCGTCGATCGACACAAGTTGTGTGTTGGAATTTCCGAGTGCCTGAGCCTGGCGAACCACAGGGACGAACAAGGACTCCGCCACTACGATGTCGGCTCCTGCATCGGATAGCAAGAACTCGACCTGATCGGGCGAGGAGGTGTTGTAAACGCTGAAAGGAACTGCCCCGATGAGCATCGCGGCAGCATCGATGACATGGAACTCCGGAAGGTTGCGCATCATTAATGCCACGACGTCTCCCCGCCCCACGCCCATCGACTGCAACCGTGCTGCGACTTCGCCGATTCGCGCATGCGCTTGGGCATAGGTCCACTCCGTTCCAAATTCGTGCGAACGAAGCGCGATGTGATCCGGATTGTCGGCGACGCCCCACAGAAGGACGTCGCACATTGTCTGTGCCTCCGCGAGGCGTGTCGCGATGACTGCGGAGCTGGGTCGTTCAGTTGACATGATCGGTTCCTTCTCGGTGTTGTTGCGGGTGACATGTTTCGTCACAACCAGGGTCTCGAGCTGGTGGTTTTCATGCGCTGGATTTATCGATGTAGAACTGATCCCAAGATGGCGGAAAGTCGTTTCAGCAGGTTCACTATTTCTGGAGTCGAGTCGTTCTATCGCCTTTACGATGATTTGATGGTCTTTGGCTAATCTTGTGTATCGGCAACGGTCTGATTGAGCCAGTCGAAGAGCGCGGCATGGAATCGGTTGAGGCTTCCCGCGTTGCAGTGCTCCCCGGCTCCATCGTCTGCGGGCATCCGAATGATTTCGTAGGGGGCGTTAAGGTGTTCGGCAAGCATGTCGGGTTGGCCGCCCGCAAAATGGTCGTTATCCGCGTCGAAGACCAGAACGGGGCATTGGATGCGTTCCGCGAGTCCGTGAGACAGACTGTAGTTGCGCATCAGGCGTATATACTCTGAGGGTTTCGTTGCACCGTAGGTCCACATGCCGTTGCCAATTAGCCACCTGAGGCTAGGATTCTGCTCTGACGTCTGAATAACGGCGGCATCGACTTCGGCATCACGTCCCTGGTCCAGGAGCTCATAGGGTGAAGCCCCGGGCATCAGGTGGCCCATTGCGGCAGTGCAGTCATAGACGCCGTCCCAGGCGACGACAGCTGCAGGACGGTCGTCGAAGGCCGCTGCGCGCGGTGCGAAGTATCCGCCCTGGCTCATTCCAATCAGTGCGATGCGCGCAGTGTCGACCCCCGGAAACGTCGACACTGCGTCCAGGACGGCTGCCATGGGGGCCTCCCAGTCATGTCGGAAGGGCGTACCCTGCTCGCGAATGACCCGTCCCTGCCCAGGGCCGTCGAAGATGAGACAGTTCCAGCCGTGAGCAACAGCGACGCGACCCACGGTGAAGAACATCTCCTCGGCCGTCGAGTCGAAGCCGCCGATGGATATTAATGTGGGCCGATCCTTCGGTGTCGACGGAGTCAGCCACCATCCCGGTAGGAACGCGTCGTTGAAGGGTATGGCGAGTTCGCTGATGGCTAACTCGGTTGAGCGCGCGGCCCGAGGCTCCAATTCGATTGAGTGGGGGAGCCCTTGGTGTCCGGGGTGCAGTCGGGCGAAGTTGCGGAAGGATTCGACTGCCTGGGCGGAGGTGTCGCGAATGCGCGGGTCACCTGGATCACCGTGGAGAAAAAACTCAGCTGTGCGGTAGTAGTTCGAGGCACGCAACCAGGATGCGGCCGCCGTTGCCCACCTTTCATCTGCGGCGGCCTCGTCTCCAAGCTGGCGGATACGCTCAGCCAGGGCGTTCCACTCAGACCACCACGCATCGGGCGACGAGTCCTCGATCTTCGTGGCTGTCGTGACGATTTCCCCGATCTCCGCACCCCCCGTGGCGGTGTACCCTACGGCCCTTAGCGTCTCGTAGTCAGCGGCTCGGTCATCGAACAGAAAGCGCATCTCATCTCCCTCAAATGGGCCGGCGCAACATTTTGTTGCTTCTTATAGGCTACGTCCAACCGATCGTCGACGCAACGAAAAGTTGCTAATCTAGAAGGATGGCCCCATCGGATCCCAATGCTTCAACTGCTCGGGGGAGGATTCTCGCTTCCGCGCTGTTAGAACTCTCGCAACGTGGACCCCGGCTTTCCTATGACTTGCTCGCGGAACGGGCGCGTGTAAACAAGACGACGCTGTACCGCAACTGGCCTGACCCGATCGAACTTATTGTCGAGGCGCTCGACTCGGAAAGTGGCCGACCGGATGTCGAGCTCTCAGGCAACTCCGCTGAGCGGCTACGTGGTCTCGCGCGTGATGCACGTGCCAAGTTCACACAACGTGACGTAAGAATTGTCGCCGTCGTGATTGCCGCGGCGCAGAACGATGGCCGCGTTGCTGAGGCATTCGAACGTTACTGGCAACGACGCTTTAGTGTCGCCGGAAAGGATGCTGGCGCCGCTCAATTGCTTGCCGCTCAGACCATATTCCATGTACTCGTCCTGGGGCGGGAAATCACGGATGAAGACATCGATCGGTGGGTTGCTATTGCAATTCGATCTGCTCCTTGAGGCTACGCGTACCTCAGGACCCTGGCGTTGACTGTGCCACGTCTGTCAGCGAGCATCCTGGTCCTGCACCGACTATGAAGAAGGGTCTGCCTTGGTCTGCTTTATCGTCTCTCACGCCTTACTGATAATACCAAGGTAGGTTTGAGCGAAGGGGCCAAGTTTCAGCCCGTAACCCAGGCCGCGGTCGACAGCGATGTGGAAATTCCAGTAAGCGGCGATCGTTATCATCCAGTCTGACTCAATGTGTCCGAGGTGAAGTGCTGACCGGGCCGAAAGCAAAACCGCCGGTGGGGCATAGTCGTGTACCAGGTTGTAGAGAGACTCCTCGAGACGATAACACCGATGAAGACGCTGAGTGCGATCAGCCCATTTTCTGCACGCTGCTATGCCACCGCTCGTCGGTGAGACCATTCCTCCGCTGACATGTGGCTCCTTTCCTCTTGCTCTGGATAGCTGTGCAGTTGGGTTCAGAATGCCGAACGCTGGTTCCGAATGATCTGTACGAGGCTGTCAAGGTGGGGACTCCAATAGAAGGTGGCCGCGGTCAAGGAGTTCAATACGTGCTTGCGGGGCATTTTGCAGAAGAACTTTTACCCTGTCAGCCCGAAGTTCTCAACTTTCTGTCTCGAGGCCGCCGGCCCGAGGACGCCATAGGTGCGCAGCCAGCCATTAACCTTCGGATACAAGGCTCGATTGTTGGCAGAGTCGACGAAAAGCACGATTGAGCCCGGCGGGGCCAACAGCGCAATGTCGTGCTCCCCTACCTCGGGAGGGATAGTGGACACATCGGACACGCCGTGCGTGTACTGCCATTGGATCGCCTCACGCCCGAGCGCAGGACGCAGGGTCGCCTCAGTGACTGCTATCGGGGCGTTACCGTAAATCCAGATGGGCATCAGGATTCCGGAACGAACCCTTCCTCGTAGGCGATGCCGTTCTCCGAGATCAGGCCCTTAACAGCTGCTGGGTCTGTCAGAGCCAATCGCCAAGCAATCGGGGCCCGTGGTCCCGGACATTCATCGTTGACATGATGATGCCGATCGGCCCGAGGGAACGACGGGCTTCGAACTGATCGAGCAGTTTGGCAGGCAAGGTACCGCGATGAGGGGCGGCTGTCTACACGAATCGATCGTGTCTGGTCGCGGGCTCATGAGCGAAACGCCCGGGCATCTCCATGATGCGCCAACATAGAATGTAATCTCCTCCTAATGGGCATATCCGTCGGAAGCTTCGCCGTGGTCAGCGGCGTCGGAGTGCGGGATCAAGGAGCGCAGGTGGCATATCGTTCTTTTCCCCTGGAGCAAGATCGAGACCAGGCGGGACGATCGCATCGATCGCGTCGAGAATCTCTGACGACAAGACAATGTCAGCGGCGGCCAGCTGCGAGTCCAGGTGTTCCAAAGTGCGCGGGCCGATTAGTGCCGCGGTCACGGCCCGGTGCGTGGTGACGAAGCCCAGCGCCAGCTGAATCATAGTCAGGCCAACGCTACCGGCCAGTTCGGCCAGCTTCTCGACGGCATCGAGCTTGGCGCGATTGGCAGGCACAGTGAGATCGAAACGCGGCTGCATGAACGTTGAACGGCTGGTCGTGATCTTTTGCCCATCACGCACCGCGCCAGACAGCCACCCCGAGGCTAAAGGGCTCCACGCGAGTACGCCGAGGCCGTGTTCCTCGGTGACCGGCAGTACGTGACCCTCAATGCTGCGTTGGAGGATGGAGTAATTCGGCTGTTCGGTGACGTAGCGGCCAAGGCAGCGGTCGTGGGCGGTCCACTGTGCCTGTACGATCCGGTGTGCGGGAAAGGTAGAGCTGCCGAAGTAGCGGATCTTTCCCGCCTGCCGCAGGTCTGTCAATGCTGACAGCGTCTCCTCGTCGCTGGTGTTTGGGTCCCACCGATGCATCTGGTAGAGGTCGATGTGGTCGACGCCGAGTCGGCGCAGGCTGTTCTCGAGTGCGGTGACCAGCCACCGGCGTGAGCTCCCGCGGTGATTGCGCTCGTCTCCCATAGGTAGTGTCGCCTTGGTCGCCAGGACGACGTCGTCGCGTCGGTTACCGAGGGCCTTGCCGATCATCTCCTCGGATTCTCCGCCACTGTAGGCGTCGGCAGTGTCGATGAGATTAACCCCCGCATCGAGCGCAGAACCGACGATGGCTTCGACGTCGCTCTGGCTGGTCCGGCCGATCTGGCCGAAGTTCATTGCACCGAGTGCGAGGGTGCTGATCTGGACGCCGGTGCGTCCGAGCGTGCGGTACTGCATGTGTGAAGTTCCTTTCATCGGGCCGAGCTCCTTCGGCCAAGTGCGCTTCCTCTGGCATGATAGAAGCGGAGCAATGCTCCGAATCAATTATACGGAGCGCTGCTCCGTTTATCAATATCGTCATCAAGAGGTTCTATGGCCGACAGTCAGAAGCGATCCGCTCGGGCAAAGCGCGCGGACGCCCAGCGGAACGAAAATGCGTTGCTTGATGCGGCTGCGGCGGTGTTCGTCGCTTCGGGGGTCGATGCGCCGGTGCGCGAAGTTGCGGCGAGGGCGGGTGTTGGAATGGGCACGATCTATCGTCACTTCCCGACTCGCGCGGATCTCATCGTCGCCGTCTACCGACACCAGGTCGATGCCTGCGCAGACGCTGGCCCTGCCCTGCTGGCGGGCGGCGGTTCGCCTCATGCTGCGCTTGCCCAATGGGTCGACCTCTTCGTCGGCTTCCTCGTCACCAAGCATGGGCTCGCCGCTGCCCTGCGGAATGACCAGGCGAGCTTCGACACCCTTCACGCCGATTTCGTCGACCGCCTCGTTCCGGTATGTGCGCAGATGCTCAACGCTTCCATCAGGTCGGGCGAAATTAGAACCGATGTCGGCGCCTATGAACTTCTGCGAGGGATCGGCAATCTCTGCATCTTCGCCGATCAGGACCCCCGCTACGAGGCACGCCGACTCGCGCGCCTACTCGTGACCGGCCTGCTTCAGGCTCCCTCGACCTGATCTCACTGCGAAAGTGCAAAGATAATGAGTACGTAGTTCGCCTCACCGGCGCGGTTTCCTCTCGTTGTTGAGCGAGTGCCGATCGGGCGGCCTCTTACTTTGGTGGAAGCACGCCATTCATCGTCTTGTCCGGTCCTGGTCAACATCGTCGGCGGTGCCCCGAGAATCGAGGTCCGTGACCGTGGCGACGAGATCACGCTTCGACCCCGCCGACGGCTCATTGATGTCTAAATCGTCGATCCGGCGTCCGATTGAAGTTCTTCTTTGAGATTCTCTGGCCACTGGGCCATTGCGGTTCGCGTGTCTTCATGCATGAGGTCGGCGTTGACTGCGCCTCCGAGTGCTGAGCCCGCTCCCATGGACATGGGGACGTTGGCATAGATATTGGCGAGGTTGCCGGCGGCCCATATGCGTGGGTGGCTGGTACGCCCTGATGCGTCGACTGCTAAAAACGCTCCGTGATCGGTCACGGTTCGTTCGAGGTCCGGGGGAAGGAAATCATCTCGTGGGGTCAATGTCGTACCGAGGAAGATCGCATCCACCGCCGTGAGGCTGCCGTCCTCGGTGGTGATTTGCAGTGTTCCGTCCTGGGCTTCGGCAACCGACGCGACCCGAGAGGGGTTCACGATGGTATTCCGAGCGCGCAGTCGTTTTCGTGTGAGTTCGTCGAGGGGCTCTGCGGCGGCGGTGAATGCCGTGAGCGAATCGGTCCACTGCCGGACCAGCTGGGCCTGGTAGGGGCTCATGGTGTCGGTTGCAATGACTGCGAGGTGCTGGCCGCGAACTTCCCAGCCGTGGCAGTAGGGGCAGTGCAGCACGCGAGTGCCCCAGTGCTCGGCCAGGCCCGGGATGTCGGGAAGACCGTCCCGGACGCCGGTCGCCGCGATCACCCTTCGGGCGGAGAAGGATCGGTCAACCAGGTCGACGATAGCCGCGTCGTCGTTTGCGACAGCCCGAGTCACCCACCCATCTACGAAGGTCACGTTATAGGGCGCGAGCTCGGAGCGTCCGATGTCCCGCAGCTTCTGTGTGGGCAAGGTGTCGAGACCGAGGACGCCGTGCATCCGGTCGGCGAATCGGTTACGCGGCTCGCCCGCATCGATGACGAGTACGCTTCTCTGGGCTCGGCCGAGCATGTGAGCGGCGCTGAGGCCCGCAGGACCTGCGCCGATGACGATTGCTTCAAAATCTGTGTTCATGCCCCCACTCTCGAAGAAGCTCCTCCTTCCTTGCAAGAATTTTTGCAATACTGCAAAGCACTGGGTCTCAGACCTCAGCGACGTGGACACGTTCGCCTTGGATGCCGTAGAGAGCGATGATCTCTGCGGATCGCTCCGGGTGGGCGTTGGCGATCCAGTGCGGTGTCATAGTGTCGAACTCGGCGGCTTCGCCGGCGTAGAGCACGGTGCGCTGATCAGACAGCGCAAGGGTTACCGCACCACTGAGAACGTAGAACCACTCGCGACCGGGGTGCGTGTTGAATTTCGGCAGACGGGACTTCGAGCTCGGCGGATAAATCACCTTGAACCCTTGCAGACCTCCGGTGGGAACACCGAGAGGGATGAACGTCAGCCCATACCTGCGAACCGGTTTAAGGTGCACCCTCGGATCACCGACCCGGGGGGCTGCGACGAGGTCGTCCAAAGGCAGTCCGTAGACCCGAGCGAGGGGCAGCAGCTGTTCCAGGCTCGGCCGGACTAGGCCCCGCTCCAGACGAGAGATCGTGCTAGCGGTGATCCCACTGCGCTCAGCCAGTTCCGTCAGATTCAGTCCGAGCACCTGACGACATCCCCGGAGTCTTGGGCCCACTGCGTCAAGGACCTCGTCGTCATCCATCGTTTTCCTCCTCGCCTACAGAATCAGCAATTGCAATTCTGCAATTGCGCTAGCGTCTCTGCAAACCAGGGTGAGAGCGTAGCTCGTGTAACCAGACGACAGGAGTACCGAAGGCCATGACCGAACCAAACGAATACGGGGTGGCAGCTGGCTATCCACAGCCGAACACGCGACTGATCGAGATCGCTTCCCACTTGATACCAGGCGATGCCTTGGAGGTGGGCTGCGGCAATGGCGGCGATACGCTCTGGCTCGCCCAGCGCGGCTGGAGCGTCACTGCGGCCGACATCGCCGCGACAGCAGTGCACCGGTTGACACAGCTGGCCCAGGAGACCCACCTGGAGCACCGAATAACCTCGTTGCGCTGGGATCTCAACCAGGGTCTTCCTCCAGGTGACTTCGACCTGATCAACGCCCACTACCTTCACGCCGGGCCCGGACTGGACAGGCCCGGAATATTCAGAACTGCAGCTCACGCCCTCCGGCCCGGAGGCCACCTCGTTGTCGTTGATCACGGCTCCATCGCCCCCTGGTCGTGGGACCAGGACCCAAATGTCGGCTTCCCCAGCCCGCGTGAAGTCCACACAAATATCGAGTTGGACCCGTTGTCATCGCAACTCGTGCGATCTGACGCCCAACAGCGCGTGGCTAGCGGGCCGGATGGACGCATCGGCGAGGTCACCGACCACATTCTCATGATCCAACGCACCGGACTCTGACGACAACGAAGAACTTCACACACGACAAGGAAAGCCACCATGATCGCACCCCGACGACGCCGAGACACGCCTCCCCCGAGGACCGGAAAAGCAGAGGCCGACGTGCTGCGCGGATTCCTCGACTACCTCCGCGAATCTATTGCAACGAAGGTGGAGACTACACCGGAGCCCGACATCAGAACAGCCCAGGTGCCCACGGGAACCAGCCTCTTGGGGCTGCTCAAACACCTCGCCCATGTCGAGGAAGCGACCTTCCTCGGCCACAAAACCACCAACTGGCCATCAACGTTTCACTGCACCGCAACCGACACGCGCGACAGCATAGTTGCCCGCTATCGTACCGCGGTGAAGCGGGCCAATATGGTGCTGGATGAGAACACTGATCTCTCTGAGCCTGTTCCTTACAACAACGACCGCCCAGGGCCCACCGCACGCTGGGCACTGGCACATATGATCGAAGAGACTGGCCGTCACGCCGGACACGCAGATATCCTGCGCGAACTCATCGACGGAACTACAGGACGATAGGATGCACGCAAAAGAACGTGGTAGCCGGCACAGCTGACGGAAGCAGGAGTCCGACGAGGAGGTTGCGGATTGCGCATCCGACGAGAACAACGCCTTCCGCTGTGAGGACAACACCACAGCCATGTCGAGAACCAGGGTGTTCTCGATCGTTAGGAATTCTCGGGCTTCGGCGTCGTTGGGGTCTCGTCGGGTTCTTGTGCGTTCCGCTCGTGCAAGAGCCCGATAGCTTTTCCCAAAGCCGCGTTCGCGGCTTCGAGCTGAGCATTGCGTTCTTCGAGTTCGGCGATGCGTTTGGCTTGGTTGTCTTCGATTGCTGATTGCATCAGTTGCCTCGGATTGTGGGGGATTCTGCCGACCCTGGACCATGGGATCAGACCACGGTCAAGATCGCCGTTGAATGCTGCCAGTCGCCATTTCCTGAACTGGTCACGGGTGAACTCTTGTTCGGCTAACCATAGGGCTCTGTACCCATATGGGATCTTCTCGTATTGGTAGACGAAGTTACGGATCTCTTCGACAGTGTATCCAGGGGTGATGGCCACAGTGCTCCGGTTCCTCTCTCATCCGGAGTGGCTCACAACCAGCCTGACACAGAGGGCTGCGGCAAGGTTGACGACACGATTGCAGCCCTCATCGAGAGCAGCCAGGACGAGATAATCGATGAGCTTCGTCCGCGCGGTCATCCACCATCCGCTTCGCGCAATCGGCTGGGCCCGGGTCATAGCAAACCCTTCCTCACCAGCAAGCGCCCGTGCCAGAGGGTCTGTGAACAGCGCGTCCGGCCGATCTGATTCGATGGCTCGATAGGCTGCCACCAGCCGGGCAGTGTCGGTGACATCCGAAATCAGTGACTGTTTGCGAGTCATGGTGGAGTCCTTCTCACGTCAACGCAGTCAGGAATGACCAGAGTCGCTGTTCGGGATCGCGGGCTCCGTACTCGCGATAACCATAGGGCTGATCGATCGGTTCGTAGACGATCTCTGCGCCGTGCCGAACAGCGTGCCGATAGTGGGCATCGACGTCGTCGACGATGATTGACATCTGCGCGGTCGATGCCCCCAGCGTCTGCGGAGTCTGCAGGCCGAACTGCTCAGAAGCCTGGTGCAGCTAGATGACTCCGTCGCCGGCAGTGACCTCAGCATGGAAGATGTCTCCGTCCGGCGAGCGGGCCAGACGTCCGGGTTCGAAGCCGAAGGCGGTGGTCAAAAACTCGGCTGCTGCCTCGATGTCGTCGTAGACGAGTGTCGGTATGCGTCGTTTGATCGTGCTGGTGAGCATGGACATATCCTCCAGAATGTCGAGGAAATCGTGGATATTGAGAGCGCTGCTTCGTCGGTCAAGCGCATCGGAGACGGCAGCGAGTCGGTTGCGCAGCCGGTGTTCGACGCTCAGATGGTCGTCGATGCGTTCGAGGTGGTGACTTATTGTGGCTGGGAGATTCCACTGGGGATCGTCAAGGGCGGCAGCGATGTCGTCGAGTCCGAAGGCGAGTTGGCGCAAAGCGACAATTCGGTAGAGTCGATGCACATCCTGGGTCGAATAGAGCCGATGCCCTGCCCTTGAGCGCTCAGACGGAGTGAGCAGCCCGATCTCGTCATAGTAGTGCAGAGTGCGAACGGTCAGGCCCGTCGCGTCGGCCAACTCCCCGACCCTGACGGAGTTCTGGCCCGATAGTTCGTCGATTGCTTTCTTCATATTTCCGACACTGGGCCATGTCTCCTTTATCGGCGGAGCCATGTCAGGATCGCGCTGATCACGACTGCCGCCCGGTAGGTGGTGGGGAGCTTGTCGTATGTCGTCGCTAATCCTCGCCATTGCTTGACGTACGAAAACGAACGCTCCACCACGTTGCGGTTCCGATAGGCACCGGCGTCGAATTCCGAGGGCCGTCCACCTTTGGTGCCGCGTCTTTTCCGAGTCGCGATCTGGTCCTGCTTCTCCGGGATAACCGCCCGAATGCCATGGGAACGCAGGTATTTGCGGTTGCGTTTGGGCCCAAACTCACGATCAGCCAGAATAGCGTCTGGACAAGTGCGAGGGCGACCGCCGACGGCCCGCGGTACTCGGATGTCAGCCAGGGCCTGCGGCAGGATCACCCCGTCATGGCACTGTCCACCAGTGACTACCACTGCCAGCGGCCAGCCTTTACCGTCGACGGAATGGTGGATCTTCGTCGTCAGCCCACCACGTGAGCGACCAATGCCATGCCCGGCTGGTTCACACTCCTGATCGGGCAGATTCTTGCAATTCGACGTAGCCCCCTGTGTCCTGGTCAGGGCGCGTAGTGTTGGTCGCGTGCTGGTGGGCACGATTGATGGTGCCGTCGACGGAGATATTCCAATCGATGCCACCGGCCGCGTCGGCTTCAGAGAGCACTCGGACCAGCACACGGTCCCACGTGCCATCAGCGGCGTAGCGGTGATGGCGTTTCCATACCGTCTGCCAGAGTCCGAAGTGCTCACGAGGCAGATCGCGCCAGGCGATGCCTGCACGATATCGATAGACGATTCCTTCGACTATCCGGCGATTGTTCTCAGATGGTAGGACTCTCTTGCCGATATTCGAGGGCAGAAGAGGTTCGATTCGCGCCCACTGCTCATCAGTGAATACTCGGAGTCATTGCTGTGTCGTCACGACTCCACCGTGCCAGTGCTGGATTGGTCAATAAAGGAGACACACCCTGATGCGCGACGGACTCCAGTTCACAACCGGAGTGCCTCATGTCAAGACCCCCGGGAAATGCAGGCCGTGCCTCACACATATTTCCCCCGCCAACCGGGTCTCAGCCAGCCCGGGTGTGGTGGACCTTGATGCCCGCGGGATCCGGTAGCGCCTGAGCCTTCTCGATCTCGCGTTCAAGTCTCGCGGTCTTGCCTGCGGCGAGCTTGATCAACCGTTGTTGGATCTGGTCAATCCCGGCAGCGAGGTCGACCAAGTCCAGGCCTGCCCGGTATTTCTCAAGCTCTCGTTTCTGCTTGGCGTTGAGGATCCCGGAATCAAGCAGTCGCCGGTACGGGGTCTTCGGGGTGTCGTAGAGGCGTTTGCGTCGGCCGACACGATCGGTGGAATACCCCGTCGGTTTCTTCGTCGGGGTGAAGTAGTTGAGCCGATCATTGACCAGGGCCCATAGGCGTTTGAGCAGATCGAGTTCGGTCGGGGTGTCGTAGCGGTAGTAGAACCCGTATCGGCGCACGAGGTGGTTGTTCTTCGACTCGATCGTGGCCTGATCGTTCTTCGTATACGGCCGTCCCCGGGTGAAGAAGATCTTCCTCTCAGCGGCCCAGTCGATGAGGTTGTAGTTGATGAACTCGGACCCGTTGTCGAAGTCGAGTCCAGTCACCAGGTAGGGCACGGTATTGACGAATTGTGTGCAGGCATCGACGACGTGGGTCGCAGCGTTGTTCCTGATCGCGTGGGTATAGACCCACCCAGTGTGCATGTCGGTGTAGTTCACAGATCGGGCGAACTCACCCTTGAGCGTCGGGCCGCAGTGGGCGACGGTGTCGACTTCGAAGAAGCCGGGTTCGTCTTCGACTTCGTCACCGGCTTTGCGCACGGTGATGGAGTTGCGCAGCAGGCTTCCGGGTTTCGTTGCTGATTTCCCGCGCAGGGGGTCCTTGTCGCGGACGGGTTTGAGATACCGGTCGATGGTGGCCGGACTCATCGCCAACAGTTCCCCACGCACGATTTCGCTGTAGCGGCCTTTGCCCGGGATCAGGTGCCGGTGGGTTTCGAGGGAATCGAGGAGACCGTCCATGGCCGCGGCGAGGTACTTGCCGCAGATGCCACCGGCGATCGACCACACGTATTGCAAGATCTTGACCGCATCGTAGGAGTATTTGCGGGCTGTCAAGCCCCGGGTTTCGTAGAGGCTCCTTTTCTTGGTTTCCTAAGCAGCCGCGGGCTCTGCCGCGGACTGGTTGATCCATTCAGAATGAACCTCGGTAGGCGGTCGGTAGCCAATCGCTGAATGCAACCTGGACTGGTTGTACCAAGCCACCCACTTCGACGTCTCCGCCATCACCTCAATCAGCCCCGACCACACCTTCCGGTCGATGAGCTCTGCCTTGTAGACCGAGTTCAATGCCTCGGCCATGGCATTGTCGTACGAGTCCCCACGCGACCCCACCGACGCCACGACCTCGGATTCTGCCAGGGTCTCCCCATAGCGAATCGACCGGAATTGCACCCCGCGATCCGAGTGGTGGACGAGCCCGGAGACGTCTTCGCCGGCCCGGTATTTCGCAGCGAGAGCCATCGTCAGAGCGTCCCTGGCCAGTGACTCCCGCATATGGTTCGTCACCTGCCAACCGACGATCTCCCGGTGGAAGACATCAAGGATGAACGTCGTGTACACCCACCCAGCAGACGTCGGAACATAGGTGATGTCCGCGACCCACAAACAATTCGGTGCCGGCGCTGCGAACTCACGTTCAACCAGATCATCCGGACACTCCTCAGCCCTAGCCGAAGCCGTCTTCGGACGCTTCCTCCTGCGTCGAATACCGTCGATGCCCAGCTGGCGCATCAACCGCTCCACCGTGCAGCGGGCCACCGGCCCGAACTGATCGGCGTACTCGCGGTTGATCGCCTTCCACATCTTCCGCACCCCGTAACAGGAATAGTTCGCCTCATAGACATCCTGGATCACCACCATCAGCGCCTGGTCCCGACGGGCCCGGGCTGATAGTTGGGACTGCTGAAGGTTGAGTTGACTCCGGGGTTTATGCCGCCAGGGCGACGGCCTTGTGATGAACAAACTCGTATTCAACCGGAGTCAGTTTACCTAACCTCCGCTGTCGACGCTTCCGGTGATAGGTCCGCTCGACCCAGTGCACGATCGCTGTGCGCAACCTCGCTCGCGTGTCCCAGCGGCCCCGGTCGAGGACGTTCTTCTGCAGCACGGCGAAGAACGATTCCATCGCCGCATTATCACCAGCAGCACCGACCCGGCCCATCGATCCGACGAGCCCATAATGCCGTAAGGTCTGCTGGAACTTCCGAGAACGAAATTGCGACCCGCGGTCCGAGTGGACCACGCAGCCGGCCACGACGCCAGCCCCGCCACGACGGGCTACAGCATCGTCAATCGCTTCCACAGCCAGTCGGGATTTCATCCTCGAATCGATGGCATAGCCAACGATCCTGTTGCTGAACACATCCTTGACCGCGCACATGTACAGCTTGCCCTCACTGGTGTGATGCTCGGTAATGTCGGTCAACCATAGTTCGTTGATCCCTGTCGCTGAGAAGTCGCGTTCGACGAGGTCATCACACACCGGCGGGCCAGGCTTCTTACCGTGTTTCCGGGCCCGTTTGATCGTGTGGGAAAACAGCTCCTCCTGGGAGCACAATCGCCACACACGACGTTCTGACGCCTCGTGCCCAGACGCCTGGAGTTCATCTGCGATGAACCGGTGCCCGAATTCAGGATCGTCCATGTGCACGTCGTAGGCGGCATTGATCACGTACGCTTCGTCCCAGTCCCGGGCCGGGACCGGATTTGCACACCACTTGTAGAACCCCTGCTTTGTAAAGCCGAGCACCCGACAGGTCACTGCCACCGGCACACCGGCAGCAGCAAGGTCACGGACCAGCGGGTACATCATTTTGGGTGGTTGCCACCAAGTTTCAGATTCGCTTGCGAGAGATAGGCGGCGGCCTCGCGGAGAATCTTGTTCTCTCGTTCAAGTTCCCTGATGCGTTTCAGCGCTACCGCTTGAGCGCGTGACTCGTCGGGCTCGGTCGCGGGCTCGAGTCCGTGGTCGCGTAGCCGTGAGTCGCGGACCCAGGCTTGCAGGGCTGATTTCGAGATGCCGAGGTCGGCGCAGACCTGCTTCTGGGTCATCCCGTCGCCCAGGAGCTCGAGCGCTGACTGCTTGAACTCATCGGTGTAGATCTTTGGCATGACTTCCATCCTTCCTGGAACTTATCCAGTCGTGAAGTCAACCAAACCTTCAGCAGTCCCGTTCGCGTTTCTTGAACGCGTAATACGAGCTCACAGCAATCCGTGCCGCAGTCCCTTTCAGGGCGCGCACGATTGGCTCGACTCCGAACTCGTGGCGATTGTCGTCGATGAAGGCGACGATCACTTCGATGGGCGGTCGAGCTCCGCCGCGAAGAAAGCCGATGCTCTCTTCAGAATCTCGTTGGCCCTCTTCGCTTCGGCCAACTCAGCCCGCAGCCGACGATTCTCCGCTTCCAAGTCGACCGACTCGGCCGGGGTGGCTTTGCCGGAATCCTTGTGCTTGCGCACCCAGACTCGCAAGGTCTCTTTACTCAGACCGAGTTCGTTCGCGACGCGGGTGATTGCTCCGTTCGCGGTGTCCGGATCGGCCTGGGCATGGATGACGAGCTCGACGGCACGAGCCTTGAGTTCGTCGGTGTATTTCACTGGCAAGAGAGAAACTCCTTCTTCCAATCTCCCTGCCTCTATTATCCCCGGGGCGATTCAGGCCTTCGTCTTCCTGCCGTCGATGACCGCGACTGTCGCTTGCGCCCGTCCTTTGGGCTGTCGGGTGCGGCGGGTCAGTTGCTGGCGTGCATGGTCGCGATTCCAACCGGTGAGGTCGGTGACGGTGTCGAGGATCGCGGCTTTGCGCTTCTTCGAGGCCGTCGTGTAAGCGGTGGCGTACTTCTTTGTGATCTCGATTCTCGTGGTCATCGAAACGTCCTTGTCGGCCATGACCCCATCGTCGTCGTGCCTCGTGGCGCGGTGGAAGTGTTTCGCGGGGATATTTCTGTGAGGCACGACCCCTTGCTACGCGGGGACTTTCTACGAGTCTCGTCGACAACTACTGTTATTGCTGAAGATGCAATACGCTTGGGTTGCTGGGCGAGAGCAACTTCGTATCGACACCGGCAAGCACCACAACCCGATCAGGCTCTGACGAATGAGTAGTATGCCAGCAGGCGCCCGCGGCGATCCTGGTTGGATGATCCGAGATACCGAACTGCGCCCTCACATTACGGAACTCAATGCTTTCCGGCAAGTTTTCCAGCTTGACCCATTGGCGGAGGCAATGTCGACCCTCGCTTTCGGTTTCATCCTGCCTTCACCGATGCAGTGCAGGCACTTTCTGCCACCGGTTACAAACCTGTCAACGCAGATAGAGGTCAGAAAGACTTTCACCTACGAGGTGTTCCTTGATCGGGTCGAAAGTGATTCGATCGTAAGTTCCATTTGCCCTGGTCACAGGAAGCGTTCTCTCTATCGCCGCCGCTACAGGCCCTCCGGCATCGGTGGATTCAGGCTTAGATACTGCGCTTAGAAGCCTGTATCCGCGTGTCGGCGGGGCTACAGAGTTTGGTCACGATGCGGGCGTTTCGAACCCCTGGCACTCCATCTACTCCTGTAGCAGCGTGGGCAGATTCAACACTCTCAACCTTCAAGAACCGGAATACCTGCTGATAAGCTCACGGTCATAGGCAGAGGCGCTGAGCCTCGCGACTAACAGTAAATCAACTATTGAATTGATTCTCATGGCGCGCACTGAACTACCCTTTTCTCTGCAGCTTGACTTCTCTGGTGAGGGCACGCTAGCTAGACGGCTAGCACGATCTATCGTTCAGGCACTGGCGGAAGGTCAACTATCCGATGGAGATCGGATGCCGTCTACACGAGCGTTGGCGAAACACAAGAGAGTTTCCCGTTCTGCAGCTGTTGATGCCTATGAAGAATTGATCGCCTCCGGTTTTCTTGTTGCTCGAGCAGGAAGCGCAACAATGGTCGAGGAAGGTGCCCGGCGAGCAGCACTTTCAGGAGTAAGAACATCCTCGATGCCTCGAACTACCCCTCCTCGGGGTGGCGAGCCGTCACAGTGTGCAGATAGCCCCCGTTATAATCTATTACCCGGATTCCCAGACCCGGTCTTGCTAAACAATCAGAGCTGGAGATCCGCGTGGCGTAAAGCTGCGGCTGGGTCCACCGCTGACTGGGACGATAGCCATCCAAAAGAACATCACGCGCATCAATCGCCATATCATTTTTTCCCCGACTTGAGGTTAGCTCTGGCTGACCATATCCGCCGCACTAGAGGCATCGTCTGCGCCCCGGAAGATATTTTCATCTTCCCAGGATTCGCCGTGGCTCTGCGCATCCTAGTGCCGACGCTAGTCAACCATGCAGGTCCTATAGCGTTTGAGAATCCAGGATTTGTTAGCGGACGTCGTGCACTGGAGCAGGTCGGCTACAGGCTGAGGCCTATCACCGTCAACCATGACGGGATATCTGTGGACCACTTGAAATCCGCAGATGTTGCAGTCTATGTAACCCCTGCACATCAGTACCCACTTGGAGCACGAATGAGCGTGGATCGCCGCCGCAAGCTACTTGAATGGGCTGCCGCAGACGACAGACTCATTTTCGAAGATGATTATGATGGCGAGTTCCGATACGACGTTCCTCCGATGCCCGCACTGCGCAGCATGAACCTCGGCGGCAATCACGTTGTCTACCTCGGCACAGCTTCCAAGGTCCTATCGCGCGACCTGAGAATCGCTTGGGCAGTGGTACCAGAACGTTTTCGAGAGATTGTCCGACAGCGTGTAATCAGCCAGGGTGATTATGCGAACCCGGTGGCGGCGAGAGCTCTCACTTATATGCTGGAATCTGGATCGATGATAAGACAAATTGCTTCATCTCAGCGCACCTATGGTGCTCGACGAGCCGCCCTTACCGCTGCGCTGAACAAGCAACTACCTGAAGCGACACTTCACGGAATCGACGCCGGATTGCACCTAGTGCTCACACACCCGAGACTGCGCGACGATGTCGCAATAGTCCGCAAATTGGCCTCGCAAGGTCTCATTTGTGTTGCTCTTAGCGAGACCTATCTGAGCAACGAAGAAAGTAGGAGCGGGCTAATCTGCGGATACTCTCGGTTGCCTGAGTCCCTGGCTGCCAGTGCAGCGGGTCTACTTGCCGATGTCATCAACAACTAAGCCTGGATCCACCGATCGGGTTACGTTCGTGACAGTGCGTTAACATCGAGGATGACCCTGTGGTCAGGGTAAATGGAACTTACCGCAGCTCGTCTTCTTTCAGACCAAAAAGCATCTCTTAGATGCAACTATCTAATCGCCCCGGCGAAACGTCAGCGACCTTCTACGATCCGAATCTCGTGTCGATCGCCGGCTCGTACCTAACGACAAAAGTGCCAATCCAGGCGAAAGCGTCACTTCTCTTGTGGCCGGGATGGTCGGCGGCGCGGATTCCATTGATGACATAACCCTACTCAAACAAGACAGCACTGGCGCAGTCTTCACGAACCGACACACGCAGTCGATGCCGTCGACTCCAGGAGCCTGACCAAATTGAGCAAACAGCTCCCGCGGGCGACCAACAGCCCGGCGAGGTGGATCCAGGCTTATATGACCGGCCAGTATCATGATCTAGCTCAGTACCGGAGAGAAGCTGTGGCTATCACCGAGTCTATGAGATTGCGACTCATTCACGACCCTGTCGCGAAGGTCATCGGCGGCCAACTGCCAAGTTTAGCTTCGGAGCAATAGATTACTGGTCTGCCGTTTGTAGATCAAAGTGGATCTTCCTTAATACCACTTAGGTCTTGCAAGATTGAGGGACCAATTCGGCTTACCTGCACGGAGCAGTGCAGCTTCCGTCAGGGTCAGCCGATAGCCAAGGTCCGCTCATTGTCTTTAAATGGAGTAGCACTAAATGACATCGACACCACTTTCGAATACATCACGTACCACGATATCAAGCAAAGGGCCAAGGGAACTCCTGGCACAAACTGAACGACAAAATCTTTATGACGTGCTTGACGCTGGCTTCATCGGCAATCTTGGAGTGACGCTTGACGAGCGTCCCCTCGTGGTCCCGACTGCATATGCACGTAACGGGGACAAAATATATATGCATGGGTCAAGCGGAGCAAGCACTTTGCGTGCTGCTAATTCAGGGGCCCTAGTCTGCTTCACAGTCACGCATGTAGACGGGATTGTCTACGGACGCGCCGTTTTCAACAATGCAATGAACTATCGCAGTGCTGTAGTTTATGGAGTCGCTCGGGCATTAACGGATTCGGACGAACGCCTCGTTGCACTGCGCCACTTCAGCGAGCGACTCGCCCCAGGAAGTTGGGATACTGCACGCAAACCGAATTCGAAAGAGCTTGCACAAACAACTCTTCTGGAACTATCGCTCGAGGAAGCAAGTGTAAAGATCAGCGATCGGTTTTGCAGAGTAGCAGATCAAGATCTAGACAGAAATCAGACATGGTCGGGAGTGTTGCCAATTCCAGCACCGCAGTTCGGAGAACCCATCACGGACCCAAGTCTTGCTCACCCGGTCCCCTCGGTCCCAGAAGCGGTTTATTCGCGCAACTACCCAGAAGCGCCGCCTCGCAAATACTCGGGTACGGCACAGGCCAAAGAGAGCAGTGTAAGTCAAGTATGACTCTAGAGAGCGATTCCACAAGCGCCCCGACCGTGGCGCCTGATTTCGCGGTCCACGTCCGTAAGTTGGGTAAAAGCTTTGGTTCACAAGAAGTATTGCGGGATGTTGATATCGAGATAGCCGTGGGTGATGTCGTCACACTTATCGGACCAAGTGGCTCGGGGAAGAGCACTCTCATCCGCTGTCTGAATCTATTGGAAACACCGACTACTGGCTCAATGACAGTATTGGGCGAGTCCGTGTTGCGTAATGGGCGTGTACTACTGAGTGGGTCGAGACAGCAAGGCTACAGGGCAAAAGTTGGCATGGTATTTCAATCATTCAACCTCTTTCCAAACTTGTCCGCGCTCGAGAACGTGACACTTGCTCAAGTGCATACCCTAAAACGCAGTGCTAAAGAAGCGAAGGAACGTTCAGCACAGTTGTTGGAATCCGTGGGGCTGGGCAACCGAATGAGCCACAAGGCTAATGAGCTCTCTGGAGGACAACAGCAGCGTGTCGCGATCGCCCGGGCATTAGCTATGGATCCACAGGTTATGCTCTTCGACGAGCCGACTAGCGCGATTGATCCTGAACTTCGAATCGAAGTGTTGCGAGTGATGAAGGATCTCGCTACAGCAGGCATGACCATGGTGGTCGTGACTCACGAACTGAAGTTCGCAAGAACTATTGCTGATCATGTGATCTTCTTGGCCGACGGATCAATCGTCGAGCAAGGACCGCCTGAGCAAATCTTTGAAGCGCCAGAGAATGAACGTACACACCAGTTTATCGCGGCGCTCGAGGAGACCGAATTGTGATCTGGTTAATAGACCTGCTCAGAGTAGTACCGCTTACATTGATGCTATGGGGTGTCTCCTTCGTCACCGGGGCCATCATCGCCGTGTTTGTAGCGGCAGCAAGGATGAGTACGTACCGAATGCTGCGGGTTTCCGCAACCGTCTTCATTGAAACCCTGAGAGGGATCCCCACGCTGGTCTGGTTGTTCATCGTCTTCTTCGGGATAGTCCAGTTTGGATTTAGCCCTACCGCGACCGCATCGGCAATCATTGCCCTATCTTTATCTTGCTCGGTGTATTTAGCGGAAGTGTACCGGTCTGGCATCTCCTCAGTAGATAAGCAACAGCGGGAAGCGACCCAGGCTCTCGGCCTACCACGGTTGATATCGATGGTAAAAATCATCCTTCCGCAGGCCAGGCCTATAATTCTTGCGGGGATGGGAACGTTCGCCATCCATCTGCTTAAAGAGACCGCTTTAGTGTCTCTGCTGGGTGTTGTCGACATCATGAACATCGCGAACTATTTAGTTCAACAGGGCGAAAATGGTCTTTCCGTGTTCTTCGCAGCAGGACTAATATACATGGTTTTATGTGTGCCGATTGCCATCGTTGCTCGATTACTGGGAGATATCCAAATCAAACGTGGTGGGAAACCAGCCGTCCGAAACGATGCCGACTCAGGATCGCAAATACTAAAGACAGGTTAAAAAATGCAGTATGTATCTGACCTGCTTCCCGGATTAGCAACAACGTTCAGTCTATGGCTTTTTATTTTAGCAATTGGAGTTCCGGGGGGAATAGTTTTTGGCTATCTTCTACGCTATGGGCATTCGGTCGTCAAAATTTTTATACTTGTCCTGACAAACTTCGGTCGTGGCTTTCCCGGGTTGGCTGTTGTCTACTTGGTATACACCGGGATGCCAGGTGTCGGCATTCTGTTGTCTGGCTTTCAAGCGGTTGTGATCGCGCTGGGATTCATGACAGTTGCGTACACTGCGGAGATTTTTCGTTCCGCAATCCATAAGGTGCCCCAGTCGCAGACGGAGGCAGCGATGGCCTTGGGATTGAGCTTCTGGAAGACACAGATAAAGATCATACTCCCCCAAGCTCTTCGGTCAGTGCTTCCGAGCCTGTTGGCCTTCTCTGTGCTTGTTCTTCAGGCCACCGCGCTCGGTTATGCGGTAGGGCTTCGAGAGTTGACTGGGTTGAGCTACAACTTCGGATCCATCACTTTTCAAGCACTTCCCTACATGGTTGCTGCGGGAGTCATCTATCTTGCAGGGTGCTTGTGCATCTCGACCTTCGCAAGCCGACTGAAGCTTGAGTATAGAAGACCGAAAGGACGCTCAAGAAGAGTTGATAGAGCGTCGGCAAGTGCGTCAATCGCTTCCAACGCGTAAATTTAGAGTTAAATTTTTAGGAGAGGAAATACGATGCGTATCACCTCACGCGTGATTACCGTGTGTTGTATATCTACCATATTGTATGCTTCAGGATGTAGTGAAAGCGGGTCTTCGGTATCCACAGACGTCCCAGGCAATTGTGAGCCCAAGGCCGAGTTTAACACTGTGGTCGAAGGAACTCTCACCGTGGCCTCGATTCAACAATTACCTGGAAGTAATGTCAATGCGGCTAACGGGGAGTATTCCGGTGTCGATTCTATTTTAATGCCTCGCTTCGCTGAAGAGAACTGCCTAAAACTGGATGTCAAACCCCTAGATGGCGCCGCCGCAACTGCGTCTCTGACCGAAGAGCGAGCTGACATTGGTGGTGGCGGCTGGACCAAGACAGAAGATCGCGCAAAAATCCTTGGCTTGACGAAAGAAACTCTCTGGTATTCGCAGACGGGCATACTGGCACACCAAAAAATGGCGCCGTCAGTGGAGTCACTGCGTGGGCAGAAGGTAGGAATAATAGGCGGGTCTCTCTACGAAGAACCCTTGAGTAAATTCCTAGGTGAAGGCTCCGTGACGACCTACTCTTCTATGGATTCTATTCTCAACGATCTTGAAATTGGTCGCCTTGACGTGACATTGGCAAGCGAAGAGACGATGAAAACCACCGTTGAGAAGCGCAATGATTCTGAAGAACTCCAATTCGTGCCGTTCGATTACGATCCTGATCACGAAGCTGTGACCGCGGTACGTGAAATTGGCTACGTCTACACTGACGGAAATGACTCACTTGGTGCAGCATTGGATGACTTCATCATACGTTCCAAAGACGAAGGCCTCATTTCCAATGAGCTTGAAACCTACGGACTGAATTCTAAAACCACGTTGGAGGGACCAGATCAGTGATGCATGAACAACTTGATAGACTAACTCAACAGCAAGAGAGAACTGACAGCGATCAGCTCTATTATAAAGACGCTTCAAGTCTCTGCGATGGCTATTCCAGAGGATCTTTCACTCCTGTGGACGTGGTTAAGGCTTGCATAGATCGCATTGCAAAGCTGGACGGAACCTTGAATGCAATGGTCCATTTGGACGCAGCTCGAGCCATTCGTCTTGCAGAAGAATCGGAAGATCGATACGCTAACGGCCTCTCGCTAGGGCCGCTTGACGGTGTTCCCGTGACGTTGAAAGAAAGCGTCGCCGCCGCTGGTTGGCCAGTAAGCGTGGGGTCTGCAGCCCTCGACGCAAAAATTGTTTCTGAGAACGCGCCACTTGTCGATCGTCTGCTGGAAGCTGGAGCTGTTTTGGTGGGTACAACTAGGATGCCCGACCACGGCTGGAAAGGCGTGACCAACGGGCCCCTAGGCGCAGTACCCAGCCCGTGGGATTTGAATACCAATGCGGGGGGTTCGAGTGGTGGTGCCGCAGCAGGACTCGCTGCTGGTTACACTCCGATAGCCATTGGGTCGGATGGGGCCGGCTCGATTCGCTTTCCGGCCGCATACTGTGGGGTTGTGGGTCTAAAACCAACTTATGGACGAGTGGCAGCCTTTCCACGGGGCGCCGCCGGCACCTTGACTCATTATGGTCCTATGGCTAGGTCGGTGGGTGACGTCGAATCTTTGTTCAAAGTAGTTGCCCAACCCGATGAACGAGACTACACATGCTCGCCTGTGCCGGATAGAGAATCCCTTCCGCCACTGACAGGTAGTTTGAAAAAGTTGCGAGTCTATCAATGGGTCGCTCCAGAACTCACGGTAGAGAAAGATGTCCTTGATGCGGTCAACCACACAGCAGAGCTTCTAGAAGCGCACGGTGCGACTGTTCATAGAGGCCAGATCGACACCACTGGCATTCTGGAGGCACATACAGCTCTTTTCGCGGGGCCGATGCAGGCCATTATTGATTCTGTAGGACCTGATCGTGTTGCTGACCTCGATCCGGAGATGGTGAAGTTCTCCAGACGTGCTTCGGATATCAGCGTCGTTGACTTCATTCGGGCACAGCAGTATCGGTCAAAACTGGCTGAACAGCTCACCCATCTACAGCAACATTACGATGTGATCCTATCACCGGTCTCGACAACCTCGACTGCCCCCCTTAACGCTCCTATCCGACCGGATGCAACGCCTGATCGCTCACCGTTTGCGTTTGTTCACAATCTGACAGGGCGCCCCGCACTGACAATACCCATACAACTGTCGCAGGGGACCAGGCCGGTTGGCATTCAACTGTCCGGTCGTCGTTTTGAAGACGAACACCTACTTCAGGTGGGTCGCTGGTTGGAAAGATTCGAAGGGACCTTTCTGCAGCAAAGCTCAAACGGGAAACTACTGGATATTAATGCATGAACATACAAAACTACGGTCGACTGCACCAACTCGAAGAAGGTGCTGTGGCTTCGTTGTCTATCGTCCCTCGTGAGCCAGTCGCCACGCTGCCAGCTTATTCTGCTGGCAGCGCGGCACCTGCATCCCTAAAGTTTACCAGCTATAAGCTGTCATCCAACGAAAGTCCGCTGGGCCCGGTGCCGGCAGCCGCTATGGCCGCTTCTAGCGTCACCTCCCTGAATCGTTACCCGAACCCTGGTGCCGAATTATTGCGCGAGGCTCTGGCTGATCATCTAGCGGTACCGTTTGATGACATCGTTGCTGGGGCTGGAAGTCTCGGGGCATTGACTCAGATCGTCTCCGCATTCGCAGGGACCAATTCGAACGGAACACTTGACGAAGTTATCTACTCTTGGCGCTCTTTTGAAGCCTATCCAATCGTAGTTCGTACTGCTGGAGCCAAGCCGGTCGAAGTCCCAAACGATGAGGATGGGAGTCACGATTTAGAGGCGATGAGCAGCGCTGTCACGCAACGTACCAAGATAATTATATTGTGTACTCCGAATAATCCAACCGGACCAGCCCTGACTCACGCCGAAATCGTTGCATTCTTGGATAGTATACCGAGACATGTAGTAGTAGTAATCGACGAAGCGTACCACGAATTCGTTCGAAGCCCAGACCCTGTGGAGACGTTGAAGATCTACTTTCAACATCCGAACGTGGCTGTACTAAGAACCTTTTCCAAAGCTCACGGTCTGGCAGCCCTCAGAGTTGGATATTCCATTGCCCAGAACGAAATTACTCAGCACTTGAGGAAAACCGCCACGACCTTTGCAGTCAGTTCTGTTGCCGAATCTGCTGCGATAGCTTCGTTGGAACATTACGATCAAGTGAATGGTCACGTTTCTGAAATTGTTAAGGAGCGCAATCGTGTCACAACCGCGCTTTCAGGTGATGGTTGGGCGATTCCATCAGCACAGGGAAATTTTGTGTGGTTGCCGTTGGGGGCGAAGTCCCTTGATTTCTCTAAAGCCGCTTGGCGAGAGGGCCTGGCTGTTCGCGCGTTTGATGGCGAGGGTGTCCGAGTAACCATCGGGGAGTATGAAGCGAATAGCCGCATTATTGAGCTGTGCCGCGCGTATATGGCTCTTGACAATTGAGAGTGTAGAACTGGCGCATGTCGCAGTTCTCACTTTCATGAACTACGACCAGTAAACTCTGATCTGCGCTGAAAAGCGACAAACCGAGCGCAGTACTGATCGGGGAGGTGGATTAATCGCGTGAAGGGTGACCGCTTGCCGCATGCAGAGTGAAGTCGGTGTTGATTGTAGTGATGCGTGTTCGGAAGCGGCATTCGGTAGCACCTGTGTAACGAATGCCGCGTCCGAACACTGGGGCAGCACGACAGCAACGATCTCGGAGCCTGTGAGCCCCTCCGCCGGTTCCCGGCTCCCCTTCCAGCAGCCCCGACAGGTCGCGGGCAGTCTGCTGGTCCGTCGCATCCCCGATGCTTAACACGCAACACGTCGAGATTGTTCGGAAGTGCCATTCGGTAGCACCTGTGTAACGAAGTGGTAAGGACCCGGTAGCAGTAGAGCAGGATTGCTTTCACCCACGACAGTGAAGTCGTGATCAGCGAAAGGAATCCTGCTCATGGCCGACTACCGGCTCATTCTCTCCCTGATCGTTCAGGGATACTCCTACAGACAGATCGAGGCGATGGCTAGTTGCTCTCATCGCGCGATCGCGAAGGCTCACACGATCGTCAAGAACGAAGCGTTGACGACAACGGACCAAGTCGACGACCTCGACCGGTTCTTCACCGACGGCCGCAAAAGCACCGACGAGGACTTCGCCCCAATCGATATCGATGCCGTCATCAACGCCCGGATCGGGCGGAAAAAGCCACCCTTGAAAGTGTTGTGGGCCCGCTACCTCAACACCCCAGCACCCACCCCAACAACGCGGCATTACAGGTATGAACGGTTCTGCCAGATCATCGCCGACCACGTCCGCACCCACGACCTCACCAGCCCGATCACCCACATCCCGGAGCATACGATGCAAGTCGACTGGGCCGGAACCCCGATGTGGATCACCGACCCGATCACCCGCGCAGCTACGAAGGTTTCGATCTTCGTAGCTACACTGCCGTATTCGGGAATGATCTTCGCCTACGGGTGTCTCGATGAGAAACTCTCTGCCTGGTGCGACGCCCACAGGCGTGCCTTCGAATACTTCGGCGGTGTCGGTCAGGTCGTCATCCCCGACAAAGCTTCAACAGCGTCGAAACAGATCAGCAAGTACGACAAGACCCGTGACGTCAATGCCTCCTACACGGGGTTCCTCGAGCACTACAACAATGCGGCCGTGCCCACCCGGGCCTATAAGCCGAAGGAGAAAACCAACGTGGAATCCGGTGTCAAGATCGTCACGAACTGGATCATCCACTACCTCGCCGACCGACACTTCGCCGACATCGATGACCTGGGTGATGCTGTCGTCGACCGGGTGGATTGGATCAACGACCGCACCCCGTTCCGTAGCCAGCCGAAGTCCCGGCGGGACTGGTTCACCGCCGATGAAGCCGGCGACCTGCTCGGCCTGCCTGATCAGCCTTGGCAGGACGTGAGTTGGAAGAAGGCGAAAGCCTCTCGCGACTGGCGCATCCAGGTTGAGACCATCAAGTACTCCGTGCCCGCAGCCTTCGTCGGTACTATCGTGGATGTGCGCATCATCGGTACCCGGCTCGATATCCTCGCTGCCGGCGACATTATCGCCAGCCACCGAGTGGCTACGAAGAAGCATTCGTATGTCACCGATGCCGACCATGCCCCAGCATCTCAAGGCCAAACAACGGGGTTGTGGACTCGCAGCTACTTCCTGCGCCAAGCCGCGAAAGCGGGACCGAACACAGTCGAAGCGCTCACCCGGCTGTTGGATGCCAAGAAGATCGAAGCCCAAGGGTTCAGAGCCTGTATGAAAATCCTCTCCCTGGGCAATGGCGATAACCGTCCGTTGCTGGAACAGGCCTGCCACACATTGTGTGCCGATGAGCGTCGGCCGATTAGCTACACCGCGGTCAAGCACCAGCTGACCGCTATTCGTGCTCAAGCCAAGCAACGACCAGCAGTCACACCACCACCATCACCGGTGCCAGTCCCTGCAATGTCGAGGGATACCAGCCGGGCCCACCTGAGCGGTGTTGATCAGTTTCGGCTTCAGGCGCTGACGAACGATGAGGAAGGATCCGACCAATGAGTAATCATCTGACCACATCAAATGCCACATCGATGCTGTTAAATGACGGCACCATCCTGGACAACCGAACGTACGAGATCTTGCATCGTCGACAACCATTCAGGGCACCGCCGAGCACCCGATAACCAACGAAGATTCAAGGATGCACGAATGGAGAGACTCGCAAAAACCTGAAATACCACCCGACATCAGCACAAGACCGAGCGGTACGACGAGAAGCTAATAAAAACCCTTCATCCTGCCGAATCTCAGCGCGAGCATCCCAAACAGTGACTTCGCCTTCAGAATCAACCGACAACAGATCTGGAACATGTTCGAGGCCATCGAGCCACCTCAACCTCAACGGTTGAGAACCAAGGTGCCTCGTCGCGGGCAAACGGTCAAGTGTCAACATCAACTCGAACTCGAGCCCAGACTCGAGATCCAATGATGCACCCGCCACCTGGGAATACCCCTGAACTGGGATATGTCTCGAGTGGGCGTACGATGCCGGACTCCGAACTGCACCCAGTTGCTGAATATCCGGCGGACCCTTGGCCCAGTCCCATTCCACCATCTGAGCTTCGAGACAGAACATCCACGCCTTAACACCCGGGTCGATGGCGCCAGCGACGGCAGTGATGATCTCATCGGTCACTTCATCACGACCATTGACCAAACTGTGTTCCGTGTCACAAGACCATCGAATCGCGAACCTGGTTGGAGATCAACACTTTCCAATTTGCGTCATGTCAAGCAAAACAGGCCGTTTTCACGAAGGTAACCTTCAGAGCAGTTTGAGCAAAGTAGGACGCATCTCTACACACCGCTCATCACTGCGGCATATTGACGAACCGGGACTTCGCGCCCTGGAACGCCACGGGGATGTCCATCGTCGGTCCGGCACGGTGCTTGGCGACGATGATATCGGCCTCGCCGGCGCGTTCGTGCTCCTTGTCGTACATGTCCTCACGGTGGATGAGGAGGACCAAATCGGCGTCCTGCTCGATCGAACCGGATTCACGCAGGTCCGAGATCATCGGCCGCTTGTCGGTGCGCTGCTCGCTGCCGCGGTTGAGCTGGGACAAAGCGATGACCGGCACCTCGAGCTCCTTGGCCAGCAGCTTGAGCGAACGGGAGAACTCCGAGACCTCCTGCTGGCGAGATTCGACGCGTTTGCCCGAGGACATCAGCTGCAGGTAGTCGACGCAGACCATCTGCAGATTGTGCTGCTGCTTGAGCCGCCGGCACTTCGCACGGATCTCGGTGAGCGCCATGTTCGGAGAATCGTCGACGAACAGCGGCGCGCTGTTGATCCGAGCCTCGGTCGCGGCCAGGGTGGTCCAGTCGTGCGGGCTGAGTTCGCCGCGGCGCAGATTCTGCAGAGGGATCTCGGATTCGGCCGAGAGCAGACGCATGACGAGTTCGTTCTTTCCCATCTCGAGTGAGAAGAACACGGCGGCGGCATCGTTGTGGATCGCGGCCGATCGGATGATGTCGAGCGCCAGCGTGGACTTGCCGACACCGGGACGGGCGGCGATGACGATCATCGTGCCGGGATGCAGACCGTTGGTGAGGTTGTCGAACTCAGTGAATCCGGTGGGCACACCCGCGGTCTGACCATCGGTGTTGCCGTTGCGTTCGATCTCCTGGGCGACCTCGCCGAGGATGTCGGAGAGGATGACGTAGTCCTCGGTCGTATGCCGTTCGGTGACCTTGTAGATCTCCGCCTGCGCGGAGTTCACGACGTCATCGGTGTCGCCTTCGGCATCGTAGCCCATCTGCACGATGCGGGTTCCGGCCTCGACGAGGCGACGCAGCACGGCCTGTTCGCTGACGATCGCAGCGTAGTAGCCGGCGTTGGCGGCGGTCGGGACTGAGGAGATGAGGGTGTGGAGGTAGGCGGCACCGCCGACGCGGGCGAGGTCGCCGGTCTTCGTCAGGTAGTTCGCCACCGTCACCGAGTCGGCAGGTTCACCGCGGGAGTAGAGGTCGAGAACCGCCTCGTAGATGGTTTCGTGAGCGGGCTTGTAGAAGTCGTCACCATTCATCGTCTCGACGCAGTCGGCGATGGCGTCCTTCGACAGCAGCATCGCACCGAGCACGCTCTGCTCGGCCTCGACGTCCTGCGGAGGGGTCCTCAGACCGTCATAGCCCTGGTCGTTGCTCACTCGATTTCCTCTTTCTGATCCCTCGTCCGCGTGGTACGCGACGGCGGTCACCCGCTTTCGGCGCCCTCCAACTGTACCCGGGTGGCGGTCCTGGTCTCAGACACCAGGGTAGGAGATGCCCCTGACACAGGGACTGTTCACGACACCGCCTCGGTGACGGACCGGGACCGCCTCGGCGACGGTCCCGCCATGGGCCCGCCGAGGCGGTGGGCACTCACTCTCGAGAGCGCCCCTCTGTCGCGACGGATACGAGTATCGGCTTCGCCGCTTGGAGTCCGAGGCGAATGATGAGCACGCCGATGACGACTGCCGCGATGATCGTGAGGAAAGTGACCGGTTTGAACACGAGCGCCGCACCGGCCAGCGGCAGGACGAGTACGATTCCGAGGCCGCCCGCCAGCAGTGAGACCCAGATGACGGGACCGATCACCGCGCGCACCATGGCCCGGTGCATGGCTTCGGGATCCATCCCCGCGGCATAGAGATCCTGGAAGGTGTCCGTGCGGTCGTAGATGTCGGCAACCTGGTTGATCAGCGCGGAGACGGCGATGAGCAGGATCGAGATCCCCAGGACGAGCAGGACTCCGGTGAACACGTCCTCCATGAGGTTCATCTCGGTCTGGGACATCGGATACTCCGAATCGTTCGCCGATTCGGAGCCGACCTGCATCAGTGAGACCCCGGTGCCGCCGACGGCAGCGACGAAGGCGGTCATCGCGACTCCCGAGACTCGGCGCCAGAAGCGCTTGGGCTCGTCGGAGACCAGGCGTGCAGCGATCAGTCGGGCGGGTGTGGCCGCACGATTGCCGCTGAGATGCGCGAACCACCTCATGAGCAGACCGCCGACGAGGTCGACGACGAGGAGGCCGATGAGGAAGACGGAGAGGACCGCCGACATCATCACACCGAGCCCGAGGCTGCCCGTCTTGGCGATCTGGAGAGCGATCGGCAAGGCGATGATCAGCAGCACTGCGAGACAGACGCGGACAACGGGGAACCTTCGTTCGAGCGCCTTCGTCCGCACTCCGAGAGGTGAGACCGCGACCTTCCGCAGACCGATGAGCGCCGAGATGATGCAGACGAGGATCAGGAAGACGACGACACCGGCCACGAGCAGAGGGGGCATGAGCATATCGCCGTAGCCGATCGGCTCGCCCATGAAGTGGATCAGGCTGACGGGCACTGACAGGACGAGGTATCCGAGCACTCCGAGGACGATCCCGCAGATTGCGGGGACCAGCGGTTCGGCGACGGCGAGCGCGACGATGGACGATCGCTTGGCTCCCAACAGCGACATGGTCGACAGCCGTTCGTCCTGGCGACGCGCGGACAGGGTGGCCGACGCCGAGGCCAATGTACTGGCCGGGATGACCAGGAGCACCGTGGCCAGGCCGGCGAGGAACTTGTAGACGAAGTCGATTCCTTGGAGATCAGGATCCGTCGAGGGTGGGAGCTGGAAGAACATCCACGCTCCGGCGGCCACCGTGAGGAACAGTGTGGCGCAGGCGAAGAATGCGGCGGCCACGAGGACTGAGCTCGCCGAGGTCAGCGAGCGTCGCCCGAGGACGAGGGGGATCGTGCGAAGTGAAGTGGACATGAGTGCTCCTTTCAGGCCGGGACCGCGGTGACGCGGCGGACGAGAGGACGGGTGAACTGCAGACCCAGCCACACCATCGCCACCCCGGCGACGAGGACGATGGCGACGGTGCCGATGGTGAGCGGATCACCGAGGTCGCCGACCGACGCCATGAGAACGGCGAGTCCTCCTCCGAGCAGCAGGGAGACCACAGTGACGAGCAGGATCGGCGACATGACGGCTCGGACGGTGACCCGGTGCATCATCGTCTGCGGCATCCCGGCGGCATGGAGTTCGCGATAGGTGTCGGCCCGGTCGAGGATGTCCGCGGCCTGATTGATCGTGGCGGAGACGATGACGAGGATGAAGGCGATGGTCAGGGTGAGGATGAGTCCGGTGAAGATATCGTCGCCGAGGTATTGGTACGGACCCATGATGGCCCGTTCTTCCGCGGTGAAGTCCGCTTGACCGCCGCGCATCATCGCTGTTCCGGTCCCGCCGACGACGGCGATGAAGGTGATCATCGCCAGCCCAGCGACCCGGCGCCAGTACTGTCCGGGGGCGTCGGCGACCATTCCGGCGGCGATCACCGAGGCGGGACCGCGCGCGGTCTTCCTCGCGATTCCGGCGTGGATGCGGATGCACAGCACACCGATGACGCTGATGAGCAGGAGGGCGAGTCCGGTCGTGGCGATGCTCGAGACGATCGTGGCCGTGGTCGACAGTTCCATCTTGGTGGAGACGTAGGTGGCGATGGCCACGACGAGGACGAGCAGGATCGCCGTGATCACGCGGGCCAGTGGGAATCGCCGTTCCATGGCGCGGGTGCGCACACCCAACGGAGAGACGGTGATCCTGCGCAGGCCCAGCAGTGAGGCGAGCAGGCAGATGAGGACGAGACCGGCTGCGACTGCTGCGAGCAGCCAGGCCGGCATGACGAGCGCCTGGTAGCCCAGCGCCGCTCCGGTGAAGGTGATGAAACTGAGCGGCCAGGCGGCCAGCAGGTAGCCTCCGATGCCGGCCACGATGCCGATTGCGGCGGGGATGACGGGTTCGGCGACGGCGATGAGGCGGATCGTGCCGCGGCCGGCACCGAGCAGGGAGAGGGTGGAGAGGCGTTCGTCCTGTCGGCGGGCGCTCAATTTCGCCGAGGCGACTCCGAGGCTGACGGCGGGAACGACGAGGAACACGGTCGCGAAGATGGCGAGCAGTTGGTAGAGCTCGGCGATTTCGGAGTATCCGGGGACATCGGGACGGTCGGTGAATGCCCAGGCACCGCCGGCGACGGTGAGGAAGATCGTCGAGCATGCGAAGAAGGCGATGCCCACGAGCTTCGCAGTCGTCGAGGTCAGGGACTGTCGGGACAGGAGGATGGGAAGGATGTTCATCGCGGTGCTCACCTGTGGTTCTGGGTGGGAGCCTGCTGTGGCGATGTCGTCTGCATCCCAGGGTTCTGTATGCCCTGATTCTGTATGCCCTGGTTCTGTGCGGCAGGGTTCTGCATTGCTGAATCGGCGACGATGCGGCCGTCGGCGAGCCGGACGACTCGGGAGCAGCGGGCGGCGACGTTCTCATCGTGGGTGACGACGACGAGTGTGGATCCTCGGCCGGTCGTGGAGCCCAGCAGCTCGGTGAGGACTTCGGAGGAGGTGCGTGAGTCGAGGGCGCCGGTCGGTTCGTCGGCGAAGGTGACGACGGGCTGGGTGACCTGGGCACGGGCGATGGCCACTCTCTGGGCCTGACCGCCGGAGAGCTGCCCGATCCGTTTGTTCAAGTGCTCGGTCAGGCCGAGTCGGTCGAGCCAGGCTCGGGCGTGCGCTGTGGCATCGGCTCGGTTCATTCCGGCGAGCATGGCGGCGAGTGCGACATTGTCGACGGCGGTGAGTTCGGGCAGGAGCAGTCCCTGCTGGAAGACGAAGCCGAAGACCTCGCGGCGCAGGGCCGTGCGGCCGGATTCTTTGAGGGACGTGATCTCGGCGGCGGCGCTGCGGTCGGTGGCCGAGAGGCCGATGCGGCCGCCGTCGGGGCTGATGATTCCGGCAAGACAGTGCAGGAGGGTGGTCTTGCCCGAGCCGGAGGGACCCATGATCGCCAAGGACTCGCCGAGGCCGATCGTGAGGGCGACTCCGGCGAGCGCATACGTCTGGTTGAAGTGTTTCGAAACGTTGCCGGCGGTGATGATTGCGGGGTTCTGGTGAGCGGCCTGCTGCGCAGCATTCGGTGAAGAAGTCATGTCTCTATGATTTCTCGCGGCTTCTGCGCCGACCATGAAGTCAGCCCACGAGTGGGGGAAGGAAAACCCAACCCCTGTTGATGGAAAGCCGAAGCCGGGCACTGGGCCTGATAGTCTCCAGACTCCGCGACATCGACCGAGCCGGCGCACGACCGGAAGCTGAGGAGCCATCATGAAGGTCAACTGGACATCCATCTTCGTCACCGATCAGCAGAAAGCCCTGGCCTTCTACACGGACACTCTCGGCTTCGTGCTCAAGCACGATATCGACCTGGGTGGTCCGCGCTGGCTGACCGTGGTCTCACCGGAGGATCCCGACGGAGTCGAGATCGTCCTCGAACCCAACTCGCACCCGGCTGTCGTGCCCTTCACCGAGGCGCTCGTGGCCGACGGGATCCCGATGAATCAGTTCGCCGTCGACGATGTTCAGGCCGAATACGAGAGGCTGAGCAGCCTCGGCGTCATCTTCACTCAGGAACCCACGACGATGGGACCGATCACCACGGCTGTACTCGACGACACGGTCGGCAACCTCATTCAGCTCGTCCACCAGGACGAATGACCGGCCGAGCCTCCTGCAGCAGCTCGTCGCGAATGTCGACCTTGAGCACCTTCCCGACCTTGGACCGCGGCAGGTCCGACCAGGCTTCGATGAGCTTCGGGGTCTTCACGCTGCCGATCCGAGCCTTGACGTGAGCGCGCAGATCCTCCATCGACGCCTCACCGCCTCGGCGCAGCTGGACGACAGCGGCGACCTTCTCACCCCAGTGGTCGTCGGGAAGGCCGATGACGGCACAATCCTGCACATCCGGATGTGAGAGCAGCGCCTGCTCAACCTCGGTGGAGTAGACATTGAACCCTCCGGTGATGATCATGTCCTTGGCCCGATCGACGACAAAGAGGTAGTCATCCTCGTCGAGGTAGCCGATGTCACCGGTGTGGTGCCATCCGAAGCGTGACGCCTCCTCGGTGGCTGCGGGATTCTTATAGTAGCCGTCCATGACGAGTGAGCCGCGGACGACGATCTCCCCGCGCTCACCGCGGGGCAGGATCGAGCCGTCGACATCCATGATCGCCACCGTGCACAGCGGAGTCGGCCTGCCGGCCGAACTCAAGCGATCAGCAGCCACGGAGCCGTCGGGCAGGAAGTGGTCCCGGGGAGCCAGAGTCGAAATCATCATCGGCGCTTCGGTCTGCCCGAGCAGCTGCGCCATCACCGGACCGATCCTTGTCAGCGCCTCCTCGAGGCGCACGGGAGACATCGGAGCAGCTCCATACCAGAGGCATTCCAAAGAGCTGAGATCTGTGGAATCGAGCCCCTCCTCGGCGAGGATCATGTACACGATCGTCGGCGGGAGGAACGAATGCGTCACCGCGTGCGTTTCGACATTCGTGAGGAACTGCCCGACGTCGGCGGTGCGCATGATGACGATCTGACCACCCAGGGCGAGGATCGGAAAGCACAGCACTCCTGCGGCATGGGTGAGCGGAGCCATCGTCAGATAGACCGGCCGCCCGGTGAACGGGTAGGACATCAGAGTCAGCGCCGTCATCGTCTCGAGGCTGCGATTGGACAGCATGACCCCCTTCGGGCGGCCGGTCGTGCCGCCCGTGCCGACGACCATCGCGAGATCGTCGACCGGCTCACCCCCGACCGAAGCATCCCGTCCTCCGTCGAGGAAATCCCTCCAGGTCAATGCCCCTTCCGGTGCCTCATCGAGGCACACCCATGTGTGGACCAGCGGCAGATCTGCCCTGATCCTCTCGACCAGGTCGGCATATGCGCCTGCGAAGATGACGACTCGACAATCCGAGAGCTCCAAAAGCTCCCGATTCTCCCCGGCTTCGTTCCGCGGATTGATCGGGCACCACACTGCTCCGAGACGACTGATGCCGAACACACAGGTGAAAGCCGTGGGGTCGTTGCTCGAGATGATGGCCACCTTGTCACCGGGCTCCACCCCTCTCGCAGCAAGCGCGGCTGCGATATCGTACGACAGCGACACCACCTGTTCGTAGCTGCGTGTCTGACCATCCGTGGTCAGACACGGAGCATGAGGGTCGATCGTCGCTCCCTTGTCGAGGAAGTCCGCGAGTCTCATAATTCTCGATCCCCTGACTCAGTTCTGCACCGTGAGCACCGGTTCGGCGACGAGGCCGAACTCCCGCAGCACACCCAGGAGCTCCAGGTGTCCGAACGCCTGGCATCCCGAGGCGAATCCCACTCGCCGAGGCGGTTGTTGGATGAGGTGATACGCGAAGTAGGCCTGGAGCAGTCCGGTCTGCTGATAATTGCTGTTGCCGTGGATGACACAGTGCGCTCTGCCGAGCGGTCCGCTGGCGTGGACCGAGTCGAGTGACTTATTCACCAGTGGATTCTCCCGCGGCGGCATCTCGCTCATCACCTGTGCAGCCGTCTCGGTGAGCACCGCATCGCGTTCGTCATCGGACATGTCCTTCGTCTGTTCGAGGGCGTTGGCCACGATGACCGGTACCCCGCGCATGAGCGGTGTGTTGAAGACTCCGCCCTGGGCCTTGACGTTGGCGACCCGCGGGTCGTTCTTGAACCACACCGGGTGACTCGTCCCGCCCCAGGGAAGCGACTGAGCCAACTCATGCTGGCCGGGAACGACGAGCGGAACGAGACCCTCGTTCGGATCGAACTCGGTGTAGGCATTGCGCTCGAGGTAGTACGCCCTCGAGGTCGCTGCGTTGACGAGGATCGTCTGCGTCGAGGCGATCGTCGGACTGCCGCCCCAGAACACCGCGATGTCCAAGGTGTCGAGGCCGGGCTTGTCGAGGCAGAGGTTCGCGGCGATCTCGCCGATCGTGTACATCTGGGCCAGACCGGGAGAGAGCAGACGGTCCTTTGCGGCGAACTGCTCACCGAACTCCTCTTGGCAGGTGATCAGCCAATCCTGCTCACCCGAGGTGTCGGAGTAATGGACACCGGCGTCGAGAGCCGCCTGGACGACCGTGGGCCCGTACTTGCTGAAGGGTCCGACGGTGTTGATAACGACTTCGGCGTCGGAGAACAGCTCGGTGAGGGCGCCGAGTTCGTTGTCGACGGCTCTGACCTCGAAGTCAGCGGTCTCGATGCCGGGAACGTTCGTGGCCATCGAGTCCTTCAGTCGCTGCTCGTTGCGCCCGGCGGCGATGAACGGCACACCATACTGACGCAGGTATTCGCAGACGATCCGGCCGGTGTAGCCGCTTGCGCCGTAGACGATGACGGGTTTGCTGGATGCTGACATATCTGTCTCCTTCTTCGTTGCTGTCTTTGTCGTTTCTCTTGGGGTGGTCACATGCCCATACCTCCGTCGACTTGGAGGGCGGCGCCGTTGACGAACCGAGACTGGTCGGAGGCGAGGAACAGGAGGGCATCGGTGATGTCCTGCTCCTCGGCGAGACGACCCGACGGTGTGAGTTCGACGACTGCTGCGACCGCCGCCTCGGGGCTTTCGAAGAGACCGAGCTCCGAGACGTCGTTGGCCAGCCCCGCGCCCATCTCATTGGGAACGAGACCGGGGAAGATGCAGTTGACCCGAACTCCGTAGCCGAGCTTGCCGCTCTCCATCGCCGCGACCCTTGTGAGCCGGTCGATGGCCGATTTGGTCGCCGAGTACACGGAGATACCGGGGAATGCGATCGTGGCTGCCACCGAGGCGACGTTGATGATCGTCCCGCCGCCTTCGGCGGGACCGCCTGGCCGCATCGCGCGCAGGCCGTGCTTGAGCCCGAGAACCGTACCCAGGACGTTGACATCGAGCATCGTCTTCGCTTCGGCCGGGTCGATCTCAGTGACCAGGCTGGTGATCTCCACTCCAGCGTTGTTGATGACGATGTCCAGACCGCCCAGTGCCCCGACCGTCGATTCGATCGCTGCCTGCCAGGACGCGTCATCAGTCACGTCGAGCTTGACGAAGTGATGGCCGACGCCGAGGTCGGCAGCCACCTCCGCGCCGCGTTCCTGCAGGTCAGCGACAGCGACCTTCGCCCCTGCTGCGGATAAGGCGCGAGCGTAGGACTCTCCCAGCCCCTGCGCTCCACCGGTCACCAATGCGCGCCTTCCGGTCAGATCATAGGTAGACATTGCGGCTCCTTTGCCGTCGTTTCCATGTTGGGTGTTCAGCGTCACATTCATTCTTGACAACTGTCAAGACCATCTGTCCAAACCAATTGCCCAGGCAGAGCGGAAAAGCTACCATCGAGACGTGGCCAGTACTGAGTCTCAACAGAAGCCTGCCCGCAGCAGACGGGGCACGGGCAGCTATGACGAGCGTCGGATCAAGCTCGCGGAGTCCGCTCTGCAGACGCTCGGCGAGCTCGGCTATGCCCGGACGAGTCTGCGCGAGATCGCTGCCAATTCAGAGTTCAGCCACGGGGTCATCCACTACTACTTCCGCGACAAGACCGAGCTCATCGTCTGCTGCGTCAAGCACTATAAGACCCAGTGCATGCACCGCTACGACGCGGTCGTCGAGGAAGCTGCCACTGCCGAGGGCCTGCTCGCGGGCTTCGCCGACAAGCTCGTACAGACGCTGACGGAAGAGCCGTCGATGCATCGGCTCTGGTACGACCTGCGGTCGCAGAGCATGTTCCAGGAGGAGCTGCGGGAGGACGTCTACGACATCGACCGTGGGCTCGAGGACATGATCTGGCGCGTGGTCAGCCGGTATGCAGACCTCGCCGGAAATCGGCCACTGGTCGGATCGCGCGCGGCCTATACGATGTTCGATGGCATCTTCGAAAGCGCGCTGCGCGATCACATCGCCGGCCGCGCGGGAGCGGTGGAATGGATCAGGGAGCAGATCGCCACTCTGATACCGGCGCTGTGTTCACAGAGTGCAGAGACCAGGCCCACCTGACCTCGCAGTCACGACTGTCATTTCGAGGGAGCGAAATCGCGGCCGACCTCTTCAGCGGCGCGAACGAGTCTCTTGTCACGAGTCCACAGACGAGCGCCGTCTACGACCAACGCTGAACCGAGCAGGTGAACGTCAGCTGCGCTCAGTCCTCGGCCCCACAATGACCTCATCGATATGAAGCTCATGAGCTCCTCGTGAGCCAAATCAGGAAACCGGAACAGTGCTTCGAGGCCGTTGAGAACCTCTTCGCGAGACTTCAAAGTGCCGAGGGCCAACTCTTCGACAACAGCGGAGTGGCTTCCGACCTCATCGATCTCCAGCAGATGCTGGAGCAGAGGATCAGCGCGATGAAGATGATCGATCCACACCGAGGTGTCGACGAGGATCATGCGACTTCGTTACGTCGTCGTGGTGCGGCGGAGCTCTCCGGATCAGAACCCCCCAGAGCCGCAAGGCGACGTGCACTCTCCACCCTGACAAGCGTCTTCAGCCCTTCGCGGATCAGAGCAGAACGTTCGGTGATTCCGCTGACTTCGACGGCCTTGTCCACGAGATCATCATCGATGGTGACTGTCGTTCTCATCGCATCTCCCTCCCACGGAGCCATCGGCAACCCAAATTGCAGCTGGCTGTGAACATCAATTCTAGCATCAGTAAATTCTGGTTATGATGCTCGAATGACGACCAGGGGACTGCATCAAAGTCATCATCAGACAAATAGCCAAGATGGCCTGAACCTCACCCCGGCAGGAGCACGATGACGGTGTGGATCACGAGTCCGACGAGTGCGCCGATGACGGTGCCGTTGATGCGGATGTACTGGAGGTCGCGACCGACGTAGAGTTCGATGCGCTCGGCGGCTTCCTTCGCATCCCACCGTTCGATGGTGTCAGAGATGACGCTGGCGATCTCGGGCCCGAAACTCTCGGCCAGATCACCGGCGGTGGTGGCGATCTGGTCATCGATGCGGCGGGAGAAGTCCGAGTCGGTCTGCAGTCGTTCGGCGAATTCCCCGATGAGCTGCCAGATGCGGGCACGGACCTCTCCATCGGAGTCGATGATGGCCTCGCGCAGAAGCTGTTTGAGCGAACCCCAGATCTCGAGGACCGAGTCGACGACTCCGTCTTGGCTGAGGAGATCGTTGATGATCTCTTCGGCCCTTTGGGACAGCGACGAGTCGGATTCGAGGTCGTCGGAGAGATCGACGAGCCAGGCATCGAGGGCCTGCCGAGCTTTGTGGTACTCGTTGTCGCGGACATCGGCGACCCAGCCGAGGACTTCACGCTGCAGCCGGTTCGCCAGCTGTTCATTGACGAAATCGGGCACCCAGGACGGTGCCCGGTTGTGAACGATCTCGTCGATGACCTGCGGATTGTCACGCAGCCAGGAGTAGGCCTCGGTGACGACGAGGTCGACGAGTCTGTGGTGAGCACCGTCGAGCACGATCTGACGCAGCAGCTGCGCCAGTACCGGAGTCTTCCTTGTGGCCACCAGCCGAGGGATGATGACGTTCCTGGTCAGCGCCTTGATGGAATCGTCGTCGATGCGCGCGAGCACATACTCGAGGCCTCCTGCGGCACGGTCGACGACGATGTCACGGTTGCCGGGTTTGGCCAGCCATCCTCCGGCACGATGGGAGATCTCAGCGGATCGGATCTTCGTCGACACCGCCTCGGCGTGGAGGAAATTCGCGGCGACGAACGCCGACAGACTCGCACCGAGAGTGTCCTTCTTGCGCGGGATGATCGCGGTGTGCGGGATCGGCAGACCGAGAGGGTGGCGGAAGAGCGCGGTGACAGCGAACCAATCGGCGATCGCGCCGATCATCGCCGCCTCCGAGGCTCGGGAGACGAAGCCCCAGATCCCGGTGTTGTCGGTGAAGATGTGGGTGGAGAGGAAGATGAGCGTGGCGAGGATGAGCAGAGACAGCGCGAGCGTGCGCATCTTCCTCAGCCCGCGAGCGCGCTCTTGATCCTCCGGCGTGAGCTCTGACGGTCCGCCGGTTCCGCCTCCGGCGCCGAAGCGCGGTACGGATGGTGTCTTCTCGATCGACATCGTTACCCCCTGCTCCACGACTTTAGCGAAATCGGCGGCCTCGACCCGCATCCGCCGGCGGGTTCACAGCTGAGAATTCGGCGTGCAGTCCGGGCGCGAGATCAGCTGAACCGCAGTCAGACATCCGACACCGCACGCAACACCCCATCCCACCCGCATCCAACACCGTTGCCCTCACTCCCACTCGCAAGCGGCATCGGCCACTGTTCGCGACATAACGCCCCGGTGCACCGGGTGGCTGTGCCGCTAACTGTAGGTGTTGAACACAAAAGCACACCGCGCCAGGTTCGAGCCAGGGCCTGCCCCACACCCATCGAGCTAGAGTAGCCACCATGGCTCGCCCCCTGAGTACCCGAGAACGCAGCGTTGCGCTCTTGATGATCCGCTCGGCCACGACGTCTCCCGACGAGGCCGACTATGCGAAGTTCACTCCTGAGCAGCGTGAAGGATGGGATCCACCGGTGCCGATCACCACCGAACAGAGACGACTCTGGGAGAGCAGCCTCGGCGAGGTCCTGGTGACTAGCGAATGCGATTGCGGGACCTGCCCGAGCATCGGCATGCGTCCCCACCTTCACGTCGACGATGAATCGCGCGATGATCAGGGAGGCGACGGAGATTGGTCGAATCGCGTCGTCCTCGCCGCTGGCACCGCTGGGGCGATGCTCCTCCTCTTCATCGACGACGGCTGCCCCAGCTATCTCGAACTGGCACCGATCGATGACGATCTGAGCTTTGGGGAGTTCCCCGATCCTGCATCGGTCGAAGTCTGATGAGGAAAGGGGCCGGGAGACGTCCGGCGAATTCCCTGAAGGCCGATAGGCTCGGTGGATGGAGTACTTCGAGAATCGTGAGCGAGCGGAATCCTTCGGCGAGGTGGCCACGGACTACGACGCCTACCGACCGAAATATCCTGCCGCGCTCGTCTCGACCATGATCAACGCCGCCGAGGCGGGGGCAGGTTCACGTGTTCCGCGCATCCTCGATGTCGGTTCGGGCACGGGCATCCTCGCCGTCCAACTCGGAGAGGCCGGTGCCGACGTCCTGGCGGTCGAACCCGACGCGGGGATGGCTGACGTCGCCCGGGCCAAGGGCCTCGACGTCGAGATCTCGGGGTTCGAGACCTGGGACAGCCGCGGCCGCACTTTCGACCTCGTCAGCTTCGGCCAGTCCTTTCACTGGGTCGACCCGATGATCGCTCTGCCGAAGATCCGAGACCTGCTCGAACCGGGCGGGAGTCTGGCTCTGGCCTGGAACGATATTGAGCCGTGCGGGGAACTGCGGACCCGACTCGACGCCATCACCGCAGGCTTCCATTCCGAGGGAACCACAGCGAGCCTCGGAACTGCAGCGAGCGCGGGGTCGGCTGCAAGTGCAGAGATGACGGCAAGTGCAGAGACGGCGGGGAACCAAGGACCTGCGGGGAATTCGGCAACGACGACGTCGAAGAACAATTTCGAACCCGTCGAGCACCCGGCACTCGCCCAGCTGCGCGCCATGAACCTCACCCCGCGGGAGTCCACTTTCACCGAAGACCTGCACTATTCACGGCACGGTTGGCTGTCGATGGTGTTCACTCATTCGGCTCAGCTGACGATGGACCCGGTCAAGCGAGCAGTCATGCGCGAAGAGATGAACGCCGAAATCCCCGCAGAGGGCCTCGCGGCTCGCAACGAGGCCCTGCTCATCCTCGCTCATAAGTGAGTACCCCTCACTGTCACCGACGCTTCGCACCGTTACCAGCACACCAGACTGGTGCAAAGGGAGGTTACGCGACCACCAGGACGTTGTGCGGCCGACGGGAGGATGAGGCCCTCACAGTGCGGGACGCATAGGACCACACCGTAAGAGCTCCGCACCCGTGCTCAACCCGTGGTCCGGTTCCACGCGGCACGAGCACGACACGTAGAGTGGGAGTGTCTGGTCACCGCAGTCCTGCACGGGGGCCACGGCCCTCTGGGGACCATCATGGCCCTTCGCCGCAGCCGACGCGAGACGACCGGATCGACGCCAACCGCATCCGAGAGTCAGGAGCAGTCGTGCCAGCGACACCCGCAGAGGCCACCATCACCGAGATCACGAATCTCATCACCTTCGATACGACGAGCCGGGACACGAACCTCCCACTCATCGACCACGTCGAAGCTCGCCTCGAGGCCGCCGGAATCGAATCCCGCCGGATCCCGAACTCGGAAGGCACGAAGGCGAACCTGCTCGCGACCATCCCCGCAGCCGACGGCACCACGACCGGCGGCATCGTGCTGTCCGGCCACACCGACGTCGTCCCCGTCGACGGCCAGGATTGGGCCTCGGACCCGTTCACCCCCGAGATCCGCGACGGAAAGTACTTTGCCCGCGGCAGCGCGGACATGAAATCCTTCATCGGCGTCATCCTCTCCCGCCTCGAGACGCTCAAGTCCGCGAACCTGCGCGAACCCATCCACCTCGCCTTCTCCTATGACGAGAAGATCGGATGCGTCGGCGCCATCGACCTCGTCAAGGCCGTCACCGAGGAGGGACTGGCTCCCCGCGGATGCGTGGTCGGCGAACCCTCGAGCATGCGCGTCATCCGCGGCCACAAGTCGATGAACGTCTTCCGCGTCGACTTCCACGGCGTCGCCGCCCACTCATCGCTCACTCCCGAAGGCGTCAACGCCATCTCCTATGCCTCCGAGTTCGTCGCCTTCGTCCACGCAGTCGCCGCGGAATTCCGCACCGAAGGGCCCTTCGACGAGGCCTATGTCGTGCCCTTCACCTCGGTCACGGCGAACACCTTTAACGGCGGCATCGCCGTGAATACGATCCCCGCCGAGGCGACCGTGCAGTTCGAGTTCCGCTCACTCGGATCCGTCGACCGTGAAGCTCTCATCGCCCGTTTCCGCGACGAGGCCGATCGTCTGGGCCGCGCCATGGCCGCCGAGAACGAGGCCGCCGGTGTCGATTTCACCATCGAGGCCGCCGCCCCGGGCTGCGAGACCCCGGCCGATGCCGACATCGTGACACTCGCCGCGAACTGGGGCGGCATCGCCACCGACGACAAGGTCACCTACGGCACCGAGGCGGGACTGTTCTCCGAGGCCGGCATCCCCACCGTCGTCTGCGGCCCCGGAGACATCGCCCAGGCCCACGCGCCCGACGAGTTCATCGAACTCGACCAGATCGCCGCCTGCGAAGCCTTCATCGACGCCCTCATCACCGACCTCAGCGAAGCCTGAACCAGCACGACCGTGCAGGACTGGTCCGAACTCTGATTCGGGTCAGTCCTGCTGTCTGGGTCGCCAGGATCGCAGCTGCCGGAGTCCTGGGCCTGAGCCGATCGTGCCGGCGCAGTTCCCAATGTGCGATCTTCGTGTTTGGATGGAAGAAGTTCATCCGGCGCAGGCAGGAGGCATCATGGCACACGACTTCTTCGTCGGCGACCACGTGGGATGGAACTCGGAGGCCGGGCAGGTCTCGGGCACCATCACGAAGGTCCACACCGCCGATTTCGACTATATGGGCCACACCCGTCGCGCCTCGGCCGATGACCCGCAGTACGAGATCAAGAGCGACAAGACCGATCACATCGCGGCTCACAAGGGCAGCGCTCTGCACCTCATCGACCACGAATGACAGACAGAACTCCCGACCGAGAACCGAGCACGACCGCCCGCGCAGAAAACAGCACGGAGCCGCCCAGCCTGCCGCCGTTCCTCACCGTCGGGCACTCGAATCGTTCACTCAACGAGTTCATCGAGCTCCTCACCGACACCAGCACCGAGGTGGTCGTCGACGTCCGCAGGCTGCCCGGATCGAACAGGTATCCCCAGTTCAATGCCGACACCCTCGAGACCGACCTCGCCGAGCACGGCATCGAACTGCGTCGCCTCGACGGGCTGACCGGCCGTCGACCTGTCAGCCGCACGGTGCCCTTCGACGTCAATGCTTGGTGGCAGAACCGCAGCTTCCACAACTATGCCGACCACTGTCTGACCGACGAATTCCGCACCGACCTCGACACCCTCATCGACTGGAGTGAAGACACACGTTGCACGCTGATGTGCTCGGAGGCCGTCTGGTGGCGCTGCCACCGCCGGATCATCGCCGATCAGCTGCTCGCCCGAGACCTGCCTGTCGCACATATCCTCGGCGCGGGTCATATCGACTCTGCCGAACTGAGCGAAGGAGCACGCCTCAACACCGGTCGTGAGGCCGGTCCAGAGGGAAACAACGCCGGCCCAGTCACCTACCCAGCCGACACAGATCACCCGGACTCCTGACCATCCATCACCGTCAGCGGCACACCTCACCGATGCAACGAGAGGTTATGCCACCCCCGCGATGATCTGAGAGCAACCCCGTCTCTGCGACGGCCACGTCGATATGAGGATCCGACCGCCCACCCACACCCACCCCACAAAAAACGCCGAGGCGGCACCTGAGTTCAGGTGCCGCCTCGGCGGTGGTGCGGTGTTCGGATCAGGCCTTGCCGATGACCTCGAACTTGATCTTCGCGGTGATCTCGTCGCCGACGCGCACAACAGCGTTGTAGCTGCCGGGAGTCTTGACGTGACCGGTCAGAGCAATCTGGCGGCGATCGAAATCGCGGCCGGTGGCCGTGTGCAGGGCCTCTGCCACGAGGGCGGGGGTGACGGCGCCGAAGAGGCGACCGTTCTTGCCGGCCTTCATATCGATGCGAGCCGTGGCCGACTCGAGTTCGCCCTTGACCTTCACTGCTTCGTCGTGATCGGCGATCTGCTTGGCCTGGCGGGCCTTGCGCAGAGCCTCGATGTGCTTCTCGGCGCCAGCGGACCAGGCCGAAGCCCAGCCACGAGGCAGAAGCAGGTTGCGTGCGTATCCGGCACGAACCTCGACGACATCGCCGGCGGCACCGAGGCCGTCGACTTCCTGGTTCAGAATCACTTTGCGGTTAGGCATGTCTGTCTCCCTCCGATCAGCGAGCTGAGCTCGAGTAGGGCAGAAGTGCCATCTCGCGGGCGTTCTTGACAGCCTTTGCGATGACGCGCTGTTCCTGCACGGTCACGCCGGTGACGCGACGTGCACGGATCTTGCCGCGGTCGGAAATGAACTTACGGAGCGTAGCGGTGTCCTTGTAGTGGATGGTCGCCGCTTCGCCCTTCTTGAGCGGATTAGCCTTCTTCTTGATAGGCTTCCGGATCTCTGGCTTTGCCATGAGTATCTCCTGTTAACGAATGTCTCGAAATGTCTTCAGACGTGGATCAGAACGGTGGTTCATCGGCGCCGGGGTTGCCCCAGCCGCCGTTGCCGCTCTGCGGGTTCGATGATGCCCACGGGTCGTTGGCGGGACCGTTGTTGCCCTGACCGTATCCCTGGCGCTGACCACCCTGCTGGCCGCCCTGAGGGCCGCCCTGCTGGGGGTTGTTGCCCCATCCGGAGGACTGCTGGTTGCCGAAGCCGCCCTGCTGGCCGCCTCCGCCCTGGCTTCCGCCGAAGTTGCCGCCGCCGAAGTTTCCTCCGCCGCCGGGGCTGTTCTTCGTCACCTGGGCGGTGGCGCGTCGCAGGCTGGGGCCGACTTCGTCGACGTCCAGCTCCATGACCGTGCGCTTCTCGCCTTCCTTGGTTTCGAAGGACCGGGACTTCAGTCGGCCCTGAACGACGACCCGTGTACCGCGCTGCAGAGATTCGGCGACGTTCTCTCCCATTTCACGCCACACCGAGCAGCGCAGGAACAGGGTCTCCCCGTCCTTGAACTCGTTGGCCTGACGGTCGAAGATACGCGGCGTCGAGGCCACGGTGAAGTTTGCGACTGCCGCACCGTTCGGTGTGAAGCGCAGTTCGGGATCGCTGGTGAGGTTCCCGACGACCGTGATGACTGTTTCGCCTGCCATTGGATCTCCTTGAAGCGAGGTAGCTGAGAGGCCTTACTTGGCGTCTGGGCGGAGGATCTTCGTGCGCAGAACGGACTCGTTGAGTCCGAGCTGACGATCGAGTTCCTTGGTCGTTGCAGGCTCGGCATGGAAATCAACCACGACGTAGTAGCCTTCGGACTTCTTCTGGATCTCGTACGCGAAGCGACGACGTCCCCAGATGTCCACGTTGTCGACGGTGCCGTTCTCAGCCGGGACAACCTTGATCAGGTTGTTCACGGTGTCAGCCAGCGTCCGCTCTTCGAGGTCGTTATCAAGAATGAGCATGAGCTCGTACTTGCGCATATGTCACCCACCTCCTCTGGTCTTTGCGGCCATGGTCGGTCCATGGCAGGAGGGTATATGCCTGTCCGTCCCGAATCCGCACTGTTTACGAAATGGGAACAGACCACACTAGTCTAGTCGACCGGTGCGCACGCTGTCATGTCCGGATTCGTGCTCTTCCTTACGTCCCTCATCGTGGTGATCCCCGCCTGCGGCAACGGAATCATCCGTGGGCATGCCCCCGGGTTCTTCCCCTCGCCGAGGCGGCCCTGGCGTGGCCATGGGACCGCGGATCCGTCGCCGGTAGAGGTTCTCCCCGGCCATGATCACAACGAGGACGAGCGCCAGCAGCCGCAGCAGGGTGAACAGGGCGACGAATGTGGAGTCGAGTCCTTTGTCCGCTTCGAAGCCGGAGACATCGCCGAGCTGGACGGCGATGGCGAAGACCGCCTCGGCGAGAGTCCAGACGATGAGCACCCACCAACGGCTGATGGACAGCGCTATGAAGGGCAGCAGCCACAGGCTGTCCCAGGGCATGAGGCCCGGTGCCAGCAGCAGACAGCCCCCGATGAGCAGACAGGTGGCGACTGCCGGATCGAGGCCGGTGCGGCGGACCATGTAGAGGGAGATCGCGACGGCGAGGATGACTCCGCCGCAGGCGATGATCCACAGCGGCGCCCAGACGGAGACGTCGCCGAGTTCGGCCATGAGCAGGATCGAGGCGAAGGATCCGCCGTCGACAGCATCGGAATACCAGTGGACGATCCGGTCGATCGCCGTCAGGTCGACGACCAGCAGCAGCGCCGAGGTGATCGTGGCCGCGGCCAGCAGCATCCGCGGATCCCGCGACTTCAGTCCCCGCGCCGGGTTCGGCCCGGCCAGGGTCAGTGCCAGGAGGACGAGCAGGGCGAGCGGGTTGATGAATCCTGCGATGCCCAGCAGCACTCCGGCCAACCAGCCGCGCGGGCGCAGCGGCGGGGATCCGAAGAAGAGGAGCATCGCCCACACGGCCAGGGCGAGAGCAAGCGGATCGAGAGTCGAACCGAGTGTGAAGAGGATGAGCGGGGAGGCGAAGACCGCGACCAGCCATCCCCGGTGGCGGGCAAGGACGAGGAGTCCCGCACCGAGGGCAGCGATGCCTGCGGTGTTGAGCAGGAGCACGCCGACCATGAACAGGGAGACATCGTTGGTGAACAGGTGGAACAGGTCGACCAGGCGGGCTTCGATAGGCGCCAGTGCTGATGCTCCGCCATGGGCGCGTCCGAGCACTTCGGGGTTGGCCTCACCGACGAAGGCCGTGGACAGAGGCCCTGTACACAGCCTCGCCGAGGCGGCCGGCTGTGCATATCCCGAGCTCAGACACGGGCCCTGCAGAGCCAGGGCGAGGAAGGTCGTGACGCCGAGGACAGCAGCCAGCGCATAAGCCTGGGAGCTGCGGAACCGGCGCCCGGCGACACCCAGATGAATGCCGACCGGACCGCCGAGCAGAGGCTCGGCGATCCGGGTAGACGACTTCGAGGACATGACTCGAGGTTACTAGCCAATACTCTCGAAACTAGTCATCTTCTCCAGGGGGCTTTGGCGGCTCAATCGGGAGCCCACCTGCTGGCCCATCATCCTTCGAGGATTCATCACCTTCCGATGATCCACTTCCGCCGTCTTCGGAGTCTTTATCACCGTCTCCGCCGTTGCCGTTGTCGGAGCCGTCGTCGTCGCCGGAGCCGCCGTCGTCGCCTCCGTCATTCTCATCATTGCCTTCGGAGCCGTCCTTCGAGCCTTCTTCCCTGCCCTTCTCGTCGTCCTTGGAGTCCGAGTCCTTGTTCTTGTCTTTGTCCTCGTCGTCCTTCGGAGTCTCGACAGGTGCCTCGTCCTCGCCCCCATCGCTGCCGTCGTTGCTGCCCGACGGCGCCTTGGGCTCGGGCTTCGGAGCCGGGGCCGGGTTCGTGTTCTTCGGCTTCGGCTTATCGGGCAGTTCGCCGCGAGCCGGGAACTGTTCGACCTTCTCGCCCTGCAGCGCGTCCTGCATGTATTCAGTCCACACCTGCACGGGGAAGGATCCACCGGTGACCTCACCGCGTCCGCCGTAGGCACCGATCGACGTCTGCTTGCCGTCGACTTCACGGTAGAGGACAACCGACGTCGCGAGGTTCGGGGTGTAGCCGGAGAACCAGGCCGCGGTATTCCCGTTCGTCGTACCGGTTTTACCGGCCGCGGGGCGTCCGAGGTTCTGAGCGTAGCTGCCCGAACCGCCGTTGACGACCTGGCTCAGAGCGTAGGAGGCCTCGGCACCGACAGCTTTGTCGAAGACGCGCTTGCCCTTGCCCTCGGCCTTGTAGACTTCCTCATCCTCGGCGCCCTTCATGACCTTCTTGATCGAATGGGTCTCGTGGTGAACACCATTGGCGGCGAACGTTGCATATGCCGAAGCCATGTCGAGGGGCTTGACGCTCGGCGTACCGAGCACATTCGAGGGGTTCTTGGTCAGCTCGATCGTACAGCCGCCGGTATCGCCGGATTTCATCTGCGCTTTCGTGCAGTTCGGGCTCAGACCCGCGCGTTCGGCGACGTCGACGGTCTTCTCCGGCCCGACCTGCACATTGAGGGCAGCATAGGCAGTGTTGATCGAGGACTGCGTGGCCTTGAGCAGGCTCACGGGTCCGTAGCTGGTGTTGCCGAAGTTGTTCACCGGCCAGGGAGTGCCGTCGTTGTTCAGCGTCGTCGGGCTCGAACCCGGATAGCTGTCCGTCAGCCGCACACCGTTCTCAAACCCGGCAACCAGTGCGAAGGGCTTGAACGTCGAACCGGCCTGCACATGGCTCTGCGTCGACGCGTTGAACGCCTGGTCGAGGTAGTTCTTGCCGCCGTAGAAGGCTTCGATCCCACCGTCGTCCGGGTCGATCGAGACGAGTCCGGCCTGCATGCCTTCCGGCTGGTCCTGCGGCAGAGACTTGATGGCCTGTTCGGCGGCCTTCATCCGATCCTTGTCGAATGTGGTGACGATGTTGTAGCCGCCGCGGTCCAGCTGAGCTTCGTCGATGTCGAGCTTCTTCAGCGCCTCACGGCGGACGAAGTCCCACATGTAGCCCTTCTGACCCGACAGCGAGGACTCCTTGTTCTGCTTCCTCACATCCGGCAGCTCGACCTTGGCGGCCTGCTCCTCGGTGAGGAAGCCTTCCTCGACCATGTTCTCGACCACATAGTCGAAGCGGTCTTCATAGGCCTCGGGGTTGTCCGAGGGGTCGGCTGCACCCGGGCGCTGGATCATCGCGGCCAGCAGAGCGGACTCGCTGACGTTGAGTTCCGAAGCCGACTTGTCGAAGTAGTTCTGGGCGGCCACTTCGACACCGTAGGAGCGACGGCCGAGGTAGATGGTGTTGAGGTAGTTCGCGAGGATCTCGTCCTTCGACTGCTGCTGGTCGATCTTGAGCGAGATGAACATCTCCTTGATCTTGCGATCAAACGAGTGCTCGTTCGTGAGGTAGAAGTTCTTCACGTACTGCTGGGTGATCGTCGAACCGCCACCCGCGTATTTGTTCGTGGCCACGCCGACGACAGCGCGGGAGAGACCCTTGATCGAGATGCCGCGGTTCTCATAGAACGAGGTGTCCTCGGCGGCGATCGCGGCTTTCCGCATGGGTTCGGAGATCTCATCGATCTCCACTGACTTGCGGTCCTCGACCTTGTACTGACCGATGGGCGTCTTGCCGTCGCTGTAGTAGATCGTCGAGGTCTGACCGGTCGCCTCGAGGTTCGGCTCAGGGATGTCGGTGGCCGCATATCCGACGGCGAAAGCCACGCACAGAGCGATGACGAGGCTGAGCCCGCCGACGACGAGCACGCGGATGCTCGGCAGGAAACGAGTCCATCCGCTCACACCCGCTCTGGGGTAGTTGAGCAGGTTCTTCGTATTCCTGCCGATGTTCTTGGCTGTGTGTTGTCCCTTAGCCACCCAAGGTCCTCCAGGTCAGTCAGCCTGCCGCAATGCGTGGCGACGAGGTCCGAAAAAGGTCAAAGACGCCAATCAGTCTGGCACGCATTCTTTAGTAGAGGGTGAAAAAGTGCTGAGCCTGACACCCTGCACAGGCACCAGGTTACCGAAAGGTTCTGTGAGTAACCCAGAATTCGGCGTCTCACCAGGCATTTTAATTCATGGCCGGAGAATCAACTATGACAGGTGCGTTCTTGCTCACATTCACCTGCCGATCCGGGCTTCCGCCAGCACCTCGTTCAAGCGTACGCCCACTTTTCGGCTCCCACCGACAGTCTGCGCCCCGATCAAGCGGGAGCTCACTTTTCGGCCCGAGTAACGATCGAAAAGCGAGCTCCGGCTTGAACGAGCGCCGCTGCGCCCTCAGCTCTTGAGGTCGAAGTCCGTATCGGCGTACTCATTGCCCTCAACGGCGGGTTCGCCGCTGAAGGGGTGGAGCTGGTCTTCGCGGGCCCGCAGCTCGACGCGACGGATCTTTCCGGAGATCGTCTTCGGCAGCTCCGCGAACTCGAGTCGGCGAATGCGCTTGTACGGTGCCAGGTGCTCCCGGCAGTAGGCGAGGATCGACCGAGCGGTCTCGGCATTCGCCTCGAACTTGCTCGACACGACCACATAGGCCTTGGGCACCGCCAGCCGCACCGGATCCGGCGAAGGCACGACAGCCGCCTCAGCGACGGCCTCGTGCTCGATGAGCACGCTTTCGAGCTCGAAAGGGGAGAGGCGGTAGTCACTGGCCTTGAACACATCGTCGGCGCGACCGACATAGGTGATGTAACCGTCCTCATCGCGAGAGGCCACGTCACCGGTGTGGTAGACGCCGCCTTCGAATGCCTCAGCGGTCTTCTCCGCATTGCTCCAGTAGCCGGTGGTCAGTCCGATGGGACGAGGATCGAGGCGCAGACAGATCTCGCCCTCATCGCCTTCCTCACCGGTCGCCGGATCGATGAGCACGACATCGAATCCGGGCAGAACCTTGCCCATCGAACCGTATTTGAGTTCCTGATCAGGTGAGTTGCCGATCTGGAGGGTCGACTCGGTCTGCCCGAAGCCATCGCGGATGAGCACACCCCATTCGCTGTGAACGCGGTCGATGATCTCGGGGTTGAGCGGCTCACCGGCACCGAGGGCCTTCGTCGGGGGATTCTTCAGGTGGCCCAGGTCGGCCTGGATGAGCATGCGCCATACGGTCGGCGGGGCGCAGAAGCTCGTCACTCCCACGCGATCCATGGTCTCCATGAGGTCGTTCGCGTCGAAGCGGGAGTAGTTGTACAGGAAGACGCAGGCCTCGGCGATCCACGGGGTGAAGATGTTCGACCACGCGTGCTTGGCCCACCCTGGTGAGGCCACATTGAGGTGGACGTCGCCGGGTGTCAGTCCCATCCAGTACATCGTCGAAAGATGACCGACAGGGTAGGAGACATGGGTGTGGGCGACCATCTTCGCCTTCGAGGTGGTGCCCGAGGTGAAGTAGAGCAGCATCAGATCATCGGCGCGCGACGTGCCCTGGGGGTCGAATTCGGTGCTCTCATCATCAGCATCGGAGTAGCTGTAGTCCTGCTGGCGAGTGGGCTCTCCGCCGACGACGATGCGGACGACATCGACATCGACGTCATCGAACTTCGCGGCATCCTCGGTGCCGGCGACGACGAACTCGGCATGACCGCGCTCGGCACGGTCGGTGAGGTCGATGGGACCCAGCTGTGTGGTTGCGGGCATGAGCACGGCACCGAGCTTGATGCCGGCGAGCATCGTCTCCCACAGCTCGACCTGGTTGTTGAGCATGACCATGACGTGGTCACCGCGTTTGATCCCGGCGCGGCGGAAATGATTCGCCACCTGGTTCGAACGCGCGGAGAGCTCCGCGAAGCTCCACTTGCCCTCGGAACCGTCCTGTTCGACGATCCACAGGGCCGGATTGTCGTTGTTGACCGCGACCTTGTCGAACCAGTCGAGGGCAAAGTTGAAGTGTGTGAGACGCGGCCATTCGAACTGATCACGGGCGGCCTCGTAGTCGGTGCGAAGCTCGATCAGCTTGTCGCGGGCCGCGCGGAATTCCTCGGTCACTGTCATTGTGGTCTCCTCACCTCTCGCCGCCGTCACCGCCTGTGACGTCAGACACAAATCTAAACGATTACGAAACTATCAGCACTGATCAGTCGGTGAGTAAGCGGGGTCGGTCACTGACCGTGGGACTCCCACCAGGCTCGCAGCTCCGCTTCGGCGCGTTCGGGCCCAAGTGGTCCGTGCTCCATCCGCAGCTCGAGCAGATGCTTGTACGCCTTTCCCACCAGCGGCGATGGTTCGATATCGAGGATCGTCATGATCTGCCGACCATCGAGATCCGGCCGGATCGAATCGAGCTCCTCCTGTTTCGCCAGGGCCTCGATGCGCGTTTCCAGGTCGTCATAGGCGAACGCCAGCCGGTCGGCTTTGCGTTTGTTGCGCGTGGTCACATCCGCACGGGTGAGGATGTGCAGGCGCGAGAGCAGCCGTCCGGCGTCCGTGACGTATCGGCGCACTGCCGAATCCGTCCACCCGGCATCGCCGTAGCCGTAGAACCGCAGATGCAGTTCGACGAGGCGGCCGACCGCCTTCGTCGTGTCCTTGTCGAAGCGCAGCGCCTTCATCCGCTTGGCCGTGAGCTTCGCACCCACCGCATCGTGATGGTAGAAGGTCACGGCACCACCGGGCTGGAAGCGGCGGGTGGCGGGTTTGCCGACGTCGTGCATGAGCGCTGCGAAGCGGACGACGAAGTCCGGCACTCGCAGACGCTGCGGGTCGTCGTCGGTCATTCCGGCTTCTTCCTGAGCCGCGGCGTACCGGCTCTCGAGCTCGAGAGCCTGACGCAGCACGGTCAGAGAATGCTGGTAGACGTCCTTGTGCCGATGGTGCTCGTCGGTCTCGAGCTGCAGTCCGGACACCTCGGGAAGAACGTGATGGGCGATGCCGGTGCGCACCAGCAGGTCGATTCCGGCGACCGGATCGATGCCGGTCATGAGCTTGACGAGTTCGACCTGGACGCGCTCTGCGGAGATGATCTCGATCCGATCGGCCATCGCCGTCATCGCCTCTTCCACGTCGGAGACGGGATCGAGCCCGAGCTGAGACGTGAACCGAGCCGCGCGCATCATCCGCAGCGGATCATCGGAGAACGAGTCCGCTGCCGTCCCAGGGGTGCGGATGCGACCGGCGATGAGGTCGTCGAATCCCTGGTGCGGGTCGACGAAGGTCTTCGAGGGCAGACGCACCGCCATCGCCCCGATCGTGAAGTCACGACGGACGAGGTCGGCATCGAGCTCCGAACCGAAGGCCACCATCGGTTTGCGTGAATCCTCTTCATAGGCTTCGGCACGGTAGGTCGTGATCTCGATCTGCACACCGGATTTCACGGCCCCGATGGTGCCGAATTCGCGTCCGATGTCCCAGTGCGTGTCGACCCAGTCCGCGATCAGTCCGAGGATGTCGTCGGGGTGGGCATCAGTGGTGAAGTCGAGGTCGGGCATGGGACGACCGAGCAGCGCATCACGGACGGAACCGCCGACGAGGGCGAGTTCGAAACCGGCTGAGGAGAACCTCCGACCCAGTGGGCCGAGGATGTGCTCGAGCTCATCGAGCTTGTCGTGCAGTCGGTTGTGCGCGGTCTGCGGATCCACCGAGCTCCTTCAATTCTTAAGATTTCTGCTCTTGCCCACGGGAACTCACCTCCCGCGTCCAGGCGCAAGTTCCGGTATCCATAAGCCTACCGGGAGCCGATGACACGAAACTTCCAAGCTTCGCCTACTAAGGTAGGAGAATGACCACACCGATGCCCAAGCCGGGACCCCGCACGTCCCGCCGCACCACAGTGGAGGAGATCTCCGCCGGTGGCATCGTTGTCGACTTCTCCCATCCGCTGCTGGCCGTGGCCGTCATCGCCCGCATCAATCGCGCCGGGCGGATCGAATGGTGCCTTCCCAAGGGACATCTCGAAGGTACGGAGACCCCCGCCGAGGCGGCCCGCCGTGAGGTCGAAGAGGAGACCGGGATCGCGGGGCAGATCATCTGCCCGCTGGGAACCGTCGACTACTGGTTCACCGTGACCGGAATCCGGATCCACAAACTCGTCCACCATTTCCTGCTGCGTGCACAGTCGGGGACTCTGACCGTGGATAATGATCCTGACCAAGAAGCGATCGATGCGGCGTGGGTGCCCTTCAATGACCTGCGTTCGCGACTGTCGTTCGCCAATGAGCGCCGAATCGTCGCCGCCGCCCGACCGATGGTGTCCCGACTGGAGCAGTGAAACCCATTCCCATCCGCCGACTGCGATTCCTCACCGCCCTGCTGAGCACGCTCCTGCTGCTCGCAGGGCCGGTTTTCGCATACCCGCTGCTGACCGCCGCCCCGGCCGCTGCCAGCAACGATGCGAACAAGGACGATGTCTCGATCACCCTCGACGAAGTGACTCCCTGGATCGATGACAAAGGCACACTGACCGTCCGCGGAAAGATCTCGAACACGACGAAGAAGGCGATCGAGAAGCCGAGCCTGAGTCTGCAGATGTCGACCCGCAAGCTCGATTCAGAATCCCGTCTGAGCTCCTGGAAGCAGGGACAGGCCCAACACCGCACCGTCGCCGACCTCGAACACGATGGAACCGAAGCCAGAAAGAAGGCGGAGAAGGACAAGGAGGCCGATTCCGACGACACCTCCGGAACCAGCCTCGGCACCTCCTTCGACGACACCATCGATCCCGGCACCACCGCGGAGTTCACCTTCCGAGTGCCCGCCGATGACCTCGACCTGAGTAAGTCCTCGCCCGTGAGTTCCTGGGGCCCGCGGGGACTTGCGATCCAACTCGGCGACGACACCGGTCTGCGGGCCTCTGCCCTCGGCTTCACCACGTGGTACCCGGACCCGGATTTCGACCAGACGAAGATCAGCCTGCTCGCTCCCGTCACCCTGCCCGGCCATTCCGAGGCCGGACTCATCCCTTCCGACCGACTCGATGCCGCCATCGCCGAAGGCGGTTCGCTCGACACGATCGCGAAGCTGCTCCGACACAAGGAGCTCGCTCTGGCGATCGACCCCAGAATCATCGCCTCCTTCGAAGCTGCGATCGCCGAACCGCCCCCCGCCGACGCACCGGAGGAGACCGAAGAGTCCGACGATGACAAAGGTGAAGAGACCCAGTCGCCGCCGGTCGCGGCCCCCGACAACGATGACGCCGATTCCAGCGCCGCCGAGCTCGAAGCCGCAGAAGACCAGCGCAAACGCCTCGACTCCTGGTATCAGGACTTCGTGGAGGCAGCACAGAAGCATACGATCGTCGCTCTGCCCTATGGCGATCCCGACCTCAGTGCTCTGCGCGGAACGAAGATCGACCTGCTGAGCACCTTCGCACAGAAGCAGCGCGAGATCGTCAAGGACGTCTTTCCCGATGCCCGCACGGACATCGCCTGGCCGGTGGCCGGAAGCGCGACGAAGAACGGGCTGCGTGCCCTGAAGAAGTCCGGCAATTCCACCGCGATCATCAGCGATGGTCAGCAGCCCTCGATCACCGGCATCCACGATGATGCGCATTCGCAGACGACGGTCACCGATGACGGGGAGTCGACGATCGACACTCTCATCTCCGATTCGAAGCTCACCGACTTGAGCGCCGAAGTGATCGCTGAGGACGACCCGGCCGGACCGATGTCCGAACTCGTCGCAGAGGCCGCAGTGATCCAATCCGAGGCGCCCTATCGCACTCGCAGCCTGTTCGTACCGCTCCCACGCGCGGCCGCCTCGGCGAATTGGGAGCAGACCGTCGAGGAACTCAGCTCGGCGCCGTGGATCGCCCCCACCGGGGTCGACGAGATCCTCGACTCCGGCTCCGAGGCGCGCGGACTGCTGCGCACCGATTCCGACGCTCCGCACATCCGGAAGAAGGCCGTGGAGTCCCTGGTCGAGACCCGGACGAACCAAGAGGACTTCAACAGCGTCTTCAGCGACCGCGACAGTGCCGATGTCCGGCTCGACCGCGAGCTGCTCACCTGCACCTCGGCGGCGTGGACGCTGGGCCGGAACGCGAACATCTGCGCCGGCCAGGCCCGTGAGCAGAGCCAGAAGCTCATGGACAGCCTGCACCTGCGCAAGGGATCGTCCGTCCTCCTCGTGACCGGTGAGAAGACGACGATCCCGGTGACGATCGTCAATGATTCCCCCGCCGAGGCGACCCTGCGGATCCGGATGAGACCGAACACTCCGCAGCTGCGGGCACAGGAGACGGAGACCGTGAAGGTACCGGCCGCGGAGACGACGCGTGTCGACGTGCCCGTCGAGGGCCTCGCCAACGCCGATGTGCCCACGACGATCGAGATGGTCACCGCCGACGAGGTGGTCCTGCCCAATCACGAATCACTCATGGTTCGGGTCCGCGCCGATTGGGAGAACATCGGCACCGCTGTGATCGGATTGGCTCTGGCCGTTGTGTTCGTGATCGGCTTGGTCAAGACCATTTCGCGCGGGCGCCCGAAGATCCCGGAACAGCAGCTGGCCGATGCGATGGCCCGCGCCAAGACCGACGAGAGCGAAAAGAGGTAGCGCTTGTCCAGCTTCTCATCCCTGGCCCGGTCCTCGGCGATCATGACCGCAGGCACCATGACCTCGCGTGTGCTCGGCTTCGTCAAAGCCTCGATGCTGGCCACCGCGATCGGGGTCAACTTCGTTCAGGCCGACGCCTTCGACATCGCGAACAAGGTGCCCAACACCCTCTACATGCTGCTCGCCGGCGGTGTGGTCAATGCCGTGCTCGTCCCGCAGCTGGTGCGCGCCTCGAAACGTGAGGACGGCGGCGAGGACTACACGAACCGCCTGCTGACCTTGTCCTTCCTCATCCTCGGCGTGGTGAGCGTTATTGCGACTCTGGCGGCACCGGTGCTCGTGTGGCTCTACTCCTCGGGATGGAGCCATGAACAGCTGGCGCTGGCCACCGCTTTTGCCTTCTGGTGTCTGCCGCAGCTGTTCTTCTACGGCCTCTACACGCTGCTGGGCCAGGTCCTCAACGCGAAGTCGTCCTTCGGTCCCTATATGTGGGCACCAGTGCTCAACAACGTCGTCGCGATCGCCGGGCTCGCCGCCTTCATCCTCATCTTCGGCACGAATAAGGTGTCTCCGCACGGACTCGACACGTGGACCCCGGAGAAGATCGCTCTCATCGCCGGGACGGCGACCCTCGGCGTCGTCGCTCAGGCACTGATCCTCATCTGGCCGCTCAAGCGGATCGGCTTCAAATACAAGCCGACCTTCGGATTCCGCGGAGTCGGACTCGGCTCGGCCGGAAAGGTCGCGTTCTGGACGTTCGCCGCGATGCTCATCGGACAGATCGGCTTCCTCGTCATCTCCCGCGTCGCCTCGGGCGCGTCGATCCCCGGCGATGGGAACGCCGCAAACACGGCATACACGAACGCCTACCTCGTGTTCATGCTCCCGCATTCGCTCATAGCGGTCTCTCTGGCCACGGCGCTATTCACCTCCTTGGCCAAGAACGCGACGAACGACGATACCGAGGCCGTCGTCGGCGACTTCTCCATGGGCGTGCGGATGGTCGGAATGGTCAACGCCTTCGCCGTCGCCGCGCTCGTCGTGCTCGCTTCGCCGGTGGCGATGATCATCGCAGGCGAGGGCCGGGAGCAGGCCACGGCCATCGGTCTGGTCATCATCGCCATGGTCTTCGGCCTCATCCCCTTCAGTGCGAACTATCTCGCGCAGCGGGTGTTCTATGCCTATGGGGACGCGAAGACCCCGTTCCTCATCCAGCTGCCGCAGATCGTCTTCCAATCCCTGGCGGTGCTCTCGGCGACGATCTTCCCGAAATCGGTGACGGTGGCGATCATCGGTCTCGTCATGAGCCTCGGCTACCTGTTCGCGATGGTCCTGTCCTTCTCCCTCCTCAAGAAGCGCCTCGGCGCCATTGATCTGCGTGAGATCCTCACTTCGCATCTGAAGTTCCTCCTCGCAGCGATCGTCGCCGGCGGGGCAGGGTTCGGTCTGCTCTACTTCTTCCCGGACTTCGCCTTGGCAGGACGATTGCCGGCGTTCATCACAACGGCCATCGTCGGCACTGTGATGCTGCTGTTCTTCATCGGAGCTTGTTATTTGCTCAGAGTCAGAGAGTTGCATTCGATTATTGGCGTGGTTGCTGGAAAACTAAGAAAAACAGCCTGAGCCCTGTCAATCCCCACCGGAGGTGGTCGCCCTGATCGATATCGAACCCGGCATGGTGGTGGCCGGCCGTTATGTCGTATCGACCGTCGACCGCCGGTGGCTGCCCGAGAAGCCCGAAGTCGGTGCCGTCTGCACAGGGCTCGATGCGATCCTCGATGAACCCGTGCTCATCCTCGTCGCCGATGCCGATGGGTCCAACGACGTCCTCGAAGCCGCCCGCCGCGTATCGATCCTCGGTGACCCGCGAATCGCCCCGACGCTCGACGTCGGACATTCCAATGGGCTGGACTACATCGTCATCAAGCGCATTGCGGTGACGCCGTTCAACCAGATCCTGCCGCGTTCGCCGCTGCCGGTCGACGCTGCGTGCGCCCTCATCGGAGAGGTCGGTTCAGCACTCGTGACCTCGGCCAGGCGAGGACTGTTCCACATGTTCCTGCGGCCGAGCGTGGTCGGCCTGACCTCGAAGGGTGCGGTGGTCATCGCAGGCATCGGCATCGATGCGGCATTGGCGCTGGACACCGGGCTCGTCGAGCAGAAGGACTACACGCCGACGAAGGCCTCACGTCGAGACGCCCTGGCTCTCGTCCAGCTCTTCTATACGGCTCTGACCGGGTATTGGCCCGGTGAGGAGTCCTTCGACGGCATTCCGCCTGCGGAGAAGGAGAATGCCCGGATCGCCCGGGCCCAGGCTCTCAATCCCGAGGTCCCTGACAAACTCGATGATTTCGTCAGTGGAACCATCACGGGTTCGGACCCCGGTCCTGGCTCCGTCGCTGAGGTCCTCGGCTATATCGACAGCTGGGACCCCGAGCTTCTGCGCTACGTCAATCGTGCTCCCGCGGCGGAGAACGAGAACCTGTTCGAGCAGTCGCCCCGCAGCTTCGACGAAGCCACCAGCCTGCCAGCACCCCGCGCTAAGACCATCGGACCCGGTCCCGGCGGTTCGGCCAGTGCCAGCGAAGATCAGGTGCAGGCTGCCCTCGTGCGAATCGGCATCACTCGTCCGGGCACGCGGGGACTGGCTGCCGGAGTGGTCGGACACACCACGGGGCGCTATGCCGACCGGATGCAGATGCGCGAAGCCTCGAGCTTCCCGATCGCCAAGGAACAGCTCGACAGCGCGGCTCAGGACTGGGAGGAGTGGCAGCCCGAGCAGACGTATTCGGAGTACTCGGAGTACGCCGAGCACGAGTACGACGAGAACCTCACGACCCCGATCATGAACCGGGACGACGATTCTGATCCCGATACTCAGGCGCTCGAGATCGTGCCCGAGGACGAGGGCGATGAGAACGATACTCGCGTGATCATGGACAACGACGAGGATGAGGACGACGGTTCCTGGTTCCTCGGCGGCATGTTCGAAACCAATGAACAGCAGCGCGAGCATCAGCGGCGTGAGTATGAGCGAGAACGTCGGATCGCGAAGGCCAAGGAGGAAGAGGCGCGTAGGCGTCTTGCCGCCTTCGAAGCGAGTTCGGCCACCCGTCAGCAGGAAGCCAACGCCGCCGCACCGCCCAAGGAGATGCGTCGGCTGTCCCCGGACACCGTTGATGATCACGGCTCCGTTGATGACACCGCCGAGGAGGCTGAGAGCTCCTCATCTGTCCGTCCGGCCGAGCGCAAGGCTGGGAGACCACGCCAGCAGCACAGCGATTCGACCGATACAGCTCAGTCTTCGACTGCGCAGAAACGTTCGGCAGCCGCCGGGACAGCGGGCGTTGCCGGTGCTGCTGCAGCAGGAGCCGGAGTGAAAGCCGGGGCGAACAAGTCCGGGCGCTCGAGTGGAGCAGGCAACGGATCGAGCAGACCGGGTGGCTCTGCGAGTGCGAGTTCCGCAGCCGCGGGTGCGTCGGCCGGGCCACGAACTGCTGGCTCAGGCGCCGGCAGCGCTGCTGCGGGCGGCGCAGCCAGCGGCTCCGGTGGTTCCGGTTCCGACGAGCGTGATCCCGCGGCCACACGAAAGCCCTTCCTGTGGTTGGTTCTCGGCCTCGCGGTCGTCGCGGCCATCGTGGTCGGAATCGTCGTCATCGGCTTCAACTCAGGCGACGAGGATTCCACCCCGGTGAGCGAGACCTCGGCTCCCAGCGATCAGCCGACGAAGAAGGAAGAGAAGACTCCGAAGGCCGATCCGCCGAAGATCGAATCCGTCGAATCTCTCGATCCGGAAGGCGATGGAGAAGAACACGACAGTGAGACCGAGAACGTGATTCCCAAGACCGAAGGGTCATGGAACACCGACCGGTACAACTCGGCGAGCTTCGGCAACCTCAAAACGGGTGTCGGTCTGCTCTTCGGATTCGAGGATGAGACCACCATCAGCGAGGTGAAGGTGGCGTCGGAGAGCTCCGGAGGCAAGTTCGAGATCCGCGACGGCGACGATCCTGCGGATGCGAAGGTCATCGGCGAAGGCGTCTTCGATTCCGAAGGGGCTGTCACCGTCGAATTCGACGAGAAGGTCGAGACCGACGAGCTCATCCTCTGGGTCACTGAACTGCCGCAGACCGATGGCGGCTATAAGGCCACCATCAGCTCCGTGAAGTTCTCCTGAGCGGACCCACGCCCACGTTCGGTCGACATCATGCTGCCTCATCGCTGCGGCCAGGAGAGGGTGTCGGCCCAGATGCAGGTGCGGAATAGTCCTCGGCACCGTACCGTTATAGATACGAACGTCATTTCGCGCGGCAGTCCGTGGCGCGAGCAGCAGAGCAGATAGAAGCAGGGAACTTTTCACATGACTGATACTCAACTGGTGATCATCGGATCGGGTCCGGCCGGCTACACCGCAGCCGTCTATGCCGCCCGCGCGAACCTGGCACCGGTCGTCATCGCAGGTTCGGTGACCGCCGGCGGTGAGCTCATGAACACCACCGATGTCGAGAACTTCCCCGGATTCCCTGCCGGCGTGCAGGGCCCCGAACTCATGGAGAGCATGCGCGAGCAAGCTGAGAAGTTCGGTGCCGAGGTCATCTACGACGATGTCGAGACCCTCAAGCTCAACCCCGGTGCCCATGAGATCGAGACCGCTTTGGGCGCTCGCTATACCGCCAAGGCCGTGATCCTCGCGACCGGCTCGGCCTACCGAGAGCTGGGACTGCCCAATGAGAAGAAGCTCTCAGGTCATGGAGTCAGCTGGTGTGCCACCTGTGACGGATTCTTCTTCCGCGATCAGCACATCGCTGTCATCGGCGGCGGCGACTCCGCTCTTGAGGAGGCGACCTTCCTCACCCGTTTCGCGTCAAAGGTGACCTTGGTTCACCGTCGTCAGGAGCTGCGCGCTTCGCAGGCGATGCAGGATCGTGCGAACGCCGATGAGAAGCTCGAGTTCCTTCTCGACTCCGAAGTCGCCGAAGTCCACGGTCAAGATTCGCTCACCGGCCTGACCATCCGCAGCACCGTCACCGGAGAGACCTCTGAACTGCCCGTGACCGGAATGTTCGTGGCCATCGGTTCCGATCCACGCACGAGCCTGTTCGCTGATCAGCTCGAGATGCGCGCCGACGGATACCTCAGCGTCGATGGTCGCACCTCGAAGACCTCAGTCGAAGGCGTTTTCGCTGCCGGCGATGTCATCGACTCCGTCTACCGGCAGGCGATCACCGCGGCCGGTTCGGGATGCTCGGCAGCACTCGACGCCGAACACTACCTCGGTGATCTCGAGGCGGCTTCCAAACCGGCCATGGCGGAAGCAGCTGTTGCGGAAGCATCCATCGCTTCCTGATCTCCAATCAGCCGCATGTATGCTGCTCTCCCGCGTCGATCGGGCACAGCAGACCCATCGGGGAATGAAAGACCCAACACCACTGTTCTGGTAGAGACATTCGTTGTGAAGGAAGGTTACCCATGTCGACAGAAGTCACTGACGCAACATTCGAAGAGAACGTACTGAAGTCCGACAAGCCTGTGCTCGTCGACTTCTGGGCTCCCTGGTGTGGCCCCTGCCGTATGGTCAGCCCGATCGTTGACCAGATCGCAGAAGAGCACGCAGACAAGCTCAACGTGGTCAAGGTCAATACCGACGAGAATCTTGAGACCGCGAGCACCTACGGAATCACTTCGATTCCGGCACTCTACGTCTTCAAGGACGGCGAGGTCGCGAAGACCATCATCGGCGCGCGTCCTAAGCCTGCTCTCGAGGATGAGCTCTCCGACTTCATCTGATCGAGTTCTAAGGCGCCTGTTGTAGTATCAACAGGCGCCTTAGGCATATCTGAGCGCCACCGAACACTGACCCTCGAACCGCATCACCGAAGATTGGCACCGCATTGACGAACACGAACCTACCGCGCTACTCGCGCGGCGATATTTCTGAGATGCTGCCGAATATCAAAACTCAGATGGCCCGCCTGGGGCTCAGCGTCGGTGATACCGAAATCGCAGACTTCGATCGTGACTTCGAGCTCGGAGTCAGGCAGTTCCAGCAAGACCGTGGAATCCTCTGCGACGGCGTGCTCGGCCCTGAGACGTTATCAGAGCTCGAACAGGCAAGATATCAGCTCGGCGACCGAGTCCTCCGATTCGACCCCGTCAGGGTCCTTACAGGTGACGATGTCGTCAACCTCCAAACCAAGCTGGCAGGACTCGGCTTCTATCCGGGCCGGATCGATTCCGAGTATGCCGCTCGCACCGAGTCGGCTGTCAAAGAGCTGCAGATGAGTCTGGGAACAAAGGTCGATGGAGTGACGGGACCCCAGACCCTTCGAGGACTCACTGCCATCGACCGCAATCAGGACACAGGCAATCTCTTCGCGCTCCAGGAGCGAGCCCGCGTGGCGGCGTCGGGAACATCTCTCGTCGGCAGAACGTTTGTCATCGAAGCTGCTACTACAGTTGTAGATTTCCAGACCTTGCCGATGACTGATGAGCAGTCCGCCCTCGAACGCCAGATCACTCTTGATATAGCAAGCCGCCTTGTTGGCCGATTGGAGGCCATCGGCGCGGGTGCACTCCTTTTGGAAGGCGACGCCGTTGAAGTCAACCGGGCGGATACGCTTGATGCATCAGCCGTCATCACAGTCACAGCTGACGTGAGCAAGTCCAAGGACGCCAATGGCGTTGCAACCTTCTACTTCGGTCACGAGCGTCAGTCAGACCTCAACTCTCCGACAGGACAGAAGCTCGCGCAGCTCATCCAGGGTGAGGTCGTCGCTCGCACCGGAATGCTGGACTGTCGCACACATGCTCGTACGTGGTCATCTCTCAAGCGACTGAGAACCCCCAAAGTTCATGTCGTCAGCGGCTATCTTACGAACCAAGGGGACCGAGAAAGCCTGCAGGACCCCCATGTCAGGGATGCAATCGCTGACGGCATCGCAGCCGCCCTGCAGCGCCTCTACATCCTTGAAGACAAGGATCCGCAGACCGGCACGCTCAGCCTGGATGCCATCAAAGCTCTGAGCTGATCGACCAGTCGTCACCGGCGCCGTGCTCCGTTGTCGGAGCACGGCGCCTCTCCTGGTGCGCCGAACCAAGATTCCTATACGCTTGTTCGTCTACCGGATCGGTCCGAACAAACCTCACCGAACTCAGATCTCGGTGAATGCCCCGACTTGGTTGTCTGCACTGGTCACATTGCGAACGCTGAGCAGCAACACCGACCAGAACGCTACATCGGACGATAGCGTATAGCTCGCCTTCAGCCGGGTCAGAAACCGCAAGAGCTGCCGTTTCACGTGAAACATACTTTGAGAGCGTGTTGCTTCGCCACAGAAGTCTCGATCTAATCGAGCACGTCATAGAATGACTTGTAGGATCGAGCACTCGAATAGGAGACCGATCTGCGGACAGTCTCTACTAATGTGGACATTTCGCCAGTCACAGCCCATGCTGTTTCACGTGAAACTGCCCCTTCACCTTCCAATCCACGTGAAGGGGCGGATCTCTACCACGAAGCAGATTTCAGTGGCAGACGATGTTTCACATAAAACACGGCGCCGGCACAAAGATTGCCAGGATTCCAGCGCCTCACGTCCTGTTCTCGCCAGGACACTCCGGTGTACATCCGCTCCGGCCTCCGCGACCCTCTGAAATCGATTTGTACGTACTCTAAGGCTGGATCAGGATAACGCGATGACAGTGGCCCGCCGATTACGCAAACCAGCTCCCAACGCACGGAGTACTTCTCAACAAGTTCAATCTCAGACCGGGAGTGTCAGTCTGACTGATTCGGGAACGAGATAGGCGCGGGCACATCTACCTCGGTCAGAACCGCACCTAGAGATGGTCAATCTAACGTCCTCTGCAAGGCCATTATCAACAAGAATCCTCGACAACTACGCAGGCGGCTCCTGGGCACTCATCATTAAGATACCCTCAAATGCAGTTCACCAGGCCCGTCGACTCCCAAGTGTATGATCTGAATGGATTCAAAGCACTCACCGCGTTTCACGTGAAACGCGACCCGATCTTGCGGGTGGGAGGCACGAATCGACGCCAATGATGCACTGCCCGCTCCAACCGGTCTTTAGGCATCCTCGCTTCCGTCTTCGGCAGCTCAATAGACACGACCAACGGAGGTATTGAAGAATCTGAGTGTCGTTTCACGTGAAATATAGATCTACGGACGTTAGGCCAGACGTCGACCCCAGAGCTTAGCCGACTATGTACCCACCTGATGTTACTAACTACCCTCGGGTTGAGCTCTACAAGATAGTCCGCCAGCGGATGAATCAAACAAACACACCTGGTCACCGAGATCTTATGGTTGCCAAGACAACCTAAGTAATGTCACAAAGCGCGGTCTCTAACGGAACATGACCTAGCGTCGTTACCGTTCGGACAAGTCCATGACCAATCGCCCAATCTTCGACAACTGAAGGCACTACCCATAACCATTCCCCAGTGAGTGCCTTCTCCTCCTCGTACCTCAGCGCGTGGTTCTACCCGAGGTTTCACGTGAAACATTCGTCAGACCATGCGGTTGTCGATCCCGGTGGGGCTAACCCAAACATATATTCGAACCTATCGTGGTGAGAGCCATGTGGCTGACTGGTCGGCGCCCAAATGAGAGAATACTCGCCCGAAGCCCGGGACCGCTATGTCCTTGTCGAATCATCCTAGTCACAATAGCCTCACTGACCAGCAAACGTTGCCGGGCACCGAGCGACTACCTGTACAAGAGTAGGAACCATATACCCCGTTTCACGTGAAACGAACACGTCTTCTGTCCAATTTTCTAGAGCCGAGACGCGCGTTGCGATAACCGATCGACAGCAATAGACGGGACCACCGTTGAGCTTCTATTCACGACACCCCGCGCTCCGACGCAATCTCTCGTCCGTGGCCGGCAAAGGGGGAGAGAGACAGACGATAGACCTGTGCATCAGTGAACATTCCATATCAGGTTCTCTCACCTGCGCTACCAAACTGCTTCTAGCCAAACCGGACTCTGCCATCATCATCGAGCTATTCTCAACCGAAGGGTCGAGACTCAAACAAGGAGCGTTTCACGTGAAACGGTATCCGCCTTCCAAACATGAGCCGCGCGGCAACATACAAGCAGGAAGATTGAAGACACGACACTCGCCAGTTCCAGCACACAAGTATCAAACGAGGTACGTTCATTACCCGGATAATCCGGCGACATCATTCAGAAACCATCACTCGCGGACATACGGTGCCGCATCTGCAGGGAATAGTTTCACGTGAAACACACAATCTCAACACCGAAATCGACAGCACCGCAGACTCGTCAAAGCCTAGACAAAGATCAATGGTAGTTCGCAGGTACACCGACATATCAAACACGAGCAGTCTCTGCGAGTCCTGGTCGCTGCATAAACCAGATCAGCATAGTCATAAATACCACCCGTCAGCCAATGGACCGAAGACTATCTGATCCGCGCGTTCACGTGCAGTCTTCAACGTGCGCGAGGCTTGGTAAGCAAAGGGGCCGAAACGATGGGACGACCCGCAACCCCCTGCCGTGATGGTCTCAACCCGTTCCGCCCTTCGTGCAAACAGAGGCACGTTAACCCCAATTTAGGGGGCAGCCAACTACGAGAAGCCAGGGTGTTTCACGTGAAACGACCATCGCGCCACTGAATACAAATTGAGACTCAGCCAGATCCTGCCGAATTCGTCGGCCCACCTATGCCTGAGCCATCCAACTCGATGTATTCAGATCGGTTTGAATGCGAATGGGCCCCGCGAATACTGCAGCGGGGCCCATGCGGATAATATTGGTGCTTGGTTACAGGGCATCCTCATTGGAAATTCCGAGTAAGCCAAGAATGCGATCTAGATCCTCTTGGTTAGCAAATTCCACACTCAGCTTGCCCTTCTTCTTCCCAACCGAAATATTCACCTTGGTCTCGAGCCGATCACCCAAGCGTTCCGCCACAGCTAAGAACTCCGGTGCAACCTTCGTCGTTGCACGTGAAACATTGATCGAATCGCCCCGATTGAGGAGGACAACGGCTTCCTCGGAAGCGCGTACGGACAGTCCTTCTGCAACGATTCGCTGCGCAAGAACTTCCATGTGCTCAGGATCGCGCAACCCCAGAATCGCACGAGCGTGACCGGCCGAGATGACACCGGCGGCTACCCTTCGTTGCACCAGAGGAGGAAGGCGAAGCAGCCGCAGCGTGTTCGAGATCTGAGGTCGAGACCGTCCGATGCGCTCAGACAGTTCTTCCTGTGTGCATCCGAAGTCCTCGAGCAACTGCCCGTACGCAGCTGCTTCTTCAAGGGGATTGAGCTCTGCGCGGTGGAGATTCTCCAACAGCGCATCCCGGAGAAGATCAGTGTCTTCGACATATCGGATAATCGCCGGAATGGTCGAGAGACCGGCATCTTTTGTCGCACGAAGACGACGCTCACCCATAATGAGTTCGAAGCGCGATCGGTCGCTTGGCTTCTGCCTGACGACGACGGGCTGAAGGACACCGATCTCACGGATGCTGTGAACGAGTTCCGCGAGCAGATCTTCGTCGAAGACCGTACGAGGCTGTCTCGGGTTCGCATCGATGAGATCGACATCGATCTCCCCGAATTCCGTGTCAGGGATCGACTCGACGCCTTCGTAGTCATCTACGTCGCCTTCTTCGGAGTCCACCGGCTTTTGATCCTGGCCCTCCTCAGCGATTGCGGAAGAAGACCCGCCTTCTTCCGGAGCCTCGGATTTCATCTTGGAAGGATTCGTACTTGCCTTCGCACGGACCTCTTCGTCCTTGATCTCAGCCACGCCTGGCACTTCATCTGTAGTTCCCGGCTCGCCGGTCGTTCCCGATGCGTCCTCTTCGTCGCTGTCATCCTGGCGACCGGAGGAGGTGTAGACACCGGGATGCGTCTCACGAACATCTTCGTCAGCCGATGGAGCAGTGGCAGTGGTCGCAGCTTCAGCGCCTTTTATCGCCGACTCAGAGTCCACCGGCGGGGATTCCATCCGAATATCAGTCGTCGGCTCGTCGGACGCGTTCGCTGACTTCTCAGCAGGGGGCGAAGCGGGGGACGAAGCGGACTTCACCTTCGATGCGTTTGCCTTTGTCGTCGATGACTTTGACGAAGTCGGCGTCTTAGCAGTGGCCGCATTCTTTCCTGTGGTCGTACTCTTGCCAGTGGTCGTAGTCTCGGACGCGCTCGTTTTCGATCTCGAGGAGTTGGATCCAGAGGTCTGATGAGCAGAGGACGTGGACGCTGCCGACTTGGAGGAGGTTTCCTTCGCCGAACCTGCCTTGGCCTGCTTGGTGTTCGCCGTTCCCGCTTTCGATGCGGTCGACTTCGCAGTTCCCGATTTGGATGCGGTCGACTTCGCAGTTCCCGATTTGGACGTGGTCGACTCAGCGGAACCAGTCTTCGCGCTGGCGGCCTTGCCCTCTGCAGCCTTTTCGGAGGACGTGGTCGCCGTCTTCGTCGTACCCGCGGCCTTCGGCTTCCGTCGGCGAGAAGACTGCATAGACGCTGCCGGATCGGTGCGCGCAGCACGCGAAGTCTTCGCCTCGCCCTCACTATGTCCATCTTCCGTGTTCCCGCCGGAGAAGAAGACATCAACCGGACGATCATTCGAGTTCGCGTCGGGGATCAATGCTCCGAGCCCGCGGCCGAGGCCCCTCTTCTTGCGTTCAACCACGACTTACTCCTCGATTCGCAATTTCTTCAGCAGCTTCCCGATACGAGAGGGCACCGCTGGAATGTGGGTCATAAGAGATCACGGTCTGTCCGTAGCTCGGCGCTTCGGAGATCCTCACCGATCGAGGAATCGCCGTGCCCAGCACCTGCTCCGGGAAATGAGTGCGCACATCCTCGGCGACCTGAGCGCTGAGATTCGTGCGTGCGTCATACATCGTCAGCAGAATCGTTGTGATCGCAAGTTCAGGATTGAGATGTTTCTGAATGAGCTGAATGTTCTTCAGCAGCTGGCTGAGGCCTTCGAGAGCATAGTATTCGCACTGGATCGGGATGAGGACTTCGCGGGCGGCCACGAAGGCGTTCACGGTCAGCAGACCCAGGCTGGGCGGGCAGTCGATGATGATGTAGTCGACGCGGTCTCCCGCCGCCTCCTCTTCCTTCAGGTAGATGCCCAAGGCACGCTGGAGTCGCTGTTCACGCGCAACGAGCGATACCAACTCGATCTCCGCACCGGCAAGATCGATGGTGGCCGGCACACACTTCAGTGTTTCGAAGTCAGGACACTGAGCCACAGCCTCCCGCATCGGCACATCGTCGATGAGGACGTCGTAGATGCTCGTGACCTCGGAATAGTGGTCGATACCCAAGGCGGTGCTCGCGTTGCCCTGCGGATCGATGTCGACGAGCAGGACATTGAGCCCTTGATTGGCAAGGGCCGCAGCGATGTTCACCGCCGTCGTGGTCTTTCCGACGCCACCCTTCTGGTTCGCGATCGTGAAGATACGGGTCGAGTCCGGCCGTGGAAAGGTTGTCTGCGACAGTCGATCCGCACGCCGGTTGTCCCGTGCAATCGCGGCACCAATGGGAGACGACTCATCCATGATCGGCATAGGGCGCACTCCATCATCCATCGGTTTCACAAGACTCTGATCCAGCCTAGACCAACTCTACTTCGTACTATTTCTTGGCGATCTCGACGACACGACTCGGGACCTCGAGGAGGCCGCCTCCGTCGACGATATGAATCTTCGGCTGAGACAGTCGATATCGCTTGATCAGCTTCTTCGCCTTGACCAACTCGTCCTCGACCGAGGCTCCCTTCAGGGCGAGGATCCGGCCTCCGGGGCTGATGACCTCACGGGTCCATTCGATGAGAGTCGTCATCGCTTTGACCGCCCGTGCGGTGACGACCGTGAACATCTCCTCGTCGACGAGTTCTTCGACGCGTGCCCGAACGATTCGCACGTTGTTCAGTCCCAGATCATCGACCACCATACTCAGCCATTCGACGCGGCGCTCCATCGGCTCGATGAGGACGACCTTCGCCTCAGGGCGCATCAGTGCGATCGGGATACCCGGCAGGCCGGCCCCGCTGCCGACGTCGCCGACGACTTCGCTCTCGTCGATGTGCTCGGCGACAACGGCGCAGTTGAGGATATGGCGGGTCCACAGACGGTCGACTTCGCGAGGGCCGATGAGTCCCCACTCGATTCCGGTCGTGGCCAGGTGCCAGGCATACCGCTGGGCCGCTGGGTAGGCGGCACCGAAGTAGGCCTCGGTGCCGGCCGGAGGCGTTTCGATCTCCGCTGTCGTCGATTCGTCCGCGAGCTCGGCGTCCTTCTCAGGCTGATCAGTCATCTGCGAGCCGAATGACGACGTGGCGACCGTCGCCCTCACCCTCGGACTCCGACGCCAGACCTGCGCGAGCTGCCTGGTCATGGATGATCTTGCGCTCAAAGCTGTTCATCGGCTTGAAAGCGAACTCTTCGCCGCCGTCCTTGACTTCGTCTATCGCAGCCTTGGCCTTCTTGATGAGCTCATCGCGACGGCTGTTGCGGAAACCGTCGATATCGAGCATCAGCCATGACCGCTGACCCGTCTGCGTCTGCACGGCCAGACGGCTGAGTTCCTGCAGAGCACCGAGAGTGCGCCCTTCTCGACCGACCAGAGTGTCCAGGTTCGAGTCCTCGTTGTCTTCGCAGACGATGGACAGCTGTGCACGGCCGTCGGCGACATCGATATCGATGTCGCCATCGATATCGGCCACGTCCAACAGCTCTTCGAGGTAGTCCGCGGCGATCTCGCCCTCTTCTTCGAGGAGTTCGGCACGGCTCGGCTTCGTCGAGGTCTCCTCAGGAGTCTGTTCGGGGGTCTCGTCGATCTTCTCTTCGGTCATGTCTGTCCTCAGCGCTTCTTGTTCTTCTTACGGTTCTTGCTCACAGGCTGCTGCCGCTGGCCGCTCTTCTTCGGGGCCTCCTCGGTGACGGTCGATCCCTTGAGCTCGTCCTGCTTCACAGTCTTGCCCTTGCGAGCCTTGCGCTCAAGCATCTCCTTCTCGGCCTTCGAGCCAGGAGCGGGCATATTGCGGATGACCATGTGCTGCTGGGCCATCGTCCAGGTGTTCGAGACCAGCCAGTAGATGAGGACACCGAGCGGGAAGTAGATGCCGCCGATGCCGAAGACGAGCGGCATCACATAGAGCAGCATCTTCTGCGACTGCATCATCGGGTTGGCCATCGCCGACTCCGACATGTTCTTCGCCATCATCTGCTTCTGCGTGATGAACATGGTGCCGGCCATGACGACGATCAGCACACCGGTGAGCAGCTTGACTGCGAAGCCCGGGTCGGTGAAGACCGCCGACAGGCTGATGCCGAAGATCGAGGAGTTCTCAGCCTGGATCGCCAACTGCTGCGTGAAACCGCCGATGGCCCCGACATCACCGGACGCGACCTTCGGCATGTTGTGGATGACGCGGAAAAGGGAGAAGAAGATCGGCATCTGCACGAGCAGCGGCAGGCAGGACGCCCACGGGCTCGTCTTGTTGTCGCGGAAGAGCGACATCTGCTCTTCGGCCATCGCCTGGCGCGAGTACTGGTCCTTCTTGCCCTTGTACTTCGCCTGCAGGCGCTGGATCTCCGGCTGAAGCAGCTGCATCTTGCGCTGCGATTTGATCTGGTAGACGAAGAGAGGGATGAGGAGAGCACGGATGACCACGGTCAGTCCGGCGATCGAGAGCACCCAGGTCCAACCGCTGTCGGCGGGCAGGCCGATCGCGGTGAAGATCTCGTGGAAGATCGCGAGGATCCAAGCAACTACCCACTGCAGCGGGTAGAGCAGCTTGTCCATCCAGTCCATTCAGTTCTCCTCGTTACAACGATGCTTGCGCGTCGTTCATTTTGCCATTGTTCACAGGTCTGCGCGACACATCATGTGCCCCGAGGCAGTCCGTCTGCTCGCGTCCGCGCGCGGACGGTGAGTTCATTATGTTCAGCTGTGTGCCTGACCGCGGTGGATGGTCTTCGACCTGGCCTCCCGCGCTGAGCCCGGCACATGGTCGACACCGCCGTGCGACCACGGATTGCAACGCAGTATGCGCCACCCAGTTAACACCATGCCCTTGAGAACTCCGTGTATCTCGAACGCCTCGAGACCGTACATTGAGCAGCTGGGATAGTAGCGGCACACCTGGCCGTAGAGTGGCGAGATCGCGATCCGATAGGCCCGGATGAACCAGACGAACGGCATCCTCGGACCGATCCGGACGATCCAGCCCAGTGTGGGCCAGAAGCCGGCCGGCCGCCGGGGCACTTCGGAGACATGTTTCAGATCATGTTCGGCGTCCACGGCGATCCAATTTCTTCTCCGCCTTGAGCAGCAGCTCATCCACCTCCGCCGACAGACCGGCGAAGTCCGCCTGGCCGGCATGCGGCAGCGCCCGGATGACGAGCAGGTCTCCTGCTCTCAGCTCACCGAGGCGGGCACGTATGATCTCCCGCAAACGACGTTTGGTGCGATTGCGCACCACTGCGTTCCCGACGGCCTTGGATACGATGAAACCCACGCGCGCAGCGTGGGTATCATCGGTGTCTCTCAGGCTGTGCGCCATGAGATGCTCTGAGCGCACCCGGACCCCGGCCCTGAAGATTCGTCTGAAGTCTTCGCCGCTGCGGATCCGATGTGCCGCGTCAAGCATGCTCAGGCCGAAATGTCGGAACGTCCCTTGCGACGACGTGCGGCCAGGATCGAACGGCCCGCACGGGTGCGCATACGCAGACGGAAGCCGTGCTTCTTGGCGCGCTTGCGGTTGTTGGGCTGGAATGTACGCTTGCTCACTTCAGTCTCCGATTTCTAGGTTGCGGGTGAACGCCGGTGCGTTCTCACAAAAAACGGCGGTGAGAGTCTCGACCGCCGAGCACTCCTGTGCATAAGAGCCAAAGATGATCAGGATAATCGGATGAAGCCCGGTACACAGGACACTCCATCTTAGCGAGGTGGAATCCGAGCGGTCAAACGGGATCCCCATGTTTCACGTCACGCTCGCCCGAAATTCATCACCGTTCGCGTTCCCGCCACCGGAGCTCGTCCACAAGTCACACCCATGTAGTTTTCCACAAGCTTATCCACCAGTGTGGAGATTCACTGGGCTGAGTCGGCAAGAGTCCACATTCTGTGGAAAACTATGTGGAAGTCATGCACAGGTGTGGATCACGCCAGAACGAATTTTTTTGAAAGCTGAGGAAATGTGACGGTGTCGAATTCCAAGAATGAGCTCATCAGCCGCTGGCGCACGGTGGTCTCAACCCTGGATCAGGACCCGGAGCTCACGGCCCACCAGAAGGGATTCCTCTCTCTTGCCGTGCCCAAGGCCCTTGTCGACAACGCACTCGTCCTTCTCGCCGTGCGCGACGAACATACCCGCCGCACCATCGAGACCCGGCTGCTGGGACCGCTGACCAGGGAGTTCTCCAAGGTTCTCGGTTTCGAGGTGACCTTCGGCTTCGTCGTCGACCCTGAGCTCGACGTGCCGATCCGCTTCGAGGATCTCATCGGCGAACCGACTCCGGGACCGCAGGTTCCCATCGATCCGGTCACGTCCACCTCGGCGATGGGATCGCCTGAACCCACCCCCGCTGAGGCGGCCGAACCGGTGCGCCGGATCTCCGCCGATCACTCAGAGTCCGGTATCGGTCAACCGACTCAGGACCGGCAGCCGGCCCAGCACAGTCCGAATGCTCGGATCCCGCATGAGCAGACGTCGGCGCCCCAGGCGCCGGAGCCGCAGACCCCGCATGAGCAGACGTCCCAGTCTCCGGTCGAATCGGGGATGACCGACCGTGAGATGAAGATCGCCGAGGCGACCGCAGCCCCGATGGGACCTCCCGTCGATGCACCCGGTGTCGCTCAGCTCAACCCGAAGTACACCTTCGACACCTTCGTCATCGGCGCCTCGAACCGATTCGCCCATGCCGCGGCCTTCGCCGTCGCCGAAGCGCCGGCCAAGGCATACAACCCTCTCTTCATCTATGGGGACTCGGGACTGGGCAAGACCCACCTGCTCCATGCGATCGGCTACTACGCTACGCAGCTGTTCCCCGAGATCCGCGTGAAGTACGTCTCCAGCGAAGAGTTCGTCAACGACTTCATCAACACGATCGGCTCCTCGAAGACCTCGAATGCGCTGCGTCCGGCCTTCCAGAGACGCTACCGCGAGGTCGACATCCTCATGATCGATGACATCCAGTTCCTGCAGGGCAAGGATGCGACCGTCGAGGAGTTCTTCCATACCTTCAATGCTCTGCACAATGAGGCCAAACAGGTCGTCATCACCTCCGATCAGCCGCCGAAGATGCTCAAAGGCTTCGAAGAGCGGCTGCGATCCCGGTTCGAGTGGGGTCTGCTCACCGACGTGCAGCCGCCGGATATGGAGACCCGGTTCGCGATTCTGCGTCGCAAGGCCGCAGCCGAACAGCTCGATGTCCCCGACGATGTCCTCGAATACATCGCCTCCCGTGTGTCTTCGAACATCCGCGAGCTCGAAGGCGCCCTCATCCGCGTCACGGCCTTCGCCAATCTCAACGATCAGCAGATCGACGTCTCCCTGGCCGAGACCGTCCTCAAGGACTTCATCACCCCCGATGACACTCCTGCTGTCTCGGCCGCAGACATCATGGGGCAGACCGCTGCCTACTTCAGCCTCACCCTCGATGATCTGTGCGGGACGTCCCGATCACGGACGCTGACCACGGCCAGGCAGATCGCCATGTATCTGTGCCGTGAGCTCACCGATCTCTCCCTGCCGAAGATCGGCCAAGCATTCGGTGGACGCGATCACACCACTGTGATGCACGCGAACAAGAAGATTCGAACTCAGATGGCCGAAAGACGGGCCGTCTATACGCAGGTCACCGAACTCACAAACCGCATTAAACAACAGCACCGCTTATAGAAGACGTCATACACATCTGTGGATAACCCTGGGGACAATTGCTCACAGCTGGGGACAGAGCGGTGGACAGAACCGCCGCAGGGGTGGAAAGATGTGAACTACATGCTTGTGTTTACCCAAGCGCCCACCGACCCTCCCGTCGCGGTGCACAGGGCATCCACAAGCCCATAATCGGTTGGGACCCTTGATTACTCTAGGGTAGGCGGCACTTATCCACAGTCTCCACAAGTGCTGATACTTCTGCCAAGTGAATTCAACTCTTAAGAGGGCGACCGCCACCGACTGCTGAGGTCGGTGAGCATCCTGCTCGAGCTCGTGAGCTCAGCTCAGATTCAGCGATGGAAAATATTCGAACACAGAGTCTCGGGTGATTCTCGAATGCGAGATTCACTCTCTGGGCACCCTTTTCGGCCCGCACTCCTGAGGTGGGCACAAATCGGATAGGCTGTGTAAAGTTTTCCGAGCAGTATCGAGCCTGTGACTCGCAACCCGGAATCTTGTGCCAGATGCCCAGTGCAGGTCGGGTGGCCACCCCCGAAGGAGTAAAGTGAACGCGGAAGCATCCCCCTTGAAGTTCAAAGTCAATCGCGACGTTCTCGCTGACGCTGTTGCCTGGGCGACCAAGACTCTGCCCAACCGTCCTTCCGCTCCAGTCCTCACCGGCATCCTCATCACCGCCGAAGCCGGCGGCACAGTGCGCCTGGCGGTGTTCGACTACGAAGTCTCCTCTCGCGTCGAGATCGTCGCCGATGTCGCGTCTGCCGGAACCGTCCTCGTCTCCGGTCGTCTGCTCGCCGACATCTCCAAGGCGCTGCCGAACCAAGAGGTCACCCTCGAACAGATCGATGCGAAGGTCGACGTCACCTGCGGATCCTCACGCTTCTCGCTGATGACGATGCCGGTGGGCGAATATCCCGCACTGCCGCAGATTCCCGAGGACTCCGGCACCGTTTCCGCTGGTGAGTTCCAGAATGCGGTGTCTCAGGTCACGATCGCGACCTCGAAGGATGACACTCTGCCGATCCTCACCAGCGTCCGGGTCGAGATCGAAGGCGAGAAGGTCACGATGCTCGCCACCGACCGCTACCGTCTGGCCGTTCGCGAGTTCACCTGGAACCCGGGACGCCCCGACGTCTCCGCTGTGGCCCTGCTGCGCGGACGCACACTCTCCGACGTTTCGAAATCCCTCGGCGGCGATGTCACTATCGGTCTGAGCACCGATGCGGGCAAGGACCTCATCTCCTTCACCTCGGCGGGCCGAGTCACCACGTCGCTGCTCATCGAAGGCGAATACCCGAAGGTCCGGTCGCTGTTCCCGGATTCGGTGCCGATCCATGCCATCGTCGAAACCGCTGTCCTGCGTGAAGCCGTGCGCCGTGTCTCGCTCGTAGCGGAGCGCAACACCCCGCTGCGCTTCGAGGTCACCGACGGCATGCTCACCCTCCACGCAGGAACCGGTGACGACGCACAGGCCTCCGAAGCCGTCGAAGCGACGCTGCAGGGCGAAGAGATCACCGTCGGCTTCAACCCGCACTACATCGCCGAGGGGCTCGCCGCTGTCGAGAGCCCGTACGTCAACTTCTCCTTCACCCAGCCGATGAAACCGGTCATCATCTCCGGGCAGAAGGAGCTCGACGGTCCCGCCGACGAGTCGTATCGCTACCTGCTCATGCCCACGCGCATCTGAATGTGGATATCCCGGCTCTCCCTGCGTGACTATCGGTCGTATCCGGAACTCGACCTCGAGTTCTCACCCGGAGTCACCACATTCGTGGCCGACAACGGGACCGGGAAGACCAATATCGTCGAGGCGATCGGGTACCTCGCTCATCAGCGCTCGCACCGCGTCGCCTTCGACGCCCCACTCGTCTACGAGGGCAGACCCGCCGCGACCGTGTCCGCTCTGGTCAATCGGGATCAGCGGCACGCCACCGTCGAAGTGACCATTCAGGCCAAGGGCGCCAACCGGGCCCGGGTCAATCGCAACGCGGTCAAACTCAAGGACATCCTCGGCCTCGTGTCCTGCGTCGTCTTCGCTCCCGAGGATCTCAGCCTGGTGCGCGGTGAACCGGCCGAACGTCGGTCCTGGATCGACACCCTCGTCGTGGCGCGCAACCCCCGCTTCGCCTCGATCATCACGGACTTCGAACGCGCACTCAAACAGCGCAACGCGCTGCTCAAACGCCTCCGCGAAGACCGCGATTCCGGACTCGAGGCGACTCTCGACATCTGGAACATGGCCTATGCGGACTCCGCTGCCGAGCTCGTCTTCGGTCGGCAGCGGATCCTCGCTGACATCGTGGAACCGCTGCAGGCGAACTTCGCTTATATCGCCGCCGACGCACGGCTCGAGCGGCAGGGCGCCCATATCGCCTACGACTCGCGCATCGACTACTCGCAGGCCCAGTCGGCTGCCGAATGCAGGGAGCTGCTGCTCACAGCCCTCGATCGCCGCCGGACGACGGAGATCGAACGTGGACTGACCCTGCACGGACCGGGTCGCGATGACCTCTCCCTGATGATCGGAACCCATCCGGCGAAGGGCTACGCCTCTCACGGAGAGACCTGGTCACTGGCACTGGCCATGCAGCTGGCCGGGTGGGACCTGCTCTCCGCCGACGCCGGGAGCACCGCCGAACAGCCGATCCTCGTCCTCGACGACGTCTTCGCCGAACTCGACACAGGGCGACGGCAGCGTCTGGCCTCACGGGTGACTTCGGCCGAACAGGTCTTCATCACCGCAGCTGTCGACTCTGATCTGCCCGACGGCTTGGAAGGCACCCGGATCGATCAGTCCCGGCTCGTGGCGAGCAGCGCATCATGAGCGGCGTCGCCCGCGACTTCTCCACTCCCGTCGCCGCCCTCGAAGCCCTCGACCGAGTGCGGCGCATGGAGGTCACCGAAGCGAAGTTCGTCCGCAGCCGTCGCCGCTCCCGCCTGCGCGGTGAAGTCGTCTACTCGGGTTCGGGCAGAGACGGCCGTGACCCGAAGACTGTGTCATCCGTGCTCGGTTCGCTCATCTCCGACCGCGGCTGGTCGTCCTCCCTCGACATCGGCAAGGTCCTCGGTCGATGGCCGGATCTTGTCGGACCCCAGGTGGCCCAGCATGCGACGCCCGTCGACTTCTCTCCTCCGCTGCTCGTCATCGCCGCGGACTCGACGACCTGGGCGACGCAGCTGCGGGTGCTCAAACCGACGATTCTGCGCAAGCTCGAGGAAGGACTCGGCTCGGCGACGATCACCGAGATCGAGATCAAGGGGCCACAGGGTCGCAGCTTCAAGAGGGGCCGACGATCGGTGGCCGGACGCGGACCGCGGGACACATTCGGCTAGGTCGGGGCCGCCTCGGCGAGGTTCTGAGGTCGATGATGAGGACCAGCGAGATCCGACGAAGTCAAGAGAACACAGAAGGCGCTAAACGGCCACAGCCGCTGCCTCACCTGTCCGGGGGTACATCTGCGGCACGAAAATTCGGGAAATACGCCTTCACAGGCCGCTTACGGGCATTTCAGCGTGCAGCGCGGTAGAATGGGGAGCTGATAGCGACCATCCGAACAAGGAGTCATATGACGACCGAGGATCAGCCTCATTATGATGCCGGCGACATCACTGTGCTCGAGGGTCTCGAGGCAGTCCGGAAACGACCCGGCATGTACATCGGTTCGACCTCGGAACGTGGTCTCCACCACCTCGTTCAGGAGATCGTCGACAACTCCGTCGATGAGGCGATGGCCGGCTATTGTGATCATATCGAGGTCACCATCCTCGCCGACGGCGGCGTCCAGGTCTCCGATGACGGCCGTGGAATGCCCGTGGCCATGCACCCGACGGAGAACAAGCCGACCGTCGAGGTCATCCTCACGATCCTCCACGCCGGCGGTAAGTTCGGCGGCGGCGGATACGCCGTGGCCGGCGGCCTCCACGGTGTGGGTTCGACCGTTGTCAACGCTCTGTCCGAACGTCTCGCAGTCGAGGTCAAGCGTGACGGCCATGTGTGGACGATGGACTTCGTCCGCGGTGTGCCCACAGGTGAACTGCGGCGCGGTGAGGCGACCGAGGAGACCGGCACGACCGTGACTTTCTGGCCGGACGGCTCGATCTTCGAGACCACGGACTTCTCCTATGAATACCTGCGTGCGCGCTTCCAGCAGATGGCCTTCCTCAACAAGGGCCTGAAGATCAGTCTCACCGATGAGCGCCACAACGAGGTTGATGACGACGAGGTCCAGATCGACGAGGACGAGGCGAATGAGTGGAAGCCGCGCACCGTCACCTACCAATACGAGCATGGTCTGCTCGACTACGTCGAGTACCTCAACTCGACGAAGAAGGCCGATCTCGTCCATCCCGACGTCATCGTCTTCGAAGCCGAAGAGGGCGAACAGACTCTGGCGCTCGAGATCGCGATGCAGTGGACGACGTCGTACAACGAGTCCGTGCACACCTACGCCAATGTCATCAACACCCACGAAGGCGGCACTCACGAAGAGGGCTTCCGCACCGCACTGACCTCGCTGGTCAACGCGTATGCGAAGGATCAGAAGCTGCTGCGCGACAAGGATCCCAACCTCACCGGTGACGACATCCGCGAGGGTCTGACCGCCGTCATCTCCGTCAAGCTCGGCGATCCGCAGTTCGAGGGTCAGACGAAGACGAAACTCGGCAACTCCGAGGTCAAGGGCTTCGTCCAGCGCGTGGTCCGTGACGAACTCGGACACTGGTTCGAGTCGAACCCGGCCCAAGCGAAGGACGTCGTGCGCAAGGCCCTGCAGGCCTCCCAGGCACGTATGGCCGCCCGCAAGGCCCGTGAGGCCACGCGCCGCAAGGGTCTGCTCGAATCCTCCGGTATGCCGGGAAAGCTCAAGGACTGTCAGTCGAAGGACCCGACGATCTCCGAAGTGTTCATCGTCGAGGGTGACTCGGCCGGCGGCTCGGCGACGCAGGGCCGCAACCCGAACACTCAGGCGATCCTGCCGCTGCGCGGAAAGATCCTCAACGTCGAGAAGGCGCGACTCGACCGCGCGCTGGGCAACAATGAGGTCCAGGCGATGATCACCGCCTTCGGCACCGGCATCGGAGAGGAGTTCGACCTCGAGAAGCTGCGCTACCACAAGATCGTGCTCATGGCCGACGCCGATGTCGACGGTCAGCACATCACGACTCTGCTGCTGACATTGATCTTCCGGTACATGAAGCCGCTCATCGAACACGGCTACGTCTACCTCGCGACCCCACCGCTCTACCGCCTCAAGTGGTCGAATGCCCCGCACCAGTTCGCGTACACGGACAAGGAGCGCGACGGACTGCTCGAGACCGGGCGAGCCGCAGGAAAGCGTCTGCCCAAGGACCTTGCGATCCAGCGCTACAAAGGTCTGGGCGAGATGAACTACGAGGAGCTGTGGGAGACGACGATGGATCCCGACCATCGTCTGCTCAAGCAGGTCTCCCTCGACGATGCGATCGTCGCCGACGAGATCTTCACCGTCCTCATGGGCGACGACGTGGATTCGCGTCGCCGTTTCATCCAGGAGAACGCGAAGGACGTCCGCTTCCTCGACATCTGATCATTCACCGGCACCGAGTCACCGCCTCGGTGCCGGTGAATGTTCGGTGCCGCACCGACCTCCACTCTTTGAACTCACCAATCGCCGCCGTGCACGGCTGAGATCCAGCCGGACACGGTTCGAACACAAGGGAAGAGCCCACATTGGCCGACGAGAACGATATCGGAACAGAAATCAACCGGGTCGAACAGGTTGATCTCAACCTCGAAATGCAGAGGTCCTACCTCGATTACGCGATGAGCGTGATCGTCGGACGTGCTCTGCCCGACGTCCGTGACGGACTCAAGCCCGTCCACCGCCGCGTGCTCTACGCGATGTTCGACGGCGGCTACCGCCCCGATCGGAACTTCTCGAAGTGCTCACGCGTGGTCGGCGACGTCATGGGCCAGTACCACCCGCACGGTGACACGGCGATCTACGACGCCATGGTCCGCCTCGTGCAGCCGTGGACGATGCGCTACCCGCTGGTCGCCGGACAGGGCAACTTCGGCTCTCCCGGTGACGATGGTGCGGCCGCGCCCCGTTATACCGAGTGCAAGATGGCGCCGTTGGCCATGGAGATGGTCCGCGACATCGAAGAGGGCACCGTCGACTTCCAGGACAACTACGACGGGCGCAATCAGGAACCGATGGTTCTGCCCTCCAGATTCCCGAACCTGCTGGTCAACGGCTCGGCGGGCATTGCCGTGGGCATGGCCACAAACATTCCTCCGCACAATCTGCGCGAGGTCTCTGCCGGTGCCCAGTGGCTGCTGTCGCATCCGGAGGCGAGCAAGGAAGAGGCGCTCGAGGCGCTGCTCGGCATCATCAAGGGACCCGACTTCCCGATGGGTGCGACGATCCTCGGCCGCAAGGGCATCGAGGACACCTATCGGACCGGCCGCGGATCGATCACTCAGCGCGCGGTCGTCGAGGTCGAAGAGATCCAGGGTCGCACCTGCCTCGTCGTTACTCAGCTGCCGTACATGGTCAACCCGGACACCCTGGCCGCGAAGATCGCCTCCTATGTCAAGGACGGCAAGGTGGCCGGCATCGCGGATCTGCGTGACGAGTCCTCGGGTCGTACCGGTCAGCGCCTGGTCATCGTGCTCAAGCGCGATGCCGTGGCGAAGGTCGTGCTCAACAACCTGTACAAGCACACTTCGCTGCAGGAGAACTTCTCCGCGAACATGCTGGCCCTCGTCGACAGCGTGCCGCGCACGCTGAGCATCGACTCGTTCCTGCGGCTGTGGGTCAAGCACCAGATCGAAGTCATCGTCCGCCGCACGCAGTTCCGACTGCGCAAGGCCGAGGAACGTGCGCATATCCTGCGCGGCTACCTCAAGGCTCTCGACGCCCTCGATGAGGTCATCGCTCTGATCCGCCGCTCGCCGTCCTCGGATGAGGCGCGGACTGGTCTGATGGAGCTGCTCGAGGTCGATGAGATCCAGGCCAATGCGATCCTCGACCTGCAGCTGCGCCGACTGGCCGCCCTGGAGCGTCTGAAGATCCAGGAAGAGGCCGACAAGATCGAAACCCTTATCGCCGAGTACAACCACATCCTCGAAACCCCGTCCCGCCAGCGCGAGATCGTGTCCGAGGAACTCGACGAGCTCGTCGAACGCTACGGTGACGACCGCCGCACGAAGATCCTCGCCGGCTTCGACGGAGACGTGTCCATGGAGGACCTCATCCCCGAAGAGGAGGTCGTCGTCACGATCACCCGCGGCGGCTACGCGAAGCGGACCCAGACGAACCTCTATCGCGCCCAGCACCGAGGCGGCAAGGGCATCAAGGGTGCCGCGCTGCGCGGCGATGACATCGTCGAACAGTTCTTCGTCACCTCCACCCACAACTGGCTGCTGTTCTTCACGAACACCGGCCGCGTGTACCGGGCCAAGGCCTACGAGCTGCCCGAGGGTTCACGCGATGCCAAGGGCCAGCACGTGGCGAACCTGCTCGCCCTGCAGCCGGGTGAGTCGATCGCACAGGTGCTGTCGATCCGTGACTATGAGGAAGCCGACTTCCTCATCCTCGCCACGAAGTCCGGTGTGGTGAAGAAGACCCGCCTGAGCGAATACGACTCGAACCGCACCGGCGGTGTCATCGCGATCAACCTGCGCGAATACAAGGGTCAGCCCGATGAGCTGGTCTCGGCCCGCATCGTCGGCGCCGATGACCATCTGCTGCTGATCTCGCGCAAGGGCATGTCGATCCGCTTCGCCGCCGATGACGAGTCGATCCGCCCCCTGGGCCGGGTCACCGGAGGCGTCACCGGTATGAAGTTCAAGGACGACGATGAGCTGCTCACGATGGACGTCGTCCAGCCCGACACCTATGTCTTCGTCGTCACCGAGGCCGGCTTCGCCAAGCGCACCCCGGTCGACGAGTACCGTCTGCAGGGCCGCGGAGGTCTGGGAATCCGGGTTGCGAAGATCACCGAACAGCGCGGAGACTTGGTAGGCGGGCTCATCGTCGAAGACGGTGAGGAGGTCCTCGTGGTCATGGAGCGCGGTAAGATCGTTCGGTCGAGCATCGATGAAGTTCCGGCGAAGGGACGCAACACCATGGGTGTGGTGTTCGCGAAACCGGACAAGAAAGACCGTATTATCGCAGTGACCCGTGGGCCCGAGGCCGAGGTCGAAGACGAAGACGATGCCGAAGTCCCGGAAGATGGAGTTCCCGAAGGCGAGGTTCCCGAGGGTGGAGTTCCCGAAGGTGAGGTCGCAGAGCCTCAGACCGGCAACGAGGATGTGGAAGAGTGAGCGATAGCAAACAGCCAGGCTCAGGCAAGATCATACGCACGTCGAGCGGCTCGACCCGTCTGACGGCTGGGTCGTCGAAGGCGGACGAGAAGTCGGCCGACGCCACCGGTTCCGGCTCGAACAAACGGTCCGGTTCGGGCACCAAGCAGGGATCCGGCTCCGGCAGCGGTTCCTCGGGACCGAACAGCCAGAATGCCACCGTCGTCGCTCCTCCGGCGCCGAAGCCCAACCGGGCTCCCTCCGCCGGTTCGACACCATCTGCACAGACCGGTTCGCAGGGAACAGGTGCAGCAGCGTCCGGTTCGCAGGGCTCGGGCGCACAGACCGGTTCGCAGGGCTCGGGCTCCCAGGGAACGGGCGGCGGCAACCGCAGTGCCACCTCGGTGATGGGAAACGCCGCGAACACCGTCCGCGCCAGCTCCGGCGGCGTGAAGATGGGTGTGAAGAACATGGTCGACAGCGGCCAGGGCAAGAAGAAGAAGGGCCCCCGCACCGTCCGCCTCACCGTCTCCGCGGTCGACCCGTGGTCGGTCATGAAGATGTCGTTCCTCATGTCCGTGGCGATCGGCATTGCGACCATCGTCGCCTTCATCGTGCTGTGGGTCGTGCTGCAGGCGACCGGCGTGATGAGCGGCCTCGAATCGACGATGAGTGAGCTCGCCGGCGCGGAGTCGGCTGAGCGGATCATCGGCATCTTCGGCTTCGGCCGGGTCGTCGCCGCAGGCTTCATCATCGCGGTCATCAACATCGTGCTGATGACGGCTCTGTCGACCTTGGCGGCGTTCATCTACAACATCGGGTCCCTCATCGCCGGCGGCTTCAGCCTCACCCTCACCGACGACTGAAATTACTACCTGACGGCGGCTCAGCAACCTCGCGCAAGGTTGCAGAGCCGCCGTCAGGTAGTTCTGGGAGGGTGTGAGGGGTGTCACTGAGCATCGATTTGTGTTTGTCTGCAGTGGATGGGTATTGTTTTACTTCGGGTTCACCCGATGAGGGCCTATAGCTCAGGCGGTTAGAGCGCTTCGCTGATAACGAAGAGGTCCCTGGTTCAAGTCCAGGTAGGCCCACGTCCTGTCACAACAGGATTTCCTTTCGAGGAGGATCATGAGAAGATGGATTCTCAGCGGTCTCACTTTAGTGGGGCTGGGAGTGTTCTTCGGGTGGCGGCACCAGAACCAGAGTGTCCAGACCGAATGGTCCCAGCACACCGACTCGGTGTGAGGGTGTGAACCCGTTTCGGGGGTATGGCGCAATTGGTAGCGCATCTGCTTTGCAAGCAGAGGGTTAGGGGTTCGAGTCCCCTTACCTCCACTCGAGTAGTTTTGAGACAGCACTCGTAACACGAAGGCTCCGAACCAAAGTGGTTCGGAGCCTTCGTCGTTGCCGGCCCGCGTGAGCCCCACCGGTCCGAAACCCGCCCGTGTGAGTCCCACCGGTCCGAAACCCGCCCGCCTGGACTCCAACGCCCGATTCCGTTGTGACCTCGCCGAGGCGGGGCCAGCCGTCACCGGTGCCCGCAGTGACGAAGATCGCCGCGGTTTCGGGTTCTCCCCACTGTCGGGCGGAGATGGGAATACGTTAGTGTGAGTTGCTGTTGACTCTTTCGTCTGCGCGTCGATTCGGCATCTGCGTGCGACCTCCGCCCACACCCAGGGCCCAACAGATACATCCGAACGGAGCCCCGTCTTGTCCAGCGACAGCTCACCCGCACACGCGCAGACACATCAGCCCGAGACCATCGACCCCGCAGGTATGAAGGTCATCTGGCTGCTGCTGGTGGCCGCCTTCGTGGCCATCCTCAATGAGACCACGATGGCCATCGCCATTCCCGAACTCAATAAGGCCCTCGGCATTCCACCCGAGCTCGGTCAGTGGCTGACCAGCGCATTCATGCTCACCATGGCCGTCGTCATCCCGACGACCGGCTTCCTCCTCCAGCGATTCACGACGCGCCAGATCTTCTTGGCCGCGATGATGCTGTTCTCTGCGGGCACGCTCATCTGTCTGGTCTCGCAGGGATTCATCCTGCTCCTCATCGGTCGGATCGTCCAAGCTGCAGGCACCGGCATCATGATGCCGCTGCTGATGACCACGATGATGAACGTGGTCCCGGCGCACTCACGCGGTCGGATGATGGGTCGAGTCGGCCTCGTCATCTCACTGGCCCCGGCCATCGGACCGACGATGTCAGGCATCGTGCTCGATTCGCTGGGCTGGCGCTGGCTCTTCGGCATCATCCTGCCCATCGCGCTCATCGCACTGGCACTCGGTGCGAAGTGGATGACCAACCTCGGCGAGTCGACGCACGCCCCGATCGACGTCGCCTCCATCGTCCTGTCCGTGTTCGCCTTCGGCGGCATCGTCTACGGCCTCAGCCAGTTCGGCGGCGGCCACGGCGGTGAGGCAGGCGGCGGATCGACGAGCACCCTGGCCTGGGCGACTATCGCCGGCGGCCTCGTCTTCCTCGCCCTCTTCGTCTGGCGTCAACTCGTCCTGCAGAAGGGCGATCGCGCCCTGCTCGACCTCCGTGTGTTCAGTTCCCGCAACTACGTCTTCTCGGTCATCATCATGGCCATCGTCGCCCTGTCGATGTTCGGCACCTTCTCCCTGCTGCCGCTGTACCTGCAGAGCGTCGTCGGACTCGGCGCCACGCAGTCCGGCCTCGTCCTCCTGCCGGGTTCGGTGATCATGGGTCTGCTCGGACCGGTGATGGGACGGATCTACGACGCGCAGGGACCGAGGACGCTGCTCGTGCCCGGCACCATCATGATCGCCGCCGCGATGTTCGCCTACTCGACAGCCGGGGTCGGAACGCCGATCTGGCTGCTCATCATCGTCCAGATCATCATGTCGGTGGGCCTCGCCGCATCGTTCACCCCGCTGTTCTCCGCTTCGCTGGGATCGCTGGAGCGCCACCTGTACTCGCATGGTTCGGCTGCGCTGAACACCCTGCAGCAGGTCGCAGGTGCCGCGGGCACCGCGCTGCTCATCTCGATCTACTCCGCGGCCCTGCACTCGGGACAAGCGGAGGGCAAGTCCATCCCCGAGGCGGGTGCCCCAGGTGGCCACGCCGCGTTCCTGCTGGCGACGGTCATAGCGATCGTTCCCGTCGTCCTCGCCTTCTTCATCCGCAAGCCCGAGGACCAGGAGGACTACCCCGCCGAAGTGGTCGAACCGACCGCGGCCAGCCCCGCCGAATAGAGGGAAACGTCGCCGAACGACAGGTGCCCCCGTCAACAGACGGGGGCACCTGTCGGCTGTCAGCCGTTCCTGAGATCCGGGATTACCGGGGACTCCGGGAACATCGTGAATACGGCGGCCGCCTCGGCGATTCGAGATCTCGCCTTGGTACGGTGACCACATGACCTCATCTGTGCCCTCGGACCCGATGTCCTCACCCCAGATCCAGCCGGACGTGCGGGTCCGCGGGGCCAGGGAACACAACCTGCGCAATATCGATCTCGTCGTGCCCCGGGACGCACTCGTCGTGTTCACGGGAGTGTCCGGATCTGGAAAATCCTCCTTGGCGTTCGGCACCCTCTACGCCGAATCCCAGCGCCGGTACCTCGAATCCGTGGCCCCCTATGCGCGCCGGCTCATCGATCAGGCCGGCGTTCCGGACGTCGATTCGATCACCGGGATGCCGCCGGCCGTGGCGCTGCAGCAGCAGCGAGGCGGTCGCAGCGCCCGCTCGAGCGTCGGCAGCATCACGACAGTCTCCAGCCTCGTCCGGATGCTCTACTCCCGCGCCGGGCTCTACCCCGACGATCAGCCGATGCTGCTGGCCGAGGACTTCTCGACGAACACCGTCCAAGGAGCCTGCCCCGAATGCCACGGCATCGGCCGCGTCTATGCCGTGCCCGAAGAGCGGATGGTGCCCGACCCGAATCTCACGATCCGTGAACGGGCCATCGCCTCCTGGCCGAAGGCCTGGCACGGCCACCAGCTGCGTGATGTTCTCGTGGCGCTCGGCTATGACGTCGATGTCCCCTGGAAGGATCTGCCGCGAGAACACCGCGACTGGATCCTCTACACAGAAGAGACCCCGCACCTGCCCGTCCACTCGCGGCTCACCCTCGCCGAGGCGCGGGAGGCGATCGCCGCCGGTGAGGAGCCGACCTATTCCGGGACCTTCGTCGGCGCCCGGAAGTATGTGCTCGATACGTTCGCGAACACGAAGAGCGCCGCAATGAAACGGCGAGTTGCGGAGTTCCTCACTGCCGCGCTCTGCCCGGTCTGCCAGGGCAAACGCCTCAAACCCGAGGCCCTGTCGGTGACGATCGCCGGACTCGACATCGCCGAGTTCTCCGCTCTGCCGCTGCACGAGCTCATGACCGTCGTCGACGATGAGGTCGCCGCGGCGAAAACGGTCATGGAGACAGACCGAGACCCCGCCGATGCCGCCTCGGACACGGCAGGCGGCGATCATCCGTCGGCGGAGAAGTCGGCTGCGTTCGTCCGCCTCGGCGAGGGCCTCATCGATCGTCTGCGGCCCATCGTCGACCTCGGCCTCGGGTACCTCTCACTCGGACGGACCACTCCAACTCTGTCCGGCGGCGAACTCCAGAGACTGCGGCTGGCAACCCAGCTGACCTCGGAGCTCTTCGGCGTCGTCTACGTGCTCGACGAGCCTTCCGCCGGACTCCACCCGCAGGACATCGATGCACTGCTGGGCATCCTCGACGGGTTGAAGAAGCGCGGAAACAGCCTCTTCGTCGTCGAACACTCCGTGGACATCATGCGCCACGCCGACTGGCTCGTCGACATCGGCCCCGGTGCCGGCGAACGCGGCGGCGAAGTCCTCTTCAGCGGACCCACGGCGGGCCTGGCCGACGTCGACGAATCGGTGACCCGGGGCTATGTCTTCGGAGGGCGCGGACTCGAACCTCGCGAACCCCGCCGGCCCCGAGGCTGGATGCACCTGGAGAACATCCGCCGCAATAACCTCGACGACATCAGCCTCGACCTGCCGTTGGGCGCATTGACCGCAGTCACCGGAGTGTCGGGATCGGGAAAATCCAGCCTCGTCAGCCAGGTGCTCCCAGAGGTCGTCGGCGACCGTTTGGGAACCTCTGCCGCTGACGAACCCGCACCCGACGATGACGAACTCCTCCTGGTCGACGAATCCGAGGAACTCGAAGGCGCGGTGACCGGTGAACTCACCGGGATCCGCCGAGTCGTGAGCATCGACCAGAAACCCATCGGCCGCACACCCCGGTCGAATGTCGCCACCTACACGGGGCTGTTCGACCATGTTCGCCGCCGCTTCGCCAAGACCCCCGAGGCTCGGGAGCGCCGATACAAGCCCGGACGCTTCTCCTTCAACGTCTCCGGCGGACGCTGCCCCACCTGTGAAGGTGAAGGATCGGTGATGGTCGAGCTGCTGTTCCTGCCATCGGTCTACGCCGAATGTCCCGATTGCCACGGCACCCGCTTCCAGTCGAGCACCCTGGAGATCCTGTGGCGTGGACGCAATATCGCCGAGATCCTGGGCATGAGCGTCGAAGATGCCCACGAGTTCTTCGTCGGCGAATTCGACATCATGCGATCGCTGACCGCCCTCATCGACGTCGGACTCGGCTATCTGCGTCTGGGACAACCCGCCACCGAACTCTCCGGCGGCGAGGCCCAACGGGTCAGACTCGCCAGCGAACTCCAACGCTCTGAGCGCGGTGACACCCTCTACATCCTCGACGAACCGACCTCCGGGCTGCACTGCGCCGATGCCGATCGACTCGTCAATCACCTGCAGTCACTCGTCGATGCCGGCAACACCGTCGTCATGGTCGAACTCGATATGCGCGTCGTCGCCGTGGCCGACCACGTCGTCGAACTCGGTCCCGGAGCAGGGGAGGACGGAGGCCGGGTCGTCGCGACCGGCACGCCCGCCGACATCGTCGCCGCCGGAGTGGGGCCGTCCGCGAACTACCTGGCTGCCGCACTGCAGGAATGAGTTCGCGAGTCCAGTGATCTGAGGCACACGCCGCCATTCCGGGAGGCCATCCGATCCGCATGAGACCGCGGATCCCGAGACTTTGCGAAATTGTTGGACGCGTCTAAGTCTCAGTTGTCCGTAGACACACCCGATTGGCGGCGGGAAGTCTGGAAGACATGCCCACCGCACTCATCCGCCGAATCGTGATCTGCCTGATCATCGCCGCACCCGCCGTGGTGCTGCGCATCTCCGGCACCGAGGTGGCCCCCGTCATCGAACTGCTGACGTTCGGCGGCGCCATCGTCGCCGCCGCCTTCCTGCTCGCCTGGGCTACGGAGGCGGCGCAGAAGGACATCTCGGGAGCCCTGGCGATCGCGCTGCTGGCGCTCATCGCGGTCCTTCCCGAATACGCCGTGGACCTCTACTACGCCTTCCGATCCGGATCGGAGCCCGAGTATCTGCACTTCGCTGCGGCGAACATGACCGGGTCGAACCGACTGCTGCTCGGATTCGGCTGGCCGCTGGTGGTCATCATCGCCCTCCTCGTCGCCCGCCGGATCTCGAAGCGCACGAAAGCCCCTGTCCAGACCTCCCTGCGCCTCGGCGCAGACAGCCGCATGGACATCGGCTTCCTCATCATCCTCGGCGTGCTCGCTTTTGCCATCCCCGTCTTCGGCAGCATCCCCATCTGGTTCGGCATCGGCCTCATCCTCATCTTCGGCGCCTACCTCTGGCGTGCCGGACAGGCGGCAGGAGATGACGAAGAGGAGTTCGTCGGCGCCGCCGCACTCATCGTGTCGATGTCGACGAAGGCCCGCCGGACCACGGTGATCGCCCTCTTCGCCGTCTCCGCCGGAATCATCCTCCTCTCCGCCGAACCCTTCGCCGAGGCGCTCGTGGCCTCGGGTGAGAGTCTCGGCATCGACAGCTACTTCCTCGTCCAATGGCTGGCTCCGCTGGCGTCGGAGGCACCTGAGTTCATCATCGCCGCGATGTTCGCCGTCCGCGGCATGGGGGCGGCAGCGATCGGCACACTCATCGCCTCGAAGGTCAACCAGTGGAGCCTGCTCGTCGGATCCCTGCCGATCGCCCACCTCGCCGGCGGTGGCGGCCCCGGACTGCCGCTCGACGGGCGCCAGATCGAGGAGTTCACGCTCACGGCCACGCAGACCATCCTCGGTGTGGCGATCATTCTGGCCCTGCGCTTCCACTGGGCCCCCGCACTGGGACTCGCTGGGCTCTTCGGGCTGCAGTTCTTCGTCACGGATACGTCCGGACGCTACGTCCTCTCCGCGATCCAGGCGATCCTGGCGATCGTCTTCCTCATACTCCACCGGGGCGACATCCTCCCCACCCTCGCAGCTCCGTTCCGTCGTCCCCCGCGTGAGACCGCAGGTGAGAGCGGGACCGAAGCCCTCGCCGAGGCGGCTTCCACCGACCGCCTTTCGCACAGTCACTCTCGGGCTGGGTCCGTGAGCGCATCCGGTCCTGAGAAGGCCGATGCGTAGAATGAGGACCATGCCGCGCCCCAGTGTCACTCGCATGGTCGAGGACTATGTCACTCTCATCTGGAAAGCCTACGAATGGCCCGGCGGTCGTCCCGCCACCACCGAGATGGCCGAGCAGCTGGGAGTCACCGCCTCGACGGTATCGGCGAATCTCAAGAAGCTCGCGCGCGACGGCTATATCGACTACGAACCCTACGGCAGCATCGTCCTCACCGAGACCGGCCGCGAGATCGCTGTGGCCATCGTCCGCCGCCACCGGATCGTCGAGACTTACCTCGTCGATGCCCTCGGGCTGAGCTGGGATCAGGTCCACGAGGAGGCCGACCGCCTCGAACATGCGGTCTCCGACCTCGTACTCGAACGGATGAACGTCGTGCTCGGGCATCCGGAACGGGACCCGCACGGCGACCCCATTCCGGATACCCACGGTCATACGACTCCAGTGCCGAGCCGTCGGCTGGAGGAGACGACTCCCGGTGTCGTGGTCGAGGTGGTGCGGGTCTCGGACCGCTCGCCGGAGCTGCTGCGCTATCTCACCGAGCGGGGAATCGTCATCGGCTCTCGGCTGATCGTTGAGTCCGTGAGCTCGGCCGCCTCATCGATCGCCATCGACATCGACGGGGAGCACATCGAGCTCGCCCTCGACGCCGCCGAGGCGATCCGCGTCGAACCCCAGCCCTGATGCTGCTCGAGGTTCGGCGAACTGTCCTCACAGCACCTTGTTGAGGAAGGACTTCGTCCGCTCTGACTTCGGCGCCTTGAAGATCTGCTCAGGGGTGCCCTCCTCGACGATGACTCCGCCGTCCATGAACAGCACTCGATCGGCGACCTCGCTGGCGAAGCCCATCTCATGGGTGACGACGACCATGGTCATCCCCTCCTCAGCCAGCTGCTTCATCACGGCGAGGACCTCGCCGACGAGTTCGGGGTCGAGAGCACTGGTCGGCTCATCGAAGAGCATCATCTTCGGCTCCATCGCCAACGCTCGAGCGATCGCAACGCGCTGCTGCTGGCCGCCGGAGAGCTGAGCCGGGTAGGCGTCGGCCTTGTCTCCGAGTCCGACCTTGTCGAGCAGCTTCGATGCTCGGTCACGGACCGCCTCGGCACTGAGACTGCGGACCTTGAGCGGTGCCAGGGAGATGTTCTCGAGCACGCTCATATGCGGGAACAGGTTGAACTGCTGGAAGACCATGCCGATCTCCGTGCGCACCTCATTGATGTTCGTCTGTCTGTCGGTGAGGCTCTTGCCGTCGATGACGACCTCGCCGCTGGTGATCTCTTCGAGCATGTTCAGACAGCGCAGGAACGTTGACTTGCCGGAGCCGCTGGGGCCGATGACGCAGACGACTTCCTGAGGTTCGACATCGCAGTCGATGCCGCTGAGCACCTCGTTGTCACCGAAGGATTTGTGCAGATCGGCTACGTGGATGATCATCAGTGAGTCAGCCTCTTCTCCATGACGTTGAGGACCTTCGACAGGGTCAGCGTGATGACCAGGTAGAAGACTGCGACCGTGGTGTAGATTTCGACCGCATTGAAGTGGTTGGACGCGACGAGGCGGCCCTGGAAGATGAGCTCGGGAACGAGGATGACCGACAGCAGCGACGTGTCCTTGATGCTGATGATGAACTGGTTGCCCAGCGGCGGGATCATCCGTTTGAAGGCCTGCGGCCAGATGACATAGCGCATCGTCAGATGCTGAGAGAGCCCAAGGGATCGGCCCGCCTCCATCTGGCCCTTCTCCACGGATTGGACGGCGCCGCGGACGATCTCGGCGATATAGGCTCCCGAATTCAGCCCGATGACGATGATGCCCGCTGTCAGTGAGGGGATGTTGAAGCCGATGATGAGCGGCAGGGCGAAATAGATCCAGATGGCCTGAACCAGCACCGGGGTGCCGCGCAGCAGCTCGATATAGGCCGTCGAGATCCCGTAGACGATCTTGCTGCGCGAGATCCTCCCGAGTCCGAAGACCGCTCCGAGGACGAAGCCGATGATCAGCCCGATGACGGAGACGAGCAGAGTGTAGTAGAGGCCCTGCAGCAGGGCCGGAATGTAGTCGATGACTCCGAGCCAGTTGAATTGGGCTAATCGGGACATATCTTCCTTCCACAGGACTGCGGGCACGGGATCACTCCCCTGCCCGCAGTCCGCTGTGCACTCACATCAGAGCTGGACTCATAGCACGCGTGTGCATCTGCAGGATGTCAGTCTTCGGCCGGCGGCTCTTCGCCGAACCATTCCTTGTACATCTCTGCGTATGTGCCGTCTTCCTTGATCGTCGCCAGTGCTTCGTCGACGGCCTTGACGAGGTTCGGATTGTCCTTGGAGATGGCGATTCCGTAGTCCTGCGCTTCGAGCAGGTCGCCGACCATCTTCAGCTTGTCCTCACCTTCGGTGCGGATGTAGTAGGCGACGTTCGGCTGGTCGTACAGGACTGCGTCGGCGCTGCCGGATTCGACCGCGAGGTAGGCCTGATCGAGCTGTTCGTACGTCTTTGCCTCCGCACCTTCGATGTTGTCCTCGATATAGGCGGCACTCGTCGATCCCAGACGGGTCGCGACGGTCTTGCCGTCGAGGTCGTCGATGCTCTTGATGTCATCGTTGTCGGTGGGCACACCGAGGATGAGGCCGGACTTGTAGTACGGGTCGGAGAAGTCAATCGTCTGCTTGCGTTCGTCGGTGATGCTGATGCCGGCCACGGCCAGATCGAACGACCCGGTCTGGAGTCCGGGGATGATGCCGTCGAAGTTGGTCACTTCCTGTTTGAGTTCGAACCCGGCTTCTTCGGCGACAGCGGTGATGAGGTCGATGTCGAAGCCGACGTACTTGCCGTCCTCCTTGAACTCGAAGGGGACGAACGAGGTGTCGGTGGCGTAGGTGTAGGTATCCTCGAGCGGCGCATCTTCGTCGCTGCCGGAGGAGCAGGCCGAGAGTCCGGCCGTCAGGGCCAGGGAGGCCGCGATCGCAATTCCCGAGAAGAGCCGCTTTCTGACGTTCACATCTGCCTCACATTCAAAGAACATCCATTGGTCTTTAAGAATTTTCACAGTATGTCGAGGGGTGCAGGAGAGTCAAAGTGACTCAGGTCTCATACTACACCTGACACCTCCGTCTGCTCTGTCCTCGAGGGCCCGGGCGGTCACTGAGAAAGGGCCGTGAGGAAACCGGTCATCCGGACCATCGTTGCAGGTCATGGCCTCGAACATGGGTTGATCAGAGCGAATGTCCGCCGAGGTTGTCCACCGTTGCCGCGCCCACTTGAGAAGCGTTATACAAACGCAACTTGATGTGCCGAGCCGATCCCTGATCGATCTCACGGAGCGAAACGACGAAGGCCCGGCCGGCAGCGATGGGATCGCTGCCGACCGGGCCGACCGGTCGCCTCGGCGCCGGAGTTCTCAGGAATGAACCTGAGGTCTCACACCTGCTCAGACGCGCGGATCCGGACCGCCGGTGCAGCGGGACAGATTTGGGACCGCTCTAGGTCTGCAGCACGCTGCGGTTGTGAGGACGATCGGTTCTCGGCGGGTATTGCCACGAAGTCATATTCTCAGCTGCGAGAAGCTGCATGACTGGTGGGACCTGAGATATCAGCACGTAGGAGGATAATGGGGCTGTGGACGATTTCCGGACAGAAGCCAACCTTTCTGATGTTATGCGGGCTGTCGGTATCCTGTATCGGCGCGCGGCACGCACGTTCGCGCAGGACCGCTCCAGCTTGCCAGTCGGCATCCGCGCCGTGCTCGAACTGCTTGCGTTCACAACACCACAGACTGTGCCCCGCATTGCGGAGGCGTTGATGTTCAGTCGTCAGTTCGTACAGCGCAATGTCGACCACGGAGTCGATCTGGGCATCTTTCGGTTCCAAGACAATCCGGCTCACCGCCGATCGAGGTTGGTATTCGTCACCGCTGAAGGGCGGACGGCAATTGACCGTGTGCTGCAACGTGAGCAGCGACTCCTCGCGGCAGCCGGAGAACAGTTGACCGAGGACGAGATCTCGACATGTCTGGACGTGCTCGACACCATTCGGGAACGCACAGACTGGGGATCAGCTGCTGAGGGCGGCGGACTAGTCGGCGACGAAGGCGCGTGATCCGAGATCGACGAGCCAGGTCCGCCATTCGTCGAATGTCCAACCGCATTCAATGACGAGTGGACCAAAAGAGGCGACGCTTGCACAGGCATAGAGCAGATCGGCGACACGTTGCTGCTGAGCCTCGGGCCGTACTCCGGGAAGCTTGAGCAATCGGTCAGCGAGGGCCCGGCTGAATTTGTGGCGCTGCTCATGCAGATCTTCCAGAAGCACCGCCACCTGGGGATCTGCTGCCGCTGACTGGATCACGAAATAGATGGAAGAAACCTTCTCGGTCGCCACTGCGACTTGATCCGCGACGATCCGCCACGCATCCTCAGCAGACGGCATCTCCTCAATGCTCTGTGCCCACTCTCGGTCAAGCAGCGGACGCACATCACCGCCGCCGATCGCATAGTCATGGGCGGCTTTGAGTACTCCGACTTTTGACGTATATGCCGAGTAGATCGTCTGCACGCTGACGTTCGCCTGAGCTGCGATATCCGCGATCGTCGTTGCGACGTAGCCCTCATTGACGAATAACGCACAAGCAGCTTCGGCAATGCGTCGTCGGGCCTGTTCATCCTTCGGCCTTCCTCGCCCACTCACTGTTTCGACCTCAACAGGCGTCCGATCTGAGTTCCGAGGAATTCAGGGTCCTCGGCGTGAGCAAGATGCCCGTGACCTTCGAGCACGGTGACTTCGGCAGAAGGTATGGCTGCGGAGGCACGTTCGAAGGCAGGGCCATATGGCGATACGCCTCGGCAATATTCTCCGACAAGGAATGATGCGTCGATCGAACCCCAGTCAGCCGTGGTTGAGAAGCTGTTCAGTGCTTCGAGCTCTGCGGCCAGTGGTGCGGCCAATTCGCGAAGATGCGTCCAGGTCGGGGTTTCCCGAAGCGCAGCGATTTCGACTGCAGGCATTTTGGAGATGTCCCGATTGAGGATCACGACTCGTTCGTCGAGGTTGGCAGCGGCTAGCGCTGGAACCGCCTCACCAGCGAAGGGCGGCAGGACCGGGTCGTAGGCAATAACGGAAGTGACGCGGCTGTCGCGAGCGGCGGTTTCCAGAGCGATTGTGCCGCCCAGGCTCCACCCCACCAGAATGATCGATCCACCAACTTCGTCGATCCATGCACGCAAGTCGCCGACCTCGGTGAATAGGTCGTAATCCGTACCCTGAGGACCGCTGTCTCCGCGGCCGCGGCGGTTGACGATCAGCATCGGTCCGGCATGGCCGATCGCTTCTGCGACCGGCACGAAATCGGCTGCGTCGGCCATCGCTCCGGCGACGATGATGATCGCAGGTCCGTCGCCCGAGCGCCAGAGTGCGTGCAACCGTACGCCGGCAGAGCGGATGATGCGCGATTCCATATCTCACACATCCCTTTCCAGGTGTGGGAATGAATTTCTAGAATTATAGTATCTAAATTCGTTGTCAGCGTCGAACTGAAGTCTCACCCCTGTTGACGTCACGGACCAAGCTGGCTAGATTACTAGAAACAGATTCTAGAAAAGGATTAAATTTATTATGACGCGATTGGCAATCATCTACTATTCGTCGACAGGATCAGTGCACGATCTGGCGCAGGCATACGCTGCCGGTGCACAAGCGGCAGGAGCTGAAGTCCGACTGCGTCGCGTGGCCGAGCTCGTCCCGCGTGAGATCGTCGAGAGAAACAAAACGTGGCAGGTTCATCTTGAAGCGACAGCACACATCCCGACTGCTTCGGTTGAGGACCTGATCTGGGCAGACGGCTTTGCGCTCGGCACACCGACTCGCTTCGGCCAGCCTGCGGCGCAGCTCAAACAATTCATCGACTCCGCCAGCTCTGCGTGGAGCGCCGGTCATCTCGCGGGCAAACCAGCCTCGGGTTTCACCAGCGCCCACGAACGTCACGGTGGGCATGAGGCGACACTCCTCGCCCTCTACCACACCTTCTGTCATTGGGGTTCGCTCATCTTGCCGACCGGATACGAGAACTACGAGGTCGCGCATGCGGCTGGCGGCAACCCTTACGGTGTCAGCAGCATCGGCGGTGACGGAGCGCCAGGGTCAGCTGTGCTCGAGCAGGCTCGGCACCAGGGTCACCGCCATGCAGTGTTGGCCCGTGCAGTGCAGGACACCAGGGCCGAGGCAGCATGAGAGCCGATATGGGCTCGTCGCCTACGGACTCCGAGCCGAGTACGTCAATCAGCAAGCGTCGGTGGTGGGCTCTGAGTTTCCTCACCGGTGCGAATCTGCTGGCATTCGCATCTGTCACCATCATGAACGTGGCCCTGCCGCAAACCCAAACTCAACTGAGTATGACGGACGGCTCTGCTCACGCCGTCCTCACCGTCTACTCTCTGACATTCGGCACACTGATCCTGGTCGGTGGACGGATTGCTGACACATTGGGCCTGCGCCGGTGTCTCACAGGCGGGCTCATCGCATTCGCGCTATCTTCATTGCTCGGCGGATTCGCTGCCGTACCGGCAGTCCTTCTGGTGGCACGGGCACTGCAGGGCGGAGCCGCTGCCTTCATCGCAGCAACGGCGATTCCACTCATGTCAGTGATCTTCTCCAGCGGCCGGAATCGCAGTATCGCCTTCGGCACGCTCGGAATAGTCATGGGCATCGGCACAGCCGGGTCATTCGTGCTCGGAGGGGCCATGGCGGACATGCTGTCTTGGCGGTGGAGTCTTCTCATCAATGTACCGCTGGCTCTCCTCACCGCGGCCGGCATCCACATGACGGTTCCGAAGCACAGAAGCAGCTCGAACACAGGACTCGATCTCCGTGGAGCGGTTCTTGCAAGCCTTTCGCTCGGATTGTTGGTTTTCGGCTTGGATCGAGCGAGCGAATTGGGCTGGCAGCATTCCGGCGCTCATGCATCGCTTGCCGGTGGCATTCTCGGTATAGGACTTTTCGTCGTCTCACTTCGTCGAGCGAAACAGCCGCTCATTCCGCTGCACCTCCTAAGCAGTCGAGCGCGAGTTGCGGGCTATCTCGCTGCCTTTTTCGCAGGAATAGCGATGTTTGCGGGGATGTTCGTCCTGACGTCCTTTATGCAGAGTGCTTGGCACGTTTCGTCCCTGCTAATGGGGCTTGCGTTTCTGCCCTTTGCAGCCGGTGCCACCATCGTGACAGTGGTTCTGCCACGCATCCGTTCCTATATCGCGCCCCCGCAGGTGCTGGCTGCCGGACTGATGCTCGCTGCCGGCGGATTGGCCAGTCTGGGATTTCTCAATTCTGAATCAGGCTACAGTGGGGGAATCCTGACTGCCATGTTGCTGCTGGGCGCCGGCGGCACCGTCGTTATGGTCACAGCCGGTGATGTTGCAACTGCAGAGGCAGCAGACGATTCCGGTGTCGCGGGCGCGCTTGTGAATTCATCTCAACAGGTAGGTGCGGCTCTCGGAACCGCGGCGGTCGGAGCTGTGATCCAGTCAGCCATACAGGGAGCAGAAACCGGGGAATCAGAACCAATTGCTGCGACAGTTGCCGGCTACGCCCAAGGGGGTCTGATCGGCGCCGCCATTGTGACCGCTGCCGCGATCGCAATGTTTGCCATTCGAGCACCAGCAGTTTCTGAGGCGTCGTGACAAGAATGGTGTCATTCATGCCTGGCTTCACCCGCCTGATGAGAATGTGCTCTTCTACGCACCCATGGCACAGGGCAGGACGGAGTACAAGCAGACAGTGCCTGAGTGGGCGCCCGAATCCAACCCAAGGAGACGATCCCGCTCGTATTCGGCCACAGAACAGTGCCTCACTCAACTCTGTGCTCAAGGCAGGGCTTTTACGCGACCCGATGCTTGATGATGGTGGTGAAGACGGACTCGACCTGATTTTCAGAAGTCGGCTGAAAGCGAACCGACGCGCTGGTTTGTGATGGCAGCCGCAGACCGCTGTGAGTCGAGGGTTACGCGGTCGAGCGATCGGTCTCCTCGGCCGTGGCGTAGAAGTCGGCCATGAGCTGCCAGAATACAAGAGTCAGCGACATTTGAAAGACAACGGCCGGAACGGTCTGAGCAGCTGATTTTCGCCAAGCGCCAGCGATCGACACAGCCATCGCTGCAGTGGACACAGCGTTGACGGTCGAAGCTTTGTCAAAGCGGAGTCGCTCACTCCAAAGTTCTTCACCCAACATAGCTCGTGTCGCCCACGCACGCTCATCGCGCGGGCTTCGGAACACGATTGGATTCAGCACCATCCACGCAGCGACTGCCGCACCCGCCCGCGGGCTGCGCTTCCAAAAGGGTAGGACAACGAGTGGAACAGAGGCCCACCGGGACCACGCACTGAGCGGATTCGAGTGCCGCGCGAAGACCCAGCGTTTGAGCCGGGCCGAACCGGTGCACACGGTTGCACCCGGGCGATTTGTACTGCTATTCATAGTTTTTCGTCACTCCTGAAAGCTGATCTTCTCGGCTGTTGACGAGAAGCTGACCAGCCGGCCACGATCGGGCGCGGAACGGCTGTCAAAGTGATCCCAGCCGCAGAGTCTGCAACGTGGTGTCTGCGATGTGTCGATGACCGACAGCATTGGGGTGGGTGCTGTCGTCCATCCAAGCAGTTGGAATCTCAGTGCCGAAGCGCTGACGCCAGTGCTGGTCATGGTCGACGAGGATGGCACCTTCGACTGTGGCGATGGTCCGAATCACTTCGGCATATGCGGTGAGCCATCGCTGTCGTTGCGCAGGGGCATCCGGCATGACGAGGGCCGGGGTATGGAGGACGACCGTCGAGCGGATCCTATTGCCCCTTCGCACGATCTCAGTGAGTTGGCTATGAAAGCCGGTGAGTCCGGACTCGCCTTCCAGAGCATCGTTCGTACCGAGCGATACGCTGAGCACCTGTGGTTTGAAGCGACCGACGAGATACTCGAAATCAGCGTTGATGTCGTGGGCTGTCCAGGCGGAGACACCGGAGTTGATCACTATGTCCCGCACCCGACCGATTTCCCAGCGAATCTGCTCGCTGACCAGTTCTACCCAGGAACGAGCGCCGTGTGTGTGATAGACCCCTTGAGTGATGCTGTCGCCGGTGAATACCCAGGTGGCTTGGGAAGGGAGGTCGAATTCGAGCCCTTTCATGGCTCGGGGACCTCAGACAGCGGACCGCCGGTGGGAACAACCCGATCCAGTGTGTCGTGGCTGACCCAGATATTGGGTTCGACATACGTTGCGATGTCGTACTCAACGTCGCAGCTTACTGGAGTCAAAGCGTGCGGCACGTGGACCGGGCCCGAGGCGTCGAATGGCAGGTTCGTCCACTCCTGCCATTCGCTGATTCTCCCGGTGACGACCATGGATCGCAGCGCCACAGCTTCAATGGTTCCCCCGGCGCGAACGTGTGTGCGTAGCCATGGGTCGAGAGGAAGGCCGTCGTCGCGGGTTCGCAGGGCGTATGTCTGCATGTCCTCAAGCGGATCCCTCTTGCCGTTGGGGCGAACTGGGGCCAGGAGCTGGGAGAAACCGAGTTGTCGGGCATTGGCGCGCGCAGCCGCCAGGATTTGGGCAGAGATTCCTCTGCCTTGCGCGTCTGATCGCACTGCGATCTCCAGCGCAGAAATGGCGTTCGGTGTACTCCCGGTCAACAGACTGTGTAAACCGCGACGAATCACTCCGTCCCAGCCGTCTGCAGGAAGCTCACCGCTGGAGGGCAGTTGAAAGGGTATGGAGTGAGCTTTGGCGATGATCGTGCCGTGGTCATCCAACGCCAGCAGAGTGTAATCGGCGAGCCGGAGCAGGACGTCGGAGTTGTAAAACAGCTCGCCGAACGGATCCTGACGGATGAACTCTGGCCAGGTGTTCTCCATATTCAGCAGATCATGAAGCAACTCGGGGTGAGACTTGAGGCTTACGAATCTCAGTTCCATGCTTCCACCCTAGTGCGAGAGAATATTTTGTGCATTATAATTCTAGAAAATAATATAGAAAACTGACAAAGAGTCGTTTTGGTCGTGTCTGACAGCGAGACTGGCTGTGCCGGCGAGCTTCACTCGCGACCGCGATTCCCAACGTGATGGGCTCATTGGATCGCTTCCGGCATATGCGGGTCCTGCCGGTGCTGAAGCGCCGCTGTCCGCGCTGTGCCGAAGGGGTTGTCGATGAGATACCGCCAGAATCCGTCGTCTCCGCGGCGGGCGACGTCGGTGGCCGTGCCGCGGATATTGACCAACTCGCCTTCTGATGTAGTTCCCGAGATCGACCAGTCGACGATGAGGAGGGCTATGTCACCCGCTTCGTACAAGTGGCGAAGACGCACGTCAAGGGGTAGTCCAAGCGACTGAAACGATGCGTTCGCGGAGATTCGGTCCTGACCGAAATGCGCAGTGCCGGGGGGCGAGACAAATGTGCTGGATTCCTCGTACATGAGTTCAATCTTCAGAGGGTCTCCGCTGTTGAAGGCGCGGGCGAATGCTGCGGGATGATCGGCAGCTGTGGTCGAAAGTGATACGTCGGAGGTATCGATGAAATGGTGATCAGTCATAGGAACAGTGAAGAGTGTCGCGCTGTGACTAACCAAACGGAGAGTGACGCCGGGTGGGACGACGGCCTCGTTCCTGGAGTGATCGGGCGCACCGTCGAACCTCATCACGAGTGTCCTGTCGAAGTGGCGCTTGAAGCCGTCAAAGGACGATGGACCACGCTTGTTCTGCGGGATCTGATGCATGGAGTCAGAACGTATAGCGCACTATCGCAGGGATTGCCGAAACTGAGCGACAAAGTTCTCGTCGATGTTCTGGCTCACCTGCGCAAGCAGGGTCTGGTCTGCCGGACCGTGGTTCGGGGTTATCCAAACCGAACGCTCTATGGAATGACGGCGGACGGATGGAAACTTCGTCCACTGCTCGTCGAGCTCTATCGAACAGGTGAACGGTTGAGGCAGCGGCCCTGAGGCGTATTGTGCGACCCCGGCGGACCTGCAGCGGCAGTCCGGCTGGCAGAACTGCCTTCGGTGAGTTGGTGCGTCTGCTGCCGAGGAAGCAGGCAGCTTTCGTCGGTGTGTATCGACTGCCGCGAGGAGCCGACTCAGGAGTGTGTCACGGAGGTGACGTATCGGTCAGCGGTGGAGAGTCGGCACTGGTGGCCGTCCCTGCCGTTGGTACCGACTCAACCACAGACTTGGCAGCGCTTCTGTGTCGTCGAGGTGTGAAAAGCCGAGTGACTCATAGAGCCAGCGGGCCGGTTGGTTTTCGCGTCCAGTCGACACATCTATCGGCCCTGAGCCAAGGGAAAGGATGAGCCTACGGGCCAATCCGCGGCGGTGCCAAGATGGTGCAACAAACAGGCGATCGACTTCGAGCGAGGATCCGATGTCAGAATAGGCGATCGCCGCAACGATCGCAGTTTTTGTCCATGCGACATGCCATGTCAGGCTCTTGGCAATGAGCAACTCTGCGGACTCGCCAAGCTGAGGGATGCGGTAGTCACCGATGAGTGCCGCTTCAACGGCAAAAGCATGTCGCTGCACGTCGTTCAATTCGTGGGAGGCTTCGACAACCTCTTGGGGTGGAAGACGGGCGATGTCCACGCCATCATGCGGGCTATTCATTGGGGCGGGCTCCCGTCTGCGACGATCTCGGGGTTCGGGAGATCTGCATCGGACGAAGGGCAATATAGCCCCAGGGCGCATCGATGGTGATGGCACCCGGGATGCCGCATCACGTTCCGAGGCTCATGTGTGGAGTGCATTGCGCTGGAGGTAGCTGTGCTCAAGGTTTATGCGTATCATGACAACCAGGGTGTCAGAAGTTTGATATTCAGTTCAATCGCAGTCGGTATCAGAATTCGCTCTTCTGCGGCTCTCCTGGGCGGCGGTGCCTCACTGCTTCATTGATGAAGAGGTGGCGGCGCATGAGTCCTGGTGATCTCTTGAACGGGTGACGCGGCACTTACTATTGTAAAGTATAAATATTACTTTACTGCTGATGGGAGATATGCATGACGTACATCGCCGGCAGCACTCGCAATTGTCGTCGGGGGCGTCTCGCAGCTGTCTGGGTGCGTGAGTAGGATCGCACGCTCTCAGCTGTCGATGTCCATTTCGATCTGGTCGGCTTGTAGGAATTCCTCTTGCCTGTTCTCGACGAACCCATTCTCGCCGCGCGGTGGGTGCACCCGAATGACCACACACAGCGATGAGCGGAGACAGTCGCTGACTTCGATCATGCGGAGTCTGACATTGCTCATCATGCAGCGGCCAACGCGTGTGCCCCTGAAGTTCGCCATGCGGCGATCCTTCTTCCACTCTGCATTCAGTCGCCGTGTGGGCCGGAGCTCTCGTCGCTGTCCGAGTTTCGAATTCAGTATGAACGACACTGCGGGCAGCGAACGGAACAACGAGTTGACGATGACGGCCATTCTGTTCGGCGCCCTACCGCGGACCATGGCGGTGTCAGGTTCGAGAATGGCAACTGCCTCAATCGGTGCTGAACCCCTGATCGCTGGGGACGGCACCCCAACGGTTCCGTCAGCGATATGAATTGCCGGATTGAGCTTGCTGGTCCTGAGACATGGATGACCGTTTCCACCACGGGAGTTCATCACCGACAACGTAAGCGGTCATCCTGGTCCGGCACCACCGCTGGACCGCACACCAGCAATCTGCACCGGTGCGCGGGATCGACACAACTACGATTCGCAGAAAGACGCTATGAACGCATTCACCTATCCGGCCATCCAGCTTCGCGGACTCTCCAAGAAGTTTGGAGACGTCACAGCAGTCGATTCCATTGACCTGACCGTAGAAGCTGGCAGCTTCTTTGGCATCGTCGGACCAAACGGGGCCGGAAAGTCCACTGCTCTGTCGATGATCGCTGGTCTGTCGGCTCCGACGTCCGGCACAGTCAGCCTCGCGGGCTACGACACGCTCCGAGATCGGGAGCAGGCTCTTGGCGCCCTCGGCATCATGATGGAGGGACTGTCGTTGCCCGAGCGTCTGACAGGGGCAGAGCTGCTCGAATACACGGCCGGTCTGCGCGGCATGGACGCGGAGTGGCGGGATCGGTCGGATGATCTGCTGACGGTTCTTGAACTGAACCGCACGCCGAATACGCTCATCGTCGACTACTCCACCGGTATGCGGAAGAAGATCGGTCTTGCAGTTGCGCTGCTGCACCGCCCACCTGTACTCGTGCTCGATGAGCCGTTCGAAGCGATCGACCCGGTTTCCGCTCATTCGATCGAAGCGCTCCTTCGGCAGTACGTCAACGGGGGCGGAACTGTGTTGCTCTCCAGCCACAACATGGATGTCATCGAGCGCACATGCACGCGTGTCGCGCTCCTGAGCCGTGGCCGAATCTTGGCCGACGGAACAGTTCCCGAGGTAGCTGCCGGCAAGACTCTCAACGAGGCTTTCGTCGACTTCATCGGTGTGGCTCCCCAGCGCGAGCTGGACTGGTTGTGATGAGCATGTGGCACCGCTTTGCTTCGCTGAAAATCCGCATCCTTCGGCACGGCCCTCATGGTGACCGAGCTTTCGGGCTCATCGCCGGCTTGGTCGTAGCCGCTGCCGTGGTGACATCTGCGGCTCTCGTCAGCACCGGCACCGTCGACGACAGTTGGCTGACCGCCGCTGTGAGCATTCTCGGATTGACGTGGCTGCTCGGACCGATTCTGCTGCCCGGCGCGGTCCCAGTACTCAATCCACAGTGGTTTCGGACGTTGCCGACCCCTCCGTCTTCAATCGCTGCAGCCATGTCTCCCAGCGAGCTGCTGAGTGTAGGAACAGTCGTCACCGGTGCTTCGCTGAGCAGCTTCGTTGTCGTCGCCGCGGGGCACGACGGCATCACGATCATTGCGGCTTTTGCGGCCGCTGTTGCGCAGCTGTTCTTCTTAGTATGGTTGGGCCGCAGCGTTGGTGCCCTGGTGGCGTTCATGCTGAGGACCCGTCTCGGCGGGTGGGTCGCAGCATTCCAAATGTCTGCTCTTCTGGCAGTGTCCTTTGCCGGGTGGGTTCCGGTCGCTGCGTTCCTGATACCAGATCTGGGAAGCGGTCGCATGGCAGCCCATACGGGTTCAGTCTGGACTGAGTTGCCGGATCAGCTGGAACATGCCCTGCTGATTGCGCCGACTGGCTGGGGACTTGCAGCCGTCCGCGCCGCAATGACTTCGGGTCCCCTGGCATCGGTGCTGCTGCCGCTGGGTGGCCTCCTGGTGCTCGGCCTCTTGCTTTGGACCGTGTGGATGATGCTGACCGCAGCGGCATTGAGACAGCCCCCTGCCCAGGTCGGCAGCCGGATCGTCGTGCGAACTGGGCAGGCACGATTCAACCGGGGAGACGGAGACTCACAGCGTCCAGATCCGATGACCGCAGTTGCCAAGCGCGAACTGAAGACATGGTTGCGCGACCCCCAACGGTCGCTCGAGTTGCGCCACGCTTGGATGACACCGTTGCTCATGATGCTGCTTGTCGCTCCGACCGCCTGGTCCTGGAGCCTACCGTTTATCGGTGTCGCTGCCGCTGTTTTCGCGGCTATGGTGGCCATCAACACCTACGCACTCGACGGCACAGCAGTCTGGCAGCTATTGACGACCCCAGGCGCTGTTCACGCTGACGTGCGTGGGCGGCAGCTTGCCTGGATGCTGATGTTCGGGTTTCCGATAATCGTAGTTACCACAATACTCGGCCTGGTTGCGGATTCGTCTCTGGCATATGTCGCGATGGGCGCTGTCCTTGCTGCGGTCGGGGCGGCCTGCGCCTGCGCGCCCCTGCTGAGCGCACTCATGCCAGCGATCGGCCGCGATGCCCGTGAACGGATATCGACCGGACAGAATGCTGGAAACCCAGCAGGGGGACAGATGATGTCCTTCACTTTCGTTCTCTTTGCTTCGGCACTTCCAGGAATTCTGGCGGCGGTGTTGCAACTGGAGGACGTCTGGGCCGTCCACCTCGGCTTCGGTCTTGCCGTCTTGATGATCAGCATTGCCGCAGCCGGGCCGCTGACAGTCAAACGTCTGACCATTGCTGGACCAGAACTGTTGGCTTCAATGAAGTCTGTGTGACCAGACGGTTCACTTGTGTTGGTTCTGCCGTCGGGATCGAACCGAAATCGGCGTGTCCGCTGGAAGTCATTGTCGTCGCGATCGTGGTCGTCCGTTTCGTCAATCAGAGTCACGATAACGATATGACAGTTCAAGGGATTGATCCCGCATGCCGCTGGGACCCGACCTGTTCCTGGGCACCCATCGCACAGATCTTCGGCGCTGGAACTCGAAGCCCTTCTGAGAGCTGCGCGGACAGGGAGTCATCTCCTTCCGTTGCAGAAAGGGCATTCGTTGAACTGTGACGCTCGGAGTCCCACCAAGTCCAGGAGCACGGGGTCAGCGAACCGAACACTTCCTGAGTCCCAACAGTTTGATTCGTAGGTCCGGCCCATCAGCTGGAATCAACGCAGAAGCGGCGATCCCGCCGACAGCAAATGCTGCCGGCGGGATCGCCGCCTAGTGCGGGCTGAGGAGCTGTCTCAGACGTGGACGCGGATGAGGTGCTCATTGGTGAACGCCTGGAACGCCCACTGAGCGTTCTCGCGGCCGTAGCCAGAGCGGTTGATTCCGCCGAAGGGGTATTCCGGTCCGGACTCCATGTGGCTGTTGATCAGGGTCATTCCGGCATTGATCTTCTTGCCGAACTCCTGACCCTTCTCCAGGTCATCGGTCCACACCGAGGACATGAGACCGTATTCGGTGTCATTGGCCAGACGCAGAGCATCCTCTTCGTCCTTGGCGCGGTAGATCATCACGGCCGGTCCGAAGAGCTCGTTGCAGCCCAGGTCCGAACGCGGGTCGATGTCGGTGATCACGGCCGGGGACATGAACCAGCCCGGGCGGTCGAGCTTCTTGCCACCGGTATGCAGGGTCGCACCATCGGCCACGGCCTTCTCGATCATGCCGATGATCTCTTCGCGGGCGCCTTCGGAGGACACGGGTCCCATGCCGACCTCGGGGTCATCGAAGTCCGAGACCTTCGTGGCCTCGGCGGCCTTGACGGCTTCGGCGACGAATTCGTCGTAGAGCTCGTCGACGACGATCATGCGCTTGGGCGAGGTGCAGACCTGGCCGGCGTTCGCCAGGCGCAGTCCGACGAGCTTCTGAGCCAGAGCCGGCACGTCCTTCGAATCGAGGACGACAGCAGGGTCGTTGCCGCCGAGTTCGAGGACGGCTCGCTTGTAGTACTTCGCGGCGATTGCGGCCACAGAGGCACCCGCGCCCTCGGAGCCGGTCAGCGAGAAGCCCTTGACGCGGAAGTCCTTGAGGACCTCCTCGGCGTGGGAGGAGTCCAGGTAGATGTTCTGGTACACGCCCTTCGGCAGTCCCGCCTCGGTGAGGAGGTCCTCGAAGTACTGCGAGGATTTCGGGCAGATCGACGCCTGCTTCATCATGATCGAGTTGCCGACCATGAGGTTGGGCAGCACGAAGCGGGCGATCTGGTTGTACGGGAAGTTCCACGGCATGATGCCCAGCAGCACGCCCAGCGGCTGATGCTCGACATAGCTGCTGGCGGCCCCGGCAGCGGCCAGATGAGTGGTGGACAGATTGGTGGCGGCGTTGTCGGCCATCCAGCGGGCGGTGCGGGCGACCTTGTCGACCTCGCCGAAGCCCTGCTTCTTGATCTTGCCCATCTCGCGTCCGATGATGTCGGTCATCTCATCGGCGTTCTCATCGACGAGATCGGCGAACTTGCGCAGGATCGTCGCACGCTCATGAAGCGGTGTGTCCTTCCACGCCAGATGCGCCTCATGAGCACGATCGATGTAGTTGGGAATCTCTTCTTTCGGTACGGAGGCGAACTCCTCCTCGACCTCGCCGGTGTTGGCATTGGTGACAGCGAACTTGCTCATGGAACGTCCTTTCACGGATTGACGATCTGTGCCCTGTAACAAACTACAGTCTCGCGACATTCCGCGACACTTGAGTCCATGCCTGGGACAGTGTCAGTCGTCGACGGGAGCGATGTGGACGGTCGTGGGACGTGTGGCGGCATCGAATGCGGCAGTCGTCCCAGTGGCTCCCATCCCGCTGGCCCGCGCCGGTTCGTACGTGCGGATGCCGCCGCCACCCTGCCAACCGTTGATCCAGATGACTCCGGCGGGAATGCGTGAAGCCTCGTCGAGGTGGTCAGGGTCATGCGAGTACACGGTGGCTGCGAGGCCGAATGACGACCGGGACGCGAGTTCCACCCCCTCGGCGAAGGACGAGACGACGCTGATCGGCGCGATGGGTCCGAAGGTCTCCTCGCTCATCAGCGCCATCGATTCGTCGACGTCGGTGATGACGGTGGCCGGATAGAAGAATCCGGTTCCTTCGGGCAGTCCTCCGCCGGTGAGCACCGTGGCACCCTTGGCGACGGCGTCGACGACCTGAGCATGCACCGACCGGCGCTGTCGATCATCGACGAGCGGTCCCATCATCACACTCGGATTGAGACCGTCACCGTAATCGAACCTCTCGGTGGCCGAGACCAGCTCCTCGACGAACTCCTCGGCGATCGCCTCGTGGACGTAGATGCGCTCCATCGACGTGCAGATCTGGCCGGTGTTGACGAAGGATCCGAACGCGACTGCCTGCGCCGTGGCTGCGATATCGACATCCTCGTCGACGATGACGGGATCCTTGCCGCCCAGCTCGAGCACCGCACGGTGCAGAGCCTGCCCCGAGGCGGCTCCGACCGCGCGCCCCGCAGCGACCGACCCCGTGAAGTGGACGAGGTCGACGTCGTCGTGGGCGACCAGCGGTTCGCCGGCGTGGGCGTCGCCGAGCACGAGGTTGAGCACTCCGGCGGGCAGGTCGAGCAGTTCGACGAGCTTCACCGTCGACAGCGGTGAGCGCTCCGAGGGTTTGACCACCAGGGAGTTGCCTGCTGCCAGCAACGGGCCCAGCGCTCCGAGGACCATGGCGACGGGGAAGTTCCACGGAGTGACGACCGCCGCCACTCCCACCGGGTGCCGAATGATGAGGGTGCGCCCGCCGTCGGGATCCTCGGTTCTGGTCGTGAACGGGTAGTCGAGCGCCTCCGCGGCCGCTGCGCGCAGACCCGCGACTCCGGCGGCGATGAAGCCGCGGCCGATGCCGATCGGCTTGCCCATCTCCCGGCATTCGAGTTCGGCGAGTTCGTCGGTGTGCTCTTCGATGCGATCGGCCCAGCCGCGGATGAGGGCGACTCTGTCCTCGAGCGCGGTCGTCGCCCAGGTCGGCTGGGCCCGCTTGGCTGCGGCGATGGCCGCGTCGACGTCGGCCGGGCATCCGCGACCGAATTCGGCCTCGGCGATCTCGGTGGCGGGATTGACCACGCTGAGACGGTGCTCATCGTGAGAATCGGTCCAGGCGCCGTCGATGTGGTTCTGCAGGGTCAGCACTGTTGTTCTCACTTCCTGATGCGATCGGCCATGAGTTCGCCGACCATGATGGCTGCCAGATTGGTGTTCGCCCTCGGCACCGCCGGGAAGACGGAGGCGTCGACGACGTGGAGGCCCTCGATTCCGTGCACCCGACAATCGGCGTCGACGACGGTGGTCGGATCCTCAGCTCGGCCCATCCGGCATGTGCTCGTGCCGTGCTGCGCGTCGGCGACGGTGGCCAGCAGGTGGGCATCGAGAGCGTCGTCGTCATCGAGTGCGGCGAAGAGCTCGGGATTGCACTCCTCGACGGAGCCGCCGAGGACGGCTCGGACAGCGTCCTCGTCGAGCAGCTCCGCCAGGCGTCTGATCCCCACCCGCAGCCGCGTACGGTCGCTGTGGTCGGAGAGCATCTTCTCGGCGACTAGGGGTTGGTCGAGAGGATCGGCCGAGACCAGGCTGACGCTGCCGCGGGAGTCCGACTGATTGAGCCAGACGCCGAGGGCGCCGTATTCGGCGCCCGTGTTCGCCGTCGCCATGGAGATCACGCTCTGGTTCATCGACACGAACATGAGATCGTTGAACCTCCCGTCGCCGCTCGACCAGCGCACGCAGACATTCGTATGCCGATCATTCGGAGTCGAGACCCCCGCCGAGGCGGTGAGCGGAAGCGTGATCGACGCCATCGCGTGGTCCTGCAGGCCCTGCCCGACGGGCAGATCGGCCCGGCAGTCGATCCCGAGCGACCGGAGATGCTCGCTGGGCCCGATGCCCGAGCGCATGAGGATCGCCGGGGAATGGATGACACCGGCACTGAGCACGATCGTCGCGGCGTACCGGTCCTCGGGCACCCCGTCGACGAGGACCCGGACACCGACGGCTCTCTCGCCCTCGAAAATGACACTGTCGACGGTCGCCTCGCCGAGGATGGTCAGCGTCGGCAGCTCGCGTGCCCCTTCGAGGTAGGCGTCGTTGACGCTGACCCGGCGCGAATCGCGGGAGTTGATCGGATAGGGAGAGACCCCGGTGGCCTGCGGTGCGTTGACGTCGGCGGCCCACGGGAATCCGGCGGCCAGTGCCGAATCGGCCAGGGCGGAATCGACCGCTCCCCACTTCTCACGAGGCGCACGGTAGATGGGAGTGGGTCCGGAGTCCCCGTGATAGTCGGCCGCTCCGAACTCCTCGTCGTCCTCGAGGGCGACGAAGGCGGGAAGCACCTCGGCGCCCGACCAGCTCTCGCAGCCGGTCTGCGCCCATTCGTCGAAGTCCTCGAGCGGAGGGCGGATGGCGATCTGCCCGTTGATCGCGGAGCTTCCGCCCACTCCTCGTCCGCGCCAGTACGGTGCCGTCGGCTGTGCCTCGGTGCGGGTGGCCTCGAGATCGGTCCACATCATGCCGTCGATGGCAGCGGGGTCCATGATCGCGACCGCGGGATTCGGCGATCTCCAGGCCTCGTGCATCTGCGCTGACCGATAGTCGCGACCGGCCTCGAGGAGGAGGACGCGTTTGCCCTGCTGTGCCGAGCGCACGGCGAATGCTGCGCCGGCTGAGCCTGCTCCGACGACGATGATGTCCCAGTTGTCTTCTTTCACGTCACATCTTCCTTGAGAACGAGTAGTTTGGGAGCCAGTGGCGGATCGTTCCGCTCAGCACCTAGAATGACTGACATCACAAAGTTCAGTCAATAGTGAATGTTCATCAAGGACTGAATTGTTACGAAGGGGATCGATGTGACGGCATCCGTGCCGGAAGGCAGCCCAGACGTGGAGGAGTCGCTGGTCGAGAGCTTCGGTCGACGTGTCGGCGAGGCGATGAGCTGGCCTCCGACGGCCGGTCGTGCGGCCGGAGTCCTCATGCTCAGTGAGTCACCGCTGACCATGGCCGAGCTGCAGGAGCGGCTCGCCGCCAGTAAGGGTTCGGTTTCGGAGACCACGCGTCTGCTCATCGACAACGGAGTCATCGAGAGGTTCAAAGAGCCCGGTCAGCGGCAGTTCGTCTACCGCTGGCGAGCCGACGCCTGGGTGGGCTGTCTCGAGCACCAGCGGCAGACGACGACGCAGCTGCTCGAGTTCGCGGAATCGGCCGGACGCGCAGGCCGGGGACTTCCCCCGGTGCAGAGGGAGCGCATCGAGCAGATGAACGAGTACTACCGCTTCATGGCCGACCGCCTCGACGGGCTGCTCACGGAGTACTCGCAATCACCGACATCGGGCGTCGAGGGGCGGTAGCGGGGAGAGTCCTTTCAGCCGAGAATGCAGAATTCATTGCCCTCGGGGTCTGCGAGGACGATCCACGGTTCGTCACCGGTCTGGCCCACATCGACACGACGTGCTCCGAGCTCGAGGAGGCGGGCCACCTCGGCGGCCTGATCATCGGGGCGGAAGTCGAGGTGAAGGCGATTCTTGACGACCTTCTCCCCTCGGTCGATGCCGACGATGATGCCCGGCAGGCGATCGGGCGACTGACGGATCTCGATCTCCGTGTCGTTCTCGTCGACGATGACCCAGCCGAGCGCCCGTGCCCACCATCGCCCGAGCGTGAAGGGATCGGGCGAATCGATGACGATCTGTTCCCACGTCAGTGCCATGTGCTCAGCATAGGCCCGGGTGGCTGGACTGGGTAGATGCGCTGCACCGGCGGGGTCCGGGGCCGACCGCCCGGGACCCCGCGGTGTAAGTCGTGCAGCCGGGGCGCTTCAGCCTTCGCGGATGGTCATCCTGGTGATCTGGTCGCCGTCGAGGTCGAAGGCGAACGAGGAGCGCCCATTGGCATGAGTCGAAGCCCAATCGCCGATCACGGTGACGCGGTCGTCCTCAACCGTGACCTCTTCGGGAGAGATGGTGCCGGTAGCGCCGATGAACTCCACGTCGCTCCAGCTCTTGATGGCGGCGCGACCGACGAATTCGCGGCCCCAGTCGTCGACGACGCCCTCTGGCGCGAAGGAGTCGAGGAAGCCCTGCTCGTCATGGTCGTTGACGACTTCGATGAAGGTCGCGATCGTCGTCGGTATCTGTGGTTCTGTCATGATGACTCCTGATTCTCTGTGTCCGGTGCGGAACCTGTGTGTACGGGTGTCCGTGTGGTTCGCGGGTCTTTCGGTCGCGGCACCTTTCGGTCGCGGGGCCTCAGCGGGTGGTGTATCCGCCGTTGGCGAAGATCGTCTGGCCGGTGATCCACCAGCCGTCGGTGGCGAGGAAGCGGACGATGGGTGCGATGTCCTCGATCTGGGTGAGCTGGTTGCCCAGCGCCTGGGACTTGTGGAATTCGACGCGCTCCGGGGTCTCCTGACCATAGAAGAACGGCGTATCCATCGGCCCCGGCGCGATGGCCGTGACCGAGATGCTGCGCTCGCCGAATTCCTTTGCCGCTGCGCGGGTGAAGTGCTCGACGGGACTCTTGCCTCCGGCGTAGGTCGAATAGCCGTCGGTGAAGGCCGCAAGCAGGGCCGTGACGATGGTGATGATCTTGCCGCCGTCGGTCAGGTGCCTGCCGGCTTCCTTGATGAAGAAGTAGGCGGCCTTCGAGTTGATGTCGAACATCGAATCGTACTCGGCTTCGCTCGTCTCGGTGATCGGCTTGCGCAGGACCTTGCCCGTCGTATTCACGGCGATGTCGATCGGACCCAGAGCCGCCTCGGCGTCGGTGAAGAGCCGTTCGACCGCGGCCGCCCGGGTGAGGTCCCCGCTGAGCAGGACGCCGTTGACGCCCTGGTCCTCGATCGCGGCGAGTGTGTCCTCGGCGTCGGGGCGGGAGGATTCGGAGTTGTAGTGGATGGCGACATTCGCTCCGGCCGCGGCGGATTGGCGAGCGATGAGTCCGCCGAGGTTCTTTCCGCCGCCGGCGATGAGGATGTTCTTGTTTCGGAGTGTGCGTTCGGTCATGATCGCTCCGTTCATATCGTTGTTATATGTCTGTATATCAACAGTACACGATAATATAGCGGTATGACAGAATCCCCGACCGCTGATACACGGACTCAGCTGCTCAACGCGGCAGCCGACCTCATCGCAGAGTCTCCCGGGGAGGACTTCTCCCTGCGGGCGGTGTGTGACGCCGTCGGGGTGAAGATGCCGACGCTCTACCATTTCTTCGGCAGCAAGCAGGGGCTCATCGATGCTGTGATCACTCGCGGATTCGATATGTATCTCGGTGAGAAGTCAGCGATGGAGTCGAGCGAGGATCCGATCCATGACCTCCGCAGGGGTTGGGATGCCCATGTGGAATTCGGACTGCGGAATCCCGGCTTCTACACCCTCATGTACGGCAAGGTCCGACCCGGGCATTCTCCCGTCGATCAGTCACGCCCGAGCGAGATCCTCAGGGCTCTCACCGCCGAGGCGGCCGCACAGGGTCGATTGGTCGTCGACTCACGACAGGCTGCAGCTCACGTCCTCGCGACGAATGTCGGACTCACGCTCCGTCTGATCGTTCTCGGCCACGACGACCAGGAGCTCTCGGCCGAGATCCGTGAAGGGGTGCTCGCCTCGATCACAGGCACATCGGCATCTGAGTCGCCTGAAGCGAGGTTCGGTCATTCGGTGATCGAGTATGCGGTTGCCCATCCCGGGGTGCTCGGACCCACGGAGACCCAGCTGCTCGTGCAGTGGACCCGACGCCTCAGCGAGCACGCCGAAGGATCAGACAGGAACACCCGTTAGCGGGCACAGTCGAATCGTCGAGTCCGCAGAATCGAGTTCCACAGCCTGTGATGTCAGGCAGTCTGTGATGTCAGGCCGGTTCCACAGCCTGCGTCGTCGGGTTTCGGTCTCTCAGCCTTCGACGTCGCCGAGGTGGTGGTGGACTTCGTGCCAGCCGTAGCGTGTGAGTGAGGCGATCGTGAACTCCCGGCCGTCGGCGCGCAGTCCCGTGCGCTGCCATTGTCCGTCTTCGAGCGCAGCCAGCGAGCCGGCATAGGCGGCTGCGGCCTCCTCGAGTCCGGCAAGCACCTCGGCGGCGGGTTGGTTCCTGTAGTCGGACTCCAGGGCGACGGCGTCGCCGTCGAAGTTCGGCAGGGTCGGGGCCTCCTCGGCGAGCATGAGGAGGGTGCGTCCGCGGAACTCGGTGAGGACGTCGCGAAGGTGGGCGGCGTATTCGACGGCGGACCAACGGTCCTCGCGGGGACGGTCGGCGGCGTCAGCGCGAGTGAGGACGGGAGACCAGGAGGCGGGCGCCTCGGCGATCCGAACTCTGAGCTCGATGACATCCTCGTCCCCGGTGAAGCCGCATTGGGCGCAGCCGATGTCGAGCACCTCGGCCCAGTCCCTCGTGTCCGGTTCGATCGGACTCATCCGTGCCTCCCACTGTCGAGGGTCTTCTTGAGGACCGCAGCCTGGCTGATGTCATCGCGTTTCGACGCCGTGAGCAGGGTGAGCGTGCCCTTCGCGGCGATGTTCTTGAGCTGGTCGAGCGCCTCGGCGCGGGTATTGTCCTTGAGCTCCTCGCGATATCGGCGGGCGAACTCGTCGTACTTGTCGGGATCGTGTCCGTACCACTGGCGCAGATCGGTCGAGGGGGCAACGTCCTTGAGCCACTCGTCGAGGTGGGCGTGCTCCTTGCTCACTCCGCGCGGCCACACGCGATCGACGAGCACTCTGCTGCCGTCGGACGACTCAGGGTCGTCGTAGATGCGGCGCACCCGGATCCGGGGATCGTTCGAGGTGGTCATGGTCGTTCACTCCCTCCGCTCGCTTGGCTCCCAGTGTAGGACGAAGGACGGACTCATGGGGCGCGGTCTTGCGGGCAGGTGATGGTTCAGCCCAGGGAAGGGCCATGGTGTCGACCGTTGCCTTGGCTTCGGACCCCGAGCGTATAGTGGGGACCCTCAGCACGATGATGTGGTCTGCTGTGGGCCGATGGCGAACCTGCAACTCGAGGAGATGATGCAGTGACTGTCCAGAGTGAGGCGTTTCCCAACGGTGCGAACCCCCAGCATGTGCTCGGTCCGCCGGCCCCGTCGGCGATCTTCCTCGTCCTCTCGGTCCGCCCCGGTGCGGAGGAGACGGTGAAGGACTTCCTCGGTGACATCGCGGGAATCGTCCGGTCGGTCGGATTCCGCGCGCGGGAGGACCGCTTCAGCTGTGTGACCGGCATCGGCGCCGAATGCTGGGATCGGATGTTCCACGCTCCCCGACCGGCTCAGCTCCACCCCTTCATCGAACAGCGCGGCGACGTGCACACCGCCCCTTCGACCCCTGGTGATCTGCTGTTTCACATCCGTGCCCGGCGGCAGGATCTGTGCTTCGAACTGGCAAGGCAGCTCATCGCTTCCCTGGGAGATGCTGTCGCCGTCGTCGACGAGGTGCACGGATTCCGATACTTCGACGAGCGGGACATCATGGGCTTCGTCGACGGCACCGAGAACCCCGAGGACCAGGAGGCCGTGGACTCGGTCTTCCTCGGCCCCGAGGGTGAGGAGTTCGAAGGCAGCACCTACGTCATCGTCCAGAAATACACCCACGACCTGTCCGCATGGGAGTCGCTGCCCGTCGAAGAACAGGAGGCGGCCTTCGGTCGGCACAAACTCTCCGACATGGAGTTCCCCGACGAGGACAAGGCGCCGAACTCGCATCTCACGCTCAACTCCGTCGAAAGCCCTGATGGCACGGAACATAAGATCGTCCGCGACAACATGGTCTTCGGCTCCGTCGAATCCGGTGAGTTCGGCACCTATTTCATCGGGTACGCCGCTGACGTCTCGGTGACCGAGCAGATGCTCGAGAACATGTTCATCGGCAAACCCCGGGGGACCTACGACCGGATTCTCGACTTCTCCACAGCGGAGACCGGAGGACTGTTCTTCGTCCCCACCCAGGACTTCCTCGACGACCCCGACGGCCAACTGGGCGCTGCCGACGCGGCGGTGACCGGGGACGCCGGTCCTGAAGCGGCGGGCGTCGCCGCTCCGGGTGGACCGGCTTCCGTCGATCCCGACGATGATGCGACGGACGGCGAAGTAGGGGACGGCAGTGATCCCGCGGCAGGGACAGTCTCGTCGGGAGGGGCCGCCTCGGCGGGGGATGAGCCCGGTGAGGGAGCGGGATCCGACGAGAATCCAGCCACCACTGACGAACCACAAGTGGACGACGGCAGCCTCGGAATCGGCAGCCTGAGAAGGAGAAGACAGTGAACAACCTCTATCGCGACATTGCTCCCATCACCGGCCCTGCCTGGGCGGAGATCGAGGAGGAGGCCAGGCGCACGTTCAAGCGCAACATCGCCGGTCGGCGCGTTGTCGACGTCGAGGGGCCGACCGGCTTCGAGACCTCCTCGGTGACCACCGGACACATCCGCGACGTCCAGTCGTACTCATCGGGACTGCATATTCGGCAGCGCATCGTCCAGGAGTTCGTCGAACTGCGGGCTCCATTCACCGTCACCCGGCAGGCCATCGACGATGTCGCGCGCGGCTCCGGTGATTCGGACTGGCAGCCGGTGAAGGACGCGGCGACGACCATCGCCATGGCCGAGGACCGTGTGATCCTCCATGGACTCGACTCTGCGGGCATCGGCGGAATCGTCCCGAACTCGTCGAACGCGACCGTCACCCTGCCCGATGCGGTGGAGGACTATGCGGACGCGGTGGCGCAGGCCCTGTCGAGTCTGCGCACGGCCGGAGTCGACGGGCCCTACAGCCTGCTGCTGTCCGAGGCCGAGTACACGAAGGTCTCGGAGTCGACCGACCACGGTTTCCCGATCCGCGATCACCTCTCCCGTCAGCTCGGCGCCGGAGAGATCATCTGGGCTCCGGCCCTTGAGGGTGCTCTGCTCGTGTCGACCCGCGGTGGGGACTATGAGCTCCACCTCGGCCAGGATCTCTCGATCGGTTACCTCGGACACGACCGTGAGACCGTCGACCTCTACCTGCAGGAGACCTTCGGTTTCCTCGCGCTCACCGATGAGTCCAGTGTGCCGCTGCATTCGGGAGCACAGCTCTGGTCGAACTGAGATTCGCAGTGAGCCGCCCCTGGACCCTTGGGTGGGCGAAATGGTCACGTCCGCCGCGGGATTTCGTGACCATTTCGCCCACTTAGGAGAGTGCTTTCCGGCAATGACTCGAGCGTCGATTCCTGTGGATGGAGAATGTCTGTCCACAGGCTGATTCGCGGCTCTCCCCGTCTCCTGCAGGATGCGCCAGCATTGCAGGTATGTACAACAGCCGGATGTGGCAGAGACGTGACTTTCCGCGCCTGTTTCGCGTAGGGCAGGCCGAGAAGATCGGTATCTCTCGGCGTCGCATGCTGGATGAGGAGCGGTGCCCGATCGTGCTGCCCGGTGTCCGCATGGAAAACGGCAATACAGAATCGCTTCGCGCGCCGGAATGGGCTGATGACAGGTGGATATGGGATTCGCTGAGGCTGCGCGCAGCTGTCCTGAAGTTTCCGCACGTCGTGGCCGATGGCGCCACTGCAGCTCGAATCTACGGATGGCCGTTGCCGTCGAGGTTGATGAATGATCGTCTGTACCTGTGTGCTGCGGACAGAAATCTGCGGATTCGGGTGGCGAAGGTGTCGCTGCGCCGCACACAGTATCTGACCCCCACTCACTGGCTCGATTTGCCCGTCCTCGCTCCGGCGGAGGTCTTCATCCGACTCGGTGCTCATCTCAATGTGACCGAGCTTGTGAAAGTCGGCGACGCAGCGATCGGCAATTGGCATGGGCCGCCTCAGACGACGATCGACGACCTCGCTGCCGCTCTTGAGTCTCATTCCCGGCTGAGCGGACGGCAGAAGCTGGTGAAGGCGGTGAGTTTGATTCGTCCAGGCGTTGATTCTCCTCAGGAGACCGGACTTCGACTGTGGGCTGTCAGGGTGGGATTGCCCGAGCCGACGGTTCACCCCCAGATCGAAAGCGACCTCGCGAGAGGGATCATCGAGCCGGACCTGGGATATGAGGATGCGCGGCTCGCTCTCGAATACGACAGTGAGCTCCATCGGGAGTCGGCTAAGCAGTGGACACGCGATATCGAACGCGACGAAGCGCTTGTCGATGCCGGATGGACTGTCCTGAAAGTGACTCGGAAGACCGACTACAGGCAACTGGAGGCGAAGATCCGAAAGAAGTTGGGACTGCAGCTGAAGTAGATGCAGCCCCTGTAGCCGCAGCAGCTGCAACCGCAGAAACTGTAGCTGCAGCAGCTGGACGGGGATGAACGCAGCTGCCGGCTTCCGAGCACGTGTCCGGACGATACGGTCACGTTAGGTGGGCAAAATGGTCACGTCAGCCGCGGGAAATCGTGACCATTTCGACCACCGAGCGGAAATAGCTCAGCACCGCCGCACTCCCGCCGCTCCCTAACTCTCTCCGCACCCGCCACTCCCGCCACTCCCTCTGCTTCGAATGAGCTACCTCGGCCGAGTTGCCTCGGGGCTGAGGTTGCTCAGCACGAGGGTGCGGACCTGCCGGTCGATATAGGTGTCGAGGTCGAGCCCGATCCTCTGGAAGTACCAGTGCTTGAGCGCCCACATGTGTGCTGTGGCCATGAGGTCATGCCCCAGGGTCTGCGCATCGACATCACGCAGATTCCCAGCCTCGACGGCGGCGGCGACGACGTCGACGAGCGGCTGGAGGGTTTCGAGCTCCTGGTCTTGAATCGACTTCAGCCCGTCCTTCGACAGTGCCCGCGAGACCTGATAGGTGAGCACGACGGCGTGCCGTTGTTCAGCGACGACGCGGCAGAACTCGGAGAACCCGGCGATCACCTTGTCCACGGGGTCATGCGCCTCGGCGATGGCGGTCGGGACCCGCAGTCGGAACTCCTCGAGGACGCGAGTGATCGCGGCGAGCACGATCTGCTCCTTGTCCGAGAAGTACTTGTACAGCAGTCCGACACTGACCCCACCGGACTTCGCGATCGCCTGCATAGACACCGAATGGGTGCCCTTCTCCTGCATCAGACGCACTGCCGCATCGACGATCTGCCGTTCCCGGAACTCCGCACGGGCGCCGCGGACGATCGCGTTGAGGTCTTCGGATTCAGCTGACATGCTCGGCGGTGACTTCCTCTCTGAGCTTGAACTTCTGAATCTTACCGCTTGGCGTCCGCGGGAACTCGTCAAGGCACTGCAGCGCCTCGGGCCAGTACTGCTTGGCCACTCCCTTGGTGTCGAAGAATTCGCGCACATCGTCCATCGACAGACTGTGACCTTCGTTCAGGGTCACGACCGCACACGCGATCTCCTGCAGCCGGGGATGCGGCACCGCGACGACCGCGACCTGAGAGACCGCAGGATGTTCATAGAGGACGTTCTCGATATAGGCCACTGGAATGTTCTCTCCGCCGCGGATGATGATGTCCTTCGACCGCCCGGCGATCCGGATGAAACCCTCGTCGTCCATTTCGGCGAGGTCTCCCGTGTCGAGCCAAACGCCCGCGAACGCCTCCGCGCTCTGCTCAGGTTCATCAAGGTAGCCGACGAACAGGAATGGCCCTGTGACCTGGATCTTTCCTTCCACACCTGCGGCAACGGGCTCGCCGAGAGGATCGACGACGCGGACCTTCATCGAGCCCAGGGCGCGTCCGTCTGTGCTGGTGACCTTGTCTTCCGAGTCGCCTGGGGCCGTCATCGTCACCAGCCCGCATTCCGTCTGTCCCCAACCGCCGAAGACGTTGAGGTCCGGCAGCAGCGTGCGCGCCTCATTGACCATGACACGTGGAATCGGGGCGCCCATGCAGCAGAAGTGTTTGAGGGAGGACAGATCGTGCTCCGTCGTCTTCGCCACCTCGAGCAGATCGTGGAGGAACGGAGTCGCCCCAGAGGTGTGCTGGATTCCGTGTTCGGCGACGAGGCGGACGAAATCCTCACCGTTCCACACATCCTGGAACACGCCCGAGCCGCCGATGAGCAGGGGCAGGCACACCCCGTACATGAAGCCGGTGAGGTGGCCGAAGGTCGAGGCCATGTGGATGACCGAGTCCTCGTCCAGACCGAGGTGATCGGGCCAGGGCAGCGCGGCCGCGAGGACGTTGTTGTGCGTGTGCATCACGCCTTTGGGATTGCCCGTCGTTCCAGAGGTGAAGAGGATGAGTCCGACATCGTTGGGATCAGGGCGGCGGTCGTCCCAATCGATGGATTCGATCGCCGAGGCGGCTGACCGTGAATCGTCCGACGCTGAGTTCTGCTGCCCGCGGTTGAGGAAATCGGCCCACTTCTCGAATCCGTCCCGCCCGGTGAAGCGGGTCTCCCCAGGAGTGTCGAGGACGATCGTGTGCTGCAGCTTCGGCAGATTCGGCCGCAGCCGATCGACCATGTCCGCATAGTCGAACTTCCGGAACCGGTTCGGGACGAAGAGCACTGACACCTCGGCCTTCTCGGCCATGTACCCGATCTCGCGGTCCCGATAGATCGGGATGAGCCCGTTGGTCACAGCGCCGGCTCTGATCGCGCCGAGGTGGATGACCAGCCATTCGTACCAGTTCGGCAGCTGGACCCCCACCACGTCGCCGGGTTCGACGCCGAGGTCGACGAGTGCCCTGGCACAGGTGTCGGCATCTGAGCTGAGCTCGGCAAAGGTGTGCGCACCATAGGGATCGCGTGTGACGATCGCGTCCGGTCGTTGTGCACTCCAGTGTTCGAGGTAGTCGAGCAGGGTCAGATTCTTCCAATCCCCGGAGGACGTGAACCTCTCGATGAGAGCGTCGGTCAGAGTGGTCTCGAATCGGGTGGGCATTGCAGGGCTCCTTTGCTCTGGTGTCGTACCTGTGACTCGGTCGGTGCTGGTGTCTTCGGTTCGGCGAGGTGGTGCTTGGGCGGTGTAGAACAGCGGCAGTCAGCTGCCGTGTAGTCCTGCCGATCAGGCCATGGTCAGTCCGCCGGAGACGGACAGGGTCTGGCCCGTGACATAGGCGGAATCGGGGCGGGCGAAGAAGGCCACGGCGTTCGCGAGATCTTCGGGCTCGGCGAGGCGGCGCATCGGGATCGACTTCTCCAACGCGGTGCGCAGCTTCGGATTGTCCGCGGAGATCTCGGCGAACAGCGGGGTGTCGGCCGGTCCCGGGCACACGCAGTTCGCGGTGATTCCGTGCCGGGCGACCTCGCGGGCGAAGGTCTTCGTGAACGAGATGATCCCGCCCTTCGCCGCCGAATACACCGCCTCGCCGCTCGATCCGACCCGACCGGCATCCGAACCGATGCTGATGACGGAACCGGATCCGGCTGCGATCATGTGCTCGGCCGCCGACTGCGTGCAGTTGAGGGTGCCGAGGAGGTTGATCGCGATGACCCGCTGCCAGGTCTCAGGCGTCGAATCCATGAACGGTTCGACCTTGTCCCAGCCGGCGTTGTTGACGAGGACATCGATGCGACCGAAACGCTCGACCACCTCGGCGACCATGGCATCGACGGCCGCCCGGTCGGTGACATCGGCGGCGAGCCCGATCGAATCATTGCCCAGCGCCGAGGCGGCGTCCGCGGCCTTCTGCGCGTCGAGGTCGACGACGACGACGGTGGCGCCGTCATCGGCAAGCCGATTCGCGATCCCCTTGCCGATGCCGGACGCGGCTCCGGTGACGATGATGACGCGATCGGTCAGGGGTGCGGTCTGAGTAGGTGCGGGCATGGTGGTGTCCTTCCTGGTGCGAGTCTGTTGCTGAGATGGGGAATGTTGGTCCCGGCCAGTCGGTGTTCTCCCCGGTCAGGGGGCGGATTCGCGGCCGACGGAGCTGCGGGCGATGATGAGTTTCATAATCTGTGCGGTCCCGTCGCCGATCTGCATGCCGAGCACGTCACGCAGTCTCTTCTCGACGTCACGGTCCTGTTTGTAGCCGTTCTGACCGTGCAGAAGCAGGCACTGGTGCACAGCGTGATAGGCCTCGAGCGGAGCCCACCATTTGCACATGGCTGCCTGTGAGGTGTGCGGCAGGCCCTCGTCGCCGAGGCGCAGGGTGTCCAAGCACAGCAGACGTGCCGCCGCCATCTTCGTCTCCGCTTCTGCCAGAGGGAACGAGACCCCTTGGAACTTCGACAGCGGCTGGTCGAAGGCCTGCCTCTTCGTGACGTATTCCCAGGTGTCCTCGATCGCGCGCGCCGCGGTCCCCGTGCACTGCAGTCCGATGAGTGCGCGGGAGAAGTCGAATCCCTGCATGACCTGGGTGAACGCTCCGCCGACCTCGCCGAGGAGGTGGTCGGCAGGCACGCGGACATCGGTGAAGTCCACGCTGCCGCGGGCGACCGCGGCCTGGCCCATGTCGATGATGGGGTGTCGGGTCACTCCGGGAGAGTCGAGGTCGACGAGGAAGGCCGAGATGCCCTTTCCGCGCCCGGCGCCGGGATCGGTGCGGGCGAAGATCACCGTGGCGGTCGAGGTCATGGCCAGCGACATCGACTTCGTGCCGTTGATGATCCAGTCCTCTCCGTCCCGCCGGGCCGTGGTCGAAGGGTTGCCGGCATCTGAGCCGGCCTCGGGTTCGGACAGACCGATGGCCACGGTCGCGTCTCCGGTTGTGATCTGGCGGCAGTAGTGGGCGGCCACCTCGGTGCTGGCATTGCGGGCGATGACCTGCCCGATGAGGGATCCGACGACCTGGATATAGGCGACGGTGAGGTCGCCGCGGGCGATGGCTTCGGTGATCAGCCCGGCCGTGACCTTGGTCAGGCCGGCACCGCCGAGGTGGGTGGGCAGTTCGGGAGCGATGAGACCGGCACGGCCCATCTCCCGGGTGACATCGGCACCGATGCGACCGGCGGCCTCGCGGTCGCGGGCCTCGCTGATGAGCCGCTCCTCGAATCCGGCCGCCGCGTCGAGGAGGGTCTGTGTGTCGGGCGTGAGAGTCGTGTCCACGGGAATCCTCTGTGCTGGTCAGTTGGATCAGTGGGCGCCGTCGAAGCGGCTGAAGTCCGGGTCGCGCTTTTCGGCGAAGGCGGCCGCACCCTCGTGCGACTCGGGCGAGTGGGCGTAGAGGTCGAGGGCGCTCATGGCGAGGTTCGTGAAGCCGGTCTGCATCTCGGAATCGGCGTTGAAGGACTGTTTGAGGAAGCGCAGCGCGGTGGGGGCCTTGAGTCCGAGGGCCCGAGCGCGTTCTTTGGCGCGGGGCATGAGCTCATCGGCTTCGACGACCTCGTTGGCCAGGCCCCAGGATTCTGCCTTCTTCGCGTCGATGAGTTCGCAGAAGTACCACATCTCGCGGGCACGCTTCTCGCCGATGACGCGGGCGAGGAAGGCCGAGCCGTAGCCCGCGTCGAAGGACCCGACCTTGGGGCCGGCCTGACCGAAGCGAGCGTGGGACGCCGCGATCGTGATGTCGCAGAGGGTGGTGAGCACATTGCCGCCGCCGATCGCGATGCCGTTGACCGCGGAGATCACCGGTTTCGGCACCGACCGGATGACCTTGTGGAGTTCGGAGATGCGGAACATGCCGTAGCGGCTGGGACCGTAGTCCCCTGTCTGTGCCTTCTGCTTGACGTCGCCGCCGGCACAGAAGGACTTCTGGCCGGAGCCGGTGAGGATGATCGAACGGACGCGGTTGTCGCCCCAGGCGAGGGTGAAGGCTTCGATGAGTTCGTCGACCGTCTGCGAACGGAAGGAATTGAAGGACTCGGGTCGATTGATCGTGATGACGGCGAAGGTCTCTTCGACGTCATAGAGGATGTCGGCGAATTCCGTAGTCGCGGCCTGTTGAGTCTGGCTGGTGGATGTGGGCATCATTGCCTCCTTGAAAGAAGAATGAATATCAGTTCACACCTAGTGAATATCAGTTCATCAATAAGGTCAAGAGCCGCAGGTCGGAAAGAATGATGTGAATTCGCCGAATTTCATCGGCGGGGCCGTTGTGCGGGTGCAAGAATGTTCTCGGCACAGTTGCCTGCAGGAGGCAGTTCCCCGACGCCTGGGGCACAGATCCCTGTGGCTGACGGAGTATGGATCCCGACCGTCGGCAGGGTCTGCCTCCCGACGACGATGAGAAACGGACGAAGATGACCGCTGAAGTACCCGGACCGACGACACCGCAACCGTCGTCCGGCCGCCCACCGAGCTCTCAGGCGGCTGCCGGTGCGGAGATCGGAGCGCTCATCGGAGCCGGTTTCGGGCTGCTGTTCCTCATCATCAACAGCTCTCAGTTCTCCACCCTGGGTCGTACTCTCGTCATCGCCCTCGGAGTGCTCGCCTTCGCCGGCATTGCGGTCTTCGCAATACGTGGACTCGTCCGGTCACGTGGTTCGGCAGTCGCTGCGGACCGCCTCGGTGCGGACTCGCTTGAAGGGCCCGCCGACGCCGTCCGAACCGATCCCGCAGACACAGCGAAGCGCGCTCGCCGTGGGCCAGCGTTCGGTCGCGCCTATTGGACTATCGTTCTCATCGAAGCGGTCCTGCTGTTCGCCGGGGCCCGCCTGCTGTCGAGCCTCGGTCATCCGGAGCTCGGTGTGGCGTGGGTGGCGGTGGTCGTCGGCACCCACTTCTACGCGCTCGGTTGGGTCTTCGGGCTTGATCGCTTCCACGTTCTCGCCACCGCCGTCACGCTCTGCGGCATCGGCGGATTCATTGCCTTCTTCGCCGCTGCACCGGCGTTCATCCCCGTCATCAGTGGCGTGATCTCGGGCTTCGTGCTGCTGACCTTCGCCATGTGGGCCCTGGTGCCGCTGGGCAGGTGAGGCACGGCCGGCGCCGGGCCAGCATCCGACCGGTACCGGGCCGACATCCGACCAGCATCGGGCCAGCACCAGGTTTCGTACGGCTTGGACTGCATTTCGTACAGGCTCGACCACATTTCGTACGCTCAGCGCCACATCGCGAACCAGCCATCAGGACGCGAACAGATGGCTGGTACGCAAAGTGGTCTTCATGCCGCAGCCTCGAGTATCAGGCCTCGTCGGGCCCAGCGGAGGGCGCGCCGGCCCCGTCCTTCGTCGGCGGCTGCACCCGCGGGGGTGGGAACTCCGGCGGCTGGGCGGCGGGACGTTTCTCCAGTCCAGCGAACACCTCGGCGATGGCACGATCGAGCTGCGGATCGTCGGCGGCGAAGAGCTGACCGGGATCGTGCTCGACCTCGATATCGGGTTCGACGCCGAAGTTCTCCACGCCCCAGCCCTTGCCCTCGATCCAGAAGGCGTAGCGCGGCTGGGTCACCCCGGTGCCGTCGACGAGATCGTAGCGGCCGTCGATGCCGACGACTCCGCCCCACGTGCGCACACCGACGACCGGTCCGATGCCTCTGGCCTGCACACGTGCGTTGATGATGTCGCCGTCGGAGCCGGAGAACTCATTGGCCACGAAGACCACGGGCCCGCGCGGAGCATCCTCCGGGTCACGGTCGATGACGTCGTAGCTGCGTGCCGCGTTCCAGGCGACGACCTGGTCGGCGAATCGTTCGGCCACGAGCGCGCTCGTGTGCCCGCCGCGGTTGAACCGCACATCGGCGATGACACCTTCGCGTCCCATGGCCTGCCGCAGATCCCGGTGCAGCTGAGCCCAGCCGTATGAGGTCATATCGGGAACATGCACATAGCCGATGCGACCCCGCGACTTCTCGGCCACATACTCTCGACGGGAACGCACCCAGTCCTGATAGCGCAGCTTCTCCTCAGTGGCCAGCGGAATCACCGCGACGGTGCGGTCCTTGCGGCCGCGACGCAGAGTGAGTTCGACGATCGTGTCCGCTGCTCCCTGCAGATGAGCGGCCGGACCGGCCGCCTCGTCGACGGGCTGACCATTCACGGCGGTGATGACATCACCGGCCTGCGCCCCGACACCTGCCTGCCGCAGCGGTGACCTCGCCTCCGGCTCACTGCTCTCACCGGGGAGGATGCGTTCAATCGTCCAGCCATCCGGAGTCTTGACCAGATCCGCGCCGAGGAAGCCGAGCTTCTTCGATGCGGCATCCGCTGCCGCCGGCGGGCTGACATAGGCATGCGAAGTGTTGAGCTCGCCCACGGTCTCCCACAGGACGTCGACGAGGTCATCATGAGTCAGCGCCTTCGCGGCCACGGCACGCCAGCGCAGGGTCACCGACTCCCAGTCCACTCCGTTCATGTCCTCGCGCCAATAGTGGTCGCGCATGATCCGCGAGTTCTCCTCGAACATCTGCAGCCATTCGGCCCGACGGTCGAGTTCGAACCGCAGGCGTGATACGTCGACGGAGATGTTCTCGTCGTCGTCGGACTCGACCTTCCGGTTCGCCGGAACCACGCTGATCGCATCATCGCTGCGCACGACGAGCAGCTTGCCGTTTCCGGAGATCGCATACTCGTCTGCCTTGTCGACGACGGTTGTGACCTTGCGCTTGGCGAAGTCGAAGAACTGGATCACCTCTGAGGGCTTGTCGCCGGCATCGCCGGCCCGCTGAGTGCCGAGTTCACCGGCTTCGACATCGCCGGTGCGCAGCCACACCAGACCGCCCTCGGCGGATCGGAGGTCCCGGAAGACACCCGAGGAGACGGGGAACGGCAGGACGCGTTCCTCCGCTCCCTCGAGTTCGACCTCGGCGGTGACGACGGACTTGTCCCCGCGACCACGTTCGGACTTCGACTCCTCGGTGACCTCACCGATCGCCCACCCGCCGGCACTCGGACCGAACGGAGCGGGCTCATCGGCGGCCAACGGCAGCAGCCACGGCCGGGTCACACTGTTGAACGACAGATCGAAGGAATGCCGATTGTACGAGGGATCGAAGGTGCGATCGGAGAGGAACGCGACGAATTTCCCGTCGCGAGTGAAAGTCGGAGAGAAGTCGTTGAACTTGCCGCTGGTCAGCGGCTGCGCTTCCCGATCCGACTTCACATCGACGATCATCAGCTGCGCCAACAGCTCCTCGCCCTGCGTCGGCTGCGACCAGACGAGGTACCTCCCGTCGGGTGAGAACCGCGGATCGCGCGCTTCGCCATGGCCCGAATGCCCGACCAGCCTCGTCCGCCCGTTGCTCACCTCGACGGTCCGAATCGACCCGTCGTGAGAGATCGTGGCGAGCATCTTCCCCGCCGGGTCCGCCTGCAGGTGGAGGACCCGCCCGAGGGCTCCGGCCCCGATTCGCCGAGGCGGCTTGTCCCCGGTCACGGACGCGACCTCGATCGCGTCCTCCCCCTCGACATCCGTGACGTATGCGGCCAGACCGGTATCCCCGAGGATGAGGGGTTCGCGGGTGCGGATCGACGAGTCCGCGCACAGTGCCCGGGCAGGGCCCTCGCGGTGGGCGAGCCAGAAGGTCTTTCCGCGCCATTCGACCACCGAGGCATTGCCTTCCCTGTCAGGGCTGAAGTGATTGAGCCCTGTCTTCGGGTCGAGGCTGAGAGGCTGCACCTGCGTGCCCGGAAGGGTGACTGCCAGTGTGCGGACCTGCGAATCGAGGCTGTCGAGGATCTTGATCTGACCGCGACTGTGCCACACGATGCGGGTGCCGTCGGTCGTGGCGTCACGAACATAGCCTTCGGCCTCGGTCTGGTGCGTGAGTCGGCGTGGTTCGACGGCGGCGTCGACGTCCCCGGTGCCCGATCTCGCCGAGGCGGCTGTGGCCAGACCGTCGATGATCCACAGATTCGCCTGCTCATCGGCGTGGTGAGGGAAGGTCGCCGCCCGGTCCGAGGTGAAGACGAGCGAATCACCGACCCACAGCGGGTCGGTCAGCGAAGCCTCCTCCTTGCGCAGCAGACGCTGCCACCGGGCCGCGGATCCATCGCCGATCCCGGCGGCATTCGTGTTGCCGACCCGATCGAGCCACAGCCTCGGTGCGGTGCCTCCCCGGTAGCGCTTCCAGTGCGCAGGCGGACGGGAGAACGGCGTCGACAGAGCGGTCACTCCCGAATGGTGCCGGGCCAGGCCCGAAGCCCGACCGAACGACAGCCGATCGACCTCACCGTCGAGGCTCACGGACTTCACCACATGGTTGCGGACCTCGAACTCCCCGGCGTTCGCACCGACGAGGACATGGGTCGAATCCGACCACCCGAGCATCGTCATCGCCGTCGACCCCAACCAGGTGAGCCGGCGCAGGGACCCGGTGGCCACCTCGGCGACCATGAGCTCGGGCTGTGTCGTCCGGAAGGAGACGAACGCGACGCGTGCCCCGTCGGGCGAGATCCGCGGTGACCGTACGGGCGCATGGTCAGAGGTCAGCCGCCAGGCGCGGCCGCCTGCGGACGGAACGAGCCAGACATCGTCGTCGGCGGTGAAAGTGATGAGATCGGACTGGATATGGGGGTAGCGAAGATAAGTCACGTGACCCACATTACAAGCTCAGCGCAGCCGCGACCGCTGGCCGGAACCGATGCCCAGGCAACTTGCACCCGGCAATAGAATGGGCACATGCCATCTCTGACTTCTGTGCTCACGGACCGTTTCGCCGCCGCCCTCACGCGGGCCTTCGGTGAGGACTTCGCCGGGCGCGACCCCGTCATCCGCAGCAGCCAGTTCGCGGACTTCCAGGCCAATGTCGCCTTGCCGCTGGCCAAGGAGCTGAAGTCGAAGCCGCGCGATATCGCGGCACAGATCGTAGACAATCTCGACCTCGACGGCATCTGTGAGGCCCCTGAGATCTCCGGGCCCGGGTTCATCAACCTCACGTTCACCCCCGAATTCCTCGCCGGCACCCTCGAAGCAGGCGAGGCCGCCACCGCCGAGCGGAACACGGATCCGCAGAACGTGGTCATCGACTACTCGGCCCCGAACGTGGCCAAGGAGATGCACGTCGGCCACCTGCGCACCACCGTCGTCGGCGACGCCCTGGCCCGGACTCACGAGTTCCTCGGCAACACCGTCATCCGCCAGAACCACATCGGCGACTGGGGCACACCGTTCGGCATGCTCATCGAGCACCTCCTCGACGTGGGAGTCGATTCGGACGAGGCCTCGGAAGTGTCGGAGAACCCGAACGCCTTCTACCAGGCGGCCCGGGCGAAGTTCGACTCCGACGAGGCCTTCGCCACCCGCTCCCGGGGACGGGTCGTCAAACTCCAGGGCGGCGACGAAGAGACCCTGGAACTGTGGACGACGCTCGTCGGCTACTCCCGCGAGTACTTCAACCGCATCTACTCCCTCCTCGATGTCACTCTCACCGATGATGACCTGGCCGGCGAGTCCACTTACAACGACGTGCTCGCCGAAGTCTGCGACGAACTCGAGGCCAAAGGCCTGGCTACGATCTCCGACGGTGCGCTGTGCGTGTTCCCCGCCGGTTTCACCGGCCGTGAGGGCGAACCCCTGCCGCTGATCATCCGCAAGTCCGACGGCGGCTACGGCTACGCCACGACCGACCTCGCTGCCGTCCGCAATCGGGCGATCAACCTCGGCGCCGACCGGGCCCTCTACGTCGTCGGCACCCCGCAGGCCATGCACTTCGAAATGGTCTTCACCGTCGCCCGTGAGGCGGGCTGGCTGCCGGAGACCTTCAGCCCCGAACACGTGAAGATCGGCAATGTGCTCGGCTCCGACGGCAAGATCCTGCGCACCCGCTCCGGTGCCCCGCTGCGCCTGGCCGAACTCCTCGAAGAGGCCGTGACCCGGGCGAAGACGACTCTGGCCGATTCGAACGTCGACTTCGGCGCCGAGGAGGCCGACGAGGTCGCCCGCATCGTCGGCATCGGCGCGGTCAAGTACGCCGACCTGTCCGTCGCCCACGACACCTCGTACACCTTCGACCTCGACCGGATGCTCGCCCCCATCGGCAACACGGCCCCGTACCTGCAGTACGCCGGTGCCCGGATCCGCTCCATCGGGCGTAAGGCCGAGGCTGAAGGCATCGACTCCGCTCGGGTCGCGCAGGCTGGGATCAGCCTCGCCGAGGCGGCCGAACGTGAGCTCGCACTGTCCATCCTCGGCTTCGCCGATGTGCTCACCGAGGCGGCCGCCGGCTCCCAGCCTCACCGCCTGTGCACCTACCTGTTCGATCTCGCCCAGGCTTTCACCTCGTTCTACGAGCAGTGCCCGGTGCTCATCGCCGACACACCTGAGCTGCGTGACTCCCGTCTGCGGCTCTCCGCGATCGTGCTCGAGGTCCTCCAGGCAGGTCTCGGGGTCCTCGGCATCCGCGTTCCCGAGCGGATGTGAGTTCGCCTCAGCGGCCCTCTGCTGCGAGGATGCTGCCCTGGATCGTTCTGGGCATCGTCATCCTCGCCCTCAACCTGCGCACCCCGATCATCGCGCCGACCGCGATCCTGCCTGCTATTGAAGAGGGCACGGGGTTCAGCGCCGCCGGCCTCGGTCTGCTCACGGGCCTGCCGGTTCTGCTGTTTGCGCTGGCCACGCCGTTGGCGGGGAAGTTCATCACCCGCCTCGGCGCCGAAGTCACGGTTCTCACATGCCTGACCGGCGTCCTGTTGGGCACGGTCCTGCGTTCGGTCGGTCCGCCCTGGCTCGTGCTCGTGGGCACCGCCATCATCGGTCTGGCGATCACCTTGGGCAATATCGTCGTGCCCGTCATCATCCGCCGCGAGGTCCCGTGGGAACAGGTGTCGATGGTCACCGGCCTGTACTCGGCGATGATGAACATCGGTTCGATGGCCACCCTCATCGGCACCGGCCCGCTGGCCGCGGCCTTCGGCTGGCGTTGGGCCCTGGCCGCCTGGGGAGTGCTGGCACTCATCGGACTCGCCTTCTGGATGCTGCTCATCCGCACCCGAGTGCGCCGTGAGGGTGCGGCCAGGCAGGCCGCCGCGGCTGCCGAGGAATCGACCGTCGCCGAGGCGGCCGCCCCCGCAGCCAAGGTGCCGTGGAGTCAGGCACCCGCCGCCTTCCGCGGCATCACCGCCCTGCTCATCATCACGTTCTCCGGCCAGTCGATCGCCTACTACACGACGACGACCTGGCTGCCGAGCTACCTGGCCGACACGATCGGACTCGCCCCGGCCGCAGCCGGCAGCACGGCCTCCCTGTTCCAGATCGCGGCGATCCTCGGAGCCTTCGGCGTCCCTCTGCTGGCCGTGAAGTCGAAGCCGTGGGCGCCCGTGGCGATCGTCGCCGTCCTCTGGCTGTCCCTGCCGGTCGGTCTGCTGCTCGCGCCCGGCGCCTACGGCCTGTGGGCGATCACCGGCGGCATCGCCCAGGGCGGCGGCTTCACCGCGATCTTCTCGATCATCGCCCGCACGGCCGGAAGCGACGCCCAGACCGCGTCCGCCTCGGCGCGGGTGCAGGGCGGCGGCTACCTCGCCGCCACCCTGGCCCCGCCGTTCGCCGGGTGGCTCAACACCGTCACCGGTGGATGGACGGCGCCGCTGATGCTCATCCTCGCCGCCACGCTGGCGTTCACGATCACAGGGCTCTTGGCCGCCCGCAGGGCCGGGCGCTTCCCCCGCGGCGGACCCAGCGGACGTGAGGTTCTCGACGACTAGATCCGAACGCAGAAACACCGAGGCGGCCCACCATATCGGTGGGCCGCCTCGGTGACGGTCAGTTGAATCCCCGGATTCGCCTGCGTGGCTTGAGCCTCAGGAGCGAATCAGTGCTTGGAGTCTGAATCCTCGGCGGGTTTGACGGCTGGCTTGGGTGCGGGGACCTCGTCCGCGGCCTCTTCCTTGGTCGACGGCACCGCGGTCTGCGAGACCTCGGTGGCTGCGGCCTGGCGCGAAGCCGGGGTCGAGCCGACCGGGCGGGCATCGGCGGGACGGTTGTTCGGCAGCGGAGTCGACCAGGGATCCTCGACCGGCTGAGCCTTCTTCCACACGTAGTACCCGATTCCGGCGGCCGAACCGATGACGAGGGTCCACACGAGTGCGGCCTTTCCGCCACCGGACTTGCGGGCGGTGTCCTTCTCGATGCGCTTTCCGGCGTTCGCGAGAGCCTTGCGGGCCTTCTTCATGGCCTTCTTGTCACCGGTGAGGCGGACGGCCAGGTCATCGATGAGCTTCGGGGTCTCGACTGCGGACAGCGAAGTCGCGGCGTTCGAGGCGAACTTTCCGGCGCGTTCGGTGGCTTCGGGGCGGTAGGCCTCGAGCTTGTCGGCCCAGGAGTGGACCTGATCATTGGCCTTGTCGGCCAGGGCTTCGACCTGCGGACGTGCCTTCTCAGCGAACTCTTCGGCCTTGCCGGCCAGCGCCTCGACCTGAGGGCGAGCCTTGTCGGCGGCATCGCGCAGCTTCGGGGCTGCGTTCTCGCTGGCATCTGCCAGGACTCGGAGTGACGTCTGCTTCGCGGAATCGAGCTTCGAAGTGAGCTGATCTGAAGTGGGCTTCTTCGACATAAACAGTTCCCAATCCTTAGATGTCGGTGGTCAAGGTGTTCACTGGCCAGTCTACGTCCTAGGGGCAAACCTGTGGACAGCGGATGCCATCGAATTGTCTGCGGATCGCCTGACAGGTTGGGCAATGGACCTGGTGCGAGACTGCATTCGCCGCCTCGGCGTGGAAGAATGAAGTCATGACTACACCCTCAACGCATACCGCAGTCCTGCACACCAACCACGGTGACATCACCATCAACCTCTTCGGCAACCATGCTCCGAAGACCGTGGCCAACTTCGTCGAGCTGGCTCAGGGGGAGCAGGAGTTCACCGATCCCTCGACCGGTGAGCCGACCAAGCGTCCTTTCTACGACGGCCTCGGCTTCCACCGCGTCATCTCGAACTTCATGATCCAGGGCGGCTGCCCGCTGGGCACCGGCACCGGCGGGCCCGGCTACACCTTCGACGATGAGATCCATCCCGAGCTGCAGTTCGACCGCAAATACCTGCTGGCCATGGCCAACGCCGGCAAGCAGATGGGACGCGGCACCAACGGCTCGCAGTTCTTCATCTCCACCGCCGAGACCCCGTGGCTCAACGGCAAGCACACCATCTTCGGTGAGGTCGCCGACGAAGCCTCACAGCGGGTCGTCGACGAGATCGAAGGTGTGCGCACCGCTGCGATGGACAAACCGGTCGAGCCGGTCGTCATCGAGAAGGTCGACATCACCGCGAAGTGAGTCACCGTCCCTGAGGGACTACTGAGTACCATGGTGTGATGGACACACCTGAGGAGGGCTCGGCACGGGAAACCGGCCGGGCCCTCTCTGCATCCCCGCCGCTGGTCACCCGCACGCTCCTCATCGTCACCGTGGTGGCGTTCCTGGCGGAGCTGATTCCCGGTCTCGACCTGCTGCGACGGTTGAGCTTCGTTCCGGCACTCACTCTCGAACAGCCGTGGCGGGTGCTCACGGTCGCCCTCGTCCACGAGGAGCCCTCCCCGTTTCACCTGCTGGCGAACATGATCGGACTGTTCTTCTTCGGGTCCTTCGTCGAACGGGCTCTGGGGCATGCGAAGTTCCTCGCCGTCTACATCGTCGGCACCGCCGGCGGTTCGGCGATGGTGCTCCTGTTGGCCGGCCCCTTCAGCACAGATTGGGTGACGAACCACATCGGAGCCTCGGGTGCGGTGTTCGCGATCGTCGGCGTTCTCTTGGCTCCCACCCGTCGCCTCGACCGGAACATCGCCGGAGTGCTGGTGTTCGTTGCGCTCAACTTCGGTTACGGGTTCCTCGTCGCGGGGGTGTCCTGGGAGTCCCACCTCGGCGGTCTGATCACCGGGTTCGTGCTCGGCTGCGCGGGGCTGCTGGGACCTCAGCGGTCGCGGACACTGGTGTTCGCTGCGACGGCGATCGGCCTGGTGGTGCTCATGCTGGCCGGCGGAGCCTGGAAGATGGCCGGACTCGGGGCCGGGCTCTGAGCTCCTGCCAGGCTGTTGATCTCTGCCGAGCCCCTGAGCCCAGCCCCGGAGGTCGACCCCGGAATCCAGCCCCTGAATCCAACTACTGAAGCCAGTTCCAGTGCCCGACTCCTGGGCCCAATCTCTGAAGCTGGCCCTGAGCCCGACCCCGGAATCCAACCTCTGAACCCAGCCATGAACGCCGCGGTCATCGGCTGTCACGGACAGGGGTCTCGTGCCTGTCAGGCGTTTACCAGACAAAGGCCGATCTGTGTGAATTCTGCGGTGGAGAATTCTTTGTCCACAAGCTCTATCCACAACGTGGATAACTTACACACGTGTGTTTAGGCTGGTCAGAGGCACAAAATAAGTTATCCACAAGCGACGCACCCGGCTTGGGTATAACTTGCGGCTTGTGGATTGGTGAAACTTGGGGGCGAAGAAAGCCCGGTGAATGCCGATTGTCTGGTCATTCCGCGGCGTTTCAGACGCCACAAGCGCCGCGGAATGACCAGACAATAGAGGTGAGTGTGCTATCGCCAGCGTGTGGACATGATCAGACCCGCCACGAAGAAGGCGAAGCCGATGAGGATGTTCCAGTTGCCCCACGCTTCGACGGGAAAAGCGCCCTGGGTGATGTAGAAGGTGACGAGCCAGATCAGGCCGACGAGCAGCAGGCCGATGAGGACCGGCAGGAACCAGCTCGGGTTCGGCTTGACCGTCTGCTGACCCGAGGTCGACGTGTAGCTCGCGGTCTTACGCCCCTGGGGGCGTTTGGCCGGATTGCCCGAACGCGACGTGCGCTTGGCCGTCGACCCCTTCGAGCCGGCGGCCTTGGAAGCCGACGTCTTCGACGACTTCGCATCCTTGGACGACTTCCCGTCCTTGACTGACTTCTCGTCCTCGGCCGACTCTGACTTCTTGTCCTTCGACGTCGTGGCCTTCTTCCCGGCGGCTGCAGTCTCGGAGGTCTTAGCAGAAGTCTTGTCTGAGGCCTTCTCGTCCGACTCCTCGTCCGCGGCTTCGTCCGTCATATCGTCGGCAGCAGCGTCGGAGGCGTCCGAATCGGTGTCTGCAACATCAGCGACATCAGCATCGGCGACATCGGTGTGAAGCGATTCGGTCTCGAGTTCCTCGACCTCGGTCGTCTCGACCTCTGCGGCGGAATCGGCCTGCTTCGCCTTGGCCGCCGACGAAGTGCGAGAAGTGCGCTGGGGGCGTCCTTTGGACTTGGCCACAAGTACTCCTTTGTCGGCCGACCGCCGGTGGGGTCGCCGAATGAATGGTTGGGGACGATCGCAGACCAGTCTACTCGCGGCGGGGGTCACAGTGAAAAACTCCGACTACCCTGAAAGCGTTCCGAGCGCGCCACGAACGATGATTCTCATAGGATAAAGTGCATAGGGGTGTCCCGCCTGTCTCACGGACGGCCCCGACAATGCAGTGACAGTCACGGAGCAGAAGTGGTGAATAGTTCCTCCTCGGGTAACGAGCCGGGCGTGAATCCGCCCTCGCGACCCACTATCCGTCCTGCTCAGAGACGGATGCCCCCCTCCCATTCCGCTGATCAGCATGTCGGGCACTCCGGCGGCCAGTCCGCAGACGGCTTCGATGCCGCAGATGAACAGGCTCTGCCGAGCCGCCGCGAGCTGCGGCGCAGGGAAGCCGAAGCCGCCGCGGCCCAGGGTGAGCCGACGGCCGTCTACTCCGATGCCCCACCCGTCTATCAGGCGCCCCCGCACAACCACCTCGGCGAGGACGGATCTCAGGGTCGCACTGGAGGTCAGCGACGTCGCCAGCCCGCGCAGCGGGAACCGCTCGGTCCGATCCGCGGCACCGTGCGGACCTTCGGCGAACTGTGCATCACAGCCGGTCTCATCCTCATCCTCTTCGTCGTCTGGCAGCTGTGGTGGACGGACATCCAGGCCAATCGCGACAACGAAGTGCTCGCCGACGAACTCACCCAGGACTGGGCCAACCAGGACCCGAACGAACTGCCCGACGATCCGGACGAACCCGTCGTCGCCGACCCGGTGGACAAGAACAGTGCCTTCGGGATCTTCTACATCCCGCGCTTCGGCGACGACTACTACCGCACCGTCGCCGAGGGTGTCGACCTCGAACCCGTGCTCAACCGGATGGGCGTCGGCCGCTACCCGAACTCGGCGATGCCGGGCGAGGTCGGGAACTTCTCCATCGCCGGTCACCGCGTGACCTACGGCAAGCCGCTCAACCAGATCGCGAACCTGCGCCCGGGCGATGAGATCATCGTCCAGACGAAGGACGGCTTCTACACCTACACCTTCCGCAACTTCGACATCATCCTCCCCGATGCCGTCGAAGTGCTCTCACCGGTGCCGGACGAACCTGACTTCAAGGGCAAGGATCGGATCCTGACGATGACGGCATGCAACCCGATGTTCTCGGCCCGGGAACGCTACGTCGCCTACGCCGAACTCACCGACTGGACGCCCGCGAGCGACGGCGCCCCGGACAATATCAAGGACTCGAAGGCTTACGACAAGGTCAGCAAGGACGGTGGTGCCTGACATGTACGCATTCATCTGGCGACTGCTTCCCGGCAACTGGTTCGTCAAGCTCATCTTCGCCCTCATCCTCATCGCGGCGGTCGTCCTCCTGCTCATGCAGTACGTCTTCCCCGTGATCGCCCCCTACATGCCCTTCAACAACGCAACCGTCACAGATGGTGGTGGACAATGACCAAGATCCTCGTCATCGACAACTACGACAGCTTCGTCTACACGCTCGTGGCCTATCTGCGTGAGCTCGGCGCGGACGTCGACGTCGTCCGCAACGACGACATCCCCGCCGAGGCGGTCCCCGACAAGGTCGGCGCCTATGACGGCGTCCTCCTGTCCCCGGGCCCCGGTGTGCCCGCCGAATCCGGTGTCTGCCCGACCCTGCTGTCCTGGGCGGAGGCAACTGGTATGCCCGTGTTCGGCGTGTGCTTGGGCCATCAGGCCCTCGGTGAGGTGTTCGGCGCCGAGGTGACCCATTCTCCCGTGCTCATGCATGGCAAGACCTCGGTCATCACCCACGACGGCGAAGGCATCTTCTTCGGCTGCCCGAGTCCGCTGACCGTCACTCGCTACCATTCCCTGGCGATCGTCGACGAGACCCTCGACCTCGAGAAGTTCACCGTCACCGCCCGCACCGAGGACGGTATCGTCATGGCCATCGAACATCGTGAGAAGCCGCTGTTCGGCGTCCAGTTCCACCCCGAATCCGTGCTCACCGAATGCGGTTACCTCATGCTCGGCAACTGGCTCGAGGTGTGCGGGCTGACCGGTGCTGCCGAAGCAGCGGCCGGCATGTCCCCGCTGGCGACCGCGATCGCCTGAGAATTCCCGCCGATCCCTGTTCTCAGGGTTCTCGCCGAGGTGGCCGATCGTTATGATCGTGAGCACAGTGATCCCTGTGCGCAGACGATTCGAATATGCGCTGGGGTCCGTGCACGTACACAGAGTCGCGCACGACTGACGAACAGGAGACAGCGACGATGTCAGAACCGACCTATCTGCGCGAAGAACCGTTCACCGAACTCACCGTGATCGAAGTCCCAGCCATACCGGCAGCGGTCGTCGAGGCCCGCGAAATGCACATGGCCGAACTGCCCGCCCTGTTCGACGAAACGTTCTCCGGACTCTTCCCCGTCCTCTCCGATGCCGGACTCGAACCCGCGGGCCCGGCGTTCGCCCTCTACACCCGGCAGCCGAGCGAAACGGTGGATCTGCAGGTGGGGATCCCCACCTCGGCGGGGCTGACGAACGCCGCCCCGATCGCGGGCGGACACATCGTCATCCCCGCGGAGCTGCCCGGCGGATCCATGGCCGTGCGCAGCCACCTCGGCGGGTATGACGGACTCGGGGAATCCTGGGCGCAGCTGCTCAAAGATGCGGTGGCGGCCGGGCACCGTCCGGGGCTGCCGTTCATCGAGCTCTATGTCACCGACCCCACCCCCGAGGCGGATCCCGCGGATATGCGCACCGACCTGTTCCTCACCTTGGACTGAGTCTCGGAGGAGACGCACAGAGGCCGGGCCAGTCGATGACTGACCCGGCCTCTGTCCGTCCGCTGTGCAGATCAGTTGCCGATGATGCCTTCGGACCAATCGTCGAAGAGCCCTCCGCCCATCGAATCCTTGTCCTTGTCCTTGTCCTTGTCGTCTTCGTCCCCGTCGTCATCGTCGCCGGGAGCGGTCGGGATGCCACCGGGGATCGAGGGCACCGACGGGGAAGGCTCCGGCGGCTTCTTGGCCACCTTCACTGTGATCTCCGTGCCCTGCTTGACCTCGCTGCCGCCGGTCGCTGACTGTTCGAAGACCTTCTTCTCGTCGTGCTCGTCGGTCTCGACCTCTTCGGTCTTGCACTTCAGCTGGTACTCATCGCCCTCGAGGGTCTTGCAGGCCTCCTCGGCGGACTGACCGGTGACATCCGGGACCTCGACCATGCCCGAGGAAACGACGAGATCGACATTCGAATCGACATCGACTTCCTGACCGTCACCGGGCTTGGTCTCGATGACCACGCCCTTCTCCACATCCGGAGAGTTCTGCGAGATGTGGGTGCCGGCCTGCAGCTTCGCATCGTTGATGATCTTCCGTGCATCCTCCTCGGTCTTGCCGGAGACGTCGGGAACCTTCACGGATTCGGGGCCGGAGGAGACGATGAGTTTGACGATGCTGTCCTTGTCGATCCTCTGACCGCCGGGAGGATCGGTCTCGATCGCCTTGCCTTCGTCGACCTCGGCGCTGTATTTCTCGTCCGTGTCGACCCTCAGCCCCTGTTGGATGAGTGCGGCCTCGGCTTCGTCGGCGTCCATGCCCGCCACATTCGTGACCTCGACCTGGGCGATCGGTTCGGGCTTGTTGATCTCATACACCCACAGAGCCACGGCGGCCAAGGCGAGGAGGACGAAGATGCTGCCGATCCAGATCCAGGCGCGGGATCGCTTCTGCGGCGGTCTCTCCTCCTGGTTGGTCATGATCGTCGACATCGGCCCGGTCTCGGGAGTCGCCTCGGCGTCGGCGGCATGAGCCATCGGAGCGGTCATGGGCGGGGCCATCATCGGATACGCCTGCGTGGCCTCGACGTCGTCCTCGAAGCTCATGGGACGGCCGTCGCGGGCGGCGAGCACGTCCTCACGGAACGTGTAGGCATCCTGGTAGCGGGAGTCGCGGTCCTTGAGCAGCGCATGCAGGACGAGGCGATCGACGGCCGGCGGGATGTTCGAATTGTAGAAGCTCGGCGGCTGCGGGGTCTCCCCGACGTGCTGGTAGGCCACGGCCAGCTGGGAGTCGCCTACGAACGGGGGTCGACCGGCGAGCAGCTCGTAGAGCAGGCAGGCGGTCGAATACAGGTCGGAGCGGGCGTCGACGACCTCGCCGCGGGCCTGTTCGGGGGACAGATACTGGGCGGTGCCGACCACCGACTGGGTCTGCGTCAGCCCCGAATTGTCCTTCAGCGCTCGAGCGATGCCGAAGTCCATGACCTTGATATCGCCCTCGGGGGTGAGCATGACGTTCGCGGGTTTGATGTCGCGGTGGACGATGCCGTTGCGGTGGGAGTACTCGAGCGGAGCGAGGACTCCGGCGATGACGTTGAGCGCCTCGTCGACGGTGAGAGTGCCGTGCTCATTGAGCACTTCGCGCAGGGTCTGACCCTCGACGTATTCCATGACGATGAAGGGCACGGACACCGACGAACCGCCGGATTCGACGAACTCCTCTTCGCCCGAATCGTAGACGGAGACGATTCCGGGATGGTTGAGGCCGGCTGCGGACTGGGCCTCACGCTTGAGCCGAGTATGGAACGAAGGATCGCGGGCGAGATCGGAGCGCAGAAGCTTGATGGCCACGCGACGTCCGAGGCGGTTGTCGACGCCCTCATGCACTTCTGCCATGCCCCCACGGCCGAGGAGCGCACGAACTTCGTAACGCCCCGACAGCACCTTGGGTTCACTCATGTATGTCCTCCGCTTGTCTCACCCGGTGTTCAGGCTTCATTCTCACCCGAACCGAGTCGAGTTCTCAGTATCTCAAACTCTTCGTTTCTCTTGATCGCTGCTCGATGTCATTCAATGTCTGGTCATTGCCGTTGTTCTCGCTGTTCCCGTCGTCGGACGAACTCAGTTGCCACTGTCCCCGGTCTCGCCTTCGTCCGAACCTGTACTGGTCGATGAACCGGAGCCGTCCTGACCGCCGTCCTGACCGTCTTGGCCGTCCTGACCACCGTTCTGGTCGGCATCCTGTTCGCCGTTCTCCCCGCCGTTCGGCGAACCGGACTGATTGTCGTCGCCGTTGTCGCCCCCGGACTGATCCGAGCCGGACGAGGAGTCCTGGTCAGAGCCTGTTCCGTTCTCGTCGGCATTCGAGTCGCTGCTGCTCGAGGAATTCGATGAACTCGAGGAACCGGAGTCCGAGTTCGTCTCGGAATCGTTGCCCAGCCCCGGGTCGGACCCGGAGTCCGAGGCCGGCTCTTCCGGCTCGTCGGCGGGTCCGGCGGAGACGTAGAGGGTCACAGTGTCGCCTTCTTCGAAGGTGTATCCGTTGTCGCCCTCGCCGACGTCGGCGACGGTTCCGGCGGCACGATCCGAGTTGATATCGGTGGTCTCGACTTCCAGTCCCTTGTTCTCGAGGTTCTGCGTCGCCGAGGATTCGCTGAGTCCGATGTAATCGTTCTTGTCGATCTCGATCGTCTTTGCCGCCTCCGAGGTGGGTGCCGATGTGGACGGCTCCGGTTCGGGTTCGGCATTGCCGCCGCCGAGGAAGAACCACAGCAGGGAACCGACGGCCAGGAGCGCGACGATCGCGAGGATCCAGATGAGGACACGGCCCTTGTTCGACTGCTTGTCCTTCTCCGGGTCCTGATTCTGCGGATCGTCGGGGTCGAACTGATCCGTGTTCGCCGCGGCATCCGCCGCACCTGCGCCGACGAGTCCGGCGCCGGCACCATTGGGGTAGACCTGGGTGGCGTCATTCGAGGAGGTGACGGGGATGGCCTTCGTCGTGGCCACCGGCTCCGGGTTGTTGAAGACCTGGGTCAGCGCTTCGGACGCGGCGGCACCGTGGCGCATCTGCGGCACGAGCTCCTCGGCTCCGGCGATGTCCCCGGCTGAGAGCGCCTCGGCGGCCTTGGCGACCTTGAAGGCCTCGGAGGGTCGGCGTTCGGGCTTCTTCTCCAATAGGCAGTCGACGAAGCGGCGCAGCGGCTCGGACACCGTGTCCGGCAGCGGCGGATGCTGCTGGTTGACCTGGGCGATGGCGATGGCCACCTGCGAGTCGCCGGTGAAGGGACGCTGACCAGCCAGGGCCTCATAGGCGATGATGCCCAGGGCGTAGAGGTCGGAACCGGGTCCCGAGCCCTTGCCGGTTGCCTGTTCGGGGGCGAGGTACTGGGCGGTGCCCATGACCTGCCCGGTCTTCGTCAGCGGAGCCTGGTCGGTGACGCGGGCGATGCCGAAGTCGGTGATCTTGACCCGGAAGTCGGGGGTCATGAGGATATTGCCGGGCTTGATGTCACGGTGGATGACACCCACCTTGTGCGCGGCACCGAGTGCGGCAGCGGCCTGGGTGACGATCGAGAGCGTATCGGTCTCAGACAGGGGAGCGCTGCGTTCGATGATCGCAGACAGGGCCTCGCCGGGAACGTATTCCATCACGAGGTAGGGCGAACCCTGTTCATCACCGTAGTCGTAGACGCCGGCGATTCCCGGGTCGGAGACGCGGCCCATATTCTGCGCCTCGGCACGGAACCGGGCGAGGAATGTGGATTCGGAGAGGAACTCGTCCTTGAGGATCTTCGCCGCGACCTCACGGCCGAGCACGGAGTCCACACCCTTCCAGACCTCGCCCATGCCGCCGACGGCGATGCGGGAGGTGAGCTTGTACCGGTTGCCCAACAGGGTGCCTTCGACGGGTCTCATTTCTCGACCACCGCTTCCATCATGTTCTTCGCGATCGGTCCTGCGACCGTCGCGCCATAAGCTTCATTGCCTGCGTTGCCGCCGTTCTCGACCACGACCGCGACCGCGACCTGCGGGTCGTCGGCCGGGGCGAAGGAGATGAACCATGCATGGGGCGCCGCACCCGTGGCGTGCTGGGCGGTGCCGGTCTTCGCCGCGACCTTCGTGTCGCCCATCTTCGCCACCGAGGCGGTGCCGTTCTCGACCACACCCGTCATCATGTCGGTGAGCTTGTCCGCCGTATCCCCGGAGACGGGCCGCGAGAGCTGCTTCGGGCGGGTCTCGGTGATCGGTTCGAGGGTGTTCGCATTGAGCACCCTGTCGACGAGCTGGGGTTTCATCATCTTTCCGCCGTTGGCGATTCCCGCGGTCATCATCGCCATCTGCAGCGGAGTCGAGCGGACCTCGTACTGGCCGAGCGAGGACTGAGCCAGCTGCGGCGGGTTGAGGTCGGAGGGGAACGAGGACGGGGTGACATTGAGTGGGATCTCGAGGTCGTCACCGAAGCCGAACTTCTCCGCCTGCTTCGCAACCGCGTCTTCCCCGAGGTCCATGCCCAGGGAGGCGAATGAGGTGTTGCAGGATTCGGCGAGGGAATCCGCCAGCGTCGGCTTGCCCCCATTGCGGCAGGCACCGGGATGCGAGTTGCCGATCGTCGACGTCGTCTGCGGCAGATCGAGGCTCGCGGGTCCGTTGAGCGTCGAATCCGGTTCGTAGTCCCCGGACTCCAGGGCGGCCGCTGCGACGAGGACCTTGAACGTCGATCCGGGCGGGTAGAGGTTGCCGCCGATCGCGCGGTTGTAGGCCGGTTTGCCGTCGGCGGCTTCGAGGTTCTTGAAGGCCTGGCTGGCTTCGGTGGTGTCGTGGCTGGCCAGGGCGTTCGGGTTCCAGCCCGGGGTCGAGGCCATGGCCAGGATCTTTCCGGTCTTCGGGTCGAGAGCCACGGCTGCACCGTTCTGATTGCCCAGTCCGTCCCAGGCCGCCTGCTGCGCCTTCGGGTCGATCGTCATCTCCACCGCGGCGCCGCGGGGCTGCTCACCGGTGAAGAAGCTGCCGACCTTGTCGTAGAACAAGGCGTCGGAATCGCCGGAGAGGTAGTCGCCGGCGGCGCGTTCCATGCCCGAGGCGCCGGAGACGACCGAGTAGTACCCGGTCAGGGAGGCATAGGCGCGCGGATCGAGGTTGTCCGAGCCGTACTTGCGCTGGTACTTGTACTTATCGTCGACGGGTTCCGAATAGGCGATCGGGGTGCCGTCGACGAGGATCGGACCGCGATCACGGGCCAGCTGATCGAGGATCCGACGGTTGTTCAGCGGGTTGTTATTCAGCGAATCCGCGGTCATGTACTGGACCCAGCTCGTCGATCCGAACAGGAGCGCGAACATGACGAATCCGACGACGGCGATATGCGTCAGTGGCTTCTTCATCGTTCACCTCCGGTGGATCGTTGGTCGGTGTGGTTCGGGTCGGCAGAGTCAGGTCCGGTCGCGGTGGGGCGGCCGTCCGCGGCTGCGTCGTCCGATGCCCGGTCATCGTCCGCGGGTGCGAGGTTCGTCGTCGGCGCCTCGCTGTCGGCGCGGCTGAGGTTGGTCGTGGGGGCGTCCTCGTCGACATGGCTCGCCGAGGCGGCCGATCCGACCGTGGCCCCGGATCCGACCGCGGCGGACGCGGGCTTCTTCTCGGGCGCCGGATCCTCGGTGATCGTGAGGACGCCGGTGTGGAACTCCTCGACGGGACGGCGGGCGTTGTCCGAGATCCGCAGCAGGAGGGCGATGATCATCCAGTTCGCGATCAGCGAGGATCCGCCCTGAGCGAGGAACGGCGTGGTCAGACCGGTGAGCGGGATGAGGCGGGTGACACCGCCGACGACGACGAAGACCTGCAGGGCGATTGTGAACGACAGGCCCGTGGCCAGCAGAGTGCCGAAGCCGTCGCGCAGCTGCTGGGCGGTGCGGATGCCGCGCTGGAAGATGAAGAGGTAGCACAGCAGGATGACGAAGAGTCCGGCGAGGCCGATCTCCTCACCGAAGCTGGCATAGATGAAGTCTGATTCGGCGTAGGGAACCATATTCGGTCGTCCCTCACCGAAGCCGGTGCCGATGAGTCCGCCGTTGGACATGCCGAACAGACCCTGCACGAGCTGGTAGGAACCACCGGGAGTCTTGTTGTACTCCTCAGCGGTCAGCGCATTGAGCCAACCGGACACACGCTGGCCCACATGGGAGAAGAGGAACGTCGCCGCGACCGCGCCGGCGGCGAAGAAGCCGAGGCCGAGGATGATCCACGAGACCTTGGACGTGGCCACGTAGAGCATGGCGACGAAGAGGCCGAAGAAGAGCAGCGAGGTGCCGAGGTCCTTCTCGAAGACGAGGATGCCGACGCTGGCGACCCAGGCGACGACGATGGGTCCGAAGTCACGCAGCCGGGGAAAGCGGATGCCGAGGATCTTCGGTCCAGCGGCGACGAGCTGATCCTTGTAGGTGACGAGGTAGCCGGCGAAGAAGATCGCGAGCAGGATCTTCGCGATCTCGCCCGGCTGGAAGGACATCGATCCGACGCCGATCCAGATGCGCGCACCGTTGATCGTCTTTCCGAGGCCGGGGATGAGAGGCAGCAGCAGGAAGAGGAGGGCGGCGAAGCCGGACACGTAGGTGTAGCGGCGCAGCCAGCGGTGGTCGCGGACGACGAAGATCACGGCGATGGCCAGTCCCACCCCGAGCGTCATCCAGATGAGCTGGGTCATGCCCGAACCGACGTACTCGTCGCGGCCGAGGTCGACGCGGTAGATCATGGCCAGACCGAGTCCGTTGAGCAGGACCGCGATGGGTACGAGAACGGGGTCGGCGTATTTGGCCTTGATCCAGACGACGATGTGGATGGCGAGTCCGAGTGCGGCCAGCCATGCGGCGTAGCCGTAGACGTTGACCGGGATCGTGCCTTCGACACCGAGTCCCACGAGCGCGTAGGCGGCGGTGGCGACGGCGATGGCCAGGATGAGCAGACCGAGCTCGGCCAGACGATAGGGTCTGGGGCGCGCGGTCTGCGAGGGAGCCTGGTTCATCACTGCGACTCCCGGGTGATGGCGTCACTGGGGTTCGCGGACTTCGAATCCGGAGGTGAGGGGGCCGGGTCGGTCGGGCTCGTCGAGTCCTCGACGTCGCCGGACATGCCGGAGGAGCGGTCGGATTCCTTGCGCAGATTGTCGATGATGCGATCGGCCTCATCGCGTGAACCGGCGGGAATCGATCCGCGGAGACGGTCCTGGGAGTAGCTGTTGAGGCTGCCGACCTCGATGTCGGTGGTGTCGACGAGGCGGCTGAGTTCGATGGGCCCGAGCGTCGTGTCGAGGCCGCGGTAGAGGGAGACCTTGCCGTCGTCGTTGGCGACATAGTACTGGTGGCTGACGTAGTTGTAGGCGAAGAATCCGCCGATCGCCAGCGCAACGATCACGATGGCGGTGATGATCCACCCGAGATAGGACCTTTTCTCGACCTCGTCATCGAGGTCGGCCTCCTCGTCCGCGGCGGCATCGGTCCGCAGCTGCTGAGTGGTGCCGTCCCGCGCTTCGACGTCCTCCCCGTCCACAGTGTGGATCGGTGCGGTGTCGGTGGAGACGTCCCCATCGGCGAAGGTCTCATGTGCTTCGGTGTCCACGGACGCTTCGGTGTCGGGGTTCGCACCGATGGCCGCGTAGCGGGGGTTGAGGTGGACGGATCCGACGGGCACACCCTCGGTGGTCTCGACGTCGCCTTCGAGCACGTCGCCGACGACGACGGTGACGTTGTCGGCTCCGCCGCCGGCCAGAGCCAGGTCGATGAGCTGGCGACAGGCCTCATCGGGGTCGGCCACCTCTTTGAGCACTCGGGTGATGTCGTCGATGTCGGCGAAGCCGGTCAGACCGTCCGAGCACAGCATCCACCGGTCGCCGACCTGGGCCTCGCGCAGGGACAGGTCGAGGTCAGGGGAGGCCCCGACGTCGCCGAGGACCTTCATGACAACCGAGCGCTGCGGGTGGGTCTCGGCCTCCTCGGCGGTGATCCGGCCCTCGTCGACGAGCATCTGCACGAATGTGTGGTCGTGGGTGATCGGCTGGAGCTTGTCGTCGCGGAGCACGTAGCCGCGGGAATCGCCGATATGGGCGAGAGCGAGACGGTTGCCCGGGGCGCGCAGGACGGCGGTGACGGTGGTGCCCATTCCGGCGAGTTCGGGCTGTTCGCCGACACCGCGGCAGATGCGGTCATTCGCGTCGAGGATCGAGGTGCGCAGGATTTCGAGGGCGTCCTCGCCTCCGGGCTCGTGGTCGAGTTCGGCTAGGCGAGACACAGTGATCGCCGAGGCGACATCTCCACCGGCGTGACCGCCCATTCCATCGGCGATGAGCAGGAAATTGGGACCCGCATAGCCGGAGTCCTGGTTGTTCTTACGCACCAGCCCGGTGTGAGACCGGGCTGCCGAACGGAGTGTGATGGTACCGTCGGTCGTCACGATTGGGTCTCCAGGGTCGTATGTCCGATGGTGATCCGGGTGCCGATGGCCAGCTGAATGGGTCCGGTCATGCGTGAGCCGTCGACGATGGTGCCGTTCGTCGATCCGAGGTCTTCGAGCATCCAGGCGCCGTTCTTCGCGGAGATCCGGGCGTGATGGCTGGAGGCGAAGTCGTCATTGATGATGATCGTGTTGTCGGGAGCTCGGCCGAAGGTCACAGGTGCCCCCGAGAGCATCAGAGTCTGCCCGGCCAGGGGGCCGTCGGTGACGCGGATGGTGCCCGGATGAGCATGGGCGACCGGCGCGGCAGCCGGGCGTGGTGCGGGAGTCGGACGGGCCGGTGGCGGCGAGGAGGATTTGGAGCCGCCTCGGCGAGATTTCTTTCCGGCGCGGGCGCGGCGGGGTCCGAAGATGTCACGGCGGAGGACTCCGGCGACTCCTAAGACGAAGAGCCAGAGGATGATGAAGAATGCCAACCGGAAGACGGTGACGGTGAATTCGCTCACTGGGCGTCCCGCTCGTTGTAATGGACCTCGGCCTCTCCGGCGAGGAGGACATCGCCGTCGGACAGGGTCGCCGATGTCAGTTTGCGTCCGTGCAGCAGTGTGCCGTTCGTCGAACCGAGGTCATTGGCCACGGCGCGGTCGCCCTCGACGACGATCTCGAAGTGACGGCGTGAGACGCCGGGATCGTCGATGACGAGGTCCGAGCTCGACGAGGAACGGCCGAAGGTGTTCGTGCCCTGGCGCAGCATCTGCGTGCGACCGTCGATGGTCACACTGGCTTCGATGGTGCGAGCGGGAGCAGGTGCCGGCGCGGGGCGGGCGGCAGGGTTCTGGCGCGGGGCGGCAGCCGGGGCCGAGCGGGCAGGTTCGGGGGTGCTGCGCGGGGTCACGGGCCGGGAACCGGAGTTCGGGGACTCGCCGACGATCGGATTCGCGCGGGAGATCGGGTCGTAGCCGCCGCGGTTGGCCGGCTGAGCGGCGGGGGATCCGTCGGGGCGTTGGGTCGAGGACACGACGCGGTACATTCCCGTGTCGAGGTCATCGGCGAGAGCGAATTCGACGGAGACGGGACCGACGAAGCTGTAAGCCTGTTCGACGGCGTGGTCACCGATGACCTGGCGCAGATCGGAGCGCAGCTCTGACTCGAGACCGGAGAGCCGGTCGTGGTCGGTCTGGGAGAGCTCGATGACGTAGTGGTTGGCCGTCAGGGTGCGACCGCGTGAGACCACGGCGGCCTTGTTGTCGGCCTCACGGCGCAGGGCTCCGGCGAGTTCGACGGGTTCGACCTGGGATCGGAAAGCCTTGGCGAAGGCGCCGTTGACGACGTTCTCCAGCCCCTTCTCGAAGCGATCGAGTAACCCCATGGCACCTCCTCATCAGGTGTTGCCGTTGCCGGACGAACTCTTCGCCAAGCGTATTTGAGTGCTCTGACCAGGTGGTCCTGATCGAGTGCACTTTAGGCACATCAACACCCAATCCTAACGCGGTGAGGCTCTCAACTCACGTCACGCATCTGCGCGGGGCGAAGCTGTGCCTGGATTCTCTGCGCGCGTCCAGGGAAGAGTGAAGGTCGAGGGGGCCGGGCGGGGGAGCGAGTCTCGGCAGGAGTCCGGGAGGGTGCTGGGCCTTGGCCTGGGCGGAGAAGGCATCCTCGTTGCGGTGTGCGTGAGGCTTCGACGAGGGGCGAATCGTCCCTCGGCGAGGGATGAATCCCCGTGGTCGTGAACGGGGAGAATGTGAAGGTGAACACGTTTGGCCTGTTTCGCGTCGTCGAGTTTTATGTTTCGGCTGGTGCGATGCTAGAGTTTTACCTTGTTCGCGCGAGTGGCGGAATTGGTAGACGCGCTGGCTTCAGGTGCCAGTGGCCGCAAGGTCGTGGGGGTTCAAGTCCCCCCTCGCGCACAGCGAACGAGAAGCCCCTCACCGGGATCCGACAGGGTCGAGGTGAGGGGCTTCTTCGTATCCGTGCAGGTAGTGGTCGCGCCGGCAGTCCAGTGTGAGTTGAAGAGTGCTCGTTCAAGGCGAAGCGCGAATATCGACCGGTGGACGGCTCGACATTCGCGCTGACGCTTGATCGGCGGAAAAAGTGAGGCGGGCGCCTCAGCTGCGTTCGTAGATGCGGGCGCGGCCCTTGACCCCGGCGAAGCGGAACGGGCCCGCGGTCACCTTCGGAGTCGAGACGTCCTCGGCGCTGGGCAGCTCGGTGGCGTGCAGCGCACGATAGGCGTCCATGGACAGCGGCACCCGAGCATCGAGAGCGGCGGTCACGGCCTGTCGGCTCGAATGCTGCTCGTAGCCGGGCACGACGCGGGCGGTGAAGAATTCGCCGACGCTTCCCGATCCGTAGCTGAACAGCCCGATGCGCCTGCCCGCGAGGTCCTCATCGTGGTCGAGCAGAGAACACAGTCCCGCATAGAGCGAGGCTGTGTACGAGTTGCCGAGACGGCGGTTGTACAGGGTGCTCGTGGCCAGTCCGGTATCGCGAGGTCCGGTGGAGCCCGAATCCGAGGCGGAGCTCACAACCCCGGCGGGCCCGGTCTCGGCAGAGCCGGAGGGTACCGGTCCGGCGACGATGTCCGTATCGAGATCCTCACCGGTGAGCCCGGCGAGGTGGACCTGCGCCTTCTTCGCCATCTTCGTGAACGGCTGGTGGTAGAGCACGCGGTCGATCTCGGCCATCGCCGGACCGCCCTGCGCGGACAGATCGGTCCATGCCCCGGTGAGGGCATCGAGGTACGCCGTCACCGACAGGGCGCCATCGACGATCGCGGTCGACGAATCGTTCGGGCGCCAGAAGTCATCGACATCGGCCGAGTTCAGGCCCGAGACCGGTTCGATCTCCAGCAGCTCCGGATCCGCAGAGACCAGCATCGCCACGGCACCGGCGCCCTGAGTGGGCTCACCCGGGGTGTCGAGCTCATAGCGGGCGACATCCGAGGCGATGACGAGCACCCGCTGACCGGGAGAGCGCGTGACGATGCCGACGGCGGCCTGCAGAGCAGCGGTCGCCGAATAGCAGGCCTCCTTGACCTCCACGATCCGCATCTGCGACGGCAGATCGAGCAGAGAGTGCACCGCCATGCCTGCGGCCTTCGACTGGTCGATGCCCGATTCGGTGGCGAACAGCATCGTCCGGATGCCTTCGGCTCCGCTGCGTTCGATGATCGGTGCGGCGGCGGCAGCGGCCATGGTGACGACATCCTCGTCGGGGGCCGGGAAGCTGAACTCGTCCTGACCGAGGCCGAGGCGGAACTTCGCCGGATCGGTGCCGTTCGCCGCGGCGAAGTCATCGAGTCGGACGACGTGATGGCTCGTGGCCAGTTCGATGTCGTCGATGCCGATCGGTGTCATGCGGCCTCACCGTCCTCTGACTGAGCTTCGGAACCGAGCTCTGCCTCGGCCCTGCGTTCCATCTGACGGTGGGTGTCCATGAGCTCCCCCGGATTGGTCTGGGCGGCGAGCAGGGAGAGCTCACCGCAGAGCACCGTCGCGGCCATGAGCGCGGCCAGACGACGCGAATTCGCGCCCGGCTCACGCTCCTCACGGCACCCGAGACGCTCCAGGGCCTCGTCGACATGCGGCAGATCCTTGCCGTTGCCCACAGTGCCGACGATGAGGTGCGGCAGGGTCGTCGAGAAGTACAGTCCTTCGGGCCGGTTCTCCGCGTAGGTGATGCCCTGCGAACCTTCGACGATGTTCGCTGCATCCTGACCGGTGGCCAGGTAGAAGGCGAGCAGCATATTCGCATAGTGGGCGTTCGCCGAGCGCAGCGCCCCGGCGATCGTCGATCCGACGAGGTTCTTGCGCACGACGAGTTCGACCATCTTCTCCGCGCTCGTGCGCAGGCGACGCTGAACGACCTCGTGGGGCAGGACGATCTCGGCGACGACATTGCGCCCGCGCCCGAGGATCCCATTGACTGCGGTGGCCTTCTTGTCCGAGCAGTAGTTGCCGGACACCGAGCCGTAGTCGAGCCCGAGCCCCCACGTGAGGATGCGCTCCATGAGCGTGTCCGATGCCTGGGTGACCATATTGTGGCCGGAGGCGTCGTTGGTGCGGAAGGCGAAGCGCACGAAGAGGAGGTTGCCGACGATCTCCGGATGGATCTCGATGAGCCGACAATGGTTGGACCCGGCCGACACAACGTCCTCGAGTTCGGGAGTGCGGTGACGGATGGCCTGCGCGGCCGCCTCGGCGCCGATCGCGGATTCGGCCACGAACAGCACCGACCGGGTCATCCGCTCATCGACGATGACGGTGCGGATCCCACCGTCGATCTCACGCGAGATCGACGCCCCGCGCCCGACGGAGGGCCACAGCGGGGTCTCGTACGTTGCCAGGGGCACGGCCACCTCGGTGTGGGTGCCATCCGGAGCCAGCGCTTCGCCGCTGACCCGCAGGGGACCGACCCACGTGGTGGGGATCCCGGTGATCGTGGTCTGCTGATTCACAGCTGATTCCTCCTCGAAAGAACATCGGTGCGGTGCGAGAGCGCGGTGACGTCGATACCGCGCAGACGGGCGAACTCGCCGAGGCGGCCCCGCGTGAGCAGGTCCGTGCGGTCAAGATCCGTGGATCGTTCGGCCCCGAGCAGTGCGAACAGAGCCGAGGTCTGAGTCTGCCAGGTGCGCACGAGGTCGACGAGTCCGTCCGGACCGTGGTCGAGCACGGTCTGCAGGAACGTGCCGGCGACGCCGACGGCGCGAGCACCGCAGGCCAGCGCTTTCACGACATCATAGGGGTTGCGCACTCCGCCGGAGGCCAGCAGCACACGGTTCGAGACGCCGTCGTCCATCGTCGTCGCGGTGGTCCACTCGGGTGGGGCGTCGAGCAGGCAGGCCAGGGCCGACTGACCGAAACCGGTGAGCATGGAGAAGTCATCGGCGCCTGCACGGTCGTTTTCGATGCGGAGGAAATCGGTGCCGCCGGCACCGGAGACATCGGCGAACTGCACGCCGACGCCGGTGAGCTGGGTCAGGGTGCGGCGGCTGAGGCCGAATCCGACCTCTTTGACGACGACGGGCACGGGGCAGGCGGCGACGATCTCCTCGAGACCCGTCAGCCAGGTGGAGAAGTCGCGGGTGCCTTCGGGCATCGCGGTCTCCTGCACGGGATTGATGTGCAGCTGCAGGGCATCGGCTCCCAGCAGCTCGACGGCGCGGCGAGCATCATCGGCGCTGCGACCGGCGCCGAGGTTGCCCATGACGAAGCCGTCCGGGTTCTCCTCACGGATGACGGTGAAGCCCTTCGCCGCCTCGGCGTCGTCGAGGGCCACGCTCATCGACCCGCAGGCCATCGGCAGGCCGGTCTCGGCGGCGGCGATGGCGAGATCCCGATTGATCTTCGCCGTGGTCTCCGTGCCGCCGGTCATGCCGTTGACATAGAAGGGCGTCGGCCACGTCCAGCTGCCGAGTTCGACGGTGAGGTCGACGCGGTCGGGGCTCGTTCCTGACAGGGCATGGTGGACGAATTCGAGGTCGTCGAAGTCGGTCCGGCGGTGGCCTTCGGTCTGCTGCGCCGAGGCGAGGCGGACGTGGTCGTCCTTGCGGGAGGCCCGTGAGGCCTTGGCTGTGGAGGACTCAGAACTCATCGATCTCGCCTTCCTCTCGGTGGACGTCGAGGTCCAGTGGTCGGATGCCGGCGGCTTCCCAGCCGCTGCGGATGGTGTCTGCTTCAGTGTGGGAGTGGGCGAGGGCGATTCCGCAGTCGCCGCCGCCGGCACCGGAAGGCTTCGCTGCGGCACCCTGGGCTTCGGCGATCTCGCACAGATCGTACAGGGCTTCGGTCTCGATGAGGCTGCCCGTGGAGTCGCTCAGCCGCTGCAGCAGGGCGCGCACGGAGCGGATCGTGGTCAGGCTGGACTCGGCATCATCGGCGTCGAAGGCCGCCACGAGATCGTCGACGAGGGTGTGCGACTCGGCGGCGAAGGACACCAGTGGGCGAGGCTTCTGCGGTGCCGGGGTATGGACGCGTCTGACGAGGTGTTCGGTCGACGCCGGAGATCCGGTCCAGCCGACGAGGAGGTCGAGCGAATTCGGTGGGGTGATCCGCCTGGCCGAGGAGCCGGCCCATTCGCTGCAGCTCATCGCGGAGACGACGCCGTGGGCCTCGCGGTGAGCGTGCAGGGCTGCACGGTCGGGGGAGGAGTAGCGGATCCAGCCGCCGAAGGTGCTGGCGGCGAGATCCCCGCCGGAGGCCTTCGTGGAGATCGCGATGGTCGCCAGGACGGCGAGTTTGAAGCGTTCGGTCAGGGTGAGGCCGAGGCGATAGAACTCATCGAGAGCGGCGATCGTCGCCACGGTCACCGCCGCCGAGGAGCCGAGGCCGAACTTCCGACCGTCGGCGTCATTGAGTTCGCTGGAGATCTCGAGGTCGAAGTAGCGGGGGCTGGCACCGCGTCCGGAGCGCAGCTCCTCGACGGTGGAGATCGCCGAGAGCACATAGTCGAAGGGTCGCTCATCGACGATGATGTGCTCACCATCGTCTTCGCGCCGCCAGACGACGGGGGCCTGACCGTATTCGCTCGAATGGATGCGGCCGGCGCCTTCGCTCTCGGTCAGTCGCACGGTGATGCACCGGTCGACGGCGATGAGCACGGCGGGCTGTCCGGGTTCGACGACGGCGTATTCGCCGGCGATGAACAGTTTGCCGGGCGCCCGGGTCTCGATCATGCCCGGCTGCCTTCACCCGCAGCCGGGTTCGCCGCATCGGCGGCTGGTACTGAGTCGGCGGGCGGGACTGCGTCGGCGGTGGTGAGCAGGTGGGCTCCGGGTCCGGGTCCGACGACGCGGACGTCGCCGAATCCGGAGAGTTTCTCGGCCAGCGCCTCGGCCTCATGGGGGCGGACGATGACGGCGACGTTCGGGCCGGCATCGGCGGTCGAATAGGCTTCGATCCCGTTCTCTCGGGCTTCGGCCACGGCGTCGAAGATCGCGTGGCTGGTCGGGTTGAGGAACCGGATCGGCGGCACGGTGGACTGGATGAGCCCGTGCATGCGCAGGGCGTGGGATTCGGTGATCTCACCGATGCGTGTGAAGTCCCCGGCGGCACAGGCCGCGACCATCTGCTCCAGGTAGTCCTCGGTCGAGGACACCCAGCCGGAGTAGAAGGGGGAGGTGGAGGCGGTCAGGCGCATCGCCTCGCGGGAGGACACAGCCTTCCTGGCGCGGTCGACGGTGACGATGATCATCCGCATATCCGGGGCGGGCACGGTCTCGGCGAAGGACGACGAATCGTCGCCGGAATGCCAGACGGCGATGCCGTCGGGAATCGAGCGGCAGGCCGAACCCGAACCGCGGCGGGCCAGACGACTGAGATCAATCGGTCCGAGGTCGAGGTCGAAGGCCGCGGCGGCCGCTGTGGCCAGGGCTGCGAACCCAGACGCCGAGGAGGCCAGACCCGCCCCTGTGGGCACGGAGTTGCGGGACCGGACGAGGACACGGTCGTCCCGCCCGGCCAGATCACGGACGTGATCGAGGAAGACGGAGATGCGGGAGGTCTGACCGGCGTCGGCGAGTGCGCCGTCGAGTTCGAGGACATCGGAGGCGGCGTCCGGGGCGGGCACCACGGTGGTCGTGGTCTCGAAGTGGTCGAGGGTCAGCGACAGACTGCCCGCTGCAGGCAGGATGAGCTCCTCATCGGCCTTGCCCCAGTACTTGACCAGGGCGATGTTCGGGTAGGCCCGCGCCGTCGTCGTTCTCATGTCGGTCTGACCTCCGTCGTCCAGGTGCGGGGCGCCCCCGCCGCGCGCAGGGCCTCGGCGAGTCCCTCGGCCTCGTCGTCCCCATCGGCCAACGCCAGCACGCAGCCGCCGAGGCCGCCGCCGGTGAGTTTGGCGCCCCGGGCTCCGGCCGCAGTGGCGGCGTCCACGAGGGAATCCAGGGTCGGAGTCGACACACCGAGGCCGCCGAGCAGTCCGTGGGCCTCGTTCATCAGCTCGCCGATCGTCTCACGGTCACCGGAGCGGATGTCGTCGACGGCGGCATCGGTGATCGCGGCCAAACGGTCGATGGTGGCCCCGACTCCCGTCGGATCGGCGTCGCGGCGGGCACGGACCCCTCCGACCGCCTCGGCGGTGGACCCGTGATGGCCTGAGTCCGCGAGCACGAAGACGAGGCGCTGACCGACGTCGATGGTCTGAGCGCACCCGGTCTGGAAGCGGATGGGGGCGGGTTTGGCCACCGCCCAGGCGTCGATTCCGCTGGGCCGGCCGTGGGCGACGGTCTCGGCCGCCTGCACGATCTCGTGGAGGGTGTTCTCGTCGAAGACCGTCGAATGCAGGTTCGCGACCGCGCGGGCCACGGAGGTGGCCACGGCTGCACTCGAACCCAATCCCCGGCTGTGGGGGATCGCCGAACGGATGAGCAGCTCCACCTCGGCGGCGGGATCACCGACGGCGTCGAGAGCGGCCGTGAGACCGGCGACGACGGGCCCCATCGGCTCCGGAGCGGTCTGCGCGGTGCCGGAGAAGAGCTGGCTCTCGATCCGGGTCTCCTGGTTCGGGGACCGTCGGATGTCGGCCTGCACGCCGAGCCCGTGCAGCGGCACAGCGACGGCGGGAGAGCCGTAGACGACCGCGTGTTCGCCGAACAGGATCGCCTTGGCATGGGCGAAGCCCTGGGAGGAGCCCGCCGAGGCCGGTGTCGGTTCGGTCAGAGAGGAATTGTGCATGCAGGAGGATTTCGGGATGTGTGGATTGATGCCACCATCATATGCCGTAGCCCGTCTCATCCCGAATGCGAGGTGACGTCCGTCTCACCACGTCTGCTGTGGTCTTATGCGCTCGGGTGGGCGCGCAGCTTCCATCCGGAGGCGGCGTCCTGCTCGCGCCAGAAGTGCGCGAAGCGGCCGTCGGCGGCCCGCAGCTCATCGATCGTGCCGTCTTCGATGACCCGGCCCTCGGCGAGGAAGATCACACGATCCGCGGTGCGGATGCTGCCCAGTCGATGCGCGACGAGGATGCGGGTGCGTGGTGTCGGATCATCGGTCAGTGCCGTGACGATCGCGGTCTCATTCTCCGTGTCCAACGCGCTCGTGGCCTCGTCGACGAGGAGGATCGGCGCGGGTTTGAGCAGTGCCCGGGCGATCGAGACACGTTGGCGCTCGCCGCCGGACAGTGCGGTGCCGCCCTCGCCGACTTCGGCGTCCCAGCCGCCGGGGATCCGGGCGAGGAGCTCGTCGAGGCGGGCAAGCCTCGCCACGTCGTCGATGCGCTGCTCGGTCGCTTCCGGATGTCCGGCGAGCACATTGGCCCGCAGCGACCCGTCGAAGAGGTACGGGTGCTGGAAGACGACCCCGGTCAGCGTGTGGCGTGCGGTCGCGTCGAGGACGGCGAGATCGACGCCGTCGACGAGCACGCGTCCGGCACTTGGTTCCTGCAGGCCTGCGATGAGGGAGAGGATCGTCGACTTCCCCGACCCCGAGGGGCCGACGATCGCCGTCGTCGTTCCCGGTGCGAACTCGAGGTCGAGCCCGGCCACGACGTCGGGGGAGTCGGGATCGTAACGGAAGGCCACCTCGGTGAGGGTGATTGCCGGCGCCGAGGCGGCCGACCCCTGCGCACGGGACTGACCTTGAGTGCGGGGCAGATCCTGAGCATGGAGCTGGGCTTGGGGATGCGGCTGAATCTGGGCAGGGGCGCGGTCGGTTGAGTCCGTGGGGGCCGCGGTCCCGACGGTCGGGGCGTCGAGGACGGTGCGGATGTTGCGCAGCACCCCGGTCGTCGACTCGATCGCGGCGGACAGGCCAGCGAGCGAGGTGAACGGCTCGAGGCAGCGGATGATGACGACGATGAGCGCGATCGCCTCGGGCACGGAGATCGTCCCGGTCACCGTGAGGTAGGCGGTGGTGCCGGCGAGGACGAGGAGCGCGAGCTGGGAGGCGATGCCGAAGAGGACCTGGCCGGGGACCTGGAGGAGGAGCACGCGGATGGCCGCACCGTGCTGGCGGCTCAGGGCGGTGCCGACGAGACTGCGTTCGGTCTCCGTGCGACGGGAGGCGCGCAGGGCCTGCTGGGTGCGGGCGAACTCGACGACGCGTTCGGTCAGGGCAGAATTCGTCTCCGCCGCGACACGGTCGGCGTGCCGGCCGATCCGTGCCCCGCCGAAGAACGCGGCGAGGAGGATCGGGACCCCGATGAGCGCGGCGAGTGCGAGCGGGCCGGAGATCGGGATGAGTGCGATCGCGATCGTGATGGGCAGGAGGATGCCCGAGAGCAGCGGGGTGAGCAGGTAGACGACGATGCCGACGAGGTCCGGCCCGGTCGCCGCGATCGCCTGCCTGGCTGTCGCCGTGTTCGCGGGCGTGAACCAGCTCAGGCGGATCCGGGAGAGCCGGTCGGTGACGCCGTGCTGGGCGGAGTCGAGGAGGGCGAAGCCGAGATCCATGCCGATGCGCGAGATCACGGCGTCGATCGCCCACCCGGCGGCCGTGGCCAGGGCGAGGAGTCCGAGCCAGGGCCAGGCTTCGGCCGGTTCCGGGCCGAAGAGTGCGGCGACGAGGGGGACGAGGACGACCGTGCCGAGCGCACGGAGGATGACGCTTACGACAGTGAGCGCGAGGTGCAGCCCCATGGCGCCGCGCCGGTCGGCGGGCATGAGGGCGAGGAATGTGCGGATCATCGGGTGGCTCCCTGGGTGCGCGGGGCGGTCGCCGAGGTGATTTCGCGCGCGTCCCAGAGCCTGCGGTAGCGCCCACCTGCGGCGATGAGGTCGTCGTGGGTGCCGGACTCGGCGACCCTGCCGTGGTCGAGGACGACGATGCGATCGACGTCGGTGATCGTGTGCAGCCGGTGGGCGATGACGAGGACCGTGCGCCCGGTCGCGAGCCTGCCGAGCGCCTGCTGGACGAGGTGTTCGGACTCGGGATCGGCGAATGCCGTGGCCTCGTCGAGGACGAGGATCGGGGTGTCGGCGAGGATGGCCCGAGCGATCGCGAGCCGTTGGCGCTCGCCGCCGGACAGGGCCGCCTCGGTGCCGATGACGGTGTCATAGCCGTCGGGCAGACGCAGGATCCGATCGTGGATCTGCGCCTGACGGGCCGCATCGATGACCGCGTCCTCGCTGGCGTCGGGCACGGCGAGGGCGATGTTCTCGGCCACCGTGCCCTGGACGAGCTGGATGTCCTGGAAGACGAAGCCGACCTGCGTGTAGAGCTCGTCGCCGGGCAGCGTGCGGATGTCGCGGCCGCCGATGCGCACGGCTCCCTCGGTGACGTCGTGGAATCGGGCGAGCAGCGCGGCGAGCGTGGATTTGCCCGAACCGGAGGGCCCGACCAGCGCGGTCACCGTCCCGGGTTCGAGGCGCAGGGAGACGCCGTCGATGACGGGCACACCCGGGCGGTAGGCGAAGCCGACATCGTCGAATTCGACGAGGCCGGGGGCAGGGTGAGAATCCCGGGAGGCATCCCGCGCCGAGGCGGCTGTGTCCTTCTCGTCCACCTGCGCCCTGTGTCGCTCCACCACCTCCAGCCGCTCCTCGTCGAGGGTGTTCTGGATCCGGCGGGCGGCGAGCAGCCCCGTGCTCAGCCCGGACAGTCCGTAGCCGATGCCGAGCAGCCGCGCGCCGAAGGTGGTGCCGAGGAACAGGAACGGCAGCAGGTCGATCGGGTCGATCGATCCGGACACGGTCAGCCAGGTGCCGAGGGCTGTGATGATGAGCAGGTAGGTCGCCGGACGGTTGACGAGGTCCATGACGGTCTTGGACGTGGTGAAGGGCCGTTGCCAGTCGGTGAGGAAGCGGACGTACTCGTCGATCCGGGAGCGGAAACGTGAGGCCGAAGCACCACCGAAGACGCGGATGACGGGCTGACCGGCGAGGTAGCTTCCTGCCTCGACGTTCATCTGTTCGGCCCAGGTCAGTGCCTGCTTCGGCTTCGTCCCGGACTGGATGATCATGATGTACATCGTCACGATGTAGACGAGCACGGGAACGAGGAGCGCGAGCGCGATCCGCCAATCGACGACGAAGAGGTAGATGAGGACCGCGACCGGGGCGACCACGGCCTGCACGGCATCGGATACCGCATGCGTGACGAGGTAGTGCAGGGCCAGGGTGTCGTCCTGGACGAGCTGCTTGATCCGGCCGGACCCGCGATCGACGAACCAGCCGAGCGGCAGCCTGGCCATCGTCGTGAGCAGACGCCGGCGCAGGTCGCGTTCGAACCGAGCGTCGACGAAGTGGAGCCAGAACAGGAGCGCCGCCGAGAGCACGACCCCGGAGCCCATGAGCACGACCGCCCAGATCCCCGTCGCCCACAGCGTCGCCGAGTCGGCGCCGGTGAGCAGCTGCCGGGAGAGTTCGACGAGGAGGACATAGGGGGCGAGCTCGACGAGGGTGACGATCGCCTGGAGGATCCCCGCGATCCACAGGGTGGCCTTGAGCGGGGCGATGAGCCGCCCGCCCGCGTTCGCCCGCCACGACCCCTTGGGTGCCGCGGGGGTTTCTGCATTCGGCGAGGTGGGGCTCGCGTTCGCCGAGGCGGGGCTGGGCTCCGCACCCGATGTCGACTCAGCGGCCGCCTCGGCGGGGGTGTCGTCCTTCTTCTCTCCGCGCATCTTTCCGAAGGCGCGGCCTTCGTACCAGTACGCGCGAGCGGTGATCTCGGACTTCGGGAAGCCGAAGTCGTCCTTGAGGCGGGCTCGGATGGCCTTGAGCGATCCGGATTCGAGGGCGGTCCAGACCCGCCAATCCGACCAGTCGCGGGACTCGATGGCCGCAGCCAGGGAGGAATCGCCTCGGCGGGGGACCCAGTGGAGGTTCATCCGGGGATGCCGGGAGAGGGGAATGAGGCGGTCGGAGGGTTCGTGCTCTTCGAGGTAGACCTCGACGGGGAGGTCGGCGGGGGTCGCCTCGAGGATGGAGTTGATCGCCGGGATCGACGCGGAGTCGCCGATGAGGAGGTACCCGGCGGGCAGCTCATCGGGCAGGGTGAATACGGTCGAGCCCATGGAGGCGACCTCGACCCGGGTGCCGGGCGTCACCGACTCCGCCCACGCCGAGGCGGGACCCGCGGGCTCGTGGAGGACGAAGTCGACGGCGAAGGTGCCGGCTTCCGGGTCCGCCTCGGTGATCGTGTAGCCGCGCTGGTGTTCGAAGTCGGGGTCGTCGGGGTCGGGGAACCAGAAGCGCAGCCACGCGGTGGGTCCGACCTCGGCGTCGGTGAAGACCGTCGGGGAGGTCATGCGCACACGGACGAAGTTCGGCGCCAGGTGTTCGACGTCGATGACCTCCGCCTCGTGGTCGCGCAGACCGAAGGCGGACATGATCGCGCCGTTGAAACCGCGTTTGGCCATCAGTGGTCCTGTGTTGTGTGGGCTGGGGGTGCCGGGTGGGGAGCGGTCGCGGCTTGGGTGGGCGCGGTCGCGGCTTGGACGGCCGAGTCGAGCTCGGTGACCACCTCGGCGACGTCCCTGCCGGGCGGGAGGATGTCGACGATGCTGCGGACGGTGACGGCGAGCATGAGGCGGGAGTAGTGGGACGTCTCGAGCTGCGGGAGACGGTGGTGGGCCTCCCACAGGCGCCCGTCGGCGCGCATGCCGTCGATCGCCTCCTCGCGCTGGGCATCCCAGCCGGCCGACCGGGCGCGTTGGGCGTCCTCGGCGGCGGCGTGGCCGATCGCCTGAGTGGCGACGGCGCTGGCGAGCACGATCGCGGAGTCGGTCGAATAGCCGCGTCTCTCCAGAGCGGCGGTCTCTGCCGACAGGAGTGCGCGCCCGCCTTCTCCGCGGGGGAACAGGGTCTGGACGTAGGTGACGAGTCCGGGGTGGCCGACGACGAAGTCGTAGAGGGCGACGCCGAAGGCCAGCAGCTGGGTGGGGACGTCGTGATCGGGGTCATCGGGGAGGTCGAGTTCGGCGAGCAGACTCTCACCGACGGCGCGCTCGAGCCCCCACCGGTTCTCGACATGGCGGTACAGGGCCGTGGAGCTCACGCCGAGGCGGGACGCGACGGCACCGAGGCTGAGATCGCGCAGGCCGATGTCGCGTCCGGCGGCGATGATGTCGGTCAGTTCGATCTGCCGCGGTCTGCCGCCGATGCGCATGGGTCCTCCTGCCAGTGTGAGCATCAAAGTTGATGCCAGTAACTAAGGGTAGGCTAAGCGCAGCGATTCGGCAATGGCAGTCGCGGGACGGCTCCCGGGCAGGCGCTCGCCTCAGTGGAGTCTGGGCTCGAGTCAGTGGGGCCTCTGCTCGAGGAACCGGCGTTCGGCAGGGTCGGTCGTCAGTTCGATCGCACGCCGGTACGCCTCGGCGGCGTCTCCAGTCCGCCCGAGTCGGTCGAGCAGATGCGCCCGGAGCACCCAGGCGGGCTGGAAGGCGCTGACGCGCTTGGCGTCCCCGCTGTCGGTGCCCGGGCTCAGCGCATCAAGGGAGGCAAGTCCGGCCTCGGGGCCCTCGACCTCGGCGAGGACGGCCGCCCGGGAGACCGAGCCGCCGAGGCTCGGGGCGAGAGACTCGAGATCGTCGTGGAGGCGCAGCAGCATCGGCCAGTCCGTCGTCCCGGTCCTGACCCCGGCCAAATGGAGGAGCTGAATCGCAGCTTCGAGACCGAAGCGTCCGACGTGTCCGCAGCGGTAGACCTCCTGCAGGTGATGTTCGCCGGATTCGGTCAGCGTCGGGTCCCACAGCGCGGGATCCTGGTCGGTCAGGGGCACGAATTCTCCGGCTGCGCCTCGGCGAGCGGGGAAGCGTGCGGCCGAGAGGTGGATGAGGGCAGCCAGGCCGTGCGATTCGCCGTCACCGGGGCACAGGCATGCGAGCAGTCCGGCGAGGTAGACGGCCTCGCCGACCATCCCGGCGCGTGGGGTGGGAGCCGCATGCGCCCATTCGATCGCAAAGGCCCCGTAGATGGCTTCCTGCACATCCGGCAGGCGGGACTCGAGGTCGAGTCGATCGGGATGGCCGAAGCCCACGCCGAGCGCAGCCACCCGCTTCTTCGCCCTGGTCAGACGCGCAGAGACGGTGGCGGCCGGCAGGGCCATCGCGGCGGCGATCTGCTTCCCGGTCATCCCCATCACCGCCGAGAGCATGAGCAGCGCCCGTGCGGGCGGATCGATGTCGGGATGTGCGCACACGGCAAGGAGCTCGAGGCGACGGTCGGGCAGGGCATCGGGGACGTGGTCGGCGGGATCGGAGCCGAGGTGGTCGAGAACGTCGTCGAGCGCGGTTGTCGTCCGTGCCGCCGCGGACTTCCACACGTCTCGGCGGGCATTGAGCGCAACCCGGTAGAGCCAGCCCTCCGGATTGTCGGGCGGACCCTCAGCCCGCCACGCGGTGACGGCGCGTTCGAGCGCGGTGGACAGCGCATCCTCGGCGCCGGAGATGTCACCGTCGGCGGCCGCGATGAGGGCGATGATCCGGCCCCAGCCGTCCCGGGACAGGATCATCGCCCGATCGGCAGGGTCGGTCATTCGCGCCCAGTGATCAGAAGGAATGGTCCCGCCGGGATGATCGCTTCGTTCGGGGCTCTGACTGTCACGGGCGGGTCCAAGCGCCGTCGACGAAGGAGGTCGCCGCGGGCCGGACCTCGATCGTGCCGTAGCTCGTGCCGGGGAACTTCTCGGCCCAGGCAATGGCCGCCTCGGTGTCGGGAACGTCGATGACGACGACCCCGGCCAGGGCCTCCTTGGCGGCGGCGAAGGGTCCGTCCTCGATGACGACCTGCCCGGTCTTCCGGGTCACGGTCGTCGCGGTCTGGGAGGGGGTGAGCATCTCCCAGGCGACGAACACTCCGGCCGAGGTCAGGGCCTGACCGAAGTCGTCCATGAGGCGCATCATCTCCTGAATCTCCTCATCGGTCGGGGTCGGGCCGTCGGCACCGGGTTCAGGGGCGTGGAAGAGCAGTGAGCAGCGCATGGTTCGCTCCGTTCTGTGTGCGGCGACCGGATTTCGGTCGCTCACAGGGAAGACGATCGAATCCTCGTCGATTCGACACCGTGGCACAGATTATTCCCGAAGTCGTTCCCGGAGGTTGTCGGTCAGCCCCGATGATCGCTGCGTGGGGTGGAATTCTCTGTGTCGATGTGGGTGAGCGCCGTGACGGCCGTGCGGACGAGTTCGCGCTCGGGCGGATGGCCGTCGAGGTGGCAGTGGATGGTCCAGCCCTCGATGAGCGCGTCGACGGCGCGGGCGGCATCGAGCGAGAAGTGCTCGGTGAGAGTGTCCTCGCTGATGCCCATCCACGAGGCGGCCAGCTTCGCCGAGTCCGGTGAGTTCCGGCCGTAGGAGTAGAGCTCGAAGATCCCGGCCATCTCCCGCGGGGAGGCGAAGGTGTCCCCGCAGATGATCTCGACGACGGCCTCGCGCGCCTCAGCAAGGGTGGTCGCAGCCGCCAGCCCCTCCCGATACCGCGCGGAGAGTCGGCCGACGAGCAGGGTGAACGCCTCGGTGACGACCTCGTCGATGCCGCCGAAGTGATAGGTCATCGAGCCCAGGGGCACGCCGGCGCGGGCGGCGATCGCCCGATGGGAGACCTTCGCCGTGCCGTCGTCGAGGATGAGCTCGAGGGCGGCGGAGATGATCCGTTGGCGACGGTCGGGATCGTTGGGGATCCCGCTGCGTGCGCTCATCGGAGTCTCCTTTCCTCGTGGTCATGTGTTCGTGGGTGAGTTCTCGTCGCCGACTGTTCGTGGCCGATCTCTCGCGTCTGTGCTCTGGCCTCTCGACACCACAGAGTGTACATTTGTACACGGCCTCGCAGTGTGTACGAACGTACTAATCCGCCCGTGAAGGAGATGATTCGATGCGCAGGTCAGAAGACCTTGAAGATGCCGCGTCGACGTCGCTCGGCGCGCGCCGCCTCGCGCTCCTCGCTCTCTTCTTCCTCCCCGGCATCACGATCTCCTCGTGGGTGACCAGGACGCCGTCGATCCGCGATGCCCTCGGAGCCTCGACTGCCGAGATGGGCCTCGTCCTCTTCGGCCTGTCCATCGGGTCGATGATCGGCATCCTCGGGTCCGGTCCGCTCGTCAGCCGGTGGGGAGCGCGGCCGGTCATTCTCTCCGGCACGGTCGGGATCATCGCGAGCATGCCGATCGTCGGCCTCGGCGCCGCCGTGGCCCAGCCATTCGTCGTGGCCGCGGGCCTCGTCGTCTTCGGACTCGGGATGGGCACGGGTGAGGTCGCGATGAACGTCGAGGGCGCCGAACTCGAGAAGCACCTCAGCCGACCGTTCCTGCCGCTCCTCCACGGCTTCTTCAGCCTCGGCACGGTCATCGGCGCGGTGCTCGGGATCCTCGCCACCGCCGCCGACTTCTCCGTGCTCGTCCATCTGCTGGCGGTCGGCCTCCTCGGCGTGATCGTGTTCGTCCCCGCCATGCGCCACGTCCCCGCGGGAACGGGCCGAGTTCCGCGGTCGCGAGAGACCATCCCCGCCGAGGCGGCCCCACAGTTCACGTCGGAATCGATCGAGTCAGAGTCGTCCTTGTCGGAGTCGCCCGCCTCGGACTCGACTGTCGCCGACTCACCCCGCATCCCGGTGTGGCGCGACCCCCGTCTGATCGCCATCGGTGTCATCGTCCTCGGAATGGCACTGGCCGAAGGCACGGCGAACGACTGGCTGCCGCTGGTCATGGTCGACGGACACGGCTTCGAAGCCGCGCTCGGCTCGAGCGTCTACGCGATCTTCGCAGCCGCGATGACGCTCGGTCGCTTCGTCGGCGGTCCGATCGTCGCCCGATTCGGCCGACCGTCCGTGCTCGCTGTCAGCGCGGCGTTCGGGCTGCTCGGCATCGGCCTCGTCTCGCTTGTCGACTCGCAGATCGTCGCGGCGATCGCCGTGCTGCTGTGGGGACTCGGGACGTCGCTGGGCTTCCCCGTGGCGCTGTCCGAGGCCGGAGATTCGGGTCCGAATCCGGCGGTCCGGGTGGCCACTGTCTCGACGATCGGCTACCTCGCCTTCCTCGTCGGCCCACCCTCCCTCGGACTCGTCGGCGAGCATTGGGGCCTGCGTACCGTCCTGCTCATCCCGATGGCCGTGATCATTCCCGTCCTCATCATCGCCCCGCTGCTGCGCAGGGGCGGACGGGGCCGCCGCAGTGATCGTCCGGGCGAACCTCACACGAGTCCGGTGTAGACCGATCCCGGGTTGAAGATGTTGTCCGGGTCGAGCGCCTGTTTGATCCGGTGGTTGAGCTCCATGACGTCATCGCCGAGATAGGGGGCCAGCCACGGTGCCTTGAGTCGGCCGACCCCGTGCTCTCCGGTGATCGTCCCGCCGAGACCGGTCGCCAGATCCATGACCTCGCCGTAGGCGATCTGTGCGCGCTTCTGCTGCTCCTCATCCTTCGGGTCGAGGACGAGCAGCGGGTGGGTGTTGCCGTCGCCGGCGTGGGCGATGACGGCGATCGTCACGTCGCGCTCAGCTGCGATCTTCTCGATGCCGAGCACCAGATCGCCGAGCTTCGGCAGCGGTACCCCGACGTCCTCGAGGAGCAGGGCGCCCTTCTTCTCCACGGCGGGGATCGCGATCCGTCGGGCCGTGACGAAGGCTTCACCCTCCTCGGGGTCGGTGGTCAGATAGCACTCGGAGGCTGCGTTGGCATTGCAGATCTCCTCGATGATCGCCGCCTGCGCCGCGCAGTGTTCCCCGGGTTCGTCGGACTGGATGACGAGCATGCCCTCGGCCTCCCGGTCGAGGCCCATCTTCAGCTCGTCCTCGACGGCGTTGATCGAGGGTTTGTCCATGAACTCGAGCATCGAGGGGCGCATGGCCTTCGCGATGTCGAGCACGGCCTGCGTGGCGTCGGCGAGCTTGCCGAACATCGCGACGACGGTCGTCGGGGGCAGCTGCGCGGGGATGAGTCGCAGCGTCACCTCGGTGATCACTCCCAGCGTCCCCTCCGAGCCGACGAACAGCTTCGTCAGGGGCAGGCCGGCGACGTCCTTGAGCCTCGGTCCGCCGAGTTTCACGGCCCGGCCGTCGGCGAGCACGACGGTCATGCCGAGAACGTAGTCCGTGGTCACACCGTATTTCACGCAGCACAGGCCGCCGGCGTTGGTGGCGATGTTGCCGCCGATGGAGCAGAACTCGAAGGACGAAGGGTCCGGCGGGTACCACAGACCGTGTTCGGCTGCGGCGGCCTTGACCTCGGCGTTGAAGGCGCCCGGCTGGACGACGGCCATGCGGGTGACGGGGTCGATGGTGATCTCGCGCATCCGGTCGAGTGAGAGCACGATTCCGCCGTCGATCGCCGAGCTGCCTCCGGACAGCCCGGAACCGGCCCCACGGGGGACGATCGGGACCTTCGCCTCGGCGGCGATGCGGACCACTGTCTGCACCTCCTCGGTGGAGGTGGCTCGGACGACTGCGGCCGGCACCCCGGCGTCGGGGTCGTTCGCGCGGTCCCAGCGGTAGGCGTCCATCGAGTCGGGATCGGTGATGACCGCCGCACCCGGCAGAGCGGAGGTGAGTGAGGAGACAACGTCCATGTTGCGTATCTGGCCTTTCGAGCTGGAACCGGCGCCTGCGTTCGGCTCCGACGTTACCAGGATCACACTCGAGGAAGAGACTCCGGTCCAGGGGTGGAGCGGGCATCACCTCAAGCGGCGAGCGGACGCCGGCGCTGGTGCCGAGAATCCGGGTCAGTGCCGCCCAGTACAGTGGGGATATGACCGATGTGCCGCCCGCCGCCTACGTGCTCGGGACCGTTCCCGGTCCGCGCGGCGACGGCGGGCAGGTGGGCGTGGTCGCGCTCGATCGCTCGGGTGTGCAGATCGATCGGATCGACCTCGCCGAGGTGGCCCTGCCCGATTTCGTCCGCGACCGGGAGGGCGGCAGCAGTGGGCCCCGTACGCAGGCAGCACCCCCGCCGAGGTGGATCTTCAGCGACACCCCGAAGTGGTATCCGCAGCTTCTGGCCGCGGGAGTGAGCTTAGAGCGCTGCCACGACCTGCGCCTGACCCATGCGATCCTCGCGCGCTCCGAACTCGTCACCGACCCGGGCCAACTCCGTTCCGCCGCGGACTGGGACGCGGGCCCGTCGGATGCCGCCGCACCCGAGCAGGCAGCCGCCCTCTTCGAGGTCGACTCCGGGCGCGGTCACATCCCGCAGGTCCCTCACGACCTCGAGGCTGCCCTGGCCGAAAATGTGCGGCAGACTGCGGCCACTGAGACTGCGAGCGATCCGGGACGGCTGCGGCTGCTGCTGGCAGCGGAATCGGCGGGAGGTCTCGTCGCCGCGGAGATGCGTGCGGCCGGTGTGCCCTGGGACGAAGCCGAACACGATCGGATACTGACCGAACTGCTTGGGCCCCGCCCGATCCGTGACGGGAAGCCTGAGAGGATGCTGTCCAAGGCCGAAGAGGTGCGCGAGGCCCTCGAGGATCCGCGGGCGAACCTCGACTCCCCGAACCGGCTGCTGTCCTCCCTGCGCAATGCAGGGATCAATGTCGCCTCGACCTCGAAGTGGGAGCTGGGCGGCAGCGACCATTCGGCGATCGCACCGCTGCTCGAGTACAAGAAGATGGCCCGGCTGCTGAGCGCCAACGGCTGGCATTGGCTCGATGAGTGGGTCGACGACGGCAGATACCGCCCCGTGTACGTGCCCGGCGGGGTCGTCACCGGCAGGTGGGCGGCCAGCGGGGGAGGGGCCCTGCAGATCCCGCGGCAGCTGCGTCCGGCGCTGCGTGCCGATGAGGGCTGGCGGCTCGTCTCCGCCGACGTCGCCCAGCTCGAACCCCGGGCGCTCGCCGCCATGTCCGGGGACCGAGCGATGGCCGCGGCCGGTCTGGGCCGGGACCTCTACTCCGGACTCGTCGACGCCGGTGTCGTCGCCACCCGGCAGGAGGCGAAGATCGCCGTGCTCGGCGCCATGTACGGCTCGACGACCGGTGAGGCCGGTGCCCTGGTGCCGCGTCTGCGCCAGAACTTCCCCGCCGCGATGAATCTCGTCGATTCCGCCGCCGAGGAAGGTCGACAGGGAGGGGTCGTCTCCACCTGGTTGGGTCGGACGTCCCCGCCCCCGGGTGAGGGTTGGCAGAGACTGCAGAAGGCGGCGAATCGCTTCGATGCCACAGGTGCCGATGAGCAGCGGGCCAGGCGGGCGGCCGGTGATCAGGGACGCTTCACCCGCAACTTCGTCGTCCAGGGCACCGCGGCCGAATGGGCACTGGCGTGGCTGGCCGATCTGCGGCTGCGCCTGGCCCGGTTGCCCGCGATCGACGATGATCAATCGGCGGCCGCCTCGGGGCCGGTGTTCTCGCGCCGTGCTCACCTCGTGTTCTTCCTCCATGACGAGGTCATCGTCCATGCCCCGGCGCAGCAGGCCGAGGATGCGGCGGAGGCGATCAGGGCGGCGGCCGCCTCGGCGGGGCGACTGCTCTTCGGGGATGCTCCCGTCGATTTCCCGCTCGACCTGAGCATCGGTCAGCGGGCGATCAAGGGCTGAACGGTCTCTGAAGGATAAGCGCAGACGCATGGAATAGACTGCCAGCCGCAAGCGCTGGACGATGTGGCCCAGCTCGGAATCGGAATCCAAGGAGATCACATGAGCATCAGCGTCAAGGCACTGCAGAAGACGGGACCGGACCAGCCGTTCCGTGTGGCCACGATCGAACGTCGGGATCCGCGACCCGATGACGTCGTCATCGACATCAAGGCGGCAGGCATCTGCCACAGCGACATCCACACCATCCGCAACGAATGGGGCGAGGCCCAATTCCCGCTCACCGTCGGCCACGAGATCGCCGGCATCGTCGAGGCCGTCGGTGACAACGTCACCGATTGGAAGATCGGCGACCGCGTGGGAGTCGGCTGCATGGTCAACTCGTGCGGCGAATGCGAGGAATGCGCCGCCGGGCAGGAGCAGAACTGCCTGAACGGACAGGTCGGCACCTACAACGTCGAAGACGTCGACGGCACCATCACCCAGGGCGGCTACTCCCAGAAGGTCGTCGTCAACGAACGCTTCGTGTGCCGCATCCCCGATGCCCTCGATTTCGACGTCGCCGCCCCGCTGCTTTGCGCGGGCATCACCACCTACGCACCGCTCAACCGCTGGGGTGCGGGCGAGAAGAAGAATGGGGCTCCGAAGAAGGTCGCCGTGCTCGGCCTCGGCGGACTCGGCCATATGGGCGTGCAGATCGCCGCGGCCATGGGCTCGCAAGTGACCGTGCTCTCGCGCACGCTGAAGAAGGAGAAATCGGCACTCGGGCTCGGCGCGACGCGGATGCTCGCAACCACGGAAGAGGACTTCTTCTCCGATCACCGCGGCGAGTTCGACCTCATCCTCAACACGATCAGCGCCGACATCCCCGTCGACCGCTACCTGCGTCTGTTGAAGCCGCGCGGAGTCATGGCCGTCGTCGGCCTGCCGCCTGAGAAGCAGCAGTTCTCCTTCGGCTCGGTCATCGGCGGAGCCAAGGCGATCGCCGGATCGAACATCGGCGGCATCGCCGAAACCCAGGAGATGCTCGACTTCTGCGCCGAGCACGGCATCGCCGCACAGATCGAAACGATTCCCGTCACCGAGGCGGACGCCGCCTATGACCGAGTCGTGGCCGGAGACGTGCAGTTCCGTGTCGTCATCGACACCGCGAGCTTCGACCAGGTCGAAGCCGTCTGAGCTGAGACGAGGAGGCGTTCCTCGCTGCTGTGATCGTGCCTCAGAGCAGCGAGGACGCCAGTGCGGCGAAGATGAACGCCGCAACGATGACCGCCAGGCGGACGATGTGCAGTGAGTTCCAGCGGTTCAGCTGCTCACGCCAGTCCGCCGGGTGCTCCTCGCGTGTCCACTCGGCCGAGCGATTGTTGATGGGCACCAGCAGGGTGACCGACATGATCACGCTGAGTGCGAGCAGCGCACCCGCGGTGAGTGACAAACCCGCTGAAACGCTCCCCCAGGAGGCTGCTGCAAGTCCCGAGGTGAGGATGAGTGAGGCGAAATACCAGAGGGGCATCATGCGCCCCATCAGCCGCGCGCTGTCCGCCTGCATGTCGAGGAGCTCTCCGATCGGCAGGCGTCGGTGGATGCGTGGGACGACGACGGCCACGCAGAACTCGATCCCGACCATCACCCCGGTGATCGTCAGGGCGGCTGCAGACAGGGCGCTGAGCATGACGGAGAGTCCTTTCGACGGGGATCCCGATGGCGAACACATCACCAAGACTAGCGTTGCTAGAAAAGCTAGTAATGCTAGATTAGAGGTCATCTCCGGTGTTGGCAAGAGAGGAACGAATGACCGAGAAGCGCGAATCGGAAAAAGCTCGTCGCCAGGAACAGCGCCGGCGTGACATCCTCGATGCCGCCAGAAGTCGAGCTGAAACGGACGGCTGGTCCGCGGTGACGACGCGCCATCTGGCCGATGCGATCGGGTATTCTCAGCCGGTGCTCTACGGGCACTTCCCTGGAGGGAAGTCCGAGATCATGCTCGCCTGTGCTCTCGAAGGATTCGTCGAACTCGGACGCCTGTGCAGGGCCGCATTCGAAGGCAGGGGGCGCAGAGAGGCGGTCGAGGCCGTTGCGCATGCCTATCTCGATTTCGCCGATGAGAACCCTGCAGTCTATGAGGTGATGTTCCGTGAGCCTATCGACGCTCGCTTCGCAGAAGAGGACAATGAAGCCGAGCTGCGGGACTCATTCTCCGCACTCACCGAGACCATCGGCGATCCGGTGGGAGCGGAGGTCTTCTGGGGTGCGCTGCACGGCATCGGAATGCTCGAAGCAGCCGGGCGGATGAAAGTCGACGAGCGTCGTCTGAGGGTTTCCGAACTGGGCGCACGGTTCGGAACATGAAAGCGGCAGCCACCGGCGCGAGAGCTGTTGAGCGGCGAGCCGATCCGGGTTCTGGGGTCGAGACGAGGGAGCGCGAGCGATGACGGGCGTGAGTCGACGGCTGCGGACGGTGCCCTTGGCGCTGCTCATCCTCTACACGATCTTCATCGGCCTCGTCACGCTCACGCCCAACCAGCTCGACACGGGGCAGGGCTCGTTCATCGCGGGGCTGCTCGAATTCCTCGCCTCCCACACGGTGACCGCCTGGATCGACTACGACATCCTCGAGAAGCTCGCGAACGTGGGGATGTTCATCCCCTTCGGTCTGCTCATGGCACTGCAGTGCGGGCCCAGCCGCTGGTGGATCGGCTGGGTCACCGGCATCGCCTTCACCTGCCTCATCGAGGGCACGCAGGCGACTCTGCTCTCGCCCACTCGCTTCGCCACGATCAGCGACCTCGTGACGAACAGCCTCGGTGCCGGCATCGGAGCGGTGGTCGGACTCGTCGTGATGACCATCTGGCCGCCGAGGATGGACGGGGTTCCCGTCGATCATGAGGTCCGATGAATGACTGAGAGCCGGGCGCTGGTGATCGTGACGACGGTTCGTGATCGGATTCGCACCCCTGATTGAGGATGTGCCAAGGAAGCGCCCGTATGTTGGACCGTGATGGCAGATCATGATCAGCGCACTGTCGGTGCGCCGCTGGCCCTTCTCGTTCTCTACACCCTCTTCATCGCCGCCGTCACGCTGACCCCGCAGCAGCTGGGAACCGGCCCCGACACCCTCATCGGGCACGCACTCGACCTCTTCGCCGCGCACCGGGAGACGGCCTGGCTGACGTATGAGTGGGTCGAGAAGCTCGGCAATGTGGCGATGTTCATTCCCTTCGGCTTCCTCGCGGCCCTCCATTTCGGGCGCAGGCGTTGGTGGCTCGGGTTCGCAATCGGTACGAGCTTCAGCGCCGCCATCGAGATCTTCCAAGGCACCGTGCTCACACAGACCCGCTTCGCCACGCTCAGCGACCTCGTCACGAACACGCTCGGCGCCGGCATCGGCGCACTCCTCGGCCTGTGCTGCATGGCGGTGTGGCCGCGTCGGCGGACGAAGCGAGGCACCGGCGGGCAGCTCATCGCGGCATAAGTGCACTCTCCGACCGATGGCCGCTCAGCTGAGCGAGTCGACGATCTTCTTGATCCGGCGATCACGGGTCTCCTCGGCCTTCGCCGAAGTCACCTGCCGCACATGCTCCTTGCGCTTCGACGGAGCGAGCGCATCGAAGGCCGCGCGGACACCGGCGGTGTTGAGCGCCTCGGCGAGGGAATCGGGAACCGGGGTCTCCCGGTTCGAGGTGTCGTGAGTCAGAGTCACCTCGTGGGTCTCCCCTCCGGCGACGCCGATCTTCTCGCGGTGCTCCTTGGCCAGTGGGAGCAGGTACTTCCCGCCCATCACCGCCGTCGTCGACGGATAGGAATAGCCCTCGATCGTGACGATGACCGGCACCCGCTTGCCCACGCCGAAGCCGAGCACGATGTCCTCGGGGACCTCGATGCCGACATTGTTGCCCAGGGCGAGAAGTTCAGTGGTGAACGTGACCATGGGGCCTCCTCGATGAGTGGTCGGTATCGCTTGAGCGTAGGCCGATCACTCCTCGTCGGCAAGGCCTTTCTCGGCAGGAGCATCATCGGCAAGCGCCGACTCGGAGGTCCCGGAGAAACTCGGCCACCAGCAGCGCACCCGCTTCGCGTAGTCGCGGTATTCGTCACCGAAGCGCTCGTACAGATCGGTCTCTTCGTGGGGGCGGATGAGCCAATTCCACAGCAGTGAGCCGATGAGGGCGTAGACCACGACGAGCCAGGAACCGATGAGCAGACCCATCGCCACACCCTGAGCGATGCCGGCGATGGCCATCGGGTTGCGGACGAAGGCATAGGGTCCGCGGGCGACGAGGTGGTGGGCCATCTGGGACGGCAGCGGGGTGCCCGAGCCGAAGTTCGCGATCGCCCGAGCCGACCACACGCCGATGACGCTGGAGAACGCGAGCAGTGCGAAGCCCGCGACAGCCAGCAGGATCGGGAACTTGTAAGCCAGCTCCCAGCGGTCCTCGAAGGCATTGATGATGACCGGGATGATGACGAGGAAGACACCCCAGAAGACGACGATCTGGACCGTGGTCCGCACCAGCAGGTGAGACCGGATGCGGTTGTGCGAACTGTGGAACGCAAATGGTCCGACCAGGAGCTTCTCGGACGGGATCCGGCCGAAGATCATGAGCACACCGGCGAGCAGACTGCCGAGCGCGGCGAGGATCATGAGTACGGCGCCCAGACCCGCCTCGGTGGTGGCGGTGGCGTAGATGACCATGCCCAGGGCCACGAGCACGGTCCAACCCGTGGCGATCCACACGGCCCAGCGGAAGTTCAGCGCGGCCAGGGCCGAGCCGATGACGAAGAGCGGGATGTCGACGATCGCGACGAGCAGCGGATCGATTCCGCCGAGCGTCGCGTCCGCCACCTCGGGAATCGTCGCGGTGCCCAGCCACCACGCCGCTCCGGCAAGCGCCTGGAGGGCGAAGTACATACGGCCGTGGAAGATGCGCAGACGCTTCTTCGGTTTGTTCGCTTCGGTCAGATGTCGATTCATGTGTGCACCGTCCCGCGGATGCAGATGGACGTGGCTCCGCCGACCCAGATCTCGTCGTCCTCGGCCGCGATGGACACGATTCCGGAGCGGCCGAGTGCGGTTCCCTGAGTCGCGGTGTAGCTGTTCGGAGCATGGCCCTCGCCGATGAGCCATTGGGCGACGGAGGCGTTGAGGCTGCCGGTCACCGGATCCTCGGCGACGCCGACTCCGGGCACGAAGGCGCGGATCTCGTATTCGTGGTCCGCGCCCTCGGGGTGGGCGCCGAGGACGCCGATCTTCGCATCGGGAATCGCCGAGAAGTCCGGATTCAGTGCGAGCACCTGTTCGGCGCCGGCCAGCCGCACGGCCGCCCATCCCGGACCGTTGTCGGCCCACTGATGACCGAGGATATCGTCACGGTCGACGCCGAGGGCGGTCGCGATCTCAGCGACATAGGACTCGTCGAGTGCTCCCGTGCGCAGGCGGTCGGGGGCGGCGAAGGGCAGCTCCTGGTGCGGGGTGAAGATGCGCAGACGATAGTCGGCGGCGGGATCCTCGGGCGGGAGGACGAAGGTCGTCTCGGACAGGTTCGTCCAGTTCGCGATGCGAGCCATCTGCGTCTCATCGAGGCCATCGGCATCGAGGATGACGGCGACGGGGTTGCCTCGGAAGGGCACGGCAGAGAAGACGTCGACCTGGGCGAATCGGCGGTGTTGTGACAATGACACTCCTTCGCAAGAAACGGCACACGCTGCGAGCGGGGGATTGCGCGGCCGCTTTCAACAGTGTATAGGCCCAGGCCGGAGCGTTCGCGGATCGCCTCGCACAGGCGTGGGGATCAGCTGCGCAGCGCTGCGGAGATCCGTGAGGGTGACAGTGCCGCATCGATGGCCAGGTGAGCCGCGCCGAGGATCGCGGCATCTCCGGCTGCACGTGACGGAGCGATCATGAGGTGCTCGGTCGACAAGGGGATCGACCTCGCATACACGACCTCCCTGACCCCTGCGACCAGATGTTCTGCGGCCTGTGCCATGGTCCCGCCGATGAGGATGAGCGCCGGATTCATCAGACTCACGCAGGTGGTGAGCACCTCGCCGAGGTCGCGCCCGGCTTGGCGGACGGCCTGAATGGCCTGGAGGTCTCCGTCTTTGGCGAGACGGACGACATCGCCGGGCGTGGCGGCCGGTATCCCGGCATTCGTGAGGCCCTTGGCGATCGCTCGTCCGGAGGCGACCGCTTCCAGGCATCCGCGATTGCCGCACGCACAGGGGATATCCGCAGCACGCGAGAGCGCCACATGGCCGATATCGCCTGCGGCCCCGTGTGAACCTCGGCGCAGGGAGCCGCCGGAGATGATTCCCGCCCCGATGCCCGTAGCGACCTTGACGAAGATCAGGTCGGAAGCGTCGGGCCAGGCTGCAGTCTGTTCGCCCAATGCCATGATGTTGACATCATTGTCGACGAGAACCGGAGCCGAGAAGGTCTTCTTCAATGCCCCGGGCAGGTCGAAACGGTCCCAGCCGGGCATGATCGGGGGGTTGATCGGTCGACCCGTGGAGAATTCGACCGGGCCGGGCAGTCCGATTCCGATGCCGACGACCTCGTCGACGCTGCGTCCTGTCTCGTCGAGCAATTGGAGGGCCGTTGCGGTCATCCATTCGACAGCATCATCGGGACCTTCGGAGATCGCGCGCTTCGCACGCTGATCGGCGAGCAGCTCGCCGGCCAGGTTCGTGACCGCGATCCGTGCATGTGAGGCCCCGAAATCAGCGGCGATGACCACCCGCGCCCGCGGGTTGAAAGCGAACTGCGAGCTCGGCCGACCGCCGGTGGAGACCGCATCGTCGACGGGAGCGATGAGCCCCAGTCCCAGCAGCTGTTCGATCCGGTGCGCCACGGTCGGGCGGGACAAACCCGTCGAGCGAACCAGTTCCGCGCGAGTTCGCGGTCGGCTGTCGCGCAGCAGCTGAAACAGCCCGCCGGCATGGGACAGGTCGAAAGTGTGCGGGTCGGTCGACGATGTCATTCATTCAGTAAACCACATTGCAACTTAGAGACGATCCGATAAATACTTTTGAAAAGCCATTGACAAAAGCAGTGACTCGGACAGCATAATGATGCATGGTCAATGTTGCTCATGCGGCCCCGCAGCCGCCTCGTATCGGCATCCTCGGCGGCGGTTTTATGGCCCGTGTCCACAGCCGAGCCGCACGTTCGGCCAGCGCGGCGCTCGACAGCGTTGCCGCTTCCAACCCCTCGAGAAGTGCCGAAGTCGCCGCCGAACTGGGTTTCGCCCAGCCGGCGGCCGGCGCTGAGCTCTTCGCCCGGTCGCTCGACGTCATCCACATCTGCACCCCCAATGACGTCCACGCGGCGCAGTCCCTGCAGGCCCTGGACACCGGGTCGAACATCATCTGCGAGAAGCCGTTGGCCACGAACTCGGTCGAGGCGCGTGCCGTGCTCGCCCGCGCCGAAGCGGCAGGGCTGCGGGGAACGGTGCCCTTCGTCTACCGTTACCACCCGATGGTGCGCGAGGCCCGCGCTCGGTTCCGCGAGGGGCAGGCCGGGACGCTGCTGACCGTCGACGCAGGCTATCTGCAGGACTGGCTGCTCGGCTCCGGCGATGAGAACTGGCGTGTCGAATCCGAACGCGGCGGACCCTCGCGGGCATTCGCCGATATCGGCTCCCACCTCGTCGACCTCATCGAATTCATCGTCGGCGACCGGATATCGTCTCTGGTGGCGACGACGAGAACCGTCCACCCTCGCCGAGGCGGGGCCCCCGTGACGACGGAGGACACCGTGGCCGTGACCGTCGAGTTCGCCGGTGGTGCCATCGGCTCGCTGTTGGTGTCCCAACTGGCTCCTGGACGGAAGAACGGACTGACCGTGGAGATCGCCGGCACCGAGGCGAGCATGCGCTTCGAGCAGGAACAGCCGGAGAACCTGTGGTTCGGCAGACGCGCCGACAGCCGCCTCCTCGTGCGTGATCCCGACACGCTCTCCGCCGATGCCGCGCGCCTGTGCGAGGTTCCGGCCGGTCACCCGCAGGGATACCAAGACGCGTTCAATGCTTTCGTCGCCGACTCCTATGCGCTCTTTGCCGGAGAACCTCGCGACGGTGTTCCGCTGCTGGCCGACGGCCTGCGAGCCGTTCTCATCACCGAAGCCGTGTTGAAGTCAGTCGAACAGCGCTCGTGGGTCGAGGTCGAATCGCTGTGAACACCGCAGGAGTGAAGACATGAGCGCAACAGGGTCGGTCCAGCCGGTGCTCTCAGCGGCTGGGATCACGAAGGGCTTCTTCGGAGTCGAAGTGCTCCATGGGGTTTCGATCGACGTCCATGCCGGGACCGTACACGGATTCGTCGGCGAGAACGGGGCAGGGAAGTCCACGCTGATGAAGATCATCGCCGGGGTCCATCAGCGGGACTCCGGAGATCTGCGCATCAACGGAGAACAGGTCGACTTCAACCATCCGGTCGAGGCCGAACGTGCTGGCGTCGCCACTGTCTTCCAGGAGTTCAATCTGCTGCCGGAGCGCACGGTCGCCCAGAACGTCTTCCTCGGACGCGAACCGCATCGGTGGGGAATCGTCGACGTCGCCGCCATGAAGCGGCGGACCCAGAAGCTCCTCGACGAGCTCGACGTCACCGGAATCACTCCTGAGGCGAAGGTCGGCTGGCTGACGGTGGCAGAGCAGCAGATCGTCGAGATCATCAAAGCACTCTCCGTCGATGCCAAGGTCATCTCGATGGACGAACCCACAGCCGCGCTGTCGGACAACGAAGTGGCCGTCCTCTACCGAGTCATCGGCACGCTCAAGGCCAAGGGCGTAGCAATCATCTACGTGTCACACCGACTGCAGGAGATCTTCGACCTCTGCGACGAGATCACCGTGATGAAGGACGGTTCACTCGTGGCCAGCAGGCCGAGCGGCGAATTCGATCACGCCGGCCTCGTGCGGGCCATGGTCGGCCGACCCATCAGCGCCTTCTTCCCGGAAGCCGAGCCCGGGACGGCGATCGGAGAACCGCTGCTGGAGGTCAGCAGCGGAGGAAACGAGCAGCTCGACAGCATCGAGCTCGAACTCCGGGCCGGGGAGATCCTCGGCGTCTCCGGACTCCAAGGCTCGGGGCGGACCGAGCTGCTCGAAGCTGTGTTCGGAACACAGCCCTTCACACGGGGCACGGTGTACCTGTCGGGACAGACGGTGAGCATCGGCTCTGCTCGACAGGGTGTGCAGCACGGACTGGCCCTGGTGACCGAAGATCGCAAGGGCACAGGTCTGGCCCTGTCCCAATCGATCGTGGACAATGCGCTGCTGGCCATCCGGGCGGTCTTTCCTGCCAGAACTGCCCGAGTCCGGACAGAAGTTCCCGCGATCCTCGAGTCTCTCGAAGTCATCAGCCGCGGTCTCGATCAGGAAGTGCGGGCACTGTCCGGAGGGAACCAGCAGAAGGTCGTTCTCGCGAAATGGCTGGCGACCTCTCCCCGGATCGTGCTGCTCGACGAACCGACTCGGGGGATCGATGTCGGGGCCAAGGTCGCCGTCTATCGGCTGATCCGAAGCCTTGCTCGCCGAGGCGTCGGCATCATCTTCGTCTCGAGCGAACTGCCCGAGGTGCTGGGCATGGCCGACAGAATACTTGTCATGGCCGATGGTCGGATCGCTGGAGAGCTGCCGCCCGGTTCCAGCGAAGAGGAGGTTCTGTCGATGGCGACGGGAACCGAAGCTCAGGTGGTGACCGAGCAGTGAGAACGATGTTGCGCAGACTCGACACCACAGCGCTCGTCTACATCGCCCTGATCATCGTGCTCATCATCGGCGCGATCCTCGTCTCCACGACCGGTCGAAATCTCTTCAGCCCGGGAAACATCCGCGACATTCTCACGGGAATGAGTGTGCTCGGCTTCGTCGCCATCGGGCAGACACTCGTCATCCTCGGGGCCTCCCTCGATCTGTCGGTGCCCTACGTCATGAGCCTGGCCAGCCTCACCGCGGCACAGACCATGGACGGAAGAGACGGGATGGTGATCCCCGCAGTCCTGCTCACGGTGGCGATCACTGCGCTCATCGGCCTGGCCAACGGACTGTTCGTCACGGTGCTGGGGGTGCATGGCTTCGTCGCCACCCTCGGCGTAGGTCTGATGCTCAAGGGATACCTGGATACGAACTATCAGGGCACCGAAGGCGAAGTGCCCTGGTCATTCCAACTCTTCGGGGCCTCCGGCATCGGTCCGATCCCGATCTCGACGATCGTCATGCTGGGACTGGCCGCCGTTGTCGCTTTCATCCTCGTCCGCACCACTTTCGGGCACCACCTGTTCGCCGCTGGAGGCAATGCAGAGGTCGCTCGGCTGTCGGGAGTCCGCGAACGGCTGCCGATCATCGGAGCCCATATCGGCAGTTCGGTCTGTGCCGGCTTCGCGGGGCTGCTGTTGGCCAGTCGGCTGGGTGTGGGCAGTCCGACTGTGGGCTCGCAGGGCACCTATGATCTGCTGTCCATCGCTGCCGTCGTCCTCGGAGGCACTGTCCTCATGGGAGGGCGAGGCTCGATCTGGGGAACCATCGGCGGCGTTGCGATCTTCGCGGTCCTCGACAACCTCATGAGCGTCATGCAGTTCAATCCGTTCCTCAAAGACGTCGTCCGCGGACTCGTGATCATCGTCGCCGTCGCCCTCTACGCGCGACGCAGGATCATCGCACGCCGAATCAGGTTCGCCCAGGCACCGCAGGGGCCGAACATCGTGGCCGTGGCCAGGCCCGATGCTGACGGGAAGCCCGGCCAGGACTCGACCGTCACAGAGGAAGGCAGCCGCGCATGACCTCCGCAACCGGGCACCCACAGTCTGTGCGGGCGCAGTCCGCGCCTTCACGGTCAGGACAGAGCCGCCTCGGCGTCGGGGATCGGATGACGGAGTGGGGGAGGCGGGCACTCGACCCGAAGGGGATCGTCGTGGTCCTCCTCATCGTCATCCTCCTGGCGATCATCGTGCTCAATCCGAGTTTCGCTGAACCCGGTTCGCTCATGCGGTTCATCCAACGGGTCGCGCCCATCGCCATAGTGGCGATCGGTCAGTATTTCGTCATCGTCAGCGGTGAGTTCGACCTGTCGATGGGGGCCGTCGTCACTGCTCAGGTGATGACCGTCGGCCATCTTGTCGGCGTCGACGAGTCGAAGACCGTTCCGGTCCTCTTCGTCCTCGTCGGGATCGGCATCCTCGTCGGTCTGATCAACGGATTGGCCACGACTCTGCTGCGCGTGCCCTCTTTCATCGTCACCCTGGGCACTATGCTCGTCATCCACGGTGCCATCATGTGGTGGACCGGAGGAGTCGCGACGAGCAACCCCGCTGAGAACTTCCGACAGATCGGACGCGGCGGGTTCGAGAACATACCGCTCATCGATTCCATTCCATACGCTGTGCTCGTTCTGGCGGCGGTCATCCTCCTGGCCGTGTGGCTCTCGAGGCGGCCGTTCGGCCGCACGCTGACGGCGATCGGCGACAATTCCGCGGCAGCGACATTCGCGGGCTCCCGGGTGTGGTGGACGAAGACCTCGGCTTTCGTACTCTCGTCGCTGTCGGCCACCGTGGCCGGCGTGCTGCTCGTCGGTTTCGCCGGGGTGCATCCCTCGGTGGGGCAGGGCTACGAGTTCACGGCCATCACCGCCGTCGTTCTGGGCGGAGTGGTGCTCGGCGGAGGTCGAGGCACTGTCCTCGGTGCTCTCACCGGTGCATTCACTCTTGAGGCGCTCTTCACTCTGCTGAACTTCACCGCTGTTCCGGCAACGATGCGTGATGCGATCCAAGGAGCGATCATCATCGCCGCTGTCGCCTATTCGGGAGTGGTCTTCGCTCGACGGCGGAAACGGAGCCGGACTTCGACCTCGACGAATTCAGCGACCACCTCGGCGGATCCGACGACCACCTCGGCGGAGAGCGCTCCGTCGACCCCATCGACCGGCGGCGATGGAGCCGTACGGCAATGACAGAGGAGAAACCATCATGAGAACAGGACTGAAACCAGTGCTGAGGACAGCGGTCGCGGTGGTCGGTGCTTCCGCACTCATCGCTTTGGCCGGATGTACGACCGACCCTACGGTGGAACCCGGCGGAGGTGAGGGCGGCGGCGAAGACTCCTCCGAGGAGTGGTTCGACCAGGAGCTCTATGATCGCCAGTTCGAAGAGCGTGACGTCGTCCCCGACGGGCCCGAGGACAAGCCGTACCTGCAGATGATCAGCCCAGAGATGGGCGACACCTCGGAGTTCGAGTCCGACGGCGGGAAGAAGATGTGCTTCGCCAATGCCTCGATCTCGAACCCCTGGCGGCAGACCGGCTGGATCACCATGAACGAACAGCTGAAGGATCTCAAGAAGAACGGCGTCATCACCGAGATGGAGACCCGCGACGCACAGGACAACGACGACACTCAGATCGCGGACATCGACTACTTCATCTCGGAAGGCGACTGCGACGGATTCATCATCTCGCCGAACTCGACCTCGGCGATCACTCCGGCCGTTGAGCGTGCCTGCAAGACCGACAAACCCGTCATCGTCTTCGACAGGGGTGTGGAGACCGACTGCGCTGTGACCTTCATCCATCCGATCGGCGGCTTCGCGTGGGGCATCGACACCTCACAGTTCCTCATCGACAATCTGGACGCGGGAGACAAGGTCGTTGCGCTGCGGATTCTGCCCGGCGTCGATGTGCTCGAACAGCGCTGGGCCGCCGCTGACAAGCTCTTCGGCGAGGCCGATATCGACGTCGTCGACTACTTCACCGAGGGCGACCCGGCCGAGATCAAGAAGGTTGTCTCCGATGAACTCGCCAAGGGCGATGTGCAGGGTGTGTGGATGGACGCCGGCGACGGAGCCGTGTCTGCAGTCGAAGCGTTCGAAGATGCCGGAAAGGACTATCCGGTGATGACCGGAGAGGACGAGCTCAGCTTCCTGCGCAAGTGGAAGGAGACGGAGATGACGGCGCTGGCCCCGGTGTATACGAACTTCCAGTGGCGGACTCCTCTGCTGGCTGCCGAGATGATCTTCAATGGCGAAGAGGTGCCGACCGAATGGGTGCTGCCGCAGAGCCCGATCACTGCCGAGGACCTCGATGAGTACCTCGACCGGAACGAGGGAATGCCTGATGGGCACTATGCGAAGTTCGGCGGAGAGGATCTGTCCGGGTTCCCCGAGGTCTGGCAGGACAGAGTCATTCCCTGATGCGTTCATTCCTTGAAGGGGTGGGAGTCGAGCAGGGGCAGTTCGGGTTCGAAGTGATCAGGCGTGGGTACAGGAGGCGAGGATGGACGGGCGAGACCCTGAGGCGATGACGCGTGAGATCGGGGTGAACACGTGGGTGTGGGTATCACCGTTGACCACCGACCGCCTCGGTGAGTTCGCCGCCCGTGCCCACGGCTTCGGATTCGATCTGCTCGAACTTCCGGTGGAGGTGCCGGGGGACTGGGGCCCCGGTTCTGCCGCGGAAGTGTTGGCCGACCTGGGTATGGGTGTGCGGATCGTCGGAGCGATGGGCCCCGGCCGGGACCTCATCGACCCGCGGCTCCGACCGGATACCCAGGACTACCTGCGTCACTGCGTCGAGGTGGCTGTCCAGGTCGGTTCGCCCACTGTGGCCGGACCGTTCACGGCATCGACCGGCCGGGTCTGGCGGATGGATTCCGATGAACGGTCCGCAGTGATCGGGACGCTTCGAGAAGCTCTGCGTCCCGTGGCGCAGTATGCGGCCGAGAGAGGCGTGACTCTCGCCGTGGAGCCGCTCAACCGCTACGAAACGAGCATCATCAACACCGTCGAACAGGGGCTCGAAGCATTGGAGCCCCTGCTGGGCGAAGGGGTGGGTCTGGCGCTGGACAGCTACCACCTCAATATCGAGGAACGCTGCCCCGCCTCGGCGATCCGAACCGCCGGGGAGCACTGCCGAGTCGTGCAGGTCTGCGGCAACGACCGTGGGCCGGTCGGAGGCGATCACACGGATTGGAACGCATTCTTCGACGCACTCGACGAGATCGGATACTCAGGCCCGCTCACGGTGGAGAGCTTCACCGGCGACAACGACACGATTGCCGTGGCCGCTTCGATCTGGCGACCGCTGGCCGAGAGTCAGGACGCACTGGCGCGCTCGAGCGCTGAGTTCCTCTCCGCGCTGCAGCGAGCGCGAGCAGGTGCACACGACCACGATCAGCGACCGATTTCTGCAGAGGAGCAGCAATGACCGACAGCTCTCATCCCGTCACACTCTTCACCGGGCAATGGGCCGATCTGCCCTTCGAGGAGGTGGCCCGTCTGGCCGCCTCTTGGGGCTATGACGGCCTCGAGATCGCCTGTTCCGGTGACCATCTCGACTTGGTGCGAGCCGATGAGGACCCCGGCTATCTGCAGTCGAGGCTCGACATCCTCGACCGGCACGGACTCCAGGTATGGGCGATCTCGAACCATCTTGCCGGCCAAGCCGTCTGTGATGATCCGATCGACTTCCGACACCAGGCGATCGTCAGGGACTACGTGTGGGGAGACGGCGAGGCGGAGGGGGTGCGGCAGAGAGCGGCTGAGGACATGAAGCGCGCGGCCCGGGTTGCGCGCAGGCTCGGAGTCGACACCGTCGTCGGCTTCACCGGCTCGAAGATCTGGCCGTACATCGCCATGTTTCCTCCCGTTCCCGCCTCCGTCATCGACGCCGGCTACGACGACTTCGCGACCCGCTGGAATCCGATCCTCGACGTCTTCGACGGTGAAGGGGTCAGGTTCGCTCACGAGGTCCATCCCTCCGAGATCGCCTACGACTATTGGACGACCGTCCGGGCCCTGGAGGCGATCGACCACCGCGAAGCGTTCGGTCTCAACTGGGATCCGAGCCATCTTCTGTGGCAGGGGCTCGACACCATCGGCTTCATCACGGACTTCGCCGATCGCATCTATCACGTTGATTGCAAGGACACGCGTCTGCGACCGCCGACCGGCAGGAGCGGAATCCTCGGTTCGCATCTGTCGTGGGGCGATCCTCGGCGAGGGTGGGATTTCGTTTCGACCGGGCACGGCGATATGCACTGGGAAGACGCATTCCGGGCGCTCGCCTCGATCGGGTACAGCGGACCGATCTCCATTGAGTGGGAGGACGCCGGGATGGACCGACTCCACGGTGCCGCCGAGGCGGTCGGCCGAATCCGCGAACTGCTGTGGAAACGACCCGAAGTCTCCTTCGACGCGGCGTTTTCGAATCAGTGATCGTGCCTGAAAGCCGTCTGTGATGGTGCCGTCCTCCGTCTGTGTTCCTCGCGCTTCCTCCTGTCAGCAGTGTCGCCCGACCTCCTGTCAGCGGTGTCGCGCGTCCTCCTGCCAGCGAATCCGCCTCCTCCTCCCGTCAGCGATTCCGGCTCGTCCTCCCATCGGTGATTCCGGCCCGTCCTCCCGAATCGCTGAGGGACACCTGAGGATCCCGCTCAGGGGCGGTTCGTACACTGGGCCGCTATGGACTTCAAGCAGGCAACGGCGACGTGGTGGGATGCCATCACCTCGGGATTCGGGCGACACGACGGACTCGAACTCGACGTCCTCGGACTCATCCTCGTCATCGGGGTGCCCCTGGTCGTGACCCTGACTCCGGGAATCTGGCGGTTCTTCGGACTGTTCGTGACCTTCGTCCACGAGCTCGGCCACGCTTTCGCCGCCCTCATGACCGGGCGCGTGGTCAAGGGGATCTCTCTGAACTTCGACCATTCGGGGCAGATGAACTCCTTCGGCCGGGTCGGTTTCTCCGCCACCTGGGCGGGGTTCTGGGGATATCCGGCACCGGGCGTGCTCGGACTCGTCCTGGCCACCTCGGCTGTCTTCGGCTGGGCCCCCTTGGCACTGTCGGTCGGGGCGCTGATCCTGTTGGTCGCGCTCATCTTCATCCGGAACGTCGCGGGCGCCGTCATCGCCGTGATCACCGCGATCGCGGCCCAGCTCGTCGTCGTGTTCCTGCCGCTGGAATGGATCTCGATCTTCGTCGCCGCGCTCGGCACTGCGCTGACCATCGGTTCCCTCAAGGACCTCGTCAAGGTCATCCGCGTCCACACGCGGAGGCGCCGCGTGCAGCAGTCCGATGCGTATATCCTCGCTCAGGGTTCGTCGCTGCCCGCCGGAGCCTGGCTGACGCTGTTTGCGTTGGTCATCATCGTCTGCGCGCTCGTCACCGCACGAGTGCTGTATACGGCGTTGTCGGTCGGGGTGGTCTGACTCCGGTTCGCTCGCCCGCTCCGGTTCGCTCAGGCTCGTGAGTTGGCGTGGAAGTCGTTCGGCGGGCCGTGCGCCGGTGGTGCGGGGCATGCGCCGGTGGGCAAGACGGGCCGTGCGCCGGTGGTGCGGGGCATGCGCCGGTGGGCAAGTCGGGTCGTGAGTCGGCGTAGGTCGTCAGCGGGCCGTGATTGTGCGTCAGTGGCGGATGGCAGAATCAGAGTATGGTCGCACTTCCGAAATTCTCCGCTGTCCTCTTCGATTGTGATGGGGTCCTCGTCGACTCCGAAAGCATCACCAACGGTGTCCTCCACCAGATGCTGCAAGAGCTCGGCTGGCAGCTGAGCGCCGAAGAGTGTGTTGCGCGATTCGTCGGCAAGATGCTCCGCGATGAGGCCGATGTCATCGAGGAGCACACCGGGTTCCGCATCGACGCGGAGTGGATGACTGAGTTCCGTCGCCGCCGCAATGCCCAGCTCGGGGCCTCTCTCCAGGCGATTCCAGGAGTCGTGGCCGCGGTTCATCGCATCGCGGAGACCTACCCCGGCAGGATCGCCTGCGCATCGGGCGCGGATCGGCCGAAGATCGAACTGCAGCTGCGCAAGATCGGTCTCTTCGATGCCTTCGCGGGCCGGATCTTCTCCGGCATGGAGCTGCCGAATTCGAAGCCCGCCCCCGACGTCTATCTCGCGGCGGCGGATTCCCTGGGCATCGATCCCGTCGAGGCGGCCGTGATCGAAGATTCCCCCACCGGAGTGATCGCCGGGGCTGCGGCCGGATCCCATGTGATCGGGTTCTGTCCGGATTCGCCGGTGCATCAGAGCGCGGAAACGCTGTTGGCCGCCGGTGCTGACACGACTTTCACCGAGATGGCGCAGCTGCCCGGTCTGCTCACGGACTAGGTGCCGATTCGCGCGGGAGCCGGAGTAGGGCACGCTTAGGAAACCTGCCGATCGAATCGGGAACCCAGCGGGCCGAATCAGGTACCTGGAGGGCCGAGTCGCCGAAGTTCACGGTGAAACTGCGATCATCAAACCACAGTAAACATCATCCAAAACTTGCCGCGTACTGTTTGTAATCGAATTGTGACATTCATTGATTCTCTTCTGCAGTAGAATAGGACCAAGGCATTCACATCGATGTGAAAGGCGGCGAGTCCGATGAAGGATCCTCAGGATCCGAGCAGCAGTGGTCTCGAGCCTGCCTCGAATGAAGCAGTCTCCAATTCCTCCGCGCTTTCGGCCGATTCTGCGTCTTCACCTGAGGCGCCGCTCGTCGGCCCCGACTCACCCCGTCGTCTCGACGTCGACCCCGACTCGCCGATGGCCGTGGTCGTCAGCCTTGCGCGCTTGAGCACAGGCGTTCGACTCGCAGAATTCCAGGCCGTCGCCGGTCTGTTTCTGTCCGATGCCATTGAGAAGCTCCGTTACGCCGAGGGCGGCGAGATCTACTACCACGCGACATTCACCGAAACGGCCGGTCGCTTCATCACGGCGCGTGACGGTCTGCTGCCCGAAGAGGACGACTTCGTGGACCCCTGGACATCCACCGGCTTCGTCCTCGACGGTCCCGCTCTCGACGCGTCCGACGAGGATGCTGGCCGCGCGGATAGTGCCGACAAGGATGCGGGCCTCGCGGATAATGCCGACGAGGATGCTGGCCGCGCAGATAGTGCCGAGGATGCCGTGGATGACGCCGAGTCAGAGGACACTTCCACGTCCGATGAGGATGCTGATTCAGATGAAGTGGTCCTTTCTGAAGACGCTTCTACCGAAGACGACGGCAAATCGGAAGACGTTATTGATTCGGAAGACGCCATCGATGCAGTCTCCGGTGCCAGTGATCCCCAGCAGCCGCCGGCGAAGCCGCTTCCGAATTTCCCCAAGTTCGGACTGCACAAATCTTTCAACAGCTGGGTTCACGACCTCGCCACGCGTGAAGAGATCGCCGAGTTGACCACGGTCCTCGGCTCGACCAGCGACGGCGCCTACAACGAGATCACCAGCGCGGTCACTTTGGCATTCGGACTGCCGAAGTTCTTGCAGCGGTGCCTCGCCGGTGAGTTCACGATCGAGCATGTGCTCGCAGCTACCCGGGTCATCAAGGACGTCGCTTTCGAGTATCTGCCCCGACTCGATGCCTACCTGGGTGACCGCCGCGCCGACATCACCTTGGAGACTTTCAAGAAGTCACTCAATCTGAAGATTGCGGCGCTCGTGCCCGTCGATGATCGGGTCGAACTGGCGGAGAGACGTCGCAGAGTCGACATCATGACCTATCCTGACGGCACCGCCTCGGTGACTTTGTCGGGACCTGCCGTGGAACTCAACGCCTTCTACCTGCGGATCGAGGCGTTCGCTCGGGCGATTCGCAGCGGCAACATCTCGGCACTCACCGAGGGAAGCTCCGCAGGACTCGAAGTCGCCGATCAGGACAGCATCGCCGCCCTCATGTTCGACATCGCCACACGTGCAACCCCGCAGATGGCTATCGCCGTGACGACGCACGACACCACGACTGGAGAGACCTCCACCAACGAGATCGCTCTCGAGGCTGCCGACCAGACCGACCCGACGGCTCCCATCACCGCAGCAGCGGTCGACCGCACCGTGCAGGCAGCTCAGCGCGAAGCGGAATCGGTCGCCAGCACAGACGTCGATGTGAAGACCACCATCAAGCTCGTCATGCCCACCCACGGACAGTGGGTGCGGGAGCAGGCGAAGATGATGGTGACGGTTCCGTATCTCACCGCGGTGGGCAGATCGGAGCTGCCCGGAACGTTCTCGGACGGTACCCCGGTGCCGCCAGCAGCGGCACGGGCTCTCGCAGGTGAGAGTCCCACTTGGCATCGGATCCTCACCGATCCCGCTTCCGGGACGCCGATTGATGCCCGCTCACGCAGCTACTACATTCCTGCTGATGTTCGGGCCCCTCTGAGTGGTAAGTGGCAGTCCTGCTCTGCTCCAGGCTGCACCCGCCGGGCGGAGACCTCGGAAGTCGACCACATCATCCCCTTCGACCATGCCGATCCCGCCCGGGGCGGTCAGACGACGTTCGAGAACCTCCACCCAATCTGCAAACCTGATCACCAGGCGAAGACCGACCGCAGGTTCTCGATCCGAATGACCGAGGATGGGGCGGTGGAGTATGCCTTCACCAGGGGTGTTGTCGCAAAGATGTACCCGCCGGACAACCCGATCAATGCCGAACATTCTCGACAGGTGGAGAACTATGCCCAACTGCCGAATCTGCTTGACGAGCGGGTCCCCGGCGACACGGAACAGCTTCGCGACAACGGATCCTTGAGCCCAGCGGGGCGAATCGAGACCACGGATCCATCCCGCGTTTCCGAACGAGGGGACGAGTGTGTCCCGACTACTGGGAGCAAGGACGTGTTGAACTCCGCGGCGGGCGACACGGTAATCGATGGGACGATCGACGCGACGCCCAGTGACACAGCGCCCGATGGTTCAGCACCCTGTGGTTCAGCGCCCGGCGCCGCACCGCCCGATGGCTCAGCACTGTGTTCGACCTCGGAAGCCGATCTCACCCCGGCCGAAGGGAAGGAGAACTCTCGCCGGTCGCAGCGATCGAGGGCCGCCCAGGAACCGAGCTGGGATGTCTATTGGGAGCCGGAGGATCCGCCCCCGTTCTGACAGCAGCTCAGTTCTGCACGATGCCCTGGCCGATCGTCCCTCCAGACGGCGGCCGTGGCCGAGAGGTCTCTCTAGTCTTCGTCCGCGGCGATGAGGCGGCGGACGTCGTCTTGGGTCCTGACCTCACCCTTCTGAGTGGCGTCGATGACCTTCTCGTGCTGCTTTTCGGTGACGACGGGAATCTCTTCTCCGTTGCAGTCGACGATCTTCCCGTTCTTGACGGTGTCGCCTTCGGTGAGGATGGCCTCGTTGTCGATGAGTCGCTGCAGCTCTTCTTTGCGGATGACTCGTCCGGTGCCGGCCACGAAGACTGAACGGTCCGAACGGTCCTTCGTCCGCGCACCGATGTGGTTGAAGACGAGGTTGAGCAGCACTGCCATGAGTGTGGCCGAGGAGATGCCCGAGTGGAGGATGATGCCGACCCACTCCGGGAAGGCGTTGTAGAAGTCGGGCTCGACGACCGGGATGATGCCGAAGGCCAGCGAGACCGCGACGATGATCATGTTGAGGTTGCCCTCGTACTCGACCTTCGACAGCGTGCGGATTCCCGAAGCGGCGACCGTACCGAACAGGACGATGCCCGCGCCGCCGAGAACCGGTGTCGGCACCGCAGCGACGACACCGCCCATCACCGGCAGCAGTCCGAGAATCACAAGGATCACACCGCCGGCTGTGACGACGAAGCGCGACTTCACGCCGGTGATCGCCACGAGGCCGACGTTCTGTGCGAAAGCCGACTGAGTGAACGAGTTGAAGATCGGCGAGACTGCTGACGACAGCATGTCAGCCCGCAGGCCCGAAGCGATGCGTTTGGAATCGACCTTCGAATCGACGATCTCGCCGACGGCGATGATGTCCGCAGTGGTCTCGGCGAAGGTGACGATGATGACGATGAACATCGAGATGATCGCCGCAGCCGAGATGGTTGGCATACCAAAGGCGAATGGCTCGGGGAATGCAAAGATGCCGCGGTCGAGCACATGGGAGAAATCGGCCCAGCCGAAGATGAGGCAGCCGATGGTGCCTATGACGATGGCCAACAGGATCGACAGGCGAGAGATCACGGCGACGGGAATCCGGCTGAGGATGAGCACGATGGCCAAGGTGACCACGGCGATGAGGATATTGCGGGCGCTGCCGTAATCTGCCGCCTCGGCGTCCCCTCCCATGGCCCAGCCTGCGGCCACGGGCATGAGTGAGAGGCCGATCGTCGTGATGACCGTGCCGGTGACCACCGGCGGGAAGAACTTCACAATGAGTGCGAATGCCGGGGCGACGATCAGGCCGATCACCGAGGCGACCAGAACCGATCCGAAGACGGCAGGCAGGCCTCCGCCCCCGGCCAGAATGGACGTCATCGTCGCGACGCCGGCGAACGAAACGCCCTGGACCAGAGGCAGCTGCGAGCCGAAGAACGGCACACCGACCGACTGCAGGATCGTCGCCAGACCGCCCATGAAGAGACAGCAGGCGATGAGGAGGCTGATGCCGTTGCCATCGAGGCCGGCGGCATTGCCGATGATCAGGGGAACCGCGATGATCCCGCCGTACATAGTGAGCACATGCTGCAGCCCGTAGGCGAATGAGCTGCCGACCGGAAGCCGTTCGTCCTCCGGCCGGGCCGGCTTGCTTCCGGCCGCCGAGCTGCGGTCGCTGCTGGGTGATTGATGGGATACCGACATCTATCTCTCCATTGAGTACGTCCTCGGGGCGAAGACCTCACTGTGACTTGCCGACCTCAGCGGCCGGTTCGGCGTGCGAGCGGGTACCAGTACGACCGAGGAATCGGTTGCATGTTTTCGTTATGCGAAAGGATATTTCCTTATCGCAAAACTCTAAAGGAATACCATTTCGCCCGCAAGTCATTTTTGTGACTCGCGGCACATGCTAGAGTCCACAAGTGTCGTGTACTCATGCCTCGGCAATCTACTGATCGTTCGCTCAGTTCGATGGTTCTCGATCATCGTACCGTTCCACCGGCCAGTGGGTACAGTCGGGGATGACCGATGAGATACCGAACGGCGGAGCAGCAGACGCCGGAAAACCTGAGCTGGTGGCGTCGGCCCCAGTTCTGTCGCCATTGATCAATAGTGCGCGTTCGACGCGTACGGTTCAAGACCTGAAAGGCGACACGATGATCGACATCAACGAAACCGGCATACCATCAGCAGGGAACTCCTCGGCAGCAGGAAGCTCACTGACTGGGAGAGACCGCCCATCGGGCAACTGCCACTTGCCGGGGAACTCTCCGACAGACCGAATCTGGCTGCGCGATCCGCTGGCCGTCCACCTCGGTGCCGGTGCCGATTCGAACCAGGCGGCGCGCGGAATCGTCATCGACCGGGACACAGGGACCATCGTCGAGCTCGTCCCTGCAGGTGGCGAGCCCACATGCGGCGGGACCAGCGGGACCGCCGAGGCCCTCGAAATCGTCGACGCCTCCGCACACGTGATCACTCCCGGGCTGATCAATACCCATCATCACTTCTACCAAACGCTCACCCGGGCATGGGCACCCGTCGCGGATCTGCCGCTGTTCGGGTGGTTGCAGAACCTCTATCCGGTGTGGGCGAGACTGACCCCGCGCGCCCTCGAACTCGCCACGACCGTGGCGATGGCCGAGCTGCTCGAATCCGGCTGCACGACCGCCGCCGACCACCACTACCTGTTCCCGACCGGCATGGACGAAGCCATCGATATCCAGGTCGACGTCGTCCGGAGACTCGGCATGCGCGCCATGCTCACCCGCGGGTCGATGTCCTTGGGCCAGGAGGACGGAGGGCTGCCGCCGCAGCAGACCGTCCAGGATTCAGATGTCATCCTCGACGACTCCCGCCGCCTCGTCGAGGCCTATCACCAACGAGGAGCGGGTGCTCAGATCCAGATCGGCTTCGCCCCGTGCTCGCCGTTCTCCGTGACCACCGAACTCATGCGCGACAGCGCCGGCCTGGCCGCAGAACTCGATGTCCGCCTCCACACTCACTTGGCCGAGACCATCGACGAAGAGGACTTCTGTCGCGAAACCTTCGGAATGCGCACTGTGGACTACCTCGAATCCGTCGGATGGCTGGGGGAGCGGACCTGGCTGGCGCACGGTGTGCACTTCGACGCCTCCGAGATCGGCCGTCTCGGTGCCGCGGGGGTGTCCGTCGCGCACTGCCCGACCTCGAACATGCGGCTGGCCTCGGGCATCGCCCGTGCCGTCGAACTCGAAGACGCCGGCGTCAATGTCGGACTCGGCGTCGACGGATCCGCGTCGAACGATGCCTCGAACCTCATCCGCGAGGTTCGTCAGGCTCTCTACATCCAACGTCTGCGCTACGGCGCCGAGGCGGTCACCTGCGGCCGCGTCCTCGACTGGGCGACGAAGGGATCGGCGGCCGCACTCGGCCGCGACGACATCGGCACCATCGACGTCGGCAAGCAGGCCGACCTCGCGATGTTCCGCCTCGACGGCCTCGCCTTCTCCGGATCGCACGACCCTATCCCCGCGCTCGTCCTCTGCGGAGCCGAGAAAGCCGACCGGGTCATGGTCGGCGGACGGTGGCGGGTCATCGACGGCAGCGCCATCGGCGCGGACGGAGTCGAACTCGACAAGGACGCCCTCATTGCGACCCATCAGGAGGAGGCGCGCCGCCTCGTCGCCGGGTGAGCCGCCTCCTTGCCGGGTGAACGGCCTCCTCGCCGGGTAAGGGGAGGGCGGCGGTCGCCTCGGCGATCCTCATCAGGGGCCGAGGGGACAGTAGGCCGAGGAGCCGGCAAGGGGGACAGTAGGCCGAGGAGCCGGCAAGGGGGACAGTAGGCCGAGGAGCCAGCAAAGGGGGCAGCTGCTCAGTCCTCGGGCTTTCTGAATACCTCGCGCAGGTGGTCGCCGGTGAGGAAATCGCCGACGCCGATCATGACGAGGCTGAACACGATCTGCTCGGTGATCATCCACACCGGGTAGAGGCCTGGGATCGCGGCCATGACGAGGGTGATGACGGGGAAGATCTGCGTGAACAGGCGCAGACGCTGGTAGCCCCAGTAGAAGCCCTTGGTTGCGCGCCAGAAGAAGTAGAAGAGAGTCACGGTCATGCCGAAGACGACGACCGTGCGCATCCACACGGCAAAGGGAACCGGCTCACCGGCGCGGGCGATGATGATCGCGTAGACGACGGCCCCGAAGCCGAGGACGAGTTCGAACACGAGCAGCCAGGTGATCCAGGCGAAGGCACGTTCCGTCTTCGGCAGTTCCAGACCTCTCGGCGGAACGAGGATGCCGGCCTTCTTGCCGCCGGCGATGCGGTCGATCTTCGCGAACAGGTTCTCCATGGACATGTCTTCAGGCTAACCCTACAGCCCTGTTCAACCGCGCGAAATCGGGGCTTCTGAGCGTGTGAGGCCGAACATCAATCGAAAGTTGGGTGTGGAGTTCAATCTTGCGGGTCAGGAATGGGGGCGCAGATCCTGATGAAGTGGAAGCATGAAGAAATCATTCTATGCAGCATTCACGTACATGATCATCGGAGTCCTCGCGGGACTGTTCTACCGCGAGTTCACCAAGGCCAACGACTTCCCCGAGGGCGAGTTCACGCAGCTCGCGGTGGTCCATACCCACCTGCTCACGCTCGGCTTCATCGTCATGCTCCTCGTCCTCGCGCTGGACAAGCTGTTCGGACTGTCCGGGTCGAAACTGTTCTCGTGGTTCTTCTGGCTCTACAACGTCGGAATCGCCCTCACGGTCGGCATGATGATCTGGCACGGCTCACTCACTGTCCTCGGCGAGGAGTCGAACGCCATGATCGCCGGCATCGCCGGACTCGGCCACATCGCTCTGTCGGTCAGCCTCGTCCTGTTCTTCCTCGCCCTGCGCAAGAAGGTCGTTGCCGCCGCTGGGCTGGGCGCTTCCACAGCCGTGGACGCTCGGTAATTCCAGGGCTGGCACCGGGGCCGCGATCGCGACGACTCCGACGTCGTTCAAGGCGAAGCGCATCTGTCGAACCGTGCTCCGGTCGATGGGTCCGCTTCGCCTTGAATGAGCGAGCAAAGCGCCTCCGCTATCGGATGACCGGCTGTTGAAGCTCGACGATCCAGTCGGGACCGGTTTCGAGGTAGACCTCGCGGCATGGTCCGACGAGCTCCCACCCCTGAGCGAGGGACCATTCGGCCAGATGCTGCCAGCTGGCGCCGATCCGGTTCATCGGACCTTCGTGGACGAGCGTCGCCGCGGTGCACGACGGCAGCTCGGTGGTCTCGAGCTCGGGTCCACTGCTGCTGTCCCTGTCGCCGTCGATGCCGCTGTCCCCGCCCGCGGAGGTGCTGTTTGCTGTTGGAGTGCTGGTGCGGAATCCGCAGGTGACCTCGGTCCCCGACTCCGTTTCGGAGTAGACGCCGACCGCCGTGGCAGGCTCTCCTCCCGTCTCGGTGATCGCGTCGGCCACAGAGTCGAACAGCGGACCGATCTCGGACGTATCGAACGGCGGTTCGCCGAGGAGGGCCGTGCGTCCGAGGATCCTCTCCGGGGGCAGGTCCTTGATGATGCAGTCTGGGTGGTCCATGGTCGTCCTTTCGATGAGGGCCAGCCGAAAATCGACTTCGGCCAGCGCAGCGACTGCCGCCGATTGTTCGGCCAGCAGCTGATGACGACGACGGTGGAGCATCTCGACCAGTGCATCCGAACTCAGCTCCGAGTCGAGCAGTCCGGCGATCGACCGGAGCGGAATGCCGAGGGCGTTGAGCGCCATGATGCGGTTGAGCCGCGTCAGCTGCCCCGCACCGTAGCGTCGATGCCCGGTGAACTCATCGACCGCCTCGGGAATGAGGAGTCCGAGCGACTCGTAATGGCGCAGCATCCGCACGGACACCTGCCCGAGCCGAGAGAAGTCACCGATCTTCAACGTCCCCACTCCTTCGTCGTCCACACCATCTACTCACCTGCCACAATGTCAGATGCAAGGGGTCGGAAAAGCGGTGCGCGCCGATGGGTGACAATGGCACCATGAGCACTGTGCGGATCCTCGTCATCGAACACGAACGCGGCACCGGTCCCCGACGGTTCGGCGGGTGGCTGGAAGAGGCCGGCGCCGAGGTGGTCGTGGCCCGGCCATACCTCGGCGAGGAGATCCCGACCGACCTCGGCCCGCAGAACGGCGGCGCGTTCGATGCGCTCATCGCCCTCGGCGGTTCTGCCGGCCCGAGCGACGACGCTGACAACCCTTGGTTCCCTCAGGTCAGGGAGCTGCTGGGTCGATCGATCGCGGGCGAGTTTCCGAGCCTGAACATCTGCCTCGGCGGGGAGATGCTCGCGCTCGCGGCTCGTGCTCCGATCTCCCGGCGCACGCACCCGCAGATCGGGATCTACGAACTGCAAGCCACCTCGGCGGGGGAAGCCGATCCGGTCTTCGGCTCACTTGCGAACCGATCCCTGCCCTCCGTGCTCTTCCACCAGGAGGAGATGGCGTTGCCCGATGGGGCCGACCTCCTGGTCACGGGCACGGACGCCCCGGTCCAAGCATTCCGCGTCGGCAGCTTCGCCTGGGGAACGCAGTTCCACCCCGAGACCGACGCGGCCCAGATCGCGAACTGGCTCGACGGAAACGACCTCGCGCTGCCGGCAGGCAAGACCGTCGACTCGATCGTCGCTGAGGTGAGAGCCGCAGATGGAGCGCTCGTCGACAGCGGTCGGAGCCTTGCGCGGGCCTTCGTCGAGTTCCTACGTGCAAGGTGAACTGGCGGCACAGGACACGTTGAACGGGCGACTCAGCACAAGGTGAGCGGTGCGCAGTCGATGACAGATCGAGGGAAGGCCGCGGACTGAACCGCGGCCTTCCCTCGTTCTGCCGGCCTCGTTCAAATCGACCGAAACCCGATGGTCGGCCGGAACTGCCGGCTCAGGCTTCCTTGAGCTTCTGATCGGTGTTCGTGTAGTAGATCCCATCGGCGGTTGAGCCGACGAGCCCCATCGTCACTCGCAGCAACCCCGGTTCGACGTCGTCCATGGGCGGCGGCGTCTCCGGACCCAGGGTCAGTGATTTCCCGTCCTTTGTCGTGGCGGTGATCGAACCGATGTACACGGTGACATCGCCTTTCAGCGTCATCGTGTCGGCCGTGGTCACCAGCCCCTGGTCCTCATCTGGCGGCTTCACTGTCAAGGAGAACCCGTCGATGGAGATCTCGTCGGCCTGGATCTTCAGCGTCACTATGCTTCCGCCGTCGGCGGTGGGCACGGAGACGAAGGAGATTCCCTTGAGTCCCTTGAACGACAGCGATTCCGAGCCCATCGCAGCCGGAGTCTTCGTGAAGATCGGTGCGTTGTCATCTCGCTGAGCGTCCGCGGGGAACTCCCCATTGCCCTCTTCTTCCGAATCCTCGTCCGAGTCTTCGTCCTCGTCCGAATCCTCGTCCTCGGTCGGGTCGTCGCTGGGCTCATCGAGTCCCAGGCCACCCGGATCCGTGGGTTCGTCCGAAGGCTCCTCCGTCGGCTCTTCGCCCGGTTCATCCTTGGGGCCCGGAGCAGGCACCGTGGGATCCGAGGTCGGCGGGTCACTCGGCTTCACCGGCATTCCCGGCGACAGACTTCCCGCGGGTGCGGGGTCCTTGGCCTTGTCGGAGTCCTCGTCATCGCAGGTGCCCACGAGTGAGCACAGCGGTGACGAATGGGCGGCTGTGACCGATCCCGCCCCGAGAGTCGTCGGGAGGACCAGGACAGCTGCCGCCAGGATTGTGGCCGTGCGGCGGCTGGGTGCCCTCATGCAGTCTCCCCCTCAGCGGCTTCGGGCTCCTTCGGTTCGCGCGGTCCCATCCAGGCGATGACGAGGATCGCACCGATGGTCGACAGCAGCATGCCGATGATGAACCCGCCGAGGTTCACTCCGATGAGTGAATAGACTGCGAGGACGAGACCGATGATCCCGTAGAAGACATGGTGCGTTGGCCGGAAGATCGACAGCAGGGCGAGGACGACGATGGCGATCGGAATGACCGTCGCCTGCAGCCCTTCGATGCCGAATTGGATCTGCATGTTGCCGAGGTCCAGCTGTCCGGAGAAGAAGAGTTCGATTCCTCCGAGGATTGCAAGCACACCTCCGATGAAGGGGCGTTGGCGGCGCCAATGCTTGAATCCTCGGCGCTTCGCGGCGCCTTCGCTCATCTCGGCTTCCTCGCTGCTGTCAGCATCCCCCGTCTCCGGCGTCGGGACGGCGAATTCTGCCGTCTCGACGCCGGATTCGAGGTGGTCACTCTGCTCATCGGCGCGTCGAGACCGCCGGGACAGCGCAAGCAGGCTCGTCTTCTGCACGGTGGCCTCCTGTTCGGCGACCTCCCGTTCATCGGTCGGCTGCCCGTTGGCTGCTGAGTCCTTCATCAGCCGCACGTCTCAGATCCGTCGGTGAGCTTCAGCTTCATATCTTTGAGCGTGAAGACCGAAGCCGTGGTCGACCATGAGTCCTGCTTGAGGTCCTTGATCGACACGGTGTCGGCGTCCTGCGAGAAGTCGCCCTTGCTTCCCTTTTCCTTCGTGTTGACATCGGAGGCGTCGACGCCGATGCGGATGTTCTTGAACTCCGCGTCGCCCTCAAGCCCGGTCATGCCGATCTGCAGGTCCTTCGCCGAGGCGGGGGTGCCGTTTCCGCCGGCCTTGATCAGGATGCCCACCTTGCCCAGCGGAGTCTCCTGGACTGCCGACTGGCAGAGGTTCTCCAGGGTCGCGTCCTTGATGTTCGCGGTGACGACGGCGTGCTCGCCGCCGTCGGCGTCCTTGGCGACTCCGCTGTACTGGGAGAAGCCGGTTCCCTCGAGCTGCGACGAGGTGATCTTGAACTGAGTGCCGGAGATGGCGAACGAGACCGGGACTGCGCCCTGAGCCACCCCGCCCATGAGCATGGCTGAGACGACGCCGGTGGGAATCGCGACCATCGCGATGCGGCCGGCGTGAGATGAACAGAGCCTGCGGACCAGGCTGGGATTGCGGAACTTCATTGATCCTCCTTGATCACCGACGGCATGGTCGGCATCAGCGTGTGACGTAAGTTACTGCGGGGTGTTACTAGACAGTATCGCGGGTGAAGTTTGAGCGTCAACAGCTTCTGCTGTCGTCGCCTTCGAGGGCGAGCGTTCGGGCGCCTGTACCGCCAGATCCAAAGTTGCCCTGTCGGATTCTGCAGTTCGTCATCCATCCAGGTCAGATGGTGTATTCGGGGCCTCTGGGAAGGTGGTCTGTCCCGCTTCCGGCGCCCCGGCCGCGCTGGCGATGATGGCGAAATCCCAGTGGGGTCCGCTCGTGAACAAAACTTTCAAAACTCAGCGACGGCCGCATGTTCAGAGCGCGGCGAACTCAGCGGCGAGAGCTGCACGCAGGGCGATGATCCGCGGAGTCCGGGCGCTGCCGCGGCGAATCGCCGTCGAGACGCGCCTGCTCGCAGGTTCGGGCAGTCTGCTCGTCGTGATCGCGACAGGATCGATGCCCGTGCTTGCCGCGGCGGCCCGCAGCGACATGCGCGGAACCAGCGCCGAAGCGAGGCCGAGAGAGACGAGGCGGACGAGCAGGACGATATCGGAGGACTCGGTGTGCACCACGGGTTCGAAGCCTGCTCGCCGGCATTCGGCGCGCGACCAGTGCCCGGCACGGGTGTCGGCTGGCTCCATGGCCCAGACGTGGTGGGCGCACGCGGCGAGGCCCGGTGACGCGGCATCGGCACCGCTGGTGTCGGCAGTGATGAGGCAGAGTTCGTCGTCGCCGAGCACCTCGGTCTCGACTCCCTCGCCACGGCGGGCGGGTCGCGACGGATAGTCCTCTTGGAGGACGAGGTCGAAATCTCGGGCGAGCAGCGCCGGGACGGCATCCTCGGTGCGGATATGCGTCGTGATGACCGTGAGGTCGGGATGATCCTCGGCCAGTCGGGCGAGAGCGCCGGGCACGATCGTGTGCAGGGCCGTCTGGAAGGCGGCGATGCGAACCGTGCCGCCCACTCGATGTCGAACCTCGGCGATCTCGGCCTCCGCGGCCTCGAGTTCGCGCAGGACCGCCTCGGTGCGGGTGACGAGGATCTGTGCTTCCTCGGTCAGGCGGACTCCGCGCCCCACGCGCTCGAGCAGGACCGCGCCGGCCTCGGATTCGAGGAGCTTGAGCTGGTGGGAGACCGAGGACGGGTCCTGGCCCAGAGCGGAAGCGGCGGCGGCCAGGCTGCCGCGCGCTGCGACCTCCCGCAGCAGACGGAGCCGTCTGAGACTGAACATCGTGCCTCCAGCGCGCTGTGAATCATGAGAAAAGTTCATGAGTGATGATGAGAGTAATTCTATCGATCTCATGAGTGTGTGTTCGTAGGCTCGTCAGCAGAGACTCGAGAAAGGACGCTCAATGACCCTTACCACTGCGAACACGGGCCCAGACCTCCAGATCGACGGAGACCGACTGTGGGCCGACCTCATTGACCTCGCCGCGATCGGTGCCTTCGACGACGAGGCGACCGGCCTGGTCGGAGTCGACCGGCAGTCGCTGACCGATGCGGACCGGTCAGGCCGCGAACTGCTCATCTCCTGGATGGAGGAGCTGGGGCTTGAGATCACGATCGACGAGATGGGGACGATCTTCGGACGCCGTGAAGGTCAGGACCCCGAACTCGCGCCGGTGCTCATCGGCTCGCACATCGACACCGTGGCCACCGCCGGAGCCTTCGACGGATGCCTCGGAGTGCTCGGAGGACTGGCCGTCCTCCGTTCCCTCGCCGAGGCGGGGCTGCGTCCGCGCCGTCCCATCGTCGTCGCCGCGTGGACCGAAGAGGAGGGGGTGCGCTTCGGCACCGATATGCTCGGATCCGCCGTCGCGGCGGGGCGGTTGAGCCTCGACTATGCCTATGGACTCACTGACGCCGCGGGCGCCAGGCTCGGAGACGAACTGATGCGCATCGGATTCAGAGGAGACCGCCCGGTCCGCCTCGAACCGCCGCACGCCTATCTCGAATGCCATATCGAGCAGGGCCCCGTGCTGGCTCAGGAGGACCGCCCCATCGGCATCGTCACCGGAGTGCAGTCGATCTCCTGGCAGAAGGTCACCCTCCACGGACGTGCCGCCCATGCGGGAACCACTCCGACCGAACTGCGCATCGACGCCGGTCTGGCCGCGGCGCAGATCATCATCGAGGTCCGTCGCATGGTCGACTCCGGCAGGTACGGGCGGCTGCGGGCGACGGTCGGGCACATCGAAGCCTCACCCGGGCTGCCGAGCGTCGTGCCCGATCGGGCCGAGATCACCGTCGATCTGCGCAACCCCGATGATGCGGACATGGCCCGCGCCGAGGCGGATCTCGCCGCCTTCCTCGGCACCCTTTCCGACAGTCAGCCCGGTCTGCGGGTCGAGACCGCACAGATGGCTCGGACGAAAGCGGTTCCCTTCGCCGAGGAGGTCCAGGACGCTCTCGAGACCGCTGCGAAGGAACGCGGATACGATTCGATGCGACTGATGTCCGGGGCCGGTCACGATGCGCAGGAGATGGCGGCGATCGCTCCGGCGGCCATGGTCTTCGTCCGCGGTCAGCATCAGGGGATCAGCCACAACCCCCGCGAATACTCGACTCCCGAGGACTGCCGCGCGGGAGTCGAAGTCCTCGCCTCAGCAGTGAGAGAGCTGAGCGCCTGAAATACCCCGGTGCTGCTTGACGCCGAAGGTGACGGGCATGGTCAGCGGACCGGAGCGTCCGGCCCGAGCGGAATGCCCAGACCCCACCACAGGAAGAACAGCAGGCTCCAGCTGATCGTCATGCATATGGCCAACGGCAGGGTGTGCGAGGCGAGCGTGCCGATGCCGGCGTTCTTCTGATACTTCTGCATGAAGCCGAGCGCGAGGATGAAGTACGGACTCATCGGAGTGATCGACGTCGAACCGGAATCGGCGATGCGGAAGATCGCCTGCGAGGTCTCCGGCGGCACCTCGAGGAGCATGAGCAGCGGCACGATGACCGGAGCCATGATCGCCCACATCGCCGAACCGGAGGTGATGAGCACGTTGACGACGGAGAGCAGGAGCAGGACGAGGATGAACACCACCCAGGTCGGCAGACCGAGACCGGTGAAGAGTTCGGACACGGACACCGAGACGAGCATGCCGATGTTCGTCCATTCGAAGTATTCGAGGAACTGGGCGATGGCGAAGAAGAGGACGAGGACCCCGGAGATGGACGCGAGCCCCTGACCCATGAGCTTCGGGACGTCTGACCAGGTCTCGATCTCGCCGACGCGGAAGCCGTAGACGATGCCGCCGATGCCGAAGAGCATGGCGATGAGGAAGGCGATTCCGGTGAGGAAGGGGGATTCGCCGAAGGGGCCGTCGCCGCGCAGCGGTGCGCCCTCGGGAACGACGAGGACGACGATGGCGATGACCGCGGCGATGACGGCGAACATGGCCAGGCGCAGGGCCTTCCGCTCCTTGTCGGAGATGACGAGGTCTTCGTATTCGGCATCCGGGTCAGGTTCGAGGTTGTCGCGTTTCATGAGCACGAGCTCGGTGACGATGGTGATGACGACGGCCAGCAGAATGGAGCTGGCGATGTTGAAGTACCAGTTGCCGATCGGGGTGACGATGTAGTCGGGGTCGATGATGTTCGCCGCGGCGGTCGTGATGCCCGCGAAGATCGCGTCATTGGGAGTCGGGATCGGGCTGGCATCGTAGCCGGAGGCGATCGAGGTGTAGGCGACGATGACGCCGAGGACGGGGGAGCGGCCCACGGCCTTGAACACCATGCCGCCGAGTGGGACGAGGATGACATAGGCCGCCGCCGAGGCGACGTGCGAGACGGTGCCCATGAACGCGACCGTGAACACGATGAGTCCGGCCGGGACGCGGGCGATCGAAACCTTCATCGCCGTCGACAGCAGGCCTGTGCGCTCGGCCAGAGCCACACCCATGATGACGACCATGATCGTGATCAGCGGCGGGAACGACTCATAGGCGTCGAGAGCGGTGCTCACGGCCATCGCGACGCCCTCGCCGCTGAGCAGATTGTTCACCGGGGTCCAGTCCCCGGTGCCGGGATCCTCGACTCCTGCACCGGCGAAGGAGAGGACGAGGCTGCATACGGCGAGGATCGCCGCGAGGATCCAGAACAGCCAGAAGGGGTTCGGCAGCTTGTTGCCGACGACTTCGATGACGTTGAGGGCGCGGATGACCAGCGGCAGCTTCTCCTGCTCCGGCGTCTGCGCGGTGTCGGTGGTCTGGGTCGGTTTCATGTGAGCTCCTGAGAGTCCAGGCGGATGGATCCGGATGGAATCCGATCGGAGGAGGACGGTCGATCGGAGGTTTCGTGCGGACGTTTCGTGCGGGGGTTTCAACTAGGGCTCGGGCCGGATTTTCGGGCAGAGTCCACCGCGGCCCGGTGATTCCGGCGCTGGAATCGGGTGATGGTGCGGTGGGGTGTTCGGCCCGGCGGCCGGTCAGTGGGAAACGGCTGTCACAGTCTCTGCAGCTCCTGACAGTAGGAGACGAGTTCGGAGACGACCTCGCCGAGGATGTCCTCCCCGGCCGCGGCCGTGGCGGTCCGTGGATCGCCGAGCACGCCGTTGGCGGCGTAGCGGTCGAACGTCACCGCTGTTGACGGTGATTTCGTTCGCGAGAGCCGGGCGCGGGGCTCGAGATCATCGAGTCGGGTGGCGCCGGGTCTGAGACGTTTGGTGTCGACGAGGTCGGCGTCGATCGCGAGCATCTGGGACGTCTCTGACTCTCCGCAGTGGCCGCTGACTTCGGTGCGCGGCAGCTCGGCGGTCGACTTCGCGGCCAGCGCCGAGATCGGGGCGTAGGCGAAGACGAACTCGGGGTGGGTGGCGAGCAGAGACTGCTGGACCACACCGAGCGCGGCGAGGTTGCCTCCGTGGCCGGTGATGACGAGGAGTCTGTCGAATCCGGCATCGGCGAGCTGTGTCGCGATCGAGGTGACGAGATCGATGAACAGCTGCGGGCCGACGTTGATCGTGCCGGGCAGGAACCGGTGATGCGGCGAGACGCCGTAGTCGATGCTCGGCAGGACGAAGGCGTTGCCGGCCTGTCCCTGATCGCCATCGGTGAGTTCGTCGACGACAGCGCGGGCGACGTGGTCGGCGCGGATGTTGTCGGTGCCCAGAGGCAGTCCGTCGCCGTGCTGTTCGCAGGCGCCGACGGGCAGGATGAGCAGGCTGCCGCGCTCCTTCGCGAGCTCGACCTCGAGTGAGGTGAGTTCGGCGTAGTCGCGGATATGCGGACGGATCTCGGTGATCGTCGGACGGGTCATCGTCGTGATCCTTCCGTGGGGTCGGTGTCGTCGGCCCAGTCGGCGAGGACGGCGGTCTTGATCGCCTCCAGATGCTTGCGGGTGCGGTGAGAGGCTTCGAAGCCGTCGCCGCGGCGGATGGCATCGAGGATGTCGGCGTGTTCGTCGTGATCGCGCAGTCGGTCGTAGCTCGTGCGTGCGGCCTGCTGGGTCCGGGAGTGGATGGCCAGCAGGGACACGAGCATCTCGTGCAGGGCCCGATTGCCCGAAGCTCTGGCGAGTTCGACGTGGAAGTGTCCTGCCGGGACCGCGGTCTTGACTTGGAGGGCATTGTCGAGCGCGGATTCCATCGAGTTCACGGCATCGGCGTCCTGGACGTTCGCTGCGAGTTCGGCGATGCCGGGTTCGATGGCGATGCGGGCGTCGAGGAGCTCGATGGCCGCGGCGAGGTCGACGGGCACATAGTGCGGATTGTCGAGGATGCGGCGGTTGATCGCCTCGCGGACGTAGGTGCCCGAACCGTGCTTGAGTTCGACCGAGCCGGTGGCCTCGAGGCGACGCAGCGCCTCGCGGACGGTGGGGACGGTGACCTCGAAGCGGGAGGCGAGGACCTTGGCCGAGGGCAGGCTCTGCCCGGGTTGGAGGTTCTCGGTGCGGATGGTCTCGACGATTTCGCGGGTGAGGCGTTCGACGAGTCCGATGGAAGCTGGCATGGCACTCTCCTTCAAGTGTTTAAGTCATCTAATCACTTCAGTGGCGGATGTGTCAATGGTCACTTTTGGGTCAGTTTCTGGGCGACGCCTCGGGCGCTCATTTCTGTGCCGGCCCCTCGGTCGCGCCCGGATGGCTGCGGAAGAAGTCCCAGACTGTGTCGGTGGCCGAGAAGTGCTCTGTGACGTATCCGCCGCCGCTGTAGACGACCTCACCGGGCCAGACATGCCCGCCGTCGGCGACGGAATAGAGCTCGACGTCGGCCGACTTTCCTGAGTTCTCTGAGCTCTCTGATTTCCCGGCCTGCCCGTCGCACTTCTTCCAGCGGGTGCGGGTGACGTCTTCGCCCTTCTTGCCGACATTGCGTTCGGTCATCACTCGGCAGCCGGCTGCCTCGGCCCAGGGCTGGATCCATTCGCGCACGCCGGGATAGGTCTCGCCCTGGCGCTCGCCTCCGTCGTAGTGCATCGTCTCGTCTCCGGTGCCGTGGATGGCGAGGACGGGAGTCGGCGTCTTGTCGTCGCAGTCCTCGGTCGCCTGCGGGTAGTAGGCGCCGGCGACGGGGGCGAAGGCGGAAAAGCGATCGCGCAGGTGGCAGGCGAGCACGGAGACCATTCCGCCGCCGTTCGACTTGCCGGTGGCGAAGACGCGATTGAGGTCGATGCAGTGTTCGGACTCGATCGAATCGAGCAGATCGGCAACGAAGGCGACGTCATCGGCGCCGCTGGCGTATGGAGCGCCCTGCCAGGATCGCTTGCCGTCTTCGAGGTCGCCGTCGGGGAAGACGGTGATCGCCGGCAGGGTCGGCAGGCCCGTATAGTTCTGGAACTCGGCGCCGTCTGAGCCGTTGCCGTGGAACCCGAGGACGAGCGGCAGCGGAGTCGAGGCGTCGTAGTCGCGGGGGATGTTGATCCGATAGCTGCGTTCTTCGCCGTCCGAGGTGATCGTCCGTTCGTCGTTGCCCGGGGTCTGCTCGGTGCCGCAGCCGGCCGATGGTGCGGCGGTCATCGTCGTGCCCGCCGGCGTCGTCCCGCCTGATGTCTGAGCGGCCCCCGACGACTGGGTGGCACTGTTCGTGGGAGCGGCTTCGATGCGGGAGGTCTGCCCTGCGTCCGAGACTCCCGTCGCAGGCCCGGCGGTTCCCGTCAGCAATGTGAGGCTTGCGGTGGCTGCGAGAAGGGCAGTTGTGATGCGTTTCGTCGTCGATGACATCCTCAGTCCTCTGATCGTCGGTGATCGTGATGGGGACTCTAACACAAGTCATCAGATGACCTTAAGAGTTGAGTATTGTGGGCGGACCTGGAAACCGTCTATGGGGTGATTCGGTCGAGTGCTCGCGCGTGCTCATACGCTGTGGGTCTGTGGCTGAGCTTTTCAGTGTTTCCGCAGCTCAGGCGCTGTGCGGTGAGTTCTCTGCGATCGTCGACCAGTTCGCCTGCGTCAGTCCGACCGCACGGGCGTGGTCTCCGGCACGGGCGGCGGCGATGATCTCGAGGTGCTGTTCGGGCGAGGCCGAACCCTTCATCGACTCGAAGTGGAGGAACTCGGCCCGGCGCAGATTGGCCGTGACGACCTCGAGGTGGTCGGGGATGAGACGATTTCCGCTGCGGAGAAGCGCCACTTCGTGGAAGTCGTCATCGGCGGCGATTGCTGAGTCGATGTCGTTCGATGTCAGTGCACTGCGCAGCCGTTCGTTCGCCTGCTCCATCTCCACGAGGTCGTCTTCTGTGAAGTGGGGGAAGGCGAGGCTCATTGCGAGGGCGTGCAGCTGGGCCGCGATCTGACGGGCGTGGACGATGGCGTCGGGATTCTCCGGTGCGACCCGGGTCATTCGTCCAGGCTGCGCGATGACGAGGCCTGCCTGCGCCAAACGCTGCAGAGCCTCCCTCACCGGAGTCCGCGAAACCTGCAGCCACGCCCCGAGCTCCTGATCGCGCAGCTGTTCACCGGGCGCGAGTTGGCCGCGGACGATGGCATCGCGGATCGAGACGTAGACGTCGTCGCGGAGCAGGGTGCGGTGCGCTACCGGTGAATCCGTGGGGATCGGCATGCTCGGCCCTTTCGTTCGTAGGCGACGTTCTCTTGGTCTCAGACCTCTTGTTCTCGGACGACGCTGTCGTCGGGGTTTTCTTTCGAGTGGTCTTCGCCCATTGTAGGCGCGACCGGAATGCAATATATTGCATATTGCGACATGTGGTCCGTGCCGCCGCGCGATCGGTGGACTCCGCATCGCCGAGACCGCGCCCGCGCCACAGCAGAACTGCGCGCACAGCAACACCGTGAGTACCGCACTACCGCAAGCCCCGCACCCCGAGAGAACAGAGGACACGATGGCCATCACCGATTTCGAGCGCTACCCGCTGACCTTCGGGCCGAGTCCCGTGCACACGCTCGACCGACTGAGCGACCACCTCGGCGGGGCCAGGATCTGGGCCAAGCGGGAGGACGTCAACTCCGGGCTCGCCTTCGGCGGCAACAAGACCCGCAAGCTCGAGTACATCGTCCCCGACATCCTCGCCTCGGGCGCGGACACCCTCGTCTCGATCGGCGGCTACCAGTCCAACCACACCCGCCAGGTCGCCGCCGTCGCCGCTCACCTCGGGCTGAACGCCCGGCTCGTCCAGGAGCGCTGGGTCGACTGGGAAGATCCGGGCAATGCCTTGGTCGGCAACATCGAGCTCTCCCGCATCATGGGCGCCGACGTCCGCCTCGACTCGGCCGGCTTCGATATCGGCATCCGCTCGAGCTGGGAGAACGCCCTGGCCGAGGTCGAGGAGGCCGGAGGCAAGCCCTACCCGATCCCTGCCGGTGCCTCCGAGCACAGATTCGGCGGACTCGGGTTCGCGAACTGGGCCTATGAGGTCGCCGAACAGGAGGAGGAGCTCGGCGTCTTCTTCGACACCATCGTCGTGTGCACCGTGACCGGCTCGACGCATGCGGGCATGATCGCCGGATTCGCCGCCCTCGAAGCCGCCGGCGGACGTCCCCGACAGATCATCGGCATCGACGCCTCCGCCACGATCGAGAAGACGCGCGCCCAGGTCAAGCGGATCGCGAACACCACCGCCGAACTCATCGGACTCGGCCGCGAGATCACCGATGATGAGGTCGATATCCGCACCGGCTGGGAAGGGCCCGCCTACGGCATCCCCGACGACTCGACCGTAGGGGCAATCCGCACCACCGCCCAGCTCGAAGGAGTCATCCTCGATCCCGTCTACGAGGGGAAGTCGATGGCAGGACTGATCGACCTCGTCGGCGACGGCACCATCGGCAAGGGCTCGACGGTGCTCTACGCCCACCTCGGCGGGCAGCTCGCACTCAACGCCTACTCCTCGATCTTCTGAGGTCGACGCCCAGATTCTCCGACTGCGGCTGCCGGCCGAGAACTGCGGCTGCCGGCCGAGAACTTCGGCTTCGGGGCGTCAACCGATCCGTGCGGATTCAGTGGTTGTATGTACTGAATCCGCACCACCTCGGCGGTGGTGTCGCCACCGATCCCGGACTGATGATTCCCCCAGGTTCCGGCACTTGTTGCGCAGGTCACGGATTGATAGCGTGTGAGTCAGGCATACGCAATCCGTCGATTCCGGCGGTCAACAGGTATGCGATTGCTTAATCGGCGCCAACAGGCGCCCGAAGTCGAAGGAGTCTGGAATGAGCAACGTAGGCAGTGCCGCAGGCGGCTACCGTGTCGAGAACCCGGCCACCGGTGAAGTCGTCGAGAAGTTCGACCACGCGACCGATGAGCAGATCCAGCAGGTCCTCAGCTCCGCGCACGAGGGGTACCTGAGCTGGCGCGAGAAGACCATCGAGGAGCGCGCGGCCATCGTCAACAAGGTCGCAGCCCTGTTCGGTGAGCGCAAGGACGAGCTCGCGAAGATCATCGCCGAGGAGATGGGCAAGCCCACCGCCGAAGGTGAGGAGGAGGCCGAGTTCTGCGAGGCCATCTTCAACTACTACGCTGACAACGGGCCGAAGTTCGCTGCCGACGAGCCCATCGAGTCGATGTCGGGAGGCAAGGCCTTCATCCAGCGCCGTCCCGTTGGTCCGCTGCTGGGCATCATGCCCTGGAACTTCCCCTACTACCAGGTCGCCCGCTTCGCCGCTCCGAACCTCGTGCTCGGCAACACGATCATCCTCAAGCATGCGGAGATCTGCCCCCGCTCCTCGGCGAAGATCGCCGAACTCATGAAGGAAGCCGGTATCCCAGAGGGCGTCTACAGCAACATCTACGCCACTCATGAGCAGATCGAGACGATCATCGCTGACGACCGCGTCGAGGGCGTGTCCCTGACCGGTTCCGAGCGCGCCGGATCGGCCGTGGCCGCGACCGCGGGCAAGAACCTGAAGAAGGCCGTGCTCGAGCTCGGCGGTTCCGATCCCTACATCGTCCTCGACACCGATGACATGAACGAGGCCGTCGACACCGCATGGGGCACCCGCCTGTACAACACCGGCCAGGTCTGCAATGCGAACAAGCGGATGATCGTCATGGACGACATCTACGACGACTTCGTGTCCGGCCTGACCGAACGGGCCCAGTCCTGGGAGAAGGGCACCCCCGCCGAGGCGGGCGACGGCAAGTACTCGCCCCTGTCCTCGCGTTCGGCTGCCGAGAACCTCCGCAAACAGCTCGATCGCGCCGTCGAACAGGGTGCGACGCTGGTCGGCGGTGAACTCGCCACCGACGGTTCGGCCTACGTCTCGCCGGCCGTGCTCACGGGAGTCACCTCGGACATGGACGCCTACCGCGAGGAGCTCTTCGGTCCCGTGGCCACCGTCTACAAGGTGACCAGCGACGATGAGGCTCTGGCTCTGGCCAATGACTCGCGATTCGGCCTCGGCGGCGCCGTGTTCGCCAAGGACGAGGAGCGGGCCGCGAAGCTCGCTCAGCGCCTCGACGTCGGCATGTCCAACGTCAACACCCCTGCCGGTGAAGGCGCGGAGATCCCGTTCGGCGGTACGAAGCGTTCGGGCTTCGGCCGCGAGCTGGGCCCCTACGGCATGGACGAGTTCGTCAACAAGCGGATGTACTACGTGGCCGACTGAGGCTGCGGCGGAGGGCTGGTGAAGCTGGCCCTCGCCGAGACAACTGTAGAGCGTGGAGACGACGGTGTGTGCACCGTGGTCTCGACGCTCCAGTGTTGTTTCGGCACTTATCGACTCGGTGCCGGCGGCGGGAGGAACCGCGATCAGCTCTCGAAGTCCCAGGTGGCAGCGGCGGGGAGTTCGGGCATCGGCCAGGCGGGGTCCGGCCGGAAGTCCGGATAGTCCGAGTCGAACGGGAATGTCCAGGCGCGGATGTCCTCGATGGCTGAGTCTGCGGCCGAGCGGATGCGTGCGGCCTTCTCGTCGGAGAACATCCCGGCAGCACGGGCGAACTCGAGTTCGTCCTCGTCCTTGAGCTGGTACCGTCCCTGCGCATCGACGACGATGTCAAGGACGTGGTCGGAGGTGAGGATCCCGCGGTCGAAGCGGGTGAAGGGCTCTTCGAGGTTGATGTAGAAGGAGTCGCGGCGGCCTGAGGGTGTGGCAAAGTACCACACCGAATAGTCGGCCCCCGGCTGGAACACGGCGACGATGCCCGGTCCCTGCCACCGTTTGAGGCCCTGCGCCCGCGGGGCTCCGAAGCGGGCGGGTCCGTCTGCGGTGCGGATGCCGGAGCCGTCGGCGAGCACCTGGTGGAGCATCCTCGTCCCCGACTCCAACCACACGGCCAGGTGCTTCTCATCATCGGCGATGACCGTGACGGGGCGTTGGTCGTACAGGCCCGGGTGGGTCGGATTCGTGTAGGTCCACAGCATCTGGTCGCCGCGTTGCCAGCGCCGCTGGCTCGTTCCGTCCCGACTGCCCGTTCCGCTCATGCTCTCATTGTCCCGGACCGGTATGGGTGTGAGCCGAGCGGTCCGATCCCACGCTCGCGACCACCCCTGTCGGACTGAGCCCGGAGTTCGTGAACCAGCGCTCGGCCGCTTTCTCGGCGATGCCTTCGGCCTGATCGACGAGGTGGCGTCCACTGTCGGTGAGCACGAACTCGCCGGACTCCTGGCGGAAGAGCCAGCCGAGCTTGACGAGCGGGCCGCTGGAGCGGATGGTCTCCGACCGGGTCTCACCCATCGCCTCGGCGAGATCCTCCCTGGTCAGGCCCTGCGACTGCGCACCGATGATTCGCAGCCGACGGAAGTCCGCGAAGCTGAGCCCCACACGCGAGAGCGCGGTGCCGATCGCGGTGTCCAGGGAACTCGTCGCCGCGGCCAGAGCCAGTGCGGCCTCGAGGCTCGGCTCGACCGCGGAGCCGGCGATCGTCTCCTCGCTCATGACCGAGTCCTCGGGCGCACCTTGATGTCTTCGACGCAGACGGCAGAGACACTCATGGTTCTGCCGCCCAACCCGCGTGCGGCGAGGTCGGCGACGGAGAGCTCCTCGGCACGGATGTTCGCCAGCGTTTCGGCGTCATCGCGGTCCGCCTCATCGCTGGTGACCAAGAAGCGGTGCTGATAGTTCACGAGCTCGGGCGTATAGAGGAACGTCCCCTCACGGGAGAAGCTCGCGGAGAGCATGTCGTGATCGTCCTGTGCCGCACGGAGGGTGCGGCGCTGTTCCTCGTCGAGTCCGGCGAAGCGGCCGCGGACGGTGATGCGGAAATTCCAGGTCATTGTGGGGCCTCCTCGGCTCGGGTGGCGCGGTCGAACAGGGCGATGATCTCGCCCGCCTCGATGCTGTGGTGGGCGGGCACCGCCGCGTCGAGGACGGAGCGCAACGACAGAGCCATCGTGATCGTGTCGAAATCGCGCATCTCACCGCGACGCTGTCCGTCCTCGAAGAGAGCTGTGAGATCGGCGACGGAATCGGCGGAGCGCTCGCCATAGGATGGCGACGCGGCGGCGGACCTGCTGAGGTAACCGACGGCTGCGATGATGGCCGCGGCCCGAGTGGGTTCGCGGCGACAGTAGTCGATGTGGGTCGAGATATAGGCCGCGAGCCGGTCGTTGGCGCTCCCCTGCGAGTGGAGTGCTCGGGTGAGTTCGGGGCCGAGGTCCTCGACGACGAACTGCACGACCGCGGCGGCGAGTTCGTCCTTGTCGGAGAAGTTCCCATGGACCGCGCCGCGGCTGAATCCGGCGTTCTCCGCGACCGCGATGAGGGAGGTGGCGCGCACCCCGTGGTCGGCGAAGAGCGTCGCCGCCGATTCGATGAGGCGCCGTCGGGTGAGTTCCTGGCTCTCTCTGCGCGTGAGTCGAGGCGTGGGTGAGTCGGTCATGAAATCAGAATACATCTCAGTATTCGAATACTGCAAAGTATCCCAATCAGGCCTCCGCGCTGGGGCGGCGTCGGCCACGTTGTACGGTGGGAATGGTCGGCACGGTATGCCGCCGATGGAATGCTGGGAACCTGGGAGGTCCGATTTGCCGATCACTTCGACGATCCTCGATGTGGCCCTCGAACGCCCCGATCAGCCCGCGATCGTCGGGACCGAGGCTCGGCTCACCTACGCGCAGCTCGCCGAGGATTCGCGCACGATGTCCACGGCCGTCGATGCCCTGCACGCCGAACAGGCCGATCCGCCGACGCCGGCCGCCGAAACCCAGGGCATCCCGATCACGGCAGTGAGCCTCACCTCGGCGTTCGAAACCTCCCGCACCATCGCGGGCCTGGCCGGCTTCCGTGCGGTCTCGGCAACGATCGACCCTCGCTGGCCGCTCGACCACCAGGTCGGAGTCATCACCACGACCGGCATCGGCGTCGTCATCAGCGATTCGACCGAACTCGCCGAGGCGCTCGCCGCCGCCGGCTGGACCGGAACCGTCATCACCGCGGCCGACTTCCACGCGTGCGAGGCCGCGATCGACCTCGCCGAGACCGCACCCCCGACCGTCCGTGACGATGCCGAACCGTTCCTCATGCTCTTCTCATCGGGCACGACGAGCAATCCGAAGGCGTTCATCAAGACCCGCCGGCAGTACCGCGACAACGTCGCCGTCTCCTCGGCCCATCTCGAACCCTTCCCCGGCGTCGCAACGCTCGCGCCCGGGCCCGTGTCCTACAGCCTCACCCTCTACGCCGTCATCGAGAGCCTCGCCACCGGCGGCAGCGTCCACGTCGCCGACGACTTCGACCCCTTCACCATGGGCTCGCGCATCGCCGACGAGGCCATCACTCGCATCGTCGCCGTGCCCGCCGTGGTCAAGGCCCTCGCCGAGGCGGCCCGCCGTACCCCCGAACGGTTCCGAGGTCTCGACCTCGTCGTCACAGGGGGAGCGAACCTGCCGGCGAGCATCCGCAGCAGCCTCGGCGAAGTGCTCCCCGATACCCGGCTGATCAGCTATTACGGTGCCGCCGAGATCGGGTTCATCGGCGACAGCCGCGACGGTGACGGCACCTGGATCACCGTCTACGACACGATCGGAGCCGAGGTGCGCGGCGACGATGGCGTGCCGCTGCCCGACGGCGAGATCGGCACCCTGTGGATCAAGGCCGCCGCCTGCTCCGACGACTATGTCACCGGCACCACCGGGGAAGTGCTGCGCGGTCCCGACGGTTGGGCCAGCGTCGGCGACCAGGGCAGGATCGAGAACGGACTGCTCCAGCTGGCCGGCCGCGCCGGGGACATCGCCATCACGGGAGGACACAAGGTGTCCCTGCCCGAGGTGGAACGGGCGTTCGAGACGTTCTCGCGGGTCGGGACCGCTGGCGATGGTGAGGTGGCAGGCGACGGTGGGTCTGCAGGCAAGGGCCAGCCCGACCTCGGCGAGGTGTGCGCGATTGCGCTGCCCGATGACAGCCTCGGCAGCATTGTTGCGCTCGTCGTCGAGGGTGGAGGTACGGACAAGGCCGCGCTGCTCGCCCACGCCCGCGCGCAGCTTGCCCCGCAGTTCGTGCCCAGGCGGTTCTATGCGATCGACCGGCTGCCCCGGACGGTCGGCGGGAAGATTCGGCGCAGCGAAACCGTTGAACTCATCATGAGCGGAAAGGCCCGACGACTGTGAACGCCGAGCGCGACGTCGTCATCACTGGACTCGGCGCCATCACGCCCAGCGGGCAGACCCCGGAAGATCTGTGGACCTCCGTGCGCCACGGCAGCAGCGCGATCGACGTCCTCGCAGGTGAGCAGTTCGACAACCTCGCTGTGCGGATCGGCGGGCAGATCACGGACTTCGACGCCGAGGCGATCCTGCCCCGAGCGCTCGCCCGCCGGCTGAGCCCCGTCCAACACTGGGCCATCGCCGCCGCCGAACAGGCGCTCGCGCAGGCGGGAATCCCGGCACCCGCCGACGACCTGCCGTGGGATCGCGAACGCAGCGCCGTCATCGCCGCCACCGGGTCCGGCCCCGTCGACGCCATGCAGGAGGCCACCCGTGCCCTCGATGCGGACGGCCCCCGCAGGGTCCCGCTCACCCTCGCCATCCATGGGGCGCCGGACTCGGCGGCCGCGCTCATCAGCCAGCGCTTCGACCTCCGCGGTCCCGGACAGGGAGTCTCGGCGACCTGCGCGTCCGGGGCGATCGGCCTCGGCGAGGCGATGCGGCGCATCCGCCACGGCTACGCCGATGCCGTGCTCGTCGTCGGCATGGACGACTGCCTCGGCCCGGTCAACCTCGCATCGAACGCGAATATGCGTGCCCTCGCCGCCGGCTTCGAGGAGGATCCGACCGCCGCCAGCCGCCCCTTCGACCGCGACCGCAACGGCTTCGTCATGAGCCAGGGCGCGGCCGCGATCCTCCTCGAATCCGCAGCCTCGGCGGCCTCACGTGGGGCGATGCCGGTGGCCGAACTGGACGGATTCGGCGCCGCCAGCGACGCCCACCACCCGACGAATCCGCATCCGGACGGACGCGGGGCCGCCTCGGCGGTGGTCCAGGCATTGCACGATGCAGGACTGGAACCCGGCGATATCGACCACATCAACGCCCACGCGACGGGCACACCGGCCGGCGACCGTGCCGAACTCGCCGCTTTCGACTCAGTCCTGGGGGAGGTCGGGCGCACGATCCCGATTTCGGCGACGAAATCGACGACGGGGCACCTGCTCGGCGCATCAGGAGTCGTCGAGGCGATCATCGCCGCCATGACGATGCGGGATCAGACGCTGCCTCCGACGCTCAACCTCGGCGACAATGAGTTCCCCGAATGGGATATCATCGCAGGCCACGCCCGTGAAATGGGCGGGGGAGCGGATCTGGCCGAGGCGGCCGTGGAGACCGTGCTGTCAACGTCGTTCGGGTTCGGTGGGCACAACGGCGCGATCATTCTGCGGCGCCCGAGGCGCTGATGGACGGCCTCTCCCGCGACCTTGCCGTATCAATCTCGGACACTTGCGAATGCAACTCGCACCAGTGCGAACTCAGCCCCGCACTCTTGTAAACCCAGCCCCACACTCTTGTGAAGCCAACCCCGAACTGAAGGAGAGACGATGACCGACCGTGAGACGCGCGTGAGCGAACTCGCCGCGCAGTATCTGCCCGATGACCTGCTCGAACGCTTCCGAGAACGAGCCGATGTCTACGACAGGGAGAACCGCTTCTTCGATGAGGATCTCGCCGAACTCAATGAGCTCGGCTACCTCACTCTCTTCGTTCCGGCTTCCCACGGAGGCCCCGGCCTGAGCCTGTTCGAGGTCTCGCGGCTGCAGCAGCGGCTGGCCTCGGCGGCCCCGGCGACTGCGCTCGCGATCAATATGCACCTCATGACCACCGGAGTGGTCAAGGCGCTGGCCGACCGGGGCGACGACTCGCTGAATTGGGTGTTCGACGAGGTCATGGCCGGTGAGATCTTCGCCTTCGGTATCTCCGAGCCTTCGAACGATTGGGTCCTGCAGGGATCGAACACCGAGGCGGTGCCGACGGCCGATGGCGGGTACGAACTGACCGGGGTGAAGATCTTCACCTCGCTCTCACCCGTGTGGACACGACTCATCGTCCACGGTGCCGTGGCCTCCGATGACGACGGGATCGCCGGTCCTGATGCGGACGAGCCGGCCGAGGGTCAGCTCGTCTACGGATTCGTCGAACGCTCAGCCCCCGGCATCACGGTCTCCGATGAGTGGGATGTCCTGGGCATGCGGGCCTCGCAGTCCCGGGCGACGATCCTCGAAAACGTGCCGATGAAGCCCGGGCGGGTCTCACGCGTCATCCCCGCGGGAAAGCACCCCGACCTGCTCACCTTCGCGATCACGAGCAACTTCCAGCTGCTCATCGCCGCTGTCTATGCCGGAGTCGCCGCGCGAGCGCTCGAACTGGGCGCCGCCGGACTGCACCGGCGGAAGTCGGCGAAGGCCGGAGTCACCTTCGCCGAGGTGCCCGAGACCCGGACGCGACTGGCCGATGCGCACCTCGACTTCATACCTGTGACCGCGATGATCGACGCCTACGCCCGGGACTTCGACGACCTGATCGACCATGGCGCAGGGTGGCCGCTGCGGCTCGTCGGGGCGCGGATCAAGTCCGCCGAGGCGGCCCGCAGCTGTGCGGAGACCGCCCTCATGTGCACCAGCGGCAGCGGATTCGGCAACAAGCACGAACTCTCGCGGCTCTTCCGAGATGCCACGGCCGGCCTCTTCCACCCGCCGAGCGCCGATGCCGCCCGCCCGATGTACGCGGCGGCCCTGCTCGACGGGTGAGTCCGGCCGTCGGGTCACGGGTGACGGGAGTCTGCGGCTGGCCTTGTCATCGCTCAGGTAACGCGAAACTCGAAAAACGCGCCGCCGGCGACGCCTTTTTCGACGTTCGCGTTACCTGAGAGCGTTCGCACCAGCAGATCTGTCGCCGCACCGCTCTTCGGCGTTTGTTAGAATTGATGCCATGAACTTCGGCATGCCCTCCAGAAGGCTCCGCAGCCGCCGCTGACGGCGGCGAGACCCTTCATTCCGATCTCGTGCGCCGTCCTGGCCCTCGCCGGACGGTGGCTTCATGCTGTCCGGCTCCACGACGAGCTGAAAGACCACGATGCCGAAGACCACATCTTCATTCCCCAACCACAACCTGCCCGCAGACGATCGAGTGACTGCAGGCGGCCCAGCTGACCATCTGCTCGGCGACGAACAGGTGCCTGCCGGCTCGGCCGCGCACATCCGGGCCGAGGACATCCACGTCGTGCTCGGCGATCGCGAGGTTCTCACCGGTCTCGACGTGACGATCTCCCCCGGCTCTCGGCTGGCTGTCGTCGGTGAGAACGGCAGCGGAAAGACGACTCTGCTGCATGTCCTCGCCGGGTGCCTGCCGCCCGACCAGGGCTCATTGCGGCGAGCCGGTACCGTCACCCTGCTCGAACAGGCACTCGATGCCGACGAGAACCGAACCGTCGGTGACCTCATCAACGCGTCTCTGCGCCAGGAACATGCCGCCCTGGCTGCGCTCGACGCCGCCGGTGAGGCGATGGCCCGGGAAGAACCCGGCGCCGATGAGTCGTACTCCGAGGCTCTCGGACTGGCGACCCGCCTCGACGCCTGGGACGGTGAGCGCCGCATCGAGACCGCATTGGCGGGACTCTCCGCCTGCACTGATCGGCAGCGGAGCCTGGCGAGCCTCTCGGTCGGGCAGCGCTATCGGGTGCGCTTGGCCGTCGTGCTCGGTTCGAGTACGGATATTCTGCTGCTCGATGAGCCGACGAACCACCTGGACGCATCCTCGCTGGCGTTCCTCACCGAACGTCTGCGGGAGCGCAAAGGCGGATTCGCCCTGGTCAGCCACGATCGGGCGCTGCTGCATGACGTCGCCGGCGACTTCCTCGACCTCGACCCGAGCCGCGATGGCCGTCCCCGGAAGTACTCCGGCGGATATTCCGGATGGGTCGAAGGGAAACGTCGAGATCGGGAGAGGTGGGAACAGGAATACCTCGCCGAGGTGGCCGAGCACTCCCGCTTGACCAAAGCCGCCGATGACGCCCGATCCCGGCTGAAGACGGGATGGCGTCCGCCAAAGGGAACGGGCAAACATCAGCGTGCGACGAGGACGGCGGGAGTCGTGCAGGCCTTCAACCGACGAGTCGAGGACCTCGAGCGCTACGCCGTTTCAGTGCCCGAACCGCCCTTGCGGCTGCAGTGGCCGGACGTCCCGAGCGCTGACGACGACAAGTTGGCTTCGAACGGCGACAAGCTGGCGTCGAACGACGACCAACCGGCTTCGGAGGATGGCCGACCCACGGCTGCAGCTCAGCCCTCTGCGTTCGGCGGCGGCCCGCTCCTGAGTGCGGATGCGGTCACCGTCGAAGGGCGGCTGAACGAGGCGGTGTCCCTGAGTATCGACCCCGGTCAACGTCTGCTCATCACCGGCGCGAACGGCACCGGCAAGTCGACGCTGCTCGACGTGCTCACCGGCCGGCTCGAACCCAGCGGCGGACAGGTGCGGCATCGCCCGCAGGCACGAGTCGAACTGCTCAGCCAGGAGGTCCCGGAATGGAAAGCCGATGACACGGCCGAACGTGTCTTCGAAGACCACTGTCTGCGAGCGGAACTCGACAGCGGACGGAAGTCTGTGCAGGCCGACGGTGACACACGAACGACGGCCTTCTGCGGAGATGTCACTCTGCAGGCTCTCGGTCTGCTCGGTGCGGATGCCGCGGCGACCCCGGTCCACCGACTGTCGCAGGGGCAGCAGCGGAGACTCCAACTGGCGATGTGCCTGGCGGTCGAGCCTGATGTGCTCATCCTCGACGAGCCGACGAACCATCTGTCCGCCTCGTTGGTCGACGAGCTCACGGAGGCCTTCGGAACCGCCTCGGCGGCGCTCATCGTCGTCACTCACGACCGGCAGATGTTGGCGGACCTGGCGGACTGGCCGCGTCTCACCCTCCGATGAGCTGCCGGTCGGTGACCGAGCACACTGAACCGCGGTGCTCTCGTTCAAGGCGGAGCGCACTTGTCGAAGGGCGTACCTCACGACAAGTGCGCTGACGCTTGAACGACGCCAAGGCGGCTCGTCCCGGCAGGCCTCAGAGTTCCGGCAGGAGTGAGAGCGGGTTCTCGATGCAGTCGGCGACGAAGGTGAGGAACTGACTCGGCTCCTGACCGTCGCACGCTCGGTGGTCGAAGACGAAGGACAGATACATCACCTTGCGCACTGTCAGTTCGCCGTCGACGACCCACGGCCGGTCCTTGATCCGACCGAGACCGAGCATGGCCACCTCGGGGAGGTTGATGATCGGGGCAGACCCGTCGACGCCGAATACCCCGTAGTTGTTCAGGGTGAACGTGCCGCCGGACAGCTCGGACGGATCGAACTTCCCCGAGGCGGCTTTCCCGACGGTCTCGGACACGGAATCGCGCAGCTGCCGCAGGCTCATCTGATCGGCACCGTGGACGACGGGGACCATGAGCCCGCGCGGGGTCTGCGCAGCCAAGCCGAGGTTGATGTCCCCGTGGGTGACGATCTCGCCGGCGGCCGTGTCGATCGAGGAGTTGATGATCGGGTACTTCTTCAGTCCCGCGACGACGAAGCGAGCGACGAGCGAAAGAAGCGAATACTTCTCACCCGTGCGTGCCTCGAGCGCGCGCTTCGTGTTCAGCAGCTCGGTCGCATCGACGTCGAGCCAGATCGTGGCCTCGGGGATCTCCTGACGCGAACGGGTGAGGCGTTCGGACACGACCTTGCGCAGTCCCGTGATCGGGGTGCGGGTGTCGCGCTCGCCCTGTCGGGCGGAAGAAGGCACACTCGTCGAGGCGGCGGCTGAGTGCTCGTCGGCTCCGCCGGATTCGATTGCAGCAAGCACATCGGCCCTGGTGACGACTCCACCGGAACCGGTCCCGACGAGATGCTTGGCGCTGAGACCGTGGTCCTTCGCGAGTTTGCGCACGAGGGGGGTCGACACGGGGGAGACGGTCGAGCTCTCTGCGGTCCCTCCGGAAGCGGAGGCGGTATCGGCGGAGACAGTCGTGCCGGATCCGACCTCGGTGGATGTCGGTGCTGGTACGTCTGCAACCGGGGAAGGGGCCGCCGCTGACTGTGCGCTCGACGTTGCGGTCGCAGGAGCAGTGTCCACCGCGATTCCGGTCGACGGTGCGCCTGCGGATCCGGTCGTCGGCGCACTCGCGGGTCGCTTCGCCGAACCGAACGAGCGCTTCTTCGATGACCGGGTCTTCGGCTCCGAGGTGCCATAGCCGATGAGGTTCGCGCCGCTGGAATCTTCTCCCGCCTCGGCGACGGAGAGCAGGGCCTGACCTGCGGAGACGGTGTCACCAGCCGCCGCGTGAAGCGCAGTGATCTGCCCGGCGTACGGGCAGGGGAGCTCGACGACGGACTTCGCGGACTCGACCTCGACGACCATCTGATCGACCTGGACCTCATCTCCCACGGCGACCTTCCAGGAGATCAGCTCCGCCTCGGTGAGGCCTTCGCCGAGGTCAGGCAGGATGAACTCGCGCGTGCCCGTCCCGCGCGTACCCGTGTTCAGATCAGCACTCATCACAGCTCCCAATCCCAGGACTCGAGCGCATCGAGCACGCGTTCGACGGTGGGCAGAAAGAACTCCTCGAGCTTCGGCGACGGATAGGGCACATCGAACCCGGTGATCCGCAGGATCGGGGCCGACAGGTGGGTGAAGTTGTGTTCGGTGAGGCGGGCGGCCACCTCGGCGCCGTACCCGCCGAACTGCGCGGCCTCATGGATGATCGCGGCCCGCGAGGTCTTGCGCACCGAGGCGGACACGGTCTCATCGTCAAACGGGGAGAGCGTGCGCAGGTCGATGACCTCGATGGACAGTCCGTGTTCGGCTCCGGCCTCGGCGGAATCCAATGCCGTGCGCACGGTCGGACCATAAGCGAGCAGCGTGACATCGGTGCCCTCGCGGATGACCTGCGCCCGATTCATCGGCGCCGTCGTCACCGGCAGGGCCAGCGTCTCCTTCATCCAATACCGTGACTTCGGCTCCATGAACACGACCGGATCCTCGGAGGCGATCGACTCGCGCAGGAGCGAATACGCATCCGCCGGATTCGACGGAGTCACGACCGTGAGCCCCGGAGTCGAGGTCCAATACGCTTCGGAGGAATCCGAGTGGTGCTCGACACCGCCGATATCGCCGGCATAGGGAATCCGGATCGTGATCGGCAGGCTGACCTGGCCTTTCGTCCGGTTCCGCATCTTCGCCACGTGCGACACGATCTGCTCAAAGGCGGGGTAGGCGTAGGCGTCGAACTGCATCTCGACAACCGGACGCATCCCGTTCATCGCCATCCCGATCGCCGTTCCGATGATCCCGGACTCCGCCAGCGGCGAATCCCACACCCGGTTCGGCCCGAATTCGGCCCGCAGCCCTTCGGTGACGCGGAAGACCCCGCCGAGGCGGCCGACATCCTCCCCGAAGACGAGCACAGCATCGTCCTCGGCCAAGCAGTCGCGCAGCGCCTGGTTGAGCGCCTTCGTCATCGTCACCGACGACTGGGCAGCCGCGTCATTGTTCGCCGAGGCGGCTGCGCCCGTTTCAACGTCCACCGCGGTCGGATCGGTGGTTGGTTCGGCGGCAGCGGTGGTGCTCGTGCCGGTTTCGACGCTCATGCCGTTCCTGCCGCTGCGAGTTCGGCTTCGAGGATCTGCTGCTGTTCGCGAAGAGCCGTGCGTGGGTTCGCATAGACGTGGGCGAAGAGTTCGCGCGGGTCGATCTCAGCCTCTTGGTTCATGGCATCACGAACGGACGCGGCCAGGGCTTCGGCCGCCTCGGCGACCTCATCGACACCGGCATCGTCGAGGACTCCGGCCCGCCGCAGATGCTTCTCGAGACGGTCGATGGGGTCGAACTGCTTCCAGTGCTCGACCTCCTCGGTGTCGCGGTACTTCGTCGGATCGTCGGAGTTCGTATGCGATTCCATCCGGTAGGTCAGGGCCTCGATGAGCGTCGGGCCGTCGCCGCCCCGGCCGCGCTCAAGGGCGGCGGTGACCGCGGCGAACACGGCTGCGACATCGTTGCCGTCGACCCGCAGACCCGGCATTCCGTAGCCGGCGGCCCGGTCGGCGAGCATCGTCGCGTTCGTCTGCTCCCGCAGGGGAGTGGAGATCGCGTACTGGTTGTTCTGCAGGACGAAGACCGTCGGGGTCTGCCACACGGAGGCGAAGTTGAACGCCTCGTGGGTGTCGCCTTCGCTGCTGGCACCATCGCCGAGGAAGGTCAGAGTCGCGGCATCCTCGCCCTTGAGCTTCGCGGCCATCGCGAATCCCGTGGCGTGCAGCGTCTGTGTTGCCAGGGGCGTCGCCGCAGGTGAGGTGTGATATTCGTTCGGGTCGAATCCGCAGTGCCAGTCGCCGCGGAAGGCGGCGAGGATCTCGGCTACGGGCACTCCGCGGGTCAGCATCGCTGCCGAGTCGCGGTAGGTGGGGAAGAGCCAGTCGTTGGGGGCCAGCGCAGTGGTGGCCCCCACCTCGGCGGCCTCCTGACCTGCCGCGGAGGGATAGGTCGCCAGCCGACCCTGCCGGGTCAGGTGCGTGACCTGAGCTTCGAACCGACGGACGAGGACCATCTGCCGGTAGAGACCGGTCAGGGTGCGATCGCTGGGGATCCGCAGCCCTTCGGTCGGAGTGTCGGTGAGCCGGCCATCTGCGCCGATGAAGCTGATCGGCTGCAGTTGGGGCAGTGAGCGGCCTGTGGTGGGAACGTCAATGGTCATGGCCCCATGGTGGCGTGAGCCGAATCACGATTCCATGCCTACTGAGCAGGTGAGGACGGGCGGCCAAACGTGTCGCGAACTCGGGACGAAGGGGCCGGTTCCGGCAGGCCGAGTGGACGTTTGGCCGGACGGCCGGGAAGCAATGTCCGTCGTCCTCGCCCTCGGCGCCGAGGGCGTCAGATCTCGCCCCACCGGTATCCGCGGGAGGTGAAGGCCTCGGCGATGGCGTCCTTCTTGCCCTCGACATCGCCTTTGAAGGCCTGGTGGCCGCCGGAGGTGAGGATCGTCAGGTCGTCGCCGTCGAAATATGCGGTCGAGAAGGAGCCCTTGGAGATCCGCAGCGGGTGGTCGTCGTCTCTGCCGATGGTGATTCCGTGATCGTCGACGCGCAGGGGAGTCGTCGAGGCGGCGATGAAGAAGGCGGCGACGATCCCGAGAACCGCGCCGATGATCGGTCTGGCGGCGACGACCCAAGGCTGGTCGAACCTGCTGAGCTTCTCGATGACTTCGCCGAAGGGGATGGGGAATTTCGCGGCGAGCGATCCGAGCGCGGGCAGGAAGAATCCGAGTGCCACTCCGACGCCGATGCAGACGAGGCCGATGATGATGACGTCGGTGCGGCCGAGTGCGAACGTCGCAGCGGTGCGGGACTGCCGGGCGGTGGGGTCGTGCTTCTGCTGGGGCTGATCCATCACATGCTCAATCCTCGAGGGCGCTTTTGGTATTCAATGATACCAAAGTGGAACACAGATGTTCCACAAGTAGACTGTTCCCGGAGCATCCACAGAGCGAGGGAGGGGGCTGTGCCGGTGACAGGCATGCGTCGATTGGGCCGAGACGCCCTGGTCAGCGAGGCGCTGACCGTCCTTGCCGGGAACCCACAGGCGTCGATGATCGAGCTCTCCCAAACGATCGGCGTCGGCCGCACCACTCTCTATCGGCATTTCGGTGATCGGGAGGCACTCGTCGCCATGGCGGCCCGGCTCGGTGCCCGGCGATTCGGTGAGGCGGTCATGAGAGCCCGTCCCGGCGAGGGCGATGGGCTGGCCGCTCTCGAGCGGATCTGTGCGGAGCTGTTCACGCTGCCCGATGTGCTCACGCTGCTGTTCGCGGACAACCCGATCATCACCGATGAGTCCTTCGCCGAGGCGGCCGCGGAGTCCCGTGGGACCGCGGAGTCCCACACGGGCGATGGATCTGCGGGTGGCGACGCTGCGCCTGCCGATGACGAGGCCGAGGGCGCGGGCGACGATGCCGATCCGCTCGAAGCTGTCATCGCCAGGGGGCAGGCGGACGGCTCCATCGATGCGAGCGTGCCGATCGGATGGGCGGCGGCCTTCGTCTACCTCACCATCGGCTCCGGACATCTCTACAGCGTGAGCGTCGGCGTCGACGATCCGACTGCTCGTGCACGATCCCTCGAGCTGACGACTGCGGCGGTGCGGAAGACCTTGGGTTCCGGTGCCGGCAGTGGGGCATCCGCTGGGACCGAGCCGTGAGTGCTTGCTACGGTTGATGCTTCCGTCCACCCCTTCGGCAGGAGCCATTTGTGTCATCTTTCTTCGAAAGCCCGGAATTCCTCGAGCAGGCCGCTGCCGGCCGAGTGAGCCACAGTCCCGGCATGGCCGACGAGCTCATGCAGGAGATGGCGCCGTTCCTCAAGGCCGAAGGCATCGACATCGATGACCCGAATGCGGACTTCACCGAAGCCGAATTCCACGCAGCCATGGAAAAGGCGCAGGCGCAGTACAACCGCCGCCTGTTCACACCGGTCGGAGCCCATCGCGGGCTGGCGTTGGCCGAGCTGCGGGAGTTCGCTCTCGCCGTTGCCGCCGGAGATGTCGACGGTGCATCGGCGGTCGTGTCCTCACTGCCTTCGGACCCCGAGGACTTCGCCCCGAGCGTCGCGCAGGTGACCGGTGCGGCCATGGGGTTGGTTGACGAATGGTTCACCGACGAGACCTACGGGCCCAGGCTCGGCGGAGTCATGGCACCGAAGTGGCGGGCGAAGAAGTCCCGCGCCGTGGCCCGCGACATCCTGGCCCTGGCGCACAAGGGGCGCGTCGTCGACAGCCTCGACCGCCTCATCGCCGGCAACAGCGGGCTGCCCGTCCTCGAGGGATCCATGCTCGCCGTCGCCGCCGCAGTCACGCGGCTGAGCAGGGCGAACAAGGTGCCTGCAGAGGAGGTCGTTGACGAGCTCATGCCTCTGGCCGGCTATCCGGAACCGGTCGCGGGTTCGTGTGCGGGAACATCGGCACAAACCGACGGCGCTGTCCACGATGCTGAAACGATCCAGGCCGAACTGCCCGCTTGGCTCGGCGGGCAGACCGCGGAGGACCAGCTGCTTGCCGGCGGCGGGTCGGCTGCCGACGCTGAGACGGATATCGACACGCGGATGGACGAGGTCGAAGCGATCGTCCACGAGATGCCGCTCAATCAGCGCTTCCGCGACTGGCTGTCGGACGAACTCGACGACCCCGGCGAGGATTCCGAGATCTTCGCGTCCGCCCACCTCCTCTTCTGCATCGCCGTGTCCGCCGGCATCTCCATCGAGGAGCCCGAAGGAGTCCTCGACCTCCTCGACGTCCTCGAGGGCTTCGCCGCCGATGGCAGCAAGGGCGAAAGTGACAGGTCCACAGCCATCTTCGTCGACAGCCTCGAGGCGCTTGACGACTACCTCCACTTCCGCATGGACACCGACGAGGACCCGGCACGCTGGGACGAGGTCCACACACACGCCGAAGCGGCAGGCATGCGGACGGACCCGCTGCCGGCGATGCTCATGAACCAGATCGAATCCAGCGCACTCGACGAGGAGGAGGCCGCCGCTCCGCTGCCGTCCAACCTCCTCGTCGATGGGGTCACCGGCCTGCTCGAATGGATCGGCGAGGGCCGAGCGGTGACCGGCAAGGGACGCGTGAAGCGTGCCGATATCGCCGAGGTGGTCGCGAAGTTCGACATCAACGCCGTCGGAGTCGCAGCGAACGCCCGTGTCGAGGACGGCGTCAGGTACGTGCGCAGCATCGACGAGGTGCCCACATTCGACGAGATCTGGAATGTCCTGCAGTTGGCCGGCATCATCGAACTCACCGGCACAAAGGTCCGCCCGGGCAGTGCCGCCGAGCAGTGGCGTGCCGGTGACGTCCCCGCCGAGACGGCCCTGCCGCTCGTCGGGTCCTTCATCCATGAGCTGCTGGGCAATGCTGCGGACATGGTCGGCGACAGCAGTCCGGACACCAGCCGACTCCTGCTCGCTCAGCGCATCGCTGAGATCCTCGACGCCGAGGCGGCGCCCGAACGCCCCGAGTTGGAGCTGGACGAGGATCTCATTCAGGCGATGGATGAGATGGCGGGGAAGGTGATCGAGACCCTCATCGGATACGGGATCCTCGAGCGCGCTGCCGATGGTTCGCCGAACGTGCCACGACATTTCCATCGCATCGTCGCCGGTGCCGCGGTCGTGCTGCTCACGGGCTGGGGCCACGAGGAGAACTGAGATTTCCGGGAAATGGTTGCACCTCCTGTGATCTCAGGTTAGGCTCACCTATGAGATATAGGGAACATCGGTCTTGTCTAAGGCAGTTGACACACCTGCTTGAAGTGTTGAGTCCGACTACTCTGTGTCTCACTGTTTCATACGTCAAGAACCCTCGGAGCTGAATACATGCCGCGTACTTCCAGGCCTCTGCAGGTGCTGCCGATCATCCTGCGCGAGGTGGAAGTCACCGGCATCGCGGACATCACCCCCAATATGCGACGCCTGACAGTGGCCGGCGATCAATTGGCGGAGGCTGATGTCGACGGGATGGCACGGCCTGCATTCCGCTCCGAGGGCTTCGACGATCACGTGAAACTCGTCATCCCGCCGCCCGACGGCACCGACTTCGACATCGGCGAGCAGGAGGAGTTCCGCTTCAAGTGGAACCGTGAAGCCCTCAACCGCGCCCGTGACTACACCGTCCGCAGCGTCGATCCCGAGAACAACTCCTTCACCTTCGATGTCGTCCGACACGATTCCGGTCTCGCCTCGGACTGGGCCTTCGGCGCTGCGATCGGTCAGCGCATCAGCTTCGCAGGGCCGAAGACCTGCGCCGGCCTGGCCGACGGCATCGACTTCAACCTCCTCGTCGCCGACGAGACGGCGCTGCCCGCCGTCGGACGGTGGCTCGAAGAGGCTCCTGCAGGCACCCGCGGCCACATCATCGTCGAAGTCCCCACCGCCGACGACATCCAGGACATCCCCACCGAGGCGGACGTCGAGATCGACTGGCTCATCCGCGGCTCTACAGCTCCGGGCGAATCGACCCTGCTGTATGAAGCCGTGAAGAACCTGGACCTGCCCGCAGGTCGCACCTTCGCGTGGTGCGCGGGCGAGACGCTGACCATCGCACCCATCCGCCGCTATCTGCGCCGGGATGTCGGCCTACCCAAGGAAGACGTCGAGGTCGTCGGCTACTGGCGGAAGCTGCCGGCAGAGCGCCGCGCCGAGGTCGGCAGTCACACCGTCACTGACCAGAGCCCCGTCGCCGACCGCAGCACCATCGCCGAGGCGGCCGCCCCCACTTCTGGTGCGTCTCCCGCCGCCGGCGCCCCCACGTCCGGCACCGTTACTGCTATCGTCAGCTCCCCTGGCTCCATGGCCGGGACCTCCTCCACGGATGGGACCGGCTCCACGGACGGCGCAGCCGCCTCGGCGAGCCCCGAATCCTCTCTCGACGTTCTCGAACAGGTCCATGAGATGACCGAGATCCTGCCCCCGATCATCACCCGCGCGGCCGTGACTTTCGGCCTCAACGACCTCATCGCCGGAGGCATCACCACCGCTGAGGCGATCGCGGCCGAGACCGGCATCGACACTGACGGCATCCGCGTCGTCCTCACCGCGATGTGCTCACTCGGACTGCTCGAACGCGAGGGTGAGGGCTACCGGAACACCCCGACCGGTGCGGTGCTCACGAGCGAAGGCTCGGCCGACGGCCTCGACCTCGGGGATTCGGCGCTGCTCGATCTCTTCTCCATCGTCGATCTCATCGACGTCCTCCGCGGCGGGTTCGCGGCCAGGACCTCGCGAGCCTCGGCGACGCAGGCGCTGACCTGGCACGACCAGCGTGCCGCCGATGAGAACCTCGATGCAGCCCACCGCAGCCGCACCCTCGACCACCTCCGATACGTCCTCGACATCATCCTCGACCTCGAGCCCATCGCGACCGCGTCGAGCGTCGCCCTGACCGGCGATGCCGGCGCCGAGGTGGCCGCCGCCCTGACCCGGAAGGCACCCGAATCCGGGCGCACCATCCACACCCCCGCCGCCGCCGCGGCGCTGACCGGCGAACAGGCCTGGCCGAAGGTCGAGGCGACCCTCGTCCTCGCGGGCCTGACCGGTCGCTCGCGGGTCGAGGCCCGCGGTCTGCTTGCGCGCGTGATCGAGAACAGCGACAGCCTCGTCGTCGTCGAACCCTTCACAGACGAGGCCGAAGTCGACGACCACCAGGCCGAAGAGCTCGTGGCCACCTTCACCACCACCGGCCACGCCTCATGGACGAGCCGCGAGGTGCGAGAACTCCTCGTCGAGCTCGGAATCGCCTCCGTCGATGTCGTCGACATCGGTTGGGGCTTCGGACGATTCCACCGCGCCGTCATCGCCGGCAGACGCTGAGTCCTGGCCGACGCCGGCAGACAGATTTCCACCGTGGAACCGAACCATCGGAACTGATCGAGCCGATGGTTCGCCTGACAGAAAGACACAGGTTGGCATGAGAATCAATGGCATCAGAGGTGCCGTGGTCGCAGGTGCCGCAGGCTTGGCGCTGCTTGCCGGCTGCGGAGGCGGCGGCGACGCGGAGGCCTCTGGCGAGGCTTCGAACGAGACGCGCACGGTCACCGACTCGAGCGGGACCGAGGTCGAGGTGCCTGCCGACCCGCAGAGCATCGTCACGCTCCACTACGCGGCGACGGAGACGCTCATGGACCTCGACTTCCCGCCCGTGAGGCAGGGTGCGTTCGTGGAAACGGGCGTGCCGGAAGAATGGGTGGACCAGTTGGGCGAGATTCCGGTGGTTGCTCAGGAGGAGCCGGATCTCGAGAAGATCGCCGAGGCGGAACCCGACCTCATTCTGTCGCCGAATACGCAGGAACCCGAGATGATCGAGCAGCTGCAGGAGATCGCTCCCGTCTACCAATTCACTCTGCGCGGCGGCGATCGTGGGAAATGGAAGCAGCGCGTCGAGGAAGTCGCCGAGGCGATCAATCGATCCGACGAACTCGAAGCGCTCGACAGCGAGTTCGAAGCCGAGCAGAAGCGGATCGCCGATGAGTACGCCGATGTCACGAAGGGCACGACGATCGGCGCGGCCTCATCATTCGAAGACAACTCCGCCTTCCTGTGGGGCAGTGAGAACATGCTCGGCACCATCCTCAGCCCGCTCGGCTTCGACTGGTCGGCTGACGAGGACACGATGGTGGAGAAGTACGGCGAGGCCGCGCAGGGCGGCAATAAGTCAGGAAAGGTCGAGCCGGAGGCACAGATCTCCATGGAGGTCCTCGACAAGAGCCTGAGCGATGCCGACATCATCTTCGTCAACTCCGATCTGCGCGGTGACTACGACGAGCTGACCACGACGCTGACGGAATCGGCGGTGTTCAAGGAGCTGCCCGCGGCCGAGGCCGGCCATGTCTACCCGATCGGCAAGGCAACGATCGCCGGCTACTCCGATGCGGAATACGGACTGAAGATGGCGGAGGAGGCCCTCCAGGAGTACCAGAAGGACTGATCAGCTTCGTGACTCAGCCGGATCCGGGCCGGTGCCCTTCCGCCTCGTCGAGGATGAGCAGCGACCGGGAGGACACGACGCCGGCGACTTCGTGGATCCGGCGCAGGATGACCTGTGAGAGCGCCGTGTTGTCCGGAGCATTGACAGTGACCAGGGCGTCGATGTCACCGCTGACGGCCTGCACCTTCTCGACGAAGGGCAGGGCGGCCAGGTCATCGCGGACCTGCGGCCACGGACGCTCGCCGATCTTGACGACGACGACCGCGGTCACGGTCATGCCGAGGGCTCCGCGGTCCACCTCGGCGGTGAATTTCCTGATCGCACCCGATTCGATGAGGGTGGTGAAGCGCTTATGCGCGGCGGAACGGGAGATATGGACGCGTTCGGCCAGCTGGCGCACGCTCAGGCGCGAATCCTCGACGAGGGCGGCGATGATGCTGCGGTCGATGTCATCGAGGTCGAATGCCACGGGGCGCTCCTTCACCGTTGATGTTCGCGTCCTGCCCGCCCGAACCGAAGCGGTGTCGGTCGGGAGAGGTCGGTCTGACCGCATGCTCACGGCCTGACCCCATTCTAGGGCCCCGCCCCTGCACGGGAGGTGTCGCCGCCTCGGCGCGGGGCCGCTCCTTCTTCGGCGCGAAGCCTGCTTGGGGTATTGGACAAATTCTGTCGATCGTTCGTACAGTAACGAGCACGTCTGTGGTTCCCAGCACGTACCATGGATCGTGGACACATGATCGGTTCCGTCTGGACCCGGTCAACGGACGGAAATCAGCCACCTGTAGATTATGAGACGAAAGTCTCATTGCAGCTGGAGCTGCTTCACGAACCTAAGGAGTCATCCTTGAAGATCGCGGTGTTGGTCAAAGAGGTCCCGGATACCTACGGCGACCGCAAACTGAACTTGGAAACCGGGCTCGCCGATCGCGGTGCCTCGGAAGCCGTCCTCGATGAGATCGGTGAGCGCGCCCTCGAGGTCGCACTGACCCAGAAAGACAGTGACGGCGACACCGAGGTGACCGTCATCTCGATGGCACCGGACACCGCGACCGCGACGATCCGCAAGGGCCTGGCCATGGGTGCGGACAATGCTGTGCACGTGGCTGATGAAAGTCTGGCAGGAGCCGACCTCGGTCTCACAGCCGAGGTGCTCGCCGCCGCCCTGCGCCGCGGCGAATACGACCTCGTCGTCACCGGGAACGTCTCGACCGACGGCAACGGCGGAATGATCCCCGCGATGCTCGCCGAGCACCTCGACTACCCGCACGTGACCGGTCTGTCGACCGTGGAGCTGGCCGACGGCAAGGTCGCGGGCACTCGCGGCGTCGAAGGCGGCCAGCAGCAGGTCTCGGCCGAACTTCCGGCCGTCATCTCCATCACCGAGGCGCTGCCCGAAGCCCGTTTCCCGAACTTCAAGGGCATCATGGCCGCGAAGAAGAAGCCCTTCGAAGTCATCAGCCTGTCCGATCTCGACATCGACGCCGAGGACCAGTCCGTGGCCCGGTCGATCATGGTCACCGTCGCCGAGAAGCCGCCGCGTGAGGCCGGCGAGAAGGTCGTCGACGAAGGCAATGGCGGAGTCGAACTCGCCGAATACCTCACCAAGAACCGTCTGGCCTAAGGAGAATCGTCATGTCAGAATTCCCGCAGGATTCCATTCTCGTCGTCCTCACTGCCGATGCCGAGGGCCAATTGGAGAAGCCGGCCGCCGAACTGCTCGGCGGTGCCGCTGAGATCGGCTCGCCTGTCGCCCTCGTGCTCGCCGCCGGCAGCGCCGACGCCGCTGCCGAGAAGGCCGCCGAACTCGGTGCCACCGCGACACTGACCGCTGCAGTCACCGAGGGCAACCTCGGCACCGCGGCCGTCGACGCCGTGGCCGCAGCCGCCGAGCTCACCGCTCCCGACGCCGTTCTCGTGCCCAATACGCTCGACGGGCGTGACATCGCCGGCCGCTATGCCGTGCGCAGCGGATCGGCTGTATCCGTCGACGCCACCGGACTCGAGCGCGACTCCGAGGGCATCGTGGCAGGCCACTCCGTCTACGGCGGCGGCTACACCGCGTCGTCGGCTCCGACCTTCGGTGCCCCCATCGTCACCGTGCGTCTGGGCGCGATCGAAGCCCGCGCCGAAGCGCAGTCGGCGAACACGCAGGCCCTCGATGTCGCCGATTCGGGTAAGCGCTCTGCAGCGATCGATTCGTTCGAAGCCGTCGTCGAGACTTCCTCACGTCCCGAACTGCGCGGTGCGCAGAAGGTCGTCTCCGGTGGCCGCGGTGTCGGCTCGGAGGAGTCCTTCGAACTCGTCGGCGATTTCGCCGACACCCTCGGCGCTGCCGTCGGTGCTTCCCGTGCGGCCGTCGACGCCGGCTACATCGCGCAGTCGCACCAGGTCGGTCAGACCGGTGTGTCCGTGTCCCCGCAGCTCTATGTCGCGCTCGGCATCTCCGGTGCGATTCAGCACAAGGCCGGAATGCAGACCTCGAAGACCATCGTTGCGGTCAACAAGGACGGAGAAGCCCCGATCTTCGACATCGCCGACTTCGGCGTCGTCGGCGACCTGTTCAAGGTCGTTCCCCAGGCCATCGAATCACTGAACGAGAACAAGTCCTGATATGGCAACCTATTCCAGTTCGCTGCGCTCGGGTCTGCCCCGGGTCGAAGGCGGAGACCCCTGGCCCCCGGAGGGCACCATCGGCGAGCCCTTGGAAGAGGGTGCGTCGTGGCTGCCGGAGATATCCGACACGGAGGAACTGGATGAAGGTTCCCCCGCCGAGGCGGTCGAGTCCGATGTGACCGACATCGAGGAACCGACGGAGACCGCCGTCTCCGCTGACGCCGAAGACACTGCCGACGATTCGGATGACGCTCCGTCGTCTGGTGCCGGTGTCGCAGCGGGAGCCGGCGCGGCCGGTGTCGCCGCGGAGGCCGAGGTGCCGCTGCGCCGCGGTCTGCCGCGCGTAGAGGGTGGAGAGCCCTGGCCGCCGGAAGGCTTCGCTCCTGCCGGAGTGAAGGCCGCTGGTGCGGCTGCCGCACCGGCCGGAGGACCTGCGTCCGCCGAGGATGCGGGTGCCCCTGCCGAGGACATGACCGGCTCAGCCGAAGAGCCTTCTGCCGACGATTCGACTGAGGAGTCGAGTTCCGCTGTTCCGGCTGCCGCGGGTGCCGGGGCGGGAGCCGCTGTCGGTGCTGCCGCAGTCGCATCCGATTCGGATGACGAAGAGGCCGCCGACACCGAGTCCCGTGCCCCCGAATCCGCCGCAGCCGGTGCCGCCGAGGTGCCCCTGCGCCGCGGCCTTCCTCGCGTCGAGGGTGGAGAGCCCTGGCCGCCAGAAGGCTTCGCGCCCGCAGGCGTCAAGGCCGCAGGGGCATCCGCTGCTCCAGCAGCGACCGCGCCCGCTGACGAGGTTGCGGACGAATCCGCTGCGCAGGGTGATTCTGCCGAAGCAGCTTCGGCAGACACTTCCTCTGAATCCTCTCTCGCAGCTCCCGCAGCTGTCGCCGCAGGAGCCGGTGCTGCTGGTGCCGCAGGCGCCGGAGCGGTCGCGGCTGGCTCGAGCAGCTCGGGCTCCGGAGAGCTCTCCGATGTTCCGCTGCGCCGGGGACTTCCGCGCACCGCCGGCGGAGACCCCTGGCCACCGGAAGGCTTCGCACCTGCGGCGGCCGCCAAGCCTGCTGCCGGCGCGACCGCCTCTTCGGCTGACGCGCAGTCTGCTGAAGCCGCAGGCTCTGATGCTGACAAGCCTGCCGAAGACGCACAGTCCGAAGCAGCCGCGAAGCAGGAATCCAAGCCGACAGCTGCAGCCGCCGGAGACGACGCAGACAAAAAGCCTCAGGGCCGACGCACCGGAATCGGTGGAGTCGGTGCCGGTGCGGCAGCCGCAGGTGCGGGAGCTGCCGCCGGCGCAGGTGCCGCCGCAGCGGGAGCCGCCTCGGCGAGTTCGGAGAAGTCCTCCGACGCGGACGAGAAGAAACCCGCTCAGCGCCAACCCATGGGCAAACCCGCGGCGAAGACCGCGGACAAGCCTGCCCAGCGCAAGCCGATGGCCAAGCCCGCCGCGAAGTCGGCGGAGAAGCCTGCGGCCCGGACTGCGGAGACGCCTGCCGCGAAGTCCACGGCCTCCGCGAAACCGGCTGCGAAGTCGACGTCTTCTGGTTCGGGCAGCGCCGCCTCGGCGAAGCCTGCAGCGAAGAAGGAACCGGTCATGATCGGTTCGAAGTCGCTGGGACAGTGGTCCAAGCTCGTCGGGCTGGGACTCGGCGGTCTCATCGTTGTGGCCGGGATCCTCATCCTCGCCGCGCGCGGTGTCACGACGCTGCCGGGTGTGCCGGAGTTCCTCGAACGCTACCCGGGCGAGTACCACATCCCCGAGTTCGTCGATCCGGGCTTCCCGGGCTGGGTGCGGTGGACGCACTTCCTCAATATCTTCTTCATGGTGCTCATCATCCGTTCGGGTCTGCAGGTGCGACACCAGCAGAAGCCGCCGGCGTTCTACACCCCGAAGAAGGGCGGGAAGAAGGTCAGCATCAACCTCTGGCTGCACACGGGTCTCGACCTGCTGTGGCTGGCCAATGGTGTCGTCTTCGTCGTGCTGCTCTTCGTCTCCGGACACTGGGCGCGGATCGTGCCGACCAGTTGGGAAGTCTTCCCGAACGCACTGTCGGCGATGCTGCAGTACGCGACGATGGAATGGCCGATGGAAGATGCGTGGGTCAACTACAACGCGCTGCAGCAGCTGATGTACTTCATCGTCGTGTTCATCGCCGCACCGCTGGCTGCGATCACGGGTGTGCGGATGAGCGAATGGTGGCCGAAGGACGCTTCGAGGCTGAACAAGATCTACCCGGCGCCGTTGGCTCGGGCGATCCACTTCCCGACGATGCTGTTCTTCGTGTTCTTCATCCTCGTCCACGTGTTCCTCGTGTTCGCGACCGGGCTGCGGCAGAACCTCGGCTATATGTTCGCCGGCACCGACGTGGTCGGATGGGCCGGGCTCATCTGGTTCCTCGTGGCGATGGTCGTGGTCGTGGCCGGGTGGTTCGCGGCCAGGCCGCTGCTGCTGGCCCCGATCGCGAACCTGTTCGGGCGGGTCTCGAGCAGGTAGGCGATACTGCGCGGTCTACTCCGTGATGTGGTGAAGGCCCCGTGCGACGAATATGTCGCTCGGGGCCTTCTGCATGTGCAGGAGCCTTTCGTGTCCTGGCGCGCTTCGAGCCTGTGCATTTTCCGATTCGATGCACCTCCGATTCGATCCATGAGCGAAATCGTGTCTGCTGTGGTTCGACACCGGCGGTCAATCGTTCGGTGGGAATCCCTTGACCCGAGGCATGGAGCGCCATAGTCTGGGATGCAACGCAGTTGTAAAGAATGCAACATGCTTGGACGGCCACCAATATTGATTGGTGCGCCGGCACCGCTCACGATGATGGAGAAGACAATGAAGTCCGACCTCGCTCCAGAGAACAACGACGCGGCGAAGACGGAAGAGCCGTCGCCCACCCAGCCCACACTCGAGCAGAAGCGCACCCTGCGGCGCGTTGTCTCCGCGAGCTTCGTCGGCAACTTCGTCGAATGGTTCGACTACGGCGTCTACGGCTACTTCGCGACCACGATCGCGATCGTCTTCTTCCCCGAGTCCGAAGGCAACCTCGCGCTGCTGTCGACCTTCGCGGTCTTCGCCGTGTCATTCGTCGTCCGTCCCGTCGGCGGTTTCATCTGGGGACACATCGGCGACAAAATCGGACGCCGCTCCGCGCTGTCCGTGTCGATCCTCATCATGTCGGTCTCCACCTTTGCGATCGGACTGCTGCCGAGCTACGCCATGGCCGGGCTCTTCGCCCCCGTGCTGCTGCTGCTCGTCCGGCTCGTGCAGGGCTTCTCTGCGGCCGGCGAGTATGCAGGCGCCTCCGCCTTCCTCGTCGAATACGCTCCTCCCCGCCGCCGCGGCCTCTATGCCGCGGTGGTCCCCGCCAGCACCGCGACCGGACTGCTCCTCGGCTCGGTACTCGCCGCGGTCCTCTCGGCCACGCTCAGCGATGGCCAGCTGGAGAGCTGGGGCTGGAGGCTCCCGTTCTTCCTCGCCGCCCCCATGGGACTCATCGGCCGCTACATCCGGACCCGTCTCGAGGACACCCCGGCCTTCCGCGAACTCGCACAGCAGGACGAAGTCATCAAGGCCCCCGTGTTCGCGATGTTCCGCGACCACTGGCGTCCCCTGCTCATCTCGATGTGTGCGGTGCTGCTCAACGCGGTCGGCTTTTACGTCGTCCTCACTTATATGCCCACCTACCTCACGACCGAACTCGGCTACGAGGCGACCGAATCTTTCATCGCTACGACCATTGCGCTTGTGACCTACATCGGGTTCATCCTGCTCACCGGACTCGCCTCCGACCGGTTCGGTCGCAAGCGGATGCTCACCATCGCGTCCATCGCTTTCATCGCACTCACAGTGCCCGCGTTCATGCTCCTCGACGCCGGCAGCTTCACCGTCGTCGTCCTCGTCGAGATCGGGCTCGGTGCGATGCTCACGCTCAACGACGGCACACTGCCGAGCTTCCTCGCTGAGATGTTCCCGACGAAGATCCGATACACCGGATTCGCGGTCAGCTTCAATGTCTCGAACGCACTCTTCGGCGGCACGGCTCCCTTCATGGCGACCCTGCTCATCGGCCTGACGCATTCGAACTTGGCCCCCGGCTGGTACCTCATGGCCGCGGCCGCTGTCTGCCTCGGCGCGGTCATCTGCGCCAAGGAGACCTTCCACAAGCCCCTGCGCGAAGTCTGAGACCGCGCGGAAACACACCCAGCAGCCCCATTGGGACAGCTGTGCAGAACGAATAGGAGAGAACAATGACCACCTTTGCCGACAACGCCTCCACCGCTGACCTCGACCGCCTCAAGGTGCTCCACAACGGCTCGAAGACGCCGCTGACCTTCACCGACGCAGAGATGGAACGCCGACTGACCGGGCTGCGAACGATCATGGCTGAGAAGGAACTCGACGCCGTGATCCTGACCTCGTATCACAACATCAAGTACTACTCGGACTTCCTCTTCACCTACTTCGGGCGCTCCTATGCGATGGTTGTCACCGCCGACAACACCGTGACAATCACGGCGAACATCGATGCGGGTATGCCCTGGCGGACCAGCTACGGCGAGAACATCGTCTACACGGACTGGCGACGTGACAACTACTACCATGCGATCCAGGAAGGTCTCCGCGAACGAGGCATCACCGCGCCGCGCCGCCTCGGCGTCGAGGACGACAACCTTCCCCTGGACAACCGCAACCGACTGCAGGCAGCCTTCCCCGAGGCCGAACTCGTCGACATCGCCCAAGCCTCGATGCGGCAGCGGATGATCAAATCGGACGAAGAGATCGAGGTGATCAAGCACAGCGCCCGGATCGGTGACCTCGGCGGTGAGGCGATCAAGACCGCCATCACCGAGGGCATCAGCGAATACGAACTCGCCCTCATCGGCACCGAGGCGATGATCCACGAGATCGCGAAGACCTTCCCCAGCCAAGAGATCAGGGATACCTGGGTGTGGTTCCAGTCGGGAATCAACACCGACGGTGCACATAACTGGGCGACGACGAGGAAGATCCGCAAGGGCGACATTCTCAGCCTCAACTGTTTCGCAATGCCCTCGGGCTACTACACGGCATTGGAGCGGACCCTGTTCTACGGCGAGCCCGACGAGCGGTCGCTCGAGCTGTGGAACGTCAATGTCGAGGTGCACAAGCGCGGGATCGAGCTCATCAAACCCGGCGCCGTGTGCAAGGACATCGCGGCCGAACTCAACGAGATCTACATCGAGCACGGCCTCTTCGGAAATCGCACCTTCGGATATGGGCACTCCTTCGGCGTCCTCAGCCATTACTACGGTCGGGAGGCGGGCCTGGAGCTGCGTGAGGACATCGACACCGTGATCGAGCCGGGCATGGTCATCTCCATGGAACCGATGATCACGGTGCCGGAAGGTCAGCCCGGTGCCGGCGGGTATCGGGAGCACGACATCGTCGTCGTCGGTGAGCACGGCTCCGAAGACATCACGAAGTTCCCGTTCGGTCCCGACCACAACATCATTCCGGCCTGAATCTGTCGAGGACAAGGTTCCAGTGTCACGACAGTGACCGATGGCGCTGCTCTCGGTTCCGTGGACGGGGAGAGCCGAGAATGGGAACTCTGCTCTCCCCGACCCCGTGGCAGCAGGCCGGGGTCGGGGAATGGGAATAAGGTGAGAGCATGCCTCGCACCAGTTCGAATTCTGAGTCCACGGGCCGCGGTGCCTCGGTCATCGAGAACACCGTGGCGATTCTGCGTTGCTTCTCGCCCGACCGGCAGGAGCTCGGTGTCACCGAGATCGCCCCACGCGTGGGGCTGCACAAGAGCACGGTGTCCCGCATCCTTGCCTCGCTCGAGCAGGAAGGGATCGTCGAGCAGGTGCCGTCCAAGCAGTATCGCCTCGGCCTCGGAATCATCGCTATCGCCGGACCTCTGCTGGCCGACCTCGATGTGCGACGTGCCGCTTACCCGATCCTGCAGGCCCTGACACGTGCGACTTCGGAGACGAGCGCACTGATGGTGTGGGACGGGGCGGAAGCGATCACGGTCGAACAGATACCGAGTCCCCAGCCGGTCAAGCACACCTCCAGTCTGGGATCACGGTATCGGACGGATGGCAGTGCCTCGGTGAAGGTCTTCCTCGAGGCCGCGGACGGTGAAGAACGGACCGACGGGGCCGCCTATGCCCTCAATGATGCCGAGACCTCACCGAACGAGGTCGGCATCGCCGCGTCAGTGCGCGACCACCGAGGCGCGGTCGTCGCCGCGGTCCTCATCGCAGCGCCGAAGTTCCGCACCGATGCGAAACGGGTCGCCGAACTCGGGGACCACTGCGTCCAGGCCGCGCAACGGATCTCCCAGCGTCTCGGCGGACGTTAGAGCAGCGAATCCCGCCTTCACCGGCGCCGCAGCGACGGTGAGAGCGGGACGACGAGTCGCCTCGGTGACGGAAGGGCTCAGACCTTGCTGCGGGTGGCAAGGTGGCGGATGGTGCGGATGATCATCAGCGCCAGGAGCACGATGCCGACGTAGCCGTTGATGACGTAGACGACGTTGACCATCTGCGAAAACGGCAGGACGAGGCCGATGACCGTGCCGAGGGCGGCGAGGCCGATCGTCAGGTACTTGAACTTCTTCGTCTTGTCGTCGAAGAAGCGCGCCGAGACCGTCCACAGCAGCGGGATGGCCGTGGTGTAGATGCCGGCGAGGATCATCACGGAGATGAGGGCGCCGATCCACGGGCCGAGGTCACCGGCGAGGACGAGCATGGGGATCTCGGCGTCATAGACCTGCGCCATGTTCGCGAGCAGCCCGAGCCCGACGACCATGCACGCCAGCGAGAACGCGATCCCGCCGACGAGGCCGCCGGCCGTGGCCTCGCGACGGTTCTTCACGGTCTTGCCGAGGGCCGTGAGGAAGGCGGCGAGCCAGAGCATGCAGAAGCCGACGTAGGACAGGCCGAAGAGGAGCCAGTTCGACGAGGCCTGGGTGACGTCGAGGTTGGGCAGCATCGCGTTGCCGGTCGAGATGCCCTCGGGATCGCGGACGATTCCGTAGATACCCAGTGCAATCGCCACGATGACGATGATCGGGCCGATCTTGCCGATGACGTCGACGAGGCTGGTCAGGCCGAACCACACGGTGAGTCCGACGACGGCGGCCAAGGCGATTCCGCCGATGAACTTCGAAAACCCGTAGTACTCCTCGAATACGGCTCCGGCTCCGGAGATCATCACGGTGAAGCTCAGGAACACGAAGAGGATCGAGAAGTAGTCGAAGAACGTTCCGAGGTACTTCCCGCAGTAGTGGTAGAAGACGCCCGAGGGCTTCTCGAACTGCTCACGCCGGCCGGTGAGGAAGAACTCGACGGCGACATAGGAGATGAGGATGAGGACGATCGAGCCGGTGCCGAAGACGCCCCAGAACCCATAAGAGGCGTAGTACTGGAGGATCTCCTGGCCGGTGGCGAACCCGGAGCCGATGAGGAAGGCGATGATCGCCCCGGCGTAGGTGATGACCCGCAGGATGCTGGTCTTCTCGGTGGTGGCCAGGTGAGTGGTGGTGGAGGTGTTGTCTGCCATGTGTTCCTTCTTCGTTGAGGGTCAGGTCAGAGTCGGTCGGCTGACGGCGTTGCCATGCGCAAAGGCGACCGTCCAGTCCAGATCTTTCAGATCAACAACTGATATGTCAGTCGTTGGAGAGACTATCGTGCGGATGTGATCCAGTCAACATTATGTGATCACGCAGGTGGCGGGTGGTTCTTCGCGTGCTGCGGGGTCTAGGCGCTATCGAACGTGGCCGCTGTGCAGGCTAGGTGAGTGCGGACCGGATGGTGGCTTCGAATTCGCGGACGTGCTCGCCTGCGTGGGAGGCGACTTGGTCTTCATCGCCGGAGAGGATGCCTTCGAGGAGGCCGATGTGCTCGCGGATGTGGCCGATGAGGTCGGGGATCCGCGGCAGCACGAGGCACCAGATGCGCGTGGCGAGGTCGTCGAGGTGGACGAGGGTCTCCTGCAGGTGGAGATTGTCGACCGCGCGGTAGATGAGGCGATGGACGCCGAGGTCGCGCTCGATGAGCGTGCGCGCATCCTGCTCGGGGTCGAGGTTCTTGATCGCCGTGATCGTTTCGGCGAACTCCGCGCGCAGTTCGGGCGTGATGTTCCGAGCGGCCCGACGGGCGGCGATCGGCTCGAGCGCCTCGCGCATCTCGGTGATCGCGGCCAGGTCCGTGAGATCGACATTGCTCGCGAAGGTCCCGCGCCGTGGGTACGAATTGACCAGATGCTCACCTTCGAGCCGCTTGAGGGCCTCGCGGATCGGCGTCCTGCCGACGCCAAGCTCGGCGCTCAGTGATGCCTCGTTGATCGCGTCACCGGGCGCGATGTCGAGCATGATGAGTCGGTGACGAAGCACCTCGTAGGCGTGTTCGGCCAGGGAGGACTTGCTGTCGAGGGTCTCGGCCATCGATCTCGGCTCCTCTCTGCGCTCTCAATACAGCCGCCGAAGAATTCTCGTTCCAGGCATTGCACTTCTCAAGTTCCGCGTTCTAGACTACAGGAACGCATCTGATATATTAGTTGACGATCAACCCGAATAAAGGGTTCGTCGGCCGATCGAAGGAGATCCATGACAGAGCAACTCGCAAACCCCGCCGAAGCCGGCACGACCGAGACCTTTGCCAGCCGCCAACCTGTCGAGCTGAACACCAGCCTCGCCGAACTCGATCCCTCGATTGCCGGTTTCATCGACGCTGAACTGGCCCGGCAGCGCGAAGGGCTGGAGATGATCGCCTCGGAGAACCACACCGCCGCGGCAGTCATGGAAGCACAGGGATCGGTGCTGACGAACAAATACGCTGAAGGGTACCCGGGACGCCGCTACTACGGCGGCTGCGAACACGTCGATGAGATCGAACGCATCGCCATCGACCGCGTCAAGGCCCTCTTCGGCGCGGAGTATGCGAACGTCCAACCGCACTCCGGCGCCCAGGCCAACGCCTCGGTCATGCACGCCCTCATCCGTCCCGGCGACACCGTCCTCGGACTCAACCTCGCCCACGGGGGCCACCTCACCCACGGGATGAAGATCAACTTCTCCGGTCGCCTCTACAGCATCGTCCCTTACGGCCTCGATGCCGAGACCGGCCGCGTCGACATGGACGAGGTCGAACGTCTGGCCAAGGAGCACCAGCCGAAGCTCATCGTCGCCGGCTGGTCGGCGTACTCCCGGCAGCTCGACTTCGCTGAGTTCCGGCGCATCGCCGATGAGGTCGGCGCCTACCTCATGGTCGACATGGCCCACTTCGCCGGTCTCGTCGCCGCCGGCCTCCACCCCTCGCCCGTTCCGCACGCCCACGTCGTGTCCTCGACGACGCACAAGACGCTCGGCGGACCGCGCGGCGGCATCATCATCACCAACGATGCGGACATCGCGAAGAAGATCAACTCCGCCGTCTTCCCCGGGCAACAGGGCGGGCCGCTCGAACACGTCATCGCCGGAAAGGCCGTGGCCTTCGGCCTGGCCGCCACGGACACCTTCGTCGACAAGCAGAAGCGGACCCTGGCCGGTGCTGCGGAGCTTGCTCGCCGCCTGACCGAACCCGATGTCGCCGACCGCGGAATCTCCGTGCTCACCGGAGGCACCGATGTCCACCTCGTCCTCGTCGACCTGCGCAACTCCGTGCTCGACGGCGCACAGGCCGAAGATCTGCTCGCCCAGATCGGGATCACCGTCAACCGAAACGCCGTACCCGACGACCCCCGACCACCGATGGTCACCTCCGGTCTGCGGATCGGCACCCCGGCCCTGGCCAGTCGCGGCTTCGGATCCGGAGCCTTCGCCGAGGGGGCCGACATCATCGCCGAGGTGCTCAAGGCCGGCACGAACGAGGACGGAGCGAGCCCCGAGACCATCGCCTCCTTAAGCGAACGCGTCACCCGGCTGGCGAACGACCACCCCCTGTACCCCACCCTCACCGAGATCGGAGCACGCTGATGGCAGACCAGCTTCCCGAACACCCCGACTTCCTGTGGCGCAACCCCGAGCCGAAGAAGTCCTACGAAGCCGTCATCATCGGCGGCGGCGGACACGGCCTGGCCACCGCCTACTACCTGGCGAAGAACCACGGGATGACGAACATCGCCATCCTCGAGCGCGGGTGGCTGGCCGGGGGCAACATGGCCCGGAACACGACGATCATCCGCTCGAACTACCTCTGGGACGAATCCGCGGCGATCTACGAGAAGTCTCTCAAGCTCTGGGAGCAGCTTCCCGAGGAACTCGACTACGACTTCCTCTTCTCCCAGCGCGGCGTGCTCAACCTCGCCCACACCCTCCAGGACGTTCGCGAATCCCAGCGCCGCGTCAACGCCAACAAGCTCAACGGCGTCGACGCCGAATGGCTCGACCCCAGCCAAGTCAAGGAAGTCTGCCCGATCATCAACATCGGCGACGACCTGCGCTACCCCGTGATGGGCGGGACCTACCAGCCGCGCGCCGGCATCGCCAAGCACGACCATGTGGCCTGGGCCTTCGCCCGCAAGGCCGATGAGATGGGTGTCGACATCATCCAGAACTGCGAGGTCACCGGCATCGAACGCATCGGCGACAAGGTCGTCGGCGTGCAGACGAACCGCGGACCGATCGCCACCGAGAAGGTCGCGCTGGCCGTGGCCGGCGACTCCTCGGTGCTCGCCGATATGGCCGGGATCCGCCTGCCGATCCAGACTCACCCGCTGCAGGCGCTGGTCTCCGAACTCTTCGAACCCGTGCACCCGACCGTGGTCATGTCCAACCACGTCCACGTCTACGTGTCCCAGGCGCACAAGGGCGAACTCGTCATGGGCGCCGGCGTCGACTCGTACAACGGCTACGGTCAACGAGGCGGCTTCCACGTCATCGAGGAGCAGCTGGCGGCCGCGGTCGAGCTCTTCCCGATCTTCGCCCGCGCCCATGTGCTGCGCACCTGGGGCGGCAACGTCGACGTCACCCTCGACGCCTCACCGATCGTGTCGAAGACGGAAGTCCAGGGACTCTACGCCAACTGCGGCTGGGGCACCGGCGGCTTCAAGGGAACCCCTGCGGCGGGCTTCACCTACGCCCACACCATCGCCAACGACGAACCCCACCCGCTCAACGCCCCGTTCGCCCTCGACCGCTTCGAAACCGGCCACCTCATCGACGAACACGGCGCCGCCGCCGTGGCGCACTGAGCGAGTCGACGCACCGGACTGAAAGGACCGACATGCTGCTCATCCACTGCCCGAACTGCGGGCCGAGGGACGAAACCGAATTCCACTACGGCGGACAGGCGCACGTTCCCTACCCCGAGGACCCGTACGCCCTGACCGACAGGGAATGGGGCGAATACCTCTTCTACCGTGAGAACAACCGCGGTGCCTTTGCCGAGATGTGGAGCCACAGTGCCGGCTGCCGGAAATGGTTCAACGCCGTCCGCGACACGGCCACCTACGACTTCACCGCGATCTACCCGATGGGATCGCCCCGTCCCGACACTCAAGGAGAGGTTCGATGACGAACACCACCCGTCTGCCCGGTGCCACCGGCATCGACACCAGCCGTCCGATCGACTTCACCGTCGACGGAGCGACCTACTCGGGCTTCGCCGGTGACACCATCGCCAGCGCGCTCATCGCCGCAGGCCGCATCGACTGCGGCAACTCCACCTACCTCGGCCGGGCCCGCGGCGTCCTCGGCGCCGGCGTCGAGGAGTCCAACGCGCTCGTCCGCGTGCACTCCCGGTTCCCCGGTGATGTCTCCGAGTCGATGCTGCCCGCCACCCGCGTGGCCATCGTCGAGGGACTCGAAGCCGACTACCTCGCCGGGCTCGGCATCCTCGACCCCGGCCAGGACGAACTGACCTATGAGCACAAGCACGTGCACACCGACGTCCTCATCGTCGGCGCCGGCCCTGCCGGACTCGCTGCCGCCCGCGAAGCCGGCAAGTCCGGTGCCCGCACGCTGCTGCTCGATGACCAGTCCGTGCCCGGCGGCTCCCTGCTCTCGGCAGGACCGGCCACCGCCGAGACCATCGACGGCCAGGACGCCACAGACTGGGTCGAATCCACCGTCGCCGGATTCGCCGAGCACGAAGAGCTCAGCTACGTCCCGAACACCACGGTCTTCGGCAGCTACGACTCGAACTACTTCGTCGCCCTCGAAGACCGCACCGAAGCCGTCGCCGCCGCCGGCGGCCGCGGAGTGCGCCAGAAGGTCTGGCACATCCGCGCCGGCCAGGTCGTGCTTGCCACCGGCACCCACGACCGTCCGATCGTCTTCGCCGACAACGACCGCCCGGGCATCATGCTCGCCTCGGCCGTGCGCACCTACCTCGGCCGCTATGGCGTGGCCGCAGGACAGACTGTTGCCGTGGCGACCACGAACGACTCCGCCTACGACCTCGTGGCCGACCTCCACGCGGCAGGCATCACCGTTCCCGCGGTCATCGACTCCCGCCCGACCGCCTCGGCAGTGGCCGAATCCGTCACCGCGGCCACAGGCACCCGCCTCATCCTCGGCTCCGCCGTCACCGGCACCGCCGGTGAGGGGCCGACGGGTCGCATCAGCGCGATCACCGTCGCCTCCCTCGACGACGACGGCGTCGCTGCTGCTGAGAGCGAAGAGATCGCCGTCGACCTGCTCGCGGTGAGCGGCGGACACTCGCCGGTCATCCACCTGCACGGCCAGCGCAGGGGAAAGATCCACTGGAACACCGACATCGCGGCCTTCGTGCCCACGACCCCCGTCCGCGACCAGTTCACCGTCGGAGCCGTGACCGGGGACTATTCCCTCGAATCGGCACTGCGTCAGGGCGCCGAGGCAGGCAACCAGGCTGCGAACCGCACCGGCTTCCCGGCCGCGCTCAGCGTCCCTGCGGCCTCCGCGATGGCCTATGCTCCGGCCCGCCCGCTGTGGCTGGTCACCTCGGCGAATGACGATCACACGAACCTGACCACGCACTTCATCGACTTCCAGCGTGACCAGACCGTCGCCGACGTGCAGCGGGCCATGGGCGCGGGCATGCGCTCGGTCGAGCACATCAAGCGCTACACCTCGATCTCGACGGCGAACGATCAGGGCAAGACCTCAGCGGTCAACGCCATCGGCGCGATCGCCTCGGTGCTGGGGAAGGCCGACGACCTCGGACAGGTCGGACACACGACCTTCCGCGCACCGTTCGCCCCGGTCCCGTTCGCGGCACTGGCCGGACGGCGCAAGGGCGAACTCTTCGACCCGGCCCGAGTCACCTCGATCCACCCCTGGCACGTCGCCCACGGCGCCGAATTCGAAGACGTCGGCCAGTGGAAGCGGCCCTGGTACTACCCGAAGCCGGGTGAGGACATGGACGCGGCGGTGCTGCGCGAAGGCAAGGCCGTGCGCGAATCCGTCGGCTTCCAGGACGCCTCGACGCTCGGCAAGATCGAGATCCGCGGAAAGGATGCGGGCGAGTTCCTCGGCCAGATCTACACGAACGGCTTCAAGAAGCTCAAGGTGGGCAAGGGCCGCTACGGGCTGATGTGCAAACCCGACGGCATGATCTTCGACGACGGCGTGACCCTGCGCGTGGCCGAGGACCGCTACTACATGACGACGACCACCGGCGGAGCGGCGACCGTCCTCGAATGGCTCGAGGAATGGCACCAGACCGAATGGCCCGAACTCGACGTCGTCTTCACCTCGGTGACCGAACAGTGGTCGACCGTCGCCGTGGCCGGACCCCGGTCACGCGACGTCATCGCGAAACTCGCCCCGAACCTCGACGTGTCGAACGAGGCCTTCGAGTTCATGGGCTTCCGCGAGACGACATTGGCGAACGGCATCCCCGCACGGATCTGCCGGATCTCGTTCTCCGGCGAACTCGCCTTCGAGATCAACGTCGACACGTTCTACGGTCTGACCGTCTGGGAGGCCGTCGCCGAGGCGGGTGCCGAGTTCGACATCACCCCGTACGGGACCGAAGTCATGCACGTGCTGCGTGCCGAGAAGGGCTTCATCATCGTCGGCCAGGACACCGACGGCACCGTGACCCCACAGGATGCGGGCATGGAGTGGATCGTCTCGAAGCTCAAGGACTTCATCGGCAAACGCTCCTACACCCGGGCCGACAACGTCAAGGAGGACCGCAAGCACCTCGTGGGCGTGCTCCCGGTCGACGGGACGACACGTCTGGCCGAAGGCGCCCAGCTCATCACCTCGGGCACCCCGGTCACCCCGGAGGAGGGACCGGTGCCGATGATCGGCCATGTCACCTCGTCCTACATCTCGCCGTCGCTCGACCGGCCCATCGGGCTCGCCCTCGTCGAGAACGGCCGCAACAGAGAAGGTGAGGTCGTCCAATCCCCGCTGGGGGACACCCTGGTCGACGTCGAGATCACCTCGCCCGTCTTCTACGATCCGGAAGGGAACCGCCGCGATGGCTGACACCACCTATTCCACTGACACCCTCGTCACCCCCGAATCCCTCGATGACCTCCGGGTCTCCCCGGCAGCGCATCTGTCCGAGGCGATGGTCGATGCGAGTGCCGCCGGGGGTCGCCGGGTCGCCCTGCGCGAGCTGCCGTTCTCCGTCCAACTCGGTCTGCGGGCGCATCCAGATTCGGCATCCGGGCGTGCTCTCGAAGACGCCTTCGGCCTGCCGCTGCCGGGTCGGGTCGGTGAGGTCACCGGAGACAGCGCAGGACTGCACATCCTGTGGCTGAGCCCCGACGAGTTCCTCGCCGTCGACGTCTCCCGGCAGCAGCAGCCGGGCGAGACGCTCGTCGCCGAGGCGGGACTCGAAGGACTGCCCGGACAGGCCGTCGACCTCTCCGCCAACCGCACGATTCTCCAGCTGTCGGGCTCGAAGGCCCGGGAGGTGCTCGAGAAGAGCTGCCGTGCCGACCTCCATCCGCGCGCCTTCGGTGTGGGAACGGCGATCGTCACGGCGCTGGGACCCGTCCCGGTCATCCTCCACCACTCCTCGGTGCTCGAATACCGTGTCTACCCGCGGGCGAGCTTCGCGGACTTCGCCGTCCGCTGGATGCTCGACGGAATGGCCGAGTTCCTCGTCGGTGAGGTCGATGCAGCGGGTGCCGGCGCCGCGGAGGGGAGCGGCTGATGGCACTCGGGGTCCTCGATCTCTTCTCGATCGGCATCGGCCCCTCCTCCTCCCATACGGTGGGGCCGATGCGGGCGGCACTGCGGTTCGTCGATGAACTCGAAGAGCAGGGTCTCCTGCACCGGGTCCGCCGGGTCCGCGTCGGACTCTACGGTTCGCTGGCCGCGACCGGCATCGGGCACGGTTCGGATTCGGCGGTGCTCGTCGGGTTGAGCGGTTTCGATCCAGAGACGCTCGACCCCGACCAGGTGGGCCCGCTGGTCGAGGAGGTCAAGAGCCGACGCAAGCTCCACCTCGGCGGGCGCCTGGTCATCGAATTCGAACCCGAGACCGACTTGGTCCTCCACTTGAGGAAGAACCTGCCCGGCCATCCCAACGGGATGCTCATCCGCGCCGAGGCGGGCGACGAGGTCATCGAGCGCGAATACTACTCAGTCGGCGGGGGTTTCGTCGTCACCGCCGAGGAGCTCGCGGCCGACAAGGACGCCGCCGAGACGATCGAGGCCTCCGAACAGGCAGTGCAGCAGGACACCGCCGCGGGGGAGAAGCAGCAGACGATCGAGTTCGCCACGGCCGATGAGCTCCTCGCCCGCTGCCGGGAGCACGGACTGAGCATCGCCGAGCTCATGGCCGTCAACGAACGTGTGACTCGCACGGATGAGCAGCTGCGGGAGAAGCTGTTGGCGATCTGGGCGGTGATGCGCGAATGCGTGCACAACGGGTGCACGCGGGAGGAGACGACTCTGCCCGGCGGGCTCAAGGTGCGCAGGCGGGCCCCGGAGCTGGCTGCGAAGCTCGAAGACGCCGAGTACAAGGCCTCCGGTTCGCTCGACGCCCTCGAATGGGTCAACCTCTACGCCTTGGCCGTCAACGAGGAGAACGCCTCGGGTGGGCGGATCGTCACGGCCCCGACGAACGGGGCCGCGGGGATCATCCCCGCGGTGCTCCATTACATGGATCGCTTCGTCACCGATGCGGACATGTCCGATGACGCCGTCGTGAAGTTCCTGCTCACCGCCGGGGCGATCGGGATCCTGTTCAAACGCAATGCCTCGATCTCTGGCGCCGAGGTGGGCTGCCAGGGAGAGGTCGGATCGGCCTGTGCGATGGCTGCCGCGGGACTGTGTGCCGTCCTCGGCGGAACACCTGAGCAGGTCGAGAACGCCGCCGAGATCGGTCTCGAGCACAACCTCGGGCTGACCTGTGACCCGGTCGGCGGACTCGTCCAGGTTCCGTGCATCGAACGCAACGCGATCGCCTCGGTGAAGGCGATCAACGCCGCCCGCCTGGCGATGCACGGCGACGGCACTCACCGGGTCAGTCTCGATCAGGCGATCGAGACGATGCGGCAGACTGGTGCCGATATGAAATCGAAGTACAAGGAGACCTCGCGGGGCGGTCTGGCCGTCAACGTCGTCGAATGCTGACCGCCCTCGGGTCTCTGTGCACCACCCCTCTCACTTTCACACCACTGAACAGGAAGACATGGACATGCAGGATTTCATCTTCACCCTCGAATGCGACGAGCGCCCGGGCATCCTCCACTCGGTGACCGGGGCGCTGCTCACCCACGGCGGTGACATCAAGGAACTCAAGCAGTTCGATGATCAGCATGCGCAGCGGCTGTTCCTGCGCATCGACTTCAGCGTCTCCGCGGAGCCGGGCAACGGCATCGAAGCGCTGCGGGCGGACTTCGAATCGATCGGGCAGGAGTTCGACGCGACCTGGCAGCTGTGGCCGCAGGGTGAGAAGCGTCGGGTGCTCATCATGGTCTCGAAGTTCGAGCACTGCCTCAATGACCTGCTCTTCCGCGCCCAGATCGGCGAACTGCCGATCGAGATCGCGGCGGTGGTGTCGAATCATCCAGATCACCGTGAGCTCGTCGAATGGCACCGCGTCCCGTTCTTCCGGATCCCGGTGACGAAGGATACGAAGCCCGAGGCGGAGGCGAAGCTGCTTGAGCTCGTCGATCGTTTCGAGGTCGATCTCGTCGTGCTGGCCCGCTATATGCAGGTTCTCTCCGATGACCTGGCGCGCGAGCTCACCGGTCGGGCCATCAACATCCACCACTCGTTCCTGCCCTCGTTCAAGGGCGCCAAGCCCTACCACCAGGCGTGGGAGCGGGGAGTGAAGACCGTGGGTGCGACCGCGCACTTCGTCAACAGCGAACTCGACGAGGGCCCGATCATCGCCCAGCAGCTCGTCGAGGTCGACCATTCGTTCGCGCCCGAGGACCTCGTGGCAGCCGGTCGCGATGCCGAGTGCAAGGCGTTGTCGAACGCTGTGAAGTGGCACTGCGAAGGCCGCGTGTTCCTCTCAGGCAGAAGGACCGTCGTCCTGCGGTGAGGCGGCGTGGGATGCGTTCGTTCTGCCGGCACCGGGGTGCGCCGCCTCGGCGAGGTTAGACTGACGAGCATGACTGAGTCCGCAGGTGAACCCGGTGTGCGCATCGGTGATCAGGTGTTCGAGGCGATGCAGGCGAAGATCCTCAGCGGTGAGTATCCCAGCGGTCATCGCCTGCGCATCCGCCAGCTCGCCGCCGAGCTCGGCACGTCCGTGATGCCGGTGCGCGAGTCGATCGCCCGGCTCGAGGAGGTCGGGCTCGTCGAGACCAGCCCGCACCGCGGCGGGATCGTCAAGGCCTTCACCGCCGAGGAGCTTCTGCAGATCTACGCCGTGCGCCTGCTGCTCGAGGTCGAGGCGACGGTGAATGGCGTCGAGGCATTGGACGAGGTGGGACGGGCGCGACTCGACGAGGAGTTCACAGCGATGGAGTCCGCGCTCGCGGCCGGGGACGCCGCGGCGTACCTCGACCATGACGAAGAGCTTCTGTCCGTCATCTACTCCGCCGTCGGCAATCCCGTTCTCGTCGACACCATCCGGATGCTGTGGCTGCGGTGCCGAGCCTATAAGCTCGTCGGCGCTCGCCGGGCGCTCGAATCCGGCGACCTTCAGTCGCTGCTCGAGCATCAGCGCCGCCTGATGGACGCCGTCGATGCCGGTGACGCCGAGGCGGCCCGTGTGGCTGCTGAGAATTCGCTGTCCGATGCGATCGTGCGCATCCGCAGCGTGCTCGACAAGCAGAACTGAGTCGCCGCCCGCGGCAGGGCTGAAGCCGGCGGGCTTGCTGGAAGTCCTTGACGGCGAACCGTGCTTGAACTGAGGAAGCGGCGTTCCGAAAGGACCGGGCTCAGTCTGCGTGCACCGGAAGCACCACCTCGCAGTCGGGGACCTGTCCGGCGGTGAACGGAGCGTAGAACTCCCGCGGCGGACCCGACCGGGTGAGTCCGAGCTGCTTCGCTCGAGTCGCAACGGCGTCGAACGCTCCGAGGATCCGAGGGAACTGCACGTCTGCGCGGCGCACGGGAGTGAACAGCTGGGTCTGGGCGGATTCGACGCGATGTGCCCGTTCCGAGTGACGAATGGGCACGCAGATCTCGATAGGGCCGTCCGACTCCCAACCGACTTGGCCGTGGTAGATGACGAAGAGGGGGCCGGCGATTCCGCCGCGATCACTCGCAAGCGCGATGAGTCGGTCGGCACATGTATGAATGACCTCCGGGAGCTCCTTGGCTGAGGTGTGGCGAGTCGAGGTCAGTACCGGCAGCCTCGGTGACCTGCGGCTCTTCACGTCGTACCCCGGAACCGGTGGCTGCTCATCACCGTCGAGAGACCCGCGGTCGACGGCGTGTTCGAGGAATCGTGCCAGTGTCTGTCGTCTGTCGTGCTCGACTGATGCCGCCTCGCGATGACGCGCGATCATCTCCGCCCGGTCGTGGGCAGGCAAGGTGAGCAGGTCGCCGATCTCAACCAGCGACATATCGATGCGCCGGAGCATCGAGATCAGCCGGGCAGTATTGACCTGATCCCTGCTGTACCTGCGGTACCCGGTGACCGGGTCCACGGAGTTCGGCGACAGCAGTCCGTTGCTGTCATAGATCCGCAGAGCCTTCGGCGAGAGCCAGGTGGCGGTGGAGAATTCGCCGATCGACAGGTGACCGGTCATCCGTGCCTCCTGCTCAGCTCGACGGTGCGCTCCCTCATCTTGGCGAGTATAGGCCAGCGGTCGTCGGAGTTTGCCGAGCGTTTCCCCTCTCATACCGTCATGAACAGCAGCTCGGTCACCCATTTCGATGGATCGGGCTCCTCACTCGGGTCTGTGAGGAAGTGCTCGGCGTGGCCGGTCCACGGCATACCGTCTGCGTCAACCGGGGTGCTCAGATCTCGTCCTTCGGCCTCGGCCCACACTCGGATCTTCTCCTGGGCGGCGGGGATTCCGTCTGGTGAACCGACATGGCGGCCGACGACGTAGACCCCGGCGGGCAGGTAGCCCAACTGCAGTCCGGTGGAGGGGGTGACCGCCTCGGCGAGGGGAACGCCGACGGTGAGATCGACGGGGTCGCTCGGGTCCCCGACGAATCGATAGACGTAGAGTGGCCCGCCCGCGGGGGCGGTCTCATGCTCCGCGAGCCACTGATAGATCCGGGGGATCGTGTCGTTGGGGCCATCTGGAGCGCCGAATTCAGTGAATCGAGCGGTGAACGGGATCCCGATATAGGGGATCTCTGGGCGCTGCTGCACGGAGATGTCGAGTGTCATGGTGATGCTCCTTCGGGTGGTCGTCCTGTTGATCACGAGTCGCGGACCCGCTGGTTTCCACTGAAGGGCCTGCCCCTGGGGCAAGGTCAAGGAAACGGTCGAAATCGACGCCGAGAAGCTCTTGCCGACTAATGTGATCACATTTTAGAGTGTGGGCAGGAGCCGATGCGACGGAGCATCGGCGCGTGCGATTAAGGGGGTGTTCCCCATGAAGGATGCGGTCATCGTCGGAGGCGGACTCGCGGGACTGTCCGCGGCTTGGCGGCTGCGGAACTGGGATATCACGCTGTTGGAATCGAGCCATCGAGTCGGCGGACGGATTCGTTCGGAAAACCGCGGCCGATACTTCCTCAACTGGGGCGGACATATGTTCGCCGGAGGGAAGTCATCGACGAACGAACTCATCACTGAGACCGAGACGCGCACGAGTGAGATCCCCGGGTCCCTGTCGGCGATCTCGATGAACGGCAAGCTGCTTCTGAACGGTCCGGTCCAGTCCTATCCGTTCCGGATCCCGATGGCGATGAAGGACCGAGTCTCCATGGTCAAGGCCGGGGCCAAGGTCTCCGCCGACGTCCTCCGCTACGCCCAGGCCGTGCGCCTGCGCCCGAACGAGACCGCCGAGGCCCGCCAGCAGCGCATCTACGACTTCGAGAACGACCGGTCATTCGCCGACTACATCGGGGAACTCTCCGAAGACGCCGAGGCGATGTTCCGACCCACGATCACCCGCTCGGCCGCCGACCCCGACGAACTCGCCGCCGGTGCCGGCATCGGCTACTTCAGCCTCGTGTGGAACATCGGCCAGGGACTCAACCGCAGCATCAGCGGAGGGCCGTCCAACCTCGTCGAATCGATCGCCGCCCCGCTGCAGGAGGACATCCGCCTCGACGCGAAGGTCCAGGAGATCGTCCACAAGAAGGACCACGTCGTCGTCCGCTACCGGCAGGACGACATCGACCACGAGATTGAAGCGCTCACCGTCGTCCTCGCCACCCCGGCCACCGTCGCCCACCGGGTCGCGGTCGACCTGCAGGAGGACAAGCGTGAGGCACTCGGCAAGATCGTCTACGGCCCCTACGTCTCGGCGGCGTTCCTCACGAATGAGACGGAACCGCAGCCATGGGACGGCGCGTACGGCATCGCGACCCCGAAGCGCTCCTTCAACGTCGTGATGAACCAGGGCAATATCGTCCGCGGGACCGAGACCGAACGCCAGCCCGGCGGCAGCATCATGACGTTCTCACCGGCGAGCCTGGCCCGCAGGCTGCTCGACCTCGACGATGCGGACATCCTCGACACGTACATCTCCGACCTCGACGAGGTGCTGCCCGGCTTCGCCGGAATGGTCGCCGAGGCGCAGGTGCAGAGATGGCGGACGGGAGCACCGTACTGCTTCCCCCGCCGGGGGAAGCTCCAACCGGCACTGACCTCCCTGTCCGGGCGGGTGTTCCTCGCCGGCGACTACCTCGGAACCCTGTACACAGAGACGGCGATCAGCTCCGGGCTCACCGCCGCCCAGCAGGCCGCGAACATCCTCGCCACCGCGCGGCAGACCAGGCGACACCACCCGGTCCAGCACCCCGACGAGAACGAACCGCCACGCCACGATGAGGGGACCGCCTCGGCGCGGGAGACGACGACGGGGATCACCCCGCACACCCGCCACATGAGCGCCCCAACACCATCAGCCACAGCGACAACCACAGCATCGACGAACTCGGAGGCATCATGACCACTCAACTGCGCGGCGTCCTCACCGCCCTGACCACCCCCTTCGACGCCGAGGAGAACATCAACTTCGACGTTCTCAGCCGCATCGTCGACCGTTCGATCAACGGCGGAGTCGACGGACTCGTCGTCGGCGGATCGACCGCCGAATTCGCCACGATGACCGCCGAGGAGCGGGAGACGATGGTCGAATTCGTCATCGACCGTGCCGCCGGCCGCGTCCCCGTCGTCGCACAGACCGGGGCGACGACCACCCGCGAGGCCATCCGCCAGTCGAAGGCCGCGCAGGCCGCCGGTGCCGACGTGCTCATGATCGTCACCCCCTACTACGAGCCGCTCACCCTGGCCGAGACCCTCGACTACATCCGCACGGTCGCCGCTGCCGTCGACATCGACGTCATGCTCTACAACATCCCCGGAGCCACCGGGGTCAACCTCGACCCGGACACAGTCCTCACCCTCGCCGAGGAGATCCCCAACGTCCGGTACATCAAGGATTCCAGCGCGGACTGGGAACAGGGACTCAAGCTCATCCACCACCACAGCGACGTCATCGGCACCTTCATCGGCTGGGATTCCTACATCTACTCCGGCCTCGTCGAAGGTGCCGCCGGAATGGTCGCCGGTGCCGCGAACGTCGTTCCGGCCGAGATCGTGTCCGTCTCTGCGAAGATCGTGGCCGGCGACCTGGCCGGGGCACTCCAGGAGTGGAAGAGGCTCTACCCGGTCATCGACGCGATGATCTCCGAACCCTTCATCCAAGCGGTCAAGACCGGACTCGAACTCCAGGGCGAACCCGTCGGGTCACCTCGGCGTCCGATGGCCGACACCGACCCCGATGCCAGGGACCGGATCAAGAGCGCGCTTGCCGGGCTGAGGCTCAGCGCCTCGTCTTCTCGACGAGACGCGCGTGCACTTCGGCCGGGAGTTCGATGACCTCGAGGTTGCGCTTCCGGCCGAAGTCGATGCCGAAGTCGCGGTTCAGCCGGTCGAGGTGCGATGCGATGCGATCGGTGTAGCCCGGGTCGAAGGCGTCAGCGGCGATCGCGATGACGAAAAGTCCAGTGCCCGGACTGTCCTCGCCGCTGTCGAAAGCAGGCGCATCGACGGAGAAACGACCTCCGCCGTGGACGGAGAGCAGTTCGACCATGAGCGCGATATTGCTGCCCTTGACCCCACCGAACGGCAGCAGGGAACCGGCGAGGGCAGCCTCTGCATCGATCGTGGCCGACCCGTTCGGGTCCTGCGCCCACCCCTCGGGGATCGGTTCTCCTCGGTCCGCGGCATGACGGATCTTCACCCATGCGGTCTCACTGCTCGCCTGATCGAACATGCGTGGACCGTCGGGGTGCGGGACGGCGAAGGAGTAGGGGTTTGTCCCGGTGGCTGCGCGCGTCGATCCGAACAGCGACATCAGTGCCGGCGAATCGGCTCCCGCGATCGCCAGCAGGCCATGGTCTGCGAGTCGGCTCGTATAGTAGCCGAGCTCCCCGGCGGTGAAGGCATTGGCGATGTTGAGGATGGAGATGCCGAACTTCGCCGAGGACGCGGCGAAGGCCTCGACCACCTCGTCGAAGGCGAGCTGCGCGATGCCTCGATCGGCATCGACATGATGAGCGGCAGGCAGGGGATTCGATACCGTCGGACTCGCCTGCCCGTTGATTCGACCGGCTTCGAGCCCGTCGAGGTAGTCGAAGAGATGCGCAGTGCCGACGGCGGTCTTGCCCCGTCGCTCGGCTGCCACTGTCGCCTCCGCCAAGGACTGCGTCAGTGCGGGTGACCCGCCGGCCGCGGCGATTGCTGGGATGCACAGGTCCCGCAGCTCGGTGACTGTCAGGGACACGATCGGGGAGGCGGAAGTCTCTGGCATGCCCTTCACGCTACCCGACACCGCCCGTGGCTCACCTCAGAGGTCACCGGCGTCCGGGGCCGGATCGGAATGGGAGCTCAGCGCCTCGGCGATGGCCTTCGCCTCCCGGCGCAGCAGAGCGACGAGACGTTCGACCCGTGAACCGGTGATGCGGTCGGCGATCGACGCGATCGACAGTGCCGCACGCGGGCGGGAGCCGCGGATGCGCAGCGGCACCGCCACCGCCCACGACCCCTTCGCGAAGAGCCCCGGGTTGTGGACGAAGCCGTCGATTCGGGCCTGATCGATGATGTCGCGCAGGTGAGGAACGGAGACCTTCGGATACCTCTCGGCGAGGATCTCGGCGTTGGCCTCGAACTGGGCGTCCACCTCGGCGGGGGAGAGCTCGGAGAGGATCGCCAACGATCCCGCACCGATGCCCAGCGGGTGTCGGTCGCCCACGGACAGGGCGTTGTTGAAGATCTCGCCGAAGCCCTCCTCGCGGCGGGCGCAGATCGAATAGCTGCCGGTGCGCAGGGTGAGGAACACGGTGTCCTGACTGAGCTCGGCCAGACGCAGCAGACTCGACTCGGATTCTGTGACCAGCGGATCCACTGATTTCTGTGCGAGTTGGCCGAGGATCTGCGATTGCACGCCGAGGCGGTATCCGCCCTCTTCGAGGCGCTCGACATAGCCCATGGTGATCAGCGCTTGGAGCATGCGGTGGACGCTGGCCTTCGGGCGGCCGCTGATCGAGGCGAGCTCTGACAGGCTCGCCCCCTCGCGACGTTCTCCGGCGATGAGACCGACGAGGTTGAGCAGCGTCAGCGCGCGTTGGATGCTCTGTGCGCCCGTGCCCGGTTCGAGGCTGTCGACGGCATGGGCGACATTGAACGAAGCCGACCGGCGCAGAAGCCGACCGCGCATCTTGATGCGATACTCCTCGCGGAGGTCCTCATTCGAATCGGCGCCGTTGTGCATGCCTCCATTATGGCCCGTGCATGTCCGGGAGCCGACCGCAGACTCAGGGGAACCGGCTGTCGGTGGGCCGCCTAGGCGAGCTGACCTGGAGCGATCCCCCTCCCCGGGGATCGGGGACCATTTGTGGTTCGGTCACAATCGACGGCCGTGAAGTCTGGGTCGACTGACGAAGCATCCTTGCTGTGTTCTGCACCACACTCGAATTGCACAGAAGCAATGACGCAACAGTGAGGACATCATGTACGACTACATCGTTGTAGGAGCAGGATCAGCCGGATGTGTGCTGGCCGCACGACTGAGCGAAGACCCGGACGTCAAGGTCGCGCTCATCGAAGCCGGAGCCGCCGACACCGCCGACGAGATCCACATCCCAGCCGCATTCAGCACCCTGTTCAAGAGCCAGTGGGACTGGGATCTCGACACCGAACCGGAACTCGAACTCCACCGCCGCCGCGCCTACCTTCCCCGCGGCAAGATGCTCGGCGGGTCGAGTTCGATGAACGCGATGATCTACATGCGCGGCAACCAGGCCGACTACGACCAGTGGGCCGCCGACGGTGCCGAAGGCTGGTCCTATGACGAGGTGCTTCCGTACTTCCGCAAGGCCGAGTCCAATGAACGCGGTGCTGATGACTTCCACGGAGCCGACGGCCCGCTGACCGTGTCCGAGAGCCGGTCGATGAATCCGCTGTGCGACGCCTGGGTCGACGGTGCCGTCGAAGCCGGCTACCCGCACAACGAGGACTTCAACGCCGGCGAGCAGCTCGGCGTCGGCCGGTTCCAGACGACTCAGCGAGGCGGCATGCGCTGTTCCACCGCCGTCGCCTACCTGCACCCGGTGGCGGACCGGAAGAACCTCACCGTCATCACCGACGCCCACGCCCGGAAGGTCGTCTTCGAGGGACAGCGCGCCGTCGGCGTCGAGATCGAACGCTACGGCGAGATCGAGGAGATCCGCGCCGAACGCGAGGTCGTCCTCTCGGCCGGTGCCTATGGGTCGGCCCACCTGCTCCTGCTCTCCGGAGTCGGACCGGCCGCCCAGCTCGACGCCTTCGGCATCGAGGAGGTCGCGGACCTGCCGGTCGGCGAACGGATGCAGGACCACTATATGGTCATGCTCAACTACACGACCGAACTCGAAACGCTCAAGACCGCCGTCTCTCCGGCCAACGCCGAACTCCTGCAGACCGAAGGCCGCGGCCCCCTGACCTCGAACATCGGCGAGGCCGGCGGCTTCTTCGAAACCCGTGACGGGCTGAATGGCCCCGATGTGCAGTTCCACTCCACCCCCTGCCTCTTCGCCGAGGAGGGACTGGGCGCCCAGACGGTCCAGGGCCTGGCAGCCGGACCCTGCGTGCTCAAACCCACGAGCACCGGAACGCTCACCCTGCGCTCGCCCGACCCACACGTCGCCCCGCGGATCCTCCACAACTACCTCGGATCCGATGAGGACAAGCAGAGCATCCTCGCCGGTCTGCGCATCGCGCTGAGCATCGCCTCCCAGCCGGCGATGCAGAAGGTCATCTCCGGCGACCACATCGTGCCGGACGGAACGAGCGACCAGGAGCTGCTCGAATTCGCCCGCCAGGTCGGCCAGACGCTCTACCACCCGACCTCGACCTGCTCGATCGGCCACGTCGTCGACCCTGAGCTCAAAGTCATCGGCGTCGAAGGTCTGCGCGTCGCCGACGCCTCGGTGATGCCGACCGTCGTGCGCGGCAACACGAACGCCCCGACGATCATGATCGCCGAGAAGGCCGCCGACCTCATCGGGTCCGACGGCACCACCACAACCACCGTCGCCGAGGCGACCACCCCCACCACGCAGAAAGAGGAGGTTCCGGCATGACCGAGATCCCCAGCTACCGCATGTACATCGACGGCCAGTGGGTCGACACCCCTGAAACCCATGCGATCACCTCGCCGGCCACAGGCCAGACCGCCGCCCGAGTCGCCTTCGGCGGAGTCGAGCACGCCGATGCCGCAGTCGCCGCTGCCGCCGCCGCTCATAAAGAGGGCACCTGGTGGAACATGACGCCTGATCAGCGCGCAGACATCCTTGATCGGATCGCCGCGAGCATGGAGGCCAAGGCCGACCGACTGGCAGCCCTGGCGACCGCCGAGAACGGAGTCACCGTGCGTACCGCCGGCGCCTTCCACATCGGACTCGGCACCGCGAACCTGCGAGTCTTCGCAGGCATGGCCCGCGGCTTCACCCCCGAACAGGACAATCCGCTGGCCCCCGAGTCACCGGATTCGCGGGCGACCATCCGCCGCGAACCCATCGGCGTCTGCGCAGGAATCGTACCCTTCAACTTCCCCCTCGTCCTCGCGGGATGGAAGCTCGGACCGGCACTGGCAGCGGGCAACACCTTCGTCCTCAAAGCCGACGAGAACACCCCGCTGACCCTGCTCGAACTCGCCCGCTCGGCCGAAGAGGCAGGCCTGCCGCCCGGCGTCCTCAACGTCATCACCGGTCCCGGTGAGACCGTCGGCGCCCGCCTCGCCGAACACCCGGACGTGCGCAAGATCGGCTTCACCGGATCCACCGAAGTCGGCAAGTCCGTGCAGCGCGCAGCCGCCGACAACCTCAAGAAGGTGACCCTCGAACTCGGCGGCAAGGGACCGAACATCATTCTCGACGATGCGGACCTCGACGCCGCGATCGACGGCTCGATCTTCGCGTTCCTCATGTACTCCGGCCAGGTGTGCGAATCCGGCACCCGACTGCTCGTACCCAATTCCCGCAAGGACGAGATCGTCGACCGCCTCATCACCCGTCTGAAGGACGTGCGGATCGGCGATCCCACTGACCCCGCCTCGGACATGGGCCCGGTCGCCTCGGCCGACCAGAAGGCCAGGGTCGAGCGCTACCTCCAGATCGCCGCCGAGGAGGGAGCGACCCTGGCCTACCGCGGAACCCTTCCCGAGGGGCAGATGTTCGAGAACGGTGCGTGGGTGCCGCCGATCGTGTTCACCGATGTCACCAACGACATGCGCATCGCCCGCGAAGAGGTGTTCGGACCCGTGCTCGTCGTCATCGGCTACAACGATGTGGCCGAGGCGGTCGAGATCGCCAACGACAGCGATTACGGACTCTCCGCCGGAGTCTGGGGCTCCTCCGAGCGTGCCCGCGTCGTCGCCGCCGAACTCGAAGCCGGCACGGTGTGGGTCAACGACTGGCACGCGGGCTTCCCGTTCAACCCGTTCGGCGGCTACAAGCAGTCCGGCATCGGCCGGGAGCTCGGTCCCGACGCCCTGGCCGAATACACGCAGGTCAAGTCCGTCCACGAAAGCCTCGACAACGACTGGGCCAAACACGGCTACGCTCTCGTGCTGCCGGCTCCCGCACAGGTCCCGGCCGGCGTCTGAGGTCAGTGACCGGCCTGAGCCGGACCGAACCCCGCGCCGAGGTGGTCCTCCCGAAATCTGGGAGGTGCCGCCTCGGCGCGGGGTTTCGCTGTTCGGGTGTGAGCGCCCGGGATCAGGGCGGGATCACCTCGGCGCGGGGATTCCTCATCTGTGGGACGGGGTCCTGGCGTGGGCGGTGAGCATGCGGATGGCCACGATCGTCTCCTGCAGATCCGTGAAGCTGCGGACATTGCGGCCGGTGCGCTCGGCCGCCGAGTCGACGCGGTAGTACGCGGTGTTCACATGCACGTGGAGGCGCTCGGCCGCGAGCTTCGCATTGAGATCGCAGGCCGCGTACTCGAGCAGCGTCTCGATGAGGACCCCGCCCGCGGCGAGGTCGTCCTCGACGAAGCGACGCAGCTCGGGACGGATGAGCCGGTGGGCCACCTCGTCGTCGAGGGTGACGAGATAGTCGAGCGGGGTGAGCACGTGCAGCGACCGGACGCCCGGGGCCCCATCGAGGCTCTCCCGGGCGAGCACGGCCTCCCGGTATGCCTCGGGCACTCGGTCGAGGCCTTCGTGGACGGTTGACGTGCCTACGCACAGGTCGGTGCCGTGGCGGGCCAACTCCTGATGGACCCGTTCGAGATCGGCCAGGGTGGTGGACCCGTCGGAGGTCACCGGGGTGATGCCGACGATCTGGTCCTGGAGGACCACGGCGATGCCGCGTCGGCCGACGTCGAAGACCGAGCGCAGGGCCGTGACGACCTCGCGCAGACCCCGATCATCACGCAGCGGCGTCTGTGAGGTGGCCGTGGCGACGAGCACGCGCGAATCCGGGCGGAGGTCGGACACCTCGGCGAGGTCGGCGCTGGGCCCCGGTGCCAGACGTCGGCCCGACAGCAGGTCATCGACGAGGTCGCGGCGGACCCGGTCGCCCTCGGCCATGTCGAGCTGCTGGGTCTCGAGGTAGGCGACCGCCCCGACGGAGCTGCCGACCTCGATGACGCTCATGACGTGGATGGCGATGTGCAGCGCCTCGTCGCGGGTCTCCTGTTCGGAGTCCGAGGCGTCGACGATCGCCTCCCACAGGGTCTCCTGACCGATCCGGAATCCGGTGAGGAAGTCCGGCAGTGTCACACCCTGCCGCAGCCGGCGCCTGGCCTGGGAGGCGGTGATCGGGAAGTCCTCGGCCGTGGCGCGGCGTCCCTCCTCCAAAGGGGTGAGTGCGGCTTCGAAGACGGTGTACGTGTGTGCGGTGAGGTCCTCGGCGAGGCTCTTGTCCGGACTGCGGGGATAGGCAGGCACCTCCCGCCAGGTGCGGCTGACCGACCGCTGGACCGTGGCCGGCAGCGATGCGCGGACACGATCGACGATGCGTAAGACAAGCGGATTTGCGACCATACGATCAGCATACGATCTGTTCTTGTTGTTCGGCCACAAGTGACGGCTCGCGATTCTGTCGTACATCCCGTTGTCCACGGTCGCCGACAGCGGCAGAGTGGGCGATATAGGGCCGAACGGCGGAAGTCGATTCCGGTCCGGAGCCGACTCTTCTCCTGTGCTGGGACCACAACCAGTGGTGGTTCCGATTGCACCAGCACCGAGCCGATCAAAGACGAACGAATCAAGCCTGGAGGAAGCCATGACCAACCTGGCCGACAATCTCACCGTCACCGCGAGCCGACACGGTGACCGACCTGCCGTCCGCCTCGGCGATACTGCGCTGACGTATACGCAGCTGCAGGATCGTGCCCAGCGGGTTGCGACCCTGCTCACGCAGAGGGGAATCGGACCCGGCGACCGTGTCGGACTCGTTCTGCCGAACGTCCTCGAATTTCCCGTTCTCTTCTATGGTGCGCTGTCCGTCGGTGCGATCGTCGTACCGATGAACCCGCTGCTCAAGGCACGCGAGGTGGAGTACTACCTCGAGGACTCCGGCGCCGCGATCGTCTTCGCATGGAAGGACATGGCAGGCGAGGCGGGCAAGGCTGCGGCCGCCGTCGGCATCGAATGCGTCAGCGTCGACCCCGCCGACTTCGCCGATCAGCTGTCCGCCTTCGATCCCACTGCGGAGGTGGTGTCCCGCGCCGACGACGACACCGTCGTGCTCCTCTACACCTCGGGCACCACCGGTCAGCCCAAGGGTGCGGAGCTCACCCACTTCAATATGATGACCAACGCCGCCGTGACCGCTGAGACGCTCATCCACCTCACCGAGACCGATATGGTCATGGGTTGCCTGCCGCTGTTCCACTGCTTCGGCCTGACCTGCGGACTCAACGCCTCCGTGCTCAGCGGTTCCTGCCTCGCCCTCATCCCGCGCTTCGACCCGATCGAAGCCCTTGAGACCATCCAGGGTGCGCAGGTCAGCGTGTTCATCGGTGTGCCGACGATGTACGCACGCATGCTTCATGCCGAGGGTCGCGAGTCCTTCGACGTGTCCAGCCTGCGCTCGTGCATCTCCGGCGGATCGGCGATGCCGGTCGAGGTGATGAAGAACTTCGAGTCCGCCTTCGACTGCATCATCCTCGAAGGGTACGGGCTGTCCGAGACCTCGCCGGTGGCGTGCTTCAACCAGCCGGGAATGGAACGCAAGACCGGCACCATCGGAGTCCCCGTGCGCGGCGTCGAGATGAAGCTCGTCGACGATGACGGCAACGACGTCGCCGTGGGTGAGGTCGGCGAGATCGCGGTCAAGGGCGAGCCCGTGATGAAGGGCTACTGGGAGCGTGAGGCTGCGACGGAGGAGGCCATCCGCGACGGATGGTTCCACTCCGGCGACCTCGCCGAACAGGACGCCGACGGCTACTTCACGATCGTCGATCGGAAGAAGGACCTCATCATCCGCGGCGGCTACAACGTCTACCCGCGTGAGGTTGAAGAGGCACTGTATGAACACGAGGCCGTCGCCGAGGCGGCCGTGATCGGCATCGCCAACGACGACCTCGGCGAGGAGGTCGGTGCCGCCGTCGCGCTCAAGGCCGGCAGCAGCGTCGACGCCGAGGCGCTGCGAGCCTTCGCGAAGGACCGCATCGCCGCCTACAAATACCCGCGCAATGTGTGGATCGTCGACGAACTGCCCAAGGGGCCGACCGGCAAGATCCTGCGCCGTGAGATCTCCGCTCCGGCGGAGCACGCTTGAGCCGTGTGAAGCGGCGGGGAGACGGTCGGCCTGAGGGGCTGTGACCATCGTGACATCCGGGAACATCGCGAGCAGTTCGAAGCGTTGCACCGGTGAACTCGCGAAAGGATCCGCTCATGACCGTACCTGCGACCGCCTCGGCGTCCTCTTCTGCGCCCGATTCTCGGCAGCGCTTCGTCCGCATCGCCTACGACGATCCGCTCGGGGCTCCGCTGCTCGATGACCTCGAGCGCGAATACGACGAGCGGTACGGAGACGTCCACGAACAGCCCGCGCGGACCGAGATCCTGCGCTATCCTCCTGAGGCGTTCGCGGCTCCCACCGGGGCATTCATTCACCTGCTCGAAGACGAAGAACCGATCTCGGGCGGAGCATTCATGCGCTTTGATGAGTCCACTGCCGAGTTCAAACGGATCTGGACGCACTCCGACCATCTTGGTCGAGGGCTCGCCAGCCGTGTGTTGGCCGAACTCGAGGCCGAAGCCCTCCGGCTCGGCTACACGCAGGTGTATCTGACCACGGGACCCCGCCAGCCCGAGGCCGTTCGCCTCTATCTCAAGAACGGCTACACCCCGCTCTTCGACTCGACACTCGAAGCCGAGGAGATCGGCATCCACGGTTTCACGAAGGACCTCACGAGCCTCGGGGAAATCGACAAGACTGCCGGCTGAACCGGCGGGGCAGTCAACTGAGCTGGCGTGGTATCCGCCGGCGAACCCAGATCCAGGATGTGGAACGTCGGTATCTCGGGGCGGCGGCCGCCTCGGCGAAAGGGGTCCTAGAATCGAATGGGCCCAGCCGCAGACAGCGGCCCGGGCTCAAGTAGCCTCCCGCCGGGAGAGCCTGTGAACGATGATGCGAAAGGTGAGTGCGACGTGGCCGAGACCGTCCTCGACATCGCCGATGTGACGTTCCGACGTGGGCAGACTCAGATCCTGCACGGGATCGATCTGCGCATCGCCGCCGGCGAGCACTGGGTGCTCATCGGACCCAACGGGGCCGGAAAGTCGACCCTGCTCAGCTTCGCCTCGGCGCAGGTGTTCCCGACCTCGGGAACGGTCGACATCCTCGGCGAGAGGATGGGGCGGGTCGAACTCGCCGCGCTGCGCCGCCTCATCGGCCACGTCAACCCGCGCCACCCGCTGCGCTCGAACCTGTCCGTGACCGAGGTCGTCCTCACTGGGCTGACCGGCACCATCGAACGCCCGATGCGCTGGGAACCGAGCGACGATGACCTCGCGAGGGCCGAGGCCCGCATCGCCGAGGTGGAGCTGTCCGCCCGCGCCGACGCCGGGTGGAAGGTGCTGTCCCAGGGCGAGCGTGGCCGCGCCCTCGTCGCTCGCGCCCTCATCGCCGATCCGCAGCTGCTGCTCTTCGACGAGCCGACCACCGGCCTCGACGTCGCCGCCCGCGAACAGCTGCTCGAGACCATCGACGACCTCTCCGTGCGCTCACCGGAACTGGCGACCGTGCTCGTCACCCACCATCTCGAGGAGATCCCCGAGACCACCTCGCATGCCGCACTCATCTCCGACGGCCGACTGACCGCGGCGGGCCCCATCGCCGAGGTGCTCACCTCCGAGCAGGTCTCTGCCGCCTTCGACCATCCGATCGAGGTCGGCTTCGCCGACCGACGGTGGTCGGCGCGTGCGGTGAGGTCGGCGCGAGCTGTGTGGCCAGCCCGCGCTGTGGGGGACGCTCGGTCCGTGACGCCGTGACGCCGTGACGCCGTGACGCCGTGACGCCGTGACGCGTCGCTGACGCAGCTGCGTTCGGCTGACAGCTGCTGGCTCGGCGGCTCACCACTTTTGGTACGTCAACCCTGTTCGCGTACAGATGTGTCGGACCAAAAGTGAAGTCGGTATGGACGAAATGTGGTGCGACCCGTACGCGGTGTGATGGCAGACAGCTCGCCGCGTCGCTGAGGATCGGCTGGGATCGTGACCGCTGTCATTGCGCCGGTTCCCGCGCGGGCCTAGGCTTGAGGTATGAAGATGAGTACCGTGTGGAGCATCATCGGCGCGATCATTGCCATCATCATCGCGTGGTGGGTGGTCAACGTCGCGTTCTCGATCGCGTGGTTCCTCGTCAAGGCCATCATCGCCGTCGTCGTTGCGGTCGCCATCTTCGGCCTCATCAAGGGCTCGCTGAAGTCCAAAGACCGCGACCGAACACGCTGACGTCGGCACGGGCTGACTCAGCAGGGCTGATCGGGAGGGCCCGAGGAGCTTTCGCCGAGGCCGTCACCGCTCGATCAGAGATCGCCGAGGCTGGTGTTCGCCCCGCAGAGGACGACGCAGACCTTCTCTCCCTCGCCCGGCGCATAGCCGTCCTCACCATGGATCCCGGCCAGTGCCGTGGCCGCGGCATGTTCGACGGCCAGCCGGTGCTGATCCCACAGATGCTGCCGAGCATCGATGATCGCTTCGTCGCCGACGAGCACCGAGGTGACCAGATCGGACTGTGCCGCGGACAGTGCCAGCGGTGTGGCCCTCCGGGCACCGAGTGAATCCGAGGCCACCGAATCCACCGGCACGTCGACCGGCTGACCCGCTTCGATCGCCGCATTCAGCGCTCGGCAGTTCTCCGGCTCCACAGCGATCGTCCGTACTCCGTGATGGGTCGCCGCCGTCGCCACACCGGCGAACAGCCCGCCCCCGCCGACCGACACGACCACCGTGTCGAGATCAGGCACCTGCGTCAGAATTTCGGTGAACATTGTGCCCGCGCCAGCGGCGATGAGCGGATGATCGTAGGCGTGCGAGGCCAACGCACCCGATGAGGCGACGAACTCCTGGCAGGCGGCGGCCGCCTCGGCGTACTCGCGACCGACCAGCCGCACCTCGGCGCCGTAGGAGCGCAGGCGCGCGACCTTGACCTCTGGTGCGGTCTCCGGCAGGAACACGGTCGCGGGCACCCCGGCCTCGCGGGCGGCCCACGCGCAGGCCAGGCCAGCGTTTCCGCCCGAAGCGATCGTCACTCCCGCCTCGGGGAAGGTGCCCTCGGCAAGGTGGGTGCGGATGAAGTTCTGCGCGCCGCGGGCCTTGAACGTGCCCGTGTACTGCATGAATTCGAGGGCGAAGTACAGCCCCGAGGCGGCCGGATCGGTCGTCGGTGCCGCGCTCCAAGTGGCACCGGTGTCGGTCTCCGCAGCGGGCAGATTCCCCGGCTGCGCCGAAGCGACCGCCACCGGGCGCACGCGTCCGGCGATTCGTGCGGCGGCCGCCTCGACGTCGGCATACGTCATTTCAGTCATGCCCTCAGCCTATGCGAGAGCTGCTGCAAGGTTTCGTTTCCTGCGGCAGATTGTTTGGTCGATCCACCGTGATCCAGGCGCCCAGAGCGCCGTGGATCGACCAAACAATCGGGTGCAAGGAGAAGATTCGAGGGGTGGGCTGAGGGCAATCACCTCGGCGAGGGGCCGGCGACGGCGTGAGCCGGCCTCGGCGTTACCTGATGACTCAGTGGTGCTTGGTCACGCCGAGGTCAACGCCCTTCGTCTCCTTGACGAGGCTGACGCCGATGAGCGAGATGATGCACACGATGATCATGTAGATCGCGATTGACAGCGACGAACCGGTCTCCGCGAGCAGCGTCTCGGCGATGGTCGGGGCGAAGGCACCGCCGAGGATCGCACCGAGGGCGTAGCCGATCGACACTCCGGAGTAGCGGACCTGGGCGGGGAACATCTCCGCGTACATCGCCGACATCGGGCCATAGGACAGGCCCATGCCGACGGTGAGGACGAAGATGCCGATGCCGTACATCCAGATATTGGCCATATCGATCATGAGGAACGTCGGGATGAGCCACATGATGAGGAGGATGTAGCCGATCTGGAAGGTACGCACGCGGCCCAACTTGTCCGACAGCGCCCCGCCCCACATCGTGAAGACCAGCCACCCGAAGCTCGCCAGCGTCGTCGCCAGCAGCACGGGTGCCCGGTCGAGGCCGACCGAACCGCCCTCGGCGAGCGGGCGGGAGGCATAGGCGGCGAAGAACGCGATGATCATGTAACCGACGGCGTTGTTGCCGATGAAGATGAGCGCGGAGAGGATGACCTCCTTCGTGTTCTTCTTGAACAGGGTGCCCAGCGGGGCCGAGGACTCGGCCTTGCGTTCGGCGAGCTCGGCGAAGACGGGGGACTCCTCGACCTGGCGGCGGATGTAGTAGCCGACGAAGACGAGGACGACGGAGAAGAGGAACGGGATCCGCCAGCCGAAGCTCGCGAACTGTTCGGGACTGAGCACCGTGGTCAGGACCCAGATGACGCCGGTGGCCAGGATCATCCCGACCGGCACGCCGATCTGCGGGTAGGCGCCGAAGATGCCGCGCTTGGAGATCGGGGCGTGTTCGACCGACAGCAGCGCGGCCCCGCCCCATTCGCCTCCGGCGGAGAAGCCCTGGAGGATCCGCAGCAGGGTGAGCAGGATGGGAGCGCCGACTCCGATCGCGGCATAGGTCGGCAGCAGACCGATGAGCGAGGTCGCCGCACCCATGAGGATGAGCGTGAGCACGAGCATCTTCTTGCGCCCGATCCGATCACCGAGGTGGCCGGCGATGATCGCGCCCAATGGCCGGAACAGGAAGGAGATGCCCAGAGAGGCCCAGGCCATGATCTGCCCGAGTGCCGGATTGTCCGCGGCCAGCGGTCCGAAGTACTGGGTCGAGAGGACGAGACCGGCGGCCTGGGCGTAGATGAAGAAGTCGTACCACTCGATGGTGGTGCCGACCAGGGTGCCCGCGAGGACCTTGCGCTCCTCCCGGGTGATCGAATGGGGTGCGGGCGGCTGTGCTGCGGCGGGGCCGGGTGCTGTGGTGGACATCAGAGGATCTTTCGGTTGCTGGGCGACATTGCCTTGCACCTCGCGGGCGGCGGTGGTCCTCGACTCTGAGTGATCGCCGGTGCCGCCGGCGAGGCGAATGACGGGTGGCCGTCGTGCGCTTCTCTCCTGACTCGACTGACTGTCTGGTCAGTAATTGACACAAATCATAGAGCAGAACGAGCTCCGTGTCACTCGCACGCCACCGGGGTGTGCCGTGGGTCGATGGCCGTTTCGCTCGACCGCCGCGGCCGGGGCGAGCAATGACAATTACCGACCAATTGGTTAGTATATTTCTAGGAATCGGCAGCGGTGCCGAACGCGGCCGCCGTGGACCGGGAGACGTCGTTTCACCAGGGAGAGCAAAGCATGACCGAAATCCTCAGTTCCTATGTGGCCGGATCCTGGCACACCCCCGCAGCGACCGAGTCCGCCCGCCCCGTCCGCGACGCCGGCACCGGAGAACTCCTGCACTCGGTGAGCTCGGCCGGAGTCGACTTCGCCGCCGTCGCCGACCATGCTCGGACCACCGGTCTCGAGCAGCTGCAGAGCCTCACCTTCCACCAGCGCGGTGTGATCCTGAAGAAACTCGCGACCTATCTCATGGAGCGCACGAAGGACTACCACGAGATCTCGTTTTCCACCGGCACCACGAAGCGCGATGCCTTCGTCGATATCGAGGGCGGAATCGGCACTCTCTTCACCTATTCCGGTATTGCTCGCCGGCAGATGCCGAACTCGACCGTCCACCTCGACGGCGGTGTCGAGCGCCTGTCGAAGAACGGCACCTTCGTCGGTCGCCATATCCTCACTTCCCGGCAAGGCCTGGCATGTCAGATCAACGCCTTCAACTTCCCCGTCTGGGGCATGCTCGAGAAGTTCGGGCCGATGTTCACAGCCGGCGTCCCTGTCGTCGTCAAGCCCGCCACCGACACCGCGCACCTGACCCGTGCCGTGGTCGCGGATATGGTCGAATCCGGTCTGCTCCCCGCCGGTGCGATCCAGCTGGTCAACGGTGACGTCACCCCGCTGTTCGACCACCTCGCCGAACAGGACGCGATCGCCTTCACCGGTTCTGCGAACACCGCCCGCCACCTCTCTGCTCTCGACTGCGTGACCCAACGCGGCACCCGATTCTTCGCCGAGGCGGACTCGCTGAACTTCTCCCTGCTCGGTCCCGATGCCGGACCCGGCTCGCAGGAATTCGACCTCTTCGTCGAAGGCGTCGTCGCCGAGATGACCGTCAAGGCCGGACAGAAGTGCACAGCGATCCGCCGCACCTTCGTCCCCGAGGCCTATGCCGAGGCGGTCGGCGAGGCCATCATCGCGAAGCTCGCCACACAGGGCGTGGGCGATCCGCGCGAGAAGTCCACCCGGCTGGGCCCCGTCGTGTCGACCAAGCAGCGCACCGATGTCCTCGACGCGGTCGACCAGATCATCGCCGGGGGAGCGCACCTGCTGACCGGTGGTCGTGAGGAGTCGGACAGGCTCGCCGCCGAGCACGGCGGCGCCTATGTCGCGGCCACCGTTCTTCAGGCCGATGACGCGTGGGCCGACGCCGTCCACGACGTCGAGGCCTTCGGGCCCGTGACCTCGATCATCACCTACTCCGACACCGAGGAGGCAGTCCGCCTGGCCGCCCGTGGCCGTGGCTCCCTGGTCGGCTCGGTCGTCACCCACGATGCTGAGTTCGCCACCGAGTTCGTCCGCCGGATCGCCCCGTGGCACGGCCGCATCCTCGTCCTCGACCGCGATGACGCCGAAGAGTCGACCGGGCACGGTTCGCCCCTGCCGAACCTCATCCACGGCGGTCCGGGTCGGGCCGGCGGCGGCGAGGAGATGGGCGGACTGCGCGGCGTCGAACACTTCATGCAGCGCACCGCGATCCAAGCCTCCCCGGATATGCTCACCGCCATCGGCGGGGAATGGGTGAATGGTTCGGAGCGCCGCCTCGGCGAGCATCCGTTCACGAAGTCACTTGCGGATCTGCGCATCGGCGATGCGCTCGATTCGGAATGGCGGGAAGTCACGCTCGACGATATCGAGCACTTCGCGAACTTCACCGGGGACACCTTCTACGCGCATATGAACGAAGAGGCAGCGGCCGCGAACCCGTTCTTCCCGGGGCGGGTGGCGCACGGGTACCTCATCGTCTCCTTCGCGGCCGGACTCTTCGTCCAGCCGGACCCGGGTCCGGTGCTCGCGAATTACGGCCTCGAAGGTCTGAACTTCATCACGCCCGTCTCACCAGGGGATTCGCTCAAGGTCACGCTCACAGCCAAGCGCATCACCCCGCGCGAGACCGACGAATACGGCGAGGTCCGCTGGGACGCGCAGGTCGTCAACCAAAACTACGAACCTGTAGCGAACTACGACGTGCTCACCCTCGTGGCGAAGGAGTACTGACAGTCGGACCGGCTGTCCCCGTCGATCAGGCGAGGGCAGCCGGTCGGACGGTTTGGGATTCGGACGGAATGAGATTCAGGCTGGAACACGAACGGTGAGCGAACCCGGTCGGATCCGCACGGTCGCCGGCGTCTGCGCCACAGCATCGCCGTCGGCGACGATCTCGATCGGATCCGCAGCCTCGGCGGCGGCGATGTGGATCTCGCGGGCCCGAGTGAAGCGGATGTGCGGGTGGAGACGACGTCCGGCCCCGAACATGTAGGCCACGAGTTCCAAGGCCAGGAGTGGGATAGCGGCATCGGTGAAGAGCACCACGTCGATGAGTCCATCGTCGATCTCGGCCGCTGGCGAAAGCTTCAGGCCGCCTCCGTAGCGCCCGGAATTCGCGAACCCCGCGGAGAACCCGCGGAAGTCGATGCTTTCGTCATCGACGGTGAGGGTCACCTCGATGCGACGGGCGCGGACGATCGCACGGACCAGTCCGTACAGGTAGACCCAGTGGCCGCGGATCCGTCTGACCGAGTCGGCGAAGGCTTGGACCTGCGAGTCGAGGCCGAGACTGACGTTGCCGACGCAGACCCGCCCGTCGAGGTCGAGGACGTCGATGGTGCGATTGCGGCCTCCCGCGATGAGACCGGCGGCAGCCGAGACGTTCTTCGGGATGCCGAGTTTGCCGATGAAGTCGTTGCCGCGGCCGCCCGGGACGATGCCCAGCGCCGTGTCCGTGTCGACGAGGCCCGCCGCGACGGCACGGACCATGCCGTCCCCGCCGAGGGAGAGAACGATCGGCGCACCCTGCTCGGCGAATCGTGCGGCAAGCTCGGTCGCGTGCGCCTCGCTCGTGCTCTCGACGAGTTCGGCGCTGAAACCGTCCGCGGCCAGCACCTTCTTCAGCGGGGCGATCCGCTTCCTGACTGCGCCGTTGCGGGCGGAGGGATTGAGGATGACAGGGACGGTCGTCCGTACGGTCGCGGCGTTCACAGCCGATCGGGACCGTTCATGAGCTTGCCCGGGTTCATGATGCCGGTCGGATCGACCTCCGCCTTGGCCGCGCGCAGCATCCGCAGCCACAGCTTGCCGGTCTCTTCGGGCAGCCAGGGGGCATGGTCGGTGCCGACGGCATGGTGGTGGGTGATCGTGCCGCCGCCTGTCATGATGGCGTCGCTGGCCGCGGACTTCAGGGCCTTCCACTGCGCAATCTCCGCTCCGACTTGCTGCTTGGCGAAGACCGTGTAATACAGCGAGCAGCCGGCGGCGTAGAGGTGCGAGACGTGGCAGAGCACGAATGCGGGGGTGCCGCGGTCAGCCATCTCCTTCTCGATTCCGGCCCTGATCGAGTCATGGAGGTCTTCCACCTTCGACCAGGGTGCAGAGGTCTCCAGCGTTTCGACGATCATCCCCTCACGCAGCAGCTGATCACGCAGGTATGGAGTCGAGAACCGGTGTTTCTCCCACGAGGTCTCCGGCACAGCGCCGAGGTTGACGCCCTTGTGCCTGCGCACGATTGAGCGGCCCTGGGAGCGACGCGAACGCACATCGGGCTGGGCGCCGTCGTAGCGGACGACGAGGAGGCAGGGGGTCGTGATGCCGCGGGCGCGCAGATAGGCGAGAACGCCCTTGCGCTGCAGCTCGCTGCCGAGCTGAGCGAGACCGAACTCGGTCTCGTTGACATCGGAGAGACGGGCGATGTCGAGGTGCAGGCCCGACTGCTCCATCTCCCGCAGCGCCGCGGTGCCTGAGGCGAAGTCGGGGAAGAACCAGGAGTCGGCCTGAACCGCCTTCGGCACGCGACGGATCCGCAGGGTCACCTCGGTGATGATGCCCAGCGTCCCTTCGGAACCGACGAACAGCTGGCGCGGATTCGGGCCGGCCGCTGTCGCCGGCGTGGTGCGCAGCTCGACGGGGCCGCTCGGGGTCGAGCAGCGCAGGCCGTAGACGTTCTCATCGATGCGTCCGTAGCCGGTCGACTGCTGACCGGCCGAGCGGGTGGCGACCCAGCCGCCGACGGTGCTGAATTCGAAGGACTGCGGATAGTGTGCGAGCGTGAAGCCGCGCGCCTGCAGTGCGTCCTCCAAGTCGGGTCCGAAGACGCCGGCCTGGACGGTGGCTGTCAGCGACTCCTCGTCGATGTCGACGATCCGGTCGAGACGGGCCATGCTGATGCTCACGGCTGCGGAGAACTCGCCGCGCACGGCGTCGACGCCCCCGACGACACTGGTGCCGCCGCCGAACGGGACGACCGCAACGGATTCTTCGGCGCACACGGCCAGCAGGGCATCCACCTCGGCGTCGGAGGCAGGGTAGAGCACCGCATCGGGAGCGTGGGTCAGCTGCCCGCTGCGCAGGCGGATGAGGTCGGGCAGGCTGCGCCCGGCCGCATGGGAGACGCGGACGGCATGGTCGTCGCGGACGAAGTCCTCGCCCACTGTCTCCGCGAGGCGGATGCGCACCGCATCGGTGAGTTCCGATTCGGGAAGTGAGACGTCCTCGAGTGCCACATGCGGCCTGTCGACTCCGGCCGGCCACCCGCAGTGCTTGCTCAGGATCACCTTCGCGCCGGGCTTGACGGGCCCGTCATTGCCGTCCTCGCCCCAGCCCCACCAGCGCATACGCGGCCCCGTGTTGTCCATGATCGTCATCCTTCGTGTCGTGATTCGGTGCTGAGCTCCGGAGCCAGCCGGGCCACTGCGTCAAAGAGGTCGGCGCGATCGGCGTCGACGAGTCCCCATCGGGTCCGCCGGTCGATGACGTCTTCGACCGTGAGAGCGAGTTCGTGTTCGACGGCGAAGCGGACTTCCGCCCCGGTCAGAGGGATTCCCTCTCGCACGGGCTCGTTGAGGGCGGGGTCGGCGTCACCGTAGGCGGCGACCTTCGCGGCGTCGGTTCCGTAGACGGCGACGAGACGTTCGGGCAGACCGGGCGCGGGTGTTCCCTTGCCGACGAGCCCGAGTTCGCTCGTTCGGCATTCTCCGGCCTGCAGCCCGCCGACCCTGACGACGTCATCGACGGCATCTTCGGCCATGCGTCGGTAGGCGGTGAGCTTTCCCCCGACGATGGTCAGCGCCCCCGTCCGCGAGTCGCGCAGCAGGGCGTGTCTGCGGGAGAGGTCGGCGCTGCTGGAGCCTCCCGTGCTCGTGGAGTCTCCCGTGCTCTTGATCAGGGGGCGGAAGCCGGCGTAGCCGCCGACGATGTCCTCAGATGTCAGTTCGTCCTCGAGGACGGCGTTGATCGTGTCGAGGAGGAACGCCTCCTCGTCGTCGTCGGGAAGGGCCCGATCCGGGATCGGGCCCTGGTGCGGATCGTCGGTGAGGCCGATCATGACCAGACCGTTGTGCCACGGCACGGCGAAGACGTAGCGGCCGAAGTGACCGGGCACCGGTGCGGTGATCGCGGCCTCCGGATTGCCCAGGCGAGCGGCCGGCACGAGGATGTGCGAACCCTTGCTCGGAGCCAGTTCGACTTCGTCGGACAGAGTATCGGACCAGACGCCGGCGGCATTGATGATCTGGCGGGCGCGCAGCGTGTGCTCGTGCCCGGTGAGGCGGTCTCTGATGTGCACGCGAGAGGGTTCGATGTCGGTCGCCTCGGCGTAGGTGATGATGCCCGCGCCATGTTCGGCGGCCGTGCGGGCCAAAGCGACGACGAGCCGGGCATCGTCGATGAGCTGGCCGTCCCAGCTGAGCAGTCCGCCGCGCAGACCATCGGTCGCCGTCGTCGGGGCGAGCCGCCGGACTGCTGCGGCCGAGACGCGGCGGGGGCGGGGGAGGAGTTCCTTCGGGGTGCGGGCGAGCATCCGCAGGACATTGCCGGCGTGGAAGCCGGTGCTCGTCACGGTGGCCTCGACGCGGCCGATCCCCGGGTGCAGCGGGAAGATCATCGGCAGCGGTCGGATGAGATGCGGGGCGATGGTGTTCATCAGCCGGCCGCGTTCGACGGCGGATTCCCACGCGATCCCGACCTCGGCCTTGGCGAGGTAGCGCAGTCCGCCGTGGGCGAGCTTCGAACTCCAGCTGCTCGTGCCCGAGGCGAGATCGCCGCGTTCGACGAGGGTGACCGAGAGTCCCCGGCTGGCCGCGTCAAGGGCGGCCCCGACGCCGGTGAATCCGCCGCCGATGACAACGACGTCGGAGACATTCGCCGCGGCGGCCGTGAGATCGCGTTCGCGTTGAACGGCGTTGAGGGCCGAGGCGCTCTTGTTCGTGCGAGCACCGAGTCCTGCCGCGGCGCCGGCGTCCGGTGTGGTGGAGTCCATTCCCTGCCTTTCTGGTACGAAGTCGTACCAGTTTGCGATAACCGGCGAATGTTGTCAAGATCACAGTGTGACTACTCGAGGACGCCCCTATGCCGGAGCCAGCCGTGAAGCGCGGAAGGGAGCCCGGCGGGAACAGCTCGTCTCCGCAGGGCTCGAGCTGTTCGGAACCGAAGGATACCGAGCGGCCACGGTCGGGGCGATCTGCGAGAGAGCCGGCCTGAACAAGCGCTATTTCTACGAATCGTTCAGCACGCTGGAGGATCTGCTGTGCGTGGTCTACGAGCACGTGGTCGCCGACCTGCGGGCCGCAGTGCTCGCCGGCGACGGCGAATCCGCGCCTGAGATGCTGCGTGGTTTCATCTCGGCGTTCCTCGCATGGGCGCAGAGTCATCCGGTCGAGGCGAAGGTCCACCTCTTCGAAGTCCTCGGCGTGAGCTCGCGTGTCGACGAGCTCTATCGCTCACACGCGCGCTCGATCGGTGACGAGCTCGTCGACCGACTGGCCGCGTCGTTCTCCGGGCCGGAGCTGAGCGCGGAACAGGGGCGCATCCTCGGTGATGTGCTCGTCGGTGCGGGGCTCCAGCTCGTCGTCGACTGGGTGATCAGCGGCTATCAGCCTCCGCGCGAAGAGTTTCTGGCTGAGATGGACGAGACGCTGAGTTGGATCGTGGCCGCAGGGATGTCGGCTCTCGGGCTCGGTCGCGGGTGAGTTCGGTCGCGTGAGCGGCACGATTCCAGATCACCCAGTGAATGGATATCATCAGGTATTCAGGGGTGCGTGATGACTGATGTGTTGATTCGGAATATCTCAGCGGCGACCTTGTCGAGAGTGGATGCTCTTGCGAGTCGCGCGGGCCTGTCCCGTGAGGAATACCTGCGCACGGCCCTCGAACGCTCAGGCTTCCAGCCCTTGGAAGGCCATCGTCGTGACCGCCTCGGCGATGGTGTCGGGATCGACGGGATAGCTGGGCCGGTACCACTCGGTGATCGAGTTGACCATGCCAGAGGACAAAGCACTCTGGTCCTGATGCTTCCGGCAATCGTTGACTCCCAGTCGACAAGTCTGCGTGGCGCCGACCGTCCTGATTCCGCCCGGACTGGGATCGACGCAGTACCGAAATAGCAATGTCATTATTTCCGAGATAGCTGTGAATCTGTGGTCAGTCGGGAAGATTGCGGCGTAGTGTTGCGAAGTGCCGCTGGGCCGTGAGAAGCAATATGACTGCGACTGACTGGTATGGACGGCGAGTGTTGACAGAAAGCGACAATGGGGTCGTCAGCCAGATAGACGACAGCAGCTGGTTGAGAATTGATAGGCTGGCGAGCTCGTTGGCCTTGTCATGCTCATCAACCGGGCGCAGATATTCGTAAGGCTATGAGTCTTGAGGACCTGCGTCGAACATATATACTATTAGATGCCAAGAGTTATCACTCAAGGCGTTTAAGGTGAACGCCGTATATATCCGTATCCAATGGCAATTGGTCATATTTAGGAAGGGCCCCGCGGGCTTACTTGAATAGCAGTGGTAGCCGATCTAAAAACCGATTGCTATCGTTAAGAAGAACTTTTCTGCGAAGATATCTACCGCCAGAACGAACTGTTGCTACGTGAATTCGGACCGGAGAGGATGGTGGAATCTCTGGTGGCAGTTTCTTTAAATTCAGCGTCCAGTCCTGGTGTTCGGTCGGATCGAGAGTTACTTCGTCTGGACCGTCAAAATGGAATCTCGGATCAATGTCGATGTATCGAGCATTGCTATTTAAATCAACGACCGGTGCCTTGATCGAACATTTCAACCGACCCTGATTCTCAATTCGAATAATAAATATGTGAGTCGTCTGATTCTTTTCTGCTTCGGCGGAATTGTCCCGGTGGTTCCAGATGGTTAGGACTGGGAGTGGGCCAGTCTCACGATGTATTCTGCGCGTTAATTTCATGCTGTCGCGACTTGTCTTGAGGGAAATAAGGGCTGCGCCGCAGGCGCCTGCGGCGGCAACTGCGCCGGCAATCGCTCCGATGGCTGTCCAGTGATCTGGAGTTAGGCCGAAAACGAGGTCGTTCATATAGGAATATTCTCATAGCGCAAGTGGAGGCTACGAGCCTCGGCAATCATGAAGCGAGGCTGGCGTCGTCAGCGGCTCCACAGTACTGTTCAGTTAGTTTTTGACAGTCAGGCTGCGGATGGTTGAAGGTGCTTAGGTGCATCTCGTGGGACGAAGCAGCGCTGGTTGTGGTCTTCCAGAGGTGTCGCTGTCCATGAGTCCGGCGGACCTTCCGTCCCTTACGCCTCCAGCCCTTGGAAGGCCATCGTCGTGACCGCCTCGGCGATGGTGTCGGGGTCGACAGGATAGCTGGTCCGGTACCACTCGGTGATCGAGTTGACCATGCCGAAGAGCAGACGCGTGATCAGGCCGGGAGTGAAGTCCGAGCGCAGACCGCCCTCGGCGATGGCGCTTTCGACGAGAGCACGGACCTTCGCATCGATGTTGCGGCGGGCCTCGAGGGCTTCTCGTTCCAGAGGCGAGTTTCCGCGCACGCGCAGCAGCAGGGTCACCGAATGGTGGTACTCGATGAGGATGACCACGCTGGCGTGCACGGCCAGCTGCAGGCGTTCGAGCGCGGTGAGGTTCTCGCGCAGGCTCTCGGTCTCGACCGCGGAGTCGAGGGCGCGGATCCCGCGGCTGATCGCCAGATGCAGCAGCTCTTCCTTCGACTTCACATGGTGATAGATCGCCGACTTCGTGATGCCCAGCTCCCGGGCGACCGTGTCCATGGAGGTGCCGTCGTAGCCGCGGGAGACGAAGACCTCCGTAGCTTTGTTGATCAGGGTCTCCCGGTCGTAGCCGGGACGGCCGCGGCGGGAGCGTTTGGGCGTCGTCGCCTCAGCCGAGGCGGCAGGCGTCGGGGCGGCCGCCTTACCCGAGGCGGCAGGCGTCGTGGCGGCCGCCTCGGCGGGGGTGGTCGACGAAGAAGCGTTCGACGCTGACGTCGGCGACGTCGATGCTGGTGAGGTCGACGTGGGTGAGGACGATTCGGGCATGCGCATCAGTCTAATCGGCCACCTCGGTGAGTGCCGCGACGCAGGTCACAGCACTTCCCTCAGCACTCATTGCCGCATTCACAGCAGCACTCACTGCCGCATTCGCCTGAGCGCATGCCCCGCGCCTCATCTCAGCGCACGCCTTCGCGGCGGTCGATGATGCGCTTCATCTTGCCGACCGAGCGCGGCAGGTCGCCGGGCAGTTTGATGTCGATGCTGCAGGAGACGCCGAGGCGCTCCTTGATCCGGGCGGCCACGAGCTTGTCGAGACCGTCGATCTCGACGGCGCCGACGCCTTCGCGGGCCTCGACCTGGACGGTCATCTCATCCATCCGACCCGGTCGGGTGAGGACGAGCTGGAAATGCGGGCTCAAGGGTGCGAATTCGAAGAGCACGGTCTCGACGTTCGCCGGGTAGACGTTGACGCCGCGGATGATCATGAGGTCGTCGGAGCGGCCGGTGATGCGCGAGATGCGGCGGAAGTTCGGGCGTGCGGTGCCCGGCAGCAGGGTCGCCAGGTCGTGCGTGCGGTAGCGGATGATCGGCAGCGCCTCCTTCGTCAGCGAGGTGAAGACGAGTTCGCCCTCCTCGCCGTCGGGCAGCACCTCACCGGTGAAGGGGTCGACGATCTCCGGGTAGAAATGGTCCTCCCAGATCGTCGGGCCGTCCTTCGTCACCGCGGATTCGCAGGCCACACCCGGGCCCATGACCTCGGAGAGGCCGTAGATGTCGACGGCGTTGATATTGAAGGACTGCTCGATCTCCTTGCGCATCTCGTCCGTCCACGGCTCGGCGCCGCAGATCGCGGTCTTCAGGCTCGTCGACCTCGGATCGATGCCCTGCTTGTGGAACTCGTCGAGGATCGTGAGCAGATACGTCGGGGTGGCCGTGATGAGATCGGGCTTGAAGTCCTGGATCAGCTGGACCTGGCGCGGGGTCTGTCCGCCGGAGATCGGCACGACGGTGAACCCGTGACGCTCCGCCCCGTGGACACCCAGACCGCCGGTGAACAGGCCGTATCCATAGGCGTTGTGCATCATCTGCCCGCGTTTGCCGCCGGCGCCGAGGATGGATCGGGCGATGAGGCTGCCCCACCGATCGAGGTCGCCCATGGTGTACCCGACGACGGTCGGCAGGCCGGTCGTGCCCGAGGAGGCGTGGATGCGTGCGACCTGCTCCTGCGGGACCGCGAAGAGCCCGAACGGGTAGTTGTCGCGCAGGTCCTGCTTGGTCGTGAACGGCAGCTTCGCAATGTCGTCGAGACTCGTGATGTCGGCCGGAGTCACGCCGAGGTCGTCGAAGGCCTTCCGGTAGAACGGCACCCGTTCGTACACCGACGTCACGGTCGTCTTGAGGTTCTTCAGCTGGTCGGAGCGCAGCTCGTCCAGGCTCATCCGTTCGCCGGCATCGAGGTCGGTCTCAGTCATCATCGTCTCCTTGAGAATCTCTTCTGTGTCTCAGATCCATCTGTGGTTCAGATCCAAAGGCCGCCGAGGTGGTCCACCGTGCTCAGGTGTCCGGTCGTCGACGGGGGTGCGGTGGGGTTCGTTCGTCTCGGCTGGCTGCCGATCGTCGGTTCGGGTGAGCGCCGGGCTCTGTTTGCCGGTGAGAGGCGGGTCTACTTGCGGGCAGGCAGCGTGCGGGAGCGTCCGCGATAGGTGGCGATGATGTCATCGCCGCGGGTGACTGTGACGTCGTAGATGCCCGAGCGGCCCTGCCTGACGATCTCGTGGCCGCGAGCGACGAGCTCGTCTCCGAGGTGCGTGGGTCTGAGGAAGTCGATGTCCCCGCCCGAGGCGACCGTGATCGAGCCGGGATAGTTGCAGGCCATTGCGAAGGTGGTGTCGGCGAAGAGGAAGACGTAGCCGCCGTGAGTGATGTCGTGGCCGTTGGTCATGGTCTCGGTGACCGTCATCGAACACTGCGCCCAACCGGGTCCGTGGTCATCGACGGTGATTCCCAGATGCTGCGAAGCCCGGTCATTGGCGAACATCGCGGCCGCACCGGTCTCTGGGGCCGCCTCGTTGGGGGTCTCTTCGGCCGCCTCGGTGGGGGATGGATCGCTTGGGGTCTCCGGCTCCGCGGTCGTCGTATCGTGGGCGGGCTGTCCCATAGTCGGCTCCTCCTCGAGTCGCGGGTTCGGGCGCTGATGCACGGGGAGTGTCTGCGCCGCTGCGTATGGACGACGGTGAGAGTTCCCCGTGATCCCGGACGGTCGGCCCGTCGGAGAATAAACGACCATCTGGTCAATAAATATCGTTCCGATCGTCGCCGCTGTCAAGTTCCGGCGAACGCGCCGCCGGCAATCGCGCACGCATCGTCAAGTCGGGGCGGGCGGCGCGGGGCGCGGTCCGGGGTGGCGCGGTCCGGGGCGCCGAAGCAACGCTGCAGCGCCGAGACCACGGTGCGTGCGCAGGTGTCTCGGCGCTCCACCGTTGCTGGGGAGGGCGTCGGCGGGGCGGTGCGGCGTTGCGCCTCGACGTGGGCGCGCAGGGTCGTGGGGGCGCCTCGATGTGGGTGCGCCGGGTCGCGATTTACTGGTCGATCCGCGGCGTTCGGGTCGCGGCGGATTCAAGCTATCGTTGCAACACCTGTCGAATCGTCGTGTTCGTTCAATAGTTTAGCCAGGGCCTCGGCCGGCGTCTTCCAACCCAACCGTTTCCGGGGCCGGGCGTTGAGCTCAGCAGCGACCAT
>NZ_RHFG01000030.1 GCF_004745485.1 Brevibacterium sp. S22
AGAATTGGGCCTCGACCGTGCTTGGCAGGGAACGGGGTCCGGGACGGACCATGGCAACATCCTCCTCACTGGAGGTGTTGCGACGACTCCTTGAACCCAAGCGCTGAAATCGCGGCGGATCGACCAGCAAATCCGCCTGCGACCCACGCATAGGTCACTTTCGGAGAGATACTTCGTGGCGTCGGAGAGTTTCCGTCATCGACCCATGTTGGAGGGCACGCCTGCTCGCCCACCCGCCGACCGCGATTGTCTGGTCGATCCACCGTGGTTTCCGAGCCTGGATCGCGGCGGATCGACCAGCAAATCAGCCTGCGGCCCCGAGGCGAGTGTTCCGCGTCCGCATCCGATGTCCGCCGCCGAGGCGGCCCGGAGCTCATCGACCCACGTCGGCATCGACAGAGCGGCTCTCGGCGTCGTCAGCGGGCATGCGGGGCTCATTCGTTGTCGGGACCATCTTCGTTGTCGGGACCATCTTCGTCGTCGGGACCATCTTCGTCGTCGGGCGCATCCTGGTCGGTGCTGGTCCGCGGATCACTCGGGTGCATGGCGATGAACAGACCCCACTGCTTCGCCCCGTCCTTCTTCCTGCGGGACCGGAACTCTTCGAACAGCTCGTCGATGCGGGATCGGAACTCCTCGACCTCATCCTCGGTGAGCATCGCAGCCATCCGCCCCATCGTCCGTTCCTCATATGGCGCGGCGGTGAATTCGGTGGTGAAGGCCTCGAACATCTCGTTCGTCATGTCACCGGTGTTGAGGAACCAGCTCTTGCCGGTGGCGAGGTACGGGATCTCTCTGGACCCGCGCCTGCCTCGGCGAGCGTCTTGAGCCTCGAGGAAACCGGTGTCGGCGAGCATCCGCACATGGTGCAGCGATGTCGCCGGATTGAGTCCGGTCGCCGCGGCGATCTCGCGATTGCTCAATGCCTCGTCGAGGCACAGCCGCAGGATCCGAATCCGAATGCTCGAGGCCAGAGCCTTGGCCTCGGCGTCGGTGGCGTCCCTGCGTTCGACGGCTCGAGCGAGGGCGGCAGCGGCAGGGGAATCCCCGCCGGAGCGTGGGTCGTGTTGCTGCCGGATCTCATGCGGGCCGGGCGGCGCCCCCGCAGCGTGCGGGTCTGTCGACTCAGCGTTCATGCCTCCAACCTAACGAGTGATCGGGAGAAGTCAATCAGTCTTCCCCGGTGAGCGACGGAGTGATTGACTTCCCTCAATCGCTCCAGGAAGATGACTGCTTAACAGTTCGCATTCACTGATCCTTCGCCTGCTGACTCGAGGAAGAGCAATGGCCGCAGCCGACCCAGCACCGCCGAGCGAACCGGAACCTGCGCCGAGCGAACCGGAACCTGCGCCGAGCGAACCGGAACCTCTGCCGACCCACCAGCAACCTCTGCCTCCCGACCGAGAACCAAGGCTGGCTTCCGGAAGGCCGAGACAACCGCAGCGGTCCTCCCTGTGGAGGCACCGGGACTTCATGAAGCTGTGGGCCGGCGACACCGTCTCTGTGTTCGGCTCCGAACTCGTCCTCTTCGCCCTCCCGCTCATCGCCGTGCAGGTCCTTCACGCCGATGCTTTCGAAATGGGTGTGCTCGCGACCCTGGAGTCTGCGGCGTTCCTGCTCATCAGCCTGCCCGCCGGTGCCTGGGTCGACCGTCTGCCGAAGAAGCTCGTCATCGTCTCCGGCGACATCATCCGCGCCGCGGTGCTGCTGACCATTCCACTGGCTTGGGCGCTCGATGCGCTGAGCATGGTTCAGCTCTACTGCGTTGCCGCCGCCGTCGGGATCGCCAGTGTCTTCTTCGACATCGCCAACCAGTCCTATCTGCCCGAGCTCGTCGACGGGGATGCGATCTCCGACGGAAACGGCAAGCTCCAAGCCAGTCAGCAGACCGCCGGAGTCGCCGGCCCGACGCTCGCCTCTGGCCTGGTCACAGCCATCGGCGCCCCGCTCACCATCGGCATCACCAGCATCTGCATGGGACTCTCGAGCATCCTCGTCGGTCTCATCCGGCACCGTGAGAGCCCGCGGCCGGCCGAGAGTCGGGCCGGGTTCGTCGCCGAGATCCGGGAAGGACTCGGCTTCGTTCTCGGCCACCCGCTGCTGCGACGGATCACCGCGTGTACGGGGCTGACGAACTTTGCGTCCTCCGGGATCTTCGCTCTCCTCGTGCTGTTCGCCCTCACCACGCTCGGACTCCACCAGGTCGAACTCGGCATCATCATGTCCGTCGCCTCGATCGGCGGAATCCTCGGCGCCCTCACCGCAGCCTGGGTGCAGAGGATCCTCGGTGAGGGAACGAGCATCGCCGTGTGTGCCCTGATCGGCGGCCTCAGCTTCTTCGGAGTCCCACTCGCGACGGTCCTGCCTTCACTTCCGACCCTGCTCATCGGTTGGTTCCTTGCGACCTGGGCAATCGTCGTCTACAACATCGCTCAGGTGAGCTTCCGACAGCGCCTGTGCCCGAAGCCGCTGCTGGGCCGGATGAACGCCTCGATCCGCTTCCTGGTGTGGGGACCGATGCCGTTGGGCGCCTTCCTCGCCGGTGTGCTCGGTGATTGGCTCGGGGTCACAATGACGATGTGGATCCTGGCGGCCTGTGCACTGCTCGGCTCACTGCCGGTGCTCGCCCCGCGGCTGCTGCGGATGCGCCAACTCCCGCGCGAACTCGATCTGCTCGGTAACGACGGAACAGCCGAACGACGGTGACGGGGCTGTCCGGCACGAACGCTCTGAACTTTCGGCTCGGTGAGACTGCAGCAGCTTGGCCCCTGGACCGAGCTGCTGCAGTTTCACCGAACTGCGACAAGAACACGGGGCGCAGTTGGCGCACGTGCCCGCTCAGCGGGTGGCGTAGAGGTGTTCGGGGCGGCCGGTGTTGCCGTACTGCAGGGACACCGTGATCGTGCGGGCTTCGGCGAGCTTCGCCAGATGCCGCTGCGCGGTCGCACGGGAAGCCCCGACCGCCTCGGCGACTTCGAGGGCCGTCATCGGACCGCTCGCCTCTTCGAGCGCGGTGAGGATCCGGGTCGTCGTCGACGATCCGGCCGGGCTCGCCCCGGTCCCGCCGACAGCCGCGGCAACGTGGAGGTTGCGCAACTGCCTCTCCAGATCGGCCTGTCCGACCTTCTCCCGCTCCCAGTAGCGACGGAACCGAGCGTAGCGACGCAGGAAGTTCTGCAGCACCTCGGCGGCGAAGGGTTTGACGATGTACGTCATCGCCCCTGCCCGCAGCGATGAGCGGACCACCTGCGGATCCGTGACCGCCGAGAGCACGATCGCATCGATATCGGTCTCGCGGATGAGTTCGACCCCGGTGCCCTCGGGCAGCACATAGTCCACGAGGAGCAGCTCCACGTCGTTCTCGGCGATGACTTCGCGTGCAGTTCGGAGGTCGCGGACGGGTTCGAGCGCCGTGAAACCGGGAACCTCGTCGACATAGCGGGCATGGATCTGCCCGACGAAGAAGTCGTCATCGAGCACGAGAACGTTGACCATCATCTCTCCTCATTCGTTCCGAAGTCTTCGTCGGCTGCCGCACCTCGTTCGCACACCGCTGCAGAGCCGTCGTCGTCGGCGGCTGCATCAGGGTCATCCCCCGCCGGTTCGTCGAGGGCATCGGGCAGTCGCATGCCGAAGCTCGCCCCGCCGAGTTCGGGATCGTGGCCGTCGATGAGCCACACCGCTCCCCCGCCTCTCTCCGCGACCCTGCGGCTGAGCGCGAGTCCGATGCCGAGTCCGTGGCCGTCCCCGGTGCCGGTTCCCGTGGTCAGGCCGATCCCGAAATCCTGCGCCGAGGCGGCCGTCGAGAATCCCTCGTCGAAGATCTTCTCCTCCAGTTCGTCGTCGATCCCGTCCCCGGTATCCGTGACGACCGCGTGGAGTTCCGTCCCGGAGCTGAGCACCTGCACCTCGACCCGGCCGCCGGTCTCGGAGAAACGTCGGCCTGACCGCTGTCCCGCGACGGCCGCCCGCACCGCATTGTCGATGAGGTTGCCGAGGATGAGCGTGACCGCTTCCGGGTCGCGGACCGTCCCCACGGCCAGGGAGTCAGGGGCCACGGCCAAGCTCACCCCCGCCTCGGCGGCGGTCGTCCCCTTCGCCTCTAGAACGGCGCGCAGGTACGGATCGGAGATGAGATCGATGTCCTCGACCGGGGTGGTGATCGGCCCGGTGCCGAGGATCGCGGACAGGTAGGCGTGGGCCTCGTCGGTCGCGCCGGTGTCGACGAGGCCGAGCACGGTGTGCAGCCGGTTGGCGAATTCGTGACGTTGGGTGCGCAGGGCCCGGGCCATGGCGGTGACGGATTCGAGTTGGCGCGCCATGGTCAGCATCTGCGTCTCGTCGCGCAGGGTCACGACCCCGCCGACGGAGACTCCGTCGCGCTGCACGCGCACCGCTGTGGCCAGGAGGATCCGGTCTCCGATCGTGATCCGCCGCCGCAGGGCACCTTCATCCGGGGCGTCGGCCATCATCGATGTGATCTCGTCAGGGACGTCGATCGGCTCAGAGCCGTCGAGCTTCTTCACCGAGGTGCCTCCGCTGTCGTCGACCGTGTCGTTGACCTGGTCTCCGTCCTTCGCCGAGGCGGTTCTGTTCCTCCCGTCGGACACGGCCGCAGCCGTGTTGTCGGGAACGGTCCCGAGAAGCTCCTTCGCGTTCGAGTTGCTCAGTGTCAGGGACCCGCTCGCATCGAAGCCGAGCACCCCGTCGTCGAGTCCGTGCAGCACGGCTCCTTGGTCGCGGGCCATCTCGGCGAGCTCTTCGGGACCGACGCCGAGCGTCTCCCGACGCAGCCTGCGCCCGAGCATGACCGACACGACCCCGCCGAGGGCCAGGGCCAGCACGGCCACGGTGCCGAGCAGGATGAGTTCGCGGCGGACATCGGCGTCGAGCACCGAGGCGTAGATGCCCACCGAGACCTCACCGACGACGGTCTTGCCGTCCTCGCTCGAATAGATCGGCACCTTCGCCCGCACCGTCTCCCCCAGGGTTCCGGATTCGTGGGAGACGTTCTCGCGTCCTGCCAGTGCCTCCTCCGGGGAGGTCGAGACCCTGTGCCCGATCTTCGACCGGTCGGGGTGGGTGAGTCGGATGCCGCGATCATCGGTGATGACGGCGAAGCTGATGCCCGACCGGTCGCGCAGATCATCGGTGATCTCCAGCATCGAGGACACCAGCTGCTCATCGGGTTCGTCGGCGTGCTCGGCCGAGGCCGCGGTCGCAGCGGCCCGGACATCCGGGTCGATCGCCAGCGTGCGGGCAGTGGACAGCGCTTCGGTTTCGGTCACCTCGGTGACGGTGCGCGCCCCGATCCACGCGAACACGCCGGTGACCAGGGCAAGGATCACGATGACGAGCGCGAGCTGAGAGATCAGCACACGACGGGAGAACGAACGGTGGGGCCGGGGCACGCACTCAGCGTAGCTACGGTTGAGCGAAATGCGCAAAAGGCGCTCAACGATCTAAACGCCATCAGTGCACACAAACGCGCGCGGCACGTGATCTGGGCCCTACGGTGTTTCGAGCCTCACATTCGCCTTCGAAGGAGAAGCTCGTGCTTGTCATTCTCGGTTTTGCCATGATCCTCGTCTTCATGACGCTGATCATGACCAAGCGACTCTCGCCGATCCTCGCCCTCATCCTCGTGCCCACGATCTTCGGCCTCTTCACAGGGGCCGGCCTGGGCATCGGGGACATGGTCATGGATGCGATCGCCTCGATGTCGTCGACGGCAGCGCTGCTGCTCTTCGCCATCATCTACTTCGGCATCATGATCGACGTCGGCCTCTTCGACAAGCTCGTCGAGTTCATCCTCAAGATCGCCGGCAACGACCCCGTCAAGGTCGTCCTGGGCACCGCGCTGCTGACCGGCGCAGTGTCGCTGGACGGCGACGGATCGACGACGTTCATCGTCGTCACCGCCGCCATGCTGCCGATCTACCAACGCCTCGAGATGTCGCCGGTGGTGCTCACCTGCGTGGCCGGCCTCATCAACGGCACCCTCAACATCGTGCCCTGGGGCGGCCCGACGGCACGGGCCTCCTCGGCGCTGCAGATCGACGCGAACGAAATCTTCGCTCCGATGGTGCCCTCCCTGATCGCGGGTCTGCTCGTGTGCCTGCTCTTCGCCTACCTGCTCGGCCTCTCCGAGCGCCGCCGCCTGTCCAAGAACGGCGTCACCTGGGTCGAAGACCGCGGCTCACACCGTCGCAAGGACCTCGTCGGTGCCGTCGCCGGCTCCTCGGCACACGGTGCGACCGCCGGAACCGCTGCCGGCAACGGGGCGACGACCTCAGGTCAGGGGAGCACAGGCTCGGGCGCCGCCTCGGCGAATGACGACACCCCCGCCGAGGCGGGCTCCGCATCCGCGGACGACGCGACCGCGACCGGCGGTTCGGGGTCGGGCCTGGCGAACACCGCACTCGACCCGAACCGAGCGACCCTGCGGCCGAAGCTGTTCTGGTTCAACCTGGGCCTGACCGTGGCCGTGATGGTCCTTCTCATCATCGACATCCTGCCGCTTCCGTACCTGTTCATGATCGGCACCGTCATCGCACTCATGGTCAACTTCCCGAAGATGAAGGACCAGCAGGAGGAGCTCGCCTCCCACGCCACCGCGATCATCTCCGTCGTCGCCATGGTCATGGCCGCCGGCGTGCTCACCGGCATCATGTCCGGCACCGGAATGGTCGATGCCATGGCCGAATGGCTCGTCGAGGTGATCCCGACCTCGATGGGACCCTATATGGCCGTGATCACCGGTCTGCTGTCGATCCCGATGACGTTCTTCATGAGCAACGACGCCTTCTACTTCGGCATCCTGCCCGTGCTCGCCGAGACCGCCTCCCACTTCGGCATCTCCTCCGCCGATATGGCCCGCGCCTCGATCACCGGCCAGCCCGTGCATATGCAGTCACCGCTGGTGCCCGCGATCCTGCTGCTCGTGTCGCTGTCCGGCGTCGAGCTCGGCGACCACCACAAGAAGGTGCTGTGGCGGGCCCTCATCGTCGCTCTCGTCATGCTCGCGGTCGGTGTGGCCGTCGGCGTCATCGGAATCGGCTGAGCGGGTCGACGATGACTGATCTCTATTCGACCCCACAGTCCCGCTTTCCTGCCCCATCCCTGCAGGTCACTGCCTCACCGGGCATCGACTCGGCGTCGGCGACCGTGGTCCTGGCGCTGCGACCCGATGCCTCGGACGAGGTGCTCGAGCAGGCGATCGCCGCGGCCCGCCGTGAGGACGCTGCGCTGCAGGCGGTCGTGTTCGGCACGGATACGACGACGGCACCCTCGACGTCTCCCCTGGCCGAGTGCACCCGGTTGGGTGCCTCCCTCGCCGAGGCGGGGCTCGAGTATGCCGTCCACCGTGCCGGCCCCGATCTGGCGGAGCAGATCCTCGGCCTGGCGACAGACCTTCAAGCACGACTCATCGTCATGGCGGCCAAACGCCGCTCGCCCGTGGTCAAGCTGCTGCTCGGATCGAGTGCTCAACAGGTGATCCTCGAAGCCGAGTGCCCGGTGCTGTTGGTGAAGTGAGGTCAGATGCCGGCGATGCCGCGGCCCGGGGCCAGGATTCCTCGCGGGTCGACGAGTGACTTGAGCTCGCGCAGACCCTGTCGCCCCGGCTGCGGCCCCCACGCGTCGACCTCATCCCAGACCGGTGCCGGCGCATGGACCAACCGCGCGGCGATCCTATGCAGACCGAAGCTGCGCAGATGCTCGAGCACCACACGGGTGGCCACTCCCGGTTCGGATTCCGGGGCGCCGATGCCCAGTTCGAAATGCCCGGCGGCACCGCCCCGCAGCTGCAGCGGATAGCCGATCGTCGTCTCCAACCGGTCGACAGCTGTGATGAGAGTCGGAATGGAACTCGGTGCCGCGGACACCCCGATGGTCGCGGCCAGCCGCGCTCGACGCCCCCACCATTCCGGCTCCCCACAGACAGTCGCCCCGGGAATCCGGTCGACGAGCTGATCGAGTTCACCCGCTGCCTCGTCCTCATCGCCTTCGAGTTCGACGATTGTCGCCGCAGGTGAACCTGGTGGGCGTTCGATGACGACCGCGTCGGGAACACGGCGGGCGATCAGCAGGTCGGCGGCCGCCTCGGCGCCGGGAATCCACACGAATCTCTGCGCTTCGGGTCTGTTCGTCAGCCGGATCTCGGCCTCGGCGATGATCGCTCGGGTCCCCCAGGACCCTGCGACGAGCCCGGGGAGATCCCGACCGCCCAGTTCCGGGTGGAGTCCATCAGCCGTGCGGGCAATGGTCCCGTCGGCGGCGACGGTCGTCACGGACAGCACCGTCTCCGCCAGCCGCGGACGGCGCAGGTGGCGGGGTCCGATGGCCGCGGTGGCGATCATCCCGCCGAGGGTGGCCCCGGCTTCGATGCGGTCACGCGGAAGATCGGCGAGGATCTCCTGCCCGGACTCGGCGGTGAACCTGTTCAGTGCGCTGATCCGGGCTCCGGCACCGGCACGGATGGTGTCGCCCGCACCGGAGAGGTCGGCCACCTCGGCGATCGAGGTCAGGTCGATGAGCAGTCCGGGAGTGGACACCGGCGGATGATCGTCGAAGGCGGTGCCGCCGCCGAACACGGCGACAGTCCGGTTCTCGGCGTGGGCGCGGGCCATGAGCTCGGAGAGTTCGGCGATGCTGCTGGGACTGGCCAGTCGGGGCAGTTCGTCTGTGGTCAGGCTCATCCCCACCTCTGTTCGTGCGGTCTCGGGCGCTGCGCGCATGTGTACGTCGAGCTTAGCGAAGAACGCCCCCGAAATCGGTGCCTCAGGCACAGATTTCGAGGGCGTCCGGTGACTCACCGGCTGTGGATCCGAGTGGCCCGATCAGGGCACGCGCGACAGCCGTGGTCGGTCACGACGGTCGGATCACGGCATGCGGGCGTAGGCCGGCAGGGTGAGGAAGTCGACGTAATCGGGATCGAGGGCGACCGAGACGAACGTGTCGGTGGCGTCCTGCCAACCTGCGTCGTCACCGGGCAGCTTGGCGACCTCCTCGGCGACGATGCGCTCGACGAGCTCCTTCGTCACCTTCTCACCGGAGTCCAGGGTGATTCCGGCGTCCAGCCACTGCCACACCTGGGAACGGGAGATCTCAGCGGTCGCGGCATCTTCCATGAGTCCGTTGATGGCGACCGCGCCATTGCCCTCGAGCCAGGCACGCAGGTACTGGATGCCGACGGACACGTTGGTGCGCAGGCCCGCCTCGGTCATCGAACCCGGCGTCGACTTCACATCGAGGAGGTCGGCGGCGGTGACGCTGACGTCCTCGCGCTTGTTGTCGATCTGGTTCGGATTGTCGCCGAGGGTCTCGGTGAAGACCTCCTTGCACAGGGCGACCATTCCGGGGTGAGCGACCCAGGAGCCGTCGAAGCCGTTGGAGGCCTCACGCGACTTGTCCTCGCGGACCTTGTCGAAGGCGGCCTTGTTCTCGGCCTCGTCCTTCGAGGGGACGAAGGCGGACATGCCGCCGATGGCATGTGCCCCGCGCTTATGGCAGGTGCGCACGAGCAGTTCGGTGTAGGCACGCATGAAGGGCACCGTCATCGTCACGTCCGAACGGTCCGGCAGCAGGAACTCTGAGCCGCGGGAGCGGAAGTTCTTGATCACGGAGAAGATGTAGTCCCAGCGGCCCGCGTTGAGTCCGGCAGAGTGCTCGCGCAGTTCGTAGAGGATCTCTTCCATCTCGAAGGCCGCGGTGTAGGTCTCGATGAGCACGGTGGCGCGGATGGTTCCGCGGGTCAGGCCGAAGGCGTCCTCGGCTGTTTCGAAGACCTGGTTCCACAGGCGGGCCTCGAGGTGGGACTCCATCTTCGCGAGGTAGAAGTAGGGGCCGCGGCCCTTCTCGATCTGGATCTGACCGGCGGTGGCGAAGTAGAGCGCGAAGTCGACGAGCGAACCGGAGGTCTCCTCACCGTCGATGAGGATGTGCTTCTCCGGCATGTGCCAGCCGCGGGGGCGCACGACGATGGTCGGCAGCTGGTCATCGGGAGCGAGCTTGTATTCCTTGCCTTCGGGCGAGGTGAAGTCGATCTCGCGGTTGAGCGAATCGAGCAGGTTGATCTGGCCTTCGATGACCGAGTCCCACTGCGGGGTGTTCGCATCTTCCTGGTCGGCCAGCCACACCTTCGCACCAGAGTTGAGCGCGTTGATCGTCATCTTCTTGTATGTCGGGCCGGTGACCTCGACTCGACGGTCTTCGAGGCCCGGGGCCGGGGCTGCGACCTGCCAGGATGGATCATTGCGGATCTCAGCGGTCTCTTCGAGGAAGTCGAGGTCCTTGCCTGCGGCGATCTCGGCCTGGCGTTCCTTGCGAACCTTGAGGCGTTCGAGGCGCTCACCGTTGAACTTCCGGTGCAGGTCGACGATGAGCTCAAGCGCCTTCGGGGTCAGTACCTTCTCAGCCCCGTCCGGCAGCTCACCGGTGATCTCCATCCCGGCGGGGATGTCCAGGTTATCGATTTGAGCGGTCATCGCTGGTTCTCCTTTGTCAGCACATCGGTGCTGCGTTCTTGTCCACATCTGGTGATGCGATATGTTCGCTGGTCAACGGGGTTTTGCCGGCGAAACTTTCACATTGTGAAAATGTATGTTCACACAACGAAAGACTATGAGGTGATGCACGTCTCGTCAAACCATATCCTGCATTCGAGACGGTGTGATCATTGACTCTGGCCGATGGGCTGGGGACGATGAGGGGGAACATCTCTCATGGACTCGCCGATGCGGCAAAGACGCCGCGGATCGGACTCACGGTGGACAACCTCGCTGTTGCAGCTCTACTGGCACTCTCCCCCATCCTGTTGGCGGGAATTCTTCTCATCGGCTTCCGCTGGCCGGCCAAATACGCAATGCCCGTCGGTCTGATCGCCGCCGCGCTCGTAGCGAACTTCGCGTGGAAGATCGAGTGGGTGACGATCGGTGCCTCGGTCGTCCAGGGCCTCCTCGTTGCGATCGGCCTGCTGTGGATCGTCTTCGGTGCGCTTCTGCTGCTGGCCACGATCACTCGGTCCGGGGCGATCGAGACGATCCGCTCCGGCTTCATCGCGATCTCTCCGGATCGACGCGTGCAGGTCATCATCGTCGCCTGGCTCTTCGGTTCCTTCATCGAGGGGGCAGCCGGTTTCGGCACCCCAGCCGCCGTCGTCGCTCCACTCATGCTCGCCCTCGGATTCCCCGCGATCGCCGCAGTCCTCGCCGGTCTCATCATCCAGTCGACGCCGGTGAGCTTCGGCGCCGTGGGCACTCCGATGGTCCTGGGCATCGGTTCCGGGCTGGCGCAGGAGGACGGCTCGATGTCGACCGACGTCGCCGAGCGCGCCGGTCAGCTCGGCCTCGATCAAGCCGAATTCGTCGCCCACACCGCGACCCAGGTCGCACTCATCCACGCCTGCTGCGGCATCCTCATTCCGTTGCTGCTGTCGTGCCTGATGACCGGATTCTTCGGAGCCAACCGTCGCTTCGCCGACGGTCTGGCCGTCGCTCCGTTCGCGATCTATTCGGCTCTGGCGATGATCGTTCCCTACCTCATCGTGGCCAACGTCCTCGGCCCCGAGTTCCCGTCGCTGCTCGGCGGGCTCATCGGCCTGGGCATCGTCGTGACGACCTCGCGGATGGGCTTCCTCATGCCGAAGAAGACCTGGGACTTCGCCCCGCGTGAGAAGTGGCCGTCGTTCTGGATGGGCACCGTCGATCCGAACAAGGAGAAGGCGCAGCTGCAGAGAAAGATGTCGCTGGTCCGCGCTTGGTCGCCGTATCTCATCGTCGTCGCGCTGCTGCTCATCACGCGCAATGTGACCGCGATCAGCGAGTTCCTCAACGGTCCGGCCGTGATCAAGATCGACAACATCTTCGGCACCCCGATCAGCCAGAACATGGATCTGCTGTGGTCGCCCGGCGCGATCTTCGTTCTCGCCTGCGGGCTGACGTACTTCATCCACCGGATGACGAAGAAGCAGATCGCAGGCTCGTGGCAGATCGCCGGTGCGCAGATCGCGGGCGCGGCCGTGGCCCTGCTGTGTTCCCTGCCTCTGGTGCGCGTATTCATCAACTCCGGTGCCGACTACAACGGTGCCGGCCTGGATTCGATGCCGGTCACCCTCGCCGAGGCGGCCGCGAGTTCCGTCGGCGATGCTTGGCCGCTGCTCGCTCCGTTCATCGGCGCATTGGGCGCATTCGTCGCTGGATCGAACACGGTCTCGAACGTCATGTTCTCGCAGTTCCAGTTCTCCACCGGTACGGCCATCGGCGCAGCCAGCCCCGAGACCGTGGTCGCGGCACAGGCGGTCGGCGGGGCCGCGGGCAATATGGTCGCCGTGCACAACGTCGTGGCCGCCTCGGCGACGGTCGGACTCGTCGGTCGCGAAGGCGAGCTCATTCGTCGGACCTCGATACCGATGCTCGTGTATTCACTGGCCGCGGGCGCCCTGGCATTCATCGGGCTCAACGGTCTGGGCTTCAACGCGGGCACCGTCGTGCTCACCGCGCTCATCATCGGCCTGGCCGTCGTCGTGGTGATGATCCGCAGGTCTCCAGGCAAGCCGCTGCCCGGCCTAGAGGCAGCCGCCGGCTCTGACATCGACGATGACGAGCCGGAACCCACCCACCGGGCCTGAGCACCTCGTCCCTCGGATGACGTCTCGGGTGGGTGGATCCATCACGAAAACCGGAGTGAAATCGAGGTAGTTCCACCGACAGAAGAACTATCCTGGATCGGGTAGCTCAGTACTGACCGGCCATCCCGGCGCAGGAGACTCAATAGCGCGGTCATCTCACTCGACTAAGAGGCAGTTTGTCCACGCTCCGCATCTGTTATCTCACCAGAATCTTGGGCCGACTCACGTTTGAACTTGAGCGGTTCCAATAAAACTGTCATGAGGCCTGCACCGACTACCCAAAGGAAGAGTTCGACGATCGCCAGTCCAAAATTTTCTCCATTACGTTCGAAGAAGGACTCCCCTTGCGCAGGTTGCACATAGATCACTGCAATGACTGCGCTCCCGGCCAGGAGTTGCCAGTTTGCAACGCGTTTGAGCAATTGGAGAAACCTCAGCTCAGAATTGCGTTTCGGAGCTCCAGCCATGCTTACACCGATAAGCAGAAATGCAACTGAAAAGGCTGCGACCAACACCGAGGCGGAACTTACCCCGGTTTGAAAGGCGCCCCACCCTGCCAGCGCCGCAATGCCTGTGGCGACCACCCATACGCCAAATCCGATCTGACCGACTCTCACCACCAAGTAGTCTTCATCCCGTTTTCGCTGCATATCAACGTAAGTTGCAAGCGCGAATACACCTATTACGAACAAGACCGCGATTGCACTCGCTACGCTCCAGAAGGTCACTGGTGGGAGGTCATCAGGATCACCCAAAAAGCCAGCTGCAGCGACGAGTGCAACCAGTGACAAGAACATTGCGACGGGTCCCAGCCACCACTTGGTAGAAGCGCACCTACGGATCTTTGCCAATAGCGACTTCATCGTCGTCCACCCGGCCGAAAGTCGACTTGGTCGTGAAATCCAACAAACATACCGGCATCGTATCTTGTCGTTCACACGTGTATCGCCGTGGTCTCAGTCCACCAAGTCAGATAGGTACTTCTATCGCTTGGTCATGCAAATCTGAACGACGAACGCAGGAGCTCCCCTTCATTTCTGACACAGCTAGTGACTACATGTTCTGTGCTCAACTGGGGCAAAGAATCAGTTATGACTCGTCTTCCTCAATGCGATCGTCGTCGTGGTCATGAGCCGCCGGTCACCCAACGAGACGCTGCCGGGTCTTGAGGCAGGCTCCGGCTGTGACATCGACGATGACGAACCGGAGCCCACCGCTCGCGCCCGACGGCTCTCCCCTGAAAGCTCTCAGTCCCTTGTGGTCACGGCTGTCTCAGTGACAGGATCCTTCTCGGCCGAGCGTCGTCGACGCGGTAGCGCCCTCTCTCGTCCACTGTGGAACCGGCCGGCTCGTCGGTCCCCCGCCCGGCACGCCATCGACGGTGGTACGCCAGCACCAAGAGATCGGCGCCCCATGGCCACCCACCGGAGCTCCGGCATCGATCGGATCGGGCCACCTCTCGGGGACCTCCTCCCATCCCTCTCGGCGACCGTAGGGTGTGATGTCAAGGAGCCCGAGGAACGGCCTCACCCTCGATGCCGCGGCCAGTGGTCGAGTACGTGAGGAACACTCGGTCGCCTCGGCGCAGGTAGCACTGGAGGTTGCCCATCGCACCGCCGATGGGTACGTCGAGGCCACGGACGGAGTACCACGGTGCGCGATAGCCCATGAAGTCGACGATACGCTCGACCTCCGACCACTCGCCTACCGTGAGGATCGCGAAGGAGACCCCGCGGGCAGCGAGGTAGACGGAGTCGTCGGGCTGCCAGGCCGCGGTCGTGCATCCCTCGCACTTTCCCTGGTGGGGCGCACCGTCGTACCACATTTGCTGGTAGACGATGAGTTCGTCGTTGTCGCCGAACAGCGTGGTAACGGGGACGGCACCATCCGGTCCGATGACCTCGACTCCGCCGTCAACCTCGACCATCGGCTGGCGCCGACGAGCGGCGGCGCTAGCATCGGACTCGCGGGCAAGGGTCGGGCCACAGGCAACGGACTACGCCGAGGACGACAACGCCCGCAGGGCATAAGGCACCTGCGGGCGTTCGTTCGAGTCAGCCTCAGACGATGACGACCATCGGGACGATCATCGGCTTGCGGCGCAGCTTCGAGGACACCCAACGGCCGATGGTGCGGCGCACCACCTGCTGGAGCTGGTACTGATCGGTGGTGCCGTCACGCAGAGCATCCTCGACGGCCTTCTGGACCTTCGGCATGATCGAGTCGAAGACGTCGTCGGACTCGGCCACACCGCGGGCGTGGATCTCGGGCCCGGCGATGAGCGACTTGGTCTGCGAGTTCACAGCCATGAAGATCGTCACGAAGCCCTCACCGGACAGGACGAGACGATCCTTGAGGTCCGCCTCGGTGATCTCACCGACCGAGGATCCGTCCACGAAGACGTAGTTGCAGTCGACGGCGCCGACGACCTCGGCGTGGCCGTCCTTGAGGTCGACGACCCAGCCGTCATCGGCGAGCACGATGTTGTTCGGATCGACCCCGGTCGCCTCGGCATGGCGGGCGTTGGCCAGCAGGTGACGCCATTCGCCGTGGACGGGCATGACGCCGCGGGGCTTGACGATGTTGTAGCAGTAGAGCAGCTCGCCGCCGGAGGCGTGGCCGGAGACGTGGATCTTCGCATCGGCCTTCGAGATCACGCGGGCACCGAGCTTCATGAGGCCGTTGATGACCTTGAACACGGAGTTCTCGTTGCCGGGGATGAGCGAGGAGGCGAGGATGACGGTGTCGCCGTCGCCGACGTCGACGCGGTGGCTGCGGTTGGCCATCCGCGACAGGGCGGCCATCGGCTCTCCCTGCGAGCCGGTGCACATGAGGACGATCTGATCCTCGGGGAAGTCGTCGACCTTCTTGATGTCGATGAGCGTTCCGGCAGGCACCTCGAGGTAGCCGAGGTCTTCGGCGATCTTCATATTGCGCACCATGGAGCGGCCGACGAGGGCCACCTTGCGACCATGCGCCGTAGCCGCGTTGAGGACCTGCTGCACACGGTGGACGTGGGAGGAGAAGGAGGCGACGATGATGCGGCGTTCGGCGGTGCCGAAGAGGTTCTCGAGCACCGGCCCGATGTCCTTCTCCAGTGCGGTGAAGCCGGGGACCTCAGCGTTCGTCGAGTCCGTCATGAACAGGTCCACGCCCTCTTCGCCGAGGCGGGCGAAGGCGCGCAGATCGGTGATGCGGCCGTCGAGCGGCAGCTGATCCATCTTGAAGTCGCCGGTGTGGAGGATGTTGCCGGCGCCCGTGCGGATGAACACGGCCAGGGCGTCGGGGATCGAGTGGTTGACGGCGACGAACTCGAGGTCGAAGGGACCGAGCTGGTCGACGTCGTCTTCCTTCACCACACGGGTGATGGGCTTGATCCGGTGTTCCTTGAGCTTGGCTTCGATGAGCGCGATCGTCAGCTGCGAACCGAGGATCGGGATGTCGCCCTTGCGGCGCAGCAGGTAGGGCACGGCGCCGATATGGTCTTCGTGGCCGTGGGTCAGGACGAGGCCGATGATGTCATCGAGGCGGTCGTCGAGGTAGGAGAAATCGGGGAGGATGAGATCGACGCCGGGCTGGTCCTCTTCGGGGAAGAGCACACCGCAGTCGACGATGAGGAGCTTGCCGTGGTATTCGAAGACGGTCATATTGCGGCCGACTTCGCCGAGCCCGCCGAGCGCGACGATGCGGACGGCTTCTTTGTCCATCTTCGGCGGGCGGGACAGTTCTTGGGTCAATGCATTATTCACTGAGGTAGCCACTCCTGGTCAATTGGGCGGCGACGAACGCCATCTGCTCCTCATCAGCTGGGAGCAGCGGCATACGCACGTCGCGGTTGTCGAGTATTCCTTGGGCCTGCAGAGCGGCCTTCGCCGAGATCACTCCCGGCATATGGTTCATGAGCGCATCCACCACGTCCGCGGTGTCGCGGGAAAGGGTGCGCGCGGAGTCCAGGTCGTTGTTCGCCACTGCGGCCACCATGGCGGCGAACCGGTCCGAGCAGACGTGCCCGGCCACCGACACGAGTCCGAGTGCCCCGAGGGACAGCAGCGGCAGATTGAGGGCATCTTCGCCGGAGTAGTACACGAGCGAGGAATTGTTCATCACGAACGAGGAGGCGAAGAGATCGCCCTTGGCGTCCTTGACCGCGAGGATGTTCGGGTGGTCGGACAGCCGCAGCAGGGTATCCGTGATGATCGGCGCACCAGCCCGACCGGGAATGTCATAGAGCATGACCGGCAGGTCGGTGGAGTCGGCTGCCGCGCGCATATGGGCTTCGATCGCCGGCTGGGTCGGCTTCGAGTAGTACGGGGTGACGAGCAGGATCCCGTCGGCTCCCGCATCGGCCGATCGGCGGGAGAGGTCAATGGTGTGCGCGGTGACGTTGTTGCCGGTGCCGGCGACGATCTTCGCCCGCTTGCCGATGACACCGCGGACGACGCGGAGGAGTTCGATCTTCTCGTCGTCGGTCGTCGTCGGAGATTCGCCGGTGGTGCCGGAGACGACGAGCATGTCGTTTCCGAGCTCGACGAGGTGGTTCGCCACCTTCTCCACGGACGCATAGTCGATGCTGCCGTCGCGCTTGAATGGGGTCACCATTGCAGTGCCGACGGAACCGAACGCGTCAATGGCAGTCGCTGCTGCCTGGTCACCGAGAATCGCCATAGATCCAGGATACCGCCCACCTCCTCTCATCAGTGCAGTGGTCCACCCGCGTTGCGGGTGTCGTTCGCCTCGCCAGTGCCTCGCCGAGGCGGCCGTGCCGTCCGTGGGCACGCAGCAGAGCGCGGATGGTGAGAGACAGATCACGGACGGAGGGTGGGAATCGTCTACGCTTGGACCCTGCCCGCCACCGAAACAGAGGAGTTTTCGATGACCCGCACCCGCATCCGCGATTTCCACGATGACGACCTCGACGGAATCATCCGCCTCTTCGAGACAGCCGCAGGCGACACTGCGGATCCGGCCCTCCCCGAGGCGATCCCCTCCCCCGCGCATCCCCTCTATCCGCTCTCCGAGGTGCTCGCGTCCTGCCAGCGCAATCAGGCTGTCGTCGCCGTCCGCAACGAGGAGATCGTCGGTGCTGCCGTCGGCCGTGCCGCCCATGGCCAGGGGGTCCTCGTGTTCTTCCATGTCCAAAAGGCCGTACGTGCCGATCCGGAGCAGGGCACCCGCGCCGAGGCGGGGCTGCTCGATGCGCTCGAACGCCGCCTCATGCCGCTGGGCCTGGGCAAGCTGTCGATGCTCGTTCCCGCCGGAACGTCGGCTTGCGATGGTCTGGTGGCCAATGGATTCGAGGCCCGGTCCGGGTTGAAGTACGTCGAACGGCACCTGCCCGTCCAGCGTCGTGAACTCGACCGGCTCAAAGCGGTCGGAGGACGGATCCTGCCCCGCCATCTCTGGGATGGGGTCAGTGGGATGCAGGAGGAGAAGGACATGCTCGAGGACCGCCTCGTCGTGCCTCTGGCCGAACCGGATCTCGCCGATCATTTCGGGGTGGTCCCGCCTCGGGCGGTGATGCTCTTCGGACCCCCGGGGACGGGGAAGACCACGTTCGCAAAGGCGGTGGCGTCGCGTCTGGATTGGCCGTTCGTCGAGGTGTTCCCCTCACGTCTGTCCGGGGAGCCCGGTGGTGTGGCCGCGGGTCTGCGGACGACATTCGAGCAGATCAACGAGCTCGAGCATGCTGTGGTGTTCATCGACGAGGTCGAGGAGATCGCATCGAAGCGCGGAGGTGAGCCGCCGTCTCCGACGCAGGGGGTGACGAACGAGCTGCTCAAGCAGGTCGGTCAGTTCCGGGACCGGGAGGGTCGGCTGCTCATCTGTGCGACGAACTTCGTCCGCGCCCTCGATGCTGCGTTCCTCCGGCATGGGCGTTTCGACTATGTCATTCCCATCGGCCTGCCCGATGCCACCGCCAGGGAGGCGATCTGGTCGCGCTATATTCCTGAGCACACGATCACCGGTGTCGACCTCGAAGTGCTCGTCGATGCCAGTGATGGGCTGACCCCGGCAGATATCGAATATGCGGCCAGGCGTGCTTCGCAGGAGGCGTTGGCATCGTCGCTGCGCCAGCGGCAGGTCGACATCGCTTCCCGCACCGAGGTGCTCTCGACCGACGATTACCTCGATGCGCTGCGGGCGACGAGGGCGACCGTGTCCGAAGAGACGGCCCGGGAGTTCGGCGAGGATGTGGACACCATCGCCCGGCTGTGAGGTCTCGCCCGGTCCGCAGGCGGCTTTGCGATCTGTGTGGGAATCAGCCGACCATCGGGGCGCAGATGCAGACCCGATTCCCGTCGGGGTCTTCGAGCACCCAGTATGACGGTGCCGCGGCATCGCTGATGAGGCGTCCGCCGCCGGCAACCGCGGAGGCGATCCGACTCTGGGCTTCGTCGTGGCCGACCCAGACGTCGAGGTGCCAGCGCTGCGGAACCTCGGTCTCCGGCAGCGGAAACCGGCTGTCTGTCCGCGGCTCTTGCCACCACAGTCCCGTGTTGACCTGCCCGGTCGGGTCGACGAGGCCTCCGTTTGTGTGGATCTCGTCGGATTCCGCGTCGAGGAGGGCCGCATAGAAACCGGCGACTCGAGAGCTCGAAGTTGTATCGAGAGCGAATTCGACCTGCTGCAAGCTCGCAGGTTCGGCCCGCAGGCCCGCCTCGGCGGCAATATCGGTGATGGTGCGCGCGAGGTCGAGGTCGTCGGCTGTGACCCCTCGTTCGTCTTCACTGCTCAAAGTGACCAGGACGTTGGAGGCGGTCAGGGTGATCTCGGGTGTGAGGCCGGCCCATTGCGCTGCCTCTCCGACAGCTCCTGCGAATTCCAACGCCTCGGCGAAGGTCGCGGTGAGAAAGCGCGCGCGAATCGGCCCGGCCAGCTGTCGCCAGTCGCCAAGGCCCGCCTCGTTGATCTGTGCGCTGGTCAGTACAACCGATGAACTCATGTTGCGTTCTCCCCCATTGCGCAAGTTTCGGTTCACTCTAATTCGACGCGACCAGGCCGACAATAGGGAGCTCAGGAACGCATCGCTTCGACGTCAACACTGCCGTTCGGTTCAGAGTCTGTGTTCAAGAAGAATCTGTCGGAAGCAGGATTCAGCCAGATTGAGGTTGATGACCTGCCCTACGCTCCCGGACGCGGCTGGGTCTTCATCGCCGCCGTCGGATCCTGAGGAAGCCGAAAGCTGCGTTCGGGCTGCCGGCACACGCGCCGAAGTCATGTGAGAATCGTTCCATGAGCTCTCACCCGGCGGACCCCCACCGAGCGCACGACGCAGACTCCACAGCCTCCTCGGCGAGGGCGGTTCGTCGACTCAGCCCCGAGGGCCGGCTCATCGGGCTCGACGTCGCCCGCGGGATCGCACTGCTGGCGATGATGGTCACGCACATCTTCGCACTCGCCGATGACACGGGAATGCCGACGTGGGCGGCGATCTTCGCCGGTCGCGCCTCGGCGCTGTTCGCGGTCCTCGCCGGCTGCTCGCTGGTGCTGTCCACGCGCTCCCGCCTCGACGGGGCCCCTGACGGCCGGGGACGGCTGCGCGATGCCGCACCGAGCGTGCTCATCCGGGCGGCGGCCATTGTGCTCATCGGTTTGTGCCTGGGATCGATCTCGGGCCTGTTGGCGGTCATTCTCGTCAACTACGGGATCATGTTCGCCCTCGCCCTGTTCTTCCTGCGACTGCGCGTCGGGGCACTGTTCGCGATCGCAGGGGTCTGGATGCTCCTCTCCCCCGTGGTGTCGATGTGGGTGCGATCGGAGTTCGGTCTCGAACCGAACTATCTGCCGATGAGCTTCTTCGACTTCGCGACGCCGGGCACGATGCTCACCGATCTCTTCTTCACCGGCTACTACCCGGTGCTGCAGTGGATGTCCTATATTCTGCTCGGCATGGCCGTGGCGAAGCTCGACATCGGCCGGCACCTGCTCGGCCTGTTCGCCTGCGGACTCTCGCTCTTCATCGCCGGTCGCGGGGTCTCCTGGCTGATGCTCAACGTCTTCGGCGGGGATGCCGCGCTCGTCGAAGTGTCGCAGATGTGGGGCACGGATCTCACCGCGGCCCTGTTCACCGGCAGCTATGGGGTGACTCCTGCGACCTCGTGGTGGTGGTTGGCGATCGCCGGCCCGCATTCGGGCACGCCGTTCGACCTGCTCTCCACGGGCGGAACCGCGGTGATGACGATCGTCGCCTGCCAGGCCGCCGCGGAGCTTCTGGGCCGTCGGTCATGGGTGCTCGCTCCCCTGTCGGCACCGGGCTCGATGCCGCTGAGCGTGTACTCCGCGCACGTCGTTCTGCTCGAGATCACCCGGCTAGCCCTCGTCGCCGAGCCGTGGAACGGTCCCGGCACGGTGGCCGAGCAGACCACGGAATTCGCCGTCCACGCGCTGACGTTCATCGCGATTCCGCTGCTGTGGAAGATGTTCGTCAACCCGCGCGGACCCTTCGAAGGTGGGATCGAGGCCATCATCCGTGCGGCGTCGCCGGGATCTAGGCGCCCTGCTTCTCCCCTTCACGGAAGAGGCTGATCGACTTGCGCATCGTGGCGCGGGCACGTTTGCGGTCTCCGCTGGCGTCGTAGGCGCAGGAGAGGCGGAACCAGGAGCGCCAATCCTCGGGCGCGGCCTCGGCCTCGGCCTGGTACTTTACGAATTCCTCGTCGGCGGCTTCGCGGATGATCTTTCCACCCGGAGTGCGGGGCAGATCATCGACGGGCAGTCCACCCTCATCGCCGAGGATGCGTGCGAGCTTCTCGGTGCGGGCACCGAAGATGAGTTCGACGACGAGCGTCCAGGCGCCGATGAGCGGCAGAACGAACAGGGCGATGCCCATGATGCGCGGGATGGCGTCGGGTTCGCGGACGAGGATCCAGGCCCGCTGCCCCATGAGGACGAAGTAGAAGACGAGGACGACGGAGACGATGATCGCCCCGATCTTGGCCTTCGACATCAGAGGTCGAGCATATTCTCGAGGCCGTGGATGAGCCCCGTGTATCCGGCGATCGAGCGCACGGCGGTGACGATTCCCGGCATGAACGCCGAGGTGGAGTGTGAGTCCGTGCGGATGGTCAGGGCTTCGCCGTCGGAGCCGAAGTGGATCTCCTCGTGGGCGTTCATGCCCTGCTGGCGGATCGCGTGGACGTGGATGCCGTCGATGACCGCTCCCCTGGCGCCGAGCGGATCGGATTCCGTGGAGTCGGGAACGGCTGGAAGTCCGGCAGCGTTGCGGGCGGCGGCGATGCGCTGGGCTGTGTGGTTCGCGGTACCCGAGGGAGCGTCGAGCTTGCGGGTGTGGTGAGTCTCGACGACCTCGGCGGAGTCGAAGTACGGGGCGGCGAGCTCGGCGAAGCGCATGGCCAGGACCGCACCGATCGAGAAGTTCGGGGCGATGAGCACCGCGGTCTTCGGGTGGTCCTTCAAAGTGGCTTCGAGCCGGGCCAGTCGGTCGTTGTCCCAGCCGGTGGTGCCCACGACGGTGTCGATGTCGTGTTCGACCAGGAAGGTGACGTTGTCCTCGGTGGATTTCGGTACGGTGAGTTCGACGGCGACGTCGACATTCTTCTCGAGCAGGGTCTCCAGCGAGTCGTTGCTGCCGAGCGCTGCGACGAGTTCGAGTCCTTCGGCGTCGTTGATCGCATCGACGGCGTGGGATCCCATCCGACCCTTGGCTCCGATGACGGCTACGCGAATGCTCATATGCTGTGACTCCTTGTGTGATGGCCCCTGCGAGGTGTGACGATCCCTGCGATCTCCGCCAGCCAGTCTAGCGACCCCCGGCGAGCCTCTTCACATCCAGTGACTCAAAGAACACCCAAATTGCTACCTGACGGCGGCTCAGCAACCTTGCGCCAGGTTGCAGAGCCGCCGTCAGGTGCTTCTGGCGGTGCCGCGGCGCGGAAGTTCTGTTCTCCGGCGGCAGTCACCGCCGTGCGATGATCGGCAGCCGCGGTCCTTCGGTTCGAGGATCGTCGGTGAGCCTCGCGCAGACTTCGGTGTCATACCGGATGCCGTCGTAGAGCAGCTTCTGGCGTTCGTGGCCTTCGACGAGGAAACCGGCATTGCGTGCGACAGCTCCTGATGCCGGATTGTTCACTCGGTAGCCGAGTTCCAGGCGATAGATGCCGAGTTCGTCGTGCAGGTGATCGACGAAGCTGCGCAGTCCCGCCGAGGTGAGCCCCTGACCCCGCCCTTCGGCAGCAGTCCAGTAGGAGATCCACGCAGTCGAGTGGCGGCTTTCGATCCCAGAGGCCATGACGTTACCGAGAATGCGGTGGTCGGATCCATCGGCATGATCAACGATGGCGAAGGCACAGATCTTGCCTTCCGCCTCGGCGCCGGTGATGGTCTCGATCCATGCGCGAGCACCGTCGATCGTGCGGTCGTCGGGAATGTTGCTCAGTAGGGCGGCATCGGCCTGCTGATACACCTCGCGCAGTGTCTCGGCGTCATCGGACTTCCATGGTCTGAGAAGTGCCCTCATTCGTCCACCCTAACCGCTGCCGCCAGCCCTACTGCGCCCGTTTTGCACTCCCCCAACAACCTGACGGCGGCTCTGCAACCTCGCGCGAGGTTGCAGAGCCGCCGTCAGGTAGCAATGAAGGGGGGTCAGCCGAGGAGGAGGCCCTTCGTCTGAGCGACTGCGCGGTCGAAGCGTGCGCCGGCGTCGGCCCAGTTCACGATGTTCCACCAAGCCTTGACGTAGTCAGGCTTGACGTTCTGGTAGTCGAGGTAGAAGGCGTGCTCCCACATGTCGAGCTGCAGCACCGGGGTGCCGCCGAGCTGGATGTCGGACTGCTGATCCTTGAGCTGCTCGATGAAGAGGTTTCCGCCGAGCTGGTCGTAGACGAGGACGGCCCAGCCGGAGCCCTGGATCGTGGTGGCCGCGGTGGTGAAGTGCTCGCGGAACTTGTCGAAGGAACCGAACTGGTCATCGATGGCTGCGGCGAGTTCACCGACCGGCTTGTCTCCACCGTCCGGGGACATGTTGTTCCAGAAGATCGAGTGGTTGACGTGACCGCCCAGGTTGAACGCGAGGTCGCGGGTCAGCTTCGGCACGTTGGCGAGGTTGCCTGATTCGCGTGCTTCGGCCAGCTGCTGGGCGGCGGTGTTGGCGCCCTTGACGTAGGTGGCGTGGTGCTTGTCGTGGTGCAGCTCCATGATGCGAGCCGAGATATGCGGCTCAAGAGCGGAGTAGTCGTAGGGCAGTTCCGGAAGTGTGTACTGCTCAGCCATGAGATTCCTCCTGATGAGATTTGATGTCCACCAAACGGTGGCTTCATTTCGACCCTATCCCAGGGTCTCATCTCGGACAACAAGGGGTCCGCCGGGTCTATTCCATATGACGCCAGGTGACCTCACCCGAGATTGCGGGAACCGGGTGGACTCAGCGGCACGAACACGGGTGCCCTCATCCGAGATTGCGAGAGATGAGCAGCCGCATGATGTCCGAGGTCCCCTCCTCAATCTCCTCGAGCTTGGCATCGCGCATCCACTGTTCGACGGGGTGCTCTCGCGAATACCCCCATCCGCCGAGGGTCTGCACGGCCGCCCAGGTGCAGAACATCGCCGTCTCCGAGGCGTTCAGCTTCGCCATCGCCGCTGTCGACGTCACCTTCTGCCGATCCACGGCATCACCGGCGTCGAGCATCCGTGCCGCGTTGAGCACCTGCAGCCACGCCGCATCGATCTGGGCGGACATATCCGCCAGCCGGAACGCCACGGCCTGGTGATCGATGATCTTGGCCCCGAACTGCGTGCGCTCCCGCGCGTAGTCACGCGCATACTCGAAGGCCGCCCGTGCCGTGCCGAGCGCCGCAGCACCGAGCACCACCCGCGAGATGTCGAAGGTGCGCATGAGTCCATAGAAACCCTGCCCTTCCTCGCCGAGGCGGCCCGACGTGGGCACGAATGCGTCGGAGAAGAAGATCTCGCGACACACGATGGCCCGCTGCCCCATCTTCTTCATCGGCGTCCCGAACTCCATCCCCTCCGTCTCCCGAGGAAGCAGGAAAGCACTGATCCCGCGCGAACGCTGCGAAGGATCGGTCTTGGCGAAGACGACGTAGAAGTCGGCGTGTCCGGCGTTGGAGATCCAGGCCTTCTGACCGTTGAGCACGTACCCTCCCTCAACCGCGCTCGCACGAGTGCTGATCGAGGCCGAGTCCGACCCGGAGCCGGGCTCCGTCGTCGCCAGTGCCGTGATCTTCGGGCCGGCACCGGTCAGCGGGCGCAGCCACTCCTCCTTCTGCTCCGGCGTGCCCAAAGCGAGGATCGGATCGGCGAAGAACCCGTTCGAGCACACGAAGTTCCCGATGCCCGGGTCGCCGAAACACAGCTGCTCCTGGACGAGGCATTGGGTGAAGACATCGGTGAATCCGCCGCCGCCGAACTCTTCGGGAATCATGAAGTCGGTGATCCCGACTTTCGCCGCGGCTGCGAAGATGTCGACGGGTGATTCGATGTCGGCTTCGTCGACGCGGCGACCGGCCGGTCGGATCGTGTCCACGGCGAAACCGCGCACCAGATCGAGGATGTCGTGCTGCTCGTCGGTCAGCGGCCAAGGTGTGTAGCTCATCAGTTCTCCTTCGAAAAATGTGTGGATGTCGGGTGCCCCATCGCACCCGACCGCGGCAGTGAGATCCGCACCGACCAATACCCCTACCTGCCGAGCATGTCCGCTCCGGCCCGGGAATCCTCGGTGATGTGGATGAGCGTCGGGCCTGTCGATGCCTCCGCCTCGGTGAGTGCCGCCACCAGCGCATCCTCTCCGTCGACGTGGACCCCGCGTGCCCCCATCGCCCGTGCCAGCGCCGGGAAGTCCGGCCCGGTCAGCTTCACCCCGGACGGTGTGTCCCCGCGGTCTTCCATCTCATTGCGGATCTCCCCGTACCCGCCGTTGTCGACGATGATGAGGCTCAGCCGCACCCCTGCCTGCACGGCCGCGGCGAGCTCGGCGATCGTGAACATCGATCCCCCGTCGCCTTCGACCGCGACGACTCTGGCATCGGGGCACGCGAGTTTCGCGCCGATCCCGGCGGGCAGTCCGTAGCCGAGCGTTCCTGCCCCGGCCGGGTAGAGGAACCGGTCGCCTGGGCGAGCCTTCCACCCGGTCTGCACCCCGTAGTAGCAGGCCATCGTCGAATCCGCCGCGACGATGAGCGGTGAGGTGTCTGATTCCGCGAACGCTGTGAGTGCGGCCGAAAGTTCGGCCCACGGCCGCCCCTCGGATTCCATCGCCGAGGCGGCTCTGTCCTTCCAGCCGGCCCTCCAGTCCCGTGCGGCGGCAGTCGCAGACTCCGCCCGCATCGTGGCCACTCGCTCGTTCAGCGCCGCGGTCGCAGCCTTCGCCTCGGCGAGGATCGGATGGGTCACGGCCGCGTTCGTGAGCATCTGCACTTCGTCGATGTCGATGCGTACGACTGTGTCGGGCAGCGGCAGGGGTTCGGGCCAGAAGTCGCTGGGCGCCAGTTCCGTACCGATTGCGATGACGGCATCGGCGTCGCCCGTGAGCTCCGGGAGCAGTTCGAGGACACCGACGGCACCGATCACCGATTCCGCGCGGTCGTCGACGAGGCCTTTGGCGTTCGAGGACAGGATGATGCCCGCCCCGAGTGACTCGGACAGCGTCTCGATCTCTGCCCCGGCACTCGCCCCGTCGGCACTTGTCCCGTGTGCCCCGGCGCCGGCAATGATGAGCAGGCGTCGGGAGGAGGCGATCGCCTCGGCGGCGGCATCGACCTCGGAAGATTCCGGACCGGGCAGGGCCCGGGTCAGGGACGGATGGAGGCGGCCGGGACCGGTGGCTTCGATGAGGTCGAGCGGGATCTCGATGGCGGCCGGACGGGTCCGGCCCGAACGCATGGCCGACAGTGTCTGCCCGACGGCCAGTGCCACCTCGCCGGGGCGCGTGACGCGCATGACCTCGGTCAGTACCGCCGACAGCGCGGCGGATTGGTTGCGGACTTCGTGGAGGAGTCCGTTGCCGCGCCCGGGATGTGTCAGCGGCATGCCCGGCGTGATGAGGAGAACGGGGATGGAATCGGTGAACGACTGCAGCAGCGCGGTCAGCGCGTTGAGCGCAGCAGGTCCGGTGGTGGTGACGACGACCTGGATGTCACCGTTGACGCGGGCGGCACCGTCGGCCATGTAGCCGGCTCCCTGTTCGTGGCGGGGTGATACGATGTCGATGCCGTGGGCTGACAGCTGCGCGAAGATCTCGAGGTTGTGGGTGCCGGGGATCCCGAAGACACGGGTGATCCCTTCGGCCTTGAGCGCGCGGGCCAGGTGTGCTCCGCCGGTGATGTCTGTCTGTTCCATTCTCATTCCTCGCTCGTCGAAGTCTCTGCGGTCAGATTCTCTGTGGTCGGGGTGGGTGCCTCTGTGGTCACGACGAGTGCGTCGACGGCCAGGCCACCGTCGGGGGCGACGCGGACTGGGTTGATTTCGATCTCGGCGATGTCGTTGCTGCCGGCGACGAGGCGTGAGATGGCGACGATGACGTCCGCGAGCCCGTCGATATCGGCGGCGGGACGGCCCCGCCATCCGGTCAGCAGCCGCGAGCAGCTCAGTCGCGAGATCATGTCCAGCGCCTCGGCGTGGGTGACAGGGGCGAGTTCGAGCCAGGTATCGGCGAAGAGCTCGGTCTCCGTCCCGCCGGCGGCTACGACGACGAGCGGACCGAAGTTCTCGTCCTGTCGGCCTCCGACCAGAATTTCGACGACGTGTTCGCGCGTGTCCATCTCCTCGAGGATGTACTCACCCTCGCCGAGGCGGCTCACCATGTCCGCGTACGCCGTTGCGACCGCGGTGAGATCGTTCAGACCCAGGACGATGCCCCCGACCTCCGTCTTGTGCGTCGGCCACCCGGCCTTGAGCGCAAACGGCGGTCTGAGTCCGGAGGCCGGGACCACCTCGGCGGGTTCACGCGACTCCCCCGGACTCACGCTGCCCAAGGTCACGGCGGCCGGGACGGGAACTCCGGCTTCCTCGATCACGGCGCGGGCGGCTGCGTATCCGGTGCCCCACGGGGTGACGGGCCCGTTGAGTTCGGAGGATTCGGCGAGTCGTCCGGAGTGGGAGGCGTAGAAGCCGGCTCGGGCGAGTACGCGCATGGCCGCCTCGATGGAGGTGTATGCGGGGATTCCGAGTTCCCAGAGTCGGGTGACGGCGGGTGAGGATGCGCTCATCGAGTGGACGATGACGGGTTTCTTCGCCTCGGCGACGAGCTCTCCGAAGCGGTCGACGACGGACAGTTCTCGGTCAAGGAGGTCGGGGACGTCCTCGCCGTAGCAGCCGAAGTATCCGGATACGACGGCGGCGTCGATGCCCGAATCGGCCAGCAGCGCCTCGGCGAGGTCTGCGTATGCGTCGAGGTTCTTCTCCCCTGCTCCGTCGAGGTCGATGGGGTTGTCGATGTGCTCGGCCTCGGGAAGCAGTTCGCTCACGCGTCCGGTGGCGCCGGGGCTGAGTTCGGGCACGTCGAGTCCCCAGCTCTCGGCGGTGTCGGCAGCGATTGCTCCCTGCCCGCCGGAGTCGGAGAGCACACCGATGCGCCGGCCGGTCGGCAGCCAGGTCGAGGCGAAGAAACCGGCGAGTTCGACGAGCTGGCCGGGGGTGGTCAGGCGGATGGCTCCGGCGGCTCGGCAGGCGGCGTCGACAGTGTCCATGGCCGAGGTCATCGATCCGGTGTGGGATCTCGCGAGGCGGGCACCGGCCGTTGATGCCCCGGTGGTCAGGATCATCGTCGGCTTCCCGGCGGCACGCAGGGCCTTGAGCGCTGAGACGAGGGCGGCACCGCCGGTGAAGGATTCGAGGTAGAGCGCGACCTGGGTGGTGGCGGGGTCGTCGACGAGGGTGGTGAGCACTTCGGCGGCGCGGACATCGGACTGTCCGCCGATCGAGGCGAACCGGGAGATGCCGAGCCCGCTGCGGGCCGCCAGTGTCGCGATCTCAGTGCCCAGCTGACCGCTCTGGGTGACCACGGCGAGGGACCCGGGAGAGAAGTTGCCCCAGGCCAGGAGCAGATCATTGCTCGAGTCGACGAGCCCCAAGGAGTTCGGGCCGATGAGGCGGCCACCGGCTTCGCGGATCGACGCAGCCAATGTGTCGGCGTCGGGGACGCGGGCGGAGATGATGAGGAAGGCGCGCACCCCGAGTTCGAGAGCCTCGGCGACGACTCCCGCCACGGTGGGGCCGGGCACGGAGATGACGAGCAGCTCCGGGGTCTCCGGCAGGTCTCTCAGCTGGGCGAAGGTCGGCTGGCCCTGGATCGAGGCGGCTTTCGCGTTGATGAGATAGATACGGCGTCGCTCGGCTCCGCGCAGGGCTCCGGCAGCGAGCCAGAATCCCCATTTGCTGGAATCATTCGATGCTCCGAGGACGGCGACGCTGCCGGGATCGAAGAACGCATCCATGTCGCTAGCTCTCCGACGCCGAGGCAGGAGTTCCGGCGCGATCGGCCAGGCGGGCGAGGTTCGCATCGACCTTTGCCTGTGCGGCCGCGCGCGGACTGATGCTCTGGTCACGGGCGGTGGCGAGCACCTCAGTGGTGAGTTCGCGCAGGGTCGTGGTGACGGTGGTATAACTGTCGTCCCAGCTGCCGTCGACGTCGCCGAATGTCACCCACCACCACCAGGCGTTCGTCGCCGAGTTCGCGAGGAAGTCCGGGACCACGGTGACCCCGCGGGCCAGCAGTCGTTCTTCTGCTGTGGGCAGGACGGGCATGTTCGCGGCTTCGACGATGAGCGAGGCTCGGATCGCGTCGCAGTTATCTTCGGTGATCGAGTAGCTGACGGCGGCGGGAACGAGGACGTCGGCATCGGCGGCGAGCCAGCCGGCGCGATCGCCGTCGTGGTCCTCGGGACGCAGTGCCGCACGGTCGATGCCTCCGAAGGGATCGCGGGTGGCAAGCAGGGTTTCGACGTCGAGTCCGTCCGGGTTTGAGATGAACCCGTCGGCGTCGGCGATGCCGACGATGCACAGTCCCGCCTCGGCGAGGTAGCGGGCGGTGGCTCCGCCCATGGAGCCGAATCCTTGGATGACGGCGGTTGAATCGCTGGGTTTGCGTCCCGCGGTTTCAAGTGCGGCGATCACCGAGGTGGCCACGCCGAGTCCGCCGACGAGTTCATCTTGGGCGATGCCGTCGACAACGGTGGAGAAGGCCGTATCCGCGCGGATTTGGACGGCCGCTGGGTCACCGACGAGTTTGTCGACGGCGGAGAGGCCGGAACCGAGTTCGCGACGGGCGAGGATCTCGTCGATATCGTCCTGGCGGACTCCGAGGTCTTCGCCGAGGGCCCAGTATGCGTGCATGATCGGGTTGATGTCGGCGAGGAAGCGTTCGAGGAGGTCCTTGGCACCGGGAGCGCGCGGGTCGAAGTCGATGCCGCCCTTGGCACCGCCGACCGGGACGTAGTTGCGGCCTTCCCGCAGGTGGATGGCTTCCTTGCGGGTCATGCCCTGGGCGAGCCCGCGCACTTCCTCGAGGGTGCAGCCCTTGCGCATGCGCAGCCCACCCGAGGCGGTGCCGCGCACGAGGGTGTCGATGACGACAAAACCGTGTGCGCCGGTCACCGGATCCTGCCAGGTGATGTCCATGAACATGGAGCCTCCAGAAAAACGTCGGGAGAGAAGGGATCTGACCGTTACTGAATCGCGATTCAGTAAGATGCAGGACTCCAGTCTGACGGGGCGTGGGCCACCGCGTCAAGACCACGGTCACCACCACGCACCACCGGCGTGACCAACCACGTCACGGCCGCACGCGCCACCACGCACCAGCGAGAATGGCCGACGAGGGCGGACGCGAGGGAATTCTCTGGTCGATCCAGCGCGTTCCAGACGCCCAGAACGCGGCGGATCGACCAGACAATCGCTTACATCACCGCGTGGGGGCTCGAATACGAAGCGTTCCAGGCCCTCTTCTTGAACTGAGGGCAATCTGTCGGTCACTGTTCGTTAGAATCAGGGCATGTCGACAGTCCTCATCACCGGCGCCGGCCGGGACAACAGCATTGCCGCCGGAATCACTTCGCGACTGGTTTCCGATGGCTGGACGGTCTGCACGAGCGATCTGGATTCCGGTGACTATCCGTGCGACCTGTCGTCCTCTCAAGGCGCGCAGGATCTCATCGACAGAGTGTCGAGAGACCACGGCACGCTCGACGGACTGATCCTCAGCCATGCGCACTGTGAAGAGTCCGGAATCCTTGATACCACCGCAGAGAGCTTCGACCGCCACGTTGCGGTCAACGCTCGCGCTTCCATGCTTCTCATCGCAGCGTTCGCAAGACAAATCGGCGACGAGGGCGGCGCAATCATCGCATTCACCAGTGACCACACCTCAGGCAATCTGCCCTATGGCGCTTCCAAGGGTGCGCTCGATCGGATAGTCATCTCTGCCGCACGGGAACTCGGACCGAGGAAGATCTCTGCGAACGTCGTCAATCCTGGTCCGATCGATACAGGCTGGATGGATGAGAAGACCAGGACCGAGCTGATCCCCTATCAGCCCCTCGGACGAATGGGCACTCCTCGGGACATCGCCGGCGTAACCGCATTCCTGCTCTCTGCAGAGGGTCGATGGGTCAGCGGCCAGCTACTGTCCGCAGACGGCGGCTTCTCCGCTCGCTACTGACGGAGTCTGCTGGGCAGACGGCATTCTCTGGTCGATCCAGGGCGTTCCAAGCGCCCAGAACGCGGCGGATCGACCAGACAATCGCCTTCACCACCGCGCGGGGTCGGCTTTCGTCGGCAAGCGAGGCGATGGGCCCGGTGAGGAATGTGGTTCAGCCGAGTTCGTGGGTGAGGAAATCGTCCACCCAGGCCGTCAGCTGCTCGACATCGACGGCCTCGGGGTTGACCATCACTTGGATCGCGAGGCCGTCGAGGAAGGCGAGAATCCGGGTCGCACAGGCTTCGGTGCCGCCGTCCGGCGACCCGCACTCCCCCGCGTCGATTGCCTCGTCCATAAGACACGTGAGAACGGACTTCCACTCGCGATCGAGGGCGGCGAAGGTCGCTTTGAGATCCGCGTCGAAGAGTCCGGCCGACCAGGCGTCGATCCAGATCTTCCAACTGCGTGAGGAGCCCTGGGGCATGTACCAGCCGACGACGGTCCGCAGTCGCTGCCTCGCCGAAGATCGTCCCCGCGCCGAGGCGACCACCGCCGTGGCATCTGCGCCACCGTCTCTCGATCGCTCACCCGCCGGTGACGTCCCGGCCGCGAGCACGCGGGCATGATCGATGTCTTGGCGCCCGGCGAAGTCGAAGGCCTCGTTGACAAGGGCTTCCTTCGTCTCGAAGTGGTAGATGACCAGGCTCGCGCTCAAGCCCAGACGGGCGGCGACGTCGGAGACGCGCAGGGTGCGCAGGCCGGAGGATTCGATCTCCTCGACCGTGGCCGCGAGGATCTCCTCCCGGCGTACGGCTGCGCTCTTCCTCGCCATCGTCTCAGTCTCCGATCAGGGCAGTGCGACCTCGGCGGCCGGGCCGACCAAGGCCATCGCCTTGGGTCGAGACAGCAGTCGTCCGGCCATCTCACTGACGTCCTCGGCTGTGACCGAACGGACGCGCTCGATGAGATCCATGGGTGTTTCGAGCGGCAGACCGAAGATCTCGGACCGGGCAAGACGATTCATCCGTGCCGCCGACGATTCGAGTCCGAGCACCATCGAGCCCGACAGCTGGGAGACGATCTCGTCGAGTTCGAACTGGCTCGGCGTCTCCTGCGCCAGCCGGTCCCATTCGTTCAAAGCCAGATCGACGACGGCCTGAGCATTCTCGGCAGTGCAGCCGGCGTAGATGCCGAAGGTGCCGGTGTCCGTGAACTGGCTGGCCACACAGTTAACGGCATAGGCCAGTCCGCGCTCTTCGCGCACGCTCTGGAACAGTCGCGACGACATTCCGCCGCCGAGCATCGTGAGCATGACCGAGTAGATGAACCGGTCGTCGTGACCTTCTTCCAAGCCTTCGCAGCCGAGCAGAATGCCCAGCTGTTCGATGTCCTTGACCGTATGCGACTTCCCGGTCTGGAATTCCGGACGCACACGTGCGGCCCCGCCCAGGTGCGATCCCTTCGCCACCGAAGCAGCCCCGCCAAGCGTGGAGTCCGGACCGACACCAGCCACCGAGGCGGCCCCGCCAGGTGAGGAATCGGCACCGGCCACCGCACCCGACCACACATCGGCACGCGAGCCGAGCCCCGCCTCGGCGAGGGCGTCCTCGACCATCGTCAGGACCTCTTCATGCGTTGCCCCACCTGCGGCGGCGATGACCAGCCGCGGCGGGATGTACGTCGAGGAGTAGTGGTCGATCACGGTGTGGTGGCCGAGCACACGGATCTGGTCCTTCGTCGCCCCCACGGGCCGCGCCAGCGAATGCTCACCGAAGACCAGGGAGTCGAAGTCGTCGAAGAGGACGTCTCCGGGATCGTCGGCCGACATCGCGAGCTCTTCGATGATGACGCCGCGCTCTCGTTCGAACTCGTCGACGTCGAGCTGGGCGTTCGAGACCATATCGAGCAGCAGCCCCGTGATATTCGGCAGGTCAGTGACCAGACACCGCGAGTAGTAGCAGGTGAGCTCCTTGGCCGTGATCGCATTCGAGTCTCCGCCGGTGCGGTCGAAGGCCGCGGCGATCGACTTCGCATCGCGCGTCCCTGTGCCCTTGAACAGCATGTGTTCGAGGAAATGCGTCGAACCTGCGGTCTCGGCCGATTCGTCTCGGGAACCGGCGGCGACCCAGATGCCGATCGTCTCCGAAGCCAGACCGGGCATGTGTTCGGTGGTCAGCGTCAAACCACCGGGGAGGACAGACCGATCGATTCGGCTGCCCTCCCCGGTGTGTGAACTATCCAGTATCAGTTGTCTGATCCCTCTTCGTCCGATGTCTCGTCTTCGTCGGTGACCGGGGCCAGCGAGAGCTTGCCGCGGTCATCGATCTTCGTGATCTCGACCTGGACCTTCTGGCCCACACCGACGACGTCTTCGACGTCCTCGACGCGCTTGCCGTCGTTGAGCTTGCGCAGCTCGGAGATGTGCAGCAGGCCGTCCTTGCCCGGAGTCAGGGAGACGAACGCACCGAAGCTCATCGTCTTGACCACGGTGCCCAGGTAGCGTTCGCCGACCTCGGGGACCTGCGGGTTCGCGATCGCGTTGATCATCGAACGGGCGGCCTCAGCGGCCGGTCCGTCGGTGGCACCGATGAGGACGGTTCCGTCGTCTTCGATGCTGATGTCGGCCCCGGTGTCCTCCTGGATCTGGTTGATCATCTTGCCCTTGGGCCCGATGACCTCACCGATCTTGTCGACGGGGATGTTCACGGAGATGATCCGCGGTGCCGTCGGTGCCATCTCGGCCGGAGCGTCGATGGCCTCGTTGATGACGTCGAGGATGACCATGCGGGCCTCGCGGGCCTGCTTGAGTGCGGCACCGAGCACCGAGGCGGGAAGGCCGTCGAGCTTCGTGTCGAGCTGGATCGCGGTGATGAAGTCCCGCGTGCCGGCGACCTTGAAGTCCATATCGCCGAAGGCGTCTTCGGCACCGAGGATGTCGGTCAGAGCCGCGTAGGCGGTCTGCTCACCCTGGTCGGTGGAGATGACGTCGGAGACGAGCCCCATGGCGATGCCGGCCACCGGGGCCTGCAGCGGCACACCGGCCGAGAGCATGGCCAGCGTCGAGGCGCAGACCGAGCCCATCGAGGTCGAACCGTTCGAGCCGAGGGCCTCGGAGACCTCACGGATCGCGTACGGGAAGTCCTCGCGCTTCGGCAGTACCGGGACCAGGGCGCGCTCGGCCAGGGCTCCGTGTCCGATCTCGCGGCGCTTCGGGCTGCCCACGCGACCGGTCTCACCGACCGAATAGGGCGGGAAGTTGTAGTGGTGCATGTAGCGCTTCGAGGTCACCGGCGACAGCGAGTCGATGGTCTGCTCGAGCTTGAGCATGTTCAGCGTCGTGATGCCCAGGATCTGGGTCTCGCCGCGCTCGAAGATGGCCGAACCGTGCACGCGCGGGATGACGTTGGTCTCCGCAGTCAGAGGGCGGATGTCCTTGAGACCACGGCCGTCGATGCGGATCTGTTCGGTCAGGATGCGCTGGCGCACGACCTGCTTGGTCAGAGCGTTGAGCGCACCGGCGATCTCCTTCTCGCGTCCCGCGAAGCGTTCGCCGAGCTTCTCGAGGAGTTCGTCGAGGAGGGCGGAGCCGGCGGCGTCGCGTTCCTGCTTGTCGGCGATCTTGAAGTTCTCGGTCTGCTTCGCCTCGGCGAGTTCCTTGACGGCCTCGAAGACGTCATCTTCGTAGTCCTTGAAGACGGGGAATTCGACGGTCGGCTTGGCGGCGCGGTCAGCCAGCTCCTGCTGCGCACGGCAGAGTTCGCTGATGAAGGGCTTCGCGGCCTCGAGTCCCTCGGCCACAACCTCTTCGGTCGGGGCGGGAGCACCGGTCTTGATCCGGTCGATGGCATTGTCCGTAGCCTCGGCCTCGACCATCATGATGGCGACATCGTCACCGACGACGCGGCCGGCGACGACCATGTTGAACACGGCGTCCTCGAGCTGCGAGTGGTTCGGGAAGGCGACCCACTGGCCGTCGATGAGCGCGATGCGCACGCCGCCGATGGGGCCGGAGAACGGCAGGCCGGAGAGCTGAGTCGACATCGACGCGGCATTGATGGCCAGTGCGTCGTAGATGTGGTCGGGATTGACCGACATGACGGTGACGACGACCTGGACCTCGTTGCGCAGCCCTTTGACGAACGAGGGGCGCAGCGGACGGTCGATGAGGCGGCAGGTCAGGACCGCGTCGGTCGACGGACGTGCCTCGCGACGGAAGAACGATCCGGGGATGCGCCCGGCGGCGTACATGCGCTCTTCGACGTCGACGGTCAGGGGGAAGAAGTCGAAGCCCTCACGGGGGCTTTTGCCCGCCGAGGTGGCCGAGAACAGCATGGTGTCGTCGTCGAGGTAGGCGACGGCGGATCCGGCGGCCTGCTGGGCCAGCCGTCCGGTCTCGAAGCGGATGGTGTGCGAACCGAAGCTGCCATTGTCGATGTTCGCAACGGCGGATTCAGGGTTGAGTCCCACGTAGTCTCCTCTGTTGTGCCGGCACGCGGTGGTCTGTGATGCGCAGGTGCTTGTTCTCAACGCATGAGTGAACGCCCTGCTTCAGGCGGTATGCCCTCAGCAGTGCGAGACCCCGCGCCGTTCCGGCGGGATATTGGCTCGGACATCCCATGGATCCAAGCCGGTCATCGATCGGGGCCCACGGAACCGGCGCCGCAAAAGCTTGGGGCACTCATTCCTCCGGAGGCCACTACCGAAGACCGAAACGTCCATGGCGTGATTGTCCGGTACGAAGTCTACCGCAGAAGCACAGAAGCGCCCCACCCGAAGGTGGGACGCTTTGTGCAACAGCTGCGTGGACGTCGAATCAGCGGCGCAGACCGAGGCGCTTGATGAGCGAACGGTAACGCTCGATGTCGACCTTCTGCAGGTACTTGAGCATGCGGCGACGCTGACCGACGAGGAGCAGCAGACCACGACGCGAGTGGTGGTCCTGCTTGTGATCCTTGAAGTGCTCGGTCAGTTCGGTGATCCGGCGGGTCAGCAATGCAACCTGAACCTCGGGAGAACCGGTGTCGCCCTCATGAGTTGCATATTCCTTGATGATCTCTTGCTTCACAGCGGTATCGAGAGCCATGGAGTTCTCCTTCTGAGTCGTTGCGCGGCGCAGGGACCGGAAATCTCTGCACTATGGGACCGCGGCCGGTGAAAACGGCAGAGGTCAGCTTATCAGGTGTGCAGGACTTCGCGCACATCGGCGATGTCCTCATGCATCTGCACGATGAGGTCGTTCATCCCGGTGAACGCGACCTGGCCGCGGATGCGGGAGACGAATTCGAGAGTCATCTCACGGTCGTAGACGTCGAATTCGCCGAACTCCTTGTCGAGCACGTGCGCCTCGACCCGTCGGACCTGCCCCTGGAAGGTCGGGTTCGTGCCCACGGAAATCGCCGCCGGATACGACTGGTCCTCACCGGAGAACGTCGCCCATCCGGCGTAGACGCCGTCGGCGGGAACGAGTCCTGCGGGATCGTCGGAGAGGTTCGCGGTCGGGAATCCGAGGTCGCGTCCGCGGGCATCACCGTGGACGACGGTGCCGCGGAGTGCATGGTAGCGCCCGAGCTGGTCGGCCACCTCGGCGACGTCGCCGTCCGTGAGCTGCTGCCGGATGCGCGAGGACGAATACCGTCCCCCGCGTCCGACCTCGTCGATCGTCTCGGTCCGGAAACCGTATTTCTCGCCGAGGCTGCGCAGAGTCTCGATGGTCCCTTCGTTGTCACGCCCGAACCGGACGTCATCGCCGACGACGACGATCTTCGCGTGCAGGGCTTCGACGAAGTATCTGCGCACGAAGTCCTCGGCCGACTGTGCGGCGAATTCGAGATCGTAGGGCTGGATGAGGAGGCCGTCGATCCCGGTGGCGGCGATGAGTTCGGCGCGCTGCCGGGTGGAGGTGATCATCACGGTCGGGTCCTCGGGCCGGTGGACCGTGCGCGGGTGCGGGTCGAACGTCATCGCGATCGAGCGCAGGCCCTCTTGCCTGGCCAGAGCGGCGACGGTGGTCAGCACCGTCTGGTGTCCGCGGTGCACGCCGTCGAAGTTGCCGAGGGTCACGACGGTGCCGACAGCGTCGACCTCGACCTCATCGAGTCCGTGATAGCGCTCCACCAGACATTCGCTCCTTCCGTGCACCGAATCAGATTATCGCAGAGATCTTCCGCCTCATAACCCGCACCTCGCCGAGGCGGCCGCGCCCTCGTCAGGACACGATCGCCCAGCCGATGACGCCGAGGAGGGAGGCCAGTGCGATCGAGACGAAGGTGCCGATGATGAATCGCTCCCCCGCGGCCGCCGAGGACTTGATCTCGGCGAAGCGCCCGAGGCCCTTGACCGCGATGACGACGGCCATGAGTTCGGGGCGGCCGAGCACGATCGCTCCGGCGATGAGTGCACGCTCGACGATGCCGATCCACAGTCCTCCGCGCAGGACCTCGATGTCTTCGGCTCCGGTCCGTTCGGGTTTGGCTCCCGGACCCGAATGGGTCAGACGGAGGAGGATCGGGACGAGTGGCCAGCCGATGAGCGCCGCGGCCACTGCGGCGGCGATGGCGACGAGGACGTCAGTCCACATGCTCGGCTCCTTCCGACTGGACGGGGCCGTGCTGGGCGAGGTGATGTCGGGCCAGGCGCTCGGCTCCGGCGACGATTTCGGCCGGACCGGCTGCCAGAACCCGGGAGACGGCCTGCTGGGAGACGTCGAATTCTGCGGCGATCTCGGCCTGAGTCGCATCGGGATGGTCGAGGCGGAAGCCGACGTAGCCGCGGGACTGGCTGCGCAGCTCACCGAGGGTGCTGACGAGCAGGCGCAGAGCCGCCTCGGCGAGGCCGCTGTGCTCGCTGTACGGGTCGGCGTCCACGACGAGGTGGGCAGGTGCGGATTTCGCCGTCTCGACGGCCTGACGAGCGGCATAGAACGCCGCTCCCCTGCCCTCGGCGGTCGCTTCGGGCAGAGGCCGCTCGACCTCGCCGATGCCGATGCCGATATGCCAGCCGGAGTCGGTGCCGATTCGGCGCACCCCCTCGGCGACAGCTTCGGGATCGTCGAGGACACCTTGGACTTCATCGCCGATGGTGCGAGCGAAGGGAACGACCGTGGCGATCGGAGACAGGGCATCGAGGATACGAGGCACCGCGTCGACGTTCGACCGCGAATCCTGCTGATCGATGGTCAAGACGAACATAGGACAAGTAGACCAGATACCATCGGAAGATACAAGCATTTCAGTTGTAAACTTGAAGTACAACTGAAACTGATGTTGCAACCGACGAGAAGCGGCTCAGGCGAGGTCGATCGCGAAGGCCGTGAGGGATTTGAGACCGCCGTCCCGGCGCACCTCGGCCACAGAGACGAGGGCGTCATCGCAGACGACGGCGACTTCTCTGTTCGCCGAATCCGCAGCACCGGACTCGGCACGCAGGTCGGCATCGCCCGAATCGGAACGCCACTCGGCGGAGGCCACGGTCTTGCCCTGCATGAGGGCTGTGGCCTGGTCGACGTCGACGGTCACGACCGGCAGGAGGGTGTGGGCCGCCTCGGCGAGGGAGATGAGGTCGGCCGCGGGGACATCGAGGTCTTCAGGAAGGGTCACTGCCTGGTCGATGTGGAAGTCTCCGACGCGGGTGCGCCGCAGCGCAGTCAGGTGGCCGAAGACTCCGAGGTCGGTGCCGACATCGCGGGCCAGGGCGCGCACATACGTGCCGGATGAGCAGTCGACTTCGACATCGACGTCGATCTGGCCGTCGTCGGCGGAGAAGCGGATGTCGATGATCTCGAATGCCGAGATCTCGACGCGGCGGGCCTTGAGTTCGACGTCTTCACCTGCGCGGACGCGGGCATAGGAGCGCTTGCCGTCGACCTTGATCGCCGAGACGGCGCTGGGCACCTGGTCAATGGGACCGCGCAGCTCGGCCACGGCGGCCTCGATGGCTGCGGTGTCGACACGGGCGAGAGCGTCCGGAGCAGCGAAGCGATCGGGCTCCGAATCGGCATCATCCGTCGGGGTCGACGACCCCAGACGGATGGTGGCGAAATAGGTCTTCGAGACCCCTGTGATGTAGGTGAGCAGCTTGGTGCCGCGGCCGAGGCCGAGCACGAGGACGCCTGTGGCCATCGGGTCGAGAGTGCCGGCATGGCCGACCTTCTTCGTCCCGAACCAGCGGCGGATGCGGGAGACGACGCCATGGGAGCTCAGTCCCTGCGGCTTATCGCAGACGAGGACGCCCTGCGGGGAAGTATCGCTCACTGGGTCCGGCGATCAGTTGAACGACGCGTGCACGTGGTCGAAGTGGTTGGCGGTCGCGTCTCCGCGGTCCTCCATGCCCTTCCAGCCCTGGCCGGGCTTCCAGATGCGCTGCTTCCAGATGACGTACTTGACGTCGAGGGCGCCCTGGTTCTGGATGAGGTATTCGGCGATGCGGTCGCCGGTGGCGCCGCTGATCATGATGTCGACGGCTTCACCGGTGTTGTGATCCGAGCCGGTGCCGGGGCGGCGTCCGCCGAAGGTCTTGACCTCGGGGAACTTCGCACACACAGCACGGTAGCCGTTGACGGCGTTGGGCAGCAGACCGGACTCGATCGAGGAGGACACGCTGCACGGCGGAGCCGAGGTGTCCGAGGAGGCTCCTTCGTCCGAGGAAGCACCTTCATTCGAGTCGGATTTCTCATCAGAGGACGAGTCGCTGTCGCCCTTCTCGGAAGCGGCCGAGGATTCGGCGGTCGGCTTGGGCTTCGGCGGAGCCTTGACCTCGAGGGTGGACTTCGAGGACTTGTTCTTGTATTTCGGGTCGTCCTTGACCTTCTCCAGGTACTTCTCGCCGGCCTTCTTGCGCTCGGCGTCGAGCTCTTCCTGGCTCACTGCCGACGGGCTGCTCGACTCCTCAGGAGTCGTCGATGCGGCCTCGGTGGTGACGTTGCCGGACTCGGGCGGTCCCATGACAACGGTCGAACCGACGACGGCCGCGGTTGCAGCCGCGGGAACAGCGATCGCGGCGACGACAGGACGCTGCTTGACGGTCGCCAGCACGGAAGTCGCCGAGGACGGCGCATTCGCTGCGCGTCGGCCGGCGGGGCGCTTACCGGGAGCCAGATCCCGGATCAGCTGCTTCGCGAACGACGGCTTCGGTGAGGAGTGCTTACCCAATGCAGAATTCCCTTAACAGAGTCGTAATCATTTCGTTACCGCAAAAAGTCTACGACATCTCGGAAAGATAACAAAACTGTTACGAGAACTTTTTTCCGGACGTGACGAAGCTCAAATCGGGCTCTCCACTGTCGATCTGCGACTTTCCCTCGATGACCAGGAACGATGCAGTGATCGCCGCGGTGGCGTCTCAGTCTTCGTCGGCGCCGTCGTTCTTCCTGTACGGGTCGGGCTCGCCGGCGGGGTGCGCGTTCTTGGCCAATCCGGCCACTCGAGCATCGTCGGCGGCGGCCTGAGCGAGCAGTCCGTCGAGGCGGGCGGCCGCCTCGGGGACGGCGTCGGCGATGAATTCGAGGCTCGGGGTCAGTCGGATCGTCAGCCCCTTGCCGACTTCGGAGCGGATGAAGCCTTTGGCCGATTCGAGGGCATGACCGGTGCCGACGAGGTCCTGGTCGTCGCCGTAGACGGTGTAGAAGATAGTTGCGTGCTGCAGATCGCCGGTCACCCGCACATCGGTGACGGTGACGAAGCCGAGACGGGGATCCTTGAGCCTGCGCTCGATGGTGCCGGCGACGATGACCTTGATCTGGTCGGCGATCTTGCGGGCCCGTGTCGAGTCTGCCATGGTGCTTGTCCTTCTGTTCGGGGCCGGAGCTTCTCTCCGACCCTATATTAGCTGTGGAATCGAACCGGCTCCGGTCGGTCCCCGTCCGGGGGCCGACCGGAGCCTTCGACTCACGTGGCGAGTCCCATCCGACTCTCTGGATGCGCTGCTGCGCTCCTGATCATCGAGTGTGACTCGTCGGAAGCGACCGTTCAGTCGCGCGGCTTCTCCTGCATCTCGAAGGTCTCGATGATGTCGCCTTCGCGCAGGTCGTTGAACTTGCCGAGTCCGATACCGCACTCGTAGCCTTCGCGGACCTCGGTCGCATCGTCCTTGAACCGGCGCAGCGATTCGATGTGGACGTTGTCGCCGATGACGATTCCGTCGCGGGTGACGCGAGCGGTCGAGTTGCGCTTGATGAGACCGTCGCGGACGATCGAGCCGGCGATGTTGCCGAACTTCGAGGACCGGAAGACCTCGCGGATCTCCGCGGTGCCGGTCTGGACCTCTTCGTACTCGGGCTTGAGCATGCCCTTGAGCGAGCTCTCGATGTCGTCGATCGCCTGGTAGATGACCGAGTAGTAGCGGACGTCGACACCTTCGCGGTCGGCCAGGTCCCGAGCCTTCGCTTCCGGACGGACGTTGAAGCCGAGGACAATCGCGTTGTCGACCGTGGCCAGGTTGATGTCGTTCTCCGTGATCGCACCGACGCCGCGGTGGATGATCCGCAGGTCGACGTCGTCGCCCACATCGATCTTGAGCAGCGAATCCTCGAGTGCTTCGACAGCACCGGAGACGTCACCCTTGAGGATGAGGTTGAGCATGTCGACCTTGCCCTCAGCCAGAGCCTTCGTGAAGTCTTCGAGGCTGATGCGCTTGCGACCGCGAGCCTGAGCGGCGTTGCGCTCGATGGCGTCACGCTTCTCAGCGATCTGACGGGCCGTGCGATCATCATCGGTGGAGATGAACGAGTCACCGGCACGCGGGACGGACGAGAGACCGAGCACCTGGACGGGACGGGACGGGCCCGCCTCGTCGACCTGGTTGCCGTTCTCATCGAACATCGCACGCACACGTCCGTAGGCGGTGCCGCAGACGATGGCGTCGCCCTGGCGCAGGGTGCCGGACTCGACGAGGACGGTGGCGACCGCACCGCGGCCCTTGTCGAGCTTGGCTTCGATCGCGATGCCGCGAGCGGACTTGTCGGGGTTCGCCCGCAGGTCCAGGGCCGCATCGGTGGTCAGCAGGACGGACTCGAGCAGCTGGTCGATGCCCTCACGCTTGAGCGCGGAGATCGGAACGAACATGGTCTCGCCGCCGTATTCTTCGGCCACGAGGTTGTATTCGGTCAGCTGCTGCATGACCTTGGCGGGGTTGGCGCCTTCCTTGTCGATCTTGTTCACAGCCACGACGATCGGCACCTCGGCCGCCTGAGCGTGGTTGAGAGCTTCGATCGTCTGCGGCATGACGCCGTCGTCGGCGGCGACCACGAGGATCGCGAGGTCCGTCGACTTCGCACCGCGGGCACGCATGGCGGTGAACGCCTCGTGACCCGGAGTATCGAGGAAGGTGAGCTTGCGCTCCCGTTCATCGTGGTCGACTTCGACCTGGTAGGCACCGATGTGCTGGGTGATTCCGCCGGCTTCGCGGGAGGCGACATTGGCCGAACGGATCGCATCGAGCAGCTTGGTCTTACCGTGGTCGACGTGACCCATGACGGTGATGACCGGCGGACGTGCCTGCAGGTCCTCATCGTCCTCTTCTGCGGCTTCGGCATCGAGGTCGATGTCGAAGGTCTCCAGCAGCTCGCGGTCTTCGTCTTCGGGCGAGACGATCTCGATCTTGTAGCCGAGCTCTTCGCCGAGGACCTCGAAGGTCGCCTCGTCGAGGGACTGGGTGATCGTGGCCATCTCACCGAGGTGGAAGAGCACGGTCACGAGGTTCGTCGGATCGGTGTTGATCTTCTCGGCGAAGTCGGCCAGCGAGGAGCCGCGACGCAGACGCAGCGGCGTATTCCCGTCTCCGCGCGGAACGCTGACGCCACCGACCGACGGAGCCTGCATCTGCTCGAGCTCTGCGCGCTTCGCCCGCTTCGACTTGCGTCCCTTCTGACGGGGACCGCCGCCACGGCCGAATGCACCCTGTGTGCTTCCGCGACCGCGACCCGAACCGCGACCAGCGGGACCGCCGCCGGGTCCACGACGCGGACCGCCGGGAGCGCCGCCCGGGGCACCGGGTGCGCCGGCGGGGGCGTTTCCGCGCCCTCCGCCGCGACCGCGGCCGGGAGCGGGTTTGTTCAGCGCCGAGTTCTTCAGCATCGACGGGTTGGGGCGAGGTGCGCCCGGACGAGGTGCCGGACGGGGACCGCCCGAGGAATCCTCGCCTGCGCCGCGCTGCTTCTGGCCGGGCTTCGGCATTCCCTGCGAAGGTGCGAACGGATTGTTGCCGGGGCGTCCGCCCTGGCCACCCTGACCACCTTGGCCGCCCTGACCGCCGGAACGACCGCCGGACTTGGGTCCGCGGCCTGGCTTCGGCATTCCCTGGGAAGGGGCGAAGGGGTTGTTGCCGGGACGCGCGGCACCACGGCCACCGGGCTTGGGTGCGCCGGGCTTGGGTGCGCCGGGCTTCGGGGCACCCGGCTTGGGCGCGCCGGATGGCTTGGGTGCACCGGGCTTCGGCGCCGAGGAGGCAGCCGGCTTGGCCTCGGCCGCAGGAGCCTCGGCCGCGGAAGCCTCGACTGCGGAAGCCTCGGCTGCGGGCGCCTCGGTCGGCTCTGCGGCCTTCGGAGCGGCCGGCTTGGCGCCGGGCTTCGGAGCGGATTTCGCAGCGGGGGCGGCATCCTCGGCGGGGGCCGATTCTGCAGGTTTCGCAGCGCCCGGTTTGGCCGCCGACTTCGCGGCTGGTTTGGGTGCGGGTTTCGCACCGGGCTTCGGGGCTCCGGGCTTCGCGGCCGGCTTGGCGGCCTTCTTCGCACTGCCCGCGGACTTCGCACCATCGGCGGGAGCGGAATCGGCGAATGCCTCCTTCACGCGGCGCACCACGGGCGCTTCGAGCGTCGAAGAGGCGGAGCGAACGAATTCGCCCATGTCCTGGAGTTTTTCGAGGACGTTCTTACTTGTTGTGCCGAGCTCTTTCGCGAGCTCATGGACACGGGGCTTTGCCACAGTTCTCCTGTCCGGGTTCTTTCCCGGTCAGGAAAGAACCTCATCAATGAAGAGCAGTTCTCATTTCACTGCTCTCTCGAATTCCGTTTGGGTGTCATCGTGCGACACTCACAACTTGTCATCCATTCGGCTACCCGTTCTCTTTGGGTTCGGTGTCCGGCCTCGGGAGGTCCGAGGCGGTGATCTTCGTTCGAAAGGATCGAGCGAAGGCGGCAGTGGTCAGAGCCTTGTTCAGGCACTTCTCATCAGGGTGCACCCAGGCACCACGTCCCGGCAGTGTCGCTGACACGTCGTGGACGACGGCGGGGTGCTGATCGGAGCGGAACACGAAGCGTGTCAACTCGTCCCGACCGGCCTTCTGCCTGCAGGCGATGCATGTCCTTACGGGTCCATCACCAACATTCACAATGAATGATTCTACAGCACCGACACCCCGGCTCGCGCCAGGGGGCCAGTGGTGCGAATCACGGTGAAAGGCTATTCGCCTGCGATGATGTCGATCTTCCAGCCGGTGAGCTTCGCTGCCAGGCGCGCGTTCTGCCCTTCCTTGCCGATGGCCAGGGAGAGCTGGTCGGTGGGGACGATGGCGCGCGATTCCTGGGCGGCGGCGTCGAGGATCTCGACGCTCTTGGCCTTGGCCGGGGACAGCGCATGCGCGATGAACTTCGCCGGGTCGTCAGAGTAGTCGACGATGTCGATCTTCTCCTGGCCGAGTTCATTCATCACCGCGCGCACGCGCGAGCCGAGTTCGCCGATGCAGGATCCCTTCGCGTTGACTCCGGGCTTCGTGGCGCGCACGGCGAGTTTCGTGCGATGGCCGGCTTCGCGGGCGAGGGACACGATCTCGACGGTGCCGTCGGCGATCTCCGGGGCCTCATGGGCGAAGAGTCTGCGCACGAGGTTCGGGTGGGTCCGCGACACTGTGACCGAGGTGCCCTTCGTCCCCTTGTGGACATCGGCGATGTAGACGCGCAGGCGGGTGCCGTGAGCATAGGTCTCGCCGGGGACCTGTTCGTGCGGAGGCAGGACTGCTTCGACATCGCCGATGTCGACCTGGACCATCTGCGGGTCTCTGCCCTGCTGGATGATGCCCGAGACGATCTCGCCCTCCCGGCCCTTGAACGTGCCGAGCAGGGTCTCGTCCTCGACGTCGCGCAGCCGCTGATGGATGACCTGTCGGGCGGTCTGGGCCGCGATGCGGCCGAAGCCGGTGGGAGTGTCGTCGAATTCGCCGATCGGGTTGTCGTCGTTGTCGAACTCCACGGCGAGGATGCGCACCTCGCCGGTGGACTTGTCGAGTTCGGCGCGGGCGTCGGGCCATGCCCCTTCGGTCTTCTGGTAGGCGAGGAAGAGCGCCTGTTCGATGAGTTCGATGAGGGTCTCCAGCGGAATCTCACGCTCTCGTTCGATCACGCGCAGAACATTGAGGTCGATGTCCATGTCTAAATCCTCTCCGGCTCAACCGAGCATTGAATTGTCTGTGTTCACTTATGCAGGCGTCACAGTCTATCCCAGTCCGCGCCTGCACTCTGTCTGCAATAGGGCCGTCTCACCGTCGGCGGAGCGTGAGATCTGCCTCAGCGGAACTTCAGTTCCACCTGCGCCTTGCGGATATCGCCGAGGTCGACCGTCTTCGACTCCTTGCGCTGGGGGTCGGTGCCCGTGATCGAACTCTCCCCCACCTCGGCGAGGTCGAGCTTGAAGGTGTCCTTCTTCGTGGTGATCTCCAGGCGGCGGCCGATGACGCGTCGGAAGTGGCGTGGAGTCTCGAGTTTCCGGGTGGCGCCGGGGCTCGTGACCTCGAGCTGGTAGGGCTTGTCCCGGAAGATCTCGACCTCGTCGAGGGCGTCGCCGACGATCTTCGTCGATTCGGCGATCTTCTCCATCGACATCGGGTCGGTGCTCGATTCGTCGAGGTCGACGACGACGGTGAGCGTGCGCCGCGGTCCGGCCGCTACCGCCTTGACGGACTCGAGGTGGAATCCCGCCTCTTGCAGGGGCGGGGCGAGCAGGCCCTTGATCCGCTCGACGTCTTCGTCCATTTCTCCTCCATATCTCTGACCTTTCCCGCGCCGAGGTGGGGCGCGGGGTCCGGCCCACCGTGCACATGCGTGGCCGTCTTGTTCTCACCCACCCTAAGCGACAGCTGCCGCCTGGGTTAAGCCTTCACCCCGGCCCGGCGGGGTCGACGAGTCTCCGTCCGCGGCAACTCGGGCATCCCTCGGCGATGACCAGCCATCCGATAGGATTGCCGTATGCGTTTTCCCGTCAGTCGCCGCGGCCTGCTGACTGCCGGCGTCGGCGGGTTGAGTCTGGGCCTGCTCACCGCCTGCGGCCTGCGACTCGATCAGGACCCCGAGATCCCCACGCTGGATTCGACCCAGCAGCTGCGCAATCGTCTGGCCCGCGTCCTCGACTCCACTTCTCCCGGTGCAGGGGACCCCGAAACCGCAGGTGAAGACCTCGCCGATTTCGTTGCAGCGGTCGGACCGGTGTGGAGACCGCCGCCCGAGTTCGCCACTGAAAAGCCACCGACCGAGGAGGAGCGCACCTTCGTCCAGGCCGCCGAGGTGGCCGCCCGTGCCGTCTTCGAAGCCTCGTCGTCCCTGGGTTCGGGTCTCATCGCCGTCCTGGCCGATGCGGCGACCGGCCTGACCCTGGTCGCCGGGACGAAGAAGCCGGAGCTCATCACCACCGCCGATGAGCTCATCCGCACCGGTCGTGACGAGTTGGACCGGAACACGGGCGGGAAGAGGACTCAGGATTCGAAGCAGGACGGCGACGAGGAACAGGATGATCGTGCGAAGGTCTTCAATGCGATCCTCAACCGATCCCGGGCCGCCGCCTACGGATATGAACGTCTGGCCGTGAACTTCGAGGCGAAGTCGCGCGAACGCAATGGAGCGCTCACCCGGCTCGAGTCCTTGGGGGCTCTGTCCGGAGAGATGCTGGAACTCCTCGGTGAGGACGCGGCCGATCCGGCCGCCTCGGCGTGGAAGCTCGATCCCACCCCGACGGACGCGGACTCGGCGAAAGAGCTCGCCCTCTCCCTCGAGGACGGCATCGCCTCCGCACTTCTGCCGTGGTTGGAGGCGGACGCCTCGGCGATGCTGCGACTGTGGGAATCGGCTCGATCCCGGACGGTCTTCGCCGATCCGCAGCCGCTGCGTTTCACCTATGACGAACCCGGGCAGGCGGAGGTGCAGGAGTGAAGGTTCCACCGGTTCTCTATCGTGCGACGCGTGAGATCATCGGCGATTTCCGCACCGATTCGTGGGTCGCCGCGCTCGACTATATGGCCAATGAGCTCCTCGACCGGTGGAAGCTGCGCTTCGACGATGTGCCCGGGGCTCCGTGGGCCGGGTGTGAGTCGTTGGTGATTCCGGTGCTCACTCAGGAGAACTATCAGGGAGTGCTGCGCTTCGCCGCTCCCACCTCGGCGCATACGGCTGCACATGCGCAGGTGCTGCGGGCGCTGAAGATGTGGAACGGGCACGGGGCGGTCCGGGTCATCCGTGATGATCGCAGTTTCCGGGTCACTCTGCAGGAGCGGCTGCGCACGAAGGACAATCTGTCCGTGCTGCCCTTGGCGGATGTGCCGCCGGTATGGGGTGCCCTGCAGCGGTCCTTGGAGATTCCGGCGAGCTCGGAGTTCCTGCGCGTCCAGGATGTCGTGGCCGGGTGGCTGAATTCGTTCGATGCCGATGCCGGGCTGATGACCGGGTGGTCGGAGGCGGGTCCGCACGATCCTCTGCTGCTGTCGTTTGCCCGCAACTGGATGCAGACGCTGGCGTCCTCGGACGAGAATTGGCTCATCCACGCCGATCTGCACTACTACAACATCCTCGCCGGCAATCCCGATCCGACGGGCATCTCGACATGGAAGGCCATCGACCCGCAGCCCCTGGCCGGTCCGACCGCGTACACCTTGGCTCCGGTGCTGTGGAACCGATTGGCCGAGATCCCGTCTGATCATCCGCAGGCGCAGGCGGCGTGGCTGCGCGGATTCGCCACCGATCTGGCGCTGTGTGCCGGGGTCGATCCGCAGTACGGGATGGGTGCGACGGTGGCCCGGGAGATCACGAACATGTTCTGGTACCTGCGCGCCGCCTCGGGCGGATCGACGTCGAGTCTGGCCGATGCCGCCCGGTCACTGTGGGTGGCCCGGGCCCTGTCCGGTGCCGACGTCGCCGGAGTCAACGCCCACGCTCTCAAACCCATCGGCTGACCACCCCCAATTTGCTACCTGACGGGGGCTTAACAACCTCGATCCTTCTATGTCTTGTCAAGCAGGTTGAGGAACGGTATCTAGCGCGTTGAGGATCTTGTAGACCCGACGCGCTAGATACCATTTGAGCTTGCGTCGGATTTCCTTCTTCGACTTCTTC
>NZ_RHFG01000031.1 GCF_004745485.1 Brevibacterium sp. S22
TTAACCGTTCCGATCCCGGTAGCTAAGCCCATTCGCGCTGATGGTACTGCAACTTGGTGGTTGTGGGAGAGTAAGTGACTGCCGCAATAATTTTTTGAGGAAGGGTTCCATCCCGACTGGTGAAAGCTGGTCGGCGTGGAACCCCTTTCTGCTATTCACGGATGGATACGATGACGACGATTGAGATGCTGCAGAGCGAGATCACGCAGCACGGCCGAGTGGAATTCCGTTTCGGACGCACCAAACAGTTCCTTCGGTCTGCCGGTTCAGCGCTCCGCCTGCGCCGTGCCGATTCGCATGGGCCGCAGGTGATCGTCAGCGACGACGGCATCTGGGCCGATACTCCAGACTTTCCTGACTCAGTCGTGCCATGGGCCCGCATTCTCGAAGTTCACCTCACCAAGGTCAACGTGAGCTCGTACATCGATGTCAGCATCCGTTCCGCCGACAGCCCCGGACGCCGGCGGACGCTTCTTCGGATGCCTCATATGCTCGCGGTCGATCCAGAAGTGCTTGCCAAGTGGCTCGTCATGGAACTGATGGTGCGCGGCAACCCCATCTGACGAACCGCCTATACGGTGAACAGGGCTCAGCGACCTTGGTCGTCTTCTGCAAACCCCAGTGCTTGTCGAAGGCTGTGCAGCATGTCACGATGAAACTGTCCGCTGCGCCGGATGCAATTGCCTAGCGACATCCGAACAGACAGCAAGGGGAGAGACCGCATGAACGCATCAACCATCATCTGGATCGTCGTCGCCATCGTCGTCGTCCTGATTATCGTGGGAATCATCATTGCCGTTGGACGTAGAGCTGCCGCAAGGAAGCGTGAACGTCAGCGAGAGGAAGCCGCACAGCTTCGACAGCAGGCGACTGAATCCGAACACGAGGTGCGTGCTCGTGAGGCCGAAGCCGAGAAGCAACGCGCTGATGCCAAACTGGCCAAAGCCGAAGCGGACGCTCGTGCCGCAGAAGCGGAACGTCAGGCAGCCGACGCCGAAAAACTCGACTCTAAAGCAGTCGAGCGTGAAGAAGCTGTGAAGGCGGAACGTCTCGAACACGAACGCAAACTGCAGCGTGCTGACGAGCTCGACCCAGATGGGCCGCAGAACGACGGAGACTCCCGCCATGTTGCCGACAGCCCGGACGATGATACGCCAGAGGCGGGTACTCAGCACGACCCGCGGACGGATCCCTTCGACGACGGTGACACCGGCGCTCCTAAACACTGACAGGTCTTCCTTGTTCCGCATATGAAACGGTGCCCGAACTGCAAACGGTTCGGGCACCGTGCTTCGTTTCCGGACTTCCGGTCGACGCAGACGATCGGGCCGAAAGGCGGGGTGGGCCGCCTCGGCGAGGCGTCTCAAACGCACCGGACGTTTCGGAGTCGTGACAACTGCTTCTGTCGCTATCGGGTTATGCTTCTGTAGTCTGGACGGCAAGATCCCTACGGAAGGTACGCCATGCTCGAGAGAATGCACGACGCACTGAGACTCCGCACCAACCCGGCCATCTTCTTCTCCTCAGCGGCCGTGATCATCATTTTCGTCCTTGGGACGATCTTCTTCACCGACGCCCTCGATGCCGGCGTCTCTGTCGCCTCCGACTGGCTGCTTACGAACCTCGGATGGTTCTACATCCTCGGTGTCACCGTCTTCGTCGGCTTCCTCATCTATGTCGCCGCCTCCCGCTATGGACGGGTGAAACTCGGCCCCGATGACGAACCGCCGGAGCACTCCGACGGTGCCTGGTTCGCCATGCTCTTCGCCGCCGGCATCGGCTCGATCCTCATGTTCTGGGGTGTGGCCGAACCCGTCAGTCACTTCGGCGACCCACCCCGCGAATCCCTCGGGATCGAAGCGGGCACGGCCGCCGCTGCGGCCGACGCCATGAACTTCACGTACTACCACTTCACCCTGCACACATGGGCGATCTTCACCCTGCCCGCGCTGTGCTTCGCGTACTTCATCCACAAACGGAATCTTCCGCCGCGTGTGAGCTCGATCTTCCAGCCCATCCTCGGGGAGCGTATCCACGGACCCATCGGCAAGACGATCGACGTTGTGGCTATCATCGGCACTGTCTTCGGCATCGCCGTCTCGATCGGTCTGGGCACACTGCAGATCAACGGCGGCCTCGCTCAGGTGCTCGGCATCCCCGAGAACGCCCTTTGGCAGCTGATCATCATCGGTGTCGTCTGCGGGTTGGCCACGATCTCGGTTTCGCTCGGTCTGGATAAGGGCATCAAGGTCCTGTCGAACATCAACATCGTCATGGCGGTGCTGCTGCTTGTCTTCATCGTCGTCTTCGGTCCGACCCTATTCATGGCCAAGGGCGTCTTCGAGTCCTTCGGCTCCTATATCCAACAGCTGCCCGAACTCGCGCTGTGGAATGACACGTTCGCCAACACCGGCTGGCAGAATACGTGGACGGTCTTCTACTGGGCATGGACGATCACCTGGTCGCCGTTCGTCGGAATCTTCATCTCCCGCATCTCCCGCGGACGAACCATCCGCCAGTTCGTCGTCGGGGTGCTCGCTGTTCCCGCTGCCTTCTCGATACTGTGGTTCGGCATCTTCGGCTATGCCTCCTTCGACATCGAGTTCAACCAGGGTGGGGGACTGGTCGACCGAGTCGTCGATCAGGGAGACATCCCGGGTGCGCTGTTCGCGTTCCTCGACCACTATCCGCTGGCCGGGCCGATATCGGTGATCGCGATCGTCCTCGTAGTGATCTTCTTCGTCACATCGGTGGACTCCGCCGCGCTCGTCGTCGACACGATGAACAACGGTCACGAAGACTTCAACCCGCTGCCGCAGCGGATCTTCTGGGCACTGGCCGTCGCCGTCGTGACCGCCGCGCTGCTGGTGTTCTCCGGTTCCGGCGGCCTCGAAGCACTGCAGTCGACGATCATCCTCGTCGGCCTGCCGTTCTTCATCATCGCCTACTTCCAGATCTACGCCCTCATGCGCGCCCTGCGCGAGGACGCCGGCATACTGCCGCGTGTGCGCATGCGCCGCTGGAAGAAGGTTCTGCCGCCCGAAGAAGTCGAACGCCGTCAAGGCGGAGACGAACAGTTCGGTCACGAATACGACGAGCACGAGGAAGTCGTCACCGAACCTGAAGCAGTCGAACCGGCACCGGAGTTCCGTGACCCCTATATCGAATCACCCCGTCACAAGGGTCGACGCGAGGGGACACTGGCCAGTCGCACGGGAAGCCGTTCGGGCAGCTCGAGCCAAGGCAAGGGCGAGGACTCGGACTGAAGCTGGCTGATGTTCAGACTTTTGAGTACTGGTACGACTACGGGGCGGCGGGCAGATGCAAAAAGTCGCCACCCCAGTCGTTACCGCAATAGTGTCATTGGAGCGTCGCGAATGAGCCGAAGACATTGGAAGTTCGGATTCAAATTGATGAACGACAGAAAGCCATGTTTGTATCGGTGCGTGGTTGCTTCCCAATATCCGACAACCCAACAGTCGCGGCTACTCATTAAGTTGCAACTATGCAGATTGGAATGTTAGTTTTCCGCGGTACCCGAGGTCTCTCAAAATCTCGTGACAACTACTAGCAATCGCGGTATCCTCTGGCTGTTGTCCACTTTTGCCGTAGCAATAGTTGATCCACTCACTGTTCTGATCTGTATGTGAGATTATTGCGTTGACGTAATCAAAATCAGCTTCGCCATACGAAAACCCATACGACGATATACTTTTCAAGCTATGATCTGAGCCAAGGAAAGCATGGATTAGGTCGACTCGAGGGCGTTTAATTAGTTGATCAATCAATTGTCTGTGCGCTTGTATTCTGACCGAATAGCTGATGCCGTAGTTTCCGCCTTGGTCCGTCGGCGTTACTCCCTCGGGGCACCCGAAGTAGGGCCCGCTCTCGGAGTCGGACGTTCCGTGGATATGCAGTATCTGGGAGTCAGGAACGCCGAAGTGTCTTTGGAGCGTAGTAGTGTAGTTAAAGGTTATGAAGGCTTGTGCTCTGTGAATCAATTGAGCAATGCTAAACGGTTTATGCTGGGGAGGTTGCGGGCTGACTTCTTTGCGTACCCATTCGCAGAACATTTGGGACAGTAGGCTAGTAAAGGTCTCACCGTATTCGGTTCCTTCAGTTGTGAGTTGATCCATCTCGCTAAGGTCTCCAGCGTCGAGGTATTCGAGCTCAGAGACATATGACGGCAGATTGACGCTGGCCAGGGCTGTTTCAAAATCTGACCAGTCTGTCTCAGTGATCTCCTCTATTTGCTGATAGATATTCTGAAGTGAGGAGTCGCCGAGTTGATTGGACCTTTCGGCTTCATTCAGAAAGTATTCTCGAAAGTTCATGTATCGAGAGTCTATGCCAACTGCGAGATCCAGCCCATTTCCAATTACTGCAAGATGCTCAATATGATGCGGTTTTGGTGTTGGTAGTAGCTGCCATATTTGGTTTTGCAGGTACTCTTCTGCATCTAATGGGTACGACATGTGGCTACCTTTCGCTGAGGCGGATTTCTGCAAGTCAACTATTACATCAATGGGGCGGGAAGAACAACAAGTTCTTCCCGCCCCATTGATGTGTATAAGAGGGATTACGTGGCGACTTTGGGGTCAAACATAACTATCGTAGTGATCACTGACCGGACTTGATCATCTCCGCGCACTTCTCACCCATCATCATCACGGTGATGTTCGGGTTGACCGTGGTGATCTCCGGCATCGCCGAAGCGTCGACGACGCGCAGCCGGTTGACGCCCTTGACCCGCAGCTGGGGATCCAAGGGCGACTGAGCATCATCGGCGGCACCCATCCGGGTCGTGCCCACTGGATGGTAGACGGTGTTGTGCGTCCGCGAGATGTAGTCGGCGATCTGCTCGTCGGTTTGGACGTCCTTGCCGGGGAACAGCTCTTCGCCGGCCCACTCTGACATTGAGTCCTGCGAGATGATCTCGCGGGCCTTCTTGATGCCGGCGACCATGACGCGCATGTCGTGGCCTTCGGGATCGGTGAAGTAGCGCGGATCGACCTTCGGCTTGTCCCGGAAATCCTTCGACCGCAGGCGCACGGTTCCCCGCGAACGCGCATGCGTGACGTTCGGGGTCAGGCAGAAGGTGTTCTCCGAGGTCGGGTATCCCTGACGCAGCGTGTGCATGTCGAACGGCACCGAACCGTAGTGCATCATGAGGTCGGGACGGTCAAGGCCCTCCTCGGTGGGGGAGAAGATGCCGATCTCCCACCACTGGGTCGAATCCTCGACCATGGGCTTCTTGGCCTCCCAGGAGATGACACCCTCGGGGTGGTCCTGCAGGTGCTCACCGACTCCCGGCGAATCCACGCGGACGTCGATGCCCACCTCGGCGAGGTGATCCTTCGGCCCGATGCCCGAGAGCATGAGCAGCTGCGGGGTGTTGATCGCACCCGAGGAGACGATGACTTCGCGCTTCGCCTCGATCCGGTTGGTCTTGCCGAAGGCATTGTTGACCACGTGCACGGCGGTGCAGTTGTCGTTCTCATCGAACTCGAGCTCCTTGGCATGAGTGTCGGTGAGGATCGTGAGGTTCTCACGGTCGAGGATCGGATGCAGGTAGGACACCGAGGAGGACGAACGGGTGCCGTCGGCCTTGCGGTTGACCTGGAAGAAGTTCGCTCCGTTGATGACGGTCTCACCCTCGTTGAACTGCACACGGGGGATTCCGGCTTCCTCGCAGGCGTCGAGGAGAGCGACGCCGCAGGGGTCGACCGCCGGCACGTTCATCAGGCTCACGGGTCCGTCGTGACCGTGGTGGTCTCCGGGCAGCTCGTTGTTCTCGAGCTTCTTGTACAGACCGAAGGTGTCCTTCGAACCCCAACCGGCGGCACCGTACTTCGACTCCCAGTCGTCAAGGTCCTCACGAGGGGCCCAGAAGGCGATGCAGGAGTTGTGCGAGGAGCAGCCGCCGAGCACCTTCGCACGGGCATGACGCATGTGCGAGTTGCCGTTCTCCTGCTCTTCGATCGGGTAGTCCCAGTCGAAACCGGACTCGAGGAGCTCCATCCAACGGTTGAGTCGCAAGATGACGTCCTCACCGACGTCGGTCGGGCCGGCCTCGAGCAGGCCGACGCTGACCTTGGGGTCTTCGCTCAGGCGGGCAGCCACCGCCGCACCTGCAGAGCCGCCGCCAACGACGACGTAGTCAAAACTATGAGTTGTCTCCACTGTCCATCTCTCCTTCATCTGCGGTGATCGTCACATTGCGGTGATCGTCGGCAACGCTCTGATCGTCGCCGACGACCTCACGGTCACTTGGTGTGGTCGGGGAACCAACCGGTGACTGCCGGTTCGAGGTTCTGGTAGATGTGCTTGGCTTCCTGGTACTCGGCCAGACCCGTGGGCCCGAGCTCGCGACCGAAACCGGACTGTTTGTAACCGCCCCATTCGGCCTGCGGCAGGTAGGGGTGGAAGTCGTTGATCCAGATGGTGCCGTGGCGCAGGCGCTGAGCGACCAGCTGGGTCTTGCCCGCATCTTGGCTCCACACGGCTCCGGCCAGTCCGTAGTAGGTGTCGTTGGCGATCTCGACGGCTTCGTCAACCGTGGAGAAGGTCTCGACGGTGACGACAGGACCGAAGGCCTCATCGGAGACGACGGACATTCCGCGCTTGACCTGGTCGAGCACGGTGGGCAGGTAGTAGAAGCCGTCGGCCAGATCACCTTCACCGAACTTGCCGCCGCAGCGCAGACGCGCACCTTCGGCGACACCCTTCTCGACATAGGCATGCACCTTGTCGCGGTGGGCCTTCGAGATCAGGGGGCCGGTCTCGGCGTTGTCATCGAAGGGACCGCCGAGGCGGATCTGCTCGGCACGCTCGACGAGGCGGTTGACGAATTCCTCGGCAATGGATTCCTCGACGATGAGTCGGGCACCGGCCGAGCACACCTGACCGGAGTGGACGAAAGCGCCGTTGAGCGCGTTGTCCAGGGCCGCGTCGAAGTCGGCATCGGCGAAGATGACGTTCGGGTTCTTGCCGCCGAGCTCGAGGGCGATCTTCTTGATCGTGTCGGCGGCGTTGCGCGCCAGCAGACGACCGGTGACCAGTCCACCGGTGAACGAGACCATGTCGATGTCCTCATGAGTCGACAGCGGGGCACCGGCATCGGCACCCGCGCCGAGGATGAGGTTGCCGACTCCGGCCGGCAGACCGAGCTCTTCGAGCACCTGCATGGTGAGGATCGCGGTGTGCGGGGTCAGCTCGGCAGGCTTGAGGACGAAGGTGTTGCCGGCGGCGATGGCCGGGGCGATCTTCCAGGCAGCCTGCAGCAGCGGGTAGTTCCACGGAGTGATGAGCGCGCAGACGCCGACGGGTTCGTGCACGATCTTGCTGGCCACGGTGTCGGTGCCGGCATCGACGACGCGACCGGCATCGTTTCCGGACAGCTTGCCGAAGTAGTCGAAGCAGTTCGCGATGTCGTCCATGTCGATCTGCGATTCGACGAAGCGCTTGCCGGTGTCCAGGGACTCGGCACGTGCGAATTCGTCCTTGCGCTCACGCAGGGTGGCGGCGAACTTCAGCAGCAGGTCGCCGCGTTCGCTGGCGGGAACGGAGGACCAGACGCCGGAGTCGAAGGCACGGCGGGCGGCCTTGATGGCCAGCTCGGTGTCTGCGGGGCTGGCCTCGTCCACCTCGGCGACAAAGCTGCCGTCGGCTGGGTTATGGATCTTCCGGGTTCCACCGTTGACGGCTGAAACCCACTGTCCGTCGATGAAGAGTGTGTTTGGCACGATTTCTCCTTTTCCTAGCGGGTGAACGACTGTGTGATCTGACGCGCGGCCGCGGCAGTGGAACATGCGGCGTCACTGTGACGCATACCGGTTGAGAATCTGCCATCTGAGCTGTCAGGCAAACCGTTTCGGCCGCGTCGATTCAGATACATCCGGGCAACACGATATGCGAAGTCTGGGGCCGGATGCGCAATCCGATGATGCTGGTCACAAAGACAAGTGAATTTGATCATCGCCTGATGGGGGACTGCAGCCGACACTGGTGTGCCGTCTTTCGGCAAAGACACAGTGGCCCCCGATGGCGGCGGGGCGAGGGTAGGACCAGAAATTCTGCTCGTGGAGTCGCGGAGACGTCCGTCTTCCGCACAATGAGCTTCCACGTCAGATGTCATTCATCCCCTGGTGTTGAGGCGGCGCAGATATTCGCTGCCGCCGAACCTATTCGATTGCCGTCGGCCGTTCCACTGGATTCGCCACGATTCTAACAGAGCGCTGAGGCGTTGACCTGGGCACAGACTCACGGAATGGCGGGCACAGCCATCGGCGGAATCGGCGCGCTGACGTGTTCCCGCCCACAAGGCAGGCCAGCGGTGAGTGGACTAGAATAGAGCGGAACATCGAAGAGACTTCATAGGGAGAATCGTGGCCCAAGGGGATTCGCGAGACAGCCAGGACAACCGCCGCGCAGATGGCGGTCACCGCTCAGATCGCGACAACAATCGGAACCGTCGACCGGATAACCGGGACGGCCGCGGGCCACGCCAGTCCGACCGCCGAGGCGGCTACCAGGGCAACCGTCGCGACGATGACCGTCGCGGCGGTTACCAAGGCAATCGGCGAGACGACGATCGGCGAGGTGGTTACCAAGGCAACCGTCGCGACGACGATCGGCGAGGTGGTTACCAAGGTAACCGTCGTAGCGACGATGATCGTCGGGGCGGTTTCAACCGCGATCGCAGGAACGATGATAACCGGCGAGGCGGTTACCAGGGGAACCGTCGTGATGATGACCGGCGGGGCGGTTACCAGGGCAATCGTCGTGATGATGACCGTCGTGGCGGATACCGCGGCAACCGCGGCGACAACGATGATCGCCGAGGCGGCTACGGCCAGAACCGTCGGAACGACGATGATCGTCGTGGTGGTTTCAATCGGGATCGTCGTGAAGGTGATGACCGCCGCGGTGGGTACCAGGGGAACCGTCGCAACGATGATGACCGTCGTGGTGGGTACCAGGGCAATCGCCGTGATGACGACCGTCGCGGAGGATACCGGGGCAACAACGACGATCGCCGAGGCGGCTACCAGGGCAAGCGCCGCGATGACGACCGCCACAGCGACCGCGGTGGACGCGGTCGCGGAGGATACGGTCGCAACGAGAACGACCGCCGTGCACCACGCAAGACCGATACCGGGGAATACGCACGCGAACAGCGCGCCCGGCGCCCGCGTATTCAGGAACCTGAGATCCCCGAAGGCGTCACCGGCCGCGAGCTCGACAAAGAGATCTCCTCGCAGCTGCGGTCCCTCGACAAAGAGAACGCCGGCATGGTCGCCAAGCACCTCGTCGCCGCAGGCGGGCTGCTCGACCTCGACCCGGAACGCGCCCACGAACACGCCAAAGCCGCGATGGCCCGCGCCGGCCGTGTCGCCGTCGTTCGGGAGGCACTCGGCATCGCCGCGTACTACGTGGAGCAGTACGACGAAGCTGTCCGCGAACTGCGCACCCACCGTCGCATCTCCGGCTCGAACGACAACATTGCGCTGATCGCCGACGCCGAACGCGGCCGCGGCAAGCCCGAGAAGGCCCTTGAACTGCTGCAGAACATCGAGGACCTCGACGTCGACAATGACACCCGCACCGAGCTCGTCATCGTTGCGGCCGGAGCCAAGTCCGACCTCGACGACATCGCCGGTGCGCGTCGACTCATTGAGGCCGAGGACTTCACTCAGAAGCCCAGCGGCGGACTCGTCCGTCTCATGGCCGCCTACGCCGAGGTGCTGCGCATCGACGGCGAAGCCGAACTCGCTGACAAATACGAAGAGCTCTCCCGCCGGACCGCGAAAGCGACCGGCACCCTCTTCGGGGATGAAGAACCGGACCTCAACGCCGGAGTCGAAATCGAGACCGTCGAAGAGATCGAGGACGAGCCCGAAGCTCCCGCGGCCGACGGTGAGGTTCGCGAAGCAGAGGGTTCCGAAGCCGACGACGAGACATCTGACGGTGACGCAGCAGAGACTGAGGCTGCAGAGTCTGAGACCGCGGAAGCTGCGGGAGACTCGGCAAGCGACGCCGATGCCGTGTCCGACACATCTGCCGCGGCACCGAAATCGAAGACCCACGTCTCGGCGAAGGAACTGAAGTCGGTCAAGGTCACCGACGACGAGATCGAAGCCGAACTCGACGAGCTCCTCGCCGACGCCGGCTCTGACGCCAGTTCCGACGCCGGCTCCGAAGCACCAGTTGACGCTCAAACAGCCGAAACAACAGCCGCCGAGGCCGACGGAGACCAGTGACACTCGCCGCCGAACAGGAGCACATAGCAGATGGAGCCGCGTCCGAATCATCGGGCGTGCCCATCGACTGCGTCCTGTTCGACCTCGACGGTGTGGTCTACCACGGCAGCCACGCCATCGACGGTGCCGCCGACGGCATCAACTGGCTCCACTCCCAGTCGATCCCCGTCAACTACGTCACGAACAACGCCACCCGCACAGCCGTTGCCACCGCCGAGAAGATCACCGGAATGGGTGTCGACGCCTCAGCTGACGAAGTGACCACCTCGGCGCAGGTGCTCGCCGAACGCCTGGCCGAACGATTCGGACCCGGCGCACGCGTCCACCTGCTCGGCACGATCGGACTGCGCACCGCCCTGACAGACGCCGGACTCGAAATCACGGACTCGCCGGACGCGAACCCCGTCGCCGTCGCCCAAGGACTCGACCCGGAGATCGACTACGCGAAGATCGTCCGCACCTGCGACATCATCCGCTCCGGTGCCGAATGGTGGGCGAGCAACCCCGACTTCTCCCTCCTCACGGAGACAGGGAAAGTCCCCGGCAACGGTGCCTTCGTCGACCTCATCTCCCGCCTGACCGACACCACCCCCGTCATCGTGGGCAAACCCGCCCCGCACATGATGGACTTCGCGGCCGGCCGCCTCGGTGCACGTCGCCCGCTCATGGTCGGCGACCGCCTCAACACCGACATCGAAGGCGGTTGCGCCGCCGGAATCGACACCGCACTCGTGCTCACCGGAATCCACGACATCCACGATGCCCTGCGGGCGGGACCGGAGAGCCGACCGACCTTCATCCTTTCGAATCTGCGCGGCCTCCAAGCGCTCATCACCGGCACCGACCGTGGCGAATCGGCCCGAATCGAAGCCGAACTCCGCCGTGGATGGGCGGCCATCGATGCGGGGGAGACCGACGCCGAGGCGATTCTGGCCGAAGGACGCCTGCCCTGTCGGATCGGGGAAGACTCATGAGCGAAACTCCAGAACCGACCGGACCGAATCCGACGGCGAACCCCGGGCCGACTCCCGCCTCGGTGAGCGGGGACGTGCCGGTCGAAGCCTGGCGGGCCAGCCTCGCCGAAGCCAAAGAGGCACCGGCCGCGCAGCGCCACGAACATCTGAACTCCCTGCTGGGCGACCTCGACGCGCAGGTGGGTTCCTTGTGAGCAGACTCGACCGGGCACTCGTCGACCGCGGGCTGGTGAACTCCCGTTCCCGCGCCGCCCGCGAAATCGCCGCCGGTCGTGTCAGCATCAACGGCCACACTTCCGCGAAAGCCTCCCACGACGTGACCGACACCGACGAACTCACCGTCACTGCACCCGACCCCTGGGTCGCCCGCAGCGCCCACAAACTCCTCGGCGCCCTCGACGCCTTTGGGCTCACCACTTCAGGCACGACCGCCGACCCAAGCCCCTTCGCCGGGCTGACCGCCCTCGACGCGGGAGCCTCCACCGGCGGCTTCACCCAGGTCCTGCTCCACCACGGTGTGAGCGACGTCTGGGCCGTCGACGTCGGCCACGACCAACTCGCGCCCGTCCTCCGCGACGACCCGCGCGTGCACGTCCGGGAAGGACTCAACCTCCGCGAACTGGCCGACTCCGACGTACCCACCGTCGACCTCGTCGTCGCCGACGTGTCCTTCATCTCCCTGCGCCTGCTCATCGGCCCGCTGCTGGCCGCCACCGCCGCAGCCGGCGATCTCCTCCTCATGGTCAAACCCCAGTTCGAACTGGCACGCGCCTCCCTGGACAAGCACGGAGTCGTCACCAGCCGGGACGGCCGCCGCCGCGCCATCGACTCCGTCCTCGACGCCGTGAACGACCACGACGCCCGCGTCACCGACATCGCACCCTCCTCATTGCCCGGCCCCAGCGGCAACCGTGAGTACTTCCTGCGTGTTCGACCAGGCCGAACACATGATCAGTCCGATAGGCTCGACCAAGCAGACATCCCCGCCCACCTGGACGAAATGATGAGAGGAGAGTCGTGACCAGACACATCATGGTGCTGCTGCACCCCCAACGTGATGAGTCGGCCGTGGCCGCTGTCAGCGTATGCAAGGCCCTCCTCGACGACGGAGTCACCCCCGTCGTCCTCTCCGATGAGATCGTCGGCATCCGCGCCCGCCAGGCCGAAGCCGTCGACGACGAGAACATCCTTCACCACTGCACCATCATCGACCCCTCCGAACTGGGGGAGTGGAAGGACGCCTGCGAACTCGTCATCGTCTTGGGCGGAGACGGCACGATCCTGCGCGCCGCCGAACGCTTCCACGGCTCCGGCGCCCCGCTCATGGGCGTCAACTTAGGCCATGTCGGCTTCCTCGCCGAAAGCGAGAAGGAAGACCTCGCCGAGGCGGTCCACCGTGCCTCCCAACGCGACTACTCCGTCGAGGAACGACTCGCCCTCGACGTGTCCGTATGGCACGAAGGCGAGAACATCTTCAACGCCTGGGCACTGAACGAGGCGACCATCGAGAAGACCTCGAAATCCCGGATGATCGATGTCGTCCTCGGCGTCGACGCCCGCCCCGTGTCCTCCTTCGGCTGCGACGGCGTCATCCTCGCCACCCCCACCGGCTCCACCGCCTACTCGTTCTCCGCCGGCGGACCCATCGTCTGGCCCGAGGTCGAGGCGCTCATCCTCGTCCCGATCTCCGCCCACGCCCTGTTCTCCAAACCGCTCGTCGTCAACCCGACCTCCCGCCTCGGCGTGGAGATCTCACCGCGGAACCCCGAATTCTCCGCCGTGCTGTGGTGCGACGGCCGCCGCGCCCTCGAACTGCCGTCCGGGGCCCGCGTCGAAGCCACCCGCTCGAAGTCACCGATCAGACTCGCCCGCCTCCACACCGGCCCTTTCACCGACCGACTCGTCGCGAAGTTCCGCCTGCCCGTCTCCGGCTGGCGAGGACCGATCAAGGAGGCCTGAATGATCTCCGAACTGCGCATCTCCCACCTCGGCGTCATTGCCGAAGCCGCCGTCGAACTCGACACCGGCTTCACCGTCGTCACCGGTGAGACCGGTGCGGGAAAGACCATGTTCGTCTCCGCCCTGTCGCTGCTCATGGGCCGCAAGGTCGGTTCCGGAGTCGTGCGCAAGGGTGCGGAGAAGGCCGAAGTCGAAGGCATCTTCACCGGAGTCGCCGGGCCCGTGCGCGAGCGCATCATTGATGCCGGCGGCAGCGCCGACGACGAAGCCATCATCTCCCGCACCGTGGCGCGCAAGGGCAGAGCACGGGCCACTGCGGGCGGACGCACGGTGCCGATCTCCGTGCTCACCGACATCTCCGCCGACCTCATCACTCTCCACGGCCAGTCCGAACAGCTGCGCCTCAAAGGCCCCGCCCAACAGCGTCACCTCCTCGACGCCGCGGGCGGGCCGGCGCTGACCGAGGTGGCCGACCGCTACCGTGCCGCCTTCGAGAACTGGCGCGAGACCGAAGCCCGCGTCACCCGCATCAAGGACTCCACCGCAGCACGGCGCGAACGCATCCTGTGGCTGCGCGGCTGCCTGGAGACCATCGACAAGGTCCGCCCCGAACCCGGCGAAGACGAGACCCTGGCCGCGCAGGCGGCGAAACTCGGTTCCGCCGCCGAGATCACCCGCGCCGTCGGTGCCGCCCACGACCTGCTGCTCGGCTCGGAGATCGACGATGCGGGAGCCGCCGTCGACCTCGTCCATCAGGCCATCAGCACGATCGCCGATGTCGAGAGTTCGGACAAGGAACTCGTCACCACCCGCGAGGCCCTGAACGACGCCGTGCTGCGGTTGTCCGACTCCGCTGCCGAACTGTCGAGCTACCTCTCTGGCTTCGACGAACTCGGAGAGACCTCACTGGAGGAGACCGAAGCCCGCCGCGCCGAACTCGGCACGTTGGCCCCCTACGGCCAGGACGTGACCGAAGTGCTTGACTTCGAAACCCGATCGGCGGCCGAACTGGCCGAACTCGAGGCCGAGGACCGCGACCTCGACGGACTCGACGCCGAACTCATTGAGGCCCGCGAGACCATGGAGGCGGCCGCCTCGGCGCTCACCGAGATCCGCCGTGCCACCGCAGACGAATTCTCCGCAGCGGTCAGCGAAGAACTCGCCGCCCTGTCGATGCCGAAGGCGTCAGTCGCCTTCGAGATCACCGAACGCGAACCCACCACCCACGGGGCCGACGAGGTCCGGCTGACGTTCGCCGCCCACGAATCCTCCATCCCCGACGATATTGCGAAGATCGCCAGCGGTGGCGAACTCTCCCGCGTCATGCTCGCCATCGAAGTCGTCAGAGCCGCCAGCGAATCCATCCCCACCTACGTCTTCGACGAAGTCGATGCCGGCGTGGGCGGCAAAGCGGCCGTGGAGATCGGCCGCCGGCTGGCCAAACTCGCCCGGGGCGCCCAGGTCATCGTCGTCACCCACCTGCCGCAGGTCGCCGCCTGGGCGGACACCCACGTGACCATCGTCAAGGACGATGACGCCGAGACCGTGCGCTCGGGAGTGCAGGAACTGGACGATGAGGAACGCGTCGTCGAACTCTCCCGCATGCTGGCGGGCATGGACGACTCCGCCTCGGCGAAGGCCCACGCAGCCGAACTCCTCGACAATGCGCGGCAGGTCAAGGACTTGGGCGTTGGGGCCACATGAGAGAATGGGCGGACCATGAAAGTGCGTAGACACCGCGAGAACCTCACCGCACCGACCCGGTCCGGTCCCGCTCCTGCCCGCCTGGACCGACGCACAAAGAATCTGACGAAACGCCTCCAAGCAGGCGACATCGCCATCATCAAACACTCCGACATCGACCGCATCTCCGCCGAAGCCCTCGTCGCCTGTCGACCGGCCGCAGTGATCAACGCCGACAAATCGATCTCCGGTCGCTACCCGAACCTCGGCCCGAGCATCATCGTCGAGGCCGGCATCCCCCTCCTCGACGCCGCCGGGGCAGAGATCTTCGACACCGTCGACGAAGAGGCCGAGATCTCCATCGAGGGCGCGACCGTCTACCTCGACGACACCGAGGTGGCCACGGGAGTCCTGCAGACGGCCGAGACGATCGCCACAGACATGCACGCCGCCGAAGCCGGAATGAACTCCGTGCTCGTGGACTTCATCGACAACACGATCGAATACATCCGCAAGGACTCCGACCTGCTCTCGGCCGAACTCGTCGTGCCCGAAGTGAAGACCAAGTTCACCGACCGGCATGTGCTCATCGTCGTCCGCGGGTACCACTACAAGGAGGACCTGGCGATTCTGGCCTCCTATATCCGCGAATACCGGCCGCTGCTCATCGGTGTCGACGGCGGAGCCGACGCCATCATCGAAGCCGGCTACCGACCCGACATGATCGTCGGGGATATGGACTCCGTATCCGACACCGCACTGACCTCGGGAGCCGAGATCGTCGTCCACGCCTACCGGGACGGCACCGCCCCGGGCACCGAACGGGTCGAATCCCTCGGTGTCGAATGTGTGGCCTTCGCGGCCTCGGGCACCAGCGAAGACATCGCCATGCTGCTCGCCGATGACAAAGGCGCCGAACTCATCGTCGCCGTCGGCACCCACGACACCGTCATGGAGTTCCTCGACAAGGGTCGCAAAGGTATGGCCTCGACCTTCATCACCCGTCTGCGCGTGGGTTCGAAGCTCATCGACGCCAAGGGCGTATCCCTGCTCTACCGACAGCGCATCTCCAGCCTGCAGCTGGCCGTGCTCATCATCTCAGGCCTCGTCGCCCTCGGTGTGGCGATGACCGCGACCTCGGCCGGACAGACCTTCCTCGGCCTCATCGCCGCCCAACTCGACGGCCTCTTCGGCTGGATCGGCTCCCTGTTCGGCGGCGACCCCGCAGCATCGACCGACTCCGCCGGCCTCATCCAAGGACTGACCCCGTGATTGACTTCCGCTACCACCTCGTCTCCCTCGTCTCGGTGTTCCTCGCCCTCGCCGTCGGCATCGTCCTCGGCGCGGGACCGCTGAAGGAGCCGATCGGGGAATCCCTGCAGTCTCAGGTCGACGCCCTGCGCTCGGACCGTGACAACCTGCGCTCGGATCTCGACGCGGCCAAAGGCAATATCGACAAGCAGAACGAATTCGTCACCGCCGCAGCCCCGGAACTCATCGACGGCATCCTCGACGGGCAGGAAGTGAGCATCATCGCCGGCCCGGACGCGGACTCCGAACAGGTCGAAGAGGTCAGCAACCGGGTCAAGGAGGCCGACGGCACCATCGCCGGCGATGTGTCGTTCGTGCCGAACACGCTCAGCCTCGACGATTCTGACCAGTTCCTCAAGAAGCTGCGCACCCTCGTGCCGAACCTGCCGAAGGACGATTCGACAGCGATCCGCGCTGCCCTCGTCATCGCCCTGACCGGTGATGCCTCGATGCTCGAAGACGAGGACGACCAGGCCGATGCGGAGAAGCAGTCGACGAAACTCTACGACGCCTTCGTCGAATCCGACCGTCTGCGCACCGACACCGACCACAAGACGACCTCGCTGTTCATCGTCATCGACGATGAGAACTCGACACTGGCCGAGGACACTGAGCCCAGCCCGCAGGCCACCGACGACAAGGGCACCCGGACCCTCGTCACCGACTTCGTCACCGCACTCACCGCTGAAGCCACCTCGGTGGTCGTCGCCGGTGACGCCGCTTCGGCACAGAACGGACTCGTCAATGTGCTGCGGACGGAGAAATCCCGCGCCAGCACCGTCGACGGACTCGCCCTCGGTGCCGGCCCCGTCATCACCGTGCGCGCACTGGCCGCCGGGGAGGCAGGAAGCCACGGGCACTTCGGATTCGCCGAGGACGCCGAAGGCATCCTGCCGGGCAAAACCGAAGAGCAGACGTCCGATGAGTCGAAGAAGGAGGACCCGCAATGATCCGCTCCATCGTCAGCACCGCCGTCGCCGGACTCGCCGGCTTCACCGTGACGAAAGCCGTGCTGAGATCGCGGCTGCGCACTCATCAACGCGTGGTGCGCACCAACCACGCCGGGCACGAGGTCTCACTCGCCGAAGGCCCCGCCGTCGCTGCCGGACTGCTGGCCGGCAGCCTGCTCATCGAGGACTCCCGCCAGCGGACGGCGACCCTGCTGGCCACGGCGATATCCGGCGGCCTCGGCGCCGTCGACGACTTCTGTGAATCCGGTTCCTCCAAAGGACTGCGCGGGCACTTGTCGGCACTGGCTCGCGGTGAGATCACCACCGGGGCCGTCAAGGTCACCGGCATCCCGCTCGCATCGATCGCGGCCGCCGCAATCCTGCGCAGCCGCACCCACCCGACCGGACTCTTCGGCTTCGGCCAGAAGGTCGGCCGCCCTTGGTATGCGGTCACTGCCGATGTCATCGTCGCCGGGGGAGTGATCGCCGGATCGGCGAACCTGTTCAACCTCCTCGACCTCCGGCCCGGCCGGGCGCTCAAGGCCGGAGCGCTCACTCTGGCGTTCACCGAGCACGAGCGCCGCGTTTCGTGGGCGCCGGCCGGGGCGATCGCCGGAGTCACCGCCGCCGCGTGGCCCGACGACCTCGCCGGTGATGCGATGCTCGGCGACACCGGCGCCAACGCCCTGGGTGCGGCGATCGGTGTGGTCCTCGCCGAAACCGCCAGCCCCGCACAGCGTCGACTCATCCTCGCCGTCCTCGCCGGACTCACCCTGGCCAGCGAGAAGGTGTCCTTCACCTCCGTCATCGAATCGACCCCCGGCCTGCGGGAGATCGACTCGTTCGGCCGCGAGGTCGTGTGAGCAAGCTCGTTCGAGTCCTCGCCTCCACGGCGCTGCTCGTATCGATCATCACCCTGCTGACCCGACTGGTCGGATTCCTCCGCTGGTTGGTGTTCTCACCGACCGTCGGCGCCGGCACCGTCGGCACCGCCTACCAGAGTGCGAACCAGGTCCCGAACATCCTCTTCGAGGTCGTCGCCGGCGGGGCGCTGGCCGGAGCGGTCATCCCGCTGCTCGCGATCCCGCTGGCCCGCTCGGACCGCGCCACTGCCGGCCGGACAGCGTCCGGACTGCTGACCTGGGCGGTGTCGGTGACGCTGCCGCTGTCGATCCTGCTCGCCGTCTTCGCCGAACCCATCGCGAGTCTCCTCGTCGACGTGGAGTCCACCGATTCGGAGGTCCACGCGACCGCGAAGCTGCTGCTGATGTTCTCCCCGCAGCTCGTCCTCTACGGAATCGGCGCGGTGCTCACCGGTGTCCTGCAGGCCCACCGGAAGTTCCTCTGGCCGGCCTTCGCCCCGCTGCTGTCCAGCCTCGTCGTCATCGGCTGCTATATCGCCTATTCATCTGTCGGCGGCAATGACGACACGTGGCAGACTCACCTCGGCTGGCTGGGATGGGGCACCACCCTCGGCGTCGCCGCACTCGCCCTGCCCTTGGCACTGCCGATGTCCTCGACTGGTCTCAGGCTGCGCCCCACCTTCTCCTTCCCTCCCGGAGTCGCTCACCGAGCCCTCCGCCTGGCCGGAGCCGGAATGGCAGCCCTGCTGGCACAGCAGGCGGCCGTGCTGGCCACACTGACCCTGTCGAACCATTCGGGCGGCAAAGGCACTTTCGTCCTCTTCAGCTACATCAACGCCGTCTACCTCCTTCCCTATGCCGTGCTCGCCGTGCCGGTGGCCACCGTGATGTTCCCGACCCTGTCGACCTGGGTGGGACGGTCCACCGACACCGAGGCGAACGAGCACGACCGTGCCGACGCCGGGTTGAGACTGCGCGCTGTGACGTCGACGACGACCGCGCTCATCCTCACCATCGGCGGACTCGGGGCCGTCATCCTGCTCTCTGCCGCCGCACCGCTGCAGACCTTCTTCACCGCGATCGACGCAGCCAAGGACGTCGCCTCCATCCCCTTCGACTCGATGGCCGGCGCAATCATGGTCATGGCCCTGGCCGTGCCGGGCTGGTCGTTCGTCGCCTGGGGCACCCGCGTGTTCTACGCAGTGGAGCGCTCCCGCCATTCGGCGGCGGCCACGACCACCGGGTGGATCCTCGTCATCGTCGGCATGATCGCCGCCATCCTCATCACGGACGCAGACGGGGACCCCGGACTGACCCTGGTCGCGATCTGCTGCGGCTACGTGCTCGGCATGAGCGTGGCCGGCGGTGCCCTGCTCGTCTCCATCCGTCGGGTGCTCGGGCCCTCCGGCCTCGCCCTGGTCGGTCGTCGCGGTCTGCTCGCACTCGGCGCCGCCGTCGTCGCCGGAGCCGCCGGCATCGTCACCTCGCAGTGGCTCGGCGGGCTGCTCGACAACTCCGCGAGTTCGGCGGTCATCGCCGGAGTCATCGCCGCACTGCTCGGCTGTGTGGTGTTCGGAGTCATCGTCCTCGTCATCGACCGCGGGTTCCTCAGCGAGATCCGCGGTCTGCTCGCCGACCGCAACCGAGCCGGCGTCAATGATGAGACGACAACACAGGCGGCCGTGGCGAACCCGGCAGCCTCCACCGCCGTCGACACCGACAGCGCCATTGACGCAGACCGCATCACCGACACAGACATCGGCACCACTGACGCGGGCAGCAGCACCACCGACTCCGGCGGCAGACCCAGCAGAGACCACGGATCCAGAGACACCGACAGGGAGGAAGACTCATGAGGATCGTCTTCGTCATCGGCACCTCCACCGGGGGAGTCGGCACCCATGTGCACGCACTCGCCCGTGACCTCGCCGCCGCCGGGCACGAGGTCGGCGTCATCGGCCCCGCCGCCACCGACGAACACTTCGGCTTCTCCCTGCTGCCCAGAGTCCGGTTCGGCGTGCTCGAGCTCGGCACCGGCATCGGGGCCTCCGACGCGGCCCTCATTCGGCGACAGCGCATACTGCTGCGCAGCTTCGCTCCGGACATCGTCCACGCCCACGGCTTCCGGGCCGGACTCATCACCCTGCTGACCCTGCGCACCGTCAGGGCCCGACCGGAATTCGTCCTCAGCCTCCACAATCAAGCCAGCGGGCAGGGACTGCGCGGCAAGGTCGAAGCCCGTGTCGAGACGATGCTCGCCCGTGGGGCCGACCTCGTCCTCGGTGCCAGTTCCGACCTCGTCGACCGGGCCCGCGAACTCGGTGCGCACGACGCTCGTTTCCTTCCGGCCGCGGCACCGCACGTCGAGCAGATCCCCGCCGAGGCGGCCGCCGCCACCCGAGCCGAGCTCGCCGCCGAGTACGGCTTCGACGAGGGTGCACTCATCGTTCTCGCCGTCGGACGCGTGGCACCGCAGAAGAACTACCCGATGCTCATCCGCGCCATCGGCCGCCTCGGTGAAGAGCGGGCATCACCTGCGAGCGGACGTGCCGACGAAGCGAGCCATCCCGCCCAGGTGGTCGTCCTCATCGCCGGTGCCGCCGACGAATCGGTGCTCGCTCAGCTGCAGGCACAGTACGAGTCGCTGCGCACACAGCGCGGTTCGGACAGTGCCCAGCGAGATTCGGACGGTGCACAACGTGATTCGGGCAGCGCCCAGCGCGGTTCGGGCAGCGCCCAATACGCCGAGGCCGCGGCCGCCTCGGCGATTCCGGCCCTGCATTTCCTCGGACCGCGTGACGACATCGCCGAACTCGCGGCCGCCGCGGACATCTACGCGCTCACCAGTGTGTGGGAAGCCCGCGCCCTCGTACTCCAGGAGGCGCTCATCTCCGGCAGAGCGATCGTGGCCACCGCCACCGGCGGCACCGCCGAACTCGTCGGCGACGCTGGGATTCTCATCGACCATGACGATGACGCCGCCTTCGCAGCCGCCGTCGCCGAACTCGCCGTCGATCCCGCCCGCCGCGCCGAACTCGGCCGGCGAGCGGCAGCGCGCGGAGCCGAGCTTCCCGACGAGAAGGAAGTCGCTGAAGAACTCGCAGGTCTTTACACGGAACTCGGGTCTGCCCAGGTAGGCTAGAACCAGCGTCGAACGAAAGAAGAGGATGAGGAAATGAGCGAATCCGGCGAGGTCAACCCACTGAGCGCAGACACGAGGATTCTGCACGTGCTCGCCGATACCACCGGTCCCGTCGTCGAAGTGGCGAAGCTCGCCGTGCTCGGTCACCTCCGGGCCGGCTTCAAGGTCGCTGTCGCCGCGCACCGGTCACTGCTGGGCACCTTCGGTGTTCCGGAGGAACTCTCCGGCGAATTCCGTGAGATCGAGCTCGCGGCACGCAGACGCTTCTCGATGGCCGACCCGAACACCGCCTTCACTCTTCACAAGTACTACCAGCACGTGGACATCGTCCACGCACACGGACTGCACGCGGCGACGCTCGCCGGCCTGGCCTTCACCGGCCTGCCCGTCCGCCTGCACCCCAAGCTCGTCGCCACCATCGAATCCTTCGACTCCGCGAACGTCATCGAGAAGACCGGAGCCGAGATCGTCGGCCGCACCGCGACCGCGGTGCTCGGCACGACCGAACCCGTCGTCGACTACTACGGCGGCCGGATCCCCGTCGTCGAACGCGCCGAACTCGTCCACCCGGACATCGACGTCGACCTGACGGTGCGCACACCGCGCGCCGAGGTCCGCAGCGAACTCGGCGTCTCTCAAGGCACCTGGATGGTCGCCAGCCCCATCGCCCTGCGTGACCACACGGCCCTGGCGACGGTGCTCGACGCCGCCGACCAGATCAACCAGCGCCGCCGCGAGCGCAACGTCGTCTTCGTCCTCACCGGCACCGGCAAGGACCGCTCGACGATCTCCCGCGAATTCGCCGACCGCGGAGTCCTCGTCGCTCCGGCCGGCGACCTCGTCGATGTGGCGGCCGCCGCCGACGTCGTCATCGCCAGCGAAACCATGACGGGACTGTCCCACGAAGACCTCATGCAGCTGTCGAAGCCGGCCGTCTTCATCGGCAGCGAACGCCGCGCCGGCATCTGGGGAGAGGCTGCGAAGGCCGTTCCCGCCGATGACACGGACGCGCTGCTGCGTGAGATCAATCATCTTCTCGATGATCCGGCCGGCCGCGGAACGTCGGCTGTGGCAGCAAAGAAGCGGGTCATCGACGTGAGCAACGGGGCGGCGATCTCCGAAACGCTGCTCGATCTGTACGCCGAGGTCGACGCCGTCTCCGGTTCATGAGCCGGTCTTTGATAGAATCAAATCCCGTGGTGAATCGAACTGGCCCAGGCGGCACACATACGGCAAAGCACATCTTCGTCACGGGAGGCGTCGCCTCCTCGTTGGGCAAGGGTCTGACGGCATCGAGCCTCGGACATCTGCTCACTCAGCGCGGCCTCACGGTGGCCATGCAGAAATTGGATCCCTACCTCAATGTGGATCCCGGCACGATGAATCCCTTCCAGCACGGTGAGGTCTTCGTCACCGAGGACGGTGCTGAGACCGACCTCGACATCGGCCACTACGAGCGCTTCCTCGACAACGACCTCGACGGTGCCGCGAACGTCACGACCGGTCAGGTGTACTCCTCGGTCATCGCGAAGGAACGCCGCGGTGCCTACCTCGGCGACACCGTCCAGGTCATCCCGCACATCACCGATGAGATCAAGGCGCGGATGCGCGCTCAGGCCGAACGCCCCGAGGCGGACCGCCCCGATGTCATCATCACCGAGATCGGCGGCACCGTCGGCGATATCGAATCACAGCCCTTCCTCGAGGCGGCCCGCCAGGTCCGCCACGACATCGGGCGGGACAACGTGTTCTTCATCCATGTCTCCCTTGTGCCCTACCTCGGGCCCTCCGGTGAGCTGAAGACGAAGCCGACCCAGCACTCCGTGGCCACTCTGCGCTCCATCGGCATCCAGCCCGATGCGATCGTGCTGCGTTCCGACCGTGAGCTGCCGGACTCGATCCGGGCGAAGATCGCCGGTGCCTGCGACGTCGAGACCGAAGCGGTCGTGTCCTGCGTCGATGCCCCGAGCATCTACGACATCCCGAAGGTCCTCCACGACGGCGGCCTCGACGTATTCGTCATCCGCAACCTCAACCTGCCCTTCCGCGACGTCGACTGGACGAAGTGGGACTGGGTGCTCGAACGCGTGCACAACCCGTCCCGGGAAGTCACGATCGGCATCGTCGGCAAGTACATCGACCTGCCCGACGCCTACCTCTCCGTCACCGAGGCGCTGCGCCACGGCGGCTTCGCCAACGACGCGAAGGTCACGATCAAGTGGATCCAGTCCGATGACTGCGCCACCGAGGCCGGGGCCGCTGCGGCTCTGGACGGTCTCGACGCGATCTGTGTGCCCGGCGGCTTCGGCATCCGCGGCATCGAAGGCAAGCTCGGCGCACTCGAATACACGCGCACGCACCAGATCCCGACGCTCGGTCTGTGCCTGGGTCTGCAGTGCATGGTCATCGAATACGCACGCAATGTCGCCGGCATCGAGGCGGCCTCGTCGTCCGAATTCGACCCCGAGACCACGGTTCCGGTCATCGCGACCATGGCCGAACAGCTCTCCATCGTCGAAGGCGAAGGCGATCTGGGCGGCACCATGCGCCTGGGCACCTACGAGGCGAAGCTCGCCGAGGGCAGCGTCGTGGCCGGCGTGTACGGGGCGGACACGATCAGCGAACGTCACCGTCACCGCTACGAGGTCAACAACACCTACCGCGACCAGCTCGCCGAGGCGGGACTCGAGTTCTCCGGAACATCGCCCAACGGTGAGCTCGTCGAATTCGTGGAACTGCCTCGCGACACCCACCCGTTCTACGTCTCCACTCAGGCGCACCCGGAGCTGAAGTCACGTCCGACCTCACCGCATCCGCTGTTCGCCGGTCTGGTCGCCGCCGCACTCGAGCGAAAGTGACCGTTGTCCATGAGCACAGTGAATGCCGCCGGCGAGAACGCCGGCGGCATTCGCCGTTCCACCACCGCCGAGATCTGAGAGGCAGCCGATGAGCACACCGCAAGAGCCGATCCTGCAGGACGAACCGTTCACACCGACCATCACCGCCTCCGACATCGTCTACCGCGGAGCGGTCTGGGACATCCGCAAGGAGACCTTCGACCTGCCCGAAGCGAGCGGGCTCGTCCGCGACCTCATGGACCACACGGGCGCCGTCGGCATCGCCGTGGTCGATGACCAGCAGCGGATGCTCCTCGTCCAGCAGTACCGACACCCGGTCGGGGCCCGCCTGTGGGAGGTCCCCGCCGGTCTGCTCGACGTGCCCGGCGAACCGCTGCTCGAGGCGGCCCGACGTGAGCTGCGCGAAGAGGCCGACCTCACCGCCGGTGACTGGCAGGTGCTCTCCGACTCCTGCCTCAGCCCCGGCGGCAGCTCGGAGACCATGCGCCTCTACCTCGCCCGCGACCTCACCGTCGTTCCCGAGGCCCAGCGCCACGAACGCAGCGAAGAGGAAGCCGGATTCCGTTTCCGGTGGGTCAGCCTCGGCGAGGCTCTCACCGCTGTCTCCGAAGGCCGGGTCACGAACGTCATCGCCCAGATGGCGATTCTTCAGACCGCCCGAGTCCTCGACGCCGAAGCCTCAGGGACACCGGTGCGACTGCGCGAGACCGATGCGCCGAGGCGGCTGGTCGACGGCCGTCCCGATTTCGGTCGGAGCGTGACGGTCGAGTCGACGGAGGACTGATCTGCCGTGGCTCGGCACGGCGCCGAACTGCTGCCGGAGAACCTGCCGGAGGATCTGCGGCGCGCAGTCGAGTCCTATCTGTCCTCCCTGCGGTTCGAGAGGGGACTGTCGATGAATTCCATCGACGCCTACGCTCGTGACCTCGCCCGGTACGGAACGTGGCTGGCCGAGGCGGGGGTGAGCCGCCTCGGCGAGGTCGATCGGCAGCAGGTGGAGAGCTACGGCCTCCACCTGCTCGATTCGGGACTGGCGCCGCGGACTCGGGCACGCGCTCTCGTCGCGGTGCGACGTTTCCACACCTTCGCGTTGGGGGAGAGCCTCGCGTCCACGGACCCCGCCTCAGAGGTCAGCCCACCCCAGGAGGGACTGCGCCTGCCCAAGGCCCTGGCGCTCGACGATATCGAAGCGATGATCGCGACCACGGACGGGGAAGAGCCGGTGCAGATCCGAGCCGCCGCCCTTCTCGAGCTCCTCTACGCCACGGGTGCACGCATCTCCGAAGCAGTGGGGGTCGACCTCGATGATCTCGACCTCGACTCCGGACTCGTCCGGCTCTACGGAAAGGGTGGGAAGGAGCGGATCGTGCCGGTCGGATCCCACGCTGCCCGAGCGCTGGGCGCGTGGGTGGCCCGGGTGCGACCGTCGATGGCCGCGAAGGCGAAATCCTCGGCCCCGGCCGGGGCACTGTTCCTCAACGCCCGCGGAACCCGGCTGTCCCGAGTCTCGGCATGGCAGATCGTCAAGGACGCCGGCGAGGCGGCGAAGATCGACGCAGAGGTCTCTCCACACACGTTCCGGCACTCCTTCGCCACTCATCTGCTCGAAGGCGGAGCGGACATCCGCGTTGTCCAGGAGCTGCTCGGACACGCATCGGTGACGACGACGCAGATCTATACGAAGGTCAGTGAGGAGACACTGCGGGAAGTGTACGCGACCTCGCACCCTCGGGCGCGGTAGGGTTGGATGCAGAGCAACGAAAGGTGGCCATCCGAGTGATGAATACGCAAGAGGCGTTGGACATCCCCCAGCAGGGGACCGCAAGTGAGCCCCAGGAATTCCCGGAACCGGCACCCCTGGCTTCGCACGGGCCCGCCCGCATCATCGCGATGGTCAACCAGAAGGGCGGGGTCGGGAAGACGACCTCGTCGATCAACCTCGGCGCGGCCCTGGCCGCCTACGGCCGCAAGATGCTGCTCGTCGACTTCGACCCGCAGGGCGCTCTGTCCGTGGGGCTGGGACTCAACCCCTATGAGCTCGACATCAGCATCTACAATCTGCTGATGAACCCGCGGCTGGACCCGCACGAGGTCATCGTCGAGACGGATTTCGACAACATCGACATCCTGCCGGCGAACATCGACCTCTCCGCTGCCGAAGTCCAACTCGTCGGCGAGGTCGCCCGCGAGCAGGTGCTCGCCCGTGCCCTGTCGAAGGTCGCCGACGAATACGATGTCATCCTCATCGACTGCCAGCCCTCGCTGGGACTGCTCACCGTCAACGCGCTGACCGCCGCCCACGGTGTCGTCATCCCGCTCGAGACAGAGTTCTTCGCACTGCGCGGTGTCGCGCTCCTCGTCGAGACGATCGAAAAGGTCCAGGACCGACTCAACCCCTCACTCGAGGTCGACGGAATCCTCGCCACGATGTTCGACTCGCGGACCCTGCACTCGAAGGAAGTCATGTCGCGGGTCACCGAAGCCTTCGGTGACAAGGTCTTTGAGACCGTCATCAACCGCACCGTGAAGTTCCCCGATGCCTCTGTGGCAGCCGAACCGATCACGAGCTTCGCGCCCAGACACGCGGGCTCCGAAGCCTACCGTCGACTCGCCCGGGAGCTCATCGCCCGCGGAGGCGCGCCCTGAGCGACTCCGCAGTCCACGAGCAGGAAGCGGCTTCCGTTTCAGATGAGGCCGCTTCTGGCGAAGTATCCGCGGATGTCGAAGGCGTCGCGGCTCCCGAAAGAGACGCAGATGCTGAAGGAACCACGAGTGCCGAAGGAGATGCTGCCGGCGATGACGCCGCGCAGGGTTTCCAGGTGCGGTTGGAGAACTTCACCGGCCCCTTCGATCTGCTGCTGGGGCTGATCTCCAAGCGCCGCCTCGACGTCACGGAGATCGCACTGGCCGAGGTGACAGACGAGTTCATCGCCTACACCACCGAGCTCAAGGACCAGGCGAACCTCGCCGAGATCTCCCAGTTCCTCCTCGTCGCCGCGACCCTGCTCGACCTCAAGACCGCACGACTGCTGCCGCACGAAGACGGTGAAGAGGTCCTCGACCTCGAACTGCTCGAGGCCCGAGACCTCCTCTTCGCTCGACTCCTGCAGTACAAGGCGTACAAATCCGTGTCCGGCTACCTCGCCGAGGCGATGGCCGCCGGATCAATCCGCGCCCCGCGCGATGTCGGACTCGAGGCCGAGTTCCAGGACGTGCTGCCTCCGCTGGAGCTGAACATCGGCCCTGGTGAGCTGGCCGGGATCTTCGCCACTGTGCTCCAACGTGATCACACCCCGCCGAGCGTGGCCGTCGACCATATCCACCTGCCGCTGGTCAGCGTGTCCGAACAGCGCGGGCACATCCTCGCACTGCTGCGCGCCGGAGACGTCGACTTCCAGGATCTGCTCGAAACCGCCGACAACACTCTGGTCGTCGTGGCGAGGTTCCTCGCCCTGCTCGAGCTGTTCAAGGTCGGACTCTGCGACTTCGACCAGCCAGAACCTTTGGGACGACTGCTCATCCACCGCACGGAGATGAACGAGGACGGAGTGGACCTGCGCACCGAAGGCGCCTGGAGCGCCGACGAAGACGAAGACGACGTTGGGGGAGAAGAAGCATGATCGACGATGAGATCCTCGCCGGCGTCGAAGCCGTACTCATGATCACTGATTCGGCCGTCAGCGCCGCCGACCTCGCGAGTTCTCTCGGACTCGACGAGGACACCGTCCTCGAAGCCGTCCGCACCCTCAAAGCCGACTACGACGGCGACGAGAACCGGCGACAGCGCGGGTTCGAGATCCGCCACGTCGCGGGAGGCTTCCGCATCTTCTCCCGCGGCGACTACCACGAAGTCGTCAAGGACTTCCTCACTGCCGGGCAGAGTGCGAAGCTGTCCCAAGCAGCACTCGAGACTCTCGCCGTCATCGCCTACCGGCAGCCGATCTCCCGCCCCCGCATCGCCGCCATCCGCGGAGTCAGCGTCGACGGCGTCATCCGCACCCTGCTGCTGCGCGGACTCATCGTCGAAGCCGGCAAGGAGGCATCCACCTCGGCGCTGCTCTACGCCACTACCCCCCAGTTCCTCGACACGATGGGCATGAACGCGATCGACGATCTGCCCGACATCGCCCCCTACCTGCCCGAAGACGCCGATGTCGCCGAACTCGGCAACGAGGACACCGAGGTGCTCGCCGAGATCGACGACGGCCTTGACGAGGACGACGATCTTCCGGCCGTCCCGCACACACATGACGCCGGCGCAGCGGAGGTCACCGGCGACGATATCGCCGATGACAGCGCCGAGATGTCACGAGTCGCTGATTGATTTGAGAGAATGGAAGTATGAGTCCCTACCGTGATCACCGCGCCCCCGGCGGGCGCCAGAACCGACCCAGCCGAAAACAGCGCGCAGCGACCGCCGATCAGGCCTCCAAGAAGGGCGGTTCGGGTGCCGGTCAGGCATCGGATGCCCACGTCAGCGGGGGTGTGCGGCTGCAGAAAGTGCTCGCCGAGGCGGGCCTGGGCTCACGTCGTGCCTGCGAACAGCTCATCGTCGAGGGACGGGTCGAGGTCGACGGCAGCATCGTGACCGAACTGGGCACCCGGATCGACCCCGAAACGCAGTCCGTGTATGTGGACACAGTGAGAATTTCGACACAGACCAAGAAGGTCTACCTCGTGCTCAACAAGCCCGCGGGAGTCGTGTCGACCATGAGCGATCCCGAAGGTCGGCCCTGCCTGGCCGACTATGTGCGCAACAACACCGAGCGCCTCTTCCACATCGGTCGCCTCGACACCGAAACCGAAGGCATCATCCTGCTCACCAACGACGGGGAGCTGAGCAACCGCCTGGCCCATCCGCGTTATGAGATCCCGAAGACCTACCTCGCGAAGGTCAAAGGCCAGCTGGCGAAGGACGCCGGGGCCATCCTCAAGGCCGGAATCGACCTCGAAGACGGTTTCGTGAAGGTCGATGACTTCAGACTCGTCGATTCGGCCCCGGGCAAGTCCGTCGTCGAACTCACCCTCCATTCCGGCCGCAACCGCATCGTGCGCCGCCTGCTGGCCGAGATCGGCCACCCGGTCGAACGCCTCGTGCGACTGAAGTTCGGACCCATCGTCCTCGACGAGCAGAAGCAGGGCAAGATCCGCCCGCTGCGCTCCGATGAGGTCGGTGCACTGTTCGAGGCCGTCGGTCTGTGAGAGTCCACATCATCGGCACCGGCCTGCTCGGTGCCAGCCTGGGGTTGGCGTTGAGCGCAAAAGGCCACCAGGTGACCCTCGAAGACACGTCGCCGACCGCGCAGCAGCTCGCCGCGGACCTCGGCGCCGGAGATGTCGGTGCGCCCGCACACCCGGACATCGTCGTCGTCGCGACCCCGCCCGATGTGGCCGCCCAGGTCATCGCCGCAGCGCTCGAGGACTACCCGAACGCCACGGTCACCGACGTCGCCAGCGTCAAGACCCGCCTGCTCGAAGCGGTGCGGGAACTGGTCACCGCTGACCAACTCGATCGATATATCGGCTGCCATCCGATGGCCGGACGCGAGAAGTCCGGGGCGATCGCCGCACAGTCGGACCTCTTCACCGCCCGACCATGGGTGATCTGCTCGGATGAGGACACACCGGCCGACCGCCTCGGCGAGGTCATCGCCATGGCTGAGGACACGGGCGCCTCGGTGCTCCACCTGGACCCGCGCATCCACGATGCCGCGGTGGCGAAGGTCTCGCATGTGCCGCAGATCGTGTCTTCCCTGGTGGCCTCCCAGCTGCGGCATGCGCCCCTGGAGGAGATCTCCCTGGCCGGGCAGGGCCTGCGCGATGTCACCCGCATCGCCGCTTCCGATCCGGGTCTGTGGACGCAGATCCTGACCGGAAACGCCGAGGAGGTCCGGTCCGTGCTCGTGGATCTGCGGACCGAACTCGATGAGGTCATCGGGGCGCTGGAACTCGGTCCCGGGTCGACCGGGCTGCTGGCCAAGGCGATCGCCTTGGGCAATGAGGGTCATGACCGGATTCCCGGCAAGCACGGGCAGGCGCCGACCACCTATGCTGTTGTCACGATCCTGGTTCCGGACAGGCCGGGGATGCTGGCCCGGCTGTTCATGGACATCGGCGACCTCGGTGTCAATGTCGAGGACTTCCGGATGGATCACGCCTCCGGTCGGAAACTGGGCATGGTCGACGTGTCCGTGGTCCCGGCCATCCAGCAGGAGCTGGAGATCGGTCTGCTGTCCAAGGGATGGCAGATCCCCGAATCCGCCATTGAGAGAGAAGGAACTGCATGAGCGTCGTAGCCATTGACGGACCGTCCGGAGTGGGCAAGTCGAGCACCGCCAAGGAGGTGGCGCGACGGCTGGGCTGTCAGTACCTCGACACAGGTGCGATGTACCGGGCGATGGCGTGGCTGTGCCTCAACCGCGGGGTCACAGATCCCGTCGACGTGCTCGAGCAGGTCCGCGGTGCGGATCTCGAGATCTCGCTGAGCCCCGACGAATTCTTCGTCTCCGTCGACGACATCGACGTCACCGAGGACATCCGCGGGGAGGACGTGTCGGCGAACGTGCAGACGGTCTCCGGCGTCATCGACGCCCGCGAGGAGCTCATCGAGATGCAGCGGGACTACATCAAGGCCGCACCCGAGGGCATCGTCGTCGAGGGCCGTGACATCACGACCGTCGTGGCCCCGGACGCCGATGTGCGCATCCTCATGACCGCCCGCGATGAGGTCCGTGTGGCCCGCCGGGCCAAGGAAGTGCACGGCAATGCCGACGCCGAGGCGGTCGCCGCCACCCAAGACCTCGTCACCGGCCGTGACGCCAAGGACTCCGCCACGACGAGCTTCCTCGAGGCCGCCGACGGAGTGTACACACTCGATACCAGCGACATCGACTTCGACCAGGTGGTCGAGACGGTGCTGCAGCTGGTGAAGGACTCACAATGAGCGAATCCGAATTTCACGAGACACCTGATGACGACCTCGTCGATCGTGTCGAGGGCATCAGCGACGAGGAGGCCGAGCAGCGGGCGACCGCGCTCGAGGCCGGACTCGAAAGCTATGCGCTCGAGGACGAGGACCGTGCGCTGCTGCGCGCCTATGGCTTCGACGAGGATGAAGACGAGTCGCTCGGCGCCGCACCGGTGCTGGCCGTCGTCGGCCGTCCCAACGTCGGCAAGTCGACATTGGTCAACCGCATTCTCGGCCGTCGCGAGGCCGTCGTCGAGGATGTCCCCGGAGTCACCCGTGACCGGGTGAGCTACCGGGCGGAGTGGAACACGAAGGAGTTCACCCTCGTCGACACCGGCGGTTGGGATCAGGACTCGAAGGGCATGGCCTCGCGCATTGCGATCCAGTCCGAGGTCGCCGTGGACATGGCCGACGCCGTCGTCCTCGTCGTCGATGCCACGACCGGCCCGACCTCGACCGATGAGATGGTCGTGAAGATGCTGCGGCGGAAGAAGAAGCCGGTCCTCCTCGCGGCGAACAAGGTCGATGACGAGCGCGGTGAGCTCATGGCTGCCGAACTCTGGGGCCTGGGTCTCGGTCAGCCCTGGACCGTCTCTGCTCTGCATGGTCGGGGAGTCGCCGATCTGCTCGACGAAGTGCTCACGATCCTGCCCGAGGTCTCGGCCGTCGACACCCGTGTCGAAGAGGGCGGACCCCGTCGGGTGGCTCTCGTCGGTCGCCCGAACGTCGGCAAGTCGTCCCTGCTCAACCAGCTCATCGGCAGCGACCGGGTGCTCGTGGACAATGTCGCCGGAACCACTCGCGACCCCGTCGATGAGCTCATCGAGCTGGGTGAGAAGCAGTGGCGCTTTGTCGACACCGCCGGTATCCGCCGTCGTGCCCATCAGGCCAGCGGCGCTGATTTCTACGCGGCGCTGCGCACGCAGACCGCACTCGAACGCGCTGAGGTGGCCCTCGTCCTTATGGAGGTCCAGGACCCGCTGAGCGAGCAGGACGTCCGCATCGTCACGACCGCCGTCGAGGCGGGACGTGCCGTGGTGCTGGCATTCAACAAGTGGGATCTGCTGGATGAGGAGCGTCGCTTCTACCTGGAGCGGGAGATCGAACGGGACCTGGGCCATGTGGCGTGGGCACCGCGTGTGAATATCTCGGCGAAGACCGGACGTCACGCCGAGAAGCTCGTACCGGCGATGGAAGCAGCGCTCGAGGGGTGGGACACCCGCATTCCGACGGGTCGACTCAATGCGTTCCTCGGCGAGCTGGTCGCGGCCAACCCGCACCCGGTGCGGGGAGGCAAGCAGCCGCGCATCCTCTTCGGCACTCAGGCGCAGTCGCGTCCGCCGAAGTTCGTGCTCTTCACCACCGGCTTCCTCGACCCCGGCTATCGCCGGTTCATCATCCGTCGTCTGCGTGAGACCTTCGGATTCAAGGGCACACCCATCGAGGTGTCGATGCGCATCCGCGAGAAGCGTCGGGGACGCTGAATGAACGAGGACGAGCAGACGAAGTCATCGGGTGCCGCTGACGGTGCCGACGACACCACCGGCGATGCCGCGCACTCGGCCGAGTCTGCGTCGTCCTCAGAATCGGTCACGGAAACTGGTTCGGAATCGAGCACGCCGGTGCACGCTGCGGTCGGCACGGACGGGCGAGTCTCCTCCGTGGGGGAGCCTTCCGGTTCTGCCGCCTCAGTGGGGGAATCTTCGGGTTCTTCAACCTCAGCCGGCGAGCGGGACGGTCGAGCCGCCTCGGTGGGGGAATCTTCGGGTTCTGCAGCCTCGGTGACGGCGGGCTCTTCCTCCGCCTCCGGTGAGGAATCGGTCGACGCCGACGGGGCTCGACCCTGGCATGCGCGGCCACCGGCACGGGCCTTGATGATTGCGGTGACTCTGGCGGGGCTGGCCTATGCGCTGATGTTCTTCCGCGGACTCCAGGACATCGTTGCTCCGGTGTTTCTCGCACTGAACTTCTATATCGTCGTCTACCCGGTGCAGCGCATGCTCACCAGGATCAAGGTGCCGCGGGCGATCGGGGCGTGCATCTCGGTCGTCCTCGTGCTGTGCATGATCGTCGCGTTCTTCGGACTCACCGCATGGTCGGTCGCCGAGCTCGTCATCCTCATCCCCAGCTACAGCAACGAACTCGTCAACACATACCAGAACACATTGGGGCTGCTCTCGGACATCGGGGTGACGTCCTCGGTGATCCAACAGCAGCTCTCGGCTTTCGACGTCCGCTCCGTCCTCGACGCGATCTACCCGCTGCTGACGAACGTGTCCTCGGTCGCCGGACTGCTGACCACGGTGATCATGGCGGTGTTCTTCGTGGCGATGGATTCGATGGGCATCGACAGGCGGATGGGGATGCTGCTCGACGCGAAGCCCTCGCTGGCGGCGTCGATCGGTGACTTCGCCAGCGGTGTCCGCCGCTACTGGGTGGTGGCCACGATCTTCGGCCTCATCGTCGCTTTCCTCGATGTCATCGCATTGGCGATCATCGACGTTCCGCTCATCTGGGTGTGGGGCGTGCTCGCTTTCCTGACGAACTACATCCCGAACATCGGATTCGTCATCGGCCTCATCCCGCCGGCGCTGCTGGCGCTGGTCGACAGCGGCTGGCAGTCGGCGCTGTGGGTGGTCATCGCCTACAGTGTGCTCAACTTCGTCATCCAGGCGATCATCCAGCCGAAGTTCACGGGCGAATCCGTCGGCGTCACCCCGTTGGTCTCGTTCCTGTCGCTGCTGTTCTGGGTCTGGATCCTCGGTTGGCTCGGGGCCCTGCTGGCGCTGCCGGCGACCCTGCTGATCAAAGCGCTGCTGGTCGACGCGGATCCGAAGGCCAGATGGGTCAATATCCTTCTCGCATCGGATCCCGATACCGGCCGGGCCGAACTGGTCAAGGGGATGAAGGAGCCTGTGGCGGCGGCCTGAATGGGTCCGTGGACTCGGTTCGATAGGGCCCGCGGGGTTCGCACGAAGGGGCCCGCAGCGTCTGCTCGAAGCTGCCCGCGCTCACACTCGGAGTCTCGGTTGTCCGTCAACCCCTCGCACTGTGACGACAGAGTGGTTAGCATGAAGTATGGCGACACTACTGAGTATCCATCCGGAGAACCCGCAGGACCGACTGATCGAGAAGGCCGCCGAATCCCTCAGAAACGGTGGCCTGATCGCCTATCCCACGGATTCCTGTTATGCCCTCGGCTGTGCCTTGGGCAACAAGGAAGGCATCGAACGGATCACCCGCATCCGACACCTCGGCTCGAAGCACCATTTCACGCTGATGTGCCACGACTTCGCCCAACTGGGTCAGTTCGTCATCGTCGGCAATTCCGACTTCCGTGCCATCAAGTCGATGACTCCGGGGCCGTACACGTTCATCATGAAGGGGACGAAGGAAGTTCCGCGTCGGATGATGCACCCGAAGAAGCATTCGGTCGGTGCGCGGATTCCGCAGAACGTCACGGCACTCGCCCTCGTCGAGGCGATGGGGGAGCCGATCCTGTCCTCGACGCTCCTGCTGCCAGGTGACGAGGATCCGCTGACCCACGCCGAGGATGTCATGGATCAGCTCGGCAATGACCTCGACATCGTCATCGAGTCCGGTGTGCCAGGTGTCGTGCCGACTTCGGTCATCGATTTCACCGGCAAGTTCCCCGAAGTGGCCCGAGTCGGAGCCGGGGACGTCTCCCGGTTCGTCGACGAGTGAATGTGGCGGGGCGACTTGCGTAGCGAACCGATCGTGCCCGGCTGAACACGCCGGACTGACAGACAGCACGCCGGACTGACAGACAGAACGAGTCAACGGAATCTCGCCGAGGTGGCTGGGCCGCCTCGGCGAGATTTCCTATCGACGTTCTTGCCTCCCCGGTCGGGAAATCCGCGCGTGTTTCTCAGAGGCCGAGATAGGCAGCCTGCACCTCAGGGTTGTTGAGCAGCCGTGAGGCATCATCGGCGAGGACGATCCGCCCCTCAGCGAGGACATATCCTCGGTGGGCGATCGCCAGCGATGCCTTCGCATTCTGCTCACTGAGCAGAACTCCGATTCCATTGCGATTAATCTGGGCGACCGATTCGAGGACTTGCTCGACGACGATGGGCGCCAAACCCATCGACGGCTCATCCAGGATCAGCAGGCTCGGATCCGACATCAGCGCTCGGCCGATCGCTACCATCTGCTGTTGTCCGCCGGACAAGGAGCCTGCCGGCTGCTTCGACTTCTCCTTGAGGATCGGAAACAGATCGAGGACTTCAGCGTAGATCTCTTCGGTTCGAGAACTGTTCCGGTGAGGGTAGGACCCCAGACGCAGGTTCTTCTCCACCGACATCTTGCCGAAAAGATGGCGACCTTCGGGACAGTGCGCGATACCGGCCTTGACGATCGCGTTGGGACGGGCTCGATGAAGCTGTCGTCCCTCGTAGGCGATCGACCCGGCACGTACACGCATCAGTCCGCTGATGGTTTTGAACAGAGTGGTCTTGCCGGATCCATTCGCTCCGAGGATGACGGTGAGCTCTCCGGGGCGAGCAGTGATGCTCACGCCATGGAGCACATCGGTCGCATCGTATCCGGCGCTGACATTGTCGAGCGTGAGCATCAGTTCTCCTCCTGTGCAGTCGAACCGAGATAGGCGCGGATGACGTCCGGATCGGATTGGATCTCCGCTGGTACACCGAGCGCCAGCTTCTGCCCGTGGTCGAGGACGAGGATCGTGTCCGCGAGGTCCATGATCATTGTCATCTTGTGTTCGACGAGGAGGACGGAGACCCCTCGCTGCGGCAATGACCGAATGAGATTGCCGAAATCGACAGTTTCCTCTTCGGGGATGCCGCCGGCGGGTTCATCGAGCAGTAGCAGCTCAGGCTCCGTGGCCAACGCCATTGCCACTGCGGTGCGCTTCTGCACCTCCTGCGGAACATTGGACGCCAGATCGTGTTGGTATTCCGCGACCCCGCAGAACTCAAGAGCTTCCACAGCCTTGTCTTCGTTGATGCATGTCTCACGTCGGTGGCGAGGTGTGTGGAAGACAGCGTCGAAGACGTTGGACTTCGAACGGACGATCCGACCGGCCAGGACGTTCTCCAGCAGGGTGCTGTCATCGAACAGGTTCGTTGTCTGGAATGTGCGGGCAATGCCGCCGGCCACAGTACGGTGCGGGGACGAATGAGTGATGTCCTCACCCTTGAAACTGATGGTCCCGGCAGTGGGCCGATAGAAACCATGGACAAGGTTGAACAGGGTTGACTTGCCGGCACCATTGGGACCGATGACCGCGGTGATCAGACCCTCCTCGACGTCCAGGCTCACGTCCTTGACCGCATCGAGTCCGCCGAAGCGCTTACCGAGGCCGCGTATTTCAAGCAATGTCATTTCGTCTCCTCGGAAGAGGTGGTGTCTCCGGACCGGCTGGCATTCGACTCGGCCCCGCCCGCGACGTTCCGTTCGGGTCGGTAGTCCGGCTCGTCGGAGTTCGAAGAGTCTGCCGAACCACGATCGTCTTCGGCTCCGCGAGCTTCTTCCACCCTGCGTCGTCGACTGCGTTTGTCGACGAACCCGCCGAGGTAGCCGATGATTCCTCGCGGTGCGAAGATCACGAGGGCGACGATGATGGGTCCCAGCACGATGAATCGATAGGCCTGGAAGTCCTGGAACAGTTCGAACAGGAACGTCACGATCATGCTTCCAAGCAGGGGGCCGGCGACCGTGCCCATTCCTCCGACGAGAATGAACATGAGGAACTCGAAGGTCTTGTCGATCGATGCCGAATCGGGTCCGATGAAGCCGACCACAGTCGCATAGAGTCCTCCGCCGATTCCTCCGAAGACGGCCGATGCGGCGAACGCGAGCTGTTTGCTGAAGCCGACGCGCACACCGATCGCATCCGCCAGGTCTTCGCTCGTTCTGATGGTCAGCAGTGTGCGGCCCACGCTAGAGCGGCGAATCGCATAGGTCGTGTAGACACAGACGAGCAGGATGGCGAAGACGAGGTAGAACATCGCAACCGGAGACTCGAAGTCGACGAGTCCTCCGCCTTCGGGGAATTTCACATTGTTGACTCCGGAATGTGCGTGGGTGACGGACTCCCAGCGGCTGATCACGAGGAAGATGATGAAGCCGATCGCCATTGTGAAGATGGCGAAGTACTCATCCTTGGTCCGCAGCGCAAGGAGTCCGCAGAGGTAGCCGATCACCGCGGTTCCGATGACGGACACGACGAAGGCTGCCCAGAACGTCCACTCGTAATCGGTGGTGAGCAGCCCCACCCCATAGGCTCCGATGCCGAAGAATCCGCCTTGGGCCAGGTTCAGCTGTCCCGTGAAGCCGAGGATGATGTTGAGACCGTAGACTGCGATCGCCGCACACATGCCGACGGTGATCACCCGCATCGTGTAGTTCTCCTGCGCAAACGCCAATGGTGTCAGGCCGAGGAGGATGATGACGGCGATGGTGCCGATGATTCGAGGATTCTTCATTGAGTTCATCGCTGCACCGCCTTCGTGAACAGTCCATTGGGTTTGATGGCCAGTACGGCGACGAGAACGACGAAGGCCACGGTCTCTCCGACTGCTGAGGAGATGTAGGTCGCCGTCATCGTCTCTGCGATGGCGAGTGCGAAGCCGCCGACAATGGCACCCGGAAGTGATCCGAGCCCGCCGAGGATGATGATGGCGAACACCTTGAGATTGAGTGCGTCGCCCATCGTCGGCGACAGGAGATTGATCGGCGCGACGAGGCCGGCCGCGATGGTGGCCAGAAGGGCCGACAACCCCAGCGTCAGCATCGCCACCATCGAAGGGTTGATGCCGACAAGAGAGGCTCCGACGCGATCCTGTTCGATCGCTTCGATCGTCTGACCATGGATGGAACGCTTGATGAACCACGCCAACAACGCCAGGACGATCACAGCGGTGACGATGATGACGATCCGCTGCGCAGAGATCTCGGCGCCGAGAATTCGCAGCTCGCCGGTGATCGGTGTGTCCATGCGACGGAAGTCAGCGCCCCAGATGGCCTGGGCCAGTGCTTGGAAGAAGAACATCGCGCCGACGGCCGCGATCATGTGGTGAGTGTGCGGGGAGTTGCGCAAGGGGTGGAAGACGAGGCGCTCGAGCCCGACCCCGACGACGAAGAGCATAATCGCCGCGATGCCGATCGCGGCGATATAGGGAACGCCGACGGTTGTGAGGAAGAAGTAGGTGATGTAGGCACCGAGCATATACAGCGCACCGTGGGCAAGATTGGGAATGCGCAGCACTCCGAACACCAATGTCAGACCGATCGCAGCAAGGCAGTAGACGCCGCCCAGCGCGAGGCCATTGAAGAGTTGTTGGATGAAGAGGGTCATGATCAATCGGGTCCTCTGCAGGCATGAGTGCGGCCAGGGTGAGGCACACTGATGTGCCTCACCTTCAGAACAGCCGCTGACGGAAGTTACTTGTCGTCGGATACCTGTTCGATCGGCACCTTTGTGTACTCACCGTCCTCATCGAGGAAAGTTGCCTCCAGGTTGGGACTGAGTAGGTGGCCCTGTTCCGTGATTTCATCGGGGAAGCCATTGACCTTGTACTTGTCATCAACTTCCGGCAACGCCTCATTGATTGCCTCGCGAATCTTCTCGGGGTCGTCCGTCGTCCCCGCAACTTCCATCGCCTTCGCGATAATCGCGATTCCTTGGTAATTCAGCGCCGTCTCGCTGGTCGGGACCTTCTTTTCGCCGGCTTTCTCCCCGAACTTCTTCAGGAAGTCCTCGGTACCCGGATCTTCATACTCGGAGACGGGCAGGACTCCGACCGAATTCTTGAGATTGTCGAGCTTCGTCACCGTCGCCATCTCATCCAGCTTCGCCTGATCCATCACGAGGAAGCTGCCCTCGAAGCCCTGCTTGCGAGCTTCTTCCATGATCAGAGCAGTCGGTTGGGATGGGCCGCCGACGAAAATCGCGTCAGGCTTCTCAGCCAGGGCTTTCGAGACGGGGCCTGCGAAGTCGGACACGGTGGCGTAGTCGATGCTGTTGTCTCCGCCGATCTTCCCGCTGGCCTCGCTCCAGGCGTCCGTGATCGACTTGGTCCACTGCTGCCCGTACTCGCTCTGAGTTCCGAGCAAAGCGAGCTTCTCGCCCCCATGTTTCATAGCGGTTTCGGAGAACTCCTCAGCATAGGACTCGAAATTCGGAGGAATCATCATCGTCAGAGGGTTGTCCGCTTGTACGATCGCCGGATCGGAGGTGTACGCGGAGATCAGGAAATTCGACCTGCCGCTGTTGATCTGCTGAATCGCCTTGATCGCTCCTGCATTTGGGGAGACTACTACAGGGGCCTCGTCCTGATCGGCCAATCGCTGAGCATTGCTTGCAGCGGTGGATGGTGCGTATTTGTCGTCGAGGGATTTCAACTCCAGCGTGACAGGATTGCCATCCACTTCGACACCATCTGCATTGAGGTCGTCGATGACCATCTCGAGGCCGATCTTCACATTCTCGCCGTAGGCGGCACCTCCTCCGCTGAGCGGTCCAGTGTAGCCGATGACGACTGTGTCGCCCTCACTTGAGCTACCACCACCGCATGCTGTGGCAGTCAATGCGATTGCACCCAAAACTGCGGCTGCCGAAAGCCTGCGGCGGCGACTTCGCGAGATAGAGTCCATCTTTTCTCCTTTGAAAAGCTCCTGGAACGAGGTCATTCCACACGTTGTTCGAGTTGTCATCAGTGACAGTTCTCGGAGTCGTCGTCCATCCGAAATGGACTTCGACTGATGTGAACACTTCCAAATCGTCCTGGTGAAGTCAATGGTTTTGGGCTAGATTTTTGAACGTTCGATAATCTTCAAAGCTGAAGCAGGACTGGAGAGTATAAGTCGAGGTCGGGAGCCACACGAGCCGAGATCTGCAGCTTGAGTTCGAGATGCTGAAGCATCCGACGCACTACGAGTCTGAAAGGTGAGCAAACAATCGTTCAGTGACGGAGTTGGTCTAAAGTGGGCATGACATAGTGGGAGACCTGAGTCACATCAGGTCAAGTGCAGACGCGAAACGCAGTTGAGCACTGGGTTCCCTACTGCAATATCAACATCATCTTGAGGAGCTTGTTCATGACTCGTACAGCAATCGTCACCGGTGGAGGCCGCGGCATCGGCGCCGCCATCGCCAAGCGGCTCGGAGCCGACGGACTCAAGGTCGCCGTTCTCGACATGGGCCCCACCGATGAGACCGTCGCCGCCATCAAGGGAGCCGGTGGCGAAGCTCTCGGCCTCGAAGCCGACGTCTCCGACGAGGACTCTGTCAATGCTGCGGTCAAGCAGGTGGCCGAGACCCTGGGCGCGCCGACGGTTCTCGTCAACAACGCCGGCATCCTTCGCGACAATCTCCTGTTCAAGATGACCTACGAGGAGTTCAACAAGGTCCTCTCCGTCCACCTCGGCGGGGCCTTCCTCATGGCCAAAGCCGTGCAGTCGTACATGGTCGAAGAGAAGTTCGGGCGCATCATCTCGATGTCCTCCACCTCGGCGCAGGGCAACCGCGGACAGACGAACTACTCCGCCGCCAAGGCCGGTATCCAAGGCATCACGAAGACCTGGGCGATCGAGCTCGGCAAGTTCGGCATCACCGCGAATGCCATCGCTCCCGGCTTCATCGAAACCGATATGACCAAGGCGACTGCAGAGCGAGTGGGGATGGGCTTCGAAGAATTCGTCGAAGCGTCGGTCCAGCAGATTCCTGCGGCCCGTTCTGGCAAACCGGAGGATATCGCCCACACAGCGTCGTTCCTCGCGTCCGAAGGCTCCGGATTCGTCTCCGGCCAGGTCATCTACGTTGCCGGTGGCCCGAAGGACTGACCCTCGGCACCACCAACAGATCTTCGGTTCGAAGTTCGACAACCGACGAAGTCGCAATGCACTGTTCGACAACTTGGAAGGGACAGACCCATGAGAGAAGCAGTCATCGTCTCGACGGCGCGTACGCCGATCGGCAAGGCATACAGGGGTGCCTTCAACGACACCCAGGCCCAGGAACTCGCGGGGCACGCGATCAAGCATGCCGTGGACCGTGCCGGCCTGGAAGGAGGAGAGGTCGAGGACGTCGTCCTCGGCGCGGCTCTGCAGCAGGGCAGTCAAGGTACGAACGTGGCTCGGCAGGCAGCTCTGCGAGCCGGTCGGGACTGATGCAGGGTTAGGTGACATCTAATCTGGCTTGTTCATAGGCAAGCCTGGAAGGATAGACACCATGCCACAGCCCTACCCGAAAGAATTCCGCGACGACGTCATCCAGGTCGCTTTGAACC
>NZ_RHFG01000032.1 GCF_004745485.1 Brevibacterium sp. S22
AACAAGAAGATCCGGGAGTTCATCGACGGGTGGAACAAACGCAAACACCCCTTCGTGTGGACGAAGACACCCGAGCAGGTGCTGGAGAAAGCGAAACCTAAACCAACTTCAGAAACGCGACACTAGCCGCAGAAAGAGTCGTCGGATCGAAGTCTAGCGAATCTTGCCGCTTAAGTTGTGTCAGTGCAGCATGGGACCCTGCTGATATGGAAAATATTGACTGGTTAGCCAATGCCTTCGAAGTTGTCCTTGACGCCGTCACTTCGATCTATCGTCTGATGAATTTTGTGGCCGAAAAGCAGGGTGCCTCGGATTTCGAGGTCGCGTTCTTCACATGGCTCTCTGGATCACTTGGAACACTCGTCGTTCTGGCCGTGATCGCCTTCCTATGGGACGCGCTGTTCTTCGCCTTGAGGTGGCGTTCTAAATCCGTGCTCAGTTCCGCGATGAAAGGTGCCAATCTGTCTGTTGCCCAGACGCTGGCGCGCCGATACGTGAGATTCGACCATTCGATCGGTGTTATTCAAAGCCTGTCGGGCGTTAGTCGAAGCTTTCGCGAGCCCCCTGCGCCAGAGTCGTTCTCCACCGTGAACCTGAGCGTATGGGTTGCGCGTCTGGGGATCATGCTCCCTTCCGCGATTGCCTCCCTTTTGAAGATCATTCTTCAACCACCAGTGATTGTTCTGATCGGCGTCAGCGTGGGCGCGACATGGTGGGTGATACACCAGCCGAGCCTGAAGTCAACGACTTCGATGGCGGTTGAGTACTCCAGGGGAATCAGCTTTCAGGTGAACCCTGTCGTAATGTCCATTGTCGGAGTGGGCATTGCGGTGCTGACGTTCGTGCTCAGTCGAATGAGAAACGTCAGCGCCAGGGGGCACCAAGAATGGCTTAAGAATGAATCGACCAAAGCGTCCGACGGATTGGCAACATGCGAGATAGCACTTGGCAAAGCCAATAATCGGCTTCGGGCATCACTTCCTGCGATCCACTCTAGCTGGCGCTGGTCTCTACTCAACTTTGAGGACAAAGCAAAAGCCGCACTGCTTGCACATGAGTGGAAGTTGCGAATCAGGCTGCGGCTGTTAGTACCTCCCGAGATTGAAAGAGGGCGTTCCAGAGCTTCATTCCAGGTCAATTCAATGATCGATCGCGGTCCGACCGCGAGAGACCGACAAATCGCTGAGTACTGTCAGGCGCTTGAACATCTGAACAACCACTTAGAGCAGTCATCAAATCGATCTGAACTGCGATTGGTTCGTTCAGTGCCTTGGAGAGTTGCTCGCCGAGCACGAACGCGGGTACTCAAACTGCATGCGTCTGAGATCGAGGACTATTCGACTGAATCATCACTTGCAGAGCCTGCGTTGACTACAGTCGATCGATTCCTACGAGACCTGATCTTTAACCGAGAACGCGGCTACCCAATCGAAGAGGTCGAGGACGACTACAATTTCGACGATATCAGCAAAGCTGAGCGTGAGGCTGCTTTAGAACGGGCGATCGCGGTGTGGGAAGACGAAGTTGATAATCAAAGGCAGCAGCTTGCCCAGGATGTTCATGCGAGGTTGGTGGAGGTGTTGATCTCGATGGCCAAACTGGAACTGGCGGAGGAAAGCATCCGGTCATACGTACATCCGACGCGACTCGGATCGAAACTCCTGGAGTGGCTCAAAGGAACCTGAAGACACCTCTCCAGCCACAACTTTGCCCACGCGAATCACCTTAGCGAGATTGCAGACAGCAAGTCTGCCCCCTCCAGCGTCAGCCCTGGCCACGTGGTCGCCCACTGCACTCGACGACTCCACATGTCTCCTCATTGACGACAATGCCACGCCCGGTATCCGGGGATGATCGATCATGTGTGTAGATCGAAAAATTGGGACAGTTAGAAGCTTGGACGCCTTCGGAAGAGTGATGAAGTATCACCGCCCTCCCACCTGCTCGCAACGCGGTGTCTCGTGCGGGTGGATCCACTTCGAAAGCTGCACTGAAATCACGGTGCATCCACTCGCAAGAGACATCGACTGTTCCCGCAGCACGCGGAATCGGTCACGCAGAACTCACTCCGGTTGAATCGCCACACCTCGCTCACAACGAGCACTCCATCATCGTCGAACCACCCCTATGTGCGCGGTTCATGCATTCATGTTGCGCACATCACGCATTCGGTGGCACACTTGCATGAGCCGTGCCAACGGGGCCATCATGCTCCGATTCGCCCCGAGGCACCGGCACGATCAATGGACAGATCCACTTTCGTGCAAGGAAGCCGAGTATGACCGCGCAGAACATCGACCGGGACGACCGCACAGGCGCCGACGCCGCCGTCGACCCCTACCACCTCGACCCCAGGGACGTGCTCGAACCGCCCACGACATTCGCGGGCAAGCTCAAGTACCTCGGCCCCGGTCTCGTCATCTCGGCAGCGGTCATCGGCTCGGGCGAACTCATCACCACCACGGCGCTGGGAGCCAAGGCCGGATTTGTCCTCCTCTGGCTCGTCATCATCTCCACCGCGGTCAAGGTCTGGGTCCAACTCGAACTCGCCCAGTGGACCATCCTCTCCGGCAAGCCCGCGCTCGAGGGCTACGGCCACGTCGGTCCCCGCCTCATCGGACGGGCCGGTTGGATCAATCTGCTGTGGATCCTCATGGACTTCGCAAAAGTTCTCCAACGCGGCGGCATCATCGGCGGTGCTGTCGCGGCGCTGAGCATTATGGTGCCCGTCTTCGGTGAGCCGCTCTCAACTCCGTCGCTCGTCTTCTGGACGGTCGTGTCGCTCGCGGTCGTCATCGCACTGCTCGTGACGAACCGGTACAGCATAGTGGAGAAGTTCTCGGTCGGCGCGGTCATCATCTTCACCGTCTCCACCGTCGGGCTTGCGGTCTCGTTGCCGTTCACCGACTTCGCCTACACCTCGGCGGATGTCATGAGCGGCCTCACCTTCGCCATTCCGGCAGGCACCCTCGGCTTCGCGGTCGCGATGTTCGGCATCACCGGCGTCGGTGCCGATGAGATGACGACCTACACCTACTGGTGTTTGGAGAAGGGCTACGCACGCTATACCGGCCCGAACGACGGCACCGCAGAACGCGCCCGTCGCGCCCGTGGTTGGATCTCGGTGATGCGCACCGACGTGCTCGTGTCCTGGATCGTTTCGACCGTGTGCACGATGTCCTTCTACGTCATCGGTGCAGCCATTCTCCACCCGCAGAGCCTCGTCCCCGAAGGCAACGACATGATCACCACGCTCTCGTCGATGTACTCCTCGACGATGGGCGAAGCCGGTCACTGGATCTTCCTCATCGGCGCCTTTGCAGTCCTGTTCTCGACCTTCATCGCCTCAACCGCGAGCGTGCCCCGTCTGTGGACGAACACGGTGTCCACCCTCGGCTTCTTCGACTGGGAGAACACGCTCACTCGCGGACGCATCATCAAGGTCCTCACCGTGATCTTCCCGATCATCTGGGCGCTGAGCTATCTCATTATCCAGTCCCCGGTGATCATGGTTCAGATCGGCGGCGTCGCCAGCGGCGTCTTCCTCGTCGCGGTCGTCATCGCCGTCTGGTACCTTCGCTCGCGAGAGGTGCCGACCGAGTTCAAGTCCAATCACTTCTTCACGGTGATGCTCGTCTTCGCCTCGTTGGCCATCGGACTGCTGGGCATCTATACCGTATTCGAAACATTCGGAATCGAGATCGGAGCCTGATGCGCCTCACCGTCCTCACCCCGTCCTTCGGCAAGTACTCCTCCGAGCCGATTGCGCGATCCACGCAACTCGGGCTCGAGCTCGACTACCGAACCGAGAATCATCCCAAGTCGGGATCCGCTCTCATCGAGGCGATCTCCAGCGCCGAGGCGGTCATCGTCGGTCTCGATCGGATCGACGCCGAGGTGCTCGCCGCCTGCCCCGAACTCAAGGTCGTGGCCAAGCACGGTGCCGGAGTCGACAATATCGACCTGGCCGCCGCGGCTGCCGCCGGCGTCACCGTCGTCAACACACCGGGAGCCAACGCGGAGTCCGTCGCCGACCTCACCCTCGGTCTGCTCATCATGGGAGCACGGAGGATCCGTGATGCCGAGGACTCACTGCGCGACGGCGAATGGGGCGTGTTCTTCGGTTCGCAGCTGAGCGGCAAGCAGCTCGGCATCCTCGGGTTCGGGCGTATCGGCCGCGAGGTCGCCAAACGGGCGGCCGGCTTCGGTCTGCGCATCGCCGCATTCGATCCATTCGTCCCGGATGAGGCCATCGCCGAGGCTGGGGCGACTCCCCTCCCCCTCGCCGAGGTGGTCGCCGGCTCGGATTTCCTCACCCTGCATCTCCCCGGAGACAAGGAACCCCTCCTCACCGCCGCAGACATCGCGACGATGCCGGTCGGTGTGGGTCTCATCAATGCCGCTCGTGGCGGTCTCGTCGACGAGGCGGCTTTGGCCGAGGCACTGCACAGCGGTCACCTGTCCTTCGCTGCTCTCGATGCCTTCGCCACGGAACCGCCGCCGGCCGATGATCCGCTGCTGGGCGCGCCCAACCTCATCGCCACCCCTCACATCGGCGCGTATTCCGACATCGCGAACGCGAACATGGGCACATGGGCCGTTGAGGACGTCGTCCGCGTGCTCAGCGGTGAGGAGCCTCGCTTCCCGGTGCGCTAAGGGACAGTGAACAGCTCGACCATCTCCGGACACAGCAGAGGGGCCGCACCGTTCGGTGCGGCCCCTCTGCTGTGTCCGAACTGCCTTGCCCTCGCCGAGACCCCGGCGAGGGCACAAGCACAGGATGTCGTCAGGCGAGGCCGCGTTCGAGATCGGCGGCGACAGTGGCCTCGACCTGACTCTTCGCCTCGGCGGAGAGGGCGTTGAACGGCGCGCGAGCAGGCCCGAGGCCGAATCCGCGCGCATTCGCCGCGTGCTTGACGACCGTGTTCGGGTTGCCCAGCGCAAGGCAGTTTCGGATCGGGCGGATGCTGTCCTGCGCGGCCCGGGCCGCCTCGGAATCGCCTGCCACGAAGAGATCATAGATCGATGCCATCGTCTGCGGGTAGATGTTCGCAATACCGCTGATCCCGCCGGCGCCGCCGGCCAGGAGCGTCCACAGGATGAGCGAGTCGTTGCCGGAGATGACGTCGAACGTCTTCCGGTCGGTGCGCTCGAGGTACTGGAGGATCGTGTCGAAGTTGCCCGAGGAGTCCTTGACTCCGGTGATGTTCTCAATCTCGGCGAGCTTCTCGAGCGTCGCCGGAGCCACCGCGTTCCCCGCACGGGCCGGAATGTTGTAGACGATGACCGGAACGTCGACGGAATCAGCCACGGTGCGGAAGTGGGCAGCGATTTCGTCCTGCGAGGCGGCCGCGAAGTACGGGGTGATGATCGAAAGCGCATCGGCCCCGGCAGCGGCGGCATTCTTTGCGATCGCCACGGTCTCCTTAGTCGTCGGTCCCCCGGCACCGATGACGACGGGGACGGCCCCGGCCACCTCGTCGATGACGATGCGGGCCGCCTCGGCGCGTTCGGTCGGGGTCTGGGCGTAGAACTCACCGTTCGTCCCGAGCGCGAAGATCCCGTGGATGCCGGCGTCGAGTTGGCGCCGCACATGGGCGCGCAGAGCGGACTCGACGAGGTTCTCATCCTCGTCGAACGGGGTGGCGATAGCGGCGAGGATCCCTGAGATGGATGACATGATTTCCCTTCGAACGGTTGGCGCAGCCGAGTCTGAACAGGGTTGCGAAGTCAGTGGAGACGGGAGTGGGCCGGCGGGCCTGCTGACAGCTCTCGATTCGTGAATCAGCGGTTGTACAGCGGCTGCGATCCCCGCACCGAGGCCGTCGCGTCGTCGACGGCGCTGAGCACGTCGGCCGGCAGCGGGCCCTTGGCAATCGCGGCGATGTTGGCCTCGAGCTGGGATACACGACTGGCTCCGAGCAGCAGGGAGTCGATCCCCGCGGCCCCGGCCACCCAGCGCAAGGCGAGCTCGGCCTGCGGGATTCCGGCGTCTTCGGCGACCGCAGCGAAGGCTTCGACTGCGGCAAGGACGGAATCGGAGAGGTATCGCTGCGAGTACATCTGTGCGAGCACTGACCCGGTGAAGCGATCGCCGGTGCCCTCGGTGGAGGGCCGGCGAGCGAGCAGTCCCCCGGCGAGCGGGTTGTACGCCATCGTGGCGATGCCGTGCGTTCGACCGCACTCGAGCCATTCGTCCTCGATCCGTCGGGCCAGCACGCTGTAGACGTTCTGAGCCACAGCCGGCGTCGGAGCACCGGCCCGCTTCGCGGCCGCAACGACATCGACGGCCTGCCAGGCGGCGAAGTTCGAGATCCCGAGTGCGGCGATCTTGCCTTCGGCGTGGAGCTCGGCGACGGTCTCGAGAGTCTCGTCGAGAGTCGCTGCGCGGTCCGGCTGGTGGAGGTAGAAGAGGTCGACCGAGTCGACGTCGAGGCGGCGCAGCGAACCTTCGACGCTCGCGCGCAGTCCCACTGCCGAGAGCGGGGAGTTCTCGCCGGCATCGGCATGGGGCATTCCTGCCTTGGTCGCGAACACGATCCGCTCGCGGTGTTTCTTCACCAGCGGCGCGATGAGCGATTCGGTCGTCGACTTCGCGTAGCCGTTGGCTGTGTCGATGCCGGTGATGCCGGCGGCGATCGCCGCCTCGAAGACCTCGTGCGCGGCGGACTCGGTCACCGTGTCGCCGAAGGTCATCGTCCCCAGCACCAGCGGGGAGAGGGGGACGGCGACTCCGTCGAGAGCGATGGGCGAATCTGTGGTCAAGGTCGTCTCCTCGTCGAGTGGAACAGATCGTCGATGCATCGATCTTCCCATCTATGCGTGGATCGTGCAAGAACTTGCGCATTTCGCGCACACATGTCAGTGTAGAACTGTTCAGTCGGCCCGGACGCAAAGGAGTGCCATGTCAGCAGGCGATTCCGGCGCCCTTGTCATCGCCGATGATCTCAGCGGAGCGGCCGAGGTCGCCGCCACACTCGGCCACGGCACTCCGATCGTGCTCACGTCGCAGTCCACTCCCGGCCCTGACGACACTCAAGTCGCCGCGGCGGCTCCCGATCTCAAGCGCGATCATTCCCCCACCGAGGCGGCCACCGCTGATTCCCGGGACCTCGTCGTCGATCTCGACTGCCGGTACCTGCCGGCCGGAGAGGCGTATGAGCGCACTCTCGCTTCTCTTCATACGTTCGGCCGGAACCGCACCACGCTCATCAAGGTCGATTCCCTGCTGCGCGGCAACATCCGTGCGGCGCTCTCCGCCGCACTCGAACACACCCGCGGACCCGTGATCTTCGCCCCCGCGCTTCCGCAGCAGAACCGCACGGTCGTCGACGGCAGGCCCTTCGACGCCGGAGTGCACATCAGCCGCACCCGCGCATGGAACCTCGAGGACGGGCACGCCCCGGAGAAGCTCGAAGATCTCTGTCCCGTGCCGGCTCGACATCTGAGCCTTGCCGACGTGCGGGCGCTTCGCACCGCCGACATCGGCAACCATCGGCTCATCACCGCCGATGCCGAGACCATGGACGACCTTGCCCACATCGTCTCCGTCGCCGAGGCCGCCTCGGCCGTCCTCGTCGGCACCTCCGCACTGGCGCGGGCTCTGTCCACGCACCGCGAAAGAGACTCAGCTGAGCAGAGCCTCGTATCGGCAGAACCGGCGTGCCCAGCGGCAGGGCGCGTTCTCACACTCCTCGGCACGGCTGCCGAGCGGGTCGAGGCTCAGGTGTCTCACCTGCTCGAGAACTCGGCCGGCGAGGTTCTCGAACTGCCCGCAGCCGAGGTAGCCGTATGGGAAGACGACCCGAGCCTGCTCCGTGCCACCGCAGAGAAGGTGCGCTCCGCACTCGCATCCGCCGACCTCGTCGTCCGCCTCACAGACACGGGAACGACTGTCGACCCTCGGCCGCTGCCGGGACTCCTGGCCGAGGCCACAGCCCAAGTTCTCAGAGGGTTCGGCCCCGTCGCTCTGGCAGCGGCGGGAGGCGAGACAGCACGCGCCGTCCTCGACCGCCTCGACGTGCGTCGCATCGAAACGATCCGCGAGATCCACCCCGGCGCGGTGCTGTCCCGGGTCGGAGCCGCCTCGGCGAAGTCGCAAAACGACATCGAACTCACCGCCCTCGCCACTCGACCGGGTGGCCACGGCGGCCCCGATTCTCTCACCCTCATCCACGCGGCTCTGACCACCGGTGAGCCCAACACGATCGCCGCGGCCACTGTCGCGAACCACGAAGGAGAGTCAATGAACGCGCTTCCCACAGTCGCAGTGACCATGGGCGATGGGGCCGGAGTCGGCCCCGAGATCTGCATTGCCGCATGCCTTGACCCATCGGTGCTCGCCGTCGCCGCTCCTGTCGTCATCGGCGATGCCGACAGACTCCGCCAGGCGGCCGAGGTACTCGGCACTGCTGTCGAGATCCGCCGGATCGACTCTCCTGCTCAGGCCGAACACGTCCCCGGCGTCATCAACGTCATCGACCTCGACCTTCTGCCGGACGATCTGCCCTGGGGCGAGCTCTCACCCGTGGCGGGCGATGCCGCGTTCCGCTACATCGAACGAGCCGCCCAGCTGGCGATGTCCGGTGAGGTGCAGGCGATCTGCACGGCACCGCTGAACAAGGAGGCGCTGCACTCCGCCGGGCACAAGTACCCCGGGCACACCGAGATGCTCGCCTCGCTCACCGGGACCGAGGAAGTCTCGATGATGCTCTCCTCCCCCAAGCTGCGCGTCATCCACGTGACCACGCATATCGGCCTCATCGATGCCGTGGCGAAGATCGAGCCCGGACTCGTCGAACGCACCGTCCGCCGCGGTCACGACGCCCTCGTTCGGGCCGGGATCGAACATCCGCACATCGGCGTCTGCGCGATCAACCCGCACGCCGGCGAGAACGGACTCTTCGGCTACGGCGAAGAGGAGGAGAAGATCGCCCCGGCGATCAGGAAGCTCCAGGCCGACGGCATCGACGCTGCTGGGCCGTTGTCGGCCGACACCGCCTTCTTCCTCGCCGGCCGCGGCGACTACGACCTCATCGTGGCGATGTACCACGATCAGGGTCACGGACCGATCAAGGTCCTCGGCATCGACGCCGGCGTCAACATCACCGTCGGGCTGCCCGTCATCCGCACCTCGGTCGACCACGGCACTGCGTTCGACATCGCCGGCACCGGCAAGGTCGACACCGAATCGATGAGTGAGGCGATGCGACAAGCCGCTGCCCTCGCCGTGGTCTGACTTCTGCGCGGTCAGCGCCACGGATCCGCGATACAGTGGCGATCAACGGCAATCCGACAGGAGAGAGATGAACGCAGGCGAACGTCGCGAGGAGATCCTTCAGCTCGTCAGAACTCAGGGCGAGATGAGTGTCGAGACTCTGTCGGAGATGCTCGGGGTCACCGCGTCGACGATCCGTCGCGATCTCGCGAAGCTCACGGACTCCGGCGAACTGGCTCGCACCTACGGCGGAGTCATCGCCGTCCCGACGGAGTCCGAGACCACCCTGGCCGAACGTTCCCACGAAGCCCCTGAAATCAAACGGGCCATCGGATCCTGGTGTGCCAAACAGGTGCCTGCGGGCTCGCATGTGCTCCTCGACGCCGGTACGACCACTGCGCAGATCGCGCGCGCACTGCGTGACACGGCCCCACTGTCCGTCGTGTCATCCGGGCTCACCTCCCTGCAGCAGATGGCCGACCTTGAGGAGGTCGAGTTCACCCTCCTCGGCGGCCGCTACCGCCCTGTCAGCCAAGGCTTCATCGGCCCCATCACCGAGGCGGGCCTGGAGAAATTCACTTTCGATTTTGCGTTCCTCGGCGCCGATGCCGTCACCGCTGAGGACGGGGTATGCGAAGCCCTGCCCGAGCAGGTGCGGCTCAAGGAGCTGATGAGCCGACGTGCCACCCATGTCTTCGTCGTCGCCCATGCCGAGAAGCTCGGCCAGCGCCCCTTCCACGCTTGGGCCGACCTCGGCAACGGCTGGACACTAGTCACCGACGATTCGGCCGAACCGACACAGACCGCTCCGTTCGAAGACCGCGGCATCACTGTCGTCCGCGTCGATCAGATGGGCAACGACCGGCAGAACTGATCGCACGAGAGCGCACCGAGGCCCCGGGACTGATCTGAGTCCCGGGGCCTCGGTGCGCTCTCGTCGATCTGTCTTCGGCGGGATCAGCCCCAGAGTTTACAGTCGGTGTGCACCTGGTCCTCGACGCCGGAGATCCAATCCTCGTCGAAGACCATGTGTCGGATCGCCCGTCGTGAACTGTAAGCATAGACGACGTGGATGAGACCGTCGGCGTCGACAATCCCGTGCGGGTACTCCTGGCGACGGTTGCTGCGCAGATTTCCGACCCCGACGAACCCGTCACCGGGCTCAATGACCCTGCGCACTGGCCAGGTGCGGCCCTCATCGTTCGACACGGCGATGACGATCCGCATCCGCTCATACGGCCACACCACCTCATTGGGATTCGTGGCGACCTGGTGCTCGTTCGATACGAGCGCGAGCATCCCCGAAGGCAGCCTGAAAGCGCTGAGGCCGGCGTTGTTGTTCGGCACTTCGGTGGCTTCGGGCACCGTCCAGGTCTCTCCCCCGTCCTCGGATCGACTGAGGTAGACCCAGTCAGCGAACCGTGATCGGAAGAGGCTGACAAGACGTCCGGGCTCGAGCTCGACGATATTCGGGTGGACCCGGCCAGCCGCTTCGGGGAACTCGACTTGTCTCCAGGTGGACCCTTGGTCAGCGGAGATCTGGACGATCGGTTGGTCGGAGCCGTTCTTCGAATCGTCGTCGAAGCACAACCACTGAGTGTGCACCCACGTCCCGTGACTGAGGACCTGGATGGGCTGCCGACAGAATGTCCCCTCGCGGTCGAAGAGCGTCTCCGGTTCGCTCCAACTCACTCCGTCATCGGTCGAACGGATCACCTTGACCACGGAGGTGTGCTGAAGGTTGAACGTCTCCTGCACCCCCGCCTGGCGCGACAGCTGGGAGGTAAAGACCAGCCAGATAGTCCCGTCGGGTGCCCCGAACAGTCCGGGGTTCGGATCGGATCGGATCGTGGGTGACGCTCACCGAGGCGGTCCATGCGCCATTGTCCGTGTCGAACCGGGAGACGAGGATATCGATATCCTTATTGCCCTCATCGCTGCCGCCGAACCAGGCTGCCAGCAGTCCGCCGTCCTGCAGTGACAGGATCGACGGGGCGTGGTTCGAGCGCCGATCGGTCGGAATGGCCGCGGCCGCAGCCCCCGTGTCCTCGATGATCCGCAGTCGACCGTCGGCCGGCGGAACGGGAATGCGTTCGAGGGTGGGATGGGACAGCAGATTCATGGGTGCCTCCTCCGGGCCTTGGCAACGATCATCAGGGTACGCAGGGCTGGGTAGCCTCGGCGAGGGAATCTGTGGCTGGGAGACATCATCCGAACGCCGTCTGGAACATTGCAGGGATCTGCATGGCAATCTGGACGCCGACGACGATGGCGATGACGCCGAGGATCAGCAACAGTGCGGTCTGCCATTTGCGGTTCACCGCGTAGGAGTGCATATGCTTCTTCCGCGAAGTCAGCAGCAGGATGCACACAACGATGATCGGCAGGCTGAGCACGGTCGAGATCGCGGTGCCGACGATGTTGAGTGAGATGAGGTCCGGGGCGCCGGGAATCGTCGAGGCCAGGGGCAGGATGATGAACACGATCGCTTGGATCCAGCGGAAAGCAGGGTTCTCCTCATCGCGACCCAGGAATTTCCGCATCGATGGCACGGTGTGGTTGATGCCGTTGATGGCCAACTGGGCGAAGCCGCGCGACTGTGGCGGGAAGCTCGTCATCGCGGCGAAGAAGATGCACATCCACAGCAGCGACGGTCCGATCGGGCCGACCGCGACCGAAAGCATGTGGGAGAGATCGAATTCGTCGCCGATGGAGAAGCCAGGATGCGCGGCACTGAATTCGGCAGCAACGATCCAGAACAGCAGATTGATGATGAGCAGCGGGGCCATGCCGACGATGAGGTCGAACTGCTGGATCTTCCGATACTTCGGACCGACCCAGCCCTTATCTCGCATAAACCCGGAATAGAGGAGGTTGGGCATATTGCCGGCGATCGTGCCGATCGTCGCAGAGGCGATGACGATGGGCGCGAACGCCGAGGTGTTCTGTTCCTTCGGGATCTCGAAAGCCATGCCCTGAACGAAACCGCCGATGTCGAAAGTGCCGATCTTGATGAGTGCATAGACGAAGGCGACGATCATCGCGACCGAGGCGAACCGCGCAAAGTATTCGAGGACGACAAACTGCTTGCGCAGCATGACCAGCGACAGCGTGAGCGCGACAATGATGATGGCGCAGATGAACCGGCCCCATGCGCCACCCCATTCTCCGCCGGTGAGTTCGTGGAGTCCGACGGCCGCCGCGAGGAGGAAAGTCGCCTGAGTGATGAAACCGGCGACTAGGACTACTGCACCCATGATCCCGGGCAACACCGGCGAGAGTCGGGCGAATCCGTCGAGGATCTGTGTGTCGCCGTGCTTGTTCATCAGCGTGTACTTCGCGATGGACGAGATGATGAATGTGCGGGCGACGAGTGAGAGGATGAGCGTCCACAGAAGCGCGTACCCGTAGGAGGCGCCGGAGACGGACGAACTGACAAGATCGCCGGTGCCAAGGAACGACATGGCCAGAACAAGACCGGGCCCCACCGAGGTGACCAGGCCGAGGCCGCGCGGCAGCGGATTCTGCGCGGGCATCGAAGAGACAGAGCTGCGTTTCAGGCTATGGACGTCGGCGGCCATGGCTGCACTCCAATGTGTAGGCGGACTTCTGGACGATTGCCCGATGATTGATGCAACCACTGGTTTACGTCACCATCGTGCGCAATCTTCGTAAAGACTAGCCCATCTATGCGTGTTGTGCGCAAGTAGATTTCGGAAAAAGATGCTGATCTGTGTGTTTTGCGCATAGAATGACTGCTCAGAACGCGCATTTTGCGCCGCTTGGTTGAATGAGCCGACAGTGGAGGACACCGCACGGCCTACCAGACACGGAGTGAAGGAACGAGGAATCGATGGAGATCATCCAGTACCTGATCATCGGGATCGTGGTGCTGGGTTCGGCCTGCCTACAAGGGTCCATCGGCTTCGGCCTCGGAATGATCACCGCACCGGTGCTCGCGCTCCTGCGCCCCGACCTGCTGCCGTCAGCCCTTCTGCTGCTGGCCACTCTCACCTCATTCACAGCGTTCGCCCGTGAGCGTCAGGACGTGGACTGGAAGCTCGTCGGCTGGGGCGCCCTCGGCCGGCTGCCCGGCATCGCGATCGGCACCGCCGCCGCAGTGCTGCTTCCGGATTCAGGGCTTTCTCTGATGCTCGCGATCACCGTCCTCGGAGGTGCCGCGTTCAGCTTGGTGGGCTGGTCGCCGGCGGCCTCGCACCGCAACATGTTCATCGCCTCGTCGGTTTCGGGGATCTTCGGCACGGCCACGAGCATCGGCGGACCACCGATCAGCATCATCATGCGCTCGCTCGACCCGTCATCGATGCGCTCGACGATGAGCGCCTACTTCACCCTCGGCAGCATCCTTTCCCTGACAGGGCTCACCATCGGCGGCGAGGTCGGCACCGGGCACCTCGCCGCGGCCGCGTTTCTACTGCCGTTCATGCTCATCGGACTGTGGCTGTCGAACTTCGTCATCCGCCGGGCTGACCGTCAGCTCCTCTACCGCCTCGCCGTCGGCGCCTCAATCGTCGGCGCACTCCTCGTCATCGTGGAAGTGATCCGCTCCGCCCTTGCCTGAGCTCAGCGAACACTCATCCGTAGGCATTTCGGCACTGCCCGCACTGACAGAGCTTTCGAGTGCCATTACCCGATCACGGTAAGTTACCAATGAGTTCTACTATCGAGTAGGCTTGTGATGCCCGTCACCATACGGGCACGGAACGATGGCGACCGCGCCGGCATCACCCTCTGTCACGTCGGTCTGCGACACCACCCTGTCCACGCACTCTCACCGTCGAGAACCACGACAGAACAGGAATGCCGCGTATGAGCACGCGATTCACCACCAACAGCAGCGAAGATCCGAACCTCAGCTCGACCTCTTGTTACTCCGCACACCGAGCAATGCCGACCCGTCGCCTCGCTGCGCTGACCACCGCCGCCGCGGTCGGTCTCACACTCGCCCTGAGCACAACGGCGGCGCCTGCACACGCCGACCACGCCACAGACCTGGTTCCGCAGACGGACCAGGAGGCTCAGCAGCTCGTCAAAGATCGAGAAGCCGAGGATCCCGATGTCCTCAACACGAGCAACGTCCCCGAGGGGGTGAGCGTCGAACAGGCCCGCAAGGCGGTCGAGAAGTCTGACGAGATCACTCCCGCCGACGTCGAATACTCCGCAGCCCAGGAAGATCTCCCCGCATCCGGTGTGCCCGAAGACTTCTACGAGACCCCGGGTTCACTGCCGGATGAGGACGGCGCAGTGCTCAAGCAGGCCGACTCGGAGTTCTACCTCGACCCCGTGAAGCTCATCAAGCATGACGCGAAGTCGACAGCCTTCATGTACAAGACCACAGATGAAACGGGCCAGGCACGAGCGGCGACAGCAACTCTGCTCACCCCGAAGGGCGCAAGCGGCCAGGCCGACGATGCCGTGGTCATCTCGCCGGGCACCCAGGGCATCGCCGACAAATGCGCGCCCAGCCGGCAGATGGGAATGGGCACGGAGTACGAGGGCATCTCGATCGCCTCGGCGCTGGCGGCGAAGCACCCGGTCGTCGTCGTCGACTACATGGGACTCGGCACCGAGGGAGATCACCACTACCTCAACCGCACCGAGGAGGGGCGCTCCGTGCTCGACGCCGCACGTGCGGTCCAACAGGTCGACGACGGTCGCATCGATGCGGACACGAAGCTGCAGCTGCGCGGATACTCGCAGGGCGGACATGCCACGACGTCGGCACTGGAGATCAAGGATGAGTGGGCGCCCGAGCTCAACATCGCCTCCGCCTCGGCGGGTGCGGTGCCCACGGATCTGTACAAGACCGTCTCCGGGCTCTCGAGCGTCTACACGGCCTTTGCGCTCTACGGAGTCGACTCCTTCGCTTCGCAGGCCGACATCGATCTCACCGAGTTCCTCAACGAGAAGGGGCAGAAGACGGTCGCCGAAACCTCGAATCAGTGCACCATCGAGGCCCTGCTTTCGACCGCGTTCACGGATACGAAGTCGCTGACGAAGGACGGCCAGTCCCTCCAGGAGATCGTCGAGGAGCGGTTCATGGATGTCGCCGACAAGCAGAAGCTGGGCCAGGCGCCCGTGCCCGACGTCCCGTTGCTGGTCAACCACAGTCACCTCGACGATGTCATCCCCTTCGAACAGGGCAAGGAACTCGCGGCGACGTGGTGCCGGGCCGGTCACAAGGTCGCCTTCGAGGACAATCTCGGGCCGACTCACATCGGCGGCTACGTCGCCTCGGTCCCGCGCATCGAGGTCTTCACCACCCGTACGTTCGCCGGCAAGGCTCCGCTCGACAGCTGCTGGAGGCTGTAGGGCTGAAGCGTTGAGTCTTCAGGTTTGAGCCTTCGCCACGAAGCGGGGTCGGAACCGGAACAGGCATGTTCACAACACTGTTTCGGCTCCGGCCCTCTTCATTGCTGCGGGCGCTGCGTCATCGGCGCGCAACCTGCCTTCGTCCGTGCGGAGAGCTCAGATCCCGCGCCTCTCAGAACCGAGCGGCGAAATCGAGCAGCGCCTGATCGCCGTGCGGCGGACCGATGATCTGGACTGAAACCGGCGGTCGGCCGACACCAGACTCGCTTCTCACCGGCAGGGTCACCGCTGGCCACCCGAGGACGTTGAACGGCAGCGAATAGCGTAAGAACTTCGCAACGGACCCGTCATCGATGTCGTCCCAGCGGATCACGTCACCTTCGATCGCCGGGGTGACGATGAAGTCGACCTCGTCGAAGAACGAGACGGCCGAGGCCCGGAATTCTTCCAAGGCGGCCACCTGTGATCGGTACTCCGCCTCGGTGATGGACTGCCCCGACAGGATCCTCGCCCACACCCCCGGTTGGTACAGTTCTCCCTGCTCGTCGAGGTACTGCTCATGCAGCACGAAGGCTTCGTACCCGCGCACGATGTCGTAGATGGCGAGGCCGTCGTCGATGACCTTGATGAGGTCGTCCGATATCGCCGAGGTGGTCCTGAGGTCCGTGAGATTCCTTTGGGCCCAGGTCCGGGCGTCGTCGGCGAAGGCACCCGCGGAGTCGAGGAGGCCGGTGTCGAGGGTGATCGTTCCGCGCACAGCCGCCTCGCCGACCGCCGCATCGTCGCCACCCGTCACATCGCCGATCTCCTCCCCGCCGGTGATCGCCGCGAACGCAGTAGTGATCAGGGGGATCTCACGGGCGAAGAGCCCGACGGTGTCGAAGGACGGTGAGAGCGGGAAGACGGCCTCGGTCGGTATCGCGCCGAAGGTCGGCTTGAAGCCGATGACGCCCTGACACGCGGCCGGCACGCGCACGGACCCTGCCGTATCGGTCCCCACGGCAAGCGGCACCACGCCGGAGGCGACCAAGGCGGCCGAGCCGGAGCTCGATCCGCCTGTGCACAGTGCGGGATCGATCGGATTGATCACCCGGCCGAAGGCACTCTCATCGCCGAGGATGCCGTACGAATATTCCTGACAGTTCGTCTTCGCCACCGGGATGCCTCCGGCTCGTTCGAGGAGGTGGATCACTGGGGCGGTGGCGCTCGGCTCCGGTCCGCTGCTCACCCGCGAACCCATCGTCGTCGGGAACCCTGCGACGTCGATGACGTCCTTGATCGCGAACGGCACACCCTCGAGGCGCCGAGGCGGTTCTCCCGCAGCGTTTCGTTCGGCTGATCTCTGCGTGAGCGTTCGTGCTCGATCGCCCATCGCCGAGGTGACCGCGTTGAGTTCGCGGCCGATGCCCTCGACCGCGGCTATCGTTTCATCGAGGTCCTGCGCCGAGGCGGCTCCGCGCTGTGTCGTCTCATCCACGATTCCCATCGTGTCAGACGAGCCGGAAACCGCAATGGCGAATCACACGGTCACATACGACAGAATCATCGACACCAGTGTCGCGACGACGACCGAGTTGAAGGCGAACGCGACGATGACGTTCGTGCGCACGAGCTTCCACCCGTCGCGGGTCACCGCGCGCCCCGGCAGAGCGGCCGTCATCGTAGAGGACAATACGGCGAAGGTGAGGTAGTCACCGAACCTCCTTGGACCGCCCATGTCGAATTCCAGCTGCCGAGCATCGGCACTGCCGCCGCCTCCCAGATCGATGCGCATGAACTCGAGTGCGAACGAATAGACGAGCACAGCCCACGATGCGATGACGTTGGCCAGACCGAGCAACGCGGCGAACACAGCGTTCTCCTGCGATGCCGACGTGACGAGAAAGATGTTGAGCAGGAACGCAACGTAGGCGGCCATCACCGCCCAGGAGGTCGCGCCGCCCATGCTGAAGTACTTCATCCACCATCGGCGCCGGTGCGCGAGCGCCCACCGAGAATGGACCATAAGCTCGGTTTCGCTGAGCTCCTCGAGACCCAGATGGGTCCACATGAGATAGGTGAGGGAGAACAGTGGCCAGAAGATGAGGAAGATGCCAATGAGCTCGCGAGTCAGACCGTACAGCTCGCTGTCCCCAGCACCCTCCCCAAGCGGATTGAAACCGAAGGCGAGTACGACAACGACGCTGATGATGATGGCGGGCACAGTCGCCACGTTCGCTCGCGAGTCATCGGAGAACGTCATCATCTGACTGTGCTTAGGCCGCATGACAGGGTCCATCCTCACACCGTTTCGAAACCGTCCGGCTCCAGCCTAATCGCTTTCGGCACAGCGACCCGCGCTCACGCCGTCAGTTCACTCCGGCGCCAGAATAGTCCACGGCGCCAGCTGCTCAATCGCAGCAGCGACCTCGAAGGCGGCACGGTCGTCGTAGGGATGTGCGACGACCTGCAGTCCGGTCGGGATCCCGCAGTCGGCGAGCCCTGAAGGTACGTTGACGATCGGCACCCGGTTGCAGTTGTTGAACGGCATCGTCATGTGCGCCTGCCAGTAATGGTCGAGCCGGGTCCCCTCGACCACGCCGCTATCGTTCACCGCACCACCTGGGCGGCCCTCACGGCCCACTCCCCCAGCGTCGATCGTGATCCCGTCGAGGTAGCTGGCGCCTGCTTCCAAACCCGCCACCGCCGAGGTGGGGGCGAGCAGCACATCGAATCCGTCCATTGCGGCCGCGAGCTCCGCCTGGATCTGCGCCTCCATGGCGAGTCCCTCGTAGAGGCTGCGGCGTGCGGCGACCGCCTCGGCGTCGGCCATGAACTGCAGCGTGTAATCGGCCAGCGTGTCCTCGTGGCCGCGAGTCGCCGCCCGCATCGCCTTCGCCAGGAGGTTCCCGAAGTGGGTGAATGCGGTTTCGAAGATGCGCTCCGCCGTCCACGGCAGTTCGATCTCCTCGACGATCGCTCCCGCCCGCTCCAGCGCCGAGGCGGCCGCGCGGGTGTTCGCGATGATGTCCTCCCCGACAGGGAAGTCTCCCAGCCTCAGGCACAGCGCGACCCGACGTCCGCGCAGACGGTCGACCGCCTCGGCGGAGGTGGCATCGAACCCGTCCAGCCAACCGGTCGAATCGATCGTCGCGTGGTCGCTCGGGTCGAGCCCGACCATGACGCGAGCGAGCAGTGCGGCATCGGCCACGGTGCGCGCCATCGGTCCGTCACCGCGATACCAGTCGGCGGCCAGCGGCTGCGCGCCGGGGATGCGACCGTACGGTGCCTTGAACCCGACGGTGCCGGTGAAGGCGGCGGGCAGCCTCGTCGATCCGGCGATGTCCGAGGCCGTGGCCAGCGGCCCGAAGCCGGCAGCGAGCGCCGCCCCTGACCCGCCGGACGATCCGCCCGGTGAGAGTTCGAGGTTCCACGGGTTGCCGGTCACGCCCCACATCGGCGAGTGGGTGATGGTCGCACAGCTGAACTCGGGTGAGGTCGCTCGAGCGTGGACGAACCCGCCGGCCGCACGAATGCGCGCGATGATTGCGGCGTCGGAGCCCGCAATGGTGTCGCGCTCGTGGAGCAGTCCCTGAGTGAGGCCGCGGCCCGCGAGCGCGTGCTTCTCCTTGGCGATGACGGGAAGGCCGAGCAGCGGCTTCGTGGCGGCTGCCTCGGCGAGTTCATCGTCGATGGCGTTCGCGTAGAACTTCTCCGCCTCCCTCGCCGAGGTGACCGCCTCCTCGACGACCTCGGTGACGGCGTTGATGCGCTCATCTTCCGTGGTGATCCGGCCGATGAGAGCCTCGAGGTAGTCGACCGGGGACAGTTCCTTGGTGCGGAAGGCGGCGAGCGCCTCGGTGGCAGAGAGCGTGTGGAGGTCAGGAGCTGCGGTCATGGGATCACCTCGACGTGAGTTCGTTCGTTGGGCACGGGACGAGCGGAGCGTGGGAGCGTGCCATTCATACGGTAACGCTCGACCGCGCCTCGGCGACGGAACGTCCGACCCAGACCTCACCGTCGCGGACGTCGGCGAGCTGACCGCGCACGAGTTCGCCGGTCACCGAGGTGAGCACGCGGACGCCGCGGAGCATGTCCTCATCGGTGGTGAACTCGCGTTCGCAGTGGGAGACGCCGTCGACGCTGGGCACGAACATCATCACGGCGGGCACTCGGTGGTTCATCGCCACCGAGTCGTGGCCGGCCATCGTCTCGAGGCGGCGGATGCTCAGACCCTCGTTGGCCACGGCTTTCTCGGCGAGTTCGACTCCCTCGGGCGGGAAGTGCCGCTTGTCGCGGATGTCGAAGTCCTCGACGTTGATGGTGATGTCGTGGGCTCGGGCGATCTCGGCGATCTGCCGGCGCAGTGAGTCTCGGGCAGTTTGGACGATGGCCGGGTCGGAGGACCGGAGGTCGGCGACCATGTGGACGCGGCGGGGCACGACGATCGGCGAGTTCGGTTCGACGACGTGCTGCCCGACCGAAGACACGAGCGCTTCGTCGTCGAACTCGCCGACCACCTCGGCGACGGCGAGGACGACCTTCGCGGCTGCGACGAGCGCATCGTGGCGGTCGGCCATCGCGGTGGCCCCGGTGTGGGACTGCTCGCCGAGGACGTCGATGTCGAGCTTCTGCGTGTACCAGCTGGACTCGACGACTCCGATGTCCATGGCCTCGCGTTCGAGGATGCGGCCCTGTTCGATGTGGATCTCGGCATACGTGATCGCCTCGGGCGGAGTGTCAGTTCCGTCGTAATCGATGGCGGCGAGCGCCTCGGCGACAGAGGTGCCGGCGAGGTCGGTGACGGCGAGCATCTCCTCGAGGTCGAACAGGCCAGCGTAGACGGAACTGCCCATGATCGAGGGAGCGAAACGGCCGCCCTCCTCGTTGAACCAGTTGACCACGGCGAGGTTGAACGTCGGCCGCTGCCCGGATTCGGCGAGCTCCTCCTTGACGCGCAGGGCTGCGAAGAGCGCGGCGATGACGCCGTATGCCCCGTCGAATCGTCCGCCCAGCGGCTGCGAATCGAGATGCGAGCCGATGAGGACATAGGGGGCGGCGCTTGTGTCGGCCGAGCCGACAGGTGAGCCGGGCACGTCAGCCGAACCGGCGGAGGCGGCGGGTACGAGCTGGAGGCAGGCGAACATATTGCCGATCGCGTCGACACGGACCTCGAAGCCGTTGCTCTCCGCCCAGGTGCGCATCCAGTCGCGCGTCTGCTTGTCCTCGAGCGTCAGCGCCTGCCGGTCGACGCCGTTGTTGTCGGTGGCGCCGATCGTCGCGACGTGGTGGAAGGCGGTGAGGAAGGCGCTGTCGCTCGAGGGGTCTGCCTGGTGGTTCATGGTGTTCGCTCTCTCTTGCTGGTGGAATGTGGAACTCAAGGTGGGGTTGGGCGAGCACACTCAATTCGGTGCGCTGAGATTCACCCCAAACGCCCGCGGGTCTCGGGCAGCCGTGTGACGAAGATGAGGATGAGGCAGACGGCAGCGCATACCGCCATGTAGAACCCGGGTGCCGTGTCGACTCCGGTGATGTCGACGAGCCAGGTGCCGACGAACGGTGCGGTTCCGCCCAGTGCTGCGTATGAGATGTTGTAGCTGATCGCTGCCGAGGTGAAGCGCGTCTTCGTCGAGAATCGCTCGCAGAAGAACGTGTAGCAGCCGCCGCCGTAGCAGCACAGGGCGAGCACGAAGATCGTCTGGCCGAGGAACGCCAATCCCATGTGCCCGCTGGTCACAAGGCTGAAGGCCGGCACCGAGGTGACCGCCAGGAAGATGGATCCGGCGATGAGCATGGGTTTGCGTCCGAACCGATCACTGAGGTGGCCGGCGATGGGCAGGAAGATCGTGTAGCTGGCCATGGCGATCGCGTTCGTCAGCAGAGACTGTTCGCGGCTGAGATCGCCTGTGGTCTGGATATAGGTGACGAAGTAGGCGGAGAGCATGTAGAAGCCCAGCGCCGTCACGCCGAGGACGAAGAAGACCTGGAGCATCCCGATCCAGTTCTCGCGGAATGCGTCACGGATCGGGCTGAACTCCTTCGGCCGCTCCTCCGCGGTCTTCTTGAACAGTTCCGACTCGTCGGTGCGCGAGCGGATCCACAGACCGACCGCGGAGAGGGGGAGCGCGAGGAGGAACGGGATGCGCCAGCCCCAGGACTCGAACGACGCGTCGGACATCACTGTCGAGAGCAGCAGGATGAGCCCGCCTGCGAACACGGACGGCAATGCGGTGGCGGCGAGCGTGATGTTGATCCAGAGTCCGCGCTTCTCGACGGGAGCGTGTTCGTAGACGAACGAGGGACCGCCGACCGATTCGCCTCCGGCGGAGAAGCCCTGACCGAGGCGGGCGAGGATGAGCAGTGTCGGCGCGATCCAGCCGATCTGGTCGTAACCGGGAAGGATGCCGATGAGGGCTGTGCAGATGCCGACGAGGAAGATCGTGATGGTCAGGGTCTTGCGCCTGCCCACCTTGTCGCCGAGCGCGCCGAAGAAGAGGCCTCCGAGCGGCCGCATGACGAAGGCGACGCCGAAGGTCGCGAAGATGACGAGCAGTCCGGTGATCCGGTCGCCGTCGGGGAAGAAGTATTCGGAGAGGATGACGGCCGAGAGGCCGTAGAGGGTGAAGTCGTAGAACTCGACGAACTGGCCGATGCTGCCGCCGACGAGCACCTTCTTCTGCATACTCGTCGACGATTTTCTGCCTTCGGCAGCGGGGGCGCTGTTCTGGCCGGTGATGGGAGTGGACATCAAAGCTCCTTTGCTCAGTCGCCTTGGCGGGCGGAGTCATCACCGTCTGCCCGCGTGATGCTCGCCCTCAATTGTCCCCAGCCGCCGGACATCGGTCCAACAGATACTTTTTAGTTCCGGCATTGATCGAATCTATGAGCATCATCAGGCACCGCACTCGATCCCCGGCTTCTTCACTCACCTTCCCAGCACTTCCCTGCTGAGTTCGCAGAAGGCCTGGCCACGTCGGTTGAGACGCACACCTTCCGGCCAGAGGATGGCGAGGTCGATGTTCGGGAAGTCATCGCGCAGGGGAATGTCGACCGCCTGCATTCCGATATAGGTCCCCGATGACACACTCTGACTGAGCAGCGAGTACCCGTGCCCCATCGCCACGAACGAACGCAGCGTCTCATAGCCGGAGAACGAATGTCGGATCTTCGGGATCACACCGGCGATGCGGAAGAGTTCGTCGTAGTACTGCCTGGAAAACGGCAGGTCGAGTTGGATGTAGTCCTCCTCCGCAAGTTCTCGCAGGTATACAGGTTCGGGGCGGCCGCCGTTCGCCAGGCGGTGATTCTGTGAGACGAGGACATGCGGTTCGACGACGTCGATGAGAAAGGACTCGAATCGATCGGTCACCCCGAGGGTGTAGGTCAGAGCAAGATCACAGTCACCGGCGATGACCGCCCGCTGCAGCTGTTCGAGGTCGGCTTCGAGGTAGTTGACGCGCACATCCGGATAGCGCCTTTCGAACTCATTGTGGATCAGCGGCAGCCGGGTCGGCGCGATCGGCGAGAACACCCCGACCGTCAGCTGCCCGCTCAAGGATCGGGAGAGTCCCTGCGCGGTCTCGCCGAGCGCGTCGGAGGCCTCGAGGAAGTCGCTCACCTCGGCGAGGAACCGCTTCCCCGCCGGAGAGAGGACGACCGAGCGGTTCCGCTGCCGGATGAAGAGGTCGAGGCCCAGGGTCCGCTCGAGCTGAGACATCGCCGTCGAGATCGCCGATTGGGTGACGTTGAGCTGCCTCGCCGCCTCGGTCATGTTCTCGCGCCGCGCAACCTCGTGGAAGTACCGCAGCTGCACCAGCGTGAAATCGAGTCCCATGCACCAATCGTCCCACTGTCACCGACGAGGAGCGGTGCCCGCACGCAGCTGGCTCGGCAGGGGGTCGCGGCTGCCAACGTCGCGAGGATCGCTGTCTGGCGTTCTGCCGACCAGTTTTCGTCCACACCATCATGACGCAAACAGATGCCTGGACCGGGAAGTGAAGCGCCCGCGCACGAAATGTGGTGACGAGTGCACGAAAGCTGGTCACGCGCGCACGAAAGCTGGTCCGCCCTCGCAAATACCGGATTCCCAGCCGCCGCAAATAGACTGGCCCCATGCCTGCAGTTCCCACGAGTGCGCTTCTCGCCTCCAGCGCGACCACACCGTTCGACGCGACCACCCTGCCGCACGACATCTCCGCGGCGATCCCGAGTCCGAGCGTCTCGAGCTTCCAACTCGGCCCGCTGACGATCCACTTCTACGCACTGTGCATCCTCGTGGGCATCATCATCGCGATCGTGCTGACCAACCGTCGCCTGACCGCGCGCGGTGTCGAGGACTGGCAGGTGCTCGACATCGCGACGCTGGCCGTGCCGATGGCCATCGTCTTCGCCCGCATCTACCACGTGATCACGCACTATACGGACTACTTCGGCCCCGGCCGCAACCCGTGGAACCCCTTCGAGCCCGGGTCCGTGTGGGCGATCTGGGAGGGCGGGATCGCGATCTTCGGCTCCCTCATCGGCGGCACCCTCGGTGCGTGGATCATGTGCCGCAGGCTCGGCCTCAAGCTCACGACGCTGCTCGACGCCTTAGCCCCCGGCCTCATCCTCGCTCAGGCCTGCGGGCGCTTCGGCAATTGGTTCAACCAGGAGCTCTTCGGCCTGCCGACCACTCTGCCCTGGGGCCTCGAGATCGATCCCGGCAATCCGGCGATCCCCCTCGGCACTTCCCCGGGAACACTGTTCCACCCGACGTTCCTCTACGAAGTGATCTGGAACAGCCTCGGCGCCCTGGTCCTGCTCTACCTCGGACGGAAGATCTTCTTCCAGTGGGGACGCCTCTTCGCCGTCTACCTCATGTGGTACGGCGCCGGCCGCATCGTGTGGGAGTCCATCCGCATCGACCCGAGCTTCGTCATCCTCGGCCTGCGCACGAACGTCTGGGGCGCGATCGGCGCGGTGGCACTGGGCGTCATCATCATGGCCGTCCAATACAAGCGCCACCCCGAACCCGAGGAATCACCGTTCATCCCCGGTCGGGAACCGCAGCCGGCCGACGACTGAAAGATTCCCTCGCCGAGGCGGCCCGCACAACCGTGGCCCCGATCCGTCAGAACCCCTCGCCGAGGCGGCCGATCCCTGATCTGGACATGGGACCTCACCGTCCCGCCCGGGCCCCGCCCACGACGCAATCCGGGATTCCGTCCACGATTCCGTCTGCCCGCACCGCGCAGCATGATTCACAGATAACTTACTCTCAAGTAACATAGGTCTCATGCACTTCACGCGTATGATTCTGCAGCTGCTCCGGTCTCGCCGTCGCCCGACGCAGGACATCTGGGACAGCTATTCCCTCCCTCTGCGGGTCCGACTCTCAGAGATCGACATCTTCATGCACGTCAACAACGGCAAGTACTTCTCGATCATGGATCTGGGACGGCTCGACGTGCTGGTGCGAAGCGGTGTCTGGAGCACTCTCCGCGACAAGGGCTGGACCGGCGTCGTCAGCGCCGAGACCATCAGCTTCCGCAAATCACTCAAACTCGGTCAGCGCTACAGTCTCGAATCCCGGATCATCGGAGTCGATGAGCGTGCCGTGTACTTCGAGCATCGAATAGTCGTCGAAGGTGAGATCTACGCTCGCGCCTTCGTAGCCACACGACTGCTCTCTGAGACAGGGACTGTGTCCAAGGAAGAAGCAATCGCCGTCTTCGGACCGCCGCCGGCCGATGTGGAACTGCCCGACTGGATCCACGATTGGCGCTTTCACAACTCTCTGCCGAGCACACGACGACCGGCCGCGCACAGTTGGGCGTAGTGGGCAGCTCAGGCCCCGATCCACCCCTTGAGCCGTCCGAGGCCGGTCGTGATCGAGGCTTCGTCGATGCCGGAATAGGCCAGCCGGATATAGGAGCGGTCCTCACCGTCCTGCGGTGAGCCGAAGTGCTCGCGGGTGCAGAAGGAGACTCCGGTCGCGTGCAGGGCTTCGGTGGAGAAGTCGGATAAAGTCGCGATCCCCTTGGCTTCCATCGCCTCGGTGACATCGGGGAAGACGTAGAACGTCGAGCCCGGGGTCGCCACGCTCATGCCAGGGATGTCGTTGATCAGGCGGCAGGCGGCGTCGCGACGTTTGCGCAGCACTTCCAACATCTGGCCGACCGGTGCCTGTGGTCCGCGCAGAGCAGCGATGCCCGCCCACTGCACATACTGGTTCGTGCAGGATTCGTCGTTGGTGTTCATCAGTGAGATCGCCTCGGCGACCTCCTTCGGCGCGACCGCGCAGCCGAGCCGGGACCCGGTCATCGCGTACTTCTTCGAGAACGTGTAGAGGATGACGGTGCGCTCAGCCATCCCCGGCAGAGCAGCGATCGACTGGGACTTGCCCTTATAGCGCATCTCGAAGTACGCCTCGTCGGAGAGCACCCACAGGTCGAACTCCTGCGCGATCGCCGCGATCGCCTCACGCTCGCCCGGAGTGGATTCAGCCGAGATCGGATTCTGCAGGTCGTTGTAGATGATCGCCGTCGTGTTCTCATCGATCGAGGCCCTCAGATGGTCGAGGTCGATGGCGAAGCCGTCGGAGGTCGGGACGTAGCGGTAGGGCAGAGCCGTGCCGCCGAAGTATTCGATCTGGGATTCGTAGATCGGGAATCCCGGATTCGGATAGAGCACACCCTCGCCGGGGTTCATCACGGCTTGGAGGAACTTCGTGATCACGGGCTTGCCACCGGTGGTCACGACCACCTCGGCGGGGTCGATCGTCATTCCCCGGCGAGAGCCGATGTCATCGGCGAGCGCCTCCCGCAGTTCCGGGATTCCCGGTCCGGGGCAGTACCCGGTCTTGCCGTCGCCGATGGCCTGCTCGATCGCTTCGACGATGTGGCCGGCCATGGGGAAATTGAGATCGCCGAGGTGGAACGGGAAGACCTCGTTGCCGCGGGCCTTCCAGTCGGCGGCGGCCTGGGCCACGCGGAACGCGGTCTCGGTGCCGAGGTTGTCCAGGCGGCGAGCGGTCTTCATTGTCGGCTCCTTCGTCGAAGGTCGTGGACGCAAAGGGGGTTCCGGTGTTCCGATTGCTCAACTCCGGTTCACTCACGATAGACCAGGTGAGAGCCGATTGTCAGCGGTGTCCGCGGCTCAGCCGGTGGCGAGAGCTCCACGGGTCAGCCGGCGCCGAGCGCACTGCGCCCGGCCAGCAGACACCACAGTCCGATGACGAGGAAGACCGGCGCGCCGAGGATGCCGCACCAGAAGCTCGGCGCGGCGATCTCACGCGGGAGGACGAAAGCCAGGACCGCGATGATCGTCAGCGCGAGCGCCGCGACGTGGAGGATGGGCTGGCCGAAGACGAGGGCGAGCGCGAAGAAATGGATGCCGACGATCGCGAGGATGAGCGGTGCGATGATCTCGGCCTGCCCGGCCCGCAGAGCGAAGAAGCAGGCCACCGCACCGATGATGACCTCGGCCCAGAACACGATGAGGTAGAGCGTGAAAGCGGAATTCCCCGTGGTGAAAGCACTGGATTCTGACCAATTGCCGATGGCGGTGAAGATGCTCGGGACGACGAGCACGAGTCCCGCGACTCCGAGCCCGGCGAGAACAAGTCGGAAGACCAGTGCCTTCGGCGGCGCTTCCTGTGCCCAACCTGACCAGATGAAGGCGGCGAGGCCGAAGATCGCACCGATCATGACGAGGTCGCGGGGGTGGGCCAGGTCGATCATCGTCGATCCCTTTCGTCTCGGCCGACTGTACCTACACCCTACCCAACACCGAGGCGGCCGCCTCCTGTGGTTTTCCCGATTCCTGACCGTTCCACACCGGGTGCGACGTCACCGGGCCTAGACTGGTGACCATGGACCTGACGATCTCGTCCCTGGCCGATCGCCCAGATCTCAAAGACGAATTCCTAGGCTTGGAGAACACCTGGCCGGAATTCATCCGTCGCGATCCCACCGGTGACCTCTACTATGCGCGAGATGTTCTCGACCTCTTCGCCGACTATGTCCTCCTCGCCCACACTGCGGCTGACGAGATCGTGGGAAAGGCACATTCGATTCCTTTCCGTCTCGGCGGCGAGAACTTGCCAGAGGACGGATGGGACGGAGTGATTCGACGCGGGATCCGCGCCGAACTGGTCGGAGAACCGACCGACACCTTGGCCGCACTGGAGATTTTCGTCCGCCCCGACAGGCAGGGCCTGGGCCTGTCGGGAACGATCCTCGCGGCGCTGAGAGATCACGCCCGGAACCGCGGATTCGCCGAGGTGGTCGTACCGGTGCGTCCGAATGGGAAGACCGACGTCCACGAACCGATGGACTCGTACGCGTTCAGGACCAGGGACGACGGTCTGCCCGTCGACCCATGGCTGCGCACTCACATCCGCGCCGGCGGCACAATCGACGGTGTGGCCCATCGCGCCATGGTCATCGCCGGAACTCTGGACGAGTGGCGGACGTGGACCGGCCTTGAGATGGATGAGTCAGGACCGGTTGACGTTCCTGGAGCACTCGCACCTGTGCTCTGCGATGTCGCACACGGCAGTGCGGTCTACGTCGAACCCAATGTGTGGGTGCGTCACCGAACCGGTCTGTCAGCAACTGACCTGCCGGTCTGACTCCGCGCCTGGGCCGGAACTCGATGGACTCCTGGTCGATGGGCTCGTGGTCGAGTCAGAGTCCGCAGGAGTCGGCCGGCCCACGGCGATCATGAGATGAGCGCAGGCAGGCATCGGCTGATCGAGCGTCATCATGGAATCGGAACATCGTTTCACCGATTCCATATGGCAAAACGCTCTGCGTCAACCATTTACTTCGCTTGAATCGTGAGATAGACATGATTCCGTACGCTCCGTCACCGCCGACCGACACCATACGGAACCGGCGAACCCGAACTCGCGAGCGGTCACCGACGATCAGGAGATGTACCGTGTCCTACCTCAACGGCGAGGCCTCCCACTGGCTGACTCAGTCACCACCCGCGCCAGCGCCTCCGACCCCTCTGCCGACTGAGAAGCAGGATCTCATCATCGTCGGCGGCGGGCTCACCGGACTGTGGTCGGCTTACTATGCGCGGCAGGCTCATCCCGATTGGGCGATCACCATCGTCGAGGCTCGCCACATCGGCTACGGCGCTTCGGGACGCAACGGCGGTTGGCTCTCTACCTTGCTGCCAGGCAATCGGGTGAAGTACGCCGAGGCGGTCGACCGTGCACTCGCAACCGGAGACTCGAGTCGTGAGGGCAGTTCGGGCCGCGACGGCAGCTCCGCCCTGGACGGTGTCGCGTCGGTCCGGTCCTTCCAGTCAGCCCTCTTCGATTCGATCGACGAAGTCCTCGACGTGTGCGAGACCGAGGGAATCGAGGCTCACCAGGTTCGCGGCGGCCACATCGACATCGCCCAGTCCGAGGCCGGGATGTCCCGCCTCCACGACCTCGTCAGTGCCAATGAGCGATTCGGCTACGCACCCGAGGATATGCAGGTCCTCGACGCCGAAGACACCCGCGCACACATCAATGTCGCCGGTGCCCGCGGCAGCCTCTACTTCCCCGGCACCGCAGCGATCGATCCGGCGCTGCTCACCTGTGGTCTCGCCCGAGTCCTGCGCGAGCAGGGCGTGACGATCTGCGAGGACACGGCAGCCGGGCACATCGGCAAGGGTGCCGTTTCGACGACTCGCGGCCAGGTCACCGGGGACACGGTCTTCGTCTGCCTCGAGGGCTATTCGGACACTGTCACCGGCGACCTCCCCGGCTTGCAGGGGCGCCAGGTCATCCCGGTCTTCTCCTCGATGATCTCGACCGAACCTCTCCCGTCTGAGGTATGGGAGAGCATCGGCTGGGAGGGCCGCGAATGCCTCGGCGACACCGCACACACCTTCATCTACGCCCAGCGCACCGCCGATGATCGGATCGCGATCGGCGGACGCGGGGCACCCTATGCTTATCGGTCGGGGCTGCCCGGTGACGGTGAGGTCCCCACCGAGGTGGTCAACCTCCTGGCCGGGCGTCTGTCCTCACTCTTCCCCGACCTCGACTTCGACATCGCGCATGCGTGGCGAGGTGCGCTCGGCGTTACGCGCGATTGGTGCGCGGGCATCTTCTTCGATCCGGCGCAGCGGATCGGGGTGGCTCGCGGGTATGCCGGGCATGGGGTGACGGCCACGCATCTGGCGGCGAAGACTCTGCTCGACCGTGCCTCCGGTCAGTCAACCCCGCTGACGGCCCTGCCGTGGAACGATCACAACTCCGGCCAGTGGGAGCCTGAGCCGATCCGGTGGCTGGGCATCCGTTCGATGTACACGATCTTCGGCATCGCCGACACCTGGGAGGCAGCAACAGGGGCGAAGCGGACCAGTCTGCTCGCCCGGTTTGGCGCCCATCTCGCCGGACTCGCGGAATGACGCGACGCCGACCGAAGCACGCGCCCCGCCCCAGTCTCGCGTCGTGACCGACCCATCCCACACCAGAACGACAGGAGGACACTGACAGCATGACGAACACGCGCCCTCGTATCTCCCCCATGGCCTCCACCTACCCGGCGTCGAGCATCCGCAAGATGTTCAACCTCGCGCTCGACTTCCCCGATGCTGTGAAGCTGACCGTAGGCGAGCCCGACTTCAACACGCCTGAGCACATCAAGACCGCCGGCATCCGGGGAATCGAGCACGACAACACCCGCTACGTCGCCAATGCCGGGATCCCCGAACTGCGTGCGGCCATCGCCCGCAAGTACTCCGGCCGGTGGAACCGTGACGACATCGCGCCCGAGAATGTCATGGTCTCCTTCGGCGCGATGGAGGCCCTGACCTTCGCCCTCGACGTCACCGTCTCCCCGGGCGATGAGGTCATCATCCCTGATCCCAGCTTCCCGAACTACATGGGCCAGGTGCACCGCCTCGGCGGGGCCGCGGTGTCCGTGCCGGTGACGGAGGACAACGACTTCAAGCTCCGCGCCGAGGATGTCCGGGCAGAAATCACCGACCGCACCGCCGCGGTGCTCATCAACAGCCCCTCGAATCCGCTCGGCTCCGTCATGGACCGTACCGACCTCGAGCAGATCGCCGACCTCGCCGAGGAGCACGGGTTCACCGTCATCTCCGACGAGGTCTATGACGAGATGGTCTTCGACGACGCCGTCTTCACCTCCATCGCCGAGGTGCGTCCTGAGTTCGATCGCTACCTCGCGATCGGCAGCTTCTCGAAGACCTATGCGATGACCGGGTGGCGCTGCGGGTTCGTCATCGGCGCGCAAGACTTCATCGCCCCGATGGCACTCCTTCAGGAAGGGCTGACCTCGAGCCTGCCGGGCTTCGTGCAGGAGGCTGCGGTCGCCGCGATCGAGGGACCGCAGGACGTCGTCGAGTCGATGGTCGCTTCCTACGCCGAGCGCCGTGAGCTCATGGTAGAGCGCATCAACGCCATCGACGGGCTGAGCCTGCTCCGGCCGGCCGCGACCTTCTACGCGTGGGTCAACGTCAAGGACTGGGGGCTGAACTCCTGGGACCTGGCGACGCAGCTGCTTCAGACACACAACCTCGCGACGATTCCCGGTTCGGCCTTCGGACCGGCTGGCGAGGGGTATCTGCGGTTGACCTTCGCCGTCTCCCCCGAGACGATCAACACCGCGTGCGACCGTTTGGAGGCCTTCGCCGCGAGCCGGTGACGCTGTGGCTCGGCAGCTCGACGAGGCAGTGCTGACGTCGTGGTCGGCTTCTCGGCCGCCCACCGATGTCGATTCGCCGAGGCGGTCAGCGGCCGGGCGCGTTCCTCGCCTCGACGCGAGTAAAGGGTCCGTCGGCTCGACGCAGGTCTCCCGCCGGCCCGTGCTCGACGAGTCGGCCGGAGTCCATGACGACCACCTCGGTGTCGTCGGGCAGCAGGTCGGCCCGATGGGTGATCTCGATGACGGTGAGTTCGGGACGACTCTCGGCCAAGCGGTGGCGGACGGTGCTCGCGGTGGCCGCATCGAGCTGGCTGAGCGCCTCGTCGAGCACGAGCACCTCCGGCTCGCCGACGAGCGCACGGGCGATCGCCAGGCGCTGCAGCTGACCTCCCGAGACCGTGAGCCCGCGCCCCTGCATCCGCGTCGCCAAACCCTCCGGCAGACCAGCCGCCCAATCGTCGAGGGCAACGATCGACAGTGCCTCGTCGATGAGGTCATCGCTTGCCTCCGGGGCTGCCAGGCGCAGGTTCTCGGCCAGGCTGCCCGACAGCAGCGTCGGGTGCTGAGTGACGAAGGCGATACGCCGACGCAGCACGTCGAGCGGCAGGTCCGTGGCGTCGACCTCGCCGAGGCGGACGCCCCCGGATTCGGGCTCCCGACCACGGACGAGCAGCGATGCGAGCGTCGACTTCCCCGATCCGGACACCCCGACCACGGCACTCCACGTTCCCGCCCGAAACCGGGCGACCACCTCGGCGAGGGCAGGCGTCTCACGGCCGGGGTAGTGCAGGCTCACGGAATCGACGGTGATGTCGGTCGGCCCCGTCGGCGAGTGGGCAGTCCCGTTGTCGGGGACCGCGGGGGCGGCGTCGATGATCTCCCACACGCGGGCGGCCGCGGCGAGGGCTGTGTCAAGGCCGGTGGAGAAGTTCTCGATGCCGCGCACCGGAACCCAGAGCCCGGCGAACACGGCGAGCGCGGTGGCCGTCGCGAGTGCGGCATCCGAAGCACCACCGCCCGCGGTCCCGACCACAACGACGGCGACGAGCCCGATGAGCTGGAGTGCGACGAGGAGTGCGGACCGGCCCGCCTGGATCCGGGCGACCGAGGACCGGCTCGCGCTCAGCGCTCGGCCGTCGGCGTCGAGTTTGTGAAGCCTACGGTCCTGCGCACCAAAGGTGAGGACCTCGCGGATGCCGTGGACATCGTCGCCGATGTGCCCGGCGAGGTCACCGCGCGCATCCGCGGCATCGGCCGAGGCCCGCCACGTCGACCGGCTGGTGAGCACGGGGGCTGAGAGCATGAGGACGACGATGACGGCAAGCGTGAGCGCGAGCGTCCCATCGACGGCGAGTCCCAACCACGTCAGCGCGATCGCGGGTACGACGACGGCGCTGACAGCCGGCGGGAAGGTATGGGCGAAGAAGACCTCGATCCGATCGATGTCGCCGGAGGCGCGTTCGGTGAGTTCGGCACCGGCGCGCCCGGTGGTCGCGGCCGGCGCCTGCGGAACGAGTCGAGCGAAGAAGAGCTCCCGCAGCCGCTGCAGCGCGGTGAAGGCGACACGGTGTCCGAGATAGTGCTCGAGGTAGCGCAGACCCGCCTTGACCAGGGCGATGACCACGAGTGCGATGATGAGCGCGCCGAGGCGGGGCTCTCCTCCGCGTGCGACCCCGACGATGGCCATTGCGGCGATGACGAGGAGCGCGATGCCGAGGAGTTGGTTGAGGATGCGGCAGATCGTCGAAGCGATGAGCGAGGGGTAGAGGTTGCCGGCTGCCTCGATGAGGCGCGCGGCGAGGCGAACGCGGGTCACTGGGCTTCTCCTCGGACAGGTGTGCCGCTGGAAGTGTGCGCTCGGGTGGAGGAGTCTGCCCGGTTTGAGGACTGTGCGCTGAGTTCGCTGAGGTCGATGACCCTGTCGGCAGCGAGGATGGCCTCAGGCCGGTGGGCAATCATGATGACGGTGCGGTCGGCACCGAGGCGGTTCAGCGCCGCGAGGATCGCAGCCTCCCCTGCGAGGTCGACCTGCGAGGTGGGTTCGTCGAAGAGAAGGATTGGGGCATCGCGCAGCCACGCCCTCGCGATCGCCAACCTCTGCGCCTGTCCGCCGGACAGCAGCCGTCCGTGATCACCGACCTCGGTGGCCAGCCCGTCGGGCATCGCTTCGACGTCCGCACGCAGGCCCGCGAAGTCGAGGGCCTCCCACAGCAGGGAGTCATCGGCTGCATGCGTATCGGCAGGGAGCGCGAGGCGAAGATTGTCGGCGATCGTTCCCATGAACAGGAAGGTTCGCTGCTCGACCACGCCGAGGCGAGAGCGCACAGCTGACTCGTCGGGGAGGTATTCGGCCGGTGCGTGGGCGGCGACTTGACGGGCCGCCTCGGTGAGGGTGACGTTTCCGGCGCCAGCCGTCGTCGGGGTTCCGTCGACGAGCACTTGCCCCTCTTGAGGTGTCAGGTGAGCTTGGATGAGCGCGGAGAGGGTGGACTTGCCGACCCCGCTCGGCCCGACGATCGCGACGCGTTCCCCGCGCTCGATGCGCAGGTCGAGGTTCTCGAACACCGGGTCCGCACCTGGCCAACCGGCCGTGACCGTACGCAGTTCCAGCGCAGGCGGAGGCGGATCAGTGCTGTCCCCGGCATCGGTTCCGGTGGCATTGGGACGGTTGCCCTCGCCGAGGTGGTCCGCCGGAGCCGCACCTCTCGCCGTCGTAGTGGTGGCCTGCGCGTCGGCGTTCGCGGCACTCTCACCGAGGTGGCCACTGATCCGCTGCTGCGCAGCTCGGCCGGAGACACCGATGTAGAAGAACTGCCCGACGATGTCGACGGGCCCGATGACCAGTGTCGCCATGAGCAGTATGGCCATTCCCTCGCCGAGGCTGAGCGATCCGTTACTCACCCGTGCGGTCGTCAGGGCGGCCGCCGCGACGATGACGGTGAGGGAGAACGCGGCGTCGACGACGAGGATGAGGAGCTGGTTGCCGGCGAGGAGACGCATGAGGTTGCGTCGGTGGGCTTCGCCTCGGCGAGCGAGATCGTCACCGATGCGGCGGCCGGCCCGAGCGTAGACGATGTCTTCGAGTGCGGTGATGGCGCCGAGGAAGCTGCTGGTCAACTGTCCGCGTGAGCGCCGGTAGGCGGCACCGACGGGACGGACGAGTCGTTGGAAGCCGCCGATGAGCACGGGCACGAGGAGGACGAGGAGGGCGACCCAGCCGGCGATCTCGGCGCTCGTGGTCAGGGCCATGATGCCCAGCACCAGCAGCGGTGTCGTCAGTGCTCCGACGATGGGGCCGAGAAACCCTGCGCGGTAGTGTGCGGTGCGGTCGACGGCGTCGGTGGCCAGGGAGATGAGGCTGCTCGAACGTCGGTTCGCGGCCACGGCACCGAGGTCGAAGACCCGGCTGATGACGAGGGCGCGCAGCCGTCTTTCAGTCGTCGATGATGCCCAGTCGGAGAAGACGACTCCGCCCCAGGCGCATGCTGCGGCCACAGCGATGAGCAAGGCGAGGCCGATGCCCGTGGCGAGGGTCAGAGGTTCGCCGTCGAAGAGTGCACCGACGCGGACGAAGAGGAGGGCGGTTGCAGCTGCTGAGGCCCATGCGATGACCACCGAGGTCCAGAGCATCCAGCGCGGAGTCGCGTCCTTGATGTCCGGGTGGAGGGGAGCCTTCTCAACCGAGTGCGGGTGGGGCGAACCCTGCTGCGGATGCCCGGGCGCGCTCATCTGCCTGCCTTTCGCGGAGTCAACCAGAACTCAATTTGCGGCTCTGAGCAGAGCCGATTTCCTGTTGAGAATCATTCTCTCATGCAGGGTTGGTTCGTGCCTCACCAGGTGCGCGGCTGTCCGTCGCCAGGTGCGCGACCGCACCTGCAGAGCGAGCGGAATATCCGAACACCGCCCGGACTTACACGAACTGGCGCGCCGACCTATCGGAGAGCGTCAGACCAATCTGAGAGGGAGTCATGTCCACCATCACGATCATCGGCGGCCACGGGAAAGTCGCGATGCTGAGCGCACCGCTGTTCAGCGCGGCCGGACACACCGTCCGCTCGGTCATCCGCAAGCAGGAGCAGTCGGCCGATATCGAGGAAGCACAGGCCACGCCGATCGTCGCCGATGTCGCCCAGCTCGACACCGATGCCATCGCCGAGGTCCTGGCCAGCAGCGATGCCGTCGTCTGGTCTGAGGGTGCCGGAGGCAGCGGCGCCGATCAGACCTGGGCTATCGATCGCGACACCGCCATCCGAACGATAGACGCCTCGAAGAAGGCAGGCATCCGACGTTTCGTGATGGTCTCGTACTTCAATTCTCGACTCGTCGACGGCGAGGTCCCCGGTGTTGCCGAAGGCGATGGAATGTATGCCTACTACAACGCGAAGTCGCAGGCCGATGAGTATCTGCGCACCGAGTCCGGACTCGATTGGACGGTGCTGGGCCCCTCGGTGCTCACGCTCGATCCGGCGACGCAGCTCATCACCGTCGACAGCTCGGATGAGACCCGTGACCTCGAGGTGCCTTCGACGTCACGTGACAACGTCGCGCATGTCGTCGCCGCGGTCGTCGACGAGCCCGCCGCTATCGGCGCAACGCTGAACTTCCACGACGGACAGACCCCGATCGCCGAGGCGGTCACGCAGGGAGGCTGAGTTTCACCCTCGTACTCGACGACATAGTCAGTGTAGGACTTGCGGGGTTCGCTAGGACTCCAGTACCCGCAGTAGGCGAGGAACACTCCGAGCGTGTTGTCGAAACTGGCCGAGCAGAACCGCGCCTGATCTTCGGCTCGGCCCTGGTTCCGAGCCGGGACCTCTCAGTCTGCTACCGATTCCCGAATTTCCTGAATCCGGTGAGTTCAACATCTTGCAGTCGAGACGTTCTGGATTTGAGTCTTAACGGAATTTTCATCTCGCGACTGACGAACCCGCGAACTCACATCAGCAACGGACTCCGCTGAATCGCAATACTTCGACTAGTCGACTTCTCCGTAAACCACTTCGCCGCCTATGACGGTTGCTTTCGGGACAATCGTTCCGATTGTTTCCGGTGCCACCGAGAGAATATCGTCGCTCAGCGCGACGAAGTCGGCCAACTTGCCGACCTCTAGCGTGCCGAGGTCCCTCTCTGCATTGACTGCAAACGCAGATCCATAGGTGTACGCGTGCAATGCCTCGGCCACAGTCACCTTTTCTGCGGGAGCGAATTCCCTGCCAGACGAAGTGCGGCGGTTAACAAGATCGTGCATCGACACGAAAGGGTTTGCGTCGGAGACTGGAGAATCTGTCGATCCCGGCACTGTTATGCCTGCATCAAGCAGAGAGCGCATGCGGTAGGTGCCCCTTGCCCTGTCATCGCCGATCGCCTCACGGATGCCATCGCCGAACTCCGAAATGAAGACTCCCTGCGGAACTGGGATCACTCCAAGGCTCGCCGCCCTAGTGACCTGTGCGTCAGTGGCAATTGCGAAATGCTCGATGCGATGCCTCGCCCGCCGCGACGACGTTTCAAGGGCCGCCTCTACACCGTCTAGCGCATAGTCGATGGCCCGGTCCCCGATTGCGTGCGTTGCTACGCTCCATCCAGCGCGATGATAAGCAGGGATAAGCTCACGCAGCTCTTCTGGTTCGACAACCATGAGCCCAACGTTTTCAGGCTCGCCCGAATAGCACTGATGCACGGCCGCGGAATGGCCGATCAACGAACCATCGGAGATGATCTTCACCGGGCCAAGTCGAAGATGATCGTCACCGAATCCAGTGCGAATTCCGAGGTCCAGAGTCAGCATGCCTTCTGCGTTGATTTCGAGATCGTGAAGGACCTGATGAAAAGGCATGACTGTCATCCTCGGCCGCAGTGTTCTCTCGGCAATGGCACGCTGATATATATTGAGCACCGGGCTGTTGAGACCAGCCGCTCCGCCGACAAGGATCCCGGGTTCAGTGAGGCTGGTCAGCCCATAGGACACGGCCTGATTAGAGGCGAGTGCGAGCGCAGCGATCGATTCTTCTTCCGTGACTCTGGCTGCTTCGAGACGGATCGGATCACCTGCATTCTCCTGCAACAGGCCTTCCGCACGCCCCTCGACATCGCGGAAGACTCTCCCTCCGGGTATATCGTCGTAGCCGCGGCGACCTACTGCTCCAACCCGTTCGAAAGCGGCAGTATTCGCTACGACCATGTGATGGGAGACGTGCTCGATGAGGGCTGGTCGGCCCCCGGTCACTTTGTCGAGCATCTCGGCCGTCGGATGGGCTCCCAGACGATTCTGATCGTATCCGTTCCCCCGGACCCATGAGTCAGGCGGTAGTTCATCAGCTCGATCTGCCAATACGGAATAGAGTTCGTCAAGTGAAGACACTGCGGGATATCGCAAATCGACATTGACCAGCTGTTCGCCTGTCCCCATCGTGTGGTGATGCGCGTCATGAAGTCCTGGAATAACCCGAGTGTTCCCAAAGTCGAATTCCTCTTGTGCGATCAAACCTTCGACGTCATCGATCGCGACAATACGGCCGTTATGGACTCCAAGAGTGTGTGCTTCTGGCCGACCTGGGTCACCGGTCCAAAATCGCCCGTGCCACAAGCTGTCGATCTTCATCTTTTCCACTTTCTGCAGTAGGTGCAGTCCGAGTCGTCTCGCTAGTCACGACTAGGGCGTGTCTCCTTTATTGACCATTCCAGGACTGGCACGGTGGAGACGTGACTACACAGCAACGACACCGAGTCTTCACTGATGAGCAGTGGGAGAAGATCGAACCACTTCTGCCCTCAAACG
>NZ_RHFG01000033.1 GCF_004745485.1 Brevibacterium sp. S22
GGCGGTCTTGCCCCGATGGAGTATCGGACCAAGACCGCCAAGGATGGTGAGCATGTCTATCAACTATGCTGACCCAAGCAGTCCAACTTTCCGGGACCAGTCCACGCCAGGTTGCAGAGCCGCCGTCGGGTAGCAATTCAGGGGGTGGAGATGGGGATGTTGTGCTCTTCTGCGGCGCGGTGGGCGCGGCGGCGGTGCAGGGCCTTCATCCGACGTCCCCCGACGAGGCGGCAGACCAGATAGATGAGGAACGAGATCGTCGTGACGAACGGGCTGATCGGCACCACCGGCGAACCGAGCGCGACGAGGATGCCTCCGACCGAGGCGGTGACGGCGAAGATCACGCTGAGCACCGGAACCCACACCGGAGAGGCCGAGAGCTGGGTCGCGGCTGCGGCCGGAGTGATGAGCAGCGCGAGCACGAGCAGAACCCCGACGACTTGGACGCTCAGCGCCACAGCCAGACCGAGAGTGAGCATGAAGACGATGGTGAGCACGTTGACCGGCACACCCTTGGCCCGGGCCACCTCGGGGTCGAGGCTGGAGAACATGAGCGGACGCCACACGACGACCAAGACCACGAGCACGGCGAGGGCGCAGATGATGAGGGTGAGGATCTGGCCGGGGGTGATGGCGACGATCTGGCCGGTGAGCAGCCCGAACTTGCTCGCAGCCCGCCCGTCGTAGAGAGCGAGGAAGAGGATCGCCAGCCCTAAGCCGAAGGGCATGAGGACGCCGATGATCGCGTTCTTCTCCGAATCCTTGGCCCCTCCGATGCCGATGATGAGAGCGGCGACGATGGAGCCGACGATCGATCCCGTGACGACGTCGAAGCCGATGAGCAGGGCGAAGGCGGCACCGGCGAAGGAGAGTTCGGAGACTCCGTGGACCGCGAAGGGAATGTCGCGGGCCATGACGAAGACGCTGATGAGCCCCCCGACGACGCCCAGGAGCGCCGCAGCGACGAGCGAGTTGGCCAGGAGCGCGACCAATTCGCCGTAGTCTTCGAAGGTGAACAGATTGGCGAAGATCTCAGAGAGGCTCATCGGTTCACCACCGTCCCGTCGAGATCGAAGGAATCATCAGGCAGGTCATGGTGATCGACGCATTCCTCCTCACCTCCGACGACGACGAGGCGGCCGCCGACGCGGACCACTTCGACCGGGGAACCGTAGAGACGAGACAGAGATTCGGTGGTCATCACCTCAGAGGGGGTGCCGACGAGGAAGTGCCCGCCGACGATGTAGAGGACCCGGTCGACGTACGGCAGGATCGGGTTGATCTCGTGGGTGACGAAGACGACGGCGGCATCGCGTTGGACGCGCTGTTCGTGCAGCAGTGCGGCGACCACCTGCTGGTGGTGCAGGTCGAGTGAGAGCAGGGGCTCATCGCAGAGCAGGACCGTGGGGTCGTTGGCCAGGGCTTGGGCCACACGCAGCCGCTGCAGTTCGCCGCCCGAGACAGTTCCGGCGGGGGCGTCGGCATAGTCGGTGGCGCCGACGGAGGCCAAAAGCGCCTCGACCTTCTTCTTCCGCCCGCGAGACAGCAGGCCCATCCCCCACCGGTGACCGTCGATGCCCATACGCACAAGATCGCGTCCGCGCATCGGAGTGTGCGGATCGATTCCGCGCTGCTGCGGAATGTAGCCGATGGCGGGGTTCCCCTTATGCACTGCCCGCCCGCTGACCTCGGCGGTTCCGGCCGACAGCGTGTTCTGCCCCAGCAGGACCTTGAGCAGGGAGGTCTTGCCGGTGCCGTTGGGGCCGAGCACGGCGAGGAACTCCCCCGGTGCGACGTCGAGGTCGAGGTCGTGCCAGAGCACGCGCGGGCCGAACCGCAGTTCGGCCTCGCGCAGTCGAATCACCGGCTCCCGTGGTGTTGCCGGTGCGGAAGCGTCGGATTCCTTGGCCATAGTCAGTGTTTGTGTCCTTCGAGTGCGGTTGCGATTTCCGTGATGTAGCCACCCATCCAGTCGGCGTAGTGCGTTCCCGAAGGCATGGTCTCGGCGAGGTCGACGACGGGGACATCGGAGTCCTCCGCTGTGGACTTCAAGGCCTCTGCCTGCGGACCTGCCGCTTGAGTATTGTATCCAAGCAGCACGGCTTCCCCATCGGAGATCTGCTTCTCCGCGGCCTTGAGCACCAGCGGCGGCACATCATTGCCCTCTTCGACAGCGGCGAGAAACTCCATCGAAGTGATGTTCTCCAGTCCCATATCGGCAAACAGCCACAGCGGAATCGGTTCGGTCGCCGAGACCTTCTCCCCACCGTGTTCCTTCTTCACCGCATCGATGTCGTCCTGCAGCGCAGTCAGCTCCGCCTTGTACTCCTTCGCGTTCGCTTCGAATTCGCCCTGGTGTTCGGGCAGGGCCTCGCCGAGGTGGCTCGCCGCTTCGTCGACGAGCTTCGTCATCGTCGGGACCGAGTACCAGACGTGTTCGTTGAATGATCCGTGGTCATGGCCCTCGTGACCCTCTTCGTGATCTTCGTGGCCCTCCTCGTCGTGGCCTTCGTCCGCGTGTTCATGATCATGGCCATCCTCGCCTTCGTGGGAGTGGCCGCCTCCGTGGGCTTCCTCATCATCACCGTGTTCATGGTCATGATCATGGGGTTCGTTGGCGAGTCCCTCCGAACCGGGCAGACCGGAGGCCGAGACGGTGTCGATGACGTCGACTTCAGCATCGGAGGCGTCGAGCATCGTGGTCATGAACGCGTCATAGCCGCCGCCGTTCTGAACGACGAGGTCGGCCTTGGACAGTTTGAGGCGATCCTGCGTGGTCGCTTCGTAGGAGTGCGGGTCCTGGTTCGGATCATCGATGATCGGACTCACCTCGGCGAAGTCACCTGCGACCTGGGAGACGATATCGGCGTAGACGTTTGTCGAGGTCACCACGTTCAGAGTCCCGGTGTCGGCTTCGGAGGTCTGCCCCCCGCAGCCACTGAGCACCAACGCCGTGGAGGAGGCGATGGCAGCGGTGGTGAGCAGTATGCGCGACGAGGTCATGTGGAGCCTTTCTAAGGCGTTGAGGATCAGACAACATCGTCGACGATACTCAGATCGGAGGCCCGCCACTAATATAAATATTTATATATAGCAACGCTTTTATATTTAGCGGCTGGAGAATAACTCCCGCACCTCGGCCGGGCCCGACCCAATAGGCCGCTCAGGTCACGCGAATCTCGAAAAGCGCGTCGCCGGCGGCGTTGTTTTCGAGATTCGCGTGACCTGAGCGGCCAAAAGGCGAAAAACCGCCCGGGAGTCCGTTCCCGGGCGGTTCATCGAGCGGCGCAGGCGCTCAGGCGGCCTTCGCTTCGAGCTTGGCGGCCAGCAGCGCAGCGATCTGCACCGTGTTCAGCGCCGCGCCCTTGCGCAGGTTGTCGTTGGCGACGAAGAGGACGAGCCCCTTGCCGGCCGGAGCCGACTGGTCGGCGCGGATGCGACCGACGAAACTCACGTTCTGTCCGGCAGCCTTGAGCGGCGTCGGCACGTCGTCGAGGGCAACGCCGGGAGCCTGGCTGAGGATCTCCGACGCCTGTTCGGGGCTGATCTCGGAGTCGAACTCGGCGTGGATGCTCAGGCTGTGTCCGGTGAACACCGGCACGCGCACGCAGGTGCCGGCAACAAGAAGCTCGGGCAGGCCGAGGATCTTCCGGCTTTCGTTGCGCAGCTTCTTCTCCTCGTCCGTCTCGTTCTGACCGTCGTCGACGACCGCTCCGGCCATCGGCAGGACGTTGAACGCGATCGGTTCGACGTAGTTGTCCGGTTCCGGCAGGGTCACCGCGGTGCCGTCGGTGGTGAGCTTGCGGGCATCGGAGATGCCGGCTTCGAGCTGCCCGGCGAGCTCCTCGACTCCCGACAGTCCCGAACCGGACACCGCCTGGTACGTGGACACGATGAGACGGGACAGACCGGCCTTCGCGTGGAGAGCCTTGAGCACGGGCATCGCGGCCATGGTCGTGCAGTTCGGGTTCGCGATGATGCCCTTGGGCAGCTCATCGAGGGCCTCGGGGTTGACCTCGCTGACGACCAGCGGGACCTCCGGGTCCGAACGCCAGGCCGAGGAATTGTCGACGACGGTGACGCCGGCGGCGGCGAAACGTTCGGCCTGTGCCCGGGAGGTGGCCCCACCCGCGGAGAACAGGGCGGTGTCGAGTCCGCTCGGGTCCGCCTCGGCGGCATCCTCGACGGTGATCGGCTGACCCTTGAAGTCGATGGTCTTCCCAGCCGAACGGGCCGAGGCGAACAGCCTCAGGGTCCCGATCTCGAATCCGGGATCGTCGGCCAGAAGGTCGAGCATCACGCCTCCGACCTGGCCGGTGGCTCCGACTACTCCAACATTCACACTCATCGTCCGGTACCTCCGTACACCACGGCTTCGTTGTCTTCGCTGTTGAGCCCGTAGGCGGCGTGGGCGGCACGGACCGCGTCGTCGAGCAGATCTGCTCGGGTGACGACGCTGATGCGGATCTCCGAGGTGGAGATCATGTCGATATTGACCTGGGCTTCACTGAGTGCCTCGAACAGGGTCGCGGTCACACCCGGGTGGGACCGCATTCCGGCACCGACGACGGAGAGCTTGCCGATCTGGTCGTCGTAGCGAACCTGGTCGAAGCCGATCTCGGCCTTCACCGCGTCGAGGGCTTCGAGTGCCTTCGCACCGTCGGCCATGGGCAGGGTGAAGGAGATGTCCGTCTTGCCCGGTTCGCGGGTGGAGATGTTCTGGACGATCATGTCGATATTGGCTTCTTGCTTCGCCAAGGTCTTGAAGATCTCGGCGGCCTTGCCTGGGACGTCGGGGACACCGACGATCGTGACTTTGGCTTCCGAGCGATCATGGGCGACGCCGGAGATGATTGCCTGTTCCATGGTGGACTCCGTTTCTGATTCCGCTGCCGGGGTCGAGGAACCCCGTCCCTGTCGGAAGGCTTCGGGGATGGGTGAATCGGTCACCCAGGTACCTTGGTTGCGAGAGAATGAGGACCGCACGTGCACAGGCACGTTGTAGCGGCGGGCGTATTCGACGCAGCGGAGCATGAGGACCTTGGCGCCTGAGGCGGCCATCTCCATCATCTCCTCGTAGCCGATCTCATCGATCTTGCGCGCCGAGGGCACGATCCTCGGGTCGGCGGTGAAGACACCATCGACATCGGTGTAGATCTCACACACATCGGCATCGAGGGACGCGGCCAACGCCACAGCCGTGGTGTCGGAGCCGCCGCGGCCGAGCGTGGTGATGTTCTTCGCGGTCTGGCTGACTCCCTGGAACCCCGCGACGATGGCAACGTATCCCTCGTCGAGGGAGGACCGGATCCGGCCGGGGGTGACATCGATGATGCGGGCCTTGCCGAACTGCTCATCGGTGATGACTCCGGCCTGGGAGCCGGTGAAGGATTGGGCTTCGAAGCCGAGATTGGCGATCGCCATGGCCAGGACCGCCATCGAGATGCGCTCACCGGCGGTCAGCAGCATATCGAGTTCGCGGGCGGGTGGCATGGGGGAAACCTGTTGGGCTAAGTCGATGAGATCATCGGTACTGTCACCCATGGCCGACACCACAACTACTACTTCGTGGCCGGCTTGACGGTACTCGACAATTCGTTTGGCCACCCGCTTGACCGATTCCGCATCGGCTACCGAGGACCCACCGAACTTCTGGACGACTATGCTCACTGCAGTATCTTCCTTATCGCTGATAAGTTCCGTGCCAGGCGATCGATTCCATGGTTCCACGCATGGAGGTCTCGTGCTTCATCGATCAGGATTTCAGCCGTGTCGGGCTCCCGGCACCTCGACCATTGTATGAGGTAGGTCATTGCGGTTCACCTTCGCCCGCCATTCAGACACCGCCTGACCGGGGTCGACGCCGCTCGTCTCCACCCCGTCCGATCACCGTGTACATGGGCGAAGCGAGGGGTGGCCACCGACCGTTCAGTCCCCGTTCAGAAATTGTTATACAAGGGGGTCCGAAAGGGTCGATCCGGGCAGGGCGACGACGGTCCGGGTCCGTCGCCGAGGTGGTCAGTCGATTTCGCGGCGGCCGGAGAATGCCCGACCGAGGGTGACTTCGTCGGCGTATTCGAGGTCGCCGCCCACGGGCAGGCCCGAGGCCAGCCGGGTCACGGTCACGCCGAGGCTGCCGAGCAGGCGCACGAGGTAGGTGGCGGTGGCTTCGCCTTCGAGGTTCGGGTCGGTGGCGATGACGGTCTCGGTGACCTCGCCGTCCTGCAGCCGGGTCATGAGTTCCTTGATCCGCAGATTGTCCGGGCCGACCCCGGCCATCGGGTCGATCGCCCCGCCGAGGACGTGGTAGAGACCCCGGTATTCCCGGGTCCGTTCGATGGCGACGACGTCCTTGGGCTCTTCGACCACGCAGACCATCGACCGGTCACGACGCGGATCCTGACAGACCGTGCATTCGGCTTCTTCGGACACGTTTCCGCAGATCTCGCAGAACCGCACCCGCTTCTTGACGTTGGTGAGGGCCTGCGCGAGCGCGTTGACGTCCTGCGCATCCGTCTGGAGGATGTGGAAGGCGAGTCGCTGCGCTGATTTCGGGCCGATGCCAGGAAGCTTGCCGAACTCTTCGACCAGGTCCTGGAGGGCACCTTCGTAGACAGCGCTCATACTTCTCTTTCGTCAATGATTTCGCCACCGAGGACACGCGCGATCACGTCGACCCCCATCTGGGGTGCCTCGGAGACGTCGAGGTCCGTTTCCGGATCATACTCGTCCTCATCCGATCCCGGATTCTGCGGGTACGGGTTGGCCACCGGCGCCGAGGCGCTGCCCTGCCCGCCGTAGCCACCGCCGTTGGTCGGGGTGTCGGAACCGAAGCCGGATCCGCCCGGCGAGGAGGTGTTGACCCCATGCTTCTCTGCCAGTGCGGCGAAGCGGGATTTGAATGGCTTCGCCTCGTTCCCCCGGGCCGTCGACGGGGTCTGAACGGGAGGTGCCAGCGGGGTGTCCGGTGCCGAGGGTCCTCCCCCGAAACCGCTGGGGGCCGCGGTGACGTCCGGATAGTCGAGATCATCGTCCGGCGGTGGGACGACAACGGCTCCGACGTCGACGGCTCCGCTGCCTGCACTGGTGGAGTCGACATCCGTGGGGCCGTCATCAAACGGCGCGGAGGTCGGCCCGTCATGCCAGTTCGGTTCATCCCACCGCGGTTCGACGTACTCCATCGGCGAGTTCTCATCAGTGGGCGATGACTCCTGTGCACTCGACGAAGGCGGCGGTGTGCCGAACGACGATGCCTGACCATGGGAATCATGCGTGTGCTCGACTGACGAGGGCGCATGCGTCGAAGCGGACAAGCGGTCGCCGCCCGCCGGTTCGGGTGCTTCGTCGGTCGATGCCCCGAAGAAGTCATCATCGGAGAGGTCGGGGACGACGATCTCACGGTCGTCGGATCCGAGTCCGGGGTCATTCGTACCGACATTCGGTTCGACCGGGCCCGCCGGTTCGGGCGCAGTCTCCGATTGAGTTGCAGTCTCCGGTCCGGGTACAGCCTCTGGTTGGGTTGCAGCCTCTGATTCGGGCGCAGCCTCCGGTTGGGGCGCAGTCTCCGGATCGGCGACATCCCCGGACGGGGCGGGCTCGTCGCGTCGTGGGGAATCGTCTGTCACCGGTCCGGCCGGTTCGGCTTCCGTGGTGTGCCCGTAGCCGGGGCGGCTGTCTTCAGAGTTCGGTTCGCTGGGTCGCCCCGGCTGGTCTCCCTCCTCGTCATCGGAGGACCAGGGGCCCTGGGTCGGGCCGCTCGGTTCCCAGAACTTCTCATGGTCGACCTGCGGTTTGTCGACTTCACGGGTGCCGACGACTGCGGCGACTTCCTGCGGGCTGGGTCGGCGCTGAGTCGGAGCGGGTCCGTAGCTGCCTCCGCCAGTGCTCATCGGTGGCGCCGAGGATCCCTTGCCCTGAGGTCTGCCTCCCGAGGCGTTGCCGCCGATGCGGCCGACCTCTCCAATGTCGATGCGCGCCTGGATGCCGAGCACATCGTTGATGGCCGCGGCCAGTTTCGACGCATGATCGCGCTGCTGGAAGCCCTGCACCGAACCAGGGTTGTTGAAGCCGAGGTAGACGGTCCCGTCGGAGAACGACTGCGGGATCGCATTGGCGGCGATGATCGCTCGGGTCAGTCGACTGCGTTTCTCCACCGCCGCGAGGATGCTCGGCCATGCCCGACGGATGGCTTCGATCTCTCCGCCGATATCGCCGGGGCCGGCCACCGAGGTGGCTTCCGGAGCCGACTGTTCGCGCGCAGTCTCGGGCGCAGTCTGCTCCCGCACCGATTCGTGCGTGTTCCGCTGCGGTGCGTTCGGCTGCTGCGCCGTCGGAGCGGATTGATCCTGGGGGCCGGGTCCGGCCTGCCCCACGTCGGGTTCGGCCTCCTGCGAGTTCGGGCCCGGCTGCTGGTTGCCCGGCTCCTGGGCCGGTGTCGGCTCAGGTTCCGGCGAGCTCGGACCCGGTTCTGCGGCGTCCGGCTCCGCAGGTGCCGTTGGCTGAGACTGTTCTGCCGGCCTCTCAGACGCTGTCGGTGGAGACTGTTCTGCCGGCTGAGGCTCTTCTGGTCGCTGAGGCGGCTCAGCGGGTGCGTCGAGCATCGATTCGGCGGCGACGGCCATGGCCGCGATGTCGTCGAAATCGTCATGAGCGGCAGATCGGGGCTGTCCCGCTGACGCGTTCTGCGTCGGCGCTTCGTTGCCTCGTCCGTCCGTTCCACCCGGTGCCTGACCCTGTGCCTGCCCCTGGCCGGGCACCGGTCCCTGCCCCTGGCCGGGCACAGGTCCCTGCCCGGGCCCCGCCGCCTGTCCGGGGACCTGCCCCTGTTCAGAAGTCTGCGCAGGCGGCACGTTCGCGGCGACGCCGGTGGCGGACATGCCGATGCGACGCTCCATCCGTTCGACCCGGCTGAGCACGGCATCGCGGCTTCGGCCGGAGCCTGGCAGCAGGATGCGCGCACACATGAGTTCGAGCTGCAGCCTCGGCGAGGTCGCTCCCGACATCTCAGTCAGTCCCACATTGAGCAGGTCTGCGGCACGTGAGAGTTCGCCCTGGCCGAAGCCGTTGGCCTGCAGGGTCAACCGCTCCAAACGGTCCGGCGGCACCTCGGGCAGGAAAGCATGGGCCGCTTCGGGGGCGGCGTTGATGACGATGAGGTCACGGAAGCGCTCAAGGAGGTCCTCGACGAACCGTCTGGGGTCCTGACCGGATTCGATGACGCGTTCCACAGCCCGGTAGACCCCGGCACCGTCACCGGCGGAGAACGCATCGACGATGTCGGACAGCAGTGAGTCCGGGGTGTAGCCGAGCAGAGCCACGGCCCGCCCGTAGTCGACTCCGTCCGGCCCGGAGCCGGCGATGAGCTGGTCGAGCACGGACAGGGTGTCGCGCACGGATCCGCCGCCGGCACGCACGACCAGCGGCAGCACGCCCTTGGCGACATTCACATCCTCGCGAGCACACAGATCCTCGAGGTAATTGCCCAGGGCCTCGGGCGGCACCAGTCGGAAGGGATAGTGGTGGGTCCGCGACCGGATCGTGCCGATGACCTTCTCCGGCTCGGTCGTGGCGAAGACGAACTTGATGTGCGGCGGCGGCTCTTCGACGATCTTGAGCAGAGCGTTGAAGCCCTGCGAGGTGACCATGTGCGCCTCATCGAGGATGAACACCTTGTAACGATCCCGCGCGGGCGCATAGATCGCGCGCTCACGCAGATCACGGGCGTCATCGACACCGTTGTGGCTGGCCGCGTCGATCTCGACGACGTCGAGCGAACCCGGTCCCCCGTTCGCCAGATCCCGACAGCTCGGGCACTCCCCGCAGGGCACCGGCGTCGGTCCCTGCTCGCAGTTGAGGCACCGGGCCAGGATCCGCGCCGAGGTGGTCTTTCCGCACCCGCGCGGTCCGGAGAACAGATAGGCATGGTTGATGCGGCCACGTTCGATGGCGGCCTTCAGCGGATCGGTCACATGCTCTTGACCGATGACCTCGTCGAAGGTCTCTGGGCGGTATCTTCTGTACAGTGCGGTGGACACGTCCCCTAGCCTAATGCCAACGGCTGACACGGGATAAGGCACGCTCTCACCCCGCCGTTGTCGCCCGCCGTGCGATCAGGCACGATAGAGATCATGACCCGCCCCAACCCCGGTTCCGACGAGAACGACCCCGCGAAGACCTTCCGCATCGGCCACAGGGAACGTGACGAAGCGATCGAGATTCTGCGCGAGGCGGCCGGGGACGGACGGATCACGGTCGACGAACTCGACGAACGGATGGAGCAGGTCCAGTCCGCGAAATTCCCGGTCGACCTCGACGAAGTCCTGTCCGATCTCATCACGGAACTGCCGTCCGATCGCTTCCGCCCCACCTCGGCAGTCTCACCGATCGACAACCGCGCGCTGGCCCTCCAAGGTCGGGACCGGTTCGATCCGCTCATCATTCGGGCCGGCTGGGAGTCCGAGGTCCGCCGCGCCAATTGGGCCGTTCCGCCATTCATCCGCTTGGAACCGGCGATGTCGAACATCGAACTCAACTTCCTCGAAGTCGACACCGCCTTAGAGACCATCGACGTCGAAATCATCGCGGGCCTGGGTTCGGTCACCGTTGTCATCCCCGACGACTGGGCCGTCAACGTCGACGCACTGTCGAAGACCTGGGGCAGCGTGAAATCCGTGGTCAACGCGGTCCCGACCGGCCGCCGTCCCCTCGTGCGGATGAGCGGATCGGTGGGAATGGGCTCGTTCAAGGCCCGCTTCGCAAACTACTTCGACCGGCGACGAATGGCCAAGTGATGGAACCCGGACTCGGTGCGGTCATCTTCCTCACCTTCTGCATCATCGCCGTCTTCAGCCTCGGCGCGTTCCTCATCTACCGGGTGATGACCAAACCCGGCGCGCACATCGGCTCCCGACTGCCCGAATACGACCCCGACAGCGCCGAGGATCCCGACGCCGAGGCTGCCCCCACCGAGCCGTCCCCTCGGGACTCCCCCGCCGGCCGGGATCTCCTCGACGGCCCGGACGACCCCGACAGCCCGGATGACCGCGAGGATCGGAACGGCCCTCGCGGACCCGACCGTCGATGAGAACACCGCGTCCCTGACACCGCATCGCGTCCCTGACATCGCGCAGCCGGTGTGAACACAGGATCTGCGACGGCCCGGCATCCTTGAAAACCCGGGCCGCCCGTGATCGACTCTTGCCATGACCGAGATTCGGATCACACGCATCGACTCCGCCGATGAGGACGGCCTGCTCGCCTGGAACGAGCTCATGCGCGTCGCCTACACCTCAGATCGCACGGCCGCGTGGTGGCGCAGCCCCGAGACGACGCTGAGCCAGTTCGCCACGCCGCGCACCGACAAGGAGGACTTCGCGCTCATCGCCCACCTCGGCGACGAGGCCGTCGGCGGTGCCGAGATCAACGTCACCGCCGATTCCCCGGCCGAGGTCGAACTCGGTGTCCTGCCGACCTGCCGCCGACGCGGCTGCGGTACGGCCCTCGCCGAGGCGGTCGAACAGATCCTGGCCGACCGCGACCGCCCCTCGGTGATCGTCCAGACCGAAACCTACTGCCCCGAAGGCGTCGCATTCGCCGAGTCTCGAGACATGCGCATCGGCAATGAGGAGCACCGGCTGCTGCTCGACCTGCCCGCCTATCTGCAGGCCGATGCCGACCGGTACAAGGACTCCGGTGCCGCCACGACCGTTCCCGTGATCAAGGAGGACCCGGACTTCTCGGTCACTTCGTGGATCGGCGGCTGTCCGGAAGAGGTCCTCGCCTCCTGGACGCGGCTGCGTGAGCAGATGGACGAAGACGTCCCGGTCGGCGACCTCACCCGCACCGTCAGTCATGCCAGCACCGCCGCCATCCGCAGCCACGAGGAGCGGATGGAAGAGCAGGGCTGGACCCTGGTCGGTTCGATGGCGCATGTCGGCGACCTCGCCGTCGGCTATACGGAGATCATGGTCTCGGCCCATGACCCGCAGATCGTCATCCAGGAGGACACGCTCGTCGACCGCGCCTATCGGAATCGGGGCATCGGACGGGCCCTCAAGATCGCGAACCTCCGCCAACTGCCCGCTGTGGAGGCGACGGCCTCCGCGCGGTGGGTGCAGACGTACACGGCGACGAACAACGATCCGATGCTCGCGCTCAACCGGGACCTCGGCTTCACCGTCGCCGATACGATGACGGCGCTCGAGGGTCGGGTCGACCGCAACAGGGCATGGCCCGTTCCCGTCAGCCGGCCAGCAGTGAGGCGAGTCCGCCGACGAGGCCGAAGGAGATGCCGAGCACCCAACCGAGGACGAGGAGTCCGAGGAAGACGATGCCGAGGATGAAGCCCCATTTGCCCATCTCGTTGTCTGCCCGACCGGCGTCCTGAGAACGCTTGCGTGCCATGTGGCCGGTGATGATGCCGATGACGGGGCCGAGGAAGTTGAAGCCGAGGAAGGTCGACAGAGTCGCGACGAGTGAGACGATGCCGAGCACCTTGCCCGGGTCCTCCTCGGTGCGCGGATCGGTGCGCGGAGCATAGGCCATCGGGGGCTGGCCCGGGTAGGTCTGGGGAGCGCCCGGGTAGTTCTGGGACACGCCGGACGGGTTCTGCTGGGAATAGGGCGGCAGTTCCTGTCCTGCGTGTGCAGCGTCCAACTGTCCCGAGTGGGGATCGTCGTGCTGTCCGGGCAGTGGGGTGGGGGCGGCGTTCATGACGTCTGGTCTCCTTCCGAAAGACTGTTGAGACCAGCCTAGGAAGAACACGGTGGCCGCCGATATGGACCAATCCCCCGCCTCGGCGGAGGAAATCCCGACACTCAGCGCAGGTCGCCGCCGCGCACTTCAGCGCACATCGACGAGGGCCTGGTCTCTTCGCCCCATGAGGTAGAGGAGCAGCTCGAGCGGCGCCCCGGTGATCGTGGAACCGTCCCCCGCCTGCTTCTTCCCAGCGGTGCGAGACCCGAAGCCCGGTGCCGTGATCGTCACGGGGCCCTCGGCTTTGGCAGCGAAGGGCAGGAGCGCGCCCCTCGTCTGCGCCCAGACGGTCGCGGTCTCTGCACGGGAGAGCTGTCGCGGCATCCACTCGATGGCGGCACGGCGGATGTCTTCGTGGTGGACGAGGAATTCGGTCGTGTTCATCACGGGCTCGACTCCGGGCAAGGCGCCCGGAGTCCACTTCGGCGGGGCCGCGACGAGGCCGAGCAGCTGGGCGAAGGGCGTCTGCGCGTAGTCGGCCTCCTTCGCCTCTCTCCGATCGTCGAATCTCGATAGGAAGATGCCCAGCGCCGCGGACGGGTGGCGTTCGCGGATGACGAGGTGGGTGGCAAGATCCCTGACGGTCCACCCCTCACACAGAGTGGGCGCATCCTCACCCGCACGGCGGGCGGAGTCGACGAGACGCAGGCGTTCGGCGCGGGCCAGATTTTCTCTCATGTCCGCCAGTCTTCCATCCCCGGCTTGGACTCACCTGGAAGCCCACGCGCTGATGAAGTCCGCGACGCGCGAAACCGAGCGGAAGTCCGCGAGTTCATCGCCGCGGGTGGGCCCGTCGGTGACGATGACGACGGGTTTGTCCTCTTTCGCTGCGGAACGAACAACGCGCAGACCCGAGAGCACCGCGAGCGAGGATCCGAGCACGACGATCCCCGACGCCTCATCGCAGATCCGGTTCGCCTCCTGCAGTCGGGCCGGCGGCACCGAGTCACCGAAGTAGACGACATCGGGTTTGAGGATGCCTGCACATTCGGGACAGTCGGCGATGACGAAGCCCGCGGTGTCCTCGAGGTCGACGTCACCGTCGGGGGCGCTCTCGAGATCGTCGGGATCGATCCCGACTTCCTGGGCGAAGCCCGGATTGAGCTCGCTCAGTCTCTGCTGCAGCCAGTCCCGATCGACGAGGTGGCCGTTGTCGAGGCAGATGACCCGATCGAGGCTGCCGTGCAGGTCGATGACGGGGCTCGGCAGCGGCCCGGCTCCCGCAGCGCCGTGTCTGAGTGCGACCGCCTCGGCGGCGGCCTGATGGAGTCCGTCGACGTTCTGGGTGACGATGCCGGCCACGGGAAGACCCGCGAGGGCGAGATGGCCGGCATTGGGCCGGGAACGGCGCATCCGCGGCCAGCCGATCCATGACCGCGCCCAATACCGGGCACGCTGATCGGGGTGGGAGAGGAAGGTCTGGATGGTCATCGGCGATCGCGGCTGCGCGTCCGGCCCGCGGTAGTCCGGGACACCGGAGTCCGTGCTCATTCCCGCTCCCGTGAGCACCGCCCATTCCGACGTGTCGAAACGCGTCGTGAGGACATCGATGATCTCCTCATCGCTGTGGCTGGGCCCCGGACGCGTTCTGTCGCGCAGGGGATCGAAGATGACTGCCATGGTCCCACCTTAGACATCGGGGCTGACTTGCGTCAGTCCCCGGGGCTAGGGTGGAGGCATGGTCAACGTTCTGCTCGTTCATCATTCCCCGTCGACGGCGACGAAGCGGATCGCCGAGGCGGCTCTGGCCGGACTGCGGCTGCCCGAGCTCGGCGACATCGACGTCACCGTCCGACCCGCTCTGGACACCAGTGTCGACGATGTCCTCGCCGCCGATGCCTATGTGCTCGGGACGACCGCGAACTTCGGGTACATCTCGGGTGCGCTCAAGCACTTCTTCGACACCACCTATGACGCGGTGCGGGAGCCGACGGCCGGTCGGCCCTTCTCCTACTGGATCCACGGCGGCTATGACACGACCGGCGCCGAGACCGCGATGAGTCAGATCACCACCGGTCTGGGATGGAAGCTGGCCTTCGACCCCCTCGTCTTCACCGGTGAGGTCAGCGACTCCCACCTCGAGGCGGCCACAGAGCTCGCCGCTACGGTCGCCGCCTCGGCCGGCTGACGTCCGGGCGTCCACCTTCACCTGTCTCAAACTCCTGGGGATTCCTGCATGAAAGTACTTTCCATAATGGAAAGTACTTGTTACACTGAGATGACTTTCAGCCGCATCGCCTCCGCGATGCCCACCCGAAGGAGCAGGCATGGAGACCACCCCCACCCCACAGCAGGCCGACGAACTCCTCGCACAGGTCGACGCTTCGCAGAAGCAGGCCCGAACACATGACTCCTGGCCGCTGGTGACGATGCTCTTCGTCCTCACCGCAGGCATCTCCGTCGGCCTCGTCGCCATCGGCATCATCGACGACGACACGACACAGCTGATCATCTTCGGTGCGGGTCTGGCCTGGCTGGTGCCGGCGATGATCGTCTACCTCGTCAAGGCGCTGAGCTGGAGCCGACGCTCAACCGCTCTGCTGCTGACCTGGCTGCCGCTGACCGTCCTCGTCACCCTGGCCGCGATCATCACCGACTCGATCTCACCGGGGCCCGTGGTCCCGCTGGCGGCTGCCGCCTTCCTGTGGATCGCCTCACCGGTCATCGCGCTCATCGGCCTGCGCCGCTGAGTCCGAGACCCGCGAGACCGCCCGAGACGAAGGACCCGATCATGACCTCGAAGAACAACGCTGCCGACGACACGATCCCCGACCTCGGCGATTCCCTGGCTCGGATCGATCCGGGCCTGGGCAATCCGACCCGACTGGGCATCGTCGCCAGCCTCAAAAACCGCGACCGGGCAGAGTTCCGACTCCTGCGGGATTCGCTCGGCGTCTCGGACTCCGTGCTCTCCCGGCACATCACGGCCCTGGAATCGACCGGCATGGTCGCGGTGAAGAAGGGCTATGTCGGCAAACGCCCCCGGACCTGGGTCTCGATCACCGACGAAGGCACGCGACGCTTGGACGCCCACGTTCAGGCGCTGCGGGAGCTTGCCGGCAGCTGAACCGTCTGCCCAGGTGAGAGACCTCATCGAGCAACTGGGTGTGCCTGAGTGACCGGGCCCGCCCGTATCGATAACATGGGGAGTCGGAGCGATCCGGCTCCCCGATGCAAGGAGGCACGATGAGCACCACCTCGGTCAACAGCGGACTCGAATTCCGTGAGCTCCACGAGATCTCCCATCTCATCCGCTCCGGACGGCTGAGCGCCCGGGAAGCCACCACGGCGATGCTCGACCGCATCGCAGACCTTGATCCGGCGCTGGGATCCTATGTCACCGTGATGGGCGAGACGGCACTCGCCGAGGCGGCCGACCGCGATGACCGCCTCGCCCGGGGCGATTGGCTCGGCCCGCTGCACGGAGTGCCGCTGGCGATCAAGGACCTCGCGTACACCCACGATGCACCGACCGGGGCGGGCACGACCATCCACGCGGACTTCCAACCGGACTGCGACGCCACCGTCGTCGCTCGGCTGAGGGCGGCAGGGGCGATCATCCTCGGCAAGCTGCGCCTGACCGAGGGCGCCTTCACCGGTCACCATCCCGATCTGCCCACGCCGGTCAACCCCTGGGACTCCGAGACTTGGACGGGGGTGTCCTCGAGCGGTTCGGGCGTCGCCACCGCCGCCGGCCTCTGCTTCGGCTCCCTGGGCTCGGACACCGGCGGCTCGATCCGCCTCCCCTCCTCGGCCAACGGCGTCACGGGACTCAAACCCACCTGGGGGCGAGTCTCGCGCCACGGCATCTTCGGCCTCGCCCCGAGCCTCGATCACATCGGGCCGATGACACGCAGCGCCCGGGACGCCGCACTCATCCTCGAAACCATCGCCGGACACGATCCGCACGATCCGACCTCGGCACTGGCTCCGGTGCCCCGCTACAGTCGGCATCTGAGACTCGAGCGAACCCCGGTCGTCGGCTTCGACCGGGAGCTGGCCGCCGAGCACTTCGACGATGCGACGAACGCCATGCTCGAATCGACGATCGAGACGATCACCGGACTGGGCTGGCGCGTTCTCGACGTCCGCACTCCGGGCCTGCCCGAAGCGGCCCAGGAATGGACGGCTCTGTGCGGTGTCGAGACCGCCGGGGTCCACGCCGCGACCTACCCTGCACGTCAGAGCGACTACGGTCCCGACCTGTCCGGGCTCATCGAGATCGGACAGGGACTGACCGCCGTCGACTACCACCGACTGCTCGAGTCCCGCCGCGCATTCACCGGGCGCATGCGCTCCCTCATGGCCGATATCGATCTGCTCCTGCTGCCCGGCATCGGAGTGGCCTCCCCGACGATCGACCAGATGAGCTCTCTCGCGACCGGCCCCGAGCTGTTTGCTGCCGTGACGGTTCCCACGGCGCCGATCGACAGCTGCGGACTGCCGTCGATCACCCTGCCCGCGGGCTTCACCGACCGCGGCACCCCGGTGGCCGCACAGTTCGTCGCCGGGGACTTCGACGAGCAGCTGCTCCTCGCCGCCGGCCACACCCTGCAGCAGGTCACCGATTTCCACCGTGAGCATCCGGACCTCGTCGCGCACTGATGCCGCAGTATCCTTGATCCGTGCCCACGATCAAGCCCTGCTCCCCGACGGCTCGACCGTCCTCGTCCGTCGTGGAGCGTCGTCTTCCCCGCTACGCGGCCGGCCAGCTCCCGATGCCGACGAGGATCCTCGGCTCGCGGGAGGCCATGGACGAGGAGACGTACTGGGCCGAGCACTCGCACCCCACGCATGAGCTGCTGTGGCGCGATTCCGGGGTCGGCACCGTCACAGTCGGCTCCCGAACGTGGACGATCACCGCACCCCTGGGAATGTGGATCCCCGCAGGCGTCGCCCACTCCGGCTGGACCCCGGCCGGTGTCGTCCTCCGCGCGGCCCATTTCAGTGTCGACGGCCCCCGCGTCAGTGACACCCCGACGGCGATCGCCGTCACCGATCTCCTCCGCCTTCTGCTCGATCGACTGCTCGATCTCGAGGTCAGCAGCGAGTCCTATGCCCTGACCGAGGCGATGATCCTCGACGTCATGGCACCGACCGGTCATGAGCTGCTCGTCCACCAGCCGAGCAGCTCACTGCTGAGACCCATCGTCGACGCGGTCCTCGACGATCCGAGCGATCCGACGAGTCTGCAGGAGTGGTCCCGGAGGCTGGGCGTGAGCTCCCGGACCATCACTCGCGCTTTCGCTGCCGAGACCGGCTTGGGTTTCAACCGGTGGATCACGACCGCTCGGATCCAACATGCGGTCACCCTCATGGGCGCCGGCCATGAGATCGAGACCGCCGCCCTCGACGTCGGCTACTCGTCCGCGAACGCCTTCACCACCGCGTTCAAGCGGATCACCGGCACCACTCCGGGTCTCTTCGGCCGCTGAGATCGCCGCCGGGGCCGACCGCTCAGCTGGGCCGGGTCGGGCAATCTCCTGTCCGTTCCGCGAAATCATGTGTCCGAATATCCTGATTGCGCCCGGCCGCCTCCTCGGATACTATGATTAGGCACACCTAAGCTACCGGTCCTTGCGACGCATGCTCCGGGCCCCTGAACTCATCCGATCCGGGAGCCTCGACCCGCGGGCAAGCACTGCCGAAAGGAAACGATGTCCCGTCCACACCGTGCGCTGGTTCTCACCGCAGCCGCCTCCGCCGTGTTCATGCTCGCCGCATGCTCACCGTCCGACTCCTCCAACGAAGCCGACGGCGGTGACAGCTCGTGGCAGCCGGTGACCATCGAGCATGCTCTCGGAACGACGAAGATCGCGGAGAAGCCCGACCGGGTCGCCACCGTCAATTGGGCCAATCACGAGGTTCCTCTGGCCCTCGGCGTCGTCCCTGTCGGCATGGCGCGGGCGGACTTCGGCGATGACGACGGCAACGGGGTCCTCCCCTGGGTCGAGGACAGGCTCGAGGAACTCGACGCCGAGACCCCGACTCTCTTCGACGAGACCGACGGCGTCGATTTCGAAGCCGTCGCCGACACAGAGCCGGACGTCATCCTCGCCGGCTACTCCGGTCTGTCTCAGGAAGACTACGACACGCTGTCGGAGATCGCTCCAGTCGTCGCCTACCCCGACACGGCCTGGGGCACCCCGTGGCGGGAGATGATCGAGATCAACAGCGAAGCCATCGGCATGAAGGCTGAAGGTGAACAGCTGGTCGAGGATCTCGAATCCGAGATCGACTCTGCCGTGGACGAGCACCCGGCGATCAAGGACAAATCGACGATGTTCCTCACCCACGTCGATCCCTCCGATCTGTCCGAGGTCAACTTCTACACCACGCACGACACCCGTCCGATGTTCTTCGAGGACCTGGGTATGAAGGCCCCGGCCAGCATCGAGAAGGCATCGGACGACACCGATCAGTTCTCCTCATCGGTCAGCGCCGAACAGGCCGATGTCTTCGACGATGTCGACATCATCGTCACCTACGGCGACGACGAGCTCGTCAAGACCCTCGAAGGCGACAAGCTGCTCTCACAGATGACGGCGGTGAAGAACGACGCCATCGTCAACCTGCCCAGCGATGACCCCCTGGGCACCGCGGCGAATCCGACTCCGCTGTCGATCTCCTTCGTCCTCGACGACTACCTCGACGCCCTCGACGGGGCCGCCTCGGCCGAGAAGTAGGACCCGCTCATCGCGATGACCGCACTCACCACCATCGAGTCGACCGCCGCCCGGCTGCGGCGGTCGACTCGCGTCCGCCTGCTGTGGATGCTCGCCGCGCTCACCCTCGTCGTCGTCCTCGGCATCGCCTCGACGATGATCGGCTCCCGCGGCGTCGACCTCGCCGATGTCATCGCCGCCTACGGCGGCTCGGCCACCGGCTTCGACCAGGCGGCCGTGGCCAAACGCATCCCACGTACCCTGCTCGCCGTCTGCGTCGGCGCCGCCCTCGGCGTCTCGGGCGCAGTGATGCAGGGGGTGACCCGCAACCCGCTGGCCGATCCCGGGATCCTCGGCGTCAACACCGGAGCCTCCCTGGCCGTGGTCATCGGCATCGCCTACTTCGGACTGGCCAGCGCCACCCAGTACATCTGGTTCGCCATCATCGGCGCGGCCATCACCGCGGTATTCGTCTACACGATCGGGTCCTTGGGCAGGCAGGGAGCGACCCCGCTCAAGCTGGCCCTGGCCGGGGCCGCCACCGCAGCGGCCCTGACCTCCTTCATCAGCGCCGTCGTTCTGCCCCGCGGTGACATCTCCGACCTCGCCCGCGACTGGCAGATCGGCGGGGTCGGCGGAGTGACGATGAGTGCGGTCATCCTCGTCGGACCGTTCCTCCTCGCCGGGTTCCTCATCTGCATCTATTCGGCCCCCGGGCTCAACGCCCTGGCCCTCGGCGACGAACTCGCCGCCGGACTCGGCCAACACGTCGGCCTGACCCGGCTCGTCTCCGCGGCCGGCGCCGTCGTCCTCTGCGGCGGCGCGACCGCGGTGGCCGGACCGATCGGCTTCCTCGGACTCGTCATCCCCCATGCCTGTCGTCTGCTCATCGGCGTCGACCATCGGTGGCTGATCCCGTTCTCTGCAGTCACCGGTGCGGGACTGCTGACGGCATCGGATATCCTCGGGCGCATCATCGCCCGCCCCGCCGAACTCGACGTCGGCATCCTCACCGCCCTCATCGGCGCCCCCTTCTTCATCGCCATCGTCCGTCGGCAGAAGGTCAGGTCCCTGTGAGTCTGACCCAGCACAGTTCCACCGCCGAGGCGGTCGCCGGCCTGCGCAGATCGCGCGCAAGGCGATACACGACCATCGTCTCCGTGCTCGCCGCGCTCGTCGTGGTCGTCTTCCTCACCAGCCTCATGGTCGGTCAGACGTTCTACTCGCCGGCCGAGGTCATCGGCGTGATCAGAGGCGAGCAGGTGCCGGGAGCCTCCTTCACGGTCGGTCGGCTGCGCCTGCCCCGGGCGGTGCTCGCCGCACTGGTCGGTCTGAGCTTCGGGCTCGGCGGGGTCACCTTCCAGACCATGCTGCGCAATCCCTTGGCCAGTCCCGACATCATCGGCATCAGTTCTGGTGCCTCGGCGGCCGCCGTGTTCGCGATCATCACCCTGGGTCTGGGGCGCACGGGAGTCTCGGTCGTCGCCATCACCGCCGGTCTCGCCGTGGCGCTGCTCATCTATCTGCTCGCCTATAAGAACGGAGCGGCCGGGATCCGGCTCATCCTCGTCGGCATCGGGATCGCCTCGATGCTCGATGCCCTCATCAACTGGGAGCTGACACGAGCCGCGCAATGGGACCTGCAGGAGGCCCTGCGCTGGCTGGCCGGCAGCCTCAACGGCGCCGCTTGGGACTCGGCGGTGCCCGTCCTCATCGCCTTCATCGCGCTCGCCCCGATCCTGCTCAGTCAGGCGAAGAACCTGTCGATCACTCAGCTCGGCGACGAGGCCGCAGAGGCCCTGGGCGTCCGGGTGGCCCGCACCCGGCTGCTCGTCATCGTCACCGCAGTCGGCCTCATCGCCTTCGCCACCGCCGCGGCCGGGCCGGTGGCGTTCGTGGCGTTCCTGTCCGGGCCGATCGCCGCCCGCCTCATCGGTCCGGGCTCGTCCCCGCTTCTGCCGGCCGGGCTCGTCGGGGCTCTGCTCGTGCTCGTCGCCGATCTTGTCGGCCAGTTCGCCCTCGGCACCCGCTACCCGGTGGGAGTGATCACCGGCATCCTCGGTGCGCCCTACCTCATCTACCTCATCATCAGGATCAACCGTTCGGGAGGCTCCCTGTGACCACGGACCACTCACTGACCGCGAAGGACCTCCACCTGTCCTACGGCGATGCCGAGGTCATCGCGGGACTGAATCTGGATCTTCAGGCCGGATGCATCACCGCCATCGTCGGGGCCAACGCCTGCGGAAAGTCGACCCTGCTCAAATCGATGTCGAGGCTGTTGGCACCGAGGTCGGGCGCCGTCGTCCTCGACGGCAGGAAGGTGCACTCGATGCCGGCCAAACGACTCGCCCGCATCCTCGGTCTGCTCCCCCAGACGCCGATCGCCCCCGAAGGCATCACCGTCGCCGACCTCGTCGGTCGGGGACGCCACCCCCACCAGGGGGCCTTCTCCCGCTGGAGCGCCGAGGACGACCTCGCCGTTGCAGACGCCCTGGACACCACGGGCACGGCTGTGCTCGCCGATCGTCCCGTCGACGAGCTCTCGGGCGGTCAGCGGCAGCGGGTGTGGATCGCCATGGCTCTGGCGCAGCAGACGGACATCCTCCTCCTCGACGAACCGACGACCTTCCTCGACGTCAATCATCAGGTGGAGGTCCTCGATCTGCTCACCGAGCTCAATCAGCGCTCCGGAGTCACGATCGTCATGGTCCTCCATGATCTCAACCTCGCCGCCCGCTACTGCGACCGGCTCGTCATGCTCGCCGATGGGAACATCCATGCCTCCGGCACACCGGCCGAGGTGCTCACCGAGGCCAATGTCGAGCGTGTCTTCGGTCTGCCCAATCAGATCATCGTCGATCCGGTGTCCGGTCAGCCGCTCATGGTGCCGATCGGGCGGCATCGCACTCTCGGCTGAGAGCCGGCCGGATCACGCTTCGGTCCGACGACGCTTGGCCACGGCCGGCAGCTTGGTGAGGTTCTCCTCGTGGTCGTCGCCGAGGATGATGCTTCAGTCGTCGTCATCGACAGATGGTGCGAGAATCGCCGACCCGGCCGATCGGCGTTCGCTGCCGAAGCCGACGAGAACGACGATCATACCGACGATGACGCCGATGACGGTCTCAACGGCCCGCGAGGTCAGCAACTCGACCACCGGCTGCGGGTGTCCGATCTGCGTCATCATCAGGGCCAGCGGAGTGATGAAGAACAGTGCCACGGAGTAGTTGCGCAGAACGAAGACCTCGGCGAGGAACTGGAGCACGATGACCCAGACGACGAGCTGCCAGGCTTCGACGGGGAAGGACAGCAGGAAGGCGGTGACGATCACTCCGCCGAGGGTCCCGACCACACGATGCAGACCCCGCTTGAGGCGGGCGGAGCGCCTCGGCGGTGCGATCGGTGCCACCGCGGCGACCATCGCCCAATAGCTGTGGGACAGCAGCGGCAGCACATCGATGAGCAGGGTGCCCAGAATGCCGGCGATCAAGGGGGCGATGGTGAAGCGAATGGCATGGGCCAGCAGGTCCCGTTTGCCCACGGGTGACAGTCCCACCCGGACGTAGGTCTCCTTGTCTCGGGGCATCCGCTCACCGACACGGTGGGCCAGGGCACCGAGGCCGATGCACACCAGCGCCGAGGCGGCTGCGACGGGCACGGCCACCTGGACGGGTGCCCCGTCGGGAATCGAGCCCACGGCCCCGGTGGCGAAGATGAAGAAGATCGACCCGCCGGGTTTGAGGCGGAAGCGCACGGCCATGACCGCGCCGATCCCCGAGACCAGGGCGGTGACGACGATGAGCACCCAGATGCTGGTCTGTGCCGTGCCCAACAGGGCTCCGATGCCGACGCAGGAGACGAGCACACCGGCCGCGATCGACTGCCGCCTGATCCGCGAGCGCGGGGATTCGAACCGGGCGTAGATGCCGGTGAATGCGCCGAAGGCGGCGTAGATGGCCAGATCGAGGCGGTCGACGCCGAGCAGCACGAGCAGCGGAATCGCCACTCCCAAAGCGATCCGGAACGCGGGGATGTGATCGCGTTCGGCCGGTGAGATGCGGAAGAACTCCTGGACGTGGCTCAAACGGGGCCGGCCTCCTTCGACTGCGAGGTGTGATCGTGTCGATCGTAACCGAGGTCCCGGCGGCGCTCGTGCCGGCAGCGCTTGAGAGTGACGAAGCTCGCGTCGGCTCAGCGTGCGTCGTGAAGCCGAGCCGAACATCGCAGCAGATGGTCCCGTTCAGCGGAGCTGCCGGCCCGGTCGGCGGCTCGGACGTAGAGCTCAGCAGCCCGACGGAGATCACCGGAGCGTTCGCGCAGATGCGCTTCGACGGCCTGGCGGCGGGGCAGATCCTCGTCGAGTTCACGCAGCAGGGCCAGTCCCGCAGCGGGGCCGCGGGCCTCACCCACCGCGACAGCCCGGTTGAGGCGGACGATCGGAGTGTCGGTCAGTTCGAGGAGTTCGTCGTACCAATCGACGATCTGCCCCCAATCGGTGTCCTCGACCCGCTGCGCATCCGCGTGCAGGGCTGCGATCGCGGCCTGCACCTGGAATTCGCCGAGCTGGTCGCGAGCCAACGCAGCGCCCAGGAGCATGATGCCTTCGCCGATGAGGTCCGTGTCCCACAGTGATCGGTCCTGCTCGGCCAGCGCGATGAGTCTGCCCTCGGCATCGAACCGGGAGGCGCGTCGGGCATGGTGCAGCAGCATGAGCGCCAGCAGACCAGACGCCTCAGGATGGTGTGTCATCGTCAACAGGGTTCGGGTGAGGCGGATAGCCTCGGAAGCGAGATCGATGTCGCCGGAGTGGCCCTCGTTGAACACGAGGTAGAGGACGCGGAGGACCGACGAGAGATCGCCGGGTCGGTCGAGTCCGCGGTCGGCGATGGTGCGCTTGGCGCGGCTGATCCGCTGCGCCATCGTCGCCTCGGGAACGAGATAGGCCGCGGCGATCTGCCGCGTCGTCAGTCCGCCCACGGCGCGCAGGGTCACAGCGACGGCGGAGGCGGGAGACAGGTCCGGGTGAGAGCAGAGAAAGTAGAGCGCCAGAGTGTCATCAGCGCTGGTCACATGCTCAGACGGGCCAGACACTCGAGCCGGTTGCTCGACGACGAACCGCTGCTCGCGCCGCGTGCGCGCCGTCTCGGAGCGCACAGCGTCAAGGAACTTCCGCCAGGCCACGGTCACAAGCCACCCGCGCCGGTCGCGGGGAGGATCGTCCGGCCATGCGGACAATGCTTGAAGCAGCGCTCCTCGGCGGCCGGGAAATCTGCTCCCCGGCCGCGGAGGATGCCGATCACTGCGGGGACGAGCTCTGGCAGCCCCTCCTCGTCGAAGGCTCCCGCGGCGGTCATGGGGTCATTCCGTCACGGTCGGCGACTGTCCGAGGAAGGGCCGAAGTTCGAGCCACTCCCGGATCGGTTCGCCGCCGAGCCCCGGCGCGGCCGAGAGCTCACCGGCCAGTTCGACGGCGCGGTCCCAGCCGTCGACGTCGATGACCATCCAACCGGCGATGAGGTCCTTGGTCTCGGGGAACGGCCCGTCGGTGACCGGTGGCCGGCCCTCTCCCCCGGAGCGGACGAAGGTCCCCTCGGGTGACAGCGCCTGGGAGTCGACGAATTCTCCGGAGTCCCTGAGCCGCTGCGCGAAGTCGTTCATATACGCCACGTGCGCGTCGATCTCCGCCGGACTCCACTGATCCATGGGGGTGTAGTCCATGTATTCGCTCGGCATCCGGTAGTGCTTGAGCATGAGGTACTTGGCCATTGTGTCTCCTTCTCCGGTGTCGCTTGCACGGGCTGTGCTCGCTGACATGACTGGGAAGCAGCCGGACGAGGGTTTTCGACATCGGCTGCGAAGAATCTCTCACCGTGTCGGAATCCCACTCCAGAATAGGCCGATGTGTCCGACCTGGAACATGCGTCACCGGATGCGAACACGAACCGTCCCCTGACCGCCGACCCGCGCTGAGAGGCTTGTCATGTACGCAGCACCGACACCTCTTCACCACGAGTCCAGGAGCCGACATGAAGACCCAGACACTCCTCAAGACCATCACCGTCGCCGGAGCCCTCGCAGCGACCCTGTCGCTCTCGGCCTGCGATATGCACATCTCGTTCGGGCCCGAAGGTCAGGGCCAGGAACAGCAGGGCCAGCCCGCACAGTCCGAGGACGCGCAGAACCCCGAGACGGACACCACCCAGGCCGCCGAGGAACCGACTTCGGAGTCTCACTCCTCGTCCACCTCGACGTCTGACTCCGCTGCCGACGGGTCGACCTCGAACGGGACATCATCGAGCGGATCGGCCGCGAACGGAACCACGAGCAGCAGCGGATCCACAGATTCGAGCAGCTCATCCTCGGCGAGTGATTCCTCCACCTCGAGCGGATCGTCGTCCTCGGGCGGCAGCGCCGCGGGCGAGGACTACCAGGGTCCGCGGATCGGTGAAGAGGGAGTCGAACTCGACCTGGACGGCAATGGCAGGATCCCCGCGGATGTGCTCGAGAAGGACATCAAGCACGCCTACGCCGAGCAGGGCACCACGGTCGACACGGTCGACTGCTACGCGGACCTGCGGATCACCGCCCGCCGAGGCTCGCAGAACTGCACCGTCACGGCAGCCGGCAAGAACCACTACGGCACGGTGAAGATCACCTCGGCGTCGCAGTCGGGCATCGGCTACAGCCTCGAGTTCCCGAATATCTGAGACTCCTCCCCGAACCGCTCCCCTCGAGCGTCCCACGAACCGCTCGTTTCGAGCACCTCGCATCCCCACCGCACTCCCCTGGCCGGCCCGGCCCGGGGAGTGCGGTCATTCCTGAGATGGAACAAGTTCGCCTCCTTCATCGTTATCCCTGCTGTGGGCGTCGGCACTGGCCGGGATCCGCGCACCGATTCGTCAACCGCACCGATTCGTCAACCGAACAGGAGCACAGCATGACAAGACGGGTCCAATACACCTCCAACGGCGGCATCGATCAGCTTCACCTCGCCGAGGCGGCCACCCCCGAGGTCGGCCCCGGACACGTTCTCGTCTCCGTCCTCTACACCGGACTCAACCCACTGGACTGGAAGATGCTCCAGGGCGGTCGCTTCGGCACCGTCGAGGGCAGCTCGGGCAACGGCGTCGACTTCTCCGGTGTCGTCGCCGAGGTCGGCTCCGGCGTCGAGGACTTCGCGCCCGGCGACCTCGTCTACGGCGGGCTGCCGAAGCAGGCACAGACCGGGCAGCTGCTCATCGAGGATCCCGCAGACCGTCTCGATCGGGTCCCGCGCGGCCTCGGGATCGACACTGCCGGCGGTCTCTACATCACGGGGCGCACCGCGATGTCCGGGATCCGCGACCTGGGCCTCAACGAGGGCGACACGCTCTTCGTCTCCGGGGCCTCCGGCGGCGTCGGCATCATCGTCGCCCAGCTCGCCCGCAACCTCGGCGCGCGCGTCATCGGCAGCGCCAGTCAGGGCAATCACGCCCTTCTGCGCAGCCTCGGCGTCGAACCCGTGACCTACGGAGAGGGCATGTGGGACAACGTCCGCACACTCGCTCCGAACGGAATCCAGGCCGCGTATTCGACCCAGGGCGAGGACGAGGTCGCCGGCCTGCTCGACGCCGGCGTCCCGGCCGAGCGCATCGTCTCGATCGGTGCCGGTCCCACCGTCGCGGAGACGTACGGGGTGAGCATCGCGGGTGAGGCCACGGCTCGCCGAGACGACATGGTCTGGCTCGGTCAGGCGATCGCCTACGGCCATATCCACGTGCCCATCGACCGAGTCTTCGACGTCGATGAGGTCCAGGACGCCTACCGGCACCTGCTCACCGCCCACCCGGCCGGCAAGGTCCTGCTGCGCTTCCCCGCGAAGCCGCTGACCGATGAGCAGCGGGCTCACCTCCGCTGAGTCGCCGGGCATCGCTCGCACCACCGACCAGCACGACAACCACGACGACAATCATCCCAACAGACAGAATCCACAACAGTTAAGGAGCACCATCATGGCCATCTCCGACAAGAAGATCGCATTCCTGCTGACCCGCGGCGTCGAGCAGGTCGAACTGACCAGCCCTCGCACGGCCCTCGACGACGCCGGAGCGACGACGTCCATCGTCTCTCCCTCCGAGGCAACGCTGCAGGCGATGGAAGGCGATTGGGAGCATGCACAGACCTTCGACGTCGACGTTCCGGTCGCCGAGGCCGCTGTCGAGGACTTCGACGCGCTCGTGCTGCCCGGCGGAACCCTCAACGCCGACGCCCTGCGCCTGAACGAGGACGCCGTCGCTTTGGTCAAGGCGTTCTTCGCCGCCGACAAACCGGTGGCCGCGATCTGCCACGCACCATGGATCCTCGCCGAGGCGGGGGTGGCCGAAGGGCGGAAGCTCACCTCCTTCATCTCGACGAAGACGGACCTCATCAACGCCGGTGCACAGTGGGAGGACTCCGAGGTCGTCGTCGACGGCAATCTCATCACTTCCCGCAACCCCGGTGATCTCGAGGCCTTCAACGCCGCGATCGCCGAGAAGTTGAGCTGATTGCGTCAGCACCGCACGGTGCAGCACTGACCACCGCGGCGAGCCGCTGAGCACGCCGGACCCACGGGAGGCTCCCGGACGATCCGTCCGGGAGCCTCCCGTCTGTCGTCGACAGTGCGGCATCATATGCTGGCCGGAGACACCAGCGCGGCATGAATCGGGACCGCGCCCGCTCGGACGAAGGAGAGCACAGCTATGCCGGAAGGCCACGTGATCCACAATCTGGCCAGCGACCTCGTCGATCTCTTCTCCGGCCATCGCCTCTCCTCGTCCACTCCGCAGGGACGCTTCACCGGTGCCCATCTGCTCGATGGCGATGCGCTCGAGAGTGCCGACGCCTGGGGGAAGCATCTCTTCATCGGGTTCGCCTCCACCGACGCCCGGGTCCACATCCACCTCGGAATCTACGGCACGATGCGGTTGCTGCCCGGCGAGCCCGAGGTCGTCGGACAGGTCAGGTGGAGGATCACCGACGGAGTGAACACGGCCGATCTGCGCGGGCCGAACACCTGTGCGCTGCTCGACCCTCCCGAGGTCGCTGCCGTCATCGACCGACTCGGGCCCGACCCACTGCGCGCCGATGCCGATCCCCAGAGATTCATCGACAGAGTGCTCAGGTCACGCTCGACCGTGGCCACTCTGCTCATGGACCAGTCCGTGATCGCGGGAACGGGGAACATCTTCCGCGCCGAGGTGCTGTTCCGCCTCGGCATCGATCCGCTCACTCCGGGCAAATCGCTCGGACGTGAGCGTGCGGAAGCGATCTGGCACGACACCGTCGAACTCATGGAGATCGGTCGTCGGCGCGGTCGCATCGACACCGTCCGACCCGAACATGAGCCGGAGGCGATGGGCAGGCCTCCGCGCGAGGACGACCACGGCGGTGAGGTGTATGTCTACCGGCGTCAGAATCAGCCCTGCTGGATCTGCGGCAGCCCGATACTCACGACCACGATCGCCGGCCGGAACCTGTTCTGGTGCCCGGTGTGCCAGGCAGCCTGACCCTGCCCTGGCCGGCCGAAGCCGGACCGGCCGACATGCGAGCCGACAGTCTCTGCAACGCAGAAGTCCCGGACCGTCGTGTCGACGATCCGGGACTTCTCTGGCGGAGGATAGGGGATTCGAAACCTAACGGACCTACAGCAGGATAGCGCCGTGACCAGCGTAAACACCGGTCCCAGCCGCCCCACAACCCGCCCGCGACCACGATCTGACCACACGCCCAGAAACACCAGCGGCGAATAGACACGACGCGGCCAGAGTGTGGCCCCTGTGTAGCTCGAGACTGCGCACCGTGCGGTCAAGGCCTACTGAACACCGCGTCGAGACAGTCGGCCACCTGGTCCAGGTCACCGTCAAACAGATCAGCATACGTGTCGAGTGTTTCGGCCGCGTTAGCGTGTCCCAACATCCTCTGTAGTACCACCACGTGAGCACCCGCCTGCACTGAAAGTGAGGCGGCTGTGTGTCGCAGGTCATGCACCGTCAGCCGGGCGATACCCGCTCGCACGAGGCCTTGCTCCAACCAGCTCGCCTCACGCCAGCCGTTCGCTTTCCCCGGGTACGGAAGCGGCTTCGCGCTTCCGGAACGTCGAGTGAAGACGCGAGCACCACGCGGCAAATCGGCGAGAAGCTGCTGGAAGCCCGGAACGAGGAATGACGGGATGGGGACGGTCCTCGCCGTACCATTCTTCGGCGGCCCCACGTGCCACTTGCCGTGGCGGTCCTGGGACCATGATCGGCGAACGTGCAATCGCTTGCGGGCGAGGTTGAAGTCCTCAGCTTGCACACCGTTCACCTCTCCGAAGCGCAGACCCATTACAGCCGTTAACCAAATAATAGGTGCACGGTCTGGATCAACGTTTTGTGCCAGCCTTTTCACTTCTTCAACCGATAGATAGCGCCTCTCAGACTCAACCTTGCGCTTTCCTTTTTTGGGCAGCTCCAACTTCTCTTGATCGGCGGGATTATTTGGTATGCACCCATCTCTCACCGCAAAATCCAAAACTCCCTTGAGGACGCCGACGCAACGAATGACAACGGTCGCGGATGCAGGCTGTCCGATATTTCGCTTTTTGGCCGTAATGTTATCCACCCATTCCTGTATATCCGCAGTGGCAATTCGACCAACCGGCACATCTGCCCATCGGGGGGCCACATGGGTATCCCAGGACGATTCAAGGCTTGAGAATGCAGACGGCTTCAGACTGTTTTCCTTAGCCTTGAACCATTTGACAGCAAGGTCTCGGACAGGAATGCGTCCTTTCGAAGGCCGCATTTCGGCGCCGTTTCGCTTGCTTTCCTCAAATTTTGATAGCCATTCCCTGGCCATTGCAATCGTACTGAAACCTCGCTTCGTCGATGGACTCCCGTTCGCCCGGCGATATTTGACGGCATACAGCTTGTTACGGTGTTTTGACTGATAGATGTAGATTCCTGGGTATTTGGTTTTCTTGAACGGAGTCATGACCGCACCTGACCGTCGGTCAGCCAGGCGAGCAGCTCTGACCTCAAGTATCGAGGCTTCCCGGGTCGGCCAATATTTCTTGGTCCGGAATTGGACGCATTCCAGTTAGCGAGAGTCTTAGTCGAGACTGCGAGGAATTCAGCTGCACATTTCCTGCACCATGGTCGGCTACCTCCCGGGTCCAGGGATATACAGCAATCAGCAGTTCTTTGCTTAGTACCCGCAGCTCCAATGTGTTCAGTCTTCGTAGAGCACGGAAACTGAACGCCTTTCCATCTGTTTCCACGTGAGCGCAATCCCTTGTTATTCGAGCATTCAAGGTAACGGGCTCCTGACGCGTTAATCATTTTAATGACCATTTTTCGACTTCCATTAGTTCCAAGCCGCAGATCCGCGGTTAGGAAGACAAATCGGCCTCAGGACTTACCCTCGTAACGTCGCCAGGGGTCAATGCCTGACCATCGGGTCACCGAGTTATAGGTGGGAGTCGAAGGCGGGAAGAAATGTACGGAAACTGGGCAGAGGTAGGAGCATGGACGCCGCAGGCGGGCCACGGAGGCCGCGACGGCACAAGGAAGCGGCATAGCGCGGACAGGCCCGCGTGCGGGCGCAATACGGGCGCGTGCGTGCGTGGGAGCACCCGGGGCGCAGCGAGCCCGCGTGAGCGCGGCCTAGCACCCCGCGGGACGCGAGGTGTTCGACACCTCGAATGGGCCGAGAACCCCAAATATCAGTAAGTTAGGAGTATCATGCGTCGTTAGTTACATAATGTCAGATAGCTGTACAGACGTTTCCCAAGTCAGGAACGCTTGAACACCAGCAAAGGTTCTTTCCGTTTTCCCTTGACACGTCCGAGTTTTTCGTTTACTGAACCTGCCGCCTGGTACGCCGACTTTGCTCGGGCTTTCACAGCCAAAGAGTCACGGCGCTGCAGGCACAGGCCCGCATCCTCAAGTTCATCGACCCACCCGTCGACCAAGTCAATCTTGCCTCTCGCTTGGTCAGCGATGTTGATTACGCAGTACGCGCCCGGCTTCAACGCGCGACGGATGTTACGTGCGGTACCCCGGATGAATCCTCCCACCCAAGCCTCGGGCGTGGGGTACTTGACATGACTCTGCTTCTTGCGTGCCACCTCGTCGGGGTCATCGTAGTCCTCGGAGTCAAAGTATGGCGGCGATGTGAAAACGAAGTCGACGTCTTCCTTCCGCTGATCAAATCCTTCCGAACCACATTGATGCAGATGGAAACTGTGCCTGCGCCCAGTGACCCGTTCGATCAGGCGTCCCAGATGACTCAGGTTCTCGAAGGTTTCAGTCGCAGGGTCAGTCCCGATATACGTGTACTCGTTCCGTGAGGTAAGGGCGCCCAGGAGCCGACCTCCGTACCCAAACGACGGATCCCAGATGACTCCGTTCTTCGGAACATATCGTTCAAAGATCGCTTTCGCTGCCATGGGAGGGAAGTTCGTCGGTGCGGCTCCGCCTCCTCTGAGCCCGTAGTACAGCCATCCAGGCGATACAACTTGTTCTCGGTTGCGGGCAGTGTCTCGACAGGCCCAGATGATCGCCTCCCGGAGACGCTCGCGGTTATGGAATTTGTCCCATAGCGAGACCGAATCCGTCTTCGCTTTCGCCCGGTGCAGGTTGGGAAAGGCCCACTTACACAGATCGACGCCTGCACGGCGCTGCGAAGCGACGAGAAGGCCGGGCTCGCGGGCTGTTCCGTATTCCGCCTCGGTCTCCATGCAGCGGAGAATCTCGGCTTTCGCACCTCGCTCAGAGAAGTAACGTATGGGGAACGGTCGCTTCTCCCAGATCAACTCCGTGACTTCTGAGATGATCTGCTCACGCGACTCAGCGTCTGCTGTTGAGGTCTCCTGGTATTTGATCGCGTGCATGTACAGTTCATGCCGCACTGATTCGTACCCTGTCGCGGTGAGCTCACCTGTCGGAACAGTAAACTGCGTCGGATTCACTTCAGCCATCCCCGTTGAGATAGCGATAGACCGTCCGATCGTTGACCTCCAAGTAGGCAGCGATCTCCTTCACTGGCCAGTGGTCAGCCCGGAGGCGGCGGGCACGTACTGCGTTCTCAGCCTTCCGCGCCCGCCGGTCCTCTGTGACTGGTGCGAGGTTCCTCCGCGATGACACGGCCTTACGCTCACTAGTCTTCTGGCCACCAGCCTTCCCTCGAATCGTCCGCAACTCGTCCGTGACGTCATTGCTTCTGTCTGCCCACTTCCTCCGCTTGCGTCTCAGTTCCGGGAGTTCTTCCGCGGCCTTCGCCGCTGACTTCACCACGGACTGCGCTGATCGAAACCCTCCCGCGGTGTCGATGAAACGCAGCCGGTTGCGACTGTTGACAGGGTTCACCGGCTCGACAACCTCCACCCAGCCAAGACTGTCAGCGGCGTTCTTTCCGTTCTCGGGCCGCCGTCGCCTCTTCATGTCGTCGTGCCTGCGGATCATGATCCATGCCGCCTCGTAGCTGCGGCTCGGAGTTTCCATGATCCACGTCGGCACTGTTAGCCCCGCGTCGATGGCGTCAGAAAGCTCAGACAGGTCCGGCACCCCGAGCACCAGGACCTCGTGCACCGAGGAAGGGTCGGCCCAGAGCGGGACCCTCTTCAGGTCAGCGATACCCAGCAGGTTCTGAAGCTCGGGACTCTGGTTGATCTCACGTCTCTCCGAGAGCATGATCTGGAACAGCACATCCGGAGTCATCGGGCTACCCTCAGGTATCGCCAGCTCGCAGAACTGGTCGATTAGCCATGCCGAAGCCCCAGCCCGCAGCTCCTCAGGCTTGCGAACTGGGGCTTCGCTGTTCACGTAGTAGAGGCACCCGTCCTTGTCTCTCAGGAGAGCACGGTTCAACGCCGTCTTAAGAGTCTTCTGCAACCACACACCCTACATATAGCAGGCCGGGTGCAGTAGGTCACGATTCGCCGTGGGGCCCAGTCGCACCAGCTACAGACAACAAGCCTGCTCGCGCTGCGATACCCTTCAGCTCGGCGTACTCTGCCTCGAACGAATCCCGATCCGAAAACCTCGACGGAAGAGCGCCGCCATTCATCGCCCGCACCACCATGACGAGCAAATACGGGAATCGACCATTCGGCGTACTCGGGAAAGGACGGTCCCGGACGAACTCAGCGATCGTGCCCGGCAGTTCATAAAGACCGTGGACAGTCGACGGTACCCTTCCCCGAACTCCGCGCTGTTCCCAGAGCCAATCGAGGTAGTCTTCCCAACCCTCGGGATCCACACCCCACTCCTCATAGGCTCCGCGTTCCTCGTCGAACCATGTCTCCAACACTTCGTAGTAACTCTGCTCGGTGCTCTGGTCGATGTTCTCAGTCATTGCCTATCGCCTCCATGCTTGTGATCGAGTCCTTGTCAGCGAGCGCAGCCCGATACTTGCCATTGGCGTAAACGCCTCGCCCGGCTAGAGCCTCGTAGAGCGTCGTCCGCGATACCCCGGCCTCTCGGGCAATGCGTGATTTGGGAACCCCCTCGGCAACTCGGCGGTGGGCATCAGCCACTTGAGTAGGCGACAGCGAGTTGGGGCGGTCGTAGACGCCCTTCTTCTTCGCTGCGGCGATACCCTCGGCCTGCCGCTCCCGGATCAAGCTGCGCTCGAACTCCGCAATACCGCCGAGGACAGTCAAGAGCAGCCGGTCCATCGGTCGGGATGAGCCTGGAGCAATGGACACGCTTTCCTTGACGAACTCAACCGATACTCCACGGTTCACGAGACCATCTACGAGGTCATGAAGGTCCACCACCGACCTCGCCAGCCGGTCCATGGAGGCAACCCGCACATGGTCACCCTCGCGAACGTAGGCGAGGAGTTCAGCCAGTGCAGGCCGGTCGCGTGTCTTGCCAGATACTTTGTCCTCGAACACACGATGAACCTCACCAATCGCCTCATACTGACGGTCTGGGTTCTGGTCAGTCGACGATACACGTACGTAGGCGACTCTCTGCCCTCGGACTTGTAGATCCATTTCTGGACCTCCCCGACACCTCTGTAGTCCGAGTCCTTCCCGGACCCTGCTGAACAGGGAGTCAAGAAACTCCATCAGGAGTACGTCCAGGTACACCCCGACGAACAATCCGAAGGAGTCAGGCTTGATACGAAACACGGGTCAGAGCCACCATGCTCGTACCGGTTCAATCCGCCTTCACAACACCACCGTCAAGACATCGGTTCACACAGCACATCCATTCCCACCTTCAGATCTCTCTCAAATCTTCAAACTTAGATCACAACAGAGACTCTGAGATCAATTAATGCGACGACTACCCGGACGGCAAAATGTCACGCAGCAAGAACACGGTCCTCAATGGAGCAACCCCCGGAACCGGGTTTCTAATTGCCGCACTCCAACTTCTAACAGGCAGCACTCACAGCTCTAAAAAGAGTACTGAGATTTCTAACAATGCTTACTCTTCGCACTACCGGAGCTAACTCACACCCTAAAAATTGTGCGGACCGATTTAGTCGAGCTGCGTCCCAGCAGATCCAGTTGCGAACAAAATGACACCGAAAGCGCGCACTGGACCCGCCCCAGGTGAGCGAGTGCGGTCGACCCTGTTGAGGTCTCCACACGAGTATCACAGTAGTCAGCATTAATCGAAGAGACGGAAGCAGAACTCAAGGGACTAAACAAAACGTCGCGGCTAGAGTGGAGAAATCAACCGCTGGACCGCCGCCGCACCGCCATGCGACATATAAACCCGTACGGAAGCGTCCTACCACCATGCAGTTAGTGCCACCAGCACCTACACCAGGAACAATGCAACCGAAGAAGGCAACCGACACCACCATACGGTTAGTACCGTCCCATCGCCGCGTCCTATAAACGAGAGCCGCGAACAGGCAAAAGCTATTCAAACGCCTTCCAATCAACCTCGGTTGCCCGAGGGCGCTCTTATAGAATCTTCGCCACAAATACCAAGAAGCGCACGGACAGTCCTCGAACCCTCGTCTGCCAGGCAAAACGGGCCGGTGTTCTCGACGTTGGATTACAACTCATAGCGTATTCTCGCCAAATCGCGCAACGAGCATCTTCCTCATCGACGTAGAAAACGAAAGACTTGTTGACTGAGGGTCAGACGAAGATCAGTAACCTGCCCGTGCAAGCACTTCGGACGCTGAAGTGCCCAGCACTTCACAAATCTCGATCAGTGTCGACATCCGCGGATTCGACGGGTCGGCCGCGTCCTTAAGGCCGGAAGACTTACCTGCCTCGATGTTCTGAAGTTGGTTGGTAGAAATGCCCGCCCGAGCAGCCAAGATTGCTTGAGTAAGGCCACAGTCCTCGCGGAGCATCCGAATCACCGATCCCAGACGCTTCGCACCCTTCTGATCCAATCCGGCTCTTCGGAATCAAGTGTGGTGACTCGTTGGTAGGTTTCTCTTCAACCCCGACGCTACGGTGAGGATCCTCAACCGATAGTTCTCGAAGTTGCGAAACCCATGAGCGACTCGTCGCGTCTTCTCG
>NZ_RHFG01000034.1 GCF_004745485.1 Brevibacterium sp. S22
CGGCTTGGGCTTGCTCGTCGGTGATCAGACAGTTGTGACGCATGGAGTGGTCCCTTCAAGTTGTCCTGTGTTAATCACAGTCCAACTTTCGGGGACCACTCCAGCGCCAGGTTGCAGAGCCGCCGTCGGGTTGTTTGGGGAGGGGCGCGACGGGGTGAGGCCCGCAGCTGGGACAGCGGAGCAAGCACAGCGCGCCCTCAGTGCGCACCCTTCCAATGCGGGCTGTACATGATTCCGAGCACATTGCCGAAGGGATCGACCACCGAGGCGGTCACGAACTCCGGACCCCGTGGTGTCACCGGCATATGCACTGTCGCGCCGCGGTCGACGAGATCTGCCACCGCTGCCTCGACGTCATCGACGTGCCAATAGGTCACCGAGCTGCTTCCCGGAGCTGTCCCCTCGGGCGAATAGGCCCGGTCCATGATTCCCAGCTCGTCTTCGTCGGGCCCGATTCGGAATTCGACATAGGCCGCCGGCCCCTCTGCAGGCTGGCGGAAGTAGGGCTCGATGCCCAGATAATCCGAATACCAGTTGACGGCCGCCGCCACATCATCCGCGGTGAGCACCATCGTCGTCAGTCCCTGGATTCCATTCATGGCTCTGCTCTTCTCTCTTCATCGCCGTCCGGCCTCGCAGGCCCACAATCGCAGCACTATTTCCCTGACGGCTCCTCATCCACCCGGCCGGATGAACAGTTCTCACTTTTCCAGCCAAAGCGATCACCTTATGATCACTTTTATTGAGATACTTCAGGTATGCGCGCAGACCGGCTCATCGCTCTCGTTCTCTTCCTGCAGTCCCGCGGGAAGGTGACCGCCGCCGAGGTGGCTGCGGAGCTCGACGTCTCGATTCCCACGGCTCGCCGCGACCTCGAGGCCCTGTCCGCAGCCGGAGTGCCCGTCTACGGACAGCCCGGCCGAGGAGGGGGCTGGCAGCTCGTCGGAGGAGCACGTACGAATCTCACCGGGCTGACAGAGCACGAGTCAAAAGCGCTGTTCTGGATGCTCGGCACCGCCGGGCTCTCCGATCCCGGAACGCGGGCGGCCACACGCAAACTCGTCCACGCCCTACCCGCGACGCTGCAGGACGAAGCCGAGATCCTCGCAACGAGAATCCACTACGACCACACCGCTTGGGGCGACCATCCGCGAACCGGTGAGCGCAGCGAGATCCTCCACGCCCTCCGCTCCGCGCTGGTAAATAGACGAGCCCTTCACATCAGATACACGAGGCGCGACGGCACCTCTGACGAAACCATTGCACGACCTCTGGCCCTCGTGGCGAAAGCCGGGACCTGGTATCTCATCGCCCACCCGCAGCACGACGACACACCGCGCACCTATCGGACTGATCGAATCAGTGAGGCCGAGCCGGTCGACACGAGCCGCGAACAGCCGTCGGATCGAACCGAGCGCCGGATCCGACGCGCGACCGTTGACGATGACCGCTTCGACCTCGAAGCATTCTGGACCGCCCATGTCGACGAAGTCGAGGCGCTGCGCTCGTCCGTGATCGCCAGGGTTCGATGCCCCAATTGGGCAGTGCCGATCCTGGCCGCTCAGTTCGGAAGGTATTTCTCCGTCATCGACCACGGCACAGAGTCCACCACCGCCGAGGTGGGGGCCAATCTCGTCATCGCCCTGGCCGAGCAGTTGGCCGGGTGGGGACGCACGGTGGAGGTTCTCTCCCCGCGCGAACTGCGAAGCGAACTTTCCCGAATCGGCGCCGAACTCAGCGACCTGTACGCCGAGCACACTGCAACGACCGGTGAACGGTGACCTGTGTCCACCGCCGATCCCGACCGATGCGAGGTGACCTCACCTCAGCAGATCGTGAAGGGCACGAGCAGCGGCACCGAGGGCAGCCTCGGCGGCGGGCTGAACCGAGGCGGGATTGCACGATTCGCTGAGCGCGACGATCGCGATCGACTGACCGTCGGCGTGGTCGACGACGCCGATCTCGTGCCTGAGGTGGAGCAGCGTCCCGGTCTTCGATGACCAGCGAGCCGAATCGGACATGAGGTCGGGCGCGAGACGATTGCGGACGATGTTGCCGGACATCAGCTCCCGCAGCCGGGCGGCGACTCCGGGGTCAACGCGCTCAGGGCGCCACACCTCGGCGAGGAGGCTCATCAGCCCGCGGGCAGCAGCGGAATTGGCGCGAGAGACATCGAGCTGCCAGATCCGGTGCCCGTCGCCCTGGGGCGGTCGCGTCTGGGCAAGATCGTAGGCAAGATGTGCGTCGGTCCTGTCGAGGCTCTCCAACGGTGTCATCGTCAGCGCGTCGAGCCGATGCCTGATATCAATGCCACGCAGTCCCAGAGCGTCGAGGTCTCGCTGCACCTCGGCTGCAGGAACGAGCTCGAGCAAGGCATCGGCAGCGGTGTTGTCGCTGAAGCACACGGCCAAGGTGAGCAGATCCTCGATCGCGATCCGCGCCGGATGCCGAAATCGTGCCGCTCCTGTCGGGCTCGCGGACCCGGTCGCGGCCGGTGCGACCTGGACCTGTTCGTCGGCCGAAAGATCCCCCGCCCCGATCCGATTGAGCACGGCGAGCGCGACCGGCACCTTGACCAAGGACGCCAACGGCAGCGCTCCGTCGGGCGAGAGCACAACCTCGGCGTTCGAATCGAGATCCCGGGCGATGATCCTGGCGCTCAGGCCAGCGTTCTCAAGCTCGGCGCCGACGGCTCTGACGACCTTCTTCCGCTCGATCATGGCGTATCCCTTGTCGATGTCCCGGTTCGCGGTTCCTTCGCCGAGGCGGGCCGGCCTGTCGGCGCTTGTCGTTTCCCCGACGCCGAGGTCCGGCTCCCCAGTGCCGAGGTCCGTCGACTCGAACCAGGGACGACCACCCCGCCGAGGCAGTCGGCGATCTCCTCGGCGAAGTCGGCAAACAACGCACTGTCGTCGTCCGAGTTCGCCGCGAACGTGTAGCCCCGTGCGAGGGTCGGGTCGAGGAGCGGCACCCAGGGGAGTTCGAGTTCCGCGGCTTCGGCTTCGCTGGAGAGCAGCAGATCACCCTCGCTGAGCACGGCCGCGACCGCGTCCGCGTCGGACGAGTCCACAACGACTTGAAAGGGAAGCAGTCCCGTGGTCTCGGCGGATCGTCGGACGCGCTCCCTGATGTGTGGGACGTTGTCCTCGCTCGTCAGTCGCAGGCGTCGTCCCGCAAGCCCGAGTTCATCGCCCGGCACCTGGGTCCGGGATCGCCGCAGATCAGCGATCCGCACCGGAGTCTTTATCGAAGATCGATGCGCACATCCCAGCGCAACCGTCCATGTGGCCTCGTCGGCGGGGACGGCCTGCAAAGAGGCCCGGGTTCGTCTCGCGGCGAGGTCATCGGCCCGCCTGCCAGGCGGTGCCGAATGGAAGTCGATCCGCAGTCCCTCGTCCTTCACCGAAGCGGCCAGCACTGCGAGGTTTCGCGTTGAGCAGGCCGTCGGGACCGCCAGGGAGATCGGTCGCAGCTTCGCTCTGTCGGCGTCGAACATCATCTCGTCGGCCAGGTCAACGAGGCGAGTCGCCGAGGCGAGCATGTCACGCCCGAACGGGGTGAGGCTGACACCGCGACCGGTCCTCTCGAGCAGACGAGCACCGAGCTCCTTCTCGAGCCCGGCGATGCGCCGGCTGGCCACCGGCTGCGGGATCCCGGTTGCAGCAGCACCGAGTGTCATGCTGCCGAGTTCGCTGACAGCGGTGAATGTTCGGCACACGTTAACCAGATCCATCACCTCATGATATGCGTTACCGGTATGGGAGCAGACGTTTGAGTCTTCGACTGCATGACGACAGCGGAGAAAGATGGTCAGCACCGAGCATCGCGAGCTCGTCGACAGTGAGACCACTCCTGTCCGAAGGCCCAGCCCCACAGCCACTCCTCCGGGAGAGAACGGAACGAATCGATGAACATCCGAGCATTGCAGCTGCTTGCCGCGTCGACGGCGACAGTTCTGGCCGTTGCCGGCTGCGCTTCGAGCCGGTCACAGTCCGCGGACGAACCCGGTTCTCGCACCGACACGGCACCAGCGACGATGGAGGAATCCGCACACCGACAGCTCGACACGCAGCTCACGAACCTCGAAGACCGCTACGACGCACGGATCGGAGTGAGCGCGATCGACACCGGCACCGGAGAAGCGGTCGATCATCGGGGAGACGAACGTTTCGGGTTCGCCTCCTCTCTCAAGGTGTTTGCGGTCGCCGAACTCCTCGATCGCACGACGCCGAAGCAGCTGAAGAAGCATGTGACGTGGTCGCAGGCCGATGTCGACGAGGCCGGCTGGACACCCGTGACCTCGAAGCACGTCGACGACGGCCTCCCCCTCGCCGAGGTGGCCGAAAGCGCTCTGCGAGTCAGTGACAATGCCGCGATGAATATCGTGCTCGATGAGCTCGGCGGTCCCGACGGCCTCGACGAGGCGCTCCACAAGGGCGGTGACACCACCACCGAGGTGACCGACGAAGAGCCAGAACTCAACAACGTCGAAGCGGGCAGTACGGACAACACCACCACTCCGGCCGCTTTCACGGCAGACCTGCACGGCCTCCTCGACCCACAGCGGTTATCGGACGACGACCGCGACGTGCTCCTCGATTGGATGTCGGACAACGCGACCGGGGATCCGCTCATCCGCGCCGGGGCACCCGATGGGTGGACTGTGCAGGACAAGTCCGGGCATTCCGACGCGATCCAGAACGACATCGCCGTGGCGACTCCGCCCGATCGCGATCCCATCGTCGTGTCGGTGTTGATCGAGACCGAAGATCCCGAGTCAGCAGACGGCCCTGCCGTGGTCGCCGCCGTCGCCGAGGTTGTGCTCGATGAGTTCGAATGAGGGCGACTTGTCTGCCCCACTCAGACCACGGTCGGCAGCACTCCCCCGTCCGCGCGCACGGCAGCACCGTTGGTCGCCGAGGACAGCGGGCTGGCCAGATAGGCCACGAGGTTCGCGATCTCGCCGGGTTCGATGAAGCGCTGCAGGAGTGAGGATTCGCGGACGAGGGAGGCTTTCAGCTCGGCGGCGGGCATCGATTGTGCGGCGGCGATCCGCTCGACGGTCGCGGCCACCCCGTCCGAGTACGTCGGCCCGCCGAGCACGGTATTCACTGTCACCTCGGTGCCGCGGGTGAGCTTCGCCAGGCCATTGCTCAACGCCATCGCCGCAGCCTTCGTCGCTCCGTAGTGGATCATGTCACCGGGCACGTCGACCGCCGATTCGGTGCCGATGAAGATGATTCGGCCCCACCCGTCTTCGAGCATCCGCGGGAGCAGTCGCCGGGACAGGCGAACGGCACCCATCAGATTGATCTCGAAGTATCGCGTCCACTCCGCGTCGTTGATCTCGGTGAACGCCGCCACCTCGAATTGGCCGACATTGTTGATGAGCACGTCCACGTCGCCGAGGCGGTCGAGCAGTTCGTCGAACTGCCCGGCATCCGCGAAGTCCGCTGCGATGCCCCTCGCCGAGGCGTTCGGATTGTCGGCGCACAGACGTGCGACAGCCGCGTCGACCCCTTCCTCGTCGCGACCATTGAGAATGACCGTCGCCCCTTCGTACGCGCACAGGGCAGCGATCGCAAAGCCGATCCCTTTCGTCGAACCCGAGATGAAGACGGTCTTGCCTGCCAGTTGAAGATCCATGTGCTTTCCGCCGTGTCGTCTCTCAGTGAGTTTTTACTTGTCCAGGAAAGTCAACGCTAGATGAATTGAGTTTCCCAGGCAAGTCACCCGCTAGACTGCACTGCATGAACAGAGCCGACAGTCGCGCCTCAGAACGAAACCCTTCAGACTCTGATCCGGTCGCTTTCACCGCGGACGAGCTCGAGACCTGGTCCTCGATCGCGACCTTGCTGGAATGGCTTCCGGCCGCACTCGATGCGCAGATGCAACGCGATTCGCAGATCAGCCATTTCGAGTACGGGATCCTCTTCGCTCTCTCCCAGGCGAAAGAGGAGACGTTGGCGATGAAGATACTCGCCGGCTTCGCGAACAGCACTCTGTCCCGTCTCTCACGGGCGGTCGCTCGACTTGAACGCCAAGGGTGGGTGACTCGCTGCCCGGACCCCGATGACGGCCGCACGACGATCGCTTCCCTCACCGAGTCCGGTCGCACAGTCATGCATGCAGCCACTCCGGAGCACGTTGCCTTCGTGCGACACGTGGTCTTCGGTTCCTTGACCCCGGGCCAGGCTCGCGCGCTCGGCAGGGCAAGTCGGCGCATCACCTCGGCGATTAGGGAAGACGGCAGCTGGCGCCCCTAGCCGGCAGACTCTTGTCCAGGATCTCAACAGCCCGCCCTGACTGCTCGATTCGATGACACAATGCGACCAGACGAATACACCTGCGACAGTCTCAACGTGAGTCTCTCAAGGAGGAGATCATGAGCACGATCGGATTCATCGGAGTCGGAGAGATCGCCTCGGCGATGGTCGAGGGCCTGAGCGCGGGCACCGCAGCTGAGGACGGCGACGGGCCGGGGAACCGCCTGCGGTTCGTGCTCTCCCCGCGCAGCGCCGACCGCGCACGGCACCTGGCCGACACGATCGAGACCGCCGAGGTGGCGGAGAGCAATCAGGACGTCGTCGACCGCAGCGATCTCGTCGCCCTTGCGGTCCTCCCTCAGCAGGCGGCCGACGTCCTCGGAGACCTCGACGTTCCGGCAGAGAAGACCGTGGTCAGCGCGGTCGCCGGGATGCCGACGGACGAACTCTCAGCACTCCTCCCCCACGGTCCGGCCATCGTGCGGATCATCCCGCTCCCAGCTGTCCGTGAGCGCAAGGGAGTGACGGCGATGTTTCCGGCCGACCGCGATGTCGAAGCCCTCCTCGACCTCCTCGGCGGGTCGGTCGCTGCAGACGACGAGACGAAGTTCAGCACTCTGTCCGCGGTGACCGCGACGATGTCGGCGCATTTCGCGTTCCTGCAAACGATCACAGCGTGGCTGGTCGACCAGGGCTGGGACCAAGCCGACGCCGACCACTTCATCCGCGGCCAGTTCGTCGGACTCGGCACCACACTCGCCGAGACGACCGAGCCCATCGCCGACCTCGTCGCCGCCCACGAGACGCCTGGCGGACTCAACGAGCAGGTCAACCGGGATTGGATGGACGAGACGAACCGAGCGAACCTGGCCTCCGCGCTCGACGGAGTCTTCGCGCGGGTGACCGGAGACGCCTGAACTCGGTGCGGCGGCGCGAGGCGGCCGCTGATCCGACCTGTCGGGTCTCTATACTCTGCCTGATGCCGCAATCGTCTCCGATCACTGTCTCGATCACCCGCACCGTCCAGCCCGGGGAGCATCGCCGATTCAACGCCTGGGCGCAGGCTGGCCAGGCGCTGGCGCGCGAACGCGAGGGCTACCTCGGTTCAGGTTGGGTGCGGACGACACCGGACTCCGACGAGTGGCATCTGCTCTACCGCTTCGCCGACGAGAAGACCCTGCGCACCTGGGACGAATCCGAGGATCGCCGGTGGTGGATCGACAGCGCCTCTGAACTCGTCGAGACCACCCGCGTCGAACACCGCACCGGCATCGAAGGCTGGTTCGAGCCCCAGGGCGAGGAGACGCTGACGATCCCCGAAACCGTCGTCCCACCTCGGTGGAAGCAGGCAGTGAGCATCTTCCTGCCGTTCTTCCCCCTCAGCCTGCTCTCGACGTTCTTCCTCCTGCCGCATCTGGACAGCTGGCCGACCGTGCTCGCAGTGCTGCTCAACATCTGCATCCTCACACCGCTGATGACCTACATCTTCCTGCCGATGAGCACCCGTCTGCTCAGGCCGTGGCTGCAGAAGCCCCGACGCTAGACACAGCAAGCTCCGACCCAACACGCGCACGCTCCATCCCCAAATTGCTACCTGACGGCGGCTCTGCAACCTGGCGCCAGGTTGTTAAGCCGCCGTCAGGTAGCAATAGAGGGTCAGAAGAGGCCGGTGATGTTGCCGTCCTCGGTGACGTCGATCTTCAGCGCCGAGGGTTCCTTCGGCAGCCCGGGCATCGTCATGATGTCGCCGGCGATAACGACGACGAACCCGGCTCCTGCGGCCAGCCGCACGTCCTTGACCTCGATGATGTGCCCGGTCGGTGCCCCGCGGAGGCTCGCGTCCGTCGACAGCGAATACTGCGTCTTCGCGATGCACACGGGAGCATCCCCGTACCCCTCCTCGGTGAACTGCTTGAGCTTCCGCTTCACCGCAGTCGGCAGGTCGACATCTTTCGCCTGGTAGATCCGCTGCGCGATCGTCCGGATCTTCTCCTCCAAGGGCTGGTCGAGTTCGTAACTGTAGCGTGCCCGCGATGCGGCTCCCGACACCGAGGCGGTCCCTGCCGGAGGTGCTTCAGCGTCCCCAGCGGCCACGCCCCCAACGAAGAGTGAACCGTCCTCGACAGCAGGTCCGGCCGTACCGCCGCCGCGACTGGCATGGGCTCCCTCACCGGCCCCGGCGCTCGCACCGCCACCACTCGCCGCTTCGACGACCGCCTCGGCGAGCGCCAATGCACCCTGGCCTCCGTCGGCCCAGTGCGTCGACTCGACGGCCGCGACCCCGATCCCGTCCAAATGGGAGATCGCCGCGGCCATCTCCTCGTCGGTGTCCGTGGGGAACCGGTTGAAGCACACGACCGGGGTCAGCCCGTAGATCTCGCGCAGGTTCGTACAGTGCAGCTCGAGGTTGCTCATCCCCTCAAGCACCGCTGACACATCAGGTGAGTTGACGCCCTTGACGTCGACCCCGCCGTGGTATTTCAGCGCCCGCAGGGTCGCGACGACGACCACGGCCGAGGGCCAGATGCCAGCGGTCCGACACTTGATGTCGAGGAACTTCTCCGCCCCGAGGTCCGCACCGAATCCGGCCTCCGTGACCACCCAGTCGCCCAGAGCCAGCCCGGCCTTCGTCGCCAGAAGGCTGTTGCAGCCGTGGGCGATGTTGGCGAAGGGTCCCCCGTGGATGAACGCCGGCGAATGCTCGAGCGTCTGCACGAGGTTCGGTGCCAAGGCGTTGCGCAGCAGCGCAGTCATCGCCCCGGCCGCACCGATGTCATCAACGGTGATGGGTGCGCGTCCGCGGCTGTGCGCGAGCACGATCCGTCCCAGCCGTTCTTTGAGGTCCGCCAACGAGGTGGCCAGGCAGAATACCGCCATGACCTCGCTGGCGACGACGATGTCGAAGGCATCCTCGCGGGGCACTCCCCCATTGATGCCGCCGAGACCGACGACGACTCCGCGCAGCGCCCGGTCGTTGAGGTCGACGACGCGGCGGATGTGGATGCGCCGTGGGTCGACGTCGAGGTCGTTGCCGAAGTGGATGTGATTGTCGAGCATCGTCGCGGCGAGGTTGTTCGCTGCCGCGATGGCCGCGAAGTCCCCGGTGAAATGCAGGTTGATGTCCTCCATCGGCACGACCTGCGCGTATCCGCCGCCGGCCGCTCCGCCTTTCATCCCGAAGACCGGACCCATGCTCGGCTCCCGCAGTGCCAGCACGGCCTTGCCGATATCGGGGTTCGCTCGGGCGAGTTCGTTGAGGCCGTCGGCCAGGCCGATGCTCGTCGTCGTCTTGCCCTCCCCCGCCGGAGTCGGGCTCATGGCCGTGACGAGGATGAGTCGGCCGTCCTCAGCGTCGGCCGATGCCTGGTCGAGGACGTCGATCGGCACCTTCGCCTTCGTCCATCCGTGGGGAATGATGTCCTGCGCGTCGAGACCCAGCCCAGCGGCGATGTCGACGATGGGATCGAGCTCGGCGCTGAGCGCAATATCCATATCTGTGGTCATAAGGCCATCATGCCCGTTCTGCGAGATTTTGTGACCATCAGCGACCCGAGAATTCGCGCAATGTGCACTGAGTTCCGCCCACCGCAACATCTCCCTCGCCGAGGCGGCCCTCCACTGAGGACAGATGTGCCCTTGCGAGTGCCGTGCGGTGCCGCCGCAAAGTCGGCTCCCTACCCCGACATCCGGCGAGCCGCCACACCCGCGATATGCACTGCGACCGTGGAGACGACGATGTCGTCGAACGACAGATACGTCGCGGCCACCTCGGGGTCGGAATCATATGCCGCCTGAAGAGCAGCCGATGGTCGGCTGTGCGGCCAGGCGGCACTGGCCATCAGCAACGTCACGACGACGATTCCATCGGCGTCTTCGGCACTGAGCTCGGGCAGCACCGTCATGATGATGTCGACGACCGCGTCCGCGGATACCGCTGTGGCATGTTTGTGGCTGATCGCCGCCTCGGTGGAGATGTTGCGCTCGAGAACGGCGGCCTGCGAGGCGATGAGATCGCACATCACCGGACTCTCGGCCATAGTCTCTGCGATCGCCTCGGCCAGCCTGTCGCCGCGCGCACGGAGATCACCGTCGATCGTTCCGGACCGCTCACGGAGCCGCTCGGCCCATTCGCGCAGCTCGACGTCGAGCAGCTCGAGCAGGATAGCCTCACGGGACTCGAAATAGCGCAGGACGTTCGACTTCGCCAGACCGACCCGCCGGCTCAGCTCGTTGAGGCTGAGGTCGGACACCCCCATCTCGGCAAGCATCCCGGCGGCCGTGCCGAGGATGGCACTCCGCCTCTGCTCGCGCTGCTCGGCACTTCGCGCCCTCTGAAAATCCATACCCCCATTCTACAGACCACCTGTCTCTTGTTTATGCACCATCGGTCTGTTAGCATCTTCAACGTACAAAAGACCACCAGTCTTTAAGGAGACGAGCATGGCAGACCCGATCCCCGACCAGTCCGGGAAGCTCGCGATCGTCACGGGCGCAAACAGCGGCACCGGAAAGGAGGCCGCCCGCGGCCTTGCCGGCGCAGGAGCACGAGTGATCATGGCCGTGCGCACCCCGGCCAAGGGCGAAGACGCGAAGGCCGAGATACTCACCGACCACCCGGGTGCCGATATCGAGGTCCGAAGCCTCGACCTCGCCGACCTCACCAGCGTCAAGGACTTCACCGACTCCCTCATCGCCGACGACCGGCCTATCGATCTGCTGCTCAACAACGCCGGCGTGATGATGCTGCCCAAGCGGTATGAGACCGCCGACGGTTTCGAAATGCAGCTGGGCACGAACTTCTTCGGCCCCTTCGCTCTGACCCTGCGCCTGCTGCCCCTGCTGCTCAAGGCCGAGGCACCACGAGTGGTGACGATGTCGAGTGGCAACCAGGCCCCCATCGACTTCGACGACCTCAACTGGGAAAAGGACTACAACGCCAACGGCGCCTACGGCCGCTCCAAACTCGCCGACCTCCTCTTCAGCCGAGAACTCGCTCGCATCGCGAAGGCTCGCGGCTGGAACCTGCTCTCCCTCGGCGCTCACCCCGGCAACGCGTCGACGAACATCTTCGACAACGGCAAGCAGTACGGTGACGAACCGATCCTGGCTATCCGCATCGCCTGGCGCATCACCCCGCAGCACTCCGCTGCCGCCGGAGCCGCCCCGATGCTCTAAGCCGCAACCCGACCCGACGTCGTCCAGGCCGGCTACTACGGCCCCCGGTTCAACCTCGTCGGGAAACCGGCACCGGCGAAGGTCTCCAAGCGCGGCCAGGACGCACAGGTCGCCGCCCGCCTCTGGGCCGAGGCCGAACGCCTCACCGGCGTGAGCCTGCCCGAAGCATGAGTCCCAGCAGCCCGACCGGGTCCGGGGCGCCCCAGTCCTCCGGAGCGACCGCGCTTGAGGCAGGTGACTTCCCGGCCCGCACAAGGCGGGCCAGGATCGGTGCCGTACTCCTCATCGTCAACGCTGCGGACTACATCCTCGCCGAGGCGATCACGGCGGCAGCATGGCAGAACCCTGCCTACAGCTACAGCTTCAACTACATCAGCGACCTCGGAGCCCCCGATGTGGCCCGGTTCCAAGGCCGCATGGTCGACTCGCCCCTGCACATGGTGATGAACACCGGGTTCATCATCCACGGCATCATCTTCATCGCCGCAGCCGTCCTCGTCCAACACGCGATCACCCGGACCGGACCACGGCGAACCTACCTGGTCCTGGCAGCCCTCCACGGCATCGGCATCAGCCTCGTCGGCCTCTTCCACGGCTCCCAAGCCGCTATCGATGACGGCACCGCCGCCCTCCACGGCCTCGGCGCACTGCTGGCCATCGGGGCAGGCAACATTGCCGCGATCATCATGGGCATCCACTTCGCCCGCAACAGTCGTCGTGGCACCAGTGGACGCGGCAGTGTCGGCAGCCGTGGCAGTGGCGGTCGCCGTGGTGTGGGGTGGGTGCTCGCCGGCCTCGGCATCACCGGGCTCGCCGCATTCGCGTACCTGCTGGCCACCACCGGAACCGATATCGACGGAATCCCCGAGCGCATCGCCGTCTACACCATCATGGTCGCCGAGGTCATCGCCAGGACCACACTGTCCTTTCTCGGCGTGAGGGATACACAGCCGAAATGTCATCTTCACCCCGCATACTCCGAACACTCCGGGCACCGAGTCATGAGGTCGTGCCGACATTCGCGAACATGGAGGAGGAACGTCTCGGCCGAATCGAGCGCGGTGCGCTGCGCACGAATCGCCGACAGTCGAGCCGCGATCACTTCGGCGCGTCCCGCCTCACCACGGCGCAGAATCAACCGGATCTCGGCAAGGCTCATGCCCACACCCTGACAGGACAGCACGGTCCGGCATCGGCCCAGTTGCTCGTCCGAATAGTCCCGGTGCCCGCTCGCGGTCCGGTCAGGCACGACGACGCCCTCGTGCTCCCAGTGCCTGAGCACATGCGTGGCCACTCCCAGCTGTGCGGCCGCATCCCCGATCTTCATCAGTCCATGATGACACCTTGACTTCAGGTTCACCTGAAGTTCTATCGTCAACACATGAACGACGCGAAAGTCCGCACGATCACCGACCGCATCACCTTGAGCGACGGCGCCGAGGTGGCCACCACGACCCTCGAACCTCTCCCTGGCGCTCGAGCCGACAACGAGCGCCGCCTCGGCGAGGTCCTCATCTGCCACGGAACACCCTGGTCATCGCGGATGTGGCTGCCGCTCGCACGCAAGTTGGCTCAACATCACCGCGTTCGCCTCTGGGATATGCCCGGCTACGGCGATTCGATCCCCGAGATCACGGGCACGCCTCCGCAGCCGATCCACGATCCCCTCGCCGAGGCGGCCCCCGCCGTTGATCTCATCACCCAACGTCGCCGTCTGGCCGAGCTCATCGACTACTGGGAAATCTCGAAACCCCACGTCATCGCCCACGACATCGGCGGGGCCGTGGCGCTGGGCACTCACCTGCTCGAGGGCTGCGATTTCGCGTCGATGTATCTGCTCGACATCGTCACTCTCGACCTGTGGGGCTCGCCGTTCTTTCGCCTCGTCGCCGAGAACGCCGAGGTCTTCGCAGCCCTCCCGCCTCAGCTTCATCGCGCACTCGTCCACGAGTACATCGCAGGTGCCGGCGGCCACAGCCTCAATGACGCCCAGGTCTGCGAACTCAGCGCCCCCTGGATCACGCCGAGCGGCCAGTCGGCCTTCTACGCCCAGATCGCCGCACTGCTGCCCGAACACACGGCACCCATAGTCGACCGCCTCGGCGAGGTGCGCTGCCCAGTCCGCATAGGTTGGGGTGAGGACGATCCGTGGATTCCCGTCGAGCAATCCTGTCGCCTGGCTCGGCTGCTCCCGGAGGACCCCGGCCTCACGTGCTTCCCGGGAGCCGGACACCTCGTACCGATCGAGGCACCGGACGACCTCACGACAGATATCGAGCTGTGGATCAATTCGCTGCTGCCACTCGAGGGCGGTTCCACGCGATCTCAGACAGTCAGGTGACGTGGTCGCGCGATCTGGCCCGAAGGACATGCAGGGCTGCGATCACGAGGAACAGCAGTGGCGCAAACCCGGCCACACGCTCCATTCCTCCGCGACCAAGACCGAGCCAGGGCCCTCCCAAGTGCAGCACGGTTCCCACCAAGGCCAGAAGGCCGATGCTCAATGCAGTCCAGCGCAGATCGCCGAGTACAGATCGACGCGGAACTGCGGCAGTCAGCAGCAAGCCGATATTCGCAATCGGCATGAGGAGCAGCACGGCAATCAGATGAGGCCCCAGGGCGATGTCGGGCGGAGTGAGACCGGCGACGGCGTACCCACAGCAGGCGATGGTCAGCGCAATCCGCGCCGCTGCTGCGCGGACTCCTGAACCCCACAGATGCCACATCAGCGACAAGCCGGGGACCAAGAGTCCAGAGGTGATGACCGCTCCCGAGTTATAGACCGCATGCCACGGCGAGCAGATATACCTGCCTTCGAAGTCTGCACAGGTCACATGACCGAGGTCAGAGATGTTGTTGTGCGCCCAGCTGTATCCGGTCGTCCAGCCGAATTGTGCTGCGAGCTGCCCGATGAAGAAGACAGCGACGCCGCAGAGAACGAGTATTGCGCCCCATGCATCACGCGCGCCCACTTCTGCGTGCAACGAAGCGTGGAGGCCGTCCCGGCCCGTCGGCCGTGCCCTCCGCCTGACAGATTTCATAGCGATTCCTCTGGCTTGGAAGCCGCCGGCAGATTCGATCCGGCGCCCGGTGGGAGCCCGGCCGGCGACCGACTCCACGCTCAGACTAACACACCTGTGTTAGTCTGATTCGCATGGTACGAACGATTGACGGAGACGCACGACGAAAACTGCTGGCCGACACAGTGTGGGGACTGCTGCGCAAGGGAGGCCTCGAAGCCGCTTCGGTGCGGGCCGTCGCGAAAGAAGCGCAATTGTCCGCGGGGTCGGTGAGGCACTTCTTCTCCACGCAGGATGAACTCCACGTGTTCGCGATGGACGAACTCATGCAGCGGACCGCCGACAGGGTCGAGGAGGCGATGCGCGAAGCCGGCACGGCATATTCGACGTCTCAGCCTGCTGAACGAAACCTCAACCAGGTCAGGGCCGGTCTGCATCAGCTCCTGCCCATCGACGACGAAAGCACCGCCAATTTCCAGACGCATCTGCAGTTCGTCGTCAAAGCCGTCATCCATCAGCCTTTGCAGGCAACGGCTCGTGACAGCTACCTGCGTCTGCAGAAATTCTACGAAGACTGCATCGATCGGCTGGTCCACTCCGGCGCAGCAGCGGAGGACCTCGATCCGCACAAGGCCGCTCAGCAGCTTGCCGTCGTCATCGACGGCCTCCTCCTCAGGCGACTGACAGCCCCGGAGCTGGTCAGCACTGACGATGTGATCGCCGGCCTTGACGAACATCTCTCGAATCTGCACCCGGAGGCAAGCCCATGATCATTGCCATCGTCGGAGCCGAAATCGCGTTCTGGGTGCTCCTGCTCGGAGGATTGGCGACGCGCTATCTCCTCGGCGCGCGGCATGTCAGTTCTGTGGTCCTTGCCTGCGTTCCATTGGTCGACCTCGCGCTGGTCGTTCTCGTCTCCGTGGATCTGCTGCGCGGATCCGAACCCACACACGCACACGCATTGGCAGCGGTCTATCTCGGCCTGACCGTTGCGTTCGGACACCAGATCATCGGACGCGTCGACGAGTGGTTCCGTCATCGGTTCGCCAACGGACCGAAACCTGCCAAGCCGCCGAAGGGCTCCACCGCCGAGGTGAAGGCCATCTGGGCCGAATGGCTGCGCGTGCTGCTTGCCGCCATCATCGCCGCAGTGTGCCTGGTCGTCATGATCGCCGTCGACGGCGGCACCATTCCCGACAGCATCGGCACCATCAGCAGACACCCGTACTGGGGGATTCTTCACACCATCGGCATTGTCACCGGCATCTGGTTCTTAGCCGGCCCCGCTTTCGCCGGCACAGGCGACCCTGCTCTCGACCGACCAGAGAACAGGAAGAGCGAAGTTCAACGATCCGATGCGCCGTAAGCCGTCGGCATAGAGGCATTCAGCCGTTCTCCGTCGTCACTTCGGACATTCTCACAACACTGCGGGCCCGTCCCCGACTCTGCGCTCAACTGCACCGCCTCACCATCCATGACACCAGACCGAAGGAAGGTCCGATCGATGACTGACCCCGACCACAATCTCAATAGAACCTCCGACAACAAGCTGAAGAAGGAAGTGGGTTCGGGGATTGCGGCCAAACCCGGCAACGACTCATAATCGGTCGGTGGGCGCTGGCCCGGCAATAACTCTCGAGCTGCCATCGGCTGATCGGTGAGAGGATACCCGTTTGCGCACATTCGACGAGCTCGTCACCGAGGCACAGTCCGCCGATGTCTCCGGTTGGGGTTTCGATTGGCTCGACTGGCGCGCCACCGAAGAGCGTCCGCCGTGGAGCTACGCGACGCTGCTCGCTCGTCGCCTGTCGACGGCGACCGCGGCGCTCGACATCGACACCGGCGGCGGCGAGGTCATCGATGAGGCACCGGTCCTGCCTCCGCGCATGGCCGTCGCCGAGTCCTACGCACCGAACGTCACCATCGCCCGGCACCGCCTCGGTCCACGCGGGGTCGACGTCGTCGAGGCGGACCCGCACAGATTGACCTTCGCCAACGGCAGCTTCGACCTCGTCAGTTCGCGTCATCCGGTCACGCCCGTGTGGTCGGAGATCTCCCGCGTGCTCGTGCCCGGCGGCACCTATCTTGCCCAGCACGTCGGTCCCGCCTCGGCGTTCGAACTCATCGAGTTCTTCCTCGGGCCGTTACCGGAGAACCGGAAGGCCCGCGATCCCGAAACGGAGACCACAGCCGCCGAGGCGGCCGGACTCGTCATCGACACCTTGCGGACCGCACGCTGCCGCATGGAGTTCTACGACGTCGGTGCCATCGTGTGGATCCTGCGCAAGTGTCCATGGTGGGTTCCCGATTTCACGGTCGACGACTACCTGCCGCAGCTGCGTGAACTCGATGCCCGGATGCGCCGAGGCGACCCCTTCGTCGCCCATTCGACGCGGCACCTCATCGTGGCGTCAAAGCGCTGAGACTTCTCGCCGTTCCATCACACGGTCGACTGTCCCACCCGGAAACGGTCCGGCACACCGCCGGCACCGGTCGCCAGGTCAGCCGCGAATTCACCGAGCAGCGGCGCGAACTTCGCCCCATGCCCCGAGCACGCGGAAACGATGACGAGTCCGTCGACCTCGTCGATGACGAAGTCCTCGTTCGGGGTGTTCGTGAACAGGCAGGTCGTCTCCGCATACGGCTCCGGAACGAGCCCGGGCAGATGCCGCGTCGCATAGTCGATCATCCGAGCACGCATCTCCTCGGTGATCTGTCCGTCCTGGTCAAGTGCCGAATCGATCACTCGGCCACCGTTGAACTGCGCGAGCTTCTGGCCGGTGAATCCGGCGTCCCGCCCACCCGGCAGTCCGTAGGTGAAGATCTCGGAGGACTTGTGGATGAACGTCGGCCAGTCGGTGCGCGGTCGCCCCGATTCGTCGGCGTCGCGATAGGGCATGTGGAAGGCCTGCTCCTGCCGGACTTCAAAACGCGGCAGGGCAGAGAGGAAACTCTGGGGCAGTCCGAGATCGCCGAGGAGGGCGGGCAGCCATCCGCCCGCGGCGACGATGGCGCGGTCCCCTTCGACGGATTCCCCCGTCGCCGAGGTGACTCTGAACCCTCCCTCGGAACGTCGGGTCACCTCGGCGACCGTCCAATCCGTGAGCACCCGTGCCCGTCCGGTGGCCGATGCGAGGTCGAGCAGAGTGTTCACGGTGGTCTCGGCGTCGATGACGCCGGCGTCGGGGTGCCAGAGGACATCGGTGTCGAAGGCGAACTGCGGCCACCGTTCGGCGGCCCGCGCGGGGTCGAGGACTTCGTGGTCGACTCCGACGGCTGCGAAGATCTCGGCGAGTCCCGCGGTGTGCCGGACGTCGCCGTGGTCGATCGCCCCCGTGACGGCAATGAGCTCAGTGCCGGAAGCGGCTTCGACCTCGGTCCAGAGTTCCCGGGATCTCACGACGAGTTCGGTGTAGAGCCGGTCGGGGTAGGCGTAGCGGAAGATGCGGGCAGAGCCGTGGGAGCTGCCGCGGTCGTTGGCCGGAGTGTGCCGTTCGAGGACGGTGACGTCTTCACCGCGGGCTGTCAGCGAGTAGGCGGCTGCGGCTCCGGCGAGTCCGGCGCCGATGACGATGTGGTGGGACACAGCTGTTCTCCTGGTCGGTGGGTGGATGGTGGCCGTCTTCGGCGGTCAGACTTGGATCTTACTGCGCCTGTCACCGGCAACGATGACGAGTGCCGCGACGATTGCGACCACGGTGATCGCGCCCCAGATTCCGACCACCGCCCACGAGGCGCCGGCGATGACGAGCAGTGGGGCGAAGGTGACGGCGGTGACCTCGACGGGGATGACGGGGAGGTAGGCCAGTGAGAAGTCTTCCAGGGTTCGGGAGTTGAGTTTCGGGTCGACGATGCGCAGCAGGGCGATTCCCGTGGCGACCGCACCGGTTGCCCATCCCCAGGTGAAGAGCTGGCGTTCGAACCAGCCTTCCTGCATCACACGGGGAGCGACCCACAGACCGAGGAACAGGCACAGGGCCAGTCCGACGGCGAAGAGGATGACGAGCGAGAGCCATTGGTCGACGACGAAGCTCGGCACCACCGAGGCGATGCCGCACACCATGAGCACGTCCGTTGCGGAACCGGAGATGGAGTTCTGAGTGTCCTTGTCGATGAACTTCGTCGTGCTCGTCGCAGACAGCAGTGCCCGGAGCAGGAGGCCGACGAGGAAGGCGATCGAGAAGAGCGGAAACGCCACCGAGGGGATGAGCCCGCCGAGGATGGCATTGATTCCGTAGGCCGCCGCGGACACAGCGGCGACGATGCCGGCCTGGAAGGTCAGGGATTCGATGGCGCTGCCGGAGAACTTGTGGGTGCCGATCGACGGTTGGTCGACGGTGTCGTCAAGGACTCCGGTCCGGAGTTCAGCGGGCACAGTGGCGAGACCGGCGAATTCGCGAGCGTGGCCCTTCACCGCGCCGTACTTCGCCTGGATGATGCCGCCGACGACTCCGACGAGCAGACCGACGGTGGCCGCGGTGAATGCCAGGGACTGCACTGCCGGGTCTCCGGAATCGGCAAAGACGGTGCCGATCGCCGCTGCGGAGCCGAAGCCGCCTGCCCAACCGGCGAAGAGCAGCAGCCCGACATAGTCGGGCGCCCCGAACAGAGGGCCGAGAGCGAGCAGCACCAGGCCCATGCCGATCGCTGTCTGAGCGGCATAGATGAGGACACCATAGCTGGCGAAGCCGGCGACCGATCGGCCGATCTTGAGGATGTTGAAGTCGCTGGTCATCGCCAGGCAGGCGAAGACGAGGACGATGAGCAGAGAGGTGTACTCGCCGAGCTGGTCCGAAAACGGCAGCCAGCCGAGGACGTTGGGGCCGAGCACAAGTCCGAGCACACCGGCGATGACTCCGGCCGGAATCATCATCGTCTGGATCGCCGGAATCTTGGCGCGCAGGATCGTGCCGATGATGAGCAGTCCGCCGATGAGCCCGGCATCGACGAGCAGTGCTGAGGGGCTGAAGTCCGTGGGTTCCATGAGTGCAGTCTCCTGTGAAAGCGATTCGTGGACGTGAGGATGGGTGGCTGGTCAGGCGATGAGTCGGTTGTCTGCCGCCCACGTCTCGAGCGCGCTGGTCAGCGGGTCCAGCAGCCCGAGCGGGTCGCCGGGGGCGGTGCGGATTGTCAGCGGATACGTGTGTCGCGCCTCGGCGAGGGCGGCGAAGACGACGCCGTTCCACGGTTGGAGGGCGACCGATTCCGGTACGAGGGTGATGCCCATTCCTGCGGCGACGAGCCCGAGGATGGATTGTTCGTTCGACACCTGCGCCGAGGTCCGCATCGTGCGGCCGTGTTCGATGAAGATGCTGGCGACGAGGTCGAAGGCGACAGGAGCGAATGAACGGTGGAACAGGACGACCGGCTCATCGCTGATCTCCTCGACGCCGACGTCGCGTCGGCCTGCCAGCCGATGGCCCTGCGGGAGCGCCACACACAGCTTTTCCCGGAATGCGATCCGCTCATCGGGGCGGTGGCTGCTGAATTCCCGCACCAGGCACGCGTCGATGTCCCCGTTGTCGACGGCCCGAGTGAGGGCGGAGCTGCTGCCGTCGGAGACGATGATCGAGTGGTCGGCGAGGGCTGTGAGCACCCCGGCGATGATCGCTGGGAAGGTCGAGCTGACCCCGCCAAGGCGGATGCGCTGAGTCTTCGTCCCGTCCCGCATATCGACGACGAGTTGCGGGAGCGAATCGGCTCGACGCCGCAGTTCGAGCACCTCAGGGTAGAGTCCGCGGGCGGCCGCGGTTGGGACGACCTCGCGGGGTCCCCGTTCGAAGAGTCGCTCGCCCAAGTGCCGTTCGAGGGACGCGACTGCCTGGCTGACCGGCGACTGTGCCATGTGCAGGGACTTCGCGGCCTTCGTGAAGCTGCCTTCGGAGTACACAGCGAGGAAGCAGCGCAGCTGTTTGAGACTGACTTCGCTCATCACTGCACTCCCGGCCGACGCGTGACACAAGCAACCGTGATTGTGTTCATGAGAGTCGAGTCTATGAAGTCACCTTCCAACACATCAAGATGTCTTTCAGATCAGTTTTCATCTTTGCTAGACGAACAACCGATAGCAGTGTTGTCGAGGTGATGGCCTTGCAGCCTCATTCCGGCCAGAGCCGTGCCGTCTACGTCTGCTCGGGCAGCATCCCGGCGGCCTCGACGGCGCTGCGGACGATCTCCTCGAGCCCGAATTCGGCCTTCCAGCTCAGCAGGGCCGAGATCCGGGAGACGTCGGCGACCAGGGCAGGCGGGTCACCAGCACGACGCTCGCCCATGTCGGGGATGATGTCACGACCGGTCACCTCAGCGATGGTGTCGATGACTTCCTTGACCGAGGCCCCAGTGCCGGTGCCGACGTTGAATACGGTCTCCGTGGTGCCGCCGGCCTTCATATAGTCCAGGGCGGCGATATGGGCCGCGGCGAGGTCCTTGACGTGGACGTAGTCGCGAATGCACGTGCCGTCGGGGGTGTCGTAGTCGTCTCCGAAGATGATCGGCGCCTTGCCGTCCTTCAACCGCCCGAGCACGATCGGGATGAGGTTCATGACGGCGGTGTCGGCGAGATCGTTCCAGCCGGCGCCGGCGACGTTGAAGTAGCGCAGCTTCACCGCATTGAACGCGGTTCCCCGCATCTGCGAAGCGGTGATCTGGTTGTCGATCATCCACTCGCCGATGAGCTTCGTCTGGCCGTAGGGGTTGATGGGGCGGCAGTCGAGGTCTTCTGCGACCATATCGACGTCAGGCATGCCGTAGGTCGCGGCCGACGAGGAGAAGACGAGCGATGCGATGCCTGTGCGCTCCACTGCGGCGAGGATGTTCGTCAGGCCGCCGATGTTCTGCCGGTAGTACATGACCGGTTCTTCGACGGACTCGCCGACCTGTTTCTTCGCGGCGAAGTGGATGATCGAGTCGACGGAGTGTTCCTTGATCGCGGACACCAGGCGTTCCTCGGCATCGGCTGCGGCCAGGTCGAGGCTGACCACGGGCAGGCCGTCGACGCGAGCGTCGATACCGGTGGAGAAGTCGTCGACGACGAGCACATCGTCTCCGCGTTCGGTGAGCAGCCGCACCACGTGCGAACCGATATAGCCTGCTCCCCCGGTCACCAGAACTGCCATTGACCGCGTCCTCCTTCGTCTCGTCGACACGTCGGTATCAGAATACGCGTTCAGGCATCGGAGTTCAGATCCGACCTGAAAGACCGGTGGACAGAGTGTCGGAATTCGCCTCCGCTCTGGCCATGAGCAGGCGGTCCTGCCACAGTGGGAAAATGCACATCCTCCTCATCTGCGATCCCGGTCCCCCGAGTCGCCGTGTGGCCTCGCTCCAGGATGAGTTCACCGAACTCCTCCGGCAGGACTTCCAGTCGGATGTGACTGTCGACGTGTGTACGGAGGCGCTCCGAGTCCAAGCAGACCATCAACTGGAGCTGTCGACTCTCGATGCGATCGTCGACCGCTTTCCCGCAGCCGACCTCGTCATCATGCTCACGGACATTCCGCGGCACACCCACGGCAAACCACTCATCGCCGAGGTGCTGCCGGCACGCAACATCGCTGTGATCTCCTGCCCCACCCTCGGCGCGCTGACGACGAAGCGCCGTCTGCTCAAGATCTATATGAGCTGCGTCAATCAGCTCCTGCCCGACGGGCATCTGCCGGCGAGCGCGCGTCGTCTTCCTCGCTGGGGCCGGTGGTCGAGCCGATCCGAGTCCGGACGGCGCACCCTCCACGCTCACACCTTCACCGGCGGAACTCGCCTCGTCCTGGGTATGACCATGGCCAACGAACCGCTGCGGATGTCCCGCAGACTCTCACGCGCCATGGCCGCGGCCGCCGCGACAGGGGCGTTCGGCATCTTCTACAGCTCCATCTGGCAGATGTCCCACCACCTCTCGACAGCTCGTCTCATCTCGATCGGCGCCATCGCCATCGCTGTCATGGTCGGCTGGCTGATCACGATCAACCGTCTCTGGGACCGCCCGGTCAATGAACGCCTGGCTCAGGTCGTCTTCTACTACAACCTGTCCACCGTGCTCACTCTCACCATCTGTGTGGTCGGCCTCTACGCCCTGTTGGTCGTCGGCATCCTCGTCGGCGGTCTCATCGTCATCGACCCTGAGTTCATGGCGCAGACGATCCACCGTCCCGAAGCGAGTTTGACGAACTACCTCGACATCGCCTGGCTGAGTGCCGCGATGGGCGTCGTTGCGGGTGCGCTCGGGTCGAGTTTCGACAGCGACATCGACATCAAGAACCTCACTCACGCCCAACGACTGCGCTCCCGCGTCTACACCGCCCAGGACGACGACGGCGGCACATCCTGACGGGGGGTTACGTTGCGTCGATGGTGGCGTTATGGTGGCCACAGACTCCGGATCCACGCGAAACCGGAGAGATTGGAGCAAGAATCATGACACAGTCAGTGACAGTTCCCGACCCTCATGGCTCAGAGAAGACCACTCGCGAGAACGCCGAAAAAGGCTTCGTAGCCTCCGATGCCCTGACCAAGAATCTGCAGACGGTTCTGGTCGATTTCATCTCCCTCAGCCTCACTGCCAAGCAGGCACATTGGAATATCGTGGGCACGAACTTCCGTGACCTCCACCTCAACCTCGACGAGGTCACGGACATCGCCCGCGCCGGCAGCGATGAGATCGCCGAACGGATGCGCGCCCTCCACGCCTCCCCTGACGGTCGCCCAGCGGTGATCGCCGAACAGACCGGACTGCCGGAATTCCCCAACGGAGAGATCAGCACCCACGACGCAATCGACCACATGGTCGCGTCGATCGAGGCGACGGTGGATTCGATGCGCAGCTGCCATGACGAGGTCGACTCAGCGGATCCGACGACTGCCGACATCTTCCACAGCTACATCGCCCAGCTCGAGCAACAGGCCTGGTTCATCAGCGCCGAGACTCGTACACCCAAGTGAGTCGCTGCGGCTGAGCAGTCACTCGGAACCCTCGGGCCGCCTCCCCGTCCTCGTGGTCGGGGAGGCGGCCTTTCGTCGATCGCCGTCGCTCCCGTAGTTTGAGCCGACTGTAGGCGCTGTTTGGCAACAGGTGTTGTCTGTTTACACGGCGGAAGTCGTGACCTTGCAGATCACCCCGTGGTCACAGAATGATGTCGCGACCAGTTCCATGTGGGTCGACTTGTGACAATCAGGAGAAGCAACAATGCCTCTAGTATGACCGCGGCATTTTTGAGGTCGATGAATTCACCGATGGATCACAAACCTGTCACCGGGCGTTTTACTGATTGAGACAAGCGTGAGGTGAGCCGCGTCGGCTATCCGCAACTTCCACCGGGTTCTACCTGAGCGTAACTATAACGACGATGTAACTTTTCTGATGATTCACTGATTACTTTTTGGTTACTCCGTAATGTTGTGAGCGATCTGCCAGGAAACTGCCCGTTTCCGTCCAGGCCATGCTTGGAAATGATCAGGATCCGAACGATGTGGAGAACCATGAGAATACTGAGAGGCCGGCCCGGAACCGGTCGCAAGATCGCTGTGGGGTCGGTCGCCGCCGCGACAGCAGTGGGGTTGACGCTGCTGACGACGTCGCCCGGCTCTGCCGATGAGCAGAACCCTAACGAAGACTCAGAAGCCTATGGGCAGCTGATCGAAAGTGACCTGCTTGGCACTCAGCTTGCTGATGTCGCTTCCGCGTACAGCAGCTCGCCGAACAGCACGGACGAAGTCGCTACTCCTCTAAATGTCGAAGCGCTGAGCGCTCTCGACTTGGAGCTCGGTAATGGTCTCTCATTGCCTTTGGTTAGCAGCCCGGGCGGGGAAGGCCTGCTAGATCTCGGTGAAGTGGGTGCACTTAACGCCTATGGGCATGCCCCCACTTACGATTCTGCCAAGGCGAGTGCCGGTGCCGTTGGCTCTGATGGAGCACTCAACCTCGACCCCGATAATCCAGGCGAATTCGGCAACGCAAAGGTCAATCTTACTGACCTTCTTTCACAGCTCGATGTCGATGCACTTTCGGATCAGATTATTGATGAACTCTCCCTCGAGCTGGGTGCCCTGGGTTCAACGGCCGAGGCAACCGGCAACGACGTTGACTCCGAATATGTCGTGGCCGATGCGAAGTTCAACTTGTCCAGCCCCCTTGCGAGCGGCGTCGCGGGGACTCTTGACGATACGCTCAATGGGGTCGGAGATACGCTGAACAGTGCAACAAGTTCAGATGGTGCCCTCGGCCGCCTGATGAGCGACCTCGACCTCAACGCGACCGTCTTGGGTCTCGGGGTCACAGCGAGTACAGGGACCATTGGAGTTGACGGCCTCGATTCGGCTTTGTCTGACCTCAGTGACGAATTGATCAATGAGCCGCTCGTCGACGACAACGAGATCGTTTCGATCAACCTCGGTACGGGCGAAGTGACTGTTGACGTGGCGAAGGCTGCAGGCGATAACGGCCTGAACGGCCTGAACGCCAACACCCAACTTCTGAACAACGACACGATCACGAACATCACCGAAGCGATCGACAATGCGCTCGGAACGTTGACGACGAAAGTGACCGACGGAGTCACCAAGGTTCTCAACAACGCGTCCGTGACATTGGATCTGAACGCCAACCTCCGGCTAGCACTGCTGAACACAGGCGCCGATATCGTGATCGAGACAACGCTTGGCCAGCTCGCCGGCACCGACACTGACTCCGATCCGGATATCTCGATTACCACGAACAGCAGTGGAATTCTCGACCAGATCCTCCGCACTCTCGGACTCAACATTGATGAGCTCGGCGAACGTCTGGTCACTCCTCTTGTCAACCAGTTGGTAGATGCACTCGGCACGACTGTTGGAACCGTGATCGATGGAGTCGGCGACGATTTAGCAAATAACCTCGACGGCATCATCAGCCCTGTCGTAGATGGCCTCAGCGGAGTCTTCGATAGTCTCAACCTCGTCGCTGATGTCACAATCAACGAGCAGCCTACTGCGAAGGAACCTGCGCAGGAGAGTGAAGTCAACGGCGACAATGGTCCTGGCTTCACCGTCAATGCCGTGAGTCTGGAGCTACTACCAACTGTCGATGCAGTCGACATCAACCTGGCCTCGTCCTCGGTCCGTGCGACCGCGGACGCACCGGATCCGGGCGATGACGATGCGAACACCAACGCAGCGGCCTCGGCATCAGCTTCGGCTGATGCTGACGGTGATAACAACCCCGCCGCTCAGGCCGCATCCGAGGCAGCCGCCGACAACAACGCCGACAACACGGCATCGGCTGCAGCCGACGAGAACGCCGAAGCCGCCGCAGAATCGGCAGCGGCCGAGGACGCTTCGTCCGAAGCCTCTGCTGACTCAACGTCGGATGAGAACGCTTCATCGACGACCGCTTCGCAGGCCGCGGCGAACGCAGACAACACCGACAACACGAATGCGGAATCCTCAGCCGCAGCGGATGCCAACCCTGCAGCAGCCGCTTCAGCGGCCTCGACGGCAGATTCGTCAGCGACGGCTTCGGAGAACGCTGCGGCAAACGCCAACGCCGATCCGACGTCCGAGGCCACGGCTGACACAGCAACTGAAGCAGATGCGAACGTGAATGCAGCAGCTTCGGCTTCCGCATCCGCTGACGCAGACGATGATGGCGATCCGGCCGCGCAGGCCGCCGCTCAGGCAGCCGCCGACAACGATGCCAACACCACGGCATCGGCAGCAGCCGACGAGAACGCCGAAGCAGCTGCGGAATCCGCTGCCAACGAAGAGGCCTCCTCGGAGACCTCGGCGGATGCGACATCGGATCCCAACGCCTCGGCCCAGCAGGCAGCCAACGCCGCCGCAACCGCCGACAACGAGGATTCGACGAACGCAGACGCCTCGGCCGCAGCAAATGCCAACGCCGGTGCCGCCGCTTCGGCAGCATCGACCGCGGACTCCTCCTCGGAAGCCTCCGCTGCTGCGGCGGCTGACGCTGATGGCTCGGACACGGCAGAGGCGGATACTGCCGCCGACACCGACGGAAACGAGAACGTCAACGCAGCCGCCTCGGCTTCGGCTTCGTCCAATGCCGACGACAACGGCAATGCGGTCGCAGAGGCCGCCGCTCAGGCAGCCGCCGACAACGATGCCAACACCACGGCATCGGCAGCAGCCGACGAGAACGCCGAAGCCGCCGCGGAATCCGCCGCCAACGAAGAGGCCTCCTCGGAGACCTCGGCGGATGCGACATCGGATCCCAACGCCTCGGCCCAGCAGGCAGCCAACGCCGCCGCAACCGCCGACAACGAGGATTCGACGAACGCGAATGCTTCGGCCGCGGCTAACGCCGATCCGGCAGCAGCTGCATCCGCAGCATCGACGGCGGACTCATCGTCGGAGGCTTCTGCCAACGCAGCGGCTGACGCCGACGGCGGAGATGGAGCCGCAGCCAACGCTTCGGCCGACCCGGACGACGATGCCAACGTAGATGCAGCGGCCTCGGCTTCGGCGTCTGCCACGGTCGACGCCGACGGCGACAACGATCCTGCTGCCCAGGCCGCTGCTCAGGCAGCCGCCGACAACGATGCCAACACCACGGCATCGGCAGCAGCCGACGAGAACGCCGAAGCCGCCGCGGAATCCGCCGCCAACGAAGAGGCCTCTTCAGAGACCTCGGCGGACGCGACATCGGATCCCAACGCCTCGGCCCAGCAGGCAGCCAACGCCGCCGCAAACGCCGACAACTCGGATGACAGCAACGCACAGGCATCTGCCGCTGCGAACGCTAACGCCGGTGCCGCCGCTTCGGCAGCATCGACCGCGGACTCCTCCTCGGAGGCATCCGCTTCGGCAGCAGCTGACGGTGCAGAGGCGAACGCCTCGGCTAACGGCGACGAGGCCAACGCTTCGTCGGCAGACGACGCGAATGAGGCGTCGGCTGATTCGGACCAGGCCGCCTCGGCCAACGCCGGATCGTCGGCCAGCTCCTCGGCCGGTGCCAATGCTTCGGCCGGTTCGAGCACGAACGCCTCGGGCAGCAGCGATGGCGGAGATCTGCCGCGGACGGGTACCGACGGTATCCCGGCCATGGTCGGATTCGCAGCGCTGCTCCTCGCCGGAGGTGCCGCAGCGGTTTGGGCAACCCGCCGCTACCGCGCCTCGGCAGGCAAGCACTGAGGGTGACCCAGCTCAGACACTGAGCTGACGCCACAACGGCGGGGTCGGAGTGAGAACTCCGGCCCCGCCGTTTGCGTGCCCGCCGCTTCCCTGGAAACGGAAACGCCCCTGAGCCTACAACCCGCGCCCGGCCTCCCACGGCTCTTCCGAAGCGCCGGTGATCAAGGCGTTGACCGACATCGCCTGCGCATCGGTGAACGAGGCGATGTAGTCCACGACCGCCCGCGCCCGGCCACGTCGCACGATCCCCGCAGCGCCCTCCTCCCCCAGTGCCGCAGGATTGCGCGCATACAGGTCGGAATACTCCTGCGTGGCCGCCTCGACGGAATCGACGAGCCGCCGCGGAATCCGCGTCGCCTCCTCAGGGTCGAGCAGCCATTCGTGGAACCCCTCGACCAGGGAGGCGATGATGCGGGTCTGCCCACGCTGATACACGGCCAGGTCAGACCGTTCGAGCACGAACCGCGAATGCACGAACTTCAGCACCACGACATCGTGCCAAGCCTCCTGGCTCAGTCGCACATGACCGCTGCGGATATGCGGCTCCGGGTCGATGACGATGGAGGCCTGCAGCCGATCGATCCACCGCCGGGTGAACCCGGTGACCGCCCGATCCGCCTCCAGTCCCCCGTCGTAGGGAACACCGAGCAGCCCTTCGACCAGATCCCGATTGACCCGCTCCACCGACGCCCGGAACGCCTCTTCCGACGCGATCCACGGGTCCTTCTCCCGCGTATGCCGCCGGATCGCCTCGAGCGCATGCCCGGGCCGCCGCCGATCCAATTCCGCGGAGTCGAGCGACGCCAACTCCTGACAGTCGCGCAGCCAGCGTCCGAGCTCAGCGGACACCGCCGTGTACTGCAGCACGTTCGACCGGTAGAAATCGTCCAGATCGTGCACCGCATACGCAATATCGTCGGCGACATCCATGACCGCGCACTCGAGCGTCTGCTGATACTTCCCGATCGCCGGGAACACCGACAGCACGTCCGCCATCTCCTCGACCTCGGTGGCGTAGGCGGAGAACTTCATCGCTCCCGCACTGACTTCATCGCCGACCCCGCGCGGCATCCGCGCCGCCGACGATGCCTGATCCCCACGCCATTCCCCGCGCTCCCACGGATACTTGAGCACCGCGGCCCGAATCGCACGGGTGAGGTTGAGACCGCGCGCCGTGGCCTCACAGCTGTCGAGGGCAGTGAGAATCCGAAACGTCTGCGCGTTCCCCTCGAACCCGTCATCGAGGCGCAGCACTTGCCGCGACACCCGATCGAGTTCCTTCTCGCCGAGGTGGCCGAACGGTGGGTGCCCCAGATCGTGGGCGGCCGCGGCCGCCTGGACGACAACTGGATCACAGCCGCCGAGGTGGCTGACCGTTTCGCGGGTCCGTTCGTCAGCGTTATTCAACGTGATCGCAATCGACCGGGCCACCGCGGAGACCTTGAGCGAATGGGTCAGCCGATTATGGATGACGGTACCGGAGCCGGCCTGCGGGATGACCTGGGTGACCGAGGCCAGGCGGGAGAAGAACGGGGAGAACCGGATCCGTTCGATATCGACGCGGAACTCGTCCTCTCCGGGGCGGGCCGCCTCGGCGACGTTGCGTTCGCGACCTCCGGTGGTGTGAAATCTCTGTCGTTCCATGAACTCAGACTACCGATTTCAGGCCTTAAGCGAATGCGGATTCCGTGACACCGAGGCGTCGTGCCCCTGCAATCACGCCAAGGCCAAACTCGGACCTGTCGAGATACCGAACCGGGACCGCAGTGTCCGTACAGCTGCACACCACCCATTCGTTCCGTGGACACCGGGAGCAGGCGGAGTAGTCTGCGAACACAGATACACACCGGGCGCACCAAAGCTCACGGACGACGATCGTCAGTCCCGACTGATGTGTTGCGTTTTCAGATCAGTCGGCGAGTGAGGCGAGGATGAGTTGGAGACTCTCTCGGTAAAGATCCTCGAGGGTGGCACCGTCGGCGAAGTAATCGGCAATCGCCTTGGTGAGGAGTGGGTATCGCGCAGCGATCTCACTCGCTTCAAGGGGCGAGGCGGCACTGGAGTCGACGGCACCAGACTGTTCTTCAAGGGCAACACCCAGAGTGAATCGTTCAATGAGGAGAACGAGCAACCGAGCTTGGTGCAGAGGCATGTGGGGGACGAGAACGCTCATCACGTGTTCCGAGAAGTCGGCCATTGCTGGTGATAGCTGTGCCGCGGATACAACCCGAGCCCCGTCGCGGTGGGCAAGCAGCGCGGCTCGGAACCGAACGGCGGCGTCGAGCAGCCACTCCCGCCAGTCGACGCACATCGAGTCGGGGAGGGTGTTGAGAGGGGAGAGGATGCCATCGCCGAGGTGGGCGAGTAGTTCAGCCTTATTGCGGATGTGCCAGTACAAGGTCGGAGCCTGTACGTCGAGACGGGAGGCAAGTCGACGCAGGGTCAGTCCGTCCAGTCCATCCTCATCGAGAAGTGCAAATGCCTCTCGTACGATCAGGTCTTGATTGAGCGCCACAGTAGTCCCTTCCGAATTGCCTCTTACGCTGTTAGAGTAACGTATCTAACGGTGTTAGAGAGGAGTGAGATGAAGGCTGCTGTGGTTCATGAGATTGGCAACCTCCCGCGTTACGAAGACTTTCCCGATCCCATTCCCGGCGATGGCGAGGTGATGATCGATGTCAAGGCAGTCGCGGTTGAGAACCTGGATCGCGAAATCGTTGCAGGACATCACTTCTCCTCCGGTGCATTTGCCCAGGCGTTGCCAGCTATTCCCTGCTTCGACGGTGTGGGAACGCTGCAGGATGGAACGCTGGTCGGTTTTGGCGGAGTACGTCCACCTTACGGCGCACTTGCCCAGCGTGTTGTCGTGGCTGAAGAGCATGTGTCCCCCGTACCGGATGGCCTCGAACCGGCTGTCGCCGTTGTTCTTGCCTCTGCTGTTACCGGTTTCACGATCAGCACTGCAGGTGACTTCGAGCCGGGAAAGACAGTGCTCGTACAAGGAGCTACTGGCGTGGCCGGACGCCTCGCCGTTCAGATTGCGCGCAAACTCGGTGCTGGCCGGATCGTCGCGACTGGGCGACGCGAGGACGCCCTGCGCGAGGCGGCTCTGCTAGGTGCTGATGCGACCATCAATACCGCGGTTTCCGATGAGGAACTTGTGGCAGCGTTCCGAGAGCACTCGGGCGACGGCTACGATATCGTGCTTGACTTCCTCTGGGGCAGGCCCGCAGAACTATTACTTCATGCGCTGACTCCGGAAGAACTCGGATTCGTCAAGCCGACGCGAATCGTCCAGGTCGGATCCAGTGCGGGTGAATCTCTTACTGTCCCTGCCGCCGCCGTGCGAACCTCCGGGGTCGAACTCGTCGGTGCCACCAAGGGGCTCGGACCTGAGTCGATGGCTGCCGCTTACAAACGGGCCGCAGGCTGGGCACATGACGGCGAACTCGTGTTTAACATCGAGCGCGTGCCGCTGAGTCAGATCGAATCCGCCTGGACACGCACTGACCTTGCGGGCAAGCGTTTAGTTGTCATTGCGGGATAGGCTCACCGCGACAATTCCACCAGTTGAATTGATGTTGGTTGCCGCGGTGGCGGTTGAATTCTGCCCTGGTTTTTTGCAAACGACTACTGCAACTGGCAGCCGCTCAATCCAACAATCAACCGTTGCGCCGACTATTTGTATACGGCTCCCCGCTGACGACTCGGAGGCACACCGTCCGTTGCTATCACCAGCTCAGCGGTCGCCCGGGTCATCGACACATAACGATCCACACCACCCTGTATTCCGGTGCCGAAACCGTCCGGGTCCACGAGAATCACCAGATCGAATTCCAATCCTTTGACCTCGGCAGGAGCCATTACGCTGACTCTCTCAGCCTCCGCGAAGCTCCACGCGGCCGGTGACACTGTGATGACACAGACGGTTCCCTCGCGGTGAGAGTCCAACCACGTGCCGGCCAGTGATGACACTTCGTCCACACTGCAGGATCCGACTGCACTTCCTGAATCCCGCACCGACTGCGGGACGTTTGCATGCGGGAGGACGGCACGGATCACCGGCTCTGCCGCGGCCATGACCTCAGCGGGGGTGCGGTAGTTGATGCTGAGATGGACCTCGTTGACGGTGAGGCCGAGCTCGCTCATCCTCTCGTCCCAGCTCTGGGCGAATCCGTGTCGTGCCTGCGCCCGATCGCCGACGATGGTGAAGCTCTTCGACGGACACCGGTCGAGGAGCATGTGCCACTGTGCATCGGTGAGCTCCTGCGCCTCGTCGACGATGATGTGGCCGAAGGGTCCGGCCAGACGATCAGTGCTGGGAGTCTCTCGCCCTGAGGGGTTGTCCAGTGCGCCTCGCAGATCGTCGCCCTTGAGCATCGTCATCTGCATCAGTTCGCTGTCATCTGCGGCGATGAGGTCGTCGACGACGTCGGCCATCCGAGCCTGTTCGGCCGCGGCCTCCGACGCAGCACGCCGCCTCCTGCGCAGATCGGCCGGATCGCCGATGCGGCGCCTGGCAGCGTCGATGAGCGGGACATCGGCTTTCGTCCAGGCTCTGGGTTCGGCGCGCTGAAGGCATGCAGTCTCCGTCTCGGTCAGGTCGGGAGCGGCCAGGCTCAGATAGGCCGGAACGCTCCACAGATCGCCCACGATGTCCAAGGGGTCGAGGATCGGCCAGACGGCGGTCAGGGTTGCTCGCAGGTCGGGGTCCTGACTGAGGAAGCGGCGAACCTCCAGCGGTTCGGCGTCCTCATCGGCATCGACGACCGATTCGGTGAGAATCTCCAGCAGTTCGTCCCAGATCTGATCACGAGCCGAGTTGTGATCGACGTCCGCATCGATCGAGGTGAATGCCGCCGCCCAATCGCCTGGTGTGACCGTGAGGTCACCGCTGACAGTGTCGATGACCATGGCGGTGGTGGGCGGTTCCTCGTAGATGCTCACCGCTCGGTCGATGACCGCACCGGGGTTCAGATTCGCCTTGAGGACGGTGCTGTCATCGTCGTCATCGTCGGTGGGCCTCTCCTGGATCAGGTCGTCAAGCGTGCACAGACGGACACCGTCTTCGCCGAGGCGGGGCAGAACGTCATCGACATATGACAGATATGTGTGGTTGGGGCCGATGAAGAGCAGTCCTCCGCCCCTGACGATGCTGGGGTCGCTGTAGAGGAGGTAGGCGGCACGGTGCAGGGCGACCACCGTCTTTCCGGTCCCGGGCCCTCCGTCGACGACCATCGGCGCATCGGCCGGGGCACGGATGATCGCGTCCTGGTCGGTCTGGATGGTGGAGAGGACATCGTGCATCTTCGCTGAACGGCTCGTGCCCAGTGAGGCGATGAACGCCGACTGATCGTCCAGGGACGCAGTGTCGTCGACGGTCGCCGAGGTGAATCGTTCGTCCCAGTAGTCCGAGATCAGGCCGTTCGCCCAGCGATAGCGGCGCCGTGTGGACAACCCCATCGGGGAGGCGAGTGTGGCGGCGAAGAACGGCTTGGCCATGGGCGTCCGCCAGTCGATGAGCAGGGCGCGCCCATCCTCGTCGCGCAAGCCGATACGACCGATGTAGACGGTGTCTCCGGACTCAGCAAACACCATTCGTCCCAGGCAGACATCGAGGTCGAAGCGGCGCAGCAGGTTCAGCTCGGACGACAGTCGGTGGATCGCGGTGTCCCGTTCGAGTGCTGCTTCGCCGCCACCTCCAGAGGACCGGCGGAGGTCAGCGAGGCGGGCCTCGAGAGTGGCGGCTTCACGGTCGAGTTGACTGGCGATGCGGGCGAAGTGCTGATCATCGGCGGCGATGAGATCCGCGGTCGTTTTAGCGGACAGTCGGGAAGGCAGGTCAAAGACAGTGGCGGGCACACGGGCTCCTTGCTCGGAAGAGTGAAGACACCATTGTTCCCCCTGACCAGGGCCCCTGAAGCCTCATTGCAATACCTCCGGGAAAGAAACATCGTTGCCTCAGAGGAAAACCTCCGGCACAGCAGGGTCGTTGCCTCAGATGAGAACCTCCGGAAGTTCACCCGTGTTCCCAGAACCGGT
>NZ_RHFG01000035.1 GCF_004745485.1 Brevibacterium sp. S22
CACGGTCGGAGTCTCCATCGGTGGGTTGTTTCGTCACTTCCGATGATGGGGGCTCCGATCCTTCGTTGCCCTCATCGACACACCGACTGGACTACTGCTCAGTCACCACGCTTCATTCCGCAGAGCCTCCAATCCCACGTTGACATGGTCTGCGAGCAACACTCCTCTAACACCATGTATATTTGGTTCCAGTGATCCGACTGAGTGATCTAGGACTCGGGAGAGAATCGTGAGAGCTGATCGCACTCTAAGCCGATTCGATGGCATCAACCGGTCACAGACGTCAAATCCACGTCGTTCTGCATAGAACTGGACTGCCATTTCAAAACGCCGAGAGGAGGAACCAAACGATATTTCCGGCCAATAACCCACCAGGCCGCCATGATCTTCGTGCCGCTTGTTACAAGTGTCTGAGCGACAAATACAGGCGAACAGAACTCGACCAAGCGCGCCGTAGGGCATCCAATCGAAAACCCAGACCGGCAACGGTGGACTCACGCCATCAGAGCGTGTTCACAGCCGCACAGGGAGGTACATCTTGCCCTCAACTTGGTGCCGCTGGCTCATCGTGCAACTTGCGCCCGTTCCCGACCGTTCGGACGGACTAACTTGGCCCGTTGTTTAGAAAACGTCGCATATAGCACCTATTACTAGCATTGCAGTGCTTTGATGGATATCGTGGCAAAGTAGCTTGATCGCCGCGACCAGCTTGTAGCAGCCAGCCTGTCTAGACCTCAGGAGTTTGTATGTCGAGACTGAAGAGTGTGATACCCACACGAACAGCAACCACTGCCACGTTCCGACGAAATCCCGAGTTGTTATTCAGCCGAACCGTAACCACACGAAACGATGTTGTCCGACGAAGACGCACCTCCGCATTGCCTTTGAACACATCACGCCCCCACAACTCAACTCGAAACTGGTATGCATGAACTCTCCTCGAAATACAGGATCAATTGCCGTTATTGTGGGGGCTTCGGTCATCACGCTCGCGCTCATACTCTCCGCGTTATATTTCCGTTCGCAAACCAAAGACTCTCCGCCGACGGAAGAGACAGAAGCCCGTGAATCGCAATCAAGTGAAGATCCTCTCTATGATCGGATGGTTCAAGCGCTTCGCCAACTCGCCGATGAAGAGACTTCACCGTTGCCCAATGACGCACAGACCGCTACTGAAGAGGCGATTTCCGCTTCTGGCGAGTGGGGGGAGACAGTACGCACGATCGCTCGAGATGATCCGGCCATCGAATCTGCCGATCTAGCTAGTTGCGACCTGCTCAGTGGCGAGTTCGAGTTCCCCGAGAACGTGACTGGTGCAATGGTCGAATGGAAGTCCCAGCCCGAGGCGGATACGCTCTTTCAAGAGCATCGAGCTTACATTTTCCACAGTACCGAAACCGACGCCGACGCCGACGTAACACAGCTCCAGAGCCTGGTGTCAGGGATTCAAGCATCAGTGCCCAACTGTGAGACATTCTCCTCTAGCCAGACCAGTTCTTCCGTCCAACAGGACCCATATGAATTTGATGCTTTGGCGGACGAGGGGTACCAGTCCGCTGCGTGGGAAATTACTTCGAGTATCAGCGATGACGATCTTGGTTCCGGACTCTTTTCCGTGCAAGCAAACCGGTTCACTTGGAATCGGGACTTTGCGATCTTCCTTCAGTTGTACGAAGCGCCCCAAGAGGAGCGGACGTACACGGAAGAGGAGGAAGACGCTTCTCCTGCGCACGACTCATTGCAGCAAGAGATGCCTGAAACGACAAAAACACTCCTCGACTCGCTCGGAATAGCTGAACCCGATCCTTTACCAAATATCCAGCCGCCACCAGACGCAGTTCCGGACGATGCCGCTGACGAAGGTGACGAAGAAGACAGCGAGAGTTCCGACGAATCAGAAGACGACGATTCCGACGACGCAATCCGCGATGCTCTTTGCGACAAACCACTTCTTCCCGTTGATATTCAAGAAAAGTGCGAAGAATACGAGAATGAATGACGATGGTGAAACCCCAATGAACGAATCGGACTCTCATCGACCACAACAGCATCAGCCTTTATCGGATAAGCCTCCACCTCCACCCTCATCAGACTTCCGGTCTACAGATTCTGAGCCGAATCGTGAAACCAGCAGGAATGCTAAGACCAGAACCTACGCAATCACGAAACCTGCAATGATCATCGCGCTGAGCATTCTTGCGCTCGGGCTTGCCGCGTTTTTCATCATTGTCAAGGTCCTCCCCAGCGGAGTCAGTCAAGGAGAACACAGAGCAGCACCACCCAGCTCGGCATCTCCGACGCAGGAAGCTCGTCCTGCAGATACATCGCGAAGCACAGAACAGAGTCCTGCCCAGGAATCGGAGTCCACACCAGACGAAACTGTTGCCTCAGACCCCGAAACCACAGGAGCTTGCCCAGAGGGACAGTCCGAGGCGTATATGGGTACTACGGCGGAGTATACGGTTCGAATATGCGATATATCTCCTAATTCAGATGAAAGTACTTACGTCGGTGGCAGTGACGAGCTCGGCTACGTAGTGTTTCCGGCAACCGTCTCCAACGGTTCGTCCGGCACAACCCTTACGGCAGAAAATGGATCGACCTCTTATAAGATCAATTACCTGGGTCTGACCATATTCAAAAATGATGAAGAAGTTAAAAATCAAGAATGGCAGTCGGGCAACATGGAAGACCTCCATCCTGGCGGAGATTGATAAGACAAAGAAATAATGAATAGAAATATCAAACAAGAATTTGATCACACGTAGCAGCTTTTGTCTGAGTTGCACCGGACCGCCACGAAACCAATCTTCCCGTCGGATAAAGGAAGGCTCTTTACACATGGGTAGTAACCAGAATGCAGACCACCCTGGCGACGATGAGCGGGAGCTTACTGAACAAGCAATTCGCCATCTATCCAGCTTCAGCGCTTCCAATTTTGCCGATTCGAACATTGAGCCGACCACACTAGCGCTACTGGCTGAACACCGTCATGACCTTTGGCCATCGATACTACGGCATCCTCAGTGCTATCCAGAATTAGCACATTGGATCAATCAAAAGAGTGCGGAAGCGAGATCTTCGAGCGACAACAGAGCACATTACGAACAGTGGCTATCTCATTTTCAAATTCAGAATGGCAGGAATCCCACAGAGAGAGAATACAAACACGCCGTTGCCAGCGGCCTAATTCTGGATGATTGTAGAGACCCGAACGCTTCAGCACCGCAAACGCCCGCAGGAGATAATCACCTGGCGACGGGGACAAAACAATTCTTCAATCCCCGAGTCACCCCTTCCACACCACCGACAGTAGCCTCTGCAGATCAGGAAACGGCGTCAGGCTCTGGCATGCGCAGAAAGCAAGCGAGGTTCTTTGATGCTTTAGTTGACGCCTCGTTTAATACATATATCAGTGTTCACTGGGCGAGCATCCTCTACCGTATTTCCATAGTCGTGGCTGGCATTACCGGTTTGGTCGCAATATTGATTGGTCTGGAGGTAAGCCAGAACCAAGACGAAATAGGCTATTTCTTCCTCGGCCTAGTCGGAGGTATCTGCGTACCACTAATCTGGCTCATACTGGTCAGACTAATCCTGGAGTTCTCTGTTGCCACTATTCAGACGGCGAAGCAGTCAAAACGCAGTAATGAATTATTGGAAGACCTGACCGAGTTGCTCAGGAAATGACTAGAGCGTGTCTCCTTAAAATTGGAGTTCTGACATGGAATCGTGGATCCCGTAACTGTTCGTACTCAACTTTCAGGCTCCATGTGGGAGACCATCGCGCAGCTCTTCCCACCCAGAGTCGGCCGACGAGGTCGCCCCTGGGCCGACAACAGAACAATCCCCGATGGCTTCACCGCCACGGCCCACGACCTCGATGACGCTAAGTTGTGCGCGGTCGACCTCGATCTCGACTACGCAGACGGTCAGCCCGGATCGATCACCAGCACCGTCGATCCCTTCGGTCAGAATGACCATAAGCTGCGACTCCTGCTCAAGAAGGTCAATGACCAGGGAGACTCTGTCACCGGTGCTGAGGGCCTCGTCGCATGGATCGCCTAGGACATCAAGAAGGAAAAGGCCGACGGTGTCGAAGACGAGCAGATCTCCAAGAACTACAGCAGCTTCTTCGGCCAGGCTGTCGATTGGGACGCCGACAAGTATGTCAACCCCTACAACAGCGGAGAAGACGTCCTCTACCGGCACCTTAAGATCAACGAACAGCTGGGAATGACCGAGGTCGAAGTCATCCCCAGGGCGATGGGCGAGAATGAGGACGACGTCCGTTCGGCTTCCGAGCTGGATGAGTCTGCCCCCAAGTCGGGAACCTGTATCAGCGACGACCTGTCGACGATGACCGTCGTCGACAACTGTTCTGCCTCGGAGACCGACCCGGATCATGCCACCAATGTGGAACTGCCGATTTACAGCACACCGGACAACGATGACATCGATGACAAGAGGATCAGCACATTCGCCGAGATCCAGATGTCGGTGATGTCCGATGGCACGATCGGCATCGGAGGCGAGGTCTCCGACTACATGCGCGACAGCAACGACGACTGGATCGCACAGTGATCCTGACGTCATCGAATGAGAACGCCCGGGGCCACGGCCTCGGGGGTTCTCATTTCACCATTATCGTCAGCCAATCTCGGGCTCATCCTGCCTCTGAGGATGTTCCTGCTTGTCAGTCCGTGCGAGCTTCGACACTGTGCCCTGAACCCCCTCGTAGACTCCCGCCGCGAACTGCTCGCGCCTGGGGGCGCGTTCGTTGCGGCTATACGCTACGCATCGCCTGACTCACCAAGAGCAATGCCAGGACAGGCTCGGGTCCAACATCTTGAAGATTCTGATGGCCGCCTAAGAGTGCTGCCACAAAAAGCAAAAAAACGGGAAGTCACAGCCTCTATAGCCATGACTCCCCGTATCCCGGACATTCCGTTTAGCCGCCGCAGAGACTCCCCTGCAAGTCGCAATACTCCACCTGGTCATCGGCAACGTTGTCGATAGCCGAGTCGATATCAGCCAACTCTTCGGGAATCACCATGCTGACACCATCGAGTTGCTTTTCCTCCTTCTCGAAAGCGATCCCTTCTGCCATGTCGCCTTCAATGTAGACCGAGTCCGAGTCAGGCATCGAAACGGGATACAAAGGAATGTCATAATCGGATTCGGAAGTAGGGTCCGACCCTTCCACCCCCTCTTGATTCGCCTTGTAGCAAAACGGAGTGTCACTACCTAGCTCACCAGCTACCTCCGCCGAGGCAGTGGACTCATCGTATGTGTAGAGCGCGAGTTCGCTCTCCCTCGTGTCAGCGCTCATGTCTTGCGGGTCCATCGCGACCGGTCCTTGGACCATCGCCAAGGTTTCGCTCTTGTCCGTGCTAGACAGCTCTAAGGGGCAATTCTGTGCGAACCATTCCTCAGGCGATGCATCACCTGAGTCGCCGCCAGCGGCATCATCACCCCCTCCCGAGCATCCGACGAGGACGAGTATGAGGGCTACGACCGGGACGGCGAGTGATGCAGTGCGACTACTACGCATGGTGGGGACTCCTTCACTGTGAGATGACAACACTCCTAGTACAAGTTAGCCTGTAGTGCCCAACTAGGTCCACCCTGGTGACTTCAGCCGTCGCCAGCGGAGTCCAACACGCGGAGACGGTCCTGACACTCAGAACCAATTAAGAGACACACCCTAGTAGCATCAAGGCAACAGCAGCGCCGCGCTCAAACGAGCGCCGACCGTACGAAAGAGGTCCGTACTCTCAAGGTCTAAGATAAGCCGCTAGAGGCTCGGGCTTCCGTTGCGTCGTTCGGGCCATACCCGGGTCCGAGGCTGCTTTACCTCACTGTCAGCCGCTCAGTCCCAGCCAGCCGCGCCCGTACCGTGACCACATTTTGACCACATGATTCCAGGAATCGCCGGGATGCGACGGGAATCGGCCAGCACCGCCGGACCCCCATCTGCCCCGGAAATAAGCGGAAGCCCCCGGTTTCCCGGGGGCTTCTAACTGCGGAGGATAGGGGATTCGAACCCCTGAGGGCGTTAACCCAACCCGCGTTCCAGGCGAGCGCCATAGGCCACTAGGCGAATCCTCCGCGAGCCAGCTTATCCGAGTCGTGACGACAATGCGAAATCGCAGTGGCCGAGTGTGAACCATCCCACGTCCTGCGGGTGAAGAACCCTGCCCACGGCAGGTCCCGCTGCCTCGCGAGCTTCTGGCCCCGCCCACTCGTTTTGTGTGCCGAGGTCGCTCTCGACTAGACTGGTCGCTGGCTCCCCGTGCGGCGTCATCTTGTGAACTCCCCCAGGGCCGGAAGGCAGCAAGGGTAAGCGAGCTCTGGCGGGTGCACGGGGAGTCCTTTTTGCCTGAAGATCACAATTTCACAACTCCCCTTTTCCCCCGTCGGCCCAGGTCAGTCCCGCCGACAATGCCCCGCGGTCGCCTATTTCCAGGGTTGAGAAGCGCTTTCGTTAATACTTTCGTGATTTCACTTCATTACCATTGTTCGCAGCTCTCATCCCTGTGTTCGAACGAGGTTCCCTGTTGCCCAAGAAGATCCAAGGGGCTATTGCCGCCTTTTCGGTGCTTGCCCTGCTCACGGCGTGCACGCCGTCGAGCTCCGACCCCGACGCGACTCGCAAAGATGCGAAGACCGCCGAGGCAGCCGCCGATCCCGTCTTCCGCGTCGGTGCCATCACGAACGACTCGGCCGAGACCGCCGCCGAGGCGGCCCCGTCTTCCCCGCCCACCGATGAGGCGACATCCACCGCGGCCCCGAGCGCATCAGCACCGGCAGCCATCCCGACCGGCGACGCTTTCGGAGAGGTCGTCGAATCCGGTGACGAGCTCGATCTCGAAGCCGGGCAGCGCATCGGCATCGCCGTCGAGAACGCCACCCTCACCGACGTCTCCGTCACCGAGCAGGAGCACCCCCGCATCACCGCCGACCCGGGCACCTTCTTCGACGTCTCCGGCACCACCCTCGACACCGATGACGATGCGCAGGCGGGCTCTTCGACCCCGACGTCCACGTCTTCCGAACCGAGCGACAGCTCCTCATCCGAGGCCGCCTCGGGCGAGACCAAAGACAAGGACGGCGCCGAGGCGGTCACCGCCCCTGCAGAGTCCGCCGCCTGGATCTCCCGCTATGATCTCGTCGCCGACAGCGAGTACACCGTGGAGGCCACCGCCACCACACCAGACGGGGACGAAGCCGAGCTCAAGACCACGGTGGCCGTCGGTGCCACCACCGCCGCGCCGATGTCGGTGCGCACGACGCTCGCCGACGATCAGACGGTCGGCGTCGCCGCTCCCATCATCCTCAGCTTCGGCTCCACCGTGTCCGAAGACTTCCGCGACGATGTGGAACGCAGACTCTCGGTGAAGGTCACCGACAAGGACGGCAAGGAGCGCAAGGTCGAAGGGTCCTGGGGATGGCTGTACGACGATCCGCAGTCCCGACTGCACTTCCGCCCGAAGGAGTTCTGGCCCGCCCATTCGAAGGTCTCCGTCGACGTGCCGCTGAAGAATGTGCCCACGGGCGAGAACAGCGTGGGGCAGAACGACCTCACCCTCGATTTCGAGATCGGCCGCAAACAGGTCGTCGAGGCAAGCGCGAAGACCCACCGCATGGTCGTCACCCGTGACGGCAAAGAGGTGATGGACTTCCCCGCATCCCTCGGCGCCCCGAAATCTCCGTCGTACAACGGCACCCACGTGGTGATGTCGAAGGCCGCCGACTACACGATGAAGTCAGAGCAGTGGGACTATGAGACCGATGTGCAGTGGGCCGTGCGCATCCACAACAACGGCGAATTCATCCATGCCGCCCCCTGGTCGACCGGCGTCCAAGGTTCGCAGAACGTCTCCCACGGCTGCATCAACCTCTCGACCCAACGGGCGAAGCAGTACTTCGATTCGGCGATCTTCGGCGACCCCGTCGAGATCACCGGCTCCCACGTGAGCCTGTCGACTCAGGACAGCGACATCTCCGACTGGGTCTACAGCTGGAAAGACTGGCAGAAGCTGAGCGCGCTCGACTGAGCACGCCCTGCTTCCCGGCCGGCCCCCTGTTCTACTTGTCGAGCTTCTTCACTGCCTTGTCGATCATCGGCACGTAGCGCTCGAGAGTCCACGGGACGGTGAGCGGGTTGATGATCGAGGACCCGGTGACGAAGGCCTGGTCCTCTGATGCCACGACGGCGCCGGATTTGACGGCGGGAATGTTTGCGTACAGTCCCTGGGACTCCACTTCCTTCTTGTTCTTCGCATCGGAGTAGAACGTGAAGATGAGGTCCGAGTCGTTGAGCTTGTCGGCATTCTCCAGACCGATGAGTGCCGAGTCCGTGCCCGGTTCGTCGTAGTCCTTCTTCAGCTCGTCGATGACCGGGTCCGGGGTCAATCCGAGCGCGGAGACCATTGCCACGCGCTGCTCGGAGGGATAGAAGACACCGAGTGTGCCGGGCCCCGAGTTGTAGACGTAGGAGAACGTGAGGTCCTTGTACTCGTCCCGCTTGGCCTCTTTCAGCTGGGTTTTGATGTCGTCGACGAGGCCCTCGGACTCCTCTTCCTGACCGAGCGCTTTCCCGATCGTCGTGATCTGCTCATCCCATTCGATCGTCCACGGCTGCTTCGGGTAGGCCACGGTCGGGGCGATGTCATCGAGCTGCTTGTACTGCTCAGCGGTCACACCCGACCAGGGGGCGAGGATGACATCGGGTTCGAGTTCGGCGATGGCCTCGACGTCGAGTTCCGTGTCGCCCTGGAACTGCTTGGGCAGCTCCTCTCCTCTGTCCTTCACGGCTTCATAGATCCACGGCATGTACCCCGTGTCGTCGCTGCCCCAGGCATATTCCTCCATACCGACCGGAGTCTTGCCCAACGCGATCGCGGTCTCCGTCGATCCCTGGCCGAGGGTGACGACGCGTTCGGGCTCGGACTCGATGACCGCCTCTCCCAGCGCGTGCTTGATCGTCACGGTCTCGAAATCGGCAGACCCGGATTCCTCCGCGGACTGCGATCCCTGTCCGCAGGCGGTGGCGGTGAGCGAGAGCGCAACGAGCGCTCCGGCGATGACGGCCCGGCGGCTGTGAGGAACTGACATTCCTGTCCTTTCGACAGTGGTCGGAGCCTGATGCGACTCCTCGACATTAACGTAGGACAGCCTAACTTAACTGACTGCCGATTCCGCAATGCCTGTGAGTCACTTCACGTCGAAGTTCCTTCTCTGCTGAGAGCAGAAGCTCTCGCCGAGGCGGCCCTGCAGATCGTAGGCTCACCACATGACCCACATGCTCCCGCACAGTCCGACCCCGCCGCTGCTGTGGCGTGAGGCGCTCGGCCGCGCACTCCGACTGCGCCGCACCGACATGGGTCTCACCCTGGCACAGGTCTCCGAACGGTCCGGGGTCTCGACCCAGTTTCTCTCCGAGATCGAACGCGGACTCAAGGACCCGTCGTCGGAGGTCATCGAGGCCGTCGCAGCGGTCCTCGGAATGCAGCTGCCGCAGATCCTCGTGCTCGCGGCTGTCGGCATGACCTCCGGAGTCTCCGCGACCACGCTCCTCTCCGCCGCCGATATGACGCGGGCCGCACCCTCGCCGCCGGCAGCGGGTCAGGTGCGGCTCGCTCTGGCTGCCTGAACGACTCAGCCGTTGCCGGCCTCGAGCCGATTCGCCCGCAGCACCTCGAGGCGGGCGCGGTATTCGGCTTCCTCGATGTCGCCTTCGGCGAAACGCTGCGCCAGGGTCGCCTCGGCGCTCCTCGTCCCCTCTCGTGCCGCATTCGCCCACGGCGGTCCCCCGGCCTGCCGCCACCGGCGTCGGTTGAGGGTGATGATGTCGAGGAGGACAAGTCCTGCCAGTGCGGCCGCGCGCGGTCCCGGCCGCCTCGCCGCGAAGAAGATCGCAGGTGAGACGACCGCAGTGCCGATGCGTACGACCATTGCATTCGACGCCGTCGTCATCCTCGGGGAGTACTTCCGACCACCTCGGCGGGAGCAGGGAGTCAGAGGATGACGTCGACGAGTCCGAAGTCCCGTGCCGCCTGGGCGTCGAGGACGAGGTCGCGATCGAAGTCACGGTGGATCTGCTCCGGGGTCCGCCCTGTGCTGCCGGCGAGCATCTCTTCGACTTCTCGGCGCTGTCGGACGATCTCGTCTGCGGCGACGATGAGGTCGGGAATCGTGCCCCGTGCACCTTCGGCATGCGGCTGACGCAGCACTGCGCGGGCATGTGCGAGCATCGCCCGCTGACCGGGCTCTCCTGCGGCCAGGAGCACGGCCGCATCCGCGACCGCCTGCCCGACGCAGGTGGTGGCCACGGGTGCGCCGATGTGGTGCATGGCGTCGAAGATCGCAGTCATCGCGGTCAGTGACCCGCCCGGGGAGTTGATGTACATGCTGATCGGCAGATCCCGGCTGCTCGAATCGAGGTGGAGCAGCTGCGCGATGATCGTGTTCGCCACTCCGTCGTCGATGGGCACGCCGAGGTAGACGATGCGGTTGCCGAGCAGATGCGAGTACACGTCGACGATCTTCTCGCTGCCCCCGGAGCGGTCGACGACATTGGGAATCGTGTACTGGCTCATCGCCCTCCTCCGATCTGGGCGTGCAGGTCGGCCGGGGAAGTGAGGACCCGGTCGATGAGTCCGTACTCGATCGCCTCCTCGGCGGTGAACCACCGGTCCCGCAGTGAATCTTCGAAGATGCGTTCGTGCGTCTTCCCGGTCGCCTCGGCGATCCGTTGCAGGACGGAGTCCCGGACCTCTCGGAGGTCGTCGCCTTGGAGTTCGATGTCGGCGGCGGCTCCGCCGATCCCACCCGAGCCTTGGTGGAGGAGGATACGAGCGCGAGGCAGGGCGAGACGTTTCCCTGTCGTGCCCATGCTGAGCACGAACTGCCCCGCCGAGGCAGCCCACCCGAAGGCGATCGTGACCACATCATTGGGCAGGGCGGCGATGGTGTCGGCGATCGCGTGCATCATCGGCACGGATCCGCCCGGAGAATTGATCCACAGGTGGATATCGGATCGCGGATCCTCGGCGGAGAGGAGGACGAGGCGGGAGATGATCTCCATTCCGTTCTCGTCGCGCAGCTCTCCGTTGAAGACGACGGATCGGTAGGCGTAGAGCATGCGCTGGGATTCGGGGATCGTGGTCGTCGGCGGAGACTCGTCGGCGTCGGAGAACATCGGTGGGCTGGTTGCGGATCGTGTGTGCATGCCTCAACTGTGCGACCTGGTGACGGCGTATCGGGCACAAATCCGCTGGAAGCGGGACGGTGCCGCTGTGAGCGGACGAACACCGGCAGCTGAGGCACCGGCGACCCTTGACTCTTCGACCGGCCTCGGACATAGGATCGGCCGCATGAGTACACAGCGAGATCGGGCCGGCCGCCTCTTCGATGCGCACGGTCGCACCTTCGCCGCGGAGGCCTCGATCACTCTCCGGGACAAGCCGGCCCCGCTGTGGCAGCTGCTCGTCCTCAGCCTGCTCCTGTCGACGCGCATCAGCTCTGACATCGCCCTCGCGAGCGCGCGCGAACTGTTCTCGGCGAAGTGGAGAACTCCGCAGAGCCTGCGCGCGAGCACGTGGCAACAGCGAGTCGATGCGCTCGGACGCGGTGGTTATCGGCGGTACGACGAGAGCACCGCCACCCGTCTGTCCGAGGCCGCCGGTCTGCTCATCGACCGCTGGGACGGGGACCTGCGGAAGCTGCGCGATGAGGCCGAGGGGCAGCCTCGCCGGATTGCGAAGCTCCTGCAGGAATTCACCGGGATCGGTCCGACCGGGGCGTCCATCTTCCTCCGAGAGGTCCAGCAGGTCTGGCCCTCGGTGAGGCCCGCCTTCGACCCGCTCGTCCGCAAGGGCGCGAAGACGGCCGGTCTGCCTGAGCAGGACGAGAAGCTGGCCGCATTGGTCGACGAAGAGGACCTCGCCGGGTTCGCGGCCGCGCTCGTGCGTCTCGCCCGAGATCCGGACCTCGCCGCCGACGCGCAGGACTGAGACCGCCACGCGGGCTCGCGTGCTAGCATCGACGCACAGGAAAGGGGACGAGATGATTGCGAATATGTGGCTGACTCTGCAGCTGCTCGTCGTCGTGCTGTCTTCCGATCTCGACTCGGTCGTTCCCCAATCCCCCATTCATCTCATCGTTCTGGCTCTCCTCGGCGCGGCCCTGCTGACGCCGATCGCTGCCTGGGCGAGCATCGCTCTGCTGCGCGTGCTGTCGCTGTCGACGCGTCCACCGTCGCTGCCGGACATGCGCAGCAGTGTGCGCGAGTTCCGGATGCCCGAAGAACCCGGCACTCCGGGTACGGCTTTGGCCAGAGCGCCGACCGGCGTCGTTCACGCCATCGCCTGAACGACGCTTCCCCCGCGCTGTCGCACGGGACCCGGGTGCCGTTTCGCACAGGACCCGGGTGCCGTTTCGCACAGGACCCGGGTGTCGTTTCGCACGGGACCCGGGTGCCCTTCGCACGGAACCCGCGTGCCGCCTCGGCGCGGGGAATCTCCCCGACCGACGGTGCATCCGTCCGCGAAGTGTCCTCCTGCCTCGTCACGGTGATGGCCTCATTCGGCCCAACTCACCCGCGCCGCAGTGCGCCCAGTCCCTAGGACACAGCCCAGATGAATATCTATGAATTCCTCCCCATCCGCCTGCTCGTCGAAGCCGCATACACCGTGGTCACCGGCATCAGCTCGTTCCTCGAACCCTTAGCCGGCGGCTTCAGCGCCGCACTGGCCGTCATCGTGCTCACCCTTCTGGTGCGGGCGGTGCTCATCCCCGTCGGAGTCTCCCAGGTCAAAGCCGGGATCACCCGCAAACGGCTCGCACCGAAGATCAGCGAGCTTCAGACGAAGTACAAGAAGCAGCCCGAGCTCAAGCAGCAGAAGCTCATGGAGCTGTACAAGGAGGAGAACGCCTCCCCCTTCGCCGGGTGCCTGCCGGTGCTCGCACAGATGCCCGTGCTCATGGCCGTCTACGGACTATTCATCAACGCGACGATCGGCGGGCACACCAATGAGCTGCTCGGACACACGTTCCTCGGACTACCCCTGAGCACGAGCTTCGTCAAGCTGCTCGGCGCCGGAGAGCTGACCGGTTCGGCGATGACCGTCTACCTCATCCTCGTCGTGCTCATCGCCGTCGTCGCCGGCTTCTCCCGCCACCTGCTCACCCCCGCTGCCTCGGAGACTCCCGCAGCTCCCCCGGCCCGATCAGGCCACGAGTCCCCGGCGATGCCGGACCTGTCGGGAGTGATGAAGACCCTGAGCTTCATGCCCTTCATCACCGCAGTGATCGCGCTCTTCGTCCCCTTGGCTGCCGCTCTCTATCTGGCGACGACGACCACGTGGACGCTGTGCGAACGACTCGTCCTCAACCGCCTCCTCGGCGCGAATGAGGAGCAGCCGGTGAAGAGCTGAGAACGTCCGTCGGGCTCAGCGGTGCGGTGCAGCGCTTCGTGCTGCACTGCGATTCTGCGGAACAGCGCTTTGTGCGGAACAGCGCATTATGCGGCGCAGTGATTCGCGCGGCAGACGAAGAGCCCGGGGTGAAGGACCTGCGATCCTCCTACCTCGGGCTCTTCGGTTCGACGGTCGGTGCACGACCGCCTCGGCGATCAGGCGGTGATGACCTCCTGTCGGGCCTCGGGCGTGACCGTGAGATCCCCGTCGACGACGGTGGCGCGGATCCGGCCACCGTCGCCAACCGCCTCGGTGACGAGGAGATCGGCGATCCGGTCATCAAGCTCGCGCTGGATCACCCGGCGCAGCGGACGGGCACCGAATTCGGGCTCATACCCGGCGTCGGCGAGCCAGTCGAGAGCCTCGGGCGAGACATCGAGACCGATGCCCTGAGCCTCGAGACGCTGCCGTGAAGCCTCGAGCTGATGGCCCACGATGGCGTGGAGCTGCTCACGATCGAGACGGGAGAACATCACGGTGTCGTCGATGCGGTTGATGAACTCCGGACGCATGAACTCCTTGAGCCGACCCATGACCTTGGCCTTGAGGTCCTTCTCCGCATCCTCGGCGGCACCAGAGGCGAAGCCCAGCGGAGTGCCGGACATGAACTCCGAACCGAGGTTGCTCGTCATGATGATGACGGTGTTGCGGAAGTCGACCGTCCGACCCTGACCGTCGGTCAGCCGTCCGTCGTCGAGGACCTGCAGCAGCAGGTTGAACGCATCCGGGTGGGCCTTCTCGACCTCGTCGAGGAGGATGACCGAGTACGGGCGGCGGCGGACCTGCTCGGTGAGCTGCCCGGCCTCGTCGTAGCCGACGTAGCCGGGAGGGGCACCGACGAGACGGGACACGGTGTGGCGTTCGCCGAACTCACTCATGTCGAAGCGGATCATCGCGGATTCGTCATCGAACAGGGTCTGTGCGAGCGCCTTGGCCAGTTCGGTCTTGCCGACACCGGTGGGGCCGAGGAACAGGAAGCTGCCGATCGGCCGGTCGGGATCGCTCATCCCGGTCTGGCTGCGGCGGATGGCGCGTGACACCGCGGTCACCGCTTCGTCCTGCCCGACTACACGATCGTGGAGGACGTCCTCCATGTTCGCCAGGCGCACCTTCTGACTCTGCGTCATCCGGGCCGCCGGGATTCCGGTGGCACGGGAGACCACCTGGGCGATCTCCTGGTCGTCGATGATCGCCTCGGCGGCAACGGTCTTCGCGGCGTCGGCACCCGGGTTCTCCGCGGTGTCGATCCGGGCGGCCACCTCGGTGGTCTCATCGCGCAGGCGTCCGGCGCGTTCGTAGTCCTCGACCTCGATCGCGGACTTCTTCTCGGCCTCGAGCTCGGAGAGCTTGAGCTTGAGGGCGTCGATGTCGACACCGGGTCCGCGCTTGAGCGACATCCGGGCACCGGCCTGGTCGATGAGGTCGATGGCCTTGTCCGGAAGGAACCGGTCGGTGATGTAGCGGTTGGAGAGTTCGACGGCGGCCCGGACCGCCTCGTCGGTGTAGGTGACCTCGTGGAATTCGGCGTAGCGGTCCTTGAGTCCGTCGAGGATCGTCACGGCATCGGCGACGCTCGGTTCGCCCACGATCACCGGCTGGAATCGGCGTTCGAGAGCTGAATCCTTCTCGATCGTGCGGTATTCCTTGAGCGTGGTCGCGCCGATCATGTGCAGATCGCCGCGCGCCAGTCGCGGTTTGAGGATGTTGCCGGCATCCATCGAATTCGCTTCGCCGTTGCCGCCGGCGCCGACGAGGGTGTGGAGTTCATCGACGAAGACGATCATGTCTCCGTCCTCGGCGATCTCATTCAGCGCCCCGGTCAGTCGTTCTTCGAAGTCGCCTCGGTAGCGGGTGCCCGCGAGCATTCCGGGCATGTCGAGGGAGATGATGCGTTTGCCGTGCAGCTGCTTGGGCACATCGCCGGAGTGGATGGCACGTGCGAGGCCTTCGGCGATCGCGGTCTTGCCGACGCCGGCCTCGCCGAGGAGGACGGGGTTGTTCTTCGTCCGGCGGGCGAGGATCTCAATGGTCTGTTCGATCTCGTCGGCACGGCCGATGACCGGGTCGAGGCGGCCTTCGGCGGCGAGCGCCGTGAGGTCGGTGCCGTACTTCTCCAGCACCGATCCCTGCCCGTCCTCACCGTCGGCTTCCTGACCGGGGTGCATGCCTGCGGCCTCGGCTGCTTCGGCTCCTGCCTGCAGGGCCGCCTGGGTGACTCCGGCCTGGGCAAGGATGCGGCCCGCAGGCATCTCCTGGTTGAGCACGAAGGCGAAGAAGATGTGCTCCGGGTCGATGTAGGTCGAACCGAAGGCGCGGGCCACCTGGTAGGCGTCGAGCAGCGCCCGCTGGGCCGAACCGGTCAGCGTCGGTGTGGATTCCACCTCGGTGTCGGTACTCGCCGGAAGGCGCTCTTCGATGCTGTGAGCGATGGCCTCGGGGTCAGCACCTGCCTGCCGCACGGCGGAGATTCCCGGTTCGGAATCGACCATCGTGCGGAGGATGTGGAGTGCGTCGACCTCGGACTGTCCGTGCCTGCCGGCGAATTCGGCGGCGGCCTCGATGACTTCGTGGCTGCGCTTGCTCAGCAGGCGGTTGATGTCGACGGCTCGCCCGCGGCGGGCTCCGTTCTGTCCCTGGAGGAAGCGGGCGAGGAACTCGTCGAATGAGTCTCCACCCGAACCTGCGGGTCCGAAGAATGTGGCCAAAGCCGACCTCCTCTTTCAGAGTTGAGCGTATACGACTCAATCAACAGGAGATCCGCTGCAGTTATTCCCGCGCGAATCTGAGGTCGCCGTCACACGCCGCCACGGCCCCGATGAGGGGCTGGCGGCCGGGTGGAGCGGACGCGGTCGGACGGTCGGACGGTCGGACGGAGCGGCAGTCGCCTTCACCACGGAGCGGCAGCACAGCCTCAGACGCACTCAGCCTTTCGAGGGCCATCCATTGGGTTCGCAGCCCTGCAGACCTTTGGTCTGCTGCTGCATGAGCGGTGCGGCCTCCCCGGGGCCGGGACAGGACTCGTGACCATGGCCCAGTGCATGTCCGACCTCGTGATTGATGAGGTACTGCCGATACTGGACGATGTCATCGAACTCCTCGGTGGCCGCGACCCAGCGTTTGGCGTTGAGGATGACATTGGGTCCGTTGCGGCACGAGAGTTTGCCCAGGGTGCGCAGTGGCAGGCACATTTCGTCGACGGTGTCGGGGCTGGCGATGGAGATCATCGTGTCCTGCCCCTCGTCGACGAGTTCGATGGAGACATCGTCGATGTCCTGCCAGCCGCGCTCGTCCTGGAGGGTCCTGATGATGAAGTCGCCGGCTTCGTCGACGTCGATGGGCAGGTTGTCTTCGACGCGCAGTGCAACCTTGAAGGTCTTGCCTCCGTCGCGGTTGAGTCCGGTCTCTTCGGCCGGTCGATCCCATTTCCCGCTGCCGTGAGCGTCGATGTCGTCTTCGCTGACTCCTGCCGCGCCGGCGTCATCGACGTTCGCGGTTTCGGTCGGCGCAGGCGACTCCGTCGGGTCGTCGCTCGCCTGGCCGCTTGTCTGGTCACTCGGGCCGGGCGATGCCACGGCAGTCTCGGCTGCCTTCGGGGTCGGCCGGGTCTCCTCGTCTGCGGCGGGCGCACAACCGCTCAAACCGATGAGCAGCGAGACAGCGGCAAGGGAGGTCAGGGCGCGTAGGTGCGAGCGGGAGGCGAGGCGGTTTCGACTGAGCACGCATGCGAGTCTAGCCGCCGCCTCGTCGAGAAACAGGTTGAGTGCCGAAACACGCGTGCACGCGGCAGTGCTTCGGCGCTCATCCCGTGTCTCGACGCCCGGCTTGAGTTTCGACGCCCGGCTTGTGTCTCGGCGCTCCGCTTGTGTTTCGGCGAAATCAGAACTCGAGGACACCGCCGGGGCCGCGCAGCTTCGCCCGCAGGCGGCACTCTGGTCCTTGACGAACTTCGGCGTCGCCGGCTCCGAGCACCTCGAGCACCTGCCGGGCCGCCTCGGGTTCCGGGGATTCCACATGGAACTCGAGGAGTTCGAGGGTGGGCAGGGCCGCCTCGGCGGGGTGAACCGACTCGGCCCAGTCGATGAGGAACGGCTGCGCACCTGCGTGCGGGAGCGGGGAGCGGGTGGTCAGTCGCCATTCGAGGCGGTCGCCGTCAGCGGTGTCGCGGGCCATGTCCTTGACCTCGCCGAAGTCGATTCCGGCGGAGTTCGCGGCCGCGATCTTTGCGAGGAAGGCCCGCGGGTGGATGGCCCAGGTCTGCAGGGTCAGCCCCGTGGACAGGTGCGCGTCGAGCGGGAGCGTCCCATCAGCGGGCGGTTCCTGCTGCGGGTCGGGCCCGAGGATCTCGAGGTAGGTGCGGGCACCGTCCGGCCAGTGCGCGGGGGCGAGACCGAGCAGGAAGTTCGCGGTCCCCATCCCCGTGTGCGAACCGCCGGAGACAGCACGCAGACCGGTGGCTTCCTCGACGGCGGCGACCCCGGCTTCCAGGTCGGGAACCGTGATGATGAGGTGGTCGAGTTCAGCGGGAATGGTGTTCGGAACGTCCATGATCCACCCGGACCTTTCAAATGAGTGCGTAGACCCTCAGTCTCCCCCGCTTCGACGTCGAGGGCAATGCCGAAGAGGGCGCGGGCCGTGCGAATCGTCGCCGGGGCACCCTTAGGGCCAGCCACCAAGCGAGCAGCATCCCGGGCCTCGGGTGCGTACCACCCACGAGCTCCGGACGCGCAACATCCTCGGCGTGCCTCATTCGGACCCGAACCTCGAATTGCTCAACATCTTCTCGAGGGTCGGGTGCGACGATGACCTGATGGTCGAAATCCGAATTGCTCAACATGTCTCAATATGAAGCCCCGGATTGACCGCGATCAGTACGATGCGCTTAACTCGAACCATGCACTTCCACCTCGGGACCCGCTCCGGACATCGCCTCTGCCTGCATTCCATGGCACCGGCAACGTCCGCATATTGTTGAACTATCACACTGACGTTTCGCAATTCCATCTCTCCGGCCCGAAGGACCTCATTCCATGACGGACGACCGTCCCGCCACCTCGACGCGCCACGCTCAGCGTCACCTCGACCGCCGATCGCTCCTCGGACTCGGTCTCGGTTTCGGCACACTGCTCACCCTCAGCGCCTGCACACCACGGGACGCCGGTTCCCTCGCGGACGGCGAACCCGTGCGCGGTGGGGTGCTCACCTACTTCGAACCGCAGACCTGGACGCTGCTCTACCCGCCGTCGGTCGGCTTCTATCCCAACGGCGGAATCATGAACAACATCTCCGCCCGCCTGCTGTGGCAGGACCCGGAGACGCTCGACCTGCACCCCTGGCTGGCCACCGAGCTGCCGGAGATCGACGCCGAGGCCAGGACCTACACCTTCACCATCCGTGAGGGAGTGACCTACTCGGACGGTTCGCCGCTGACTCCGGCGAACGTCGCGAGGAACTTCGACCTCTTCGGCCGTGGCGACGAGTCACGCACCCTGCCGGTGTCCGAACAGATCTCGAACTACGAACGCAGCGAAGTCCTTGATGACCACCGAGTGCGATTCCATTTCTCCGCCCCGTCCCCCGGCTTCGCCCAGGCGACCTCGACGATGAACGCAGGACTGCTCGCCGACTCCACCCTCACCCTCGACGCCGAAGGCTTCGGCCCCGGCGGAGCCACGCAGATCCACACCTGCGGCCCCTTCCACATCACCGCCGAGACGATCGGCACGAAGCTGTCTGTCCGCGCCCGGGAGGACTACGACTGGGCGCCCCCGCACCTGGACCATCAGGGCCGAGCCCACCTCGACGGCATCGACTACCTCGTCAACAACGAATACTCGGTGCGCATCGGAGCCGTGCTCTCCGGGCAGGCCGACGGCGTCCGCGACGTCCAGGCACCGGACGAGTCACGCGTGACCGAGCAGGGACTGCGCCTCTTCGCGAAAGCGACGAACGGGATCAACAACAGCATCAACTTCCGCTTCCGCCACGATCTGCTCGCCGATGTCGACGTCCGGCGGGCGCTCATCGCCGCCATCGACCGCCAGGAGATCGTCGACAAGCTCTTCACCCCGAACTACCCGCTGGCCACCGGGCTGCTGGCCAAGGGCGCGATGGGCTACACGGATCAGTCGGGTTCCTGGGAATACGACCCGGACAGAGCCAACCGACTCCTCGATGAGGCCGGGTGGAGCGAACGCAACGGGCAGGGCTACCGCGTCAAGGACGGGCAGCCGCTGGCCCTGACGGTGAATATCGCACTGCCGCAGCCGCGTTCGAACGAAGTCCAGACCCTCATCCAACAGCAGCTGCGTCGCGTCGGCGTGCGCCTGTCGATCAACCCCGGCGACCAATCGAAGCAGACTCTCGACGCCCTCGACCTCGATACCGTGCAGATCTACCACTCGATGGTTGCCCGTGCCGACTTCGACAACCTGCGCTCGAACTACTCCTCGGTCAACCGCGATGTCTTCCTCAACGGCGCCGACCGCACGGATGCCGCCGACGGTTCGATCGATGCGAAGGTCGACGAACTCCTCGAAGCCCTGGCCTCCGAGCCCGATCATGAGAAACGTCAGCAGGCCGCCGAGGCGGTCCAGAACTACCTCGTCGAGCAGGCCTACGTGCTGCCGTTCTTCGAGGAGCCGCAGGTCTTCGCCTTCCGCCGCCGCGTCCACGGCTTCACCACCGAACCCGTGGGCCGGCCCGACTTCTACAGCACCTGGCTGGCAGGAGAGAAATGATCCTCGACACCCGCTATCTCATCGTCCGCCTGGGCCAAGCGGTCCTGGTCCTCCTCCTCGCGTTCACCGCGGCGTTCATCCTGCTCAGCCTCATCCCCGGCGACGGCGTCACCGCCCGCTTCGCCGATCCCACGTTGGGCCTCTCCCCTGAACAGATCGCCGAGATCCGAGAGGCCACCGGCGCCGACGACTCGTGGTTCGGACGCTATATCACCAGCCTGACCGGATTCCTCACCGGCAACTTCGGCTATTCGGTCCAGACCGGCGCGGCCGTATCGACGATCATCTCCGCGGCCCTGCCCTCGACCGCGGTGCTCGCGATCTCCGGGTTCGTCACCGCCCTCGTCCTCGCCGTACTCATCGCCGTCTTCGCGACCTACGGCCCGGCCACCGGGCCGCTGTCGCGAGTGCGTCGGGTTCTCGACTCGGTGCCCAGTCTCTTCATCTCGATCCCCGTGTTCTGGCTCGGAATCCTGCTCAGCCAGGTCTTCTCCTTCCAGCTCGGAATCGTCTCGGTCGTCGATGCCGGCCCCGCCGAAGCGCTCGTGCTGCCGACCCTGACGGTGGCGGTCCCGCTCTCGGCTCCGATCGCCCAGGTGCTCATCCGCTCCATCACCGAGGTGCAGGCCTCCGGGTTCGTCAAGGTCACCACCGCGAAGGGCGCCTCCGAGCTGTGGCTCCTCGTCCACACCGTCGCCCGCAATGCGGTGCTGCCGGGACTGACGATCATCGGGCTCGTCTTCGGCGAGCTCGTCGCCGGTGCCGTGGTCACCGAAACCGTCTTCGGCCGCAACGGCATCGGACTCATCACCGCCCAGGCGGTGACCCACCGCGACAATCCGATTCTGCTGGCCGTCGTCGTCATCGCCACCTTCGGCTACGTCATCATCAACCTCATCGTCGACCTCCTCTATCCCATCATCGACGTCCGGCTGCGCTCGAAACGCAGCGTCGCCTCGGTGAGCAGGAGCCTGCGCAGTCACGACGGGCCCACACGACGGGCCCTGACGGCAACCGCGGCGAGCGTCGGCGTCGACCTCGACTGGGATGCCGATCCCGCGCCCTCCGGCGAGACGAAGGAGAAGAACGCATGAGCATCACCGATGTCTTCACTCGTGGTCAGGGTGCCGGCCCACACCGTGCCCGCGTGCACGGAGCTCGGACGCGTCCCGGGATTCCCCCGGCCACCGTCGTCTCGGCGCTGGTCCTGCTCATCGCCATCGCCTGGGCCCTCGTCCCCGGCCTGTTCACCCACTACGATCCGAACGACGGCGGGGACACTCCGGCACTGCTGGCACCGAGCCTCGAGCACTGGTTCGGCACCGACCAGACCGGTCGCGATGCCTTCACCCGCGTCGTCTACGGCGCCTCCCAATCCCTGCTGGCTGCTCTCGTGGCGGTCGGTGTCGGATTGGTCCTCGGTACGACGATCGGGCTCATCGCCGGCACCAGACGCGGCTGGCTCGATGATGTGCTCATGCGCCTCGTCGATGTGCTGCTGTCGATTCCCGCGATCCTGCTCAGCCTCTCGATCGTCGTCGTCCTCGGCTTCGACACGATCAACGCGGCCATCGCCGTCGGCGTCACGGCGATCGCCCAATTCGCCCGTCTCGCCCGCTCCCAGGCGGTGCAGATCAACACGAGCGACTTCGTGGCCGCGGCCTACGGCTCCGGCGGCACATTCTTCTCCGTCCTCGTCCGCCACATCCTCCCGAATTCGATCTCTCCGGTGCTGTCGCTGGCGGTGCTGCAGATCGGATCCGCGATCCTCCAGATCTCAACACTCGGGTTCCTCGGCTACGGCACCCCGCCGCCGACCCCCGAATGGGGCCTCATCATCGCCGAGGGCCGCAATTTCGTGGCCACCGCATGGTGGCTGACCGTGCTGCCCGGCATCGTGGTCATGGCCATCGTGCTCGCCACCCATCAGATCGGCAACACCCTGCGAAAGGTGACATCATGACCGGGTCTTCGCTGCTGCGCATCGACGGGCTCTCCGTCGACTACACCCACCGAGGCGGCCCTTCCGTCCCGGCCGTGAGCGAGCTCGATCTCGTGGTCCGCCCCGGCTCGATGACAGCCGTGGTCGGCGAATCCGGTTCGGGGAAGTCGACGACGGCCAACGCCGTCATCGGCCTGCTCCCGTCCTCGGCGCAGGTCACGGCCGGGCGGATCCGCCTCGGCGATCTCGATCTGCTGTCGTTGGGCGCTGCCGGATGGCGGGGTGTGCGCGGGACGCAGATCGGCTACGTCCCGCAGGACCCTGGGTCCTCGCTCAACCCGCTGCAGACCATCGGGAAGTCCGTCGCCGAGGCGCTGCGCATCCACCGTCGCGCGAACCGGGCAGAGGCCCGCGCCCAGGCCATCGAGCTGCTGGCACGGGTCGGCATCGACCGGCCGGAGAAACGGGCCGACCAGTTCCCGCATGAGCTCTCGGGCGGGATGCGGCAGCGGGTGCTCATCGCCGCTGCCATCGCGCTGCGTCCTCGTCTGCTCATCGCCGACGAACCCACCTCCGCCCTCGACGTCACCGTGCAGAAGCAGGTGCTTGACCTCCTCGACGAGCTGCGCGCCGAGACCGGGATGGGCGTCCTCTTCATCACCCATGATCTGGCCGTCGCCGGCGAGCGCGCCGACGAGGTCGTGGTCATGCAGGGTGGACGCCTCGTCGAATCGGGTCAGGCCGGTCATGTCTTCTCCGACCCGGCCACCGAATACACCTCCCGCCTCATCTCCGACGCCCCCGCTCTGCAGACGAGGGCTCGTCCTCCCCGCGCCGAGGCGGTCGGGCAGTCCGCGCGCCCGTTCGTCTCCGTCGAATCACTCACCCACGTCTTCGACCGGACCGATGATCAGATCACCGGCGTCGAGAGTGTGGACTTCACGGTGGCTCGGGGCACCACGCACGGTCTCGTCGGCGAATCGGGTTCGGGCAAGACGACCACGGGCAAGGCGCTGACCGGGTTCCTCACACCGCAGTCCGGGCAGGTGCGCATCGGAGATTTCGACGCCGCCGAGCTCGGACGCGGTCGGCCCTCACGGCAGCGGATGCGGGAGTTCCGCCGCACCGTCCAGCTCGTGCATCAGAATCCGTTCTCCGCGCTCGATCCCAAGCAGTCGATCCGTTCGACTCTGATCGAGCCTCTGCGCAACTTCCGCCTCGGCGACCGTGCATCACGGCCAGGGCTCGTCGCCGAAGCGATGGATCGGGTGGCCCTGCCGGGCGACTTCCTCGACCGGCGTCCGGCAGAGCTCTCCGGCGGACAGCTGCAGCGGGTGGCGATCGCCCGCGCCCTCATCGTCGAACCCGAACTCGTCGTCTTCGACGAAGCGGTCTCCGCCCTCGACGTGACCGTGCAGGCGCAGATCCTGACCCTGCTCGACCGGCTGCAGAGGGAGCTGGGTCTGACCTATGTCTTCATCACCCATGACCTCGCCGTCGTCCGACAGATCGCTGATACGGTGTCCGTGATGTCACGCGGACACCTCGTCGACGACGGCGCGACCGAAGAGATCTTCACCCGCCCGCGCTCGGCCTATACACGCACTCTGCTCGAGGCGATCCCCCGTCCTGCCGCATTGTCGTCGGAGGCAGCGCCTGCGCACACTCGACCGGCGACCCCGACCCTGCTCACCGCAGCAGCAGAAAGCTGAGAACCATGACCCCTCAACCGACCGACACCCAGGCGACCGGCGCTGCCACGACCGGACCGAAGCTCGGTTTCTTCACCCGCCTGCTCGAGGACGCCCCGGCCGCGCAGCGCTACCGCTTCGCCCTCGAACAGATCGAGACGGCCGAGGACTTCGGCTTCCACTCCGCGTGGGTCGCCCAACACCACTTCGCCGCGGCAGAGGGCGGGTTGCCGTCGCCACTCGTCTTCCTCTCCCATGCCGCCGCTCGCACCAGTCGGATCTCGCTGGGCACGGCGATCATCACCCTGCCGATGGAGAATGCGGTGCGAGTGGCCGAAGACGCCGTCGTCGTCGACGAGCTCTCCGTCGGTCGCCTCGAGATCGGTCTGGGCTCTGGCGGGAATCCGTTGTCCTTCCCGGCCTTCGGCACGATCTTCGATGACCGCCGCGAGGTCTTCGCAGACAATCTCAGGACCCTGCGCACGCTGTTCGCAGGAGACCGGCTGCCCACCGGCCACTGCCTCTACCCTGTCCCTGGAACGGAGCGGCCGAGCCTTGACCGCCGACTGTGGCAGGCGACCTTCTCCGCTGGCGGAGCCGGTGCGGCCGGTGCTGCCGGGGACGGACTCATGCTCTCGCGGACTCAGCCCCGCCCGCAGGACAATCCGGGGGCTCGCCTCGATGAGGTGCAGCTGCCCGTCATCGACACCTATCTCTCCCAGCTGCCGGACGGGGCCGAACCGCGCATCCTCGCTTCCCGCACCGCCGTGGTCGCCGATGCCGCGGACCTGCCGCGGCTGCGCGAGATCACCGAACCTGCGCTGCGGGCTGAGGCCGACCGCCTCGTCGGCTATGACACCTCCGGGCTCAGCCTCGATGAGCTCCTCATCGCCACCGACACCTACCTCGGCACTCCTGAGCAGGTGAGCGAACGGCTGCGCCATGACCGGGTGCTCGACCGGGCCACCGATGTCAGTTTCCAGGTGCATTCGGTGCCGGCGACGAATGAGACCGCCCTGCGGTCGATCGAACTGCTCGCCACCGAGGTGGCCCCGGCTCTCGGGTTCGCCGTAACCAAGGAGCGGGTGCACTGAGATGGCCGATATCATCAATGTCCTCGCAGGCATCGCCGCGAAGGATCCGCTCGATGCCCTCCGCGATCGCCGAGCGCAGGCGAAGGAGAACGCACAGCTGAGTTTCGAGGCTCTGCTCGAACCTGCTGATCCGAAGAGTGTGAGCTTCCGTGACCGCTATGCGGTCGCCGCGTTCACCGCCGGCCTGCTCGGGGCATCGCGTGCCGAGGAGTTCTACCGTGATCTGCTGCGCGACGAAGACGAGTCCGCGTCCTGGGAGGTGGCCGAACTCCTCGACGAGGCGACCTCGCCGGTTTCAGTGAAGCGTGGGCCGTACGGAACCTTCGCATCTCAGGCTCTGGCCGAAGAGAACGTCTCAGGGCCGTGGTTCACCGCGGCGGAAGCGAGCGCAGACAGGCTCGGCGAGAAGCTCGTGGCCGGCCTCGAGTTCGCGCATATGCTGGTCCTTCATCCGCGCGATGCTCGCCCCGGTCATCTGGCGCTGCTGCTCGAGGCAGGTTGGGACGAGGACGGCATCGTCACCCTCGCTCAGCTCGTGTCCTTCCTCAACTTCCAGATCCGCATCAGCACCGGGCTTGCAGCCCTCGGTCATGCTCCGGCCACGGCCGATGTCCCGGCCCCGGACTCCCTGCCGCGCGAGACGGACGAGGCAGATCAGGGCACGGCCGATGGGGACGAAGAAGCCGCCTCGGTGCGGAAATCCGATGCGCTTGCCGCTGTCGGAGATCGAGTGAGCACCTTCCTTCACCTGGCACGACCCGAACTGTTCCAACAAGGTGGGCTCGGCTGGGTGCCGTGGATCGCTCCTGTCGCCGAGGCGGAACTGAACGATGCGCAGTCAGATTCCCTCGTCGAGGCGGGACGGGCGAAGAACCCCTATTTCCGGCTGCTCGCAAGAGATCCGGCCGCGCTCAAGGCACGAACCCTGACCGACTTCGACATCTTCTTCAACACCACCGACGGACTCGGCCGGGCCGAACGCGAACTCGCCGCGACCGCGGCCTCACGCCTCAACGGGTGCCTGTTCTGCGCGTCGGTCCACGCCGATCGGGCCACCGAGGAATCCGGTCGTCGCGACCTCGTCCAGCGCCTCCTCGACGAGGGAATCGGCACGAAGAGCAGCCTCGGTGATCCGGTGTGGGATGCCGTCGTCGATGCCTCGGTGGCACTGACGCTGACCCCTCAGACCTTCGGGCCTGAGCACGTCGAGGCGCTGCGCGGAGCGGGGTTAGACGATGGTGACATCGTCGATGCTCTCAACTGTGCGGCATTCTTCAACTGGGCCAACCGCCTCATGCTCTCCCTGGGCGAACCCGAGGTGCTGAGCGCCGGGAAGTGAGCCTGACGACGACGTCGTCGATGCGGTTGGAACGACCACCGGGCCCGATCACGGACCGATGCGACTCCTCGGCGGTGACGATCTCCCAATCGCTGGGATCGAAACGACTCGTGATTGCGGCGGCCGTGGCGGTGACCTCGCTCGGCGGGTGGGTGTCCCCGGCTGAACTGTGCTGGTGGAGGTGACCGACGATGAGCAGGGTTCCTCCCGGCGCGACCCAGGAGGCGAGGCGGTCGTAGAACTCCAGCTGCGGTATGGCGGGATGCGCGTAATGTGTGGTCACCAGGTCATACCGCGTCTCGGGTTCCCAGACAGAGAGGTCCGCCCGGATCCAGCGCACGTCGCCGACGACCCCGGCTGCAGCAGCTCGGTCCGCTGCATAGTCCAGTGCCGCGTCGGCGACGTCTGCCCCAGTCACGTCCCACCCGTTGGCCGCCAACCAGATCGCTTCGGCACCCGCTCCGCAGCCCGCATCGAGGGCAGTTCCGGGGCGGAGTCCGCCGATCTCCCGAACGAGATGGGGGTTCGGTTCCCCGGAATCCATCCGCTGGCCGCGTTCGCCCGTCCACAGCTGGTCCCAGTACTTTCTGTCGAATGAGTGCGTCATCACGCGACCTCCCCATCGTTGTCGCGGTCCAGCTCTGCGGCTGCCCGGTCAAGATCTTTGAAGATGAGATCCGTGTTGATGTGCTGTGCCGCGAGTGCTCCAGCGGCTGCCGCACCGCTGACCTGCGCGCCGATGTCGGTGGCGTTGCCCGCGGCCCAGACGCCCGGCGCGGAGGTCTGACCGAAGGTGTCGGTCTCGATGAAGGCTCCCGCTGGATGTTCGGTGGGCTCAAGACCGATTCCTGCGAAGAGCTCGGCCCGGGCCACCATCGGCGTGGCCACGACCGCGGCGTCGATCTCAACGACCTGCCCGGTGCTCAGTCGCACCCCGGTGAGCCGGTCATCGACGATCTCCAGGCTGTCGATTCCCCCGTCGACCACGGGGATGTCGAGGGCTCGGAGCTTGAGCCGCTCGTCTTCGCTGAGCTCATGGTCGCCGGTGAACAGCATCACCTGGGAGCTCCACTGACGGAACAGAAAGGCCTTGTGGACGGCCATCGGGTTGGTGACCAATATGCCGATGCGGCTGTCGCGCACTTCCCATCCGTGGCAGTACGGGCAGTGGAGGACTCCGCGTCCCCACTGTTCGCGCACGCCGGGGATCTCGGGAAGCTCATCGACGAGACCGGTTGCGACGAGCAGTCGCCTGCTTTCGATAGAGTCGCCGCTGCGCAGGCTGACCGTGAAGCCCTCTGCGCTGCGGGTGACCTCGACAACCTCGTCGTCGACGATCTCACCGCCGTAGCCGAGCACCTCGTCCCGTCCTCGGGCACTGAGCTCGCTGGGGCTGATGCCTTCAAGACCAAGGAGTCCGTGCACTCCGTCTGCGGGCGCGTTACGCGGCCGCCCCGCGTCGACGACCGTCACCGTACGGCGGGCACGAGCCAATGTCAGTGCGGCGCTGAGGCCGGCCGCCCCCGCTCCGATGATGATGACGTCTCTGATTCCGCTCTTCTGTCCTGCCATGTCGTTGTCCTCTCGGCGAATTCGGAACTGCCGCTCTGGCGTTCCGCTGATTCGATGATGATGACAATCGGTCTCAATTGCAAACACATTTTCCAAATGGCAAACTAGAGAGTATGGACGATCTCATGAACCGCACCCTCGATGCTGTCGGACCCCGGCTGAAGCATCTGCGTCAGCGCCGCGACATCACGCTGAGCGACCTCGCCGAGGAGACCGGCATCTCGATCAGCACTCTGTCACGACTCGAAGCCGGTCGCCGGCGCCCCACACTTGAACAGCTCCTCCCCCTGGCGCTCGCCTTCGGGGCCACCTTGGACGAGCTCGTCGACGCGCCCGCGACCGGCGATCCTCGTGTCAACCTTCGCCCGCTCCCCACCCGGGATGGGCGGACAGTCCTCCCGCTGACTCGACGCGCCGGAGGCATTCAGGCGTACAAATTCGTCCTTCCCGCAGGTGCTGACGACGCTGAACCCGATCTGCGCACCCACGAGGGCTACGACTGGGCATTCGTCCTCAACGGCAGACTGCGGCTCGTCCTCGGCGAGCACGACCTCATCCTCGAGCCTGGGGAAGCCGCCGAGTTCGACACCCGCACCCCGCACTGGTTCGGGGCCACCGGTTCAGGGCCGGTCGAGTTCCTCAGCCTCATAGGGAAGCAAGGAGAACGTGCCCACCTCAGAGCAGCCCCGAGACGCTCCGGCTCCGAGTGACATCGGTCCCCGTCAGAGTGGGAGCTTCAGGCGACGTCCATGAGCGTCGAGCGGATGATGAAGCGGTTGCCCGTCGGCGATTCGACGCTGAAGCCGCTCCCCCGGCCCGGCACCACATCGATCGTCAGATGTGTGTGCTTCCAGTACTCGAACTGCTCCGTCGACATCCAGAAGTCCAGACCGGCCTTCTCGGCATCGTCGATGGGCAGTTCGAAATGTCCGAGCAGCACATCGGCTTCCGAAGTGAGGAAGTCGCCTTCGGGGAAGCACATGGGCGACGAGCCGTCACAGCAGCCGCCGGACTGGTGGAACATGAGCTGTCCGTGTTTGTCGACGAGGCTGGCAAGCAGGTCGATGGCGGCCTGAGTCATCGCCACCCGCGATTTCTCTTCGCCCTCGATCGTCGGTGTCGATTCGAGAGCGGCTGTTTCGGCTAAATCACTCATCAGAAGAATCCTTGTGCACTTTCGGAGTAGCTGACCAGCAGGTTCTTCGTCTGCTGGTAGTGGTCGAGCATCATCTTGTGGTTCTCACGTCCGATGCCCGAGGACTTGTATCCGCCGAACGCGGCGTGGGCCGGGTAGGCGTGATAGTTGTTCACCCAGACGCGACCGGCTTGGATGTCGCGTCCGGCCCGGTAGGCGGTGTTGCCGGTGCGGGCCCAGACTCCGGCGCCGAGGCCGTAGAGGGTGTCGTTGGCGGTGGAGATCGCGTCGTCGTAGTCGGTGAACGAGGTCAGTGCGACGACGGGCCCGAAGATCTCCTCCTGGAAGATGCGCATGGTGTTCGTGCCCTTGAAGATCGTGGGCTGGATGTAATAGCCGCCTGCCAGGTCGCCGTCGAGTTCGGCTTTGTCGCCTCCGATGAGCACCTCGGCGCCCTCGTCCTTGCCGATTTTGAGGTAGGACATGATCTTCTCGTACTGGTCATTCGAAGCCTGTGCACCGACCTGGGTGTTGGTGTCGAGCGGGTTGCCCTGTTTGATCGACCGGACGCGTTCGACGCCGGCGGCAACGAAGTCGTCGAAGATCGAGTCCTGGACGAGCGCACGCGACGGGCAGGTGCAGACCTCACCCTGGTTGAGTGCGAACATCGCGAAGCCTTCGAGTGCTTTGTCACGGAAGCTGTCGTCAGCAGCCATGACGTCGTCGAAGAAGATGTTCGGCGACTTGCCGCCGAGTTCCAGAGTCACCGGAATGATGTTCTGCGAGGCGTACTGCATGATCAGGCGGCCGGTCGTCGTCTCACCAGTGAACGCGACCTTGCGGATGCGTTTATTCGACGCCAGCGGTTTGCCCGCTTCGACGCCGAAGCCGTTGATGATGTTGAGGACGCCCGGAGGCAGCAGGTCGCCGATGAGTTCGGCGAGAACGAGGATCGAGGCCGGTGTCTGCTCGGCGGGTTTGAGGACCACGCAGTTGCCGGCGGCGAGCGCCGGAGCGAGCTTCCAGGTTGCCATGAGCAGCGGGAAGTTCCAGGGAATGATCTGTCCGACCACACCGAGCGGCTCGTGGAAGTGGTAGGCCACGGTGTCGTCGTCGATCTGCGAGATTCCGCCTTCCTGCGCCCTGATCGCAGACGCGAAGTAGCGGAAGTGGTCGACGGCCAGCGGGAGATCTGCGGCCAGCGGCTCACGGATTCCCTTGCCGTTGTCCCAGGTTTCGGCAACGGCGAGCATCTCGAGGTTGGATTCGATGCGGTCGGCGATCTTCAGCAGGATGTTCGCCCGCTCCGTCGTCGATGTCTTGCCCCAGGCCGGCGCCGCGGCCCATGCTGCATCGAGCGCGGTCTCGACATCGTCAGCGGTGGAACTCGGGATCTCTGTGAATACCTGCCCGGTGACGGGAGTGATGTTCTCGAAGTAGTTGCCGTCTTTCGGAGGCACCCACTCCCCGCCGATGAAGTTCTCATAACGGGGCTTGAACGTGACAAGCGCGCCGTCGGTACCGGGTGCTGAGTAGACTGCCATGACACTCCTTCGTGTGAGTCCATCCGCTCGGGTTCTGCTTTCACATCCGATGCGCTGACCGGTGCTCGCCGAGTCGATGGATAACGTCCTCTCACCTTAGGCCGGACTGTCTGCAAGGACAATAGTTCGGCGGCCCTCGACGGGGAGTTCACCCGAAGGTCAGACTGAGTTCCGAACGTGGTGTTCCGGGTCTCAGACCGTGATGATCGAACCATTCGAGGGCAAGGATCCTCTGAACGAAATTCTCCGAGCGGAGGCACGCTCGATGTCAGGACCGTCGATCGCTTGGACGTGCAGGTGAGGTTCCGTGCTGTTGCCCGAATTCCCGCAGAGGCCGATCTCTTGGCCGATCCGTACCACTTGGCCCGGTCGAATCTGAGCGCTGGCTCGCTGCAGATGGCACAGAGCCACGATTCCACCGGGGCTCCTGATCATGACGTGGTTTCCGGCAAGCGCCCGCCACCCAGCTGCAGCGCGCCTGCGCTGAGTCAACGCATAGCCGAGCGAGGGCAGGCCCCGATAGGCAGGATGATCGGGTTCGGAATCGTTGACGGTCATCACCGTGCCATCGGTCGGGGCGATCACGGGACGGCCGAAGCCGGTGAAATTCTCCGGAGGCTCAGACCGGAACAGCGATCCGAGAGTGAACGCCGCCGAATGCCCGGAGTCGTCGACCGGTACGAAGTCGATGCTGAATGAGGTCGCGAACATCGTCGTGCCGTGACTCGGCACGCGATCGGCCGGGCTGTTCTGCACAAGCCACCGACCGGTGAAGGGGAATTCCAGGTCGAGACCGGCAGCGTCCATCGGATCCGTCATCGTGCGCGTCCATTCTTCCGCACAGCAGCGCAGACCTCTGTACTGAGCAAGCCGAGGCTGAAGTCCCATCCGTCGGCGTAGAAGTCATAGGCTTCGCCTCGGCGATGAGTAGGGAGATCCTCGAACAAATGGCGCAGACGGACGAGGGCCGGTGAGCCCCGATCATCGAGTTCGATGCTGACCTGGTCGCAGTCACCGAACCGACCGTTCGTCTTCCGCTGAATCAACAATCGCCGAGGAGGCTCGAACTCGACGATGTCACCTCCGATCGAATATGAGTGGGTTCCATCGTCATAACGCTCCGAGTAGGCGGCACCCGGGTGCGGGTCGAAGGAGATCTGGACTGTCGGCGGAGGGCACCACCACCGGCTCAACAGCCTGGCATCTCGGATGTGGGGCCACACCTCGGCGACCGATGCCCTGATCAGCACCGTTTTCTCAATGCCCCAACCTCCATCGGTCATGGATTCAGTCTGCGGTGTCGATCTGCCTGTCACAACCCCTCACCCTTGTGCTCCGTGGATCAGGTCTCGAGTCGGTCAGCCACATAGACCAGCATCTCTCTCGTCTCGCCGTTGAAGATCTGATGGTCGGCTGTCGCTTCCTGTCGCACATACCCCGCACGTTCGGCGGTGCGTTGTGATGCGATATTCCAGGGTTCGATGTGGAGGAGGATCCGCGCCAGTCCCGGCAGCGTCCAACCGAATCCAGTCAGCGCCAGAAGTGCGTCCGCGGCGTAGCCGCACCTCCGCTGTGAGGGGACGATCGCATAACCTGCCGTCGCGAGTCCAGCCTCGACGTCCTTCAGCCACAGCCCGCAGTGACCGACAGCCTGATCGTCGGCGACCGAGGCAACTGTGAACGAGAACCCCGCTCCCTCCGAATGCCGACCCTGTTGCCTGGAAATCCAGGCAAGTGCGTCATCGACCGAGGCGTTGAACGGCAACGATCCCGTTTCAGGCACATACGGATCGGTCGAGAGTTCCCTCGCCATTCCCACATCGTCTGGTGCGACTTCGCGGAGAAGGACGGAGCCGTGCGCAGGTGGTCGGCTCGGCCATGGCGAAAGCGTCATGTCAACGGCTTGGCCATGATGAGGCAGGGGGTGTCGGCACCCCACAGGTCGGTCTCTTCGAGGGGAACGAATCCCACCGTCTCGTAGAAGTGCCGAGTGCGCGCGTAGTTCGGGTCAGGTTGTGAAGGCCCGAGAGTCTTCACCATCAGTATGCCGACTCCGCGACGGCGCAGATCATCGGCGATCGTGCAGATCATCGCAGAGCCGACGCCCCGACCATGCGCGCTGCGATCGACGACAGTGAAATGGACTTCGCTCGTCTGTGGGAAATGATGGGCCACAAGAGTGACTCCGACGACACGACCGTCTTCGTCGCGCACCGTCCACGTCTCCATGGTGCGGGCGTCGTCGATGTACTCGGAATTGGATTCGAGCCGACCGAACCATTCGGGTACCGTCGCCAGCAGTCGTGCGACGTCATCCGGCACTGGATCATCGGAACTGGCTTCCCATCTGGGCTGCGTCATGCTGCCCATCATAGAGTCATCCCTCCGGAGTGCCTCATGTCAAGATCCCCGGGAAATGAGGCCGTGCCTCACAGACATTTTCCCCGCCAGCCGGGTCTTAACCGGCCCGGGTGTGATGGACCTTGATGCCCGCGGGATCCGGCAGGGCTTGG
>NZ_RHFG01000036.1 GCF_004745485.1 Brevibacterium sp. S22
GGTTCAAAGCGACCTGGATGACGTCGTCGCGGAATTCTTTCGGGTAGGGCTGTGGCATGGTGTCTATCCTTCCAGGCTTGCCTATGAACAAGCCAGATTAGATGTCACCTAACCCTGCATCAGTCCCACCCGAGCCGATCGACAACGTCGGTGAACTCGCAATCGCGAGCAAGTTTCGTGATCTCAGCGTCCAGCCGGTCCCGGCGACCGGTCACCGTCAGCACCGCATCGTAGGCAGCATCGAAGGCCAACCGGGTCGACGTGTTCGGCAGACGCGGCAGCGCTTCCGCTTGTAGCCACTGGTCGTGTTTGCCCGTCCAGGCGCTGCCGCCGTAGTAGACGATGCCATGCCGCAGCAGCAGCTTCGACAGGCGGTGGCGTGCCGACATGAGATCCCCACGAGCATCTTCGCGAGTCCGCACGAGATCCCGAGCCGATTCCTGGACCAGGGAGGGCACATCCACGGGAGTGACCTCGTCGAGGCGTAAAAGCTTCGCCAGATGCAGGGCATCGTTCTTATCGGTCTTGACCCGGTCACCGGCCGGGCGTTGGAGCTTCGACGGTGCGGCAACAACGCAGCGGATGTTCGCGGCAGCGAGGTGTCTGGCCAGGCCGAACCCGGTGGGCCCGGCTTCATAGACGGCGGCGGCTGGTTGGGGTTGGTGGTTGATGAAGTTGGTGATGTCGGTGGAGTCGGGGGTCAGGGTACGTGTGACGAGTTCGCCTGTGTGCGTGTCGAGTGCTGCTGCGACGACGCTTCGGGCGTGCACGTCGAGTCCAATGGTTGTACGCTCGGTGAACACCGGGGCCTCCCACAAATGTTGGATAGGCCGGGCACGGGGCTTCGTGTCCGGTAACCCACGATTCTTTGTGAGGTGGGCCCCGGCCCGCAACCCCTGAACCAGAACGGCGGGGTCACTACCGTCTAGCGATGAGACACGACAAGCTTGCGATCACATATCGGGCGGCTGTCGTCATAAGCGACATCTAGGCATGGCTCCGTCAATAAAGAAGTCATGCCCTAGCTCGGAAACTTGCAATGGGACGTCCGGTGAGCACAGGCGTTCGTGACCAGCGATCTCGCCGACGAATTCGCGTAACGGCCGCAACCTGCCGATAACCGACTTCAATGGCATTTCTGTAGCTTTTCGCATGAGCCTCGCGACCAACAACGCCTTAGCCTCAACCAGCAAGTGCGTCTCGATCCTCCGCCCATACGGTGGAAGACAGCCCTGGCTCTAAGGTCCGTCTTCGACATCCGGAAAGATTGCTTTGTTTGCCCATCCCGAGTTGCCTGTGAGTGAGCCAGATCAGTTCTCTTCAACACCACTATCAGTTATCTCTGCGGCGTCTTTGATTCTGCCTAGCCACGAAGCAAGAGATTCGTCAAGCATAGACTGCATGCCAGCCTCATCGGCGTCGACCGGTGGGCCGCCGAAGGATTCTCTTGTTTGGATTTGCACGCCACGGTCGCTCTCGAAGAATATCCACTCATGGAAGGCTGTGATGCCGTTTGCAATGCCACCCCAGAGAATCCTGCGATGCTGTTCGACTTGATAAATCGTTGAAGTCACAGGCAACTCGTAGCTCTCCCATTCGAATGACGTTCCAGTTACGAAGCCCCCGTCGAGGTAAGCAGAGGTGATCTCGGGGTTCCACGCCGTCCAACTGTTCACGTTGATAAGCAACTGCCAAACTACGGCGAGGGGCGCATCTATGTCGATCTTGTGATCGGCGAGTACAGGTGCGTCCATGTCAATTCCGGCAGCAACACTCATGCAAAAACCACTAATCCATCGACTCTATCGAACAGAGACGTATCGCTTCTTACGGCACGCTGAAATCATACGTGAATTCACAATGAGATGCATCATAAGGGAGTAGCCCTGAATGGTGGACGCTCTAAAACTGGCCCTACTGAACTCAAGAAGGCGAGTAACACCCCCATGCCGAAGCACACCTACAGCGCCGAGAGGTGTCAGCGTTTCCAGCGCGGCCGACGCGCTACCGGAGCCTCCCCTGTCGCGGCCCGACTGATCAGACTGACCGGCCTTCTCGCGCACCCAGCCGTCGGGCATCGTCCCTGCATCGAGAAAGTCGGCGAGCTTGCCGCTTGCTTCGGCCGATAGCAGCTTGTCGGCCCGAGTACAAATAGTCGGCTCTTCTTTGGAGTTGTGCTTATCGAGCAGGCTCAGTAACTCTCGGCAGGCATTCCGAGTGGCTTCATCGCCAGCATCTTCGTCGAGCATCGTGTCAACGCCGTCCATGGCATTCACACAACTCGCCATGCTCGCGCACATCGGAGTGAAGAGGAACGTCTCCTCAAGGTAGATGTGCTGCCTCAGTCCCGTCATCGATCGGCGCAGAGGGGCCGGATCGCCATGTCCGGCATCGGCTGCCTCGATGTATTCTTCGATGTCACAGTGCTCCTTCTCAAGCGCTGCGGCCAAGGTCCTCTCTGCCATCGTTTCTGCCATCGTTCCTCCTGTGAATATTCTGTTTCGTGTTCTTCGAGACTATGCCTCGTCCACCGCCCCGCGGGGCGCAATGGCCTAAACAGACGATGTACTCCATGCAGCCACGTGCAGGTTGCCGACGTCGACTCGTGCGGTTATTAGTCCAGGTGACCCGCGAGCTCAGCCCGAGCATCCGCTTCGGCGAGGCCGCCGGCCAGCAACGGGATCTGAGAGACCGGGATGCTGCCGACAAACTAGCAATTGTCCACCGACAACGAATGTAAGAAAGGGGCTCACAGCATGGACGTGTTTCCCGACTTCGGAGGTCCTTCCGGCATCGGCGAACTGTGCGAGGTCGCGCGCGCACTGTTCATGTTCGTGCTCGTCGTTGCCGTGCTGATGCTCATCGTCTTTGGCATCATCTGGGCGATCTCGGCCAGCACCGGAAACTATGCCACCTCGACGAAAGGCCACACCGGGGTGCTCGTCTCCCTCGGCGCGGCGTTCCTCTCCGGTGGAGGCGTGAGGTGGATGAACTAACTCATCGGCATCGGCCAATAACTCAGGCACGACCCCTTCTTCTCAGTGACTGCCTTGGCGTGTGCCCGGGCAGTCGTTCTGTGTCGTGGGCGGTGCACTTGCCGGCAGAACCATCCACAACCATTGAACTGGTAACGGGTCAGATTTGCCGGTCCCTGACCGGGCTGAAGCGTAGGCAGAGATCCAGGGAGCTTGGCGCAGACCTGCTGCTAGGTCATCTCGTCATTGATGAGCTCTTGCGCTGACTGCTTGAACTCATAAGTGTGACTTCATCGGGAGTAGGAGTTCACTAGATGTAGAGCGTCGTTCTTATCAGATTTTGACGCGGCGCTACCTTATCGGGAAATGAAACGTGGTCGCACCTTTGATGACAATGGTTCATTTAGCTTTGTAGAGCGACGGTCGGCGGCACCCGGGAGGCGCGAATCGCCGGGTAGATGCCGGCGATTACCCCGACCAGAATCGTAACCACGACACTACCGGAGACTCCTGGCGCCGGAATGTCCGGCCGCCACTCGGCGTGGAGGGCGACGATCGAGGTCGCAGTAACACCGATTAACACACCCACCATTCCTCCGAGTGAGGCAAGCACGATCGACTCGGTCAGAAACTGCAGTCGGACATGCGATCGAGAAGCACCTAGGGCACGACGAAGTCCGATCTCGTGCTGGCGTTCGATAACCGAGATCACCATCGTGTTGGCCACGCCGATACCGCCGACTAGTAGCGCGACGGCGCCCAACCCGAGTAGCACTGTGGTCAGCGTCTGGGTGGCCAGATTTTTTGCCAACAGCGCGTCCGAGGGACGGCTGATCTGTACCTGGCCGGGGTGCTGAGGTGCCGCGGTCGGCCCGAGCAGGTCCCGGATCGCTGAGATTCTCGCCTCATTTGCTCGTAGATATATCGTCGTCGGCGATCCGGCGTAGTTGTAGAGTTGAGCCGCCTGGTCGACGTCGATCATCACCCCCGTATCAAGTTCGGGAGCAAGTGCGACCGGCTTGAGTACCCCGGTCACAGTGAACGCTTGCCGGTTGATCACCACCTGCTGGCCAATCTGGGTCACCCCGAGCCGACTAGCCGCAGTGGAACCAAGGACAGCCGTTGGGAATTGTTGCGACGTCGGACCCAGCCAACTGCCCCCTCGCATCTGGGCGCCGATGGATTCTAGTAGGTCGCCTCCCGCGGCGTTCACCTGCAGACCAAGAGTCTCGTCCGGATCGGCGTAACGGCTTCGGCCGACGGACAGCCCGTCCAACTCAGCTACATGGCCAGTGACCTGGACGCCGGACAACCGGTCGATCATCGCCGGCGCCGAACTTGGCAGCTCGGCTGTCTCACCGAGAGGGTCGTCTCCCGGAGCGACCCGCAGCAGGTTTGTGCCGAGAGACTCCACTTGATCGTCTAAGGCGGTTTGGCTGGAAGCTGTGATGCCCAGGATCGACACCATTGCGGCGACACCGATCGCGATTCCGAGCGCGGACAACACAGCACGTAGCGGCCGTTCGGCTACTCCCCGTACGCTAAGCCGTGCGACGTCGGATGATCGGAGAGTAGATCTGAGCTTCTGCCGTGGACTAATCATGGCGGTCCCATCTTTCCTGGGCAACATAGTTCGCTCGTCCTTCCTGGCCGACGAGTTCACCGTCGAGCACCTGCAGTCGACGGGGCATCCGCTCGGCGAGGTCGGTGTCATGAGTGACCACGACAACTGTTGTGCCCACGGCGTGGAGTTCGAATAATAGCTCCACGATGGCCTCACCAGAGTGGCTGTCTAGATTGCCTGTCGGTTCGTCAGCCAGTAGGATCGTGGGCTCGCCGATAATGGCTCGAGCGATTGCCACTCGCTGCTGTTCACCGCCGGACAGCTGCTGCGGCCGATGATCGAGCCGGTCCCCCAGTCCGACCCGCCGCAGCACATTGGCCGCGCATTCGCGTCGAGTCCGCCGTGGTATACCGGAGTAAAGTAGCCCATCGGCAACGTTGTCGACCGAAGTTGATCCTACGGCCAAATGGAAGCGCTGGAAGACGAAGCCGATCTCCGATCCGCGCAGCGCAGACAATTGATGATCACGAAGTGCCGCGGTGTCTTGACTGTTGATCAGCACCTGTCCTGAGGTCGGCAGGTCAAGTGCGCCGATCATGTTCAACAGCGTCGACTTGCCTGAACCGCTCGGCCCGACCACGGCGACTAGTTGTCCGCGTTCTATTCGAATCGAAACTCCCTTCAGTGCGTCCACCTGTGGGGGACCGTAGGTCTTGAACAGGCCGCGCGTCTCAATCGCCGGGCCATCGGCGGCACTCGCGACATGAGTTCGGGGTTCGGTTTCAGATTCGGGGCCGGTCATATCGACGGCACCACGATCTTGTCGCCCTCCTTGAGTGCGCCTTTCTTGATCTCCACCTGGCCGTCCAAGAAGGTGCCCAGTTGGAGCGAGACCTCGTCGGTCGTTCCCCCCGATCGTAGGACTTGGACGACGAAGCCTCCGCCGGGCTGCGCCATCAGCGACTCAACAGGGACCTGTAAAACCTTGCTGCGCAGGATTGTCTGGATATTTACAGTGACTTTGGCCGACGGCGTATCGGCGACGAAGTCCCTATCCTTAAGGGCAATCGTCACCGGATAGATCGTTTTCTTGGCGCCGTTGGAATCAGGCTTCTCTGCCGGCGCTCCGACTTTGGCGATCGTGCCCTTGATCGATTCGCCGTCCGGCAGATCGATTGAGACCACTGCGTCGACTTTGATGGCACTCTGTTGATCTTCGCTGATGTCGGTCTTGACTGCCTGCGTGTTGTCGGTCGTCTTCAGCACGGGCGAACCTGGGCCGATCTGGTCACCGAGGCCAGCGATCTGTTCGTCGGCTCGAAGTTTGCCGTCGACGAACTGGACCTGACCCAACGTGATGACACCGGTCGTGGTCTGGCCGATCGATTCCTGCCAGTTTTTGATTGCTCGTTCGGTGTAATCGTCAAAATGATTATCGATTCGATATGGGAAGAACCCCAGCCTGGACAATGATTCCTCCAACTGGCGCACGTCGGGGCCATCGCTCATCTTCTTCCGGAAGTCTCGCCACGCAGGGATCTCGCCCTCCAACATGTACACCCCGGCTCCGTCAAGCCCATACATCTTATCGCCGAACTCGAGTACTTTGCCGGTCTTAGGTACCCAGGTCAACACCCCCGACTTTTGCGCCTTGATCTCCTTCGCTCCTTGAAAGGCCAATTGGCCGTCGATGCTGGAGTTCTGAACCAGATCATCACGGATGACACGGTCGGTAGCGGGAGGCTTCGGATCCGGCGTCTCGGTTGCCGGCGGTTCGTGCAAGAAGGCCACGGCGACGATCGTGGCACACGCAAGAAGCGCCGCCGCGATCGTTGCAGCCACGATCCGGCCGCGGAGTTTCCCAGAGCTCATCCGTCCTGGCCTTCTTTCAGGCCACACTTCTTCATGATCTGCGGATCGATGTCAGTCGGGATTCCGGGTTGAACATCGTCGCCCGGCTTCGCCTTAGGGATCTCGACACCGTTGGCGCGCAGACACTTCAGCATTTTGGCATTCTCCTTACTTTGCTCTGCCGGATCGGGAGCATTTGGGTCCGCAGGAGACTCGCCCAACTTGGCAACACAGACCTTCTGGGCGTCGGCATATTTGTCCTGATCGTCAATTTTGATCACGCCGCCAGGCTGGTTCGGATCGGGATAGTCATCGACCCCCTGCTCACGCATGCACTGGGCATACTTCAGCTGGTACTCCTCGAAACTCAGCTGGACCGGTGAGTGTTGCCCACCGCCCGTTCTGTCTTCGTCCTGTCCGCTGGCGCAGCCGGGTGCAAGAGCCACCATGCCAATAATCGCTATGATCGCCGTTGCCCACCGCTTACCAATTGTGGCGAACATTCTTGTGCAGATGATGTTTCTCACGCTTCTCTCTTTCACATGGATTTCGATCAAGGAACATGATTCGCCGTAGCGGACCGTTCCTGATACACAGTTCAGGCCAGTTGATGTTGTCAGAGCGTATGGACATTGCCATACATTTTCTAAAGCTCCGGCCGGGCATCATGGGGGTCCAGTACAGTGATCGGCAGGAGCACTGGCCAAAGGAGTAGGCAGATGAGGGTCTTGATCGTCGAGGACGAGGTATTCCTCGCCGAGGCAGTACAGACTGCGTTGCGCCAGGCGATGATCGCCGCCGACATCGCCAACGACGGAGAGTCTGCACTGGAGCGGATCGCGATCAACAACTATGATGTAATGATCTTGGATCGTGATCTCCCGGAAGTTCACGGTGACGACATCTGCCGGCAGGTAGTCGCTAATCGTCCCGAGATTCGGGTGCTGATGCTGACCGCAGCTGGTCGACTGAACGACAAGGTGTCTGGGTTCGAGATTGGGGCCGATGACTATCTCAGCAAACCATTCGATATGCCGGAGCTAGTGGCCCGGCTGATTGCCCTCGGCCGACGCAGTTCCCAGGCCCGGGACCCGGTTCTTGAGTACGGTCAGCTGCGGATCGATCCATTCCGGCATGAGGCATACCGCAATGGTCGTCTGTTGCACCTCACTCGTAAGGAGTTCGCCGTGCTAACTTTGCTGGTGCAGGCAGGCGGCGGTGTACTGAGCGCCGAATTCCTGCTGGAGAAAGCCTGGGACGAGAACGCCGATCCCTTCACCAACGCTATCCGGGTCACTATCTCCGTACTTCGCAAAAAGCTCGGCAACGGCGAAGTAATCGGCACCGTCCCAGGCGTCGGATACCGCATTCTCGATAATGCCCGCGACCAGGTGTGATGGTGGTCAGACAATTCCGGCTGGCCATCCGTCCGGTCCGTTGGTTGCAACGCTGGAGCCATAACCATCTTACCGCTCGGTGGCGGCTTACCCTCACCTATGGTCTGCTGGCCGCACTGGTCGCTGCTGGCGCCGTCATCGCGATCAACCTAGTCATGCGAATCCCCTCCTATACTTTCGCTCGCACATTGTCGCCCACCACCCCTAATCCAACCGAAAAGCATTCTCCCAGCGATCCGGCTAGAACCGTTGCCGTCACACCTGGCAACAAGCTGACCACCATCACTAACACCTCAAGTCTCTTCGACACACTGTGGCTGGTCTCGATCAGCATCGGCATCGTCCTGGTCGTGATCACCACGATAACGGCATGGATCGTGGCCGGCCGAGTATTACGCCCGTTGAAGCACCTCAACAATGCGGCCCGGGTAACTGCCGCCGGATCATTGACACATCGGCTGGACACATCTGGGGCGCGCGATGAGATCACCACTCTAGCCGCGACTTTCAACGAGATGTTGGGTCGCCTAGACCGACAAATCGAAAGCCACAGACGTTTCGCTGCCAACGCATCACACGAGTTACGTACTCCGTTGGCCACCACTAAAGCAATGCTGCAGGTCGCCGCTGATAGCGAGTTGCAGGAGCCTCAAACGCATCAGCTGATCGACCGGTTGATGATCACCAACCAGCGTTCGATCGATCTGGTTGACGCCTTGCTCACGCTGTCAGATTCGGAGAATGTCGCTCTGGACTCCCGACCGTTGAACCTGGAAACCATCGCCACTGACGTACTACTTGAGGCGGAACTGACCACTCACTATCAGAGAGTCGAACTTGATCATGACTTCAGACAGGCACGTTGCCACGCCGATCCAGGCCTGGTCCGCCTAATCATTACTAACCTCCTGTCAAACGCGATCCGGCACAATGTTGCTGACGGCCGAGCCCTAATCAAGACCGAGTCCACCGCCGGCTGGAGTTCGGTGATCATCAGCAATACAGGCAACGAACTCGACCAGGAACAAATCGATCACCTCCTCGGCCCCTTCTCGCGTCGTCGAGTCGGCTCGGAGGGTCACGGACTCGGACTTGCGATCACCGACAACCTGGTCAAGGCGAACCGCGGCCGGCTTGAACTCAGCGCCCGTTCAGGCGGGGGCCTAATCGCGCGGGCCGAGTTCCCCGCCATACCGTGACGAATAAGGAACAATACTCAGTCCCGTGGTCCCAATTCCGGGGAAGCTTCCTCCCCAGATCCCGGCAGGGGTTCCTGCTCCTATTACTCCTCGTCCGAGCTCCTCAGATGAACCACTCAGACTAGGTTGGCTACGGAGCGATTTACCATGATCGCAAATGTTCAACTGCGAGGCGTGCGCAGTAGCCGATCGACGCGTCGAGTTCGGGTTGGGAAAATGCTGCGATCCGAGATCTGGTGAATACCGCGATACTGAATGCTGCCCTGGAATCGGCATCGATGACGATTCCAGCCTCGTGCCGGAAGTTGAGGAACGTGCCTGTCTTTCCGTAGTATTCGACCGCGTCCATAGGGAAGCCCGACGCGATACGATGACGAAATACCTGGGTTTTCAGCAGTTTGCGCAGCGTGGCCGTACCTTTGGGCCCAATCAGCTCGCCGGTATGGATGAGCTCAAATAACCTTGCCACACTACGGGCCGTGCCAGTATTGAACGCAGAGTCGGGAAGGTATGGAGCACCTGAGGTGTTGAAGTGGTCTGTGGCCAGGATGAGCGCCTCGACTTCATTACCATCTGCAATCTCGTCGATTACCTTGTAGAGGTGCGACATCGGTGAGTCCACAGTCAGCGAACGGAGTTTGTTGCTAGCCAGAAGATCGCCGACTCGGTTTGGACCAACAATTTCGAATATAGTGTCTGTCGCAGCATTGTCACTGACGGACAGCGACATCACTGCAAGATCTCGCAGACTCATCGTCACCGTGTCCTGGAGTACGGTGATCCCCGTTCCGCCGGGAGTCGAATTGAGCGGGTCCACGTCGACGCGATGCTGGAGGTCGATCTCGCCTCGCTCACCCGCCTGAATGAGTGCAGCGATGAGTGGTACTTTGGCAACCGAAGCCAGCGGTATGCGTGAGGATTCTTTGATTCCTATCCAATTCCGAGTCTCGAGGTCTTCGACGTATAGGTAGCCTTCGGCACCGAGGCCGGACCAAATCGCGTTGATCGTGTCGCTGATTTCTTCAGTCATTTGGCTGGGTGCAACCTCTCATCGGTATGATCAGACTCGGTTTGTCCATCCGGTTGATGTTGTAGGTTGGTCGTGGCCCCGAGCACTGCCGCGAGGGCACGCTTGAAAACCGGATGTGCATTGATCTCTGCCAGCAAGTCGAGTCGGTTGGAACTGATTGTGTACACGCGCTTGGCAAATGCTGGCGGACTCAACCGTCGGAAAGGCAACGAGTTCTTTCTTGCCTGAAGTTCCGTGCACAAGAGCACTGAATCGTGTGAATAGACGTGAGCAACAGCCTGGAATTCGCTGACAGCGACTTCCAGCTGCCGGAGGTGAATACCCTTCTTGACCAGAGGGGTGAGAAGCCGAGAATCGTCGAGAAGCCCCGCGTCCTCGGGAAGCACTACTATTTTCTCTCGTTCTGAAAGCGACGCGATTCGCGAGAGGTCCATTCCGGCAGGCATACCCCGTAAGTCTCCGATATCAATTCTTCGAGACATGCTTGACATTTCGGAAGAGGCATTTGAGCCGACCGCAGACGAAGGATCATTCTGCCGCGCATACCGCTTCGAAGCCACCCCCAGCTCAACGAACAGATCCGTTGCAACCATCGACGAAAACCTCGACATGCTCTCGCCGAGTTTCCCGACAATCAGCCCGGCGTCGAGTTCGCCAGCAGCAATTCTGTCATCAAGAGAAGCCATGCTATCGGGAACCAACCGAACGTGAATATCGGCAATTCGAAGGTCATCTCCTACCTTGGCCAAGGTTGCCGGGTCAAGACTTCCTACCACGCCCACGAAATAGTCCTCAGTACGTGGCCGCGCGACATTTGGCAGGTTCTCGACGCGTCGAAGTATCTCGATGGCCTCAGCAAGGAGATTCTCTCCTGCCGTTGTCAGCCCGATATCACGTCGACGACGATCAAAGAGTCTGACTCTGAGATGCTTCTCCAGTTCCGCTATGCGTCGCGACACCGGTGGTTGAGCCACTCCTAGATAATCCGCGGCCCGGGTGAAGCTAGCGTGTTCGGCAACGGCTACGAAGTACTTGAGCGAACTCAACAAGTTCATGAATCAACTCTACCAGCATCTATATCGAATTCATTATGATTTAGGTTCTTTGCGGTATTGGACATGTGACTTGGGCGTTCACATGCTTGAACCATGAAGAACCGTAAGCGTCTTATCGCAATTCTTGTGTGCTGCGCACTGCTGCTGGGCGGGGCAGTACTGTCCTTGCGTTCACTGCCGTTTCTCCCACGGGTTGCAGCACAACAAGCCGCTACTGACCTCAAGAGCGGGTCATTCTCTTCACGAGTCTGGGAGGAGTCCAGTGCCGCAGGAAACTATCGGACGATTGTGGCTGGGCTGCGCGAGGCCGGATTCGTCTTGCAGAGTGTCAAGGTCGTTTCGGCAGACGGAGACAACGTCACATTCGAGTGGAAATGGGACCCCCCTGCCTCCGAGGGGAACCGCGACGCGGCGAATCCCAAAGCATGGGTTTACGAGACTCAGGCCGAACTCAAACGTGCGGGAGCCATGTGGCAAATTGGATTTGCCCCGTCGCTTGTCCACCCGGATTTGAAACACGGTGATGTACTGAAAGCGCAACCGACCGCAGGACCTCGGGGACGTGTCTTGGGCGAAGACGAAGAAGTTCTCGTCGAAGAAGGCACAGTAGTCGACGTTGGCCTTCATCCCGCAAAAATGGACGCCGACCCTTCTCATACCTTCAACAAATTGTCGAAAGTCCTCGATGTCGACGAAACGTCTTTGAAGAAGAAGGTGGTAAGCGCGGATAAGGATGCTTTCGTACCAGTCATCACACTGCGCGACGAGGATTACCAACTGGTCAAAGCTGACATATACAAGCTGCCAGGCACCGTGTTCAGAGAACGCGAACAGTCTCTGAGCAGAACTAAAGGGTTCGCAGCTGCGACTCTCGGCAGTGTCAGCCCGGCAGCTGCAAGTGAAGTCGACGATGATCCTGCCCATCTGGTTGAAGGAACCGAGATCGGGAGGTCCGGGATTCAGAAGGAGTTTGACAATATCTTGCGCCCAGAGCTTGGCACTACCGTCGCTATCGAACGAGCTGACGAGGACGGCAGTAATAAGACGAGAGCGCTTCGAACCTTCAAACCTCGAGCAGGCAAAGACGTGCAGACCACGATCGACGTCGCCACTCAGATTGCCGCGGAAGATGCCGCTAAGACTCAGAATAAACCGACGGCGATCGTTGCCATCCGGCCAAGCGACGGTCATATCCTCGCTGTGGCCAATCACGACAACGAGGGAGCTGGATGGGATCGCGCGTTGCAGGGCCAATACCCACCGGGCTCCGTCTTCAAGGTCGCCAGCGGTCTGGCGATGCTCGATGGGGGTGTGACGCAGTCGTCAATCCTCAACTGTCCGAAGACCACTAGTGTCCAGGGCAAGTCGTTCAAGAACGCAGAGGATCACGTGTTAGGCGAGGTCACTTTCAGAGAGAGTTTCGCCGAATCATGCAACACCGCGTTCGTCAATGGTGCGGCAGAGACGACGAGTGCAGACGTGTCCAAGACGGCTTCAAATCTGGGAATGACATCGGCAGATATAGGTATCGATGCTTTTATGGCCGATGTCCCGAAGGTGGATGATTCGGTCGAGCATGCGGCGTCAATGATCGGTCAAGGCAAGGTTCTGGCCAGCCCTCTCGGTGTAGCCACGATGGCGGCTTCGGTGAAGGCAGGGCACTCTGTCTCTCCTGTGCTCGTCCCCAGCGCCCAGTCAAACACAGCCACATCGAGCGCCGATCTCGATGAGAGCCATTTCGATGATACTCGCGCCATGATGAGGGCCGCTGTGGCAGAAGGGACAGCGGATGAGCTCAAAGATGTTCTGGGTAAGCCGGTGTTCGGCAAAACAGGAACGGCCGAGTACGGTGCCGAAGTTCCGCCTCGAACCCACTCATGGTTCGCCGGATTCCAAGGGGACGTGGCTGTGGCGGTCCTTGTCGAAGACGGTGGCTTCGGTGCCCAGGCCGCAGTGCCTGCCGCGAAACGGTTTTTTCAGGAGATGAACTCATGACCAAGCTGAAACATTTCACAATGTTCGTGGCGGTTTCGATCATCACAGGGCTCGTCGCGTCCGGACTCATTGTGCCAATCGCGGGGGTGGGCACAACAGCGGCAGCGACTGGGATCAGCATATTCGACTCTCTTCCCAGAGAATTGGAAGAACGGCCGCTTGCCCAGCCATCGACGCTGTTCACAAAAGATGGTAAGAAGATCGCCGATGTCTACTGGCAGAATCGAAAAGAAGTAGGTCTCGAGAACGTCTCTGAAGCGATGAAGCACGCGACACTGGCTATCGAAGACCATCGCTTCTACGAACACGGACCCGTCGATATTGAAGGCATCTCACGGGCGATCGTCAAGAACCTTGTCACCGGGTCGTTGCAAGGCGGTTCGACACTGACTCAGCAATACGTCAAGAACGTCCTGATCGCCAACAGCCACGCTGAAGGTGATGACTCGACCTTACAATCGGCGCGAGAGCGTTCTGGGACGAGGGGAGTTGCTCGCAAGCTTCGCGAGATGAAACTTGCTGTTTCTGTGGAGGAGAAGTATTCGAAGGACGAGATCCTCGAAAGATATCTGAATATCAACAGCTATTCCGGCTCGCCCAACGTCTATGGTGTCGAAGCGGCCGCGCAACAATATTGGGGTGTCGATGCCAAGGACCTCACCGTGGCTCAGGCCGCCACACTGGCCGGCATTGTCCGCTCCCCGTCCCGCTATAACCCACAGACAAATCCTGACGAAGTCATCACTCGTCGCAATGTCGTACTGGCCAAGATGCGGGAGTATGGCTATATCGATCAGGCGGACTATAAGTCGGCGATGAAGTCCGCACTCAACCTCAAGACTCACAGCAAACCCAATGGGTGTCAGACGGCCGACGATGTGGCGTACTTCTGTGAATTCGTCCAACACGAAATCAAATCGGATTCTGCGTTCGGCGAAACCGAGGAAGACAGAATCAATCTGCTCAAACGCGGTGGCCTCAAGGTCGTGACTACTCTCGACTCCAAGTTGCAGAAGAAGGCGAGTGAGGCAGTCCGAAACAGATTGCCGGTCGGCGATCCCTCGGGTGCTCGACAGGCTCTGGCATCAGTGGACGTCAAAACCGGCGGTATCCTAGCAATGGCTCAAAACACAGAATACGGATTTAAGACAGACAGCGCGCCTGGGACTACTGCCGTCAATTTTTCTGTGGATACGCCGCAGGGTGGCGGCGGTGGCTTCCAGCCCGGATCGACGTGGAAGCCGTTCGTTCTCGCTACTTGGCTGCAGGACAACCGCAGCCTGAACGATCAGGTCAACGGGTCGGGAGCGAATTACACAGGTTTTTCAACATCTGGTTGCGACGGGCGCAACTATGCGGGCAACGGCTACAACCCCAGGAATGCAGGAGACTCCGATGGGGCCGGCGGCAGCATGTCAGTGCTCGAGGCCACAAAACGCTCAGTGAACAAGGCTTATGCTGATATGGCTTCCCAGCTGAATATGTGCGATATCCGCGATACCGCAAAGAAGATGGGCGTCCATCTGGGAACCGGGGCGGAACTCGAGTCGCAAAAGCTCAAAGACGGGACTGAGCAAGTCCTCTATCCTTCATCGATCCTTGGCACAGTTTCAGTGTCGCCCTTAACCATGGCTGCAGCGTATACCGCTTTTGCTAACCATGGTCAACGCTGCCAGAGCCATGGGCTTGCCTCGGTCAAGAACTCTGATGGGAAATCCCTCGAGATCGGCGACGCCGACTGTCAGAGCGTGCTTGACGGAAAGGTTGCGGACACAGTTGCCTATGCGCTGTCACAAACGTTCAATGGCGGGACGACCAGCGGTTTGAAAATATCCGAACCTGCGGCAGCGAAAACAGGAACTACGAACTTCGAAGTCGGAGCCAGCTGGCTCGCGGGATTCACCCGGGGCATCTCAACTGCGGTGTGGACCGGCGATCCCGCGGGCACACGTGATTGGCGTGAGAACGACAAAGGGAGAATGCCCAAAATTGTCTATGGCGACACCATTTCCGGTCCTAGCTGGCAGGAGTTCATGCAATATGCAGCTAAGAACTTCGAAACAGGTGAATTTCCGAATACTGGCGGAACGCCCACTAGGGCAGGCGCCCGGAAATCTTCTGGAGATAGCGAGCGAGCAGGCGACGTTTCCGGGCACGATGCACGGTCCACCGAAGAGAGCCGACGGGCAGACGAAAATAGCGAAGCTCCGGAGTTAGACGGTATGAAGTGACCCCGCCGGTTTGGTTCAGGGGCTGCGCACCGGGCCCACCTCACAAAGAATCGTGGGTTACCGGACACGAAGCCCCGTGCCCGGCCTATCCAACATTTGTGGGAGGCCCCGGTGTTCACCGAGCGTACAACCACCTGTCTTTATACGAGTGTCGCAGTTGAGGGTGTAACACCGGTCTGAATCCACCGGATTCAAGCAGGCACCTGACGACATAGTAGCGAGGTCGCGGACGCCGAACACCGATCCTCGCAGATGCTCAAGCCTGCAGTTGATGGCCCTTTTCACTCGTCGACGTGAGATTGTCGAGACACTGTTGCCGGTGTCGAGGTCGAGGGACAGCTGTCCAGATGATTCGTTGATTCTCTCTTGGCCAACTTCTTCGAGTGTTGCGAGTTGGGTTGCGGTGTGGGCGGGGTCAAGTCCCTTTTCGTGGTGTTCTTTGGTAGTTCCTCTAACTTGGTCGTAGACAGTCGTCGCTGAAGGGAATCACGCGGTCAGGGGCATCACCACCCCGACCGGGTCGACAGCGGAGTCTCCATTGAGCACGGTGATGAGTTTGCGCATCGAGATCTCCGACAAATAGCGACGTTCACCGTACTGCCATTCCTCATGCTGCTCTTGCAGCACCGCCCCGATCAGCCTCGTCACCGATTCCCGGTTCGGAAAGATCTGGACCACATCGGCACGACGCTTGATCTCCCGGTTCAACCGCTCGATCGGGTTATTCGACCAGATCTTCTGCCAATGCTCACGCGGCATGACCGCGAACGCGATCAGATCGGCCTCGGCAGTCTCGAGCATATCGGCGATAGCAGGAAACGAGCCCCGCAGACTCTCAGTCACCTGCTTGTACTGAGCGATGACGGCCTCCCCTGTGGTCTGGGCGAAGATCGTCGAGATCAACGCATTGACCGGTTTCGAATGCGCACTACCCAAACGCTGGGTGACGTTGCGGGCGAAATGGACTCGACACCGCTGCCACCCGGCACCGGGCAGGATCGCCTTGACCGCGGACTTGATACCCGAGTGGGCATCAGAGATCACCAACGCCACACCCTCGGCATCTGTGGCCGTAGCGACCTTCAGGCCTCGTTCGCGCAGACCACGCAGGATCTGGGTCCAAAAGTCCGTGGACTCGGCATCACCGACGGTCATAGCCAGGATCTCCCGCCTGCCCTGAGCCGAGACGCCGGTGACGACCGCAACGGCCTGCGACACGACACGACCGCCATGGCGGACATCGACATAGGTGGCATCGACGAACAGGTACGGAAACCACGTGTGGTCGAGCCGGCGAGCCAGGAACTCGGCCACACCATCATCGATATCGGCACAGATACGTGAGACCGTTGACCGCGAGATCCCGGACTCATTACCCAAAGCCCGCACGAGATCGTCGACTTTCCTCGTCGAGACTCCCTCGATCCAGGCCTGGCAGATCACCGCGTACAAGGCCTTATCGACCCGCCGACGCGGATTGAGCAGGGACGGGAAGAACGAGCCCTTCCGCAGCTTCGGAATCTGTAGATCGACGGGGTGGCCAGGGTCTTCTTCCGAGATCCGTTCCGGCGCGTTGTCCGGCCGCCGGTGCGTTCATAACGGGCCGCGCCGATCGTGGCGGTGGCTTCGGCCTCGATGAGGTCTTGGAGGCCGGCTTGCAACATCTGGCGGAACACGTCGGAATGGGCGAGGCCGGGGTCGGCCAGGACTTGGTTGATCAGGGTCGACACGGCAGAATTGGGTTGAGCCATCGTGGGATACCTTTCGTGAGGTTCTTGGCGGAACTACTAGCGGAATCCCACGATGGTTCTTCACATTCGTGTGGGTGAAGTCCCTGGTGGGAATGCCACCACTCTATGGGACTCACCCGTGACCAGCTGGCCCGACAAGGAACACCGACACGGTGCATGCGAAAGATCGGGGCATAGCACTGACAATGCCGTACGTACTGCTTCGTGGAGTTCCGACACCGACGCGGCTACTTGCTATCCGACTGGATTGATGAGGAGGAAAACGACGATAGCAATGCCGAGTTCGCCGATCTGTGATGTGCTCAACTGCGACTTGAGCACAACCAAAGTGAGAACCACCGGCAGTGCTGAGTAAAGTGCGATCGCGATCATCACCGGGACTAGGGCAGCTTCACGAGTCGCATAGAGATAAGAGACCGTGGTCACCGGGGCCAATCTGTCAACCACGGCGGCCTCGCTCAATGTCGCTCCATCGGAGAGCACTGTGTCGGGACCTGCGCGAAACCGGAATGCACTTGGATGGCTACGCGGCTCCGATCTTTCTCAAAACATTTGCGAAAGATGTACAAAACTGCCTCTCACTATGTACACAACCTCGACACCACGTCACATATCACCTGGTCAGAGAATTTCGTGAACTACCCACCACGCCTGAACAGGCACGATCATCCGCAGCCCCGAAGTTCACCGCTTCGGGGCTGCGTCATTTTCAGCTGAGCTCCACCGACCCCACGGACATCACCGAGGTGCTGAGCGGCTCAGAGGTCCGCGGCGATCACTGCCCGGAGGCCTTCATCGCCCAGTTCAACAGCGAACGCGGGGAGCAGGGATCAGCGAGCATTCCATGCGCTGAGGTGAATGCCGAGTGACGAGAATCAGTCATCTGAGAATAATCTTCAGATAACGAGACCATCATCACATCTGGTCGGCGCGTCCGCTTCAGATCATTGAACAAGCGACGTTACTATTAAGGAGTTTGTAGCCAAACGTCCGCAGCCGCTACGGTGCGGCAAAAGGAGTACCCGTGAAGTGGTTGAAGCGGACCATCGTCACGCTCGTCGTCGTCTTCGTTGCCTTCTATCTGTTCACCCGGCCCGAAGATTCCGCCGAAGCCGTTCGGAACGCCTTTTCAGCAGTCGGAACCGGGGTGAACTCCATCGTCACATTCTTCACCGAACTCTCCGCCTGATCTCGATACGGACTGAGCATCGTCGTGACCACATTATTTGACCCGAGGGTCGATGAACATCTCATCGCCGCTGAAGGCGAACGAGTCATCGACGAGGTGCGTCGTCATCCACTGGCGTTCTTCGTACCGTCAGTCATCATGCTCCTCGGCTTCGCGGTGATGGCCACCTGCACCGTCATCGGGCTGCAGTATGCCTGGGTTCCTGCGGCAATCGGCGCCGTAATCGTCCTGTTCGGCGCCTACCGATTCCTCATCGTCCACATGGACAGATTCGTCATCACCAACATGCGCGTGTTCAGGATCCACGGAATCTTCACTCAGCACAAGGCCACCATGCCGATGTCGCGCATCCTCGACATCTCGGTGCACAAACCATTCGCGGGTCGGATCTTCAGATACGGACATTTCGTCTTCGAATCCGCGGCCCAAGACCAAGGCCTGCGCGATATCCGATATGTCGGTCGGCCCGACGAACGTGATCTCACCATCCAGCGCGTCATCCAACGCTCGGGTCTGCGCTCTGCGTTCACTCCCTTCGATTCGGACGAAGACAGCGATGATCAGTACGCAGCAGACGAGCCCATCATCGACACGAATGCCACAGAATCCCACTCAGGCATCTTCGACTCCGAAAGCACAGCAGATGAGTCCCACCACTGGAAGACAATGGAACTCGAGCTTCAACGGCCGTCCGAGGCGTCGGAGGAAATCGCAATCAGTGAATCGTCCTGGCTGACTGACCCGATTTCGGAAGCCGCTCAAGCGTGGGACCTGCGCTGGCCCGAACGGACACGAATGGAAGCCGTCACGACGCTGATGGACACGCAGCGTCGTCTCTCCGCTGAGCTGGACGAGGTGCTCCGCCCCCTCGGACTGAACTTCTCTCGGTTCGAAGTTCTGCTGATATTGTTCCTCGACCATCAGGGCGCGATCCCTCTCGTCGATCTGCTCGATCGGCTGCAGGGCACAGCGACTTCGACGTCGTCTTCGGTGAGGTGGCTTGAGGACGCGAGCATGATCGAGCGAATCGTCTGTCCCGAAGACGACGAGACGGTCCTCGTGCAGATCGCCTCAAAGGGGCGGACCGCTGTGGATCGTGCGAGTCGGAGCCTGGCCGACGCACGCTTCGGATTCAGTGCGCTGTCGGAGAGTGAATGCCGGCAGCTCAGAGTCATTCTGGCCCGATACCGAGAGAACACGATCGCGACATGATCGCATGACACGGTGGGAGTCGGGTGCCACCTGCGGCCTCATAGTCCGCGCAGCCACAGCCGACCGGACCGACTGAACAGCCAGATCGCCGGGAGCGATGGCTTCAGATGCGAGCCGCACTCTCGTGTGGTGAAATCTGCGTCGGCCGATGTGTCAGGCGCCCCCGAACTAGAATGAGAGCATGAGCTTCTCACCCGACCAATGGCGCAACGGGACGGATCTGCCGCCGGCACCGTCGCATCGACGCTGGTGGGCGAGGGTGCTTGACGCTGTTTTCGTTCTCGTCCTCACCGGGCTGATCATCGGGGTCGGTCTGGCGCTTGCCGGGGCGAATCTGATCTCGCTCGATGCTGCCACCGGGGCTGCTCTCTTCAGCTACCCTCTGATGACGATGGTCTTCGGCGCGCTGTACGGATGCACTGTTTCGCCTGGCCAGGCACTGTGCGGAGTCGTTTCACTCAAGACGGGTGGGCGGCGAGTCGGTTTCTGGCGAGGAATGGGCCGTTATCTGGCCGTCGCGTTCTTCCCCGTCACCATCGTGGGGTTCATCTGGACGTTCCTCGACGCCCCGTCGTTCGAACTGGATCCGATCGAGGTCTTCAGCCGAACGCCGTACGCCCGATAGGCGGGGAGCATGGCGGGCAGTCACCGCCGACGCGCGATGATGAGTTCGTCCCAGCCCTTCACACCGAGGGAGCGCTGTGGAGTCCAGTTCAGCCGTGCGGCTGATTCGGCTGCCGGTCCGACGATCGTCTCGATGCGGAGGGTTCGCTGTCGCTCGTGCCCTCATCCTTGCGCATCGGACGATCTTTGGTCCGGTGTCACTCGATCGAGCGACCGCCGAAGGCCTGCTGCAGCGGGATCGAATTGTCCTGCCACGGGGTGAGGATCCACGCGACGAGGTAGGCGCCGACTCCGAGCACGGGGAGCAGGAACGAGGCGAGGACGATGAGTCGCATGATCCAGACGTTGATGCCGGTCACCTCGGCGAGGCCACCGGCGATACCACCGAGGATGCGGTCGGGGCCGCGACGGAAACCGATTTTGCGGATGGAGTCGAATAGTGAGTTCATGTCTACGACGGTACGCGGCCCCGGAGCCCCGCGACAGGGGTGATGGCCATCAATCACCCTGGGGATATCCGTAATCCTCGAGTCCTGTCGAGCGCTCCTGCGAGCGTGCGGGCGCAGGGTCGGCGTCGCGTCCCGCCGACTCGCCGGCCGCCTCGACGTCGGCCGCGACCACGGTGATCTCGCGGTGCCCGTACCGCTGCGCTGCCGCCCCGGCGATGACGACGAGGACGATGCCTGCGATCTGCGGCACCGCGGGCGACTGCGCGAGGACAAGCAGGCCGATGAGCACACCGAACGCCGGTTCGATCGAGATCAGCGTGCCGAACGCCGCGTGATTCATCTTCCGCAGCGCGAGCATCTCGAGCCCGAACGACGCGACCGGGGTGATGAGCGCGATGCCCGCGACGATGAGCAGCACCGTCCAGGAGAAATCCCCGCCGATGACCTGCGGAAGACCGATCGGCAGGATCGCAATCGTCGCGACCGGGATCGTCAGCGACAGCCCGCTGATTCCGGAGAACCGGTCCCCGACCGACTGCGTGAACACCGTGTAGAGCCCCCAGCAGACGCCCGCTGCCAGGGCGAAGGCGACGCCGAGGAAGTCGATCGTGCCCATCCACGGCTCCGTGAGCAGGACGACGCCGACGAGGGCGAGGCCCGGCCACACGAGCGTCCGCTTGTTCCTGCTCGTCAGTCCCGCCACCGTCAGCGGTCCGAGGAACTCGATCGCGACCGCGGTTCCCAGCGGAATCCGCTCGACCGCGAAGAGGAAGAGAGTGGTCATCATCCCCGTCGCCACGCCGAGCAGGATGAGGATCGGCACGTCTCGACTGCGGATCGTCCGCAGCGAGGGCCGGGCGATCGCCCAGAGGAACACCGTCCCGCAGGCCATGCGCAGCAGCGCGGTCCCCGCGGGGCCGACGTCGTCGATGACGAAGACGGAGAACGCGTTCGTGAACTGGATGAGCAGCATCGCTGCGACAGCCATCGACCAAGGCGGGATCCTGTCGAGCGCCCGCATCTCTGTGCTCATTCGGCACCGATGACGCGTGAGGCGACGCGCACCCCGGTGCCCAGCCGTGCCAATTCGTTCGCAAGCGTCGTCCCTGCAGCATCGAGAGCGGCATCCGTCATCGGGGCGAGGGCATCGAGGATGAACACCGCCGAGGTGGTGGCCTCCTGCAGAGCCGTCCGTCGTCCCTGTCGCCAGTTCCACCGGCGACAGGTCACACCGGCCCCGTCCCTCCAGATGACCTCGCCGGGTTCCGGGTGTTCGATGACGGGGTCTCCGCCGGAGACGGTGCCGAAGTCCTCGTCGCCGGCTGCGCGCGTGAGATGAGCCGTCCCGACGTAGCCGGCGAGGTCCTCACCGCCGAGCGGGATCTGGTGGAGGACGGAGATCGCATTGTAGATGTCGGTGAGCGCATTGACCCTCGGCAGGCCCGATTCGGCCCTGCGCGTCAGGGCCTCGAGACTGTTGCGGGTTCGCTGCGGTTTCGCGCCGAACGCCCGGTAGGCTTCCCGCCATGCGGCGATGTGCGGCAGCTCGGTCACCGGGTTCGCGGCCAGGAGCGAGCTGGCGTGCGATTCGGCAGCGGTGATGAGTTCGCCTGCTGCTGATTCGGCATGTGCGCCTGCCGCTTCGGGGTCGAGTCCGTCGACGACGAGGAGCAATGACCGGTAGTCCGGGCGCAGCGCGAAGACCTCCGGGTCGGCCCGGCAGTCGGCGAGGAAGCCGTCGAGGTCGAGGGCTGGTGTCGGTTGATCAACTGGTTCGTGGTCTGCAGCCATCAGTGGCCTTCCTTGTTCGGGCGGGCGTCGATTCCGACGCCGGGTTCGTAGATCGCCATGGCGAAGTGGGTGGGGGTCTCGCCTTCGGTGAGGTAGGAGTGCGGCATATCGCCGCGGAAGGTCATCGCGTCACCGGCGCCGAGGTGGTGCTCGACTTCGTCGATGACGACAATCAGTGCACCAGAGTGCACGTTGAGCAGCTCCATGGTTCCGACAGAATGCGGATCACTGACGTGCGATTCGCCGGCTTCCATCGTCCAGTCCCAGAGCTCGACGACGTCGGGAGACTCGGTTCCGGCGACGAGGACGCCGCGTCCACCGAGGTCACCGTTCCAGAGGACCGCAGCATCGCCTCGGCGGGTGATCTTGGCTCCTGCTTCGGCCGGCGGCTCGACGAGAGCGGGCAATCCGACGCCGAGGGCATCGCTGAGGCTGAGCAGCGTCGCGACGCTGGGGTTCACCGCTCCCTGTTCGACGTTGACGACCATGCGTCGGCTGATCCCCGCAGCTTCGGCGAGTCCATCGAGCGTCCAGCCCAAGCTTCCTCGCTCCTGTTTGACCCGGGCACCGATCGCCTGCGCCAATCTCTTCGCACTCTCATCCATGAAGTGCACGATACTGCACTGTCTTTCGGATTCGCAATGGCAGGGGACGTGCTCGGTGTATTCAGCACCGCTCTGCTCGACAACGTTCGCAGTGCGGGCGAGGACGTGTCGGGCATATCCTCGTCGATGATGAATTCGGAGTCGTCGACTCATTGCTATCGACGGTGGATCACCGTCCCTGAACGATCAGTTCGGAGTGGAAATCCTCAGACCCGAGGATGAATGGCCGGGCCAGAGGGGGCGCCGTCTGGTCGGCGATAATCTTCCGGCCGGTGCGAGCCTTCCGCGCGGCGGGCGAAGCCGGGGGCGTGCTCTGGGGTGACGCCCATTCCGAGGATCCGAGCGGGGATGACGGTGAGCGCGGGGAACGTCTTGACCAGCCATTCCAGCACCGCGGGCGGACGGATGTCGCCGCCGGTGTGGACCGCGGGTTCGATCATTCGGTGGATTCCGCCCTGGAGGAGTTCGACGGCCTTCGTCGTCAGCAGTCGGCGACGCCGCACCCGGCGCAGATGCCTCGCACTCACTCTGCCGTCACGCAGCGATGAGGCAAGCAGCCGAGCCGTCGCCACTCCGTCCTGGACGGCGAGATTGACGCCGACTCCCCCGAGTGGGCTCATTGCGTGCACCGCATCGCCGATGCAGAGAAGACCGGGGACGGACCACCTCGGCGCTTCGCTGCGACGCACGTCGAGGAGTTTGACGTCGTCGATGTCGATGGCTCCGACGTCATCGGCGAGGAGCGGGAAGGTGGCGGCCACCGCACTGCGCAGCGCCTCGACGCCTTCGGCGCGAAACCGGTCGTCAGCACCCTTGGGGATGAGCCGGGCCATCTGCACATGCCCGTCCCGGGGAATCGCAACGAAAACGTTTCCGCCGTCGGATCGCGGGGCGATGGAATCGGCAAGCACCGCCTCGGTGTCGATGCGGAACCACCACACGTCGATCCCCGAGTGGAGTTCGCGGACTGGCAGGCCGGCCTCTTTCCGGGCGATCGACCACCGCCCATCGGCGGCGATCACGAGCGGGGCGCGCAGCTCGTGCGCGGACTCCGGGCCGTCGGTCCCGTCCTGCCCCTGCACTCTCACACCGACGACCCGATCGCCGGGTCTGCCGCCGGGCGGACCGACGAGCCGGACCTTGGGCGGACCGCCGGACTGAGTGCCCTGCGCGCCGACCCTCTCGTCTTCCCAGATCAGTGAGGTCACCTCAGCGCCCATTCGCAGTTCGAAGCCCGGCTCGTCGTTCCCTGCCTCCGCGAGCAGGTTGAGGAAGTCCCACTGTGGAGCGATGGTCATGAAGGGGTGCGGAACATTCAGCCTCGAGAGATCGCCGAGGATGAATTCCCGCCCTGACCGATCCGTGAGGCTGATGTTGTTCACGTGGCGATGCGCGATGCGGGCGAACCGGTGGTAGAGGCCGAGTTCGTCGAGAAGTCGCAGTGTCGACGGGTGGACTGTGTCGCCGCGGAAGTCACGGAAGAAGTCCGCGTGCTTCTCGAGGACGACGACCTTCACGCCCCCGCGTGCGAGCAGAAGCCCGGCGACGACTCCAGCCGGTCCCCCGCCGACGATGATGCAGTCGAACTCTTCAAGGGTGCCCATCAGTCATTCCTCCTCGAATGGTGCCTCATCGACGTGATCGGAGACAGCGGATCATCGTCCTGGGCGAACAATTAATTCCACAGTAACCTAATTAAAGCACCGTTGCCTAGAGGGCAGTTGGCTAGAGTTGTGCAGAACAGACGAGGAGGGCCATGACCGACACCACGAACACGCCGGATCGCAATCGTCGTCCTGGCCGTCGGGTGGGATCCTCGAACTCCCGTGCGCTCATCCTCGAGGCCGCTCTCGACCAGTTCGCGACAACCGGATACGGCAGAACGAGCATCCGCAGCATCGCCTCGGCGGCCGAGGTCGACCCTTCGCTGATCACGCACTTCTTCGGGACGAAGGAGGGACTGCTGGCCGAATCGCTGAGCCATCTCGACCGCCTGCCGGTCCGGATCCGCGCCGCTCTCACGCGGGCGGATCCCGACAAGGCAGAGACACTGGCCCGAACGTATTTCGGTGCGTGGGAGGATGCGTCCCTCGGACCTCGACTGCGGGCTCTCGCTCGCGCCGCCGCCGAGAGCCCGTCAGCGGCGACAGTGATGCGCGAGGCACTCGAGACGCACATCTTCACCACTCTGGAGGCGAACTCGACGCCGAGACAGTTCGCACATATGCAGGTGGCGATGAGCCAGCTCTTCGGCACGGCCTTCGCTCGCTACATCCTGGAGATCCACCCATTGGCCGATCTCGGACTCGAGGAACTCGTCGACCATGTCGCCCCCATTCTGCGCTCAGTGTTCGCAGAGGCAGAGTCTGACTGATCGGGCGTCAGGTCACGCGAACGTCGAAAAGGACGTCGCCGGTGACGACTTCTTCGAGTTTCGCGTGACCTGACGCCCAGTCAGAGCCAAACGGTCCGCTGCTGTGCGCGTGCAGGTGCGCGTGCAGGTGCGCGTGCAGGTGCAGGTGCAGGTGCAGGTGCAGGTGCAGGTGCAACATTCTGCGCTGGCAACCACCCCGACAACACGATTCGGGCGGTAGCATCCAGTCATGGCTCATACCGTACGCCCGCCCGTTCCCGCCGATGCTTCAGCCATGGCCCGCGTCCACGTCGACACGTGGAGGGAGACCTACCGCGGGATCATGCCCGACGAACTCCTCGATGCTCCCGATCTCGTCGATCGCCGGCTGCGGATGTGGACGCAGATCCTCGCCGAGGCGGCCCCATCGAAGTTCACCTGCGCGGTCGCCGAATCCGACGGTGAGGTCGTCGGCATCGCGATGTCCGGACCGCCGGAGGAGTCGGGAAGCGCCGGTACCGACGACGCCCAGGATAAGGACGACGAACCCGAAGACGAACGTCTCGAGGACCGCCACCTCTACGTCCTCTACGCCTACCGCTCCATGCACGGAACGGGCGTCGGGCAGGGCCTCCTCGACATGGTCGTCGACCCCACCGTGACGACGGCCCTCTGGGTGGCCGATCCGAATCCGCGCGCTCAGGCCTTCTACTCGAAGAACGGTTTCGTCGCCGACGGCACGGTCAAGACCGATGAGTACGACGGGGTTCGCGAAATGCGGATGGTGCGGGGATAGATTCGCCTCAGGTCACGCGAAACTCGAAAAAGACGTCGCCGGTGACGACTTTTTCGAGTTTCGCGTGACCTGACGCCCGGTCAGAGCCAAACGGTCCGTTCCTGTGCCCGCAGTTTCCCACCCGCGCCGAGGTGGCCGAGCGTGAGTGCCCCATCGAGCGGCCCGCCGGCTGGCTCGGCGATGGTGGCGTGTGGGTGCAGGCGGACGGTTTCGGTGCGGAACCCCTCAACGAGGTGGCTCCCAGCGGCCGCCACTCCCCCGGTGAGCGCGATGGGCACCGGGGAGGGGGCAGCGTCGGCGGCCTGTTCCGTGCGAGTGCCTTCGCCTGCGGAGCAAAGCGTCGACGCATCATCGGCACCGGCGGCTCGCGTTGCGGCGCCTGCGCTCCGGGCCGCAGACGTATCGGCGTGGGCTGCCCGGGCTGCAGCGACTGCACTGCGGGCCACAGGCGTATCGGCATCGGCTGCCCGGGCCGCGGCGAGTGCGCTGCGGGCGGCCTCGCGACCAGCCAGTCCGAGCAGCTCGACCGAGGCAGCGTCGCCGGCTCGGGCACAGTGGGCGATGTCTGCGGCGAACTCGGCGAGCAGTCCGGCCCGGTCGCTGCGCGTATAGAACTGCCCCGGCCACGAGGCGGGATGTCCGAATCGGCGAGTGGCCGCTTCGAGCACCGCCCGCCCGTGCTCGTCGAGTCCGTCATGGGTCCGCAGGGCGAGTTCGAGGCCGCGGCGGCCCAGCCACGCTCCTCCCCCACGATCACCGAAGAGATGCCCCCACCCATCGGCACGTGACCAATCAGCGGTCCAGATCCCCTCTTCGTTCGGTCCCGGGTGGGCGATGGCGATGGCTCCGGTGCCGAGCACGCTGATCGCTCCACCGGTCCCGCCGAGGGCGCCGAGGTGCGCTGTCACCGCGTCGATGGCGGCGACAGCCGGCACCCCGAACTCGGTGGAGATGTCTGCGAGCGCATTCGAGGGACTCTCGGCCAGCGACGCGATGCCGGTCGCTCCGATGCCGATGCCGGTGACCTCTGTGAAACGGTCGACCCACCTACCAGCGGCCGATCGCACGAGGGTCCGGAGAACGTGGAGGACATTGCTGCCGTTCGGCCCGATCTCGATGCGGGGTCCGGTGAGCCGGTCGATGATGCGTGGAGCAAGTCCTGCGCCGGCGGCAGCGTGTGGTTCGGCTCGAGACTGGTTGCTGGGCTCGAAGTCGCCGCCGTCCCGCGGGTCGGCGATGTCACCGACCATGCCGAGGGCGGCCCGGCTGCCGGTTCCGCCGATGTCGATGCCGAGGACGAGGCTCATGCGCCCACGGTACCCGGGCCGTGGGCCCCGGCATGCCCGCCGTCGTCCGATCCACCGGCTACACCCGGACCGCGGTCGGCAGACCGGTCAGATCCGCCCGGCCCACTCGTCCCGATGAGCTCGGCGATCGCCGCCCGGACCGAGCCGTCATGGGACTCCAAGCTCGACGCTGCCAGGGCGGGGGCCGCCTCGGCGAAGGAGACGACGATCGCGGTCTTGAGGTCGCCGTCGCAGCGCTCGAGCAGTTCCCTGGCGTCCTCGTCAGGCAGGTCCGCGGCCTCCATGAGGATGCGCACGGTGCGCTCGCGCAGCTTGTCGTTCGTGGCGACGACGGAGACCATGAGGTTGTCCCACGTCCGACCCAAGGCGACCATGAGCGCGGTCGAGAATCCGTTGAGTGCGAGCTTCTGCGCGGTTCCGGCCTTGAGCCTGGTCGAGCCGGTGATGACCTCGGGTCCGGTGTCGAGCAGGATGTGATCATCGGCGTGCTCGGCGACGGGAGCGTGCGGGTTGTTCGAGATGAGCACGGCGTGAGCACCGGCTGCTCGTGCTGCCTCGAGCGCCCCGCCGACGTACGGGGTCGACCCGCTCGCGGCGATGCCGATGGCCACATCGTCGGGTCCGAGCTCGGCCCCGGCCGCACACCCGTCGGCCTCGGAGTCCTCGGCGTTCTCGACGGCGTTGACCAGCGCCGCCTGCCCGCCGGCGATGTGGCCGACGACCCGCCCCGGTTCGAGGTTGAACGTCGGCAGCAGTTCGCTCGCGTCGAGGACTCCGAGGCGGCCGGAGGTGCCGGCACCGAAGTAGTGGACGCGGCCGCCTCGGCGCATACGCTCTGCTGCGATGTCGACGAGGCGGGCAAGCTGCGGCAGGGCCGCGGCGACCGCGTCGATGACTGCGTGGTCCTCGGTGTTGAGGACCCTGAGGACGCCGAGGGTGTCGAGCTCGTCGAGACCGGCGCTGCGCGGATTGCGCTGCTCGGTGGGCGACAGCGGACGTGGGGTCTTCGGCGAGGAGCTCGCCGGGCTGGGTGACGGGGAGCCCGCCGGGCTGGAATCGGTCATCGGCGGGTGCTGCCTTCCACCTCGGCGATGGTGGCATCGGTCGATGCGGGTGCGGGATGGCGCAGGGCGAGCAGCCCGCCGACGATGAAGGTGACGATGACGCCGAGCAGCGGGTACCACTGCCAGGCCACCCACACCTCACCGGTGACGTACTTCTCCATGACGAAGAAGAACGCGTTGACGGCCACGGCCAGGGCGAAGCCGATGTTCGCGTCCACGGCGTTCGCGCGCTTGTTGACGATTCCGAAGACGAAGGCCCCGAGCAGACCGCCGTAGGTGATGCCGGCGACGCCGAGGGCGAGGATGACGATGCTGCCCTCATCAGTTTGGAAGACGGTGGCTGGGAGGATGAAGGCGATACCCCAGCCGATCGTCGCCCAGCGTCCGACCTTGAATCCCTGCTCATCGGTCATCGGGGTGCGCTTGAGCTTGCCGTAGACGTCGTTGACAGTCGAGGACGACAGGGCCGACAGCGACGAGGACAGGGTCGACATGGCGGCGGCGAGGATGCCGGCCAACAGCAGTCCGGAGATGCCGGTGGGCAGTCCTTCGATGATGAAGCGCGGGAAGATCTCGTCATCACGGGTCAGGCCGAGGTCTGCCGGCAGGGCGTGATCGTAGTAGGCCCAGAGCGCGAGGCCCACGGCGAGGAAGATCGCGAACTGGACGACCACGACGATTCCGGACCAGATGAGCGCCTTCTGTGCTTCGAGCTTCGACCGGCATGACAGCAGCCGTTGGACGATGAGCTGGTCCGAGCCGTGCGAGGCCATCGCGAAGACCGCACCGCCGAGGAAGGACGGGATGAACGAGGCGTCTGCGGAGATCGGATTGCCTTCGAAGACGAAGATGTTCGTCTTCCCTGCGTCGATCGCCTCGGCGAGCCAGCCGCCGCCGATCGAGGCGGAGATGATGATGATCGCGAGGATCCCGCCGAGGACGTAGAGGAGCATCTGGGCGACGTCGACCCAGACCACGGCCTTGATGCCGCCGATGAACGTGTACGCGATCGTGACCAGGGAGAGGACGACGATGATGACGAAGTAGTTCGTGTGGATGCCGAGGCCGTCGAGGATGACCTTGACGGGGATGGCGCAGGCGAGGACGCGGATGCCGTCGGCGAGCAGACGGGTGAAGAGGAACGTCACCCCGGCCGTGGTCTGCGTCGAGGTTCCGAAGCGTTTGCCCAGGTAGGCGTAGGCGGTGACCATCTCACCGTCGTAGTAACGCGGAAGCATGAAGTAGGCGACGACGACGCGGCCGAGGATATAGCCGAAGCCCAGCTGCAGGTAGTTGAGGTCGCCGAGGTAGCTCATCACGGGGATGCCGATGACGGTCAGGGCGCTGGTCTCGGTGGCGACGACGGACAGGCACACCGCCCACCACGGCAGGTCGCGACCGCCGAGGAAGTAGCCCTTCAGGTTCTTCTGCTTTCCGCTCAGCGCCAGTCCCAGCCACGCCGTTGCGACGAGATAGGCGATGATCACCAGGAGGTCGATGATCTGCATTGATGTCTCCTTGATAGAGGGGTCGGTTCGGGGTCGGTTCGGGGTCGGTCTAGTCAGCCAATCGGAGCCGAGTGGGTCGTCGGTGGAGAGGCTCGGGCAGGTGCAGCGGTCCGCCACCGGGGGTGAGGCGTCCGGCGATGCGCGGGCCGCTCGCCCCGGTCAGGCTCGGTTCGGTGCCGTCGAGCCCGTGCCAGCTCAGCCAGCCGATGAGCGCCATGAGCAGCGCCTCCTTGCTTCCCTCGGGCAGGCCCAGAGCAGCGTCGGTGCTGGTCAGTTCGACGTTCTCACCCAGTTCTTCGCCGAGGCGGCGCATGAGTTCGGGATTGCGCGTGCCGCCTCCGGAAGCGATGACGGTGGTGACGTCATAACGGCGGACCGCCTCGGCGATGGTGCGCGCGGTCAGCGCCGTGACCGTGGCGATCTGATTATGCTCGCCGAGGTGGGAATGAGCGTCGAGGAATTCGTCGAGGTAGGCGGCATGGAAGAGTTCCTTGCCCGTCGATTTCGGCGGTTCCCGCCGGTAGTAGGGCTCGGTGAGGAGCGCGGCGAGCAGGTCGTCGTCGACGTGTCCTTTGGCGGCGAGTGCGCCGTCACGGTCGCAGCTGTCTGCCCCTGCGGTGATGCGGCGGGCGAGGACATCGATGAGGGCGTTGGCTGGTCCCGTGTCAAAGGCGATGGGGTCGTGACCCGGGGCGATGACGGTGATGTTCGCGATCCCGCCGAGGTTGAGCACCGCGGTCGGGGTCTCGACATCGCCGAGGAGGAGGCTGTCGAGGAGGCCGACGAGCGGGGCACCCTGACCGCCGGCGGCGACGTCGCGGGAGCGGACGTCGGAGAGGACGGGTGTGCCGAGCGCCTCGGCGATGTAGGCGGGCTGCCCGAGCTGCAGGGTCGATGTGACCTGTCCGTCGCTGATGTCGTGCCGAACGGTCTGTCCATGGGAGACGATGAGGTCCGGTGTCAGGTCGTGGTCGCGGCAGAGTTCGGAGAGCGCGGCCGCGGAGAACCGGCCGAGGCGGGCATCGACGCTGGAGACCAGGGACAGGGGGATATCGGCGGGTTCGAGGAGGCGGAGGATGTCGGCGTGCAGTTCTTCGTCGAACGCGGCTTCGCGGTCGGCGAGGATGCGCACGGTCAGGGTCGTCGGATCGGCGCCGACGAGGTCGGAGCCGACTGTGGGGTCGGGGAGGAATTCGGCGATGACGAGGTCGAGCCCGTCGGCCGAGGTTCCGGTCATGAGTCCGGCGATGATCATGGCTGGCCTCCGGCAGAGATGGTGCGGTCGGGAATGGTGGCGGGAGCGCCTGCGGCGGTGCCGGCTCTGCCCTCGACACCGCGATCGGGAACGGTGAGTTCGGTGCGGATCTTATAGCGGTCGCCGCGGTAGACGGAACGCACGAACTCGAAGGGAACGTCATCGGCACCGCGCGAGGTGCGTTCGAACAGCAGGGCCGGGGACAGTTCAGGGACACCGAGGTGCTTCGCCTCGGCGGCGTCGAGGAGGGTCGGCTCGATCGTCTGCACGCTGTGGCTGAGACTGACGCCGAAGCGCTGCCGGAGCAGTTCGTAGAACGACTGGTCCTCGAGGTCACCGGCGTTCACCCCGGGGACGAGAGCGGAGGGGATGTGCAGCTCCTCGAGGGCGATCGGCTCGTCATCGGCCAGGCGCAGACGCAGGATGGCGATGACGTCGTCACTCTCAGCGAGGTGGAGGCGCCTGCCGATGTGCGCGCCGGCGGCCACGGTGTCGAAGCTGAGGATGTGGGAGCCGGGGCGCATGCCGCGGGCGACCATGTCTTCGGTGAAGGAGCTGGCGGCAAGGGGCTGATCGAGCTTCGGGCCGAGGGCGAAGACTCCGGTGCCGTGGCGCCTGCGGACCATGCCCTTGGCGACGAGTTCGTCGATCGCCCGGCGCAGGGTCATCCGCGAGATGCCCAAGGTCTCGGCGAGCTGCCGTTCGGGCGGGAACTGCTCGCCGGCGGCCATGCCTTCGAGGCGGTCGAGGAGCTGATCGCGGATCGAGTGGAATTTCGTCACGACACCATTGAGGCATAGGACACACTTCGAAATCAAGACCACTGGTCTATTTTGTGATGGTTCGACGCGGTTTTCGTGCCGTCACTCCCGCGAAATCCGTGCGCGCACCCCTCAGGTCACGCGAAACTCGAAAAAGTCGTCGCCGGTGACGACTTTTTCGAGTTTCGCGTGACCCGACGCGCTTTCAGCCCGACGACTGTCAGCGGGGCACTGAGAACCGGAACGCCGAGAACCAGAATCAGGAGCAGGGCATCAGGCAGACGGGTCCGAAGCCGCAATGCACTACCTCCGGGAAAGAAGCATCGTTGCCTCAGAGGAAAAGCTTCGGCACGGCGCGAGGGGCGTAGTGCCTCATGTCAATATGCCCGCGAAAAGTAGGGGCGGAGTGCCTCATGTCAAGATCCCCGGGAAATGAGGCCGTGCCTCACAGACATTTTCCCCGCCAGCCGGGTCTTAACCGGCCCGGGTGTGATGGACCTTGATGCCCGCGGGATCCGGCAGGGCTTG
>NZ_RHFG01000037.1 GCF_004745485.1 Brevibacterium sp. S22
CGCCGCGCGCGGGGCAGGGGCGGGCGCGCCGGGGCGCAGGGCCCCGCCGCTGGGGTGGGTCGGGGGGGCGGGGGGGGCGGGCGGCCGCCCCGGGCGCTGGGCGGGTACAGGGGGCGGGGAGGGGGGGGGCGCTGCGGCGGGCGGCGCGGGGGAGGGAGAGTGGGGCTGACGGCCTTTCACGTGGGGGGTCCCCCTCGGGGGGGTGTGGGGGGGTGGGGGGGGGGCGCCCCCCCCCCCCCCCCCCAGATGTCGCCGATGGTGTAGCCGGAGGGGAAGGGATCATCGGCTTCGAGCACGAGCTGCTGGAATCCGGTGATCCACCCGCGTCCGCTGATCGATGGGATCACGGCGGGCAGCTCACCGACGGTCGTCGTCTCCTTCACCTCGGCGGTGAAGGTCGTTCCCAGCATCGATTCGTGGACGAATTCCTCTCCCACGGCGAGTTCGCCGCGCGCGTGCTTGGCGGCGACGCGACCGCTCGTGCCGGTGCCGCAGGGAGAGCGGTCGAGCGTGCCGGACCACGTGGTCGGATCAGCAAGGTCGACGACCCCGTTGGGCAGGACCACGGCGTTGCGCCCATCGGTGCCCGGGGTCACTGCGGGTCCGTGGATCATCGGCAGTCCGATCGAGTCGATCTCAGGAAGGAGCGGATGGCGCACGTCGAAGGCCTCATTCGCCGCCTGGAGGAGCACGCTGCCTGCACGGATGATCCCCTTGGCATTGCTCGGATCGAGATCCACGCCGAGGTGCTCCGCCTGAGCCTGAACGTAGAACTGACCGCCGAAGACGATGTCGACGGGGATCGTCCCGTATCCGGGAACCTCGAGCGGCAGGTCGAGTCCGTGCACGAAAGCCGGCACATTGTCGAAGGTGACCTTCTTCGCACGACCGTCGACCACCTCGGCGCGGGCGGTGACGACACCGGCGGCCGTGTCGATCCTCAGCTCGGTGACAGGTTCGGTGACGTCGACGGACCCGGTCTCGACCAGCGCTGTGACAGTGCAGATGAGGTTCGAACCCGACATCGGCTTGAAGCCGCCCTGCTCCATGACGATCATCCCGAAGTCGCAGCTGGGATCGGCCGCGGCGACGACGATCGGTGAGCACAGTCCCGGGTAGCCGCGCGGCTCCTGGAGGACGAGGGTGCGGAACTCGTCGAGGTGCTCGCGGCAGTAGCTCAGCTTCTCGGCCATGGTCGCGCCCTTGACCTTGAGGTGCGACCCGAGCAGCACCCGACCCGGCTCCCCCGCCGCATGAACATCGACGGCTTGGATGATCTGTCTGTTCTTCACACTTCCTCGCTTCTGTGGGGCTGCGACGTTGAGTCCGGAGGTTTGGGTCCTGAGACGTCGGCGGCCTGGCTGGTTGCCAACGCTGCGGCTGTCACCTCAGCCGACGACGTCGACGCCGGCGGCACGAAGCAGTCCGCGGAACTCCTCGATGTGTTCGGCTGCCAGCGGCAGAATCGGTGAACGGGTCGGACCAGCGTCGACACCGACGAGGGCCGTACCCGCCTTGATCGCACCAGCATAGTTGTGAGACTCGAGGAAAACGCAGATCGGATTGATCTTCTCCCACAGTTCCCGACCACGAGCGAGATCGCCTCTGACGGCCACGACGTCATAGAGTTCGGCACAGAGGGCGGGGATGACGCTGGCCGCTCCCCACACACCAGACCGCGCACCGAGGGCAAGAGCCGCGAACGTCAGTGTGTCCCAGCCGTTGAGCGCCTGGATGTCTTCTGCCTCGTTGAAATGGACTTCGGTGAACTTCGGGAAGTCTCCGCCGGTGTCCTTGAAGGAGCTCACTCCGGTGCGGCGGCCGAGTTCGCCGAGCTGTTCGGCTGTGAGTTCGACGCCGGTGGCGGCGGGGATGTTGTAGTACATGATCGGGATGTCGACTGCCTCGGTGACGGCAGTGTAGTGGGCCACGAGCGCATCGTAGTCGGGAGCGTCGTAGAACGGCGGAACGATCATCACGGCATCGGCGCCGGCGTCCTGGGCATCCTGGGTGAGCTCGATGGTCTCGGCGGTGCTCAGGGCTCCGGTTCCGGCGACGACGGGTACCTTTCCGGCGGCGGCCTCGATGTAGGCGCGGTTCGAGGCCTTGCGTTCGGTGATGGTCAGCGAGGTGAATTCACCGGTCGAACCGCCGGGGACGAGACCGTGGACGCCGCCTCCCACGATGTGTTCGACCTGGAGGCGGATGCCGTTGATGTCGATCTCGGAGCCATCGGCGGTGAACGGGGTGACGACGGCGGCGAGGATGCCGGTGAACTGCTGATCAGTCATGGTGTCTGCCTTTCGGGTGTGCTTGTTCGAGGTATGTCGAGCAGTGGTCGGATTTGGTGGAATGTCGTTTCTGGTCAGTGGTGGGACGATGATCGGTGGTGCGGTGGTTTCAGAATCGGTTCGGTGAGACCTGTGCCAGGTGATCCCGGCCCAAGCGGGACTGACGCCCGAGCATGATGTCCGTGAGCACCTTCGCCGAGGCGGGGGCCAGAGAGAGTCCGAGCATCGAATGACCGGAGTTCACATAGGCGTTCTTCGCCGATTTCAGCGCACCGATGAGGGGCAGACCATCGGGTGTCATCGGCCGGGAACCCGCCCAGGGCGCGTTCTCGCCTTGCGGTTCACCCCAGGAGTGGAAGGCTTCGCGAGCAGAGCGGCGGATCGCGTCGACCCGGACGTCGTTGACGCGGTCGTCCCTGCTGCCGAACTCCATGGTCCCGGCCAGGCGGAGCATTCCATCCAGAGGCGTGACTGCGACGCGCGCATCTTCGAGTGTCAGCGAAGTCTTCAGCTCGATTGGGGCGGGGGTGTAATCGATGCTGTAGCCCTTGCCGGAGTAGATCGGCAGTCTGTGGCCGAGCTTCCCGGTGAGCTCTCCGGTGGGGACGCCGGCGGCGATGACGACGGCGTCTGCACTGAGAACTTCGGCATCATCGGTGACCACGGCCGTGACCGTGTCACCGCTGCTCACGAACCTGCGCACGGACACATCCTCACGGACGACTCCTCCGAGTTCGCGGATCTTGGCGACGAGGGCTCGTGTGAGCGAATCGGGTTCGATCTGTCGATCATTGGGGAAGAAGAGTCCGTGGTTGATCCGGTCGCTCAAGGCTGGTTCGGCTTCGTGGACGGCGTCCCCATGAAGCCGCTCAGGAATGTGTCCGGCCGCCTCGAACACGGCGAGAGACGCCGAGTGCTCGTCAAAGCGCTCCTTCGTCTCGAACGCCAGGAGCACTCCGCGGTCGTGCATCTCGAAGTCGATGCCCTGGCGCTGGTACTCGTCGAAGAGATCGTTGGCATCCTCCCCGAGGCGCAGGTGCAGATCCAATCCGGCATCGAAGTCACGTGCATTGCAGTGCATCGCCATCTTGAGTAGGAACTTCAGGTATCCCGGTGCGATCGAGGGATGGATCGACAGCGGACTGTCGGGCTTGAGCATCCATCTGATGCCCTGCAGCAGCACACCGGGAGCAGGGACCGGGTTGCTTTCGGCCAGCGCGATCTTCGCGGCGTTGCCGTGTGATGCCCCGGCTCCGGCCTTAGCCGCTTCGAGAACGGTGACTTCGCACCCGGCGGCCGCCAGCTCATAGGCACTCGCCAGTCCGACGACTCCCCCACCGACGATGACAGTCTTCATTCGGTTCCCTTCATTGGCATCTTTGCCGGTCGACGTTCGGTCCCGCCTGCAGTTCAACTATATTGTATGACAATCTCTTGAAAGATACGCTACGCACAGTTTGCCGGTGCGTCAATCCCCTACACCTCTGTGATTGATGGGCGTTCTACGGGTGATCTCCGTGCACGTCGAAGATCTGAGCCCAGGAGCGGCCAGACCCCACAAGCCGGTCCGAGGCAGGCTGGAGGTTCGGGCGCTCGCGACAGCACGTCAGGGCTTCACTGAATCGGCAAGTCAGCGAGTCAAAAGCGGCGCCGCCTCGGCGCCCTGGATGCGAGTTCAGGCCGTCGCGCCGACAGAATCACACGGAGCGGAACGGGCGCAGGTGCGCACAAAGCGGCACAGGCCGGCGAGGCGAACGGCGCCGGCTCAGATCAGTCGCGGTCTGCGGAGCCGGACACAAGAAGGGCGAGTTCCTGGGCGCTGTCCATCGTGTGCACGTCGAGCGCGGTGCGGACGCGAGCGCGGTCGCCGCTGCGAATGGCGCGCATGAGCGCTGCATGGATCGCATGCGCACGGCCCGAATCACGCCTGGTGAACTGGTCATAAGCAAGGATGATCGTCATCTGAGCCTCGACGACGGGCCAGATGCGCATCAGGAGGTAATTGTCCGCGGCTTCCCAGATGCCGCGGTGGAAACGGACGTGCGCCTCATGGACTGCGAGTGGGTCGACCGCACTGCTCTCAGTCTCGAAGCGCTCCCAGATCTCCTCGAGACGCGCCATGCGCTCCCCCGTTGCATCGTCGAGGATCTCGTCGATGGCCTCGGAGTCGAGGGCGACGCGGACGCGGGCGATCTCGAGCATCGAATCGACCTTGATATCAGCCACGCGAAGTCCGCGGTAGGCCTCCTGGATAAGGAAGCCGTCACGGGCCATCTGGTTGAGTGCCTCCCGAGCGGTCGGCCGACTGACCTCGAGCGACGAGGTCAGCTCCGCTTCGATGATCCGCTGCCCCGGGGTGAGTTCACCGAGCACGATGCGACGTTTGATCTCGTCGATGACCCGCTGCCTGCGCTCGGTGTTCGAGGCGGGGGGACGCACAGCGGCTCTATCCGAGTCATGGCGAGATGTGTCCACCGGCTCCATCGTGAGGCTGCTTTCTCCAGGGGGCTGTGTCGGCGACGGTCAACAGGACCTGCTTCTGCAGAAGAGGATCCGAGCGGGAAGGTCATCCACTCATTGTCAGACCGTTTCGACTTCATTGTACTGATCGATAGGGGCTCCCGAGCCGCCGCCCCGGAGCCGACCGGCCCCGGAGCGGCGCCGCCTCAGACCGCGAGGATGCGGCCGGTGACGTTGCCCTCGATGGAGCGGACGAAGGCAGCGGCCACCTGTTCGTCGGTCACGGGCACCATTCCCGCGAAGGCATCGTGATAGTGCGGAGAGTTCGCAAGCACGTTCGGGCTGACCGCATTGATGCGGATGCCGCGCGGAAGCTCGGGTGCGGCGGAGACGACGAAGGACTCGACGGCGCCGTTGGCCATGGCCGCGGCCGCTGCAGTCGGCACGGGTTCGCGGCTGAGCACGCCGGTGACGAACGTGATCGAACCACCGTCGCTGAGGTGGTCGAGACCCTGGGTGACGAATTCGATCTGCCCGAGCGTCTTCGAGACGAAGGCCGCGGTGTAGTCCTCTCGCGTCAGTTCGGTGACCTTCTTGAACGCCGCAGCACCGACCGCCACGATGATGGCGTCGACCGTACCGACGGCCTCGAGGAGCCGGGCGATCGAGTCGGCATCGGAGGTGTCGACTCCCGGATCGGTCGAACGGGTGACACCGAGGACCTCATGGCCGCGCTTCTCGAGCTCGGCACGTGCGACTCCTCCGACATGTCCGCCGGATCCCACCAACAGAATCTTCATCCTGACCTCCTTGCAGTGTTCGGACAATCGCATCGATCACTCTGACCGATGTGCATCTTTGTCAGACATTCCCAAATTGACTGACAATGCGAGTCTAGGGGATGCGTTCCTATCCGACCAGCCCTGCGCGTCAGCCTTCGTAGCGGACCTCGACACGGCGGTTCTTCGCCCGCCCCTCGGGATCGTCTTCGCCGCCCTTCTCGTTCGCGGCGACGGGCTCGGATTCCCCGTAACCCTTCGACGTCACATCGAGGTCTGAGTTCGCCGAGGTGAGCACCTCGGCGACGGCCTTGGCCCGGTCTTCGGAGAGCTTCTTGTTGTAATCGTCTTCGCCTTTGGAGTCCGTATGTCCGCCCACCGTGATCTCGGAGTCGGTCGGGAGGTCATTGACGAGGTCTTTGATCTTCTTCTTCGCTGCGTCACTGAGCTCGGCCGAGTCGAAGTCGAAGAGAATATCGGTGTCGAGAGTGACCACCGTGTCGCCTCCGGAGGCCTCAGTCGTCTCGACATCCTCGATCCCCTTCTCGAGGTCGAATATCCCTTGTTCGAGCTCGACGATGCTCTCTTCCAGCATCGCCTGGTCAGGGTCGGTGAAGTCATCGGGCGTCGGGGTGTCCCTGTCAGCGATGTCCTGCGGAGTCATGGAGTTCGCGAGGGCGGATGCGGCGGGCCCGGCAATGGCGACGCCGACGGCAAGCGCCGCTGCGGAGCAGGCGACTGCGATCTTCACGAGATCTTCGCTCCGGTCACGAGGTTCATGCCGTCGACGACGGAGACCTCGACTTCCTGAACATCCGGCGGCGGTGCCGCGAAGACGGCAAAGGTGTAGTGGGTCTGCCCAGGCTTGAACTTCGTCTTCTGGGCGCCTGTCTGCGCCCGCTGCGGGAAGTTCTCCAACACATTGTGTTTGCGCAGGTTCTGTGAGTCGACAAGGAACGGAGTCCAGCTTCCACCGAGGAACCCGTAGAGATCATCCTCTTCGGTGGAGCTCGAGTCCACGGTGAAACCGAACTGACCGACGACGGTCTCCCCCTCTCGTTTCAGCGCGAACAGCTCGACCGTCATCGTGGCCTCGTCATCACCTTCGGCGACGGCGGGGATACTCTGCGAGGCGATCGGATCGGGAAGATCATTCATGTCCAGCCCGGCCGCCTCGGCGGATCCGGATTCACCCTTCGAATCGGAACCGTCGCCTCCGCCCGACTCTTGGGCGGTCTCCTGGGAATCGGAACCCTCGGTCTTCGGCCCGTCGGCGTCATCTCCGGACGAACACGCGGTCAGGGTGAGGGCCAGTACGACAGCGGCTGCGGACAGAGCTGTCCTGAGGATGGAGCGCATAGTGATTTCGGTTCTCCTCGTATGTCGCCGGGCCCGTTCGGGTGACCTCCGGCGGCTGTGCGGGCGGACTCGTTTCACCCTAGCCCGAAAGAACCCGATTTTCACTACAGAACTTGTCGCACTCGGTGAATCTTCGATGAACCGGCGTGCCCGACTCTGGGTCCGGAACGAGAGAATCCCCGCGATCCGATATGCCATCGGATCGCGGGGATTCATCAGTACGCGGAGCCGGTGGGATTTGAACCCACGGTCCCCCGTTCGGAGGACTTCACCTTAGCAGGGTGACGCTTTCGGCCGCTCAGCCACGACTCCATCTGCAATGCGGTGATCCGCTGCCGCGAAATGCACGTCGACAGACCCTCCAGCACTACGGGATACAGCCTAAGGGAAAGGAGCCATCCGGAGCAAAGCGCGACATCGAAGAGTGGGCTTCGTCATAGTCGAGTCGGCCTGTGACAGGCACGAATTCGGGCCGAACGTCCCCTTTGTACCGCTCCCCCACACCGGAATTCCAGCATTCATCAATGTCCGGGCGTAAAATCGGCGTGAAGTGCTTTGCGGTCTGGTCTCAAATCCCCGCAGGATCACCGGTCGGAAATCCGATGGCCGCAGTGTGTCCTGCGCAGGAAGCGAGAACGGCGAGCGGGCCGTGCTGCACGAGATGACAGTTTTTGAGGAGTAGACAACTTGCCAGAGTTTCCCCCTGACAAGCGCGGACCGCATGGGAGCGACCCCGATTCCCAGACAACAGGCCGTCGGCTCCGCGCCTCCTCTCGCCCCCGTTTCCGCGGCGACACCGCCGCCAGTGACAGTGACAGTGACTCGACACCGCAGTCGAACCCGCAGCAGCTGCCCACCTCGGCGGTGAACCCTCGCCGGTCCCGCACAAGCCCTGGCCAGAACTCCGACAGAACCTCTGAACCACGAAGCGACCGCTCCTCCCACACAGGGACACGCGCATCCAGCGACTCGCCTGACTACCGGCTCGGTGACAGCAACCGCGGCGAGGGATCTGCGACCCGGTCGCCCCACGCTCCACCGCCACGCCCGGTGGCTCCGCGCACTCGCCGCGAAGCCCGCATGCTGCGCGCTGCCGCCGCCAGCGGAGCCTCAGCAGCCGGAGTGGCCGCTGCAGCGAGCTCGAACTCACAGGACGATTCGGGCACCGGCTCACCTCATGATCCTGCCCACGCCGCGCCGCGCACATTCGCACGGAACGAATCGGCCGCCTCGGCGAGGGATTCCCGTGGCTCCGACCGTTCGGAGACCGGCGTCGACAGGGACTCCGCTCCGACGACGCGCCGCGATGCCCGCGAACAACGCTCGGCCGAATCCCGCGGACGGGGCCGGAAGAAGACCTCCGGCGCACGAGCAGTTCGGAAGGCGGCAGCCGCAGCGGCGGTCGGCGCGGGAAGCACAGCGGCCTCGGCCGGGAGATCATCTGCCGAGACGACGTCTGCCGGACCGTCAACCGGGGGCGCGGACTCTGCTTCCGACGAGAAGTCGACCGGTCACGGACCTGGACGGGCACGCCGACATTCCTCCCGCCTCGGCGAGACGTTCCCCAGCCTCGTCGGCTGGACCTCACTGAGCACGCTGCTGCCCGGGGTCGGCCTGCTGCGCACACGCTTCCGACCCGCCGGCCTCATCGTGTTCGGGGCCTTCGTTCTCATTCTGCTCGTCGGCCTCGTCTATCTGCTAGTCAAAGGACCGGTGCGCGCGGTCGCCACGGTCGTCGCCAGCCCCTCGCTGCTGAACTTCCTCGCCATCGCCGCCGTGCTCGTGGCCGTGATCTGGATCCTCGTGATAGTCGTGTCGCACCTCGGACTGCGCCGTGGGCACCAATACCGGCCCTGGCAGAACAAGATGGCCGGCGTCCTCGTCGTCTCCCTGGCGCTGATCATCGGCATCCCGCTGGGCGTCGGCTCCGTCTTCGCCCGCGTGCAGTCCTCCACAGTGGCCAGCCTCTTCGGCGACAGCACCGGCAAGGCCCACAGCGCCGAGGATCTGTGGGCGGACAAGCCCTATATCAATGTCTTCCTCATGGGCCGCGACAACGGCGACGATCGCGAGGGCACCCGCCCGGACACGATGCTCGTTGCTTCCATCGACACACAGACCGGCAACGCTGCGCTCATCTCCGTGCCCCGCAACCTCGCATTCCCGGTCTTCCCGAAAGACAGCGAACTCGAAGAAGCCTGGCCCGACGGATTCCGCCCCTCCGGTGACTCGTCGGAGGACCTGATCAACGCGGTGTGGCAGTGGGGCGAACAGAATCCCGACCAGATCGGCAACGCGCACGGACTCGAGCCGGGAATGTGGACGACGATGCAGGCCGTCGAAGGGTCACTGGGACTCAATCTCGACTATTGGGCCTCGGTCGACATGGCCGGTTTCGAAGACGTCGTCGACGCCATCGGCGGAGTCAAGATCGACGTCGAACGCCCGATCCCGATGGGCGGCGGGAAATCGATGACCGGTGAGCCCAACAAGGTCTACGGATGGGTCGATCCGGGCCAGCAGACCCTCAAGGGCAAGGACGCGCTGTGGTACGTCCGCTCCCGCGAAGGCAGCGACAACTACGACCGCATGTGCCGCCAGCAGCGAATGCTCAAGACCACACTCGAACAGGTCGACCCGCAGGAGATCGCCACGGCATATCCGAAGCTCGCGAACTCTGCGACCCGAAACATCGCCACATCGATTCCGCAGAACGAGATCCCTGCCTTCATCGAGCTCGCCCTCATGATGCAGAAGGGCGACGTCACGACGGTGCAGATCAACAACGACGTCACCCCCACCTATGACCCTGACTACGACGTGCTCCACGACTGGATCCTCGACGAGGTCAAGGGTGCATCCGACGGCGAGGAGACCCCGAAGCCGACGAATGACGGCAGCGAGTCTCAGGAGACCGAGGACGGCGCGGAATCGACCGAGGACAGCGCCGCGGAGGACTCGGCCACCGACGCCGACGAACCCGCCGATTCCGCAGATGGATCCACGGATGAGGCCGACGCCGAGGCGGACGGTGCCGAGGCGGACGGTGCCGAAGCGGCGACGCCGGGCGAACCCAATGCCGAAGGCAAGTGCTACCCGAAGGGGTTCAAGCCCGGTGACGACTTCCCCGGCTACCCTGGACCCGGCGGCGAAACCGGCGAACAGGGGTGAATCAGACTCCCGTCCCCGCGGTCGCGATCATCGGCGTCGGACCGCGGGGTCTCACCGTTCTGGAGAGACTCGTGACGCTGGCGGCGAAGCGCTTCGCCGGGCACGGCGATCCCACAGGCCGCGGATCCGGATCGTCCCGCCGCGCGGCCGACGGCACCGCCGAGCCCGCGCTGACCATCCACCTCATCGACCCGTACCCACCGGGCGCGGGAATCGTGTGGCGCACCGACCAGCCCGCGTCCCTGCTGATGAACACCACCATCGCCGAGCAGACCGTCTTCCCCGACTCCAGCTGCACCTTCCTCGACCCGGACGACGCACCGCCCGGACCGTCCATGGCCGAGTGGTACCTCGCCGGCGGCGGCACCGAACCGCTCCACTCGACCTTCCCCAGCCGCAGCCTCTACGGCCGCTACCTCCGCGATGCGTATCGGCACATCCGCGCCGGTGCACCGGACTTCATCGAAATCATCGAGCACCCGACGAAGGCCGAATCCGTCATCGATCTGCCCGCCATGGACGTCCCTCAGTCTGCGTCTCAGGGATCGCGGGCCACGGTTCCCGAACAGCTCGTGCGCTGCCAGAACGGCACGACGATCGTCGCCGGCGCCGTCGTGCTCGCCGTCGGCCACATTCCCAGCGCCCAGCCGGAGGAGCGCGCCCGTCTCGCCGCGTTCGCCGAACTGAGCGGCGGTCTCTACCTGCCGCAGGGTCTGCCCGCGGAGACCCCCGTCGCCGAGGTGGCCCCCGGCGAGCGGGTCATCGTCCGCGGCATGGGGCTCAACTACTTCGACCTGCAGACTCTGTTCACTTATGAGCGCGGCGGTCGCTTCGACTCGGAACCCGGTGGGCAGCTGCGCTATGTGCCCAGCGGCGAAGAGCCGCGGCTGGCGCTGGGTTCGCGGCGCGGAATCCCGTATCGCAGCAAACCGATCTGTCACGAGCATCCGCGGCGGGACTGGCCGCTGCGGTACTTCACGAAGGACAATATCGCGCTGCTCGCCGGTCTCGAGGACCTCCACGGACAGCGCAAGGCCGGCGCCCGGTTCAATGATCAGCTGTGGCCGCTCATCCTCGCCGACCTGCGTTTGGCGTACTATCACACGCTGTCCCAGGTCCGTCCCGAAGCGTTCACCGATGATCCCGGCCAGCTGCGCGAAGCCATCGGCGAGGCGGTCTCGCGCCACCTGACCCGCCGCACCTGGCAGGAGACCCACCCGCAGTCGGACGAGGTCGCCGGTGACACGACCACCGAGGAGTCCGCCCGCCAAGGACGCGTCACCCGCGAGGCCTTCGCCTGGTCAGAGATCGAAGAGACGCTCGTGCCTGATCCGGCCGACCGCATGTCCCTGCACACCCTGCTCAACCCGCTCGAAGGTGAGCTCTTCACCAGCCGCGAACCCGGCGAGCCAGGATCCCTGCATGAGTGGATGCTCGACTTCCTGCGCACCGACCTGCGCAACTCCCTGGCCGGTCCGACCGGCAGTCCCGAGAAGGCACTCTTCACCGTGCTGTGGCAGTCGCGGCTGCTGCTCAAGGACCTCATCGTCGCAGGTCACATCGACCGCGTGAGCATCGATATGGAGATCCTCGGCTGGTTCGAGGGATTCGTCTCCGGCATCTGCGATGGGCCTCCCCCGCAACGGATCGCCGAACTGCTCGCCCTCGCCGAGGCGGGAATCGTGTCCTTCGTCGGCCCCGATATGCGCATCGAGGAGAATCCCGCCGCTCTCGTAGCCGCTGCGCAGGGCTGCGGCGCTGATGACACCGGCGACTCTGGTTCCGCACTCGACGGGGTCCACCCGCTCCAGCCGCATCCCGAGATCTTCAAGGTCACCTCGGCGCAGGCCGCTGGCGAGCTGACCGGAGGCGTCGTCATCGATGCGGCCTCACCGACGAACTCCGTCTCGCGCGCAGCGGATGTCCTGCTGTACGGGATGCTCGAGCGCGGTCAGCTCACCGCGGCCCGCCTGACCTTGGACGACGGTCGGGAGAAGTTCCTCAACGGACTCGCGCTCACCTCTCGGCCCTATCGCACGATCGACGTCGAGGGCAATGTGCACCCGCGCCGATTCGCTCTGTCGATCCAACTGTCGTCGAAGCAGTGGGGCCTGGCGATCGCCGCGAACCCCGGCACCGATGCGGCCACTCTCAATGACTCACACGCCGCTGCCGAGGCTATCCTCGACCTCCTCTGACGCCTGTTCGCCTCCCACACTGCGTAGATAGTCCGCTCGATCAAGCCGCAGCGCATCTGTCGATTGGTGCACCTATCGATAAGTGCGCTCCGCCTTGAACGGGGCCTGAGCCAGTGCGCTCAAGCTTGAACGAAGTTGCGAAACCGCCGGGCAGCGGCCCAGGTGCGACTACGCCATCTCGAGGGCGGCTTCGGGCTTCATGGTCCGGGCCCGGACGATCGCCAGCAGCGACATCACGACGCCGATGACAGCCCAGGCCAACAGTCCGCCGTAGGCCGCGGCCTGTCCGGTAGTGCCCGCGGCGATCGCGGCGAAGCCGTTCATCGACGGAGTCAGCGGCAGGATCGGCGCGAGAAGATCGAAGAACTGCGGCACAGCCCCAATGGTCCGACCCGCCACGGCCAACACCACGGCGACGACCGAGAGGAACCGACCCACTCCCCCGAACCACGCCACGAGAGCGAAGTTGAGGATCATGAACACGATCGCTGACACGAACGTGAGCACAGCGATGTCGAAGCCCTGGACGGCGTCGATGTCCATCACGGTGACCGCGAGGATCGAGAGCACGAGTGCCTGCAGCACCCCGACGACCACGCCGGGCAGCAGTCCGCGCGCCCATACGGCGAACGAGGACTTCGTCGACAGCAGCGCCCAGGCCGGGATCGGCTTGAGCACTGTGTAGGTGACGAGCCCGCCGATCCACAGGGCGAGCATGATCAGCAGTGCGATCGTCGATCCCGCCAGCACATCCGTGACGCTGTCCGTGTCGGGGGATTCGATATTCGCCGAGGCGACCTTGGCCAAGCGATCACGTTCGGGAGCCGTGTAGGTCGGCACTTCATCCGCACCGTCCTTGACTCCGTCGGCGAATTTGCTCACGCCCTTCGCGTACTTGCCCGTACCTTCGTCGAGCTTGTCCAGGCCCGCCGCCAGCTCGGAGGTGCCGGTCGCGGCTTCGGAGACGCCGTCGGTGTACTTGCCGACTCCTGTGCTGTATTCATTCAGCCCATCGCTGAGCTGACCGGCGCCGTCGGAGAGTTCAGAAGAGCCGTCGGCGACCTTCCCGATGCCCTTGGACAGGGCCGGCATGCCGTCGGCGAGCTGCTGGTTGCCGTCGGCGACTCCGGCGGCGCCCTGCCGCAGACCCTTCGAGGCTTCGAGCAGCTTCGGGGCGTTCTTCGAGATGTCCTCCATGCCCTTCGTCAGCTCACCGAGGCCGTCCTCGAGCCCCTTGACGAACTTGGTGACACCGTCGGAGAGCTCCGATGCGCCGTCGGCGAGCTCATCGGACCCGCCGAGGAGGGACGAGCCGTCCTGCTCCTGCTCGAGACCGTCGACGGCCTCGTTCAGACCGCCGGACGTCCCGTTGAGCAGACCCTGGGCGTAGGCCTGTTCGATGCCCTTGCAGACCTGGTCGGGGGTGCCGGTCGGGCACATCTCGGCCCGCGCCTGGTCCGCCTCGGCCTCGGTCATGATGCCCGCTTTCACGAGCCCGTCGAGATCCGGCTTCGCACCGGCCAGCTGATCGGCCTGGTCGGCGCCCTCCTTCAGACCGTCGCGGTATTGGTGCAGCCCGTCGGAGAGGCCGGAGGCACCCGTGGACACACCCTCGGCGCCCTTCTCGAGTTCCTTGCCGCCCTTCGTGATCTCGTCGAGACCGCCTTCGCCCGAGTCACCTGATCCGGCGAAGCCCTTGATGATCTGGTCGATGGACTTCGTGTATTCGTCGACACCGTCGGAGAGCTCACCGGAACCGTCGGCCAGCTTCTGCGTGCTGTCGGGCAGCTTCGACGTCTGCTTGTCGAGCTCGCTCAGCCCCCCGGACATCTCCGAGGCGCCCTTGGACAGTTCGCCGGCGCCCTTCGACAGGTCGGTGGCACCGGTCTTGAGCTCGGCGCCGTTGTCACCGAGCTCCTTCATGCCCTTGGACAGTTCCCCAGCGCCTTCAGCCGACTCTCCGGTGCCTTCCTTGAGGCCCTCGGCGCCCTTGTCGAGCTCCCCGGCGGCGTCGCCGAGGTCCTTCATCTGCTCGCCCATCTTGTTGAAGCCGAGGTAGATGTTGTCGAGATAGGTCTCGGTCATCTCCGTGTTGAACGTCGTCCGAGCCACCTCGGCGACGGATCGGGAGATCTGCGTGTCCAGCGCCGGGGCGGTGCCGGACACGTCGACGTCGAGCTGCGTCTGCGTCGCCGACTTCGCATCGTCGACGGAGGTCACAGCGCGGGAGAAGCCTTCGGGGATCGTCAGCTGCGCAGCGTAGGTGCCGTCGGAGAGTCCGTTCTGCGCATCCTCTTCGTCGGTGATGACCCAGTGGATGTTGTTCTCGTCCTCACCGACGAGCCCGCTGGTCAGCTGCCGCCCGATCGGCACGGTCTCGCCGTCGACCTTCGCGCCGTCGTCATTGTTGACGATGGCGGCTTCGATGGTTTCGAGCCGATCGCCGCTCTTCCAGGTGGCGAGGATGAATCCGGCCGCCACGATGATCGGAATGAGGACCAGGCCGAGGAGGGACAGCCAGTTCACCGGCCGCTTCGAGTTCGCACGTTCGAGTCTCACGACTGCACACCTTCCATGTTGGTGCTGTCGACGGCGTGGGTGTGTTCGCCGCCTGATTCGCTGTCGGTTCCGCCTCGCTCATCGGGTCGAGCCTCATCGAGGTCGAGGTGGAAGTAGTTCGTTTCGGGGCTGATGATTCCGGTCACGTCGCCGTCGGGCAGGCCGAGGACGACGGTGGTGCCGTTCGCTGCGAGATCGGGCAGGCACTCGCGGAGTCCGCGTCCTGCCTCCTCGGTGAGGTGCTCCGCACCGTCGATGACGACGAGAGCCGGCGCCGAGGCGGCCCATCGGGACAGGTCCCGTGAGCTCGTGCCGTCACCGGCACCCAGGTCGAGGTAGGGAACCTGGCGGCGGACCCGTCCGGCGTGCTCTGGCAGGACGTGAGCTCCGATCTTCATCTCGCCGACCGTGAGTCCGACGCGGCCGGACACGGCCAGCAGGAGGGCCCGGCGGGCGGCGCCGCTGGCGACGAGGATCTGTCCGGGCAGCAGAGAGATGTCGACTCGGGCGAAGCCGCGGTCACCGGAGTACACGCCGATTCCGCGACCGTAGACACGGTAGTCCGAATTCGGTTCCGGCCAGTCGCGCAGCGCCACTTCGTGGGCGAGGCCTTCGCCTTCGACGTCGAGGCGCGGCAGGATCCGGTCGAGCCATTTCGGCAGCCACCAGGCCTTGTCGCCGAGCAGCTGCATGATCGCCGGGACCAAGGACATGCGCACGAGGAATGCGTCGACGAAGATGCCGGCGGCCAGGGCGAGCGCAATGGATTTGATGATGGAGTCGCCGGCGGGTACGAACGCCGCAAACACGGAGAACATGATGACCGCGGCGGCGGAGACGACCCGGGCGGAGGAGGCGAATCCGGCCTTGATGGCGTCCTTGGCCGAGGACCCGTGGACGTAGGCTTCGCGCATTCCGGAGACGAGGAAGACCTCGTAGTCCATGGCCAGGCCGAAGAGGATGCCCATGAGGATGATCGGCAGGAAGCTGATCACCGGCCCCGTCGAGTCGATGCCCAAGGGCCCGGCGAAGAGCCCGTCGTGGAAGACGAGGACGACCGTGCCGAAGGAGGCGAACACGGACAGGAGGAACCCGCCGGTGGCCTTGATCGGCACGGCGATCGAGCGGAAGACCATCATCAGCAGGATGATCGAGAGTCCGACGACGAAGATGCCGAAGGGCAGAAGCGCCTTGCCGAGCTGGTCGGAGACATCGATCTGGATGGCGGTGGCACCCGTGACGGCGGTGTCGAAGTCGTAGTCGTCTTCGATCTCGTCGCTGAGCACGCGCAGCCTGTCCACGGTGTCCAGGGTCGCCGGGTCGTCGGAGGCGGTGGTCGGGATGATCTGGAAGAGCCCGACCGTGGCATCCCGGTTCGGGGTGGCCATGATGACCTCTTCGACGCCGTCGACCTTCTCGATGCGCTCCTCGATGTCCTCGACGTCGCCGAGCGGATCGTCGCTGGTCACGATCTGGCTGGTCATGACCAGCGGACCGTTGTAGCCGGGCCCGAAGTGTTGGTCGATGAGGTCGTAGGTCGTGCGGGCCGGAGTGCCCTGATCCTGGTCGCCGGCGGTCGGCAGGGACAGCTGCAGCTGGGTGGCGGGGATCGCGAAGAGGGCGAGTCCGCCGACGATGACAATGATGGTCAGCAGCGGAATCTTCGTCACCGCCTTCAGCCACCCGGCGAAGAATCTGTTCATGATCGTCGGCGGATACGGCTCGCCGGCCTCGGCCCGGGCCTCCTCGGCGATCGTCTCCCGCGTGGCGGGGTCGCTCACCTCGGCGGGGGTGGATGCGGAACCGGCGGTCGCCTCGGTGCCGGTCGATGAGTCCTGCGCCGAGGCGGCCGTGTCGTCCGTCGCCCGCTGAGCGGCCGCGGCGTAGGCCTTCCGGTAGCGTTTCGTCGGCTTCGGGGTGATCTTCGACTTCGCGAGACCCAACAGGGCTGGGACCATCGTCAGGGAGATCATCACGGCCACGGCGACGGAACCGGAGGCCCCGATGCCCATGATCGTGAGGAAGGGGATTCCGGCCAGGGAGAGCCCGAACAGCGCGATCATCACGGTCATGCCCGCGAAGACGACGGCGGATCCGGCGGTGGCGACGGCACGTCCTGCCGCCTCGAGGGGGTCGTGTCCCTCGGCGAGGAGGTCTCTGGCCCGGGAGACGATGAACAGGGCGTAGTCGATGCCCACGGCCAGACCGAGCATGAGCGCGAGCATGATCGACGATGAGTTGATCGTCGCGAATGCGGTGCCGCCGACGATGAGGAGCACGGAGATGCCGACGCCGATGAGCGCGGTGATCAGCGGCATTCCGGCGGCGCGGAAGGATCCCAGGGTCAGGAGGAGGACGATGAAGGCCACGAGGACGCCGATGCCTTCGACCCAGGAGACGCCGACGCCGGTGATCTGGAAGAGTTCGCCGCCGCCTTCGACCTGTGCCCCGTCGGGCAGGGCGTCACGCAGCGGGTCGAGGGCGTCGAGGAGGTTGTCGGAGGCGTCTTCGCCGACCTCTTCCTGGGTCCCGTCGTATTGGACGGAGATCATGGCCGCGGAATCGTCTTCGCTGATGGCGCCCTTGACGAGGTCCGAATACGGCGAGGTCACCGTGTCGACGTGAGGGACGTCTTCGAGCCGTTCGACCTCTTCCTCGATCTCCTCTTTGTAGTTCGGGGCCCGAACCGAGTCACCGTCGTCGGCGACGACGATCACGGACGCGGAGACACCGGCGGCTTCGGGGAACGTCGACTTCATCGAGTCCAGCGCCGTCTGCGCTTCGGATCCGGGGAGGGTGAAGTCGTCGTCGAAGTCTTTGGAGAACGCGGCGACTGCGGCGCCGACGAGCGCGAAGATCACAAGCCAGGCAGCGATGATCCGCCAGGGTGCCTGATACGCACGGCGCCCCAGGGCATAGAGGAAAGTTGACACGAAGACCTCGATACAAAAGTGTATTGGATACAGTATTGTATTGTTGTGCAATCCCCACCCTCCATGCAAATGGATCCCAGGTTGAGCGGGGATTCTCATGAGATGCTCAGCCGCCCTGACCTCCGACCCTCCATCGCGGCCGGCCCTGCCGCCGGCGCAGCATTCTCACACCACCATGGCCATCGCCGAGCCCAGCTGAACGAAATGACGATGAACACAGACGAACTCAGTCCCCGCAGACGCCAGACCCGGTCCACTCTCGTTCGGGCCGGCACCTCGGTCTTCGCCGTGCGCGGCATCGACGGCGCCTCGATCGAGGAGATCTGCGAGGCGGGCGGACTGACTCGCGGTGCGTTCTATTCGAACTTCTCCAGCCGTGACGATCTGGTGCTCGCGATCATCGAGATGCGCACCTCGGAGAATCTCGATCGGCTCGACGCCACGATTCAGCGGTGGACCGAGCAGCTGACCGCGACGACCGAGGCACCGGAGATCAAGGCGCTGATGACGACGTTCATCGACGATGTCTTCAATGAGAAGAAGCAGACCGTGGCCGAGACCATCACCGAGCAGGAGATCGAGCTCTACTGCCTGCGGGTGCCCCACCTCCACTCCCGCTACGTCGAGCTCAATGATTCTCAGTTCGAGCGGCTGGCGGCCCTGGTGACCACGGCCCTCGATGTTGCCGGAGCCACGACGAAGCAGCCGATCGGCGACTTCCTCACGGTCATCATCTCCGTGTTCAACCGGATCGCGCTCACTGCGGCGGCGGGCAAAGCGATGGATGAGCATGTCGACATCGATCCGAGTCTCATCGTCGAGGTCCTCATGCATCTCATCGACTTCTGCCCCGGGAACGAGGACTGAGCGGGCTCGACGACGTGGTTCGAGGCACTAAGGTGGTGCCCGTGAACGAACTCCAGCGCGAATTCTCTGCTTTCATCAACAATATGGACGTCCGCCTCGGTGCGTTCGTCCTCGCCGATCTGCCCGAGACCTTCGAGAAGGAGGACGGGGAGACCGTGAGGTTCCCGAAGGACTTCGGGCCGAAATCACTGCCGATGCTCGAACTCTTCGTACTCTCGAAGTTCCCGAACACCGAAGAGATCCTCAAACCGGAGCACCGCCGCTTCTTCGAAGGACTTATCCGCTACCTCGGCGAAACCTACCTGCGCGCGATCGGCGGGGTCTGGGACCACGACGAGTCGACGGGCAGCGGAATGCCGTTCGTCCGCCCCGACAACGCCGACGGCCCGGCCGCCGGAGAGCCGATCCCACTGGTGGGCATCGTGCTGGCCGCCGTCGATCAGCGCAGCGCCGAGGTATTCACCGCGGTGCTCGAGAAGGCGCGGGAACTCCTCGGCGGAGACGGCCAGCCGCGCCGCAAGTCCACGGGGCTCTCGCTCGGTGTGCTCAATGCCGAGAACTCGAGCGAGGAGGAGGTCGAATTCCTCTCCCGCTTCATCGGCACCGTCGAACCGGGCATCGCCGCCTGGACTCAGGAGCAGGCCGATCCGAGCTCCTGGGGCTTCGACCGGGAGAGCCTCGCTCGCCTGGGCAAACAGGTCTCCGTCCGGTACGACGGCCCTGACGACATGATCGCCGAGGGGGAGACTCCCTTCACCGCCGGCGCCCTGCGCTTCATCGGTGAGACGGTGCGCCGCAGCGCCTTCGGCCAGTGGCGCTACGGGGCCGGGCTCGAAGCCGATGATCCGCGCAGCAAGCAGCCATTCATCCGTTTCGTCATCGGTGAGCAGAACCTCGACCTTGTGCCCTGGCGCCTCATCCAGGCCGCTTTGGAAGACGACGATGCGATCGCCTCCGCCCTCGACGCGATTATCGAGATGCGCGAGCAGGAAGCCGCCGAGGCGGCCCAGAAGTCCGATTCGGTCGCAGAGAACGGGTCAGACGACCGCTGAGAGGCAGCGGTCGCCCGACGGCCGTGAGCTGGATCCTCGGCCGTCCCGGCGCGGGCCGGTTCAGAGCTGGAAGCGGCGGTTTCCGCGCAGGCCCTCGGCCGGCGAACCGGGTGCAAGGTCGATCTGCCTGCGCGCCGGGTCGATGCGCACGCTCACCAACGTCGCCGATCGGTTCCCGTAGGCGGCGTCGGGGGCCGGAATGCAGCACACCGGGGCGTCTTCCGGTCCCGTCGTCAGCAGCTTCGTGAGGTCGCCGACCGTGATGGCCGCGCGCCCCTCGTCTGCACCGGACGGGGTGGCGTCGGGCGCGGAGACATCGTCGGGTGTGGCCACGCCGGCACGCACCTGTGCACGTTCTGCCTCGAAGCGCACGACCGCCTCGGCGAGATGTCGGTAGCGGGCCTGAGAAGTCGAATCGGGGCGCAGCTCGAGCGCGCCGTCGAGCAGATCCGGGTGCAGGAAATGGTTCGTGTGGAGGAGGAACCCGGACTCTGCTCCACCTGCCTGGTCGGGCGCTGCCTCTGCCCGTCGTTCACGCTTGCGCTCACCGGCGATCTCGACCTGGACGGCCGCCTCGGCGGTGATGACGGTGATGACCGACGAGGATAAGGTCGCAGCGCTTCGAATGATCTCGAGCGCCTCGGTGAGGGTGCCGGCTTCGGCGAGGACCCGGGCGAGGATCATGTGGATGGGCACTCCCCCGGCCTCGTCGCCGGTGTGCTTGAGGATGTTGAGCAGCACCCCGACGCCTGCTTCGTTGAGGCCGATCTTGCCGAGCATTCCGAACTCGGCGATGCCCACATGCCGGTGTTGACCAGGCACGGAGCCGACATCGTTGAAATGCCACAGAGATGAGAAATCCGCGGCCCAATCCCAGTTCTGCGCACCCACGGAGCTCCCCGGGCTGGTGTGGCTCACGGTCGAGCATTCGGTCGGTGCGGCCTTCGCCTGGGTCAGGATCTCGGTGCGGGCGATGATCTCCATGAGTTCGGCGACATCGATACCTGCGCCCGCGGCCACGGCTTCGGCCTCCTCGGCGCCGCTCGGCCACCACGCCTGCAGCCGTTCGAGGCTTGTGCTCGCGGCGGTGCGGACGGTCGCCTCGGCGATATTCAGATGGGCGAAGTACCGGCGATAGGCCGCCAGGGTGGACGCGATCCCGGTGCGCAGCTCGGCCCCGCGCCGGCGTCCGCGCTCACGGTGGTCAGAGGCGCGGACGGCGAAGGTCACCGGCCGGACATCGGCGGCGGGGACGAATTCGGTGCTCATGTCGACTCCTTCGTCTCGGTTCCTGCCGACTCTAGTTCACTTCTCGCCGACCAGGGATCCCACACCGATGTCGATTCCGAGATAGTGCATGTGCGCGGCGGTTTCGGCAAGGGCGGCGAAGAGGTTGAAGTTGCGCAGGCTCTCGAAACCGCGTGACCAGTGCAGGCCCGCCGCGATCGAAAAGACGCTGTGGTCGTCGGTGGCCTCCATGCGGGCGCGGATCTCGCCGAGTCGTTCATGGTGGTGTTCGACGAGTTCGACCTTGCGGTCGTGGAGGCCGCTGAAGCGGAATCCATGGGCAGGAAGCACCGCCACCTCCTCGTCGAGCCCGCCGATCTTCTCCAGAGACCGCAGATAGTCGCCGAGGCTGTGCGTGATCGCTCCGGAATCGAGGCCGATGTTCGGGGTGATCGTCGGCAGCACGTGGTCACCGGAGAAGAACAGCTTGTCCTCGTCGCGGACGAACGCCGAGTGCCCGTAGGTGTGCCCGGGCGTCCACATGGCGCTCACGCGCCCCTCGTCGAGGGGCAGGTCGGTGCCGTCGTCGAGGACGTGGATGTTCTCGGGCAGGCGGCTCATCGCCTGCCTGTACAGGCTCATCGAGTCACTCTTGGCTCCGTCCTTGCTCGACCCGACCTGGAGGCTTTCGACTTCGGCCCAGCGGTCTTCGGGTACTCCGTAGGCGCGGGCGATGTTGAGCCCCGGGTCGATGCCGGTGCCGAGGTCGACGGCGTTGGTGTAGAAGCGTTTGATCGCGCGCAGGTCCTCGCCGTGCATGGCGACCCAGGCGTCCGGGTTCTTCGCGAGCAGCGCGGGCACGAGTCCGATGTGGTCGCGGTGGTAGTGGGTGATCGCGATCCCGTGGATATCAGCGACTGTGAAGCCGAGGTCGGCCAGCGCCGAGGTGAGTGCCTTGTACTGATCCTTGCCGTCCCAGCCCGGGTCGATGAGGACGACCCCGGAGCCGTCGACGATGGCATAGCAGTAGGTGAAGACGAGTGGGTTGTTCGGGATCGGGACCGGAAGGGCCCAGACACCCTCGGCGACCTTCTCGACCTGGGGCAGGAATCGGTCCTTCCATGCCTGCGACTGCTGGGAGCTGAGCGTTTCGATCGCCATTGCTGTCTCATACCTCTCGTTGGGGCCACGTTGTCCGCTGACTGCAATCTACTCCCTTTCCGGTCGTGGCTGAAAAAGCATTCGATAAGAGACCGAGGCGGGTGGGCGGGATTCGAGGTGCGGGGCCGCCTCGGCGAGGGGAAAGCTCCGAACCCCCGGTCCAGCACTACCGATATCGTCGATCATCCTTATTTATTTCGTGGCTCTGCGGTCGAATTGGTACTGTTTATTTCCAATTTCCCCTCGGTGACTTTCGTTTTCAGTACTTTCGACGTTAAGATCATGACGCACATCACTGCCGGGCCCTCGTCGACGTCGCTGATCGCGGTCCGGTGGGCAGCAAAACTCATTGGGGAGGATTGATATGGTTGCCTCTGGCTCACTGAAACGCAACCTCGGGCTGTGGTCCATCGTCGGACTCGGGCTCGGCTACATGACGCCGACGGTCGTCTTCGACACGTTCGGAATCGTGTCCGGCGAGACCTCGGGAGCCGTGCCCTCGGCATATCTCATCGCTCTCATCGTCATGATCTTCACGGCATTCAGCTACGGCAAGATGGTCAAGATCTTCCCCACCGCGGGCTCGGCCTACACGTACACGCGGGAGACGATGTCGCCGGGACTCGGCTTCCTCGTCGGGTGGACATCGCTGATGGACTATCTGCTGCTGCCGATGGTCAACTGCCTCATCGCGCGTCTCTATATGGAGTCGCTCGTGCCGGATGCGCCGCCGTGGGTGTGGGTCGTCGTCTATACGGTCGTCATGACCGGCATCGTCACCTCGTCGATGCGGGGAACGGCGAACTTCAACGCCGTGCTGCTCATCTTCGCGGTCACGATGGTCGCCCTGTTCTGTATCATCGCGGTCGTCAACCTCACCAATGGAGACGGATCCGGAGTCGTCTTCAGCTCCGAGCCCTTCGTTCACGAGGGCGTGAAACTGTCTGCACTGCTCACCGGTGCCACCGTCGTGTGCTTCTCGTTCATCGGCTTCGACGCCGTGACGATGTACACGAACGAGGCCAGGCACGTGAACCTCATGCCCAAGGCGATCATGCTCACCGTCGTCGCCGGCGGTGCCATCTTCCTCATCGCCAGCTACTTCGCGCAGCTGCTCTTCCCGGACAACTCGCAGTTCACCATCGTCGACGACCCTCTGCCGGAGATCGGCTTCCTCACCGGTGGTCACGTCTTCCAGGGCTTCTTCTTAGCGGCCGCGTTCGCGGCCACGATCGCCTCGGGGCTGGCCTCGCACGCATCTGTCTCGCGCATGCTGCTGGTGATGGGACGCAACGGCGTGTTGCCGCGCAGGGCCTTCGGCTACATCAACCCGAAGACGCATACGCCGGTGTTCAATATCGTGCTCGTCGGCGCCGTGTGCCTGTTCGCGATGTCGTTCAGCCTCGAGTTCATCTCGGCGCTTATCAACTTCGGCGCACTCATCGCGTTCACCTTCGTCAACCTCACAGTCATCGCTCACTATGCGTTCCGGACCAGGCAGGTCGTGGATTTCAAGACGGCGTTCAATTTCGTCGTCATGCCGGCCATCGGAGCGATCCTCACCGGTGTGCTGTGGGTGAGCCTGCACAAGACGGCGCTCATCGGCGGACTCGTTTGGCTGACCGCCGGCGTCATCTACCTGGCCGTCATGACTCGCGGATTCCGGCGCTCGGTGCGCAGCTTCGACGACCCCGAGGCCGACGCCGAGATGTCCGAACCCGAGGTGCCTGAGTCGTCCGAGTCGCCCCAACCCGAGGCGCCCGTCGAGGACTGAGCCTGCGGACAGGACCCTGCGCGCGCAGGGACCCGGCCGGCACACACCCGCCGTTCAAGGGCTGCACCGCAGAACACCCGCCGTTCAAGGGCTGCACCGCAGAACACCCGTCGTTCAAGGCGTAGCTCATCTGACGAAAGGCCCACCCACTGACGGATGCGCTGGCGCTTGATCGAGTGGGGTCGGGGCCCGCGAGTCGCAAGTCCGGAGCCGATTGCAGTCACTCCGCCGTTCAAGGGCTACACCGTAGAACACCCGCCGTTCAAGGCTGAGCTCGGTTTTCGATACGAGCACCTATCGATAACCGGGCTCAGCCTTGAACGAGAAGTGCCGGACGCGTCGCGCCGGCCACTTGTGCGCATCGTGCACGACGAAGCCCCCGAACTCATCGAGACTGTCGACGCGTTCGGGGGCTTTTCTCTGGGCGGAAGCGGTGGGATTCGAACCCACGGTGCGGGGTTGCCGCACAACGGTTTTCAAGACCGTCTCCTTCGGCCGCTCGGACACGCTTCCATTGGTCCATCGGCGCATGTGAGAGCAACGATGAGAACCCGGCCTGCCCAGCACGAGGCTGAGCCACCATAGTTTCTCACAACTGGACCAGCATCTGCGAATTGGCCGTTCAGGGCTCGACCGGCATCATTTTCGCCCTGTGTCCGATCACAGCAGGCAGGCGTGCAGCCGGGTCAGTCCTTCTTGCGCTTCTTCGCCCGGTTGCGCTTGCGCTCCGTCCCCAGAAGGTCATCGAAGACCGAGCGACTCTCCGACTCGGAGCCGGCGACCGAATTGTCGGTGCCGCGATCAGTGGGCCTGCCGGGAGCGCCGGACGACTCTTCGATGCGATCGCTCCAGGTCTTGCCGAGCTTCGGCGCATCCTGCGGCTTTGCTGGCTGCGCCTGATGCCCCGTGCTGTCGGCGTCCTCCGAAGTGGCGCCACGAGCAGCGAAGGTCGCGGGTACCCGCTGGACGGGGACCTCGCCTTCTTCCTCGTCGGCGAACTCTTCGTCGGCGGCAGGCTTCGGAGGCTGAGCAGTCATCGGAGCATCCGCAGGCTGGGGAGCGCCCGCAGACTTCGGAGCATCCGCAGGCTGGGGAGCGCCCGCAGACTTGGGAGCCTCCACATGTTTCGCTGCTGCCCCGGACTGAGGTGCGTACGCTGACTTCTCGGCCCCCGCAGCCGGAGCTGCTTCGGGCACGTCTTCCTGGGGCGGAACCACAGTGGAATCCTCGACATCGTCGATATCGGAATCCGCGACCGCATCGACGGTGTTCTCCGCGGTATCGGCGATGTCAACCTCGTCGGGTTCCGCAGCAGCCTCACTGGCATCGGATCCACCCGTCTCGGAATCACCGACTTCGGGCTGTGGCTCGGACGCTTCGCCATCCGCGGACTCTGTTCCGGATGCCTCAGCCGTTTCGGCTTCTGCCGGGGAAGCTTCGTTCGCGTCGCTCTTTGCAGTCGGTGCTTCGACGCCCAAGTCCGCGGAGTTCGACTCCTCGACGCTCGAGTCCTCGGCGTCCGAGTTCGCGATCGCGGCCGCGACAGCACCGGATGTTCCGCGGGGAGCAGCAGAGACCGATTCCGAATCGGCGGCCGTCACTTCGCCGGCAGGCGGCGCGACAGCGAGCGAGTCACTCGACTCGGGCTCAGAGGCCGAGTCCTCAACTGCCGAGTCTTCGGGAGACGGAGCACCGACTGCGGAGCCGGAAGCCCACGACTCTTCAGCCCTATCAGAATCGGCATCGCCGGGACCGGACGAATCGGGACCGGACGAATCGGGACCGGGCTCGGGGGCGACCACCTCGGCGCGGGACGGTTTGCCCTTGAGTACGAGGGTGAGCGTGGCCAGCGGTACGGACAGCCAGTTCGGGCGATTGCGCAGCTCGGTGACGACCTCCACGAGCAGCCGGTCGATCAGCGCCGCCCGCAGCACCGGGTCGCTCAGCCCGATGCTGTCGCCGCGGGCCCGCGAATATCCGGACAGCAGCGAATTCTGCACCTGCGATGCCCACAGATATTCGGGCGAATCGAAGATCTTACGAAGCGCCCCCGGATCGTTACCGAAGCCGCTGACGACCAGTGAGCCGTCCTCGGAATCCAGCGCATCGGTGCGCTGCAGACGCGCGAAACCGGCGGCATAATCGATGCTGCGCAGCAGAGCCACGAGGTCGAAGGCGGCAGGCTTAGGGTCCGAATTCGTCGAATCCGTGAACTTCACGACCGAATAGCCGTCGGTCGAGGAGCTGACCACATGATCCAGCGTCAGCTCGCCGTGGATCTTCTGCAAGGTGCCGATGGTCTCGAGTCCCTGCAGCCTCGCACGGTGGGCGCGCAGTTCCGGGACCAGCGAATCCAGGGCCAGAGGTGCCCGGCCCAGCGCCCAGTCGATGCGCTCGACCCACTTGGTGACCAACAGCTTCGTCGGCTCACCGGCGCCTTCGACGACACCGAACTCGGCGGCCATGTCCGTGTGGAGTTCACCGATGCGCCGGCCCATCTCCGCGGCGTGGGCGTTGTAGGCCCCGATCGAACCGGAATCGACGCCGCACACCGTGTTCACGGCCTCTCGCCAGGCGGGCTCGGCGTCGACATCGACATGAGAGAGCAGCGCCATCGGCGCCTCCATCTCCTGGACCTCGAACATGTCGTACCAGCGGCCCGAACCCCAGCCGACGACCTCGGGAACGCTGCGCGACCCCGATTCGGTGAGCAGGACGGGGATCGTCAGCGACGACGGCATCCCGTTCTCAAGCACCCGGAAGAAGGAGAGCTCCATCGGCTCGTATTCGTCGTGGATGATCACGGTCGACTTATGCTGCCCGGAGTCCGAGACCTCGATCGGTCTGATCTCGACGGGCATGACGTCCTCGGCCCCCACTGTGAGGTCACCGATCGACGGCTTCGGCGGGACCGCCTCGGCGCCGGTGTTCGCAGTCGGATTCGCCGAGGCGACCGCCCCGTTCGCGGTCACCGGGAACGGCATCGGCGCTCGGTCCCGGGCCTCGGTCTTCTCCTGGCTGTGACGGAGGGATTCGGTGGACAGCTGCCCGCCGTCGAAGACCTTGCGCTTCGTGATCGCGTCGGCCATGAGGTTGACGAAGACAGGATCGGCGGCGCCGTCGTAGACGAAGACGGTGCCGAGCGCGAGGTCATCGATGCGGCCGATGAGGGCGTGGCGCAGGTGCATGTCCTCGGTCCCGCGCAGGGTCAAGGGGATGTTGAGGCGACGCAGGGTGGGGCCGTCGCCGACGGAGATGACGGCCACGAGACCGACGAAGCCTCCGAGCTCCTCGGCGGTATACGTGAACGCGCGGGCCACCGACATGGGGGTGATGTCGGGGTCGGTCCCGAAATCTGCTGCGAGCTTGGGGAACCACGACTGTCGGGGTATCCAGGTGGCTAACAGTTGTTCGAGCTCACTGCTGATGGCCATGACGTCTCCTAGAAGGGATTACGGGCATCCTCCATCCAATCATGATATGGGGTGTTCGCGGCCCAGGGCGCACCCGAAACCCCGAAGTCGGGAGCCGAATCACGGGCAGGGCGAGGACACGAAGCGTCCTCATGTCGATACGAGTTGCCAAATGGCAAGACAGAAGGCGCACAATAGTCTGGTGGTTGAAACAGACATGACTCCCCAGAAGCTCACACTCGCCGACGAGGTCGAGGCAGCTGCGCTGCGAATTTCCGATTCCGTCATCCTGTCACCACTCCAGATCTGCGAGCGGTTGACGACCGCGACCGGTTCGACGGTCTACCTCAAGCGTGAGGACCTGCAGATGGTGCGGTCCTACAAGATCCGCGGGGCGTTCAACTTCATGCTCCAGCTCTCCGCCGACGAACGCGCTCGCGGCGTCGTATGTGCTTCGGCCGGCAACCACGCCCAGGGCTTCGCTCGTGCCTGCCGGGAACTGGGCATCCAAGGCACGATCTTCGTACCCAAGACGACGCCGAAGCAGAAGATCGAACGCGTCCGCCACTTCGGCGGAGAACAGGTGACGATCGAGATCGCCGGCTCCACCTACGATGACGCCTCGGCGCTGGCACACCGGTTCGCCGAACGCAATGAAGCTCTCTTGATCTCGGCCTTCGACGATATGCGCACCATCGCGGGTCAGGGAACCGTGGCCGCAGAGATCCACGCTCAGCTCGAGGCCGACCCCGATTACCTCATCGTGCCCGTCGGCGGCGGCGGAGTGCTCGCCGGAGTCGCCGCCTATGCGGCCGAACGGATGCCGAACACGAAGGTCATCGGCGCCGAACCCGCCGGAGCCGCCTCGATGATCACCGCCCTCAAGGCCGGGCACCCGGTGACCTTGGAGAACATCGACCGCTTCGCCGACGGCACCGCCGTGCGCCGGGCCGGAAACATCACCTACGACGTCATCGCCGAACTCGGCCTCGACATCCGGCCCGTCGCCGAGGGTGCGGTGGCCACCGAGATGCTCGATATGTACCAGGTCGACGGAATCATCGCCGAACCCTCCGGAGCCCTGGCCTCGGCCGGAATCGGCGGACCGGATTCGGACAAGCCGATCACGATCGAACCCGGGTCGACCGTGGTGTGCCTGGTCTCCGGCGGCAACAACGACATCTCCCGCTACCCGGAGATCCTCGAACGCTCGCTCGTCCACGAGGGCCTCAAGCACTACTTCATCGTCGACTTCCCGCAGGAGCCCGGTGCCCTGCGCCGGTTCCTCAACGAGGTGCTCGGGCCCGAGGACGATATCGCGATGTTCGAATACGTCAAACGCTCCGACCGGGAGACCGGCCCGGCGTTCGTCGGCATTCAGCTCGGCTATGCCGAAGACCTGCCGAACCTGCTCGAACGGATGGAGGCCTCGTCGATCGAGGTCGAGCGCGTGCACCAGAACTCGCCGATGTTCCGCCTCTTCGCATAAGGGCTCTTCGCGTAAGGGCGGGGCCCGGCGGCCAAACGTAGGTCACTATCGGACACTTCTGAGCTCCAGAACTGTCCGATGGTGACCTACGTTCGAGCTCCAATGTCCGATTGTGACCTATGTTTGGGCAGAAGCGCTCTGTGCCGCTGCCCAGGCGCCTCGCGCACCACCGCCCAGACACCCCTGCCCCACCTCGGCACCACCCACTAGAGTGGAGGCATGCGCGCAATCACGATCTCCTCCCCCGGTGACCCCGAGGTTCTGCAGGTCACCGACGAACCGACACCCGAGCTCGCCGCCGACGAGGTGCTCGTCCGCGTCCATGCCGCCGGCGTCAACCGAGCCGACCTGCTGCAGCGTCGAGGGTTCTACGATCCCCCACCCGGTGCCACCCAGATTCCGGGTCTCGAGGTCTCGGGCACGATCGAGAAGCTCGGCTCAGACGTCACCGGCTGGTCCGTCGGTGACCGGGTCGCGGCGCTGCTCTCCGGCGGCGGCTACGCCGAATCCGTTCCTGTCCCCGCAGGTCAGCTGCTTCCCGTTCCCGCCGACTTCGACCTCACCGAGGCGGCGGCGCTGCCCGAGGTGCTCTCCACCGTATGGTCGAACATCGTCGGTCGCGGACAGGTCAAGGCCGGCGAATGGCTGCTCGTCCATGGCGGCGGATCCGGGATCGGCACGGCCGCGATCCAGATCGCGAACCACCTCGGCGTGAAGATCGTCGTCACCGTCGGATCCGAGCGGAAAGCCGAGTTCTGCCGCGAGCTCGGCGCCGACGCCGTCATCAACTACCGCGAAGAGGACTTCGTCGAACGCGTCCACGAGATCTGCACCCACGCGGACGGGATGACCGGGGCCGATGTCATCCTCGACATCATCGGCGCGAAGTACCTCGAGCGCAATATCAAGGCACTGACCACCGACGGCCGCCTCGTCATCATCGGAATGCAGGGCGGGACGAAGACCGAAATCAACCTCGGCTGGCTCATGCAGCCGCGCAAGTCCGTATCCGCCACGACCCTGCGGGCACGTCCGAAGGAACAGAAGATCGCCATCGTCGCCGAGGTGGCCCAGCAGCTCTGGCCGGGCGTGATCGCCGGCGACATCCGCCCCATCATCCACGAAACCATGCCGCTGGCCGAGGTCGTCCGGGCCCATCAGATGCTGGAGGATGGGGCGAACATCGGCAAGGTGCTGCTCATCGTCGATGAAGAAGGTGCCCGACAATGACCGAGAGCCACGATGCCGAAGACAGCGTTCAGAACGGCGAGGCTCCGCCCACCGGCCCGGGCGCGCCGGACGGCAGCGCCGCGCCGGCCGAAGCCGGAAGCCAAGCCGAAACCGCACGGGCCGACGACGATGCACGGGCCGACGGTCTGGCGCGGGCACAGCAGGATCAGGCAGATGTCTCATCTCCGGCGAAGGTGATGCGCATCGGCACCATGGTCAAGCAGCTGCTCGAGGAGGTCCGCGGCACCGAGCTCGATGAAAAGGGACGCGAACGCCTCGCCGAGATCCACCGCCGGTCCATCGACGAACTCGAAGAGGGCCTGTCAAGAGACCTCATCGACGAGCTCGAACGCCTCGATCTGCCCTTCGATTCGGCCGACGGTCCCCCGACGACCTCGGAGCTGCGGATCGCGCAGGCTCAGCTCGTCGGATGGCTCGAAGGTCTCTTCCACGGCATCCAGACGGCGATCATGGCTCAGCAGGCGATGGCTCAGCAGATGGCCGGGCGTGGTCAGCTGCCCCCGGGAATGGTTCCGCCCGGGATGACACCGCCTGAGGGACAGTCCTCCGGCCAGAAGAAGGAGTCGGACCGCGACGACCGCGGCACCGGAAACTATCTGTGAAGGGGTTCCTCGCCAGATTCACCAAGGCGGGCCGTTCGCGGCAGGTCAGCGACGACGACCGGTTCGGCACCGGTCTGTGGCGGCACAACCGTGACCGTTTCATCCGCGCAGTCGACCGTTACTACACCACTGCGGCAGCCCTCCACGAGGCACGGAACTCCGGTGGCAGTGTCGCGGCAGGAGCCGCCTCGGCGAAGGAGGAAGGGCCGCCCGACATCGACAGCAGGGCCACGGCCGCCTCGGCGAACGATCCGGTCGACGTCATCGTCGACGGCACCCACCGGCTCAATGCACTCGTCGAGGTCGTCGATGAGCTGACCGCGGCGCTCCACGCCCGCCATCCCGTCACCGGGCAGGTGGTGCCCGGGCCTGCGCGACAGGCCGTCGGCGATGTGCCGGAGCTGCTGACGAAGGCCTCATCGAAGGTCGGCGAGGCGGTGCTCGCGGCGTCGATGGCACGATCGGAGGGCCCATCGGGGCGGGCGATCGACTCGAGCGCCGAGGCCACGGTCCGGTTCATCGCCGATGCCGAGGAGCTGTTGGGGCGGGCGCGGGAGATACTCGCTAGGGTAGAGGCATCATGATACTTCCGCTCAGCCCCGAAATCCTGCCGCCCGCTGACTTCGACCTCGGCCTGGTGGCCAGCGATATCGACGGCACTCTGCTGCTGAACTGGAAGCCGATCTCGACGGCCACGATCGATGCGATCCACCGCTGTCAGGACGCGGGAATCCCCTTCGTCCTCGTCACCGGGCGGCCGATCCGCTGGCTCGCCCCGATCGCCGAGCAGATCCCCGACCTCGGTCGGGTCGTGTGCCTCAACGGCGCAGTCGTCTATGACATCGCCTCGCAGTCGGTCGTCGACGCCCACAGCATCGATGCGCAGACGCTTGCGGAGATCACCGCGACGGTGCGTGCCGACCATCCCGAGGCCCGGTTCGCCTACGAGACCCTCAACGGCGGCTTCATCGACCGGGAGTTCGTCACCGGCCGACCACGCGAGGCCCGAATCATCGACGATGTCTCCGAACTCGCCGGTGAGGACGTCGTCAAGGTGCTCGTACGTCTGGACACGAGCGATTCTCAGGCGATGCACGACCTCATCGATCCCATCGTCGAAGACACGTGCCATGCTTCGTTCTCCGAACCGGACAACGGTCTCGTCGAACTGGCACCGGCAGGGATCACGAAGGCGAAGACGCTGGAGGCGCTGTGCGACCACCTCGGCGTGGCACAGTCGCAGGTGATGGCGTTCGGGGATATGCCCAACGACATCGAGATGCTGTCATGGGCCGGGCACGGGGTCGCGATGGGCAATGCGCTCGGCTCGGTGAAGGCGATCGCAGCCGCCGTCACCGAGGAGGTCGACGAGGACGGCGTCGCCCGATACCTCAACGCAGTCCTGGACACCCACCTCCCCTAAACTTCCCCCAAATTGCTACCTGACGGCGGCTCTGCAACCTTGCGCTGTGAGTATTGACAGTGGCTGGTCTGGGACTGGCTGGCAGAGTAGGTGTTGGCCTCTCCATCCCGTGATCGTGACTCCACCTTGCGCTGACCCACACAGTGGT
>NZ_RHFG01000038.1 GCF_004745485.1 Brevibacterium sp. S22
TCGAAACGTCCTTATCGACCATGACCCCATCGTCGGCGTGCCCTGCTGCCCGGCGGAAGTGTTTCGCGGGGATTTTTCTGTGAGGCACGACCCCTTGGAACGCGGGGACTTTCTACGAGTCTCGTCGCCCTCTGGCCTAAAAACATCAATACTTGTTAGAATCCTTCGCATGGACACGTTGGAACATCGGATCGCACAGGTCCTCCCCACTGTTGTGGCGATGACGGCGACGATGCTGGTCACGTATCCGATGTTCGCGAACAGCGTGGGGTTGCTGACCACGATCCTCGCGGCATTCGTCACCTACTTCGGCATGCACTGTCTGACCACGCGCCTGGTCGGTCGGGTCATCGCGCGAAACCGCCGACTTCCTCATTGATATGCTCGCCACCATGAGCGAGTCCGAGTCTCCCGTCCTCCGTCTGATCCCGTATCTGGCGGCGATCTCTGCGGCGATCTTCGCGGGACTGGCCATGACCGGAACCGGAGAGAGCAACCTGCTCGTCAGTCTGGTCGCAGCCGCGGTTGCCTATTTCGGCGCGTACTTCATCGTCAAGCTCATCATCCACGCCGTCGTCACCCGTATCGACTCGGGCAACCACGACGACCAGAGCTGACGAACTCCCGACCTCTACCTCTTCGCCTGCGCGGGCACGACGACCTTGCGGATGATGATCAGCGCCGAGGCGGCCACCGGCACCGCGACCACTGCACCGAGCACCCCGCCTAGGGTTCCGCCGGCGATCGCGGCGATGATGACGAGGGCTCCGGGTACGTCGACCGCTGCGTTCATGATGCGCGGGCTGAGCAGGTACGCCTCGACCTGCATATACACGAGGTAGTAGATGCCTGCGGCGATGCCGAGCCCGGGCGAGACCATCAGACATGACGCCGTGATGATGATCGCGCCGGTGATCGGTCCCACGAGCGGGATCAGCGAGGCGAGGAACGCCACGAACGCCAACAGGGCCGGCAGCGGGGCACCGATGATGGTCAGGTAGATCGCCGAGCACACGCCGTTGATGACACCCAAGGACACCTGACCGAGGACGTAGCGTCCGATGGAACGGGTGACCTCCTCGGTGACGGATTCGACGGTCGGTCGCGATGAGGCCGCGACAAGGGAGAACATCGCGGATTTGATCGTCGGCATGGACACCGCGAAGTAGATGGTGAGGATGACGACGATGATCACGCCGGTGAGGAAGCTCAGGATCCCCGCCCCGATCGACACGACCCCACCGCCCAGGGAGAGCACATTCTTCGGGTCCGAAGCCCACGCACCGATATTCGCAAACACGGCGTCGATGTCGATCGCGCCGGTGAACTGCTTCTCGAGTTCCGTCACCCACCCGGTCGTCGCGAGGTTCGCCACGATCCCGGGCAGATCCGCGATGAACGTCTGGATCTGACTGATCACGGCCGGGGCGATGAGCAGCGCGACCCCGACGACGATGAGGATGAAGGCCACGACGACGATGAGCACGGCCAGTGACCGCGGCACCTTGCGGTCGACGAGCCATTGCACGATCGGTTCGAGACCGAGGGCGAGGAACAGCGCCAAGCCGATATAGATGATCACGGTCGCCACGGACTGCAGCGCCGTCATCACCGCGATCGCCAACCCCACGCCCAAGGCGCCGGTGAAACCGAGCCGGAATGCGCTGTTGAGTGTGAGGGATTTGCCTCGCCCAGTGCCCATGGAATCCAGTGTAACCAGCGATCATGCACTGGTCGGCTCACTCACGTTAGGATCGGAGCGAGACCCCAACCGCAGAGAAAGTGAATCGTCGAGAATGAGCGCAGATCCGAACAGCATCGATGTCTGGGAAGCGTTCCTCGACCCGCAGACCGACTATTCGCTGCCCGACTTCGCCGCGGTCACCCCGGAGACGCTGCTGACCGCGGTTCACACGGCCACCGATTTCGCCCGCGCCGAGGTGGCTGCGATCATCGCCGACGACGCTGAGTCCACGTTCTTCTCCACCACCGTGAGGTTCGAATCCGCGTCCGTGCCGATGACCCGCATCGCCTCCGTGGCAGCAGCCATCGAATCGAATCACCTGCGTCCCGAACTCACCGACGCCATCGGGCAGGTGTGGGAGCTCCTCTCGGCCGCCCAGACCGAGATCCTCCTCGATGTCGACCTCTTCCACCGCATCGAACAGGTCTCGGTCGCCGACCTCAACCCCGAGGACAAACGCCAGCACGAGCTCACCATCGATCTCTTCGTGCGTGCGGGAGCCCGCCTCGGCGAGGAGGAACGGGAGCAGATGGCCACGATCGCAGCCGAGCTGACCACCCTGGAGAACTCCTTCTCCCGTGCTCTGCAGCTCGATACGCGCGAACTGGCCGTCCACCTCAGCGAGGCCGATTCCCTGGCGGGGATGAACGACGACCAGATCGCGGCGGCGGCGAACCGTGCGCTCGATCGCGGTACGGACGGCTATCTGCTGCCGCTGAACAACTTCACTCAGCAGATCGTCCTCGAATCCCTCAGCACGGCGCAGACCCGCCGGCATGTGCTGAATAACTCGATGGCGCGCGGCTCCCACGGCGGCGACGGCGATACCCGCACCCAGGTCGCCGACACCACGGCACTGCGTGCTCTCAAGGCGCACCTGCTCGGATTTCCCTCCTACTCGTCCTTCGCCATCGACAACCAGACGGCAGGCAACCCAGACGCGGCGGCCGATATCGTCTCTTCCCTGATCAACCCCGCAAACGCCCAACTCGACGAGGAGTTGGCGCAGGTCAAGGAGCGCTACGGTCTCGAGGCGGTCGCAGCCGAAGACGTCAAGTACTACCTCGCGAAGTTCCGCGCCGACGAATTCGGCATCGACCCCGACGAGGTGGCCAAGTACTTCGAGTTCGACACCGTCCTCACCGAGGGCGTCTTCCGGGCGGCGACGGGACTCTACGGCATCACCTTCGCCCCCTATGACGGGGTCACCGCCTGGCACGAGGACGTGCGCGCCCACGAGGTCACCGACGTCACCGAGCGTCATTTGGGGCTCGTGCTCATCGATCCGTACTCCAGGGATACGAAACGCGGCGGGGCCTGGATGGACCAGCTGGTTCCGGCCTCCCGTCTGACCGGTCTGCTGCCGGTCGTCACACTCTCGCTCAACCTCGCCAAGCCCGGTCCGGGCCGCCCCACCCTGCTCAATCCGACCGAGCTGACGACGTTCTTCCACGAGTTCGGTCACGTCCTCCACGGGCTCTTCGCGAATTCCACCTACCCGTCGACGGCGGGCACCGCGGTCCCGCGCGACTACGTCGAGTTCCCGTCCCAGCTCAATGAGATGTGGCGCTTCCACCCGCAGGTCCTCCCTCACTTCGCCAAGCACGTCGACACTGGTGAGCCGATGCCGGCCGAACTCGTCGATGCGCTCATCGCCAGCGACAAGTTCGGGCAGGGCTTCGACACGATCGAATACCTCGCCGCGGCCATGCTCGACCTGTCGTGGCATTCGCTCGAGGCCGGAGAGCACATCACTGATGTGCTGTCCTTCGAATCCGAGGTGCTCGCCGCAGCCGGCTTCTCCTCACTCGTGCCGCCGCGTTACCGGTCGACGTACTTCGGGCACATCTTCGCCTCCGGCTATGCGGCCGGCTACTACTCCTACCTCTACTCCGAGGTCATCGCCGCCTGGGTCAGCGAATGGTTCGAGTCCCAGGGCGGGCTCAACCGGGAGGCCGGTGATGCGTTCCGTGAGGCCATCCTCGCCCCGGGCTATTCGATCGACCCGATGGCCGCGATCGAACGCTTCTTCGGCACTCGCCCGGATGTGGCACCCCTGCTGCGCCGCCGCGGACTGGCTGAGCCGGTGACCGAAGACGACGCGGTCGAGGCTGATTCCACCGTTGACGGCGAACAGTCCACGGTCGAGACCACCCCGACGGCCGCCTCGGCGAGCGATGAGGCGCCCGCACAGCACCCCAACCATGCGAAGGTCGAAGAGCAGCTGCGGGACCACGGAATCGACCCCGAGGTCCGCGTGTTCGCCGAGGCCACCCCGACCGCGGCCGCAGCAGCGGAGACGATCGGCGTCGACGTCGGCGCCATCGCCAACAGCCTGATCTTCTCCTCCGCCGGTGACCCCGTGCTCATCATGACCTCGGGAGCCCACCGCGTCGACACCGACTACGTCGCCGACCGATTGGGCATCGACTCTCTCGACCGGGCCGACAAGGACCTCGTCCGCGAGGCCACCGGCCAGGTCATCGGCGGAGTCGCCCCGTGCGGACACCCGGTGCCGATCCCCACCTACGTCGATGTCACGCTGAAGAGCCACCCGGTCCTCTGGGCCGCGGCAGGCACCCCGAACTCGATGATGCCGCTGACCTACGAACAGCTGCTGACGATCACGAACGGCAAGGAGATCACCGTTGCCCGCGACGACACCTGAGAGCGAGCCTGGACAGCCGGAGAGCGAGTCTGGACGGCCGGATCGCACCAGCGATTCGGCGCCCTCCCCCACCGCGACGAGGCTGGCGGCCTTCGCGTCCTCCCGCGGTCGCTACTATGCGGTCTTCCTCGCCGTGTTCTCCGCGGTGCTCATCATCTCGAACATCTCGGCCACGAAGGTCATCGGCTTCGGACCCATCGTCACCGACGGCGGCGCGTTCCTCTTCCCGATCGCGTACATCCTCGGCGATGTGATCAGCGAGGTCTACGGTTTCAAGGCCGCCCGCAAGGCCGTGATCACCGGTTTCGGCCTGCAGATACTGGCCACTTTCGTCTTCTGGCTCGTGCTCATCTCCCCGCCGGGCCCCGGTTATGAGAACCAGGAGGCCTTCGCCGCGGTCCTCGGCTTCTATCCGCGCATCGTCGCAGCCTCACTGGTCGGGTACTTCGTCGGCCAGCTGCTCAATTCGTGGGTGCTCGTCGCCGTGAAGAAGCGGATGGGCGAGTCGAAGTTGTGGGTCCGGTTGCTCACATCCACCGGCGTCGGCGAGTTCGTCGACACACTGCTGTTCTGCATCATCGCCTTCGCCGGGGTCATCCCGGGACTCGATTTCATCAACTACATCATCGTCGGCTTCGTCTACAAGGTCGCCGTCGAGATCATCTTCCTGCCCGTGACCTACCGCGTCATCACACTCGTCAAGCGCCACGAACCCAGCTACGCTCACTGAGTCCCCCTCGGGTCACGCGAATGTCGAAAAAGTCGTCGCCGGCGGCGCGTATTTCGAGTTTCGCGTGACCTGAGGCGCTGGCCGCGGCGGCGCCGCAGGTGGGCTAGCGCTGTTTGGCGTAGTAGCGGCCGAGCACATCGGCTTCGAGCTCTGAGAAGCGACCGTCGATCATCGCCTGGCGGATCTCGGCGACCATTGAGACGACGAAGTGCTCGTTGTGGATCGTGCACAGGGTGGAGAAGAGCATCTCCTTGGCCTTGTACAGGTGCCGCAGGTACGCCCGCGAGTAGTTCTGGCAGGTGTAGCACGAGCAGTCCGGGTCGAGGGGTCCGAAGTCGCGTCGATACTTCGCGCCCGTGAGGTTGTACCGGCCATCGCGGGTGTAGATCGCGGCATTGCGGGCAACGCGGGAAGGTGAGACGCAGTCGAAGGTGTCGGCACCGGTCTTGATCGCCTCGAACAGATCATCGGGTTCGGAGATGCCCAGCAGGTGCCGTGGCTTGTCCTCCGGCAGCTCCTCGCACACCCAGCGGATGATGATGCCGAGGTTCTCCTTCTCCAACGCCCCGCCGATGCCGAAGCCGTCGAAGTCCATGGAACCGAGGTCACGCGCAGCCTTGCGCCGCAGATCCTCATACTGTGCACCCTGGAGGACGCCGAAGAGCGCCTGGTAGGGCCGGTGGGAACGCTCCTCGGTGAGCCGGAAGTGCTCTTCGATGCAGCGGATCGCCCACAGTCGGGTCCGCTCAAGGGACTCCTCCTGGTATCCACGGGTATTCACCAGCGTTGTCAGCTCGTCGAAGGCGAACATGATGTCGGCGCCGAGTTCGTGCTGGACTCGCATCGAGATCTCCGGGGTGAACCGGTGCATCGACCCGTCGAGGTGGGACTTGAACGTCACTCCGTCGTCGTCGACGTTCGACAGGCGTTCCTTGCCGACGGCGACGAGCTCATCGTTCTGCTCGCCCGTCGACTCCATCGAGATGACCTTCTTGAATCCGGAGCCGAGGCTCATCACCTGGAACCCGCCGGAGTCTGTGAACGTCGGTCCCGGCCAATTCATGAACGCGCCGAGTCCCCCGGCCTCGTCGATGAGGTCCGAGCCGGGCTGCAGGTAGAGGTGGTAGGCGTTGGCGAGAACCGCCTGTCCGCCGAGTTCGGCGACCTCGTCAGGGCGGACAGCCTTGACCGTGGCCTTCGTGCCGACCGGGATGAATGCCGGGGTCTGGATGTCCCCGTGCGGGGTGTGGATGACGCCGGTCCTGCCCCCGGTCTCGAGTCGGGTGCCGACGTCGAAGCCGAAGCGGGACCGGTCGTTGACGGCGTCGCCTGCCGGTGCTGGGGTCGACGTCTCAGATGATGCGGGGGATTCGATTGAGCTCACCGGTCAAGCTTAACTGGGACCATGACGTTCACGCAGATGCTCGCCTCCGCCGAGGCAGACGTGCCCATCATCCTCGACGGCGGGCTGGGTACGGCGCTCGAATCCCGCGGCATCGACCTCAGCCATGAGCTGTGGTCGGCCGAGCTCATCCGCCATGACCCGGACGCGCTCACCGAGGTGCATGCCGAGTTCGTCGCCGCCGGAGCCCGGATCGTGACGACGGCGAGCTATCAGGCGACCCGGCTCGGCTTCGCTGCGGCAGGGATCAGCGCTGAGGAGGGACGAGCGCTCATCATCCGCAGCGCGGAGATCGCCCGCTCCGCCGCCGAGGCGGCTGCCGGCACCGGTCGCATCCTCGTCACCGGGTCGGTCGGCCCGTACGGTGCCGCTCTGGGTGGAGGCGAGGAGTACAGCGGGAACTATCACCTGAGTCCTGAGGAGTACACCGCCTTCCATCGTCCGCGCATCGAAACCCTCGCCGAGGCGGGAGCGGATCTCCTCGCCGTCGAGACCCAGCCGCGTCTCGACGAGATCCGCGCCGTCCTCCTCCTCGCCGAGGAGGTCGGACTGCCTGTGTGGGTGAGTGTGACCCTACGCGAGGGCACTGACACAGCACCTTCAACCGCCCCGACTCCCGCCGATCCCGCGTCGGCAATCACCCTGCCCGACGGCAGTTCCCTGGCCGAACTCGCCGAGGTGGCGGGCGCCTCGGCGGCGGTGCAGGCGGTCGGGGTCAACTGCGTGCCACCTTCCCTCGTCACCCCGGCACTGACTGAGCTCGCCGCGCACACCGACCTGCCGCTCATCGCCTACCCGAATTCGGGCGAGACCTACGATGCGACCGTCATGGAATGGCGCGACGACGGCACGGAATCCGGCATCGGGTCATGGCCGGTGGCGGAGTGGATCCGCCTCGGCGCGCGAATCATCGGTGGTTGCTGCCGTGTCCGACCGGACGACATCGCAGTACTCAGCTCACGTGCTCCGGGTAGAACTTCTCGGCGACGTTCGGGTGGGAGCGCAGCCGGGACATGAACGCGTTCTGCCCGTAGACGGAGTGGAGTGCATCGAGTTCGTCGACGGAGACTCCACGGGCCTGCTCGGCGAATTCGGCGGGCAGCTCGACCGGCGGCAGCTGTGAACTCAGCGCGGGGTTGAAGAAGAACGGGATCGAGATGCGGTCCTCGCCGGGCTTCGTCGGCAGCACCCGGTGGACGGTGGCCTTGAGGTAGCCGTTCGTGGCGACTTCGAGGAGTTTGCCGATATTGACGACGAAGGCGTTGGGGATCGGGTCGGCGTCGATCCAACCGTCGTCGGTGAGCACCTGCAGACCGGTGGTTCCCGGCTGCGGGTAGAGCAGGGTGAGGGTGCCGCCGTCGCGGTGCTCGCCGACGCCCTGGGTGACGGTCTCGTCCTCGGCCGCGGGGTAGCGGACGATCTTGATGAAGGATTCGGGATCGGTGGCGAACGCCTCGGCGAAGTGGTCGGCGCTCTGGCCGAGGCTGAGCGCCCATTCGCTCAGCAGTCGGTTGCCGACCTCGCTCAGCCGGGCGTGCCAGGATTCGGTGACCTCCCGCAGCTCGGGAAGCGCTTCAGGGTACTGGTTGGGGCCGGTGAGGTGGTCGAAGTCGTTGACTGGTTCGGCCACGGGAGTGCGCTCGGGTCCGATGTCGATCTGTTCGCGCCAGTCGACCTTGCCGCGGGTGCGTTCGCCGCCGGTGCGGGTGTAGCCGCGGAAGTGCGGAGAATTCGTGTTCTCGATCGCGAGTTTGTCTTCTTCGGGCAGGGCGAAGAAGCGCTCGGCAGTGTCGATGATGCGGCTGAAATCGGCATCGGGAATGCCGTGACCGGTGAGGTAGAAGAAGCCGATCTCATGAGTGACGCGGCGCAGTTCGGCACGGAAGTCGTCCGCGGTCGCAGGGTCGTCGGCGAGGCTGAGGTCGAGGATGGGCAGCTGTGTGAGAGTCATGCCCTCACGGTAGGCCGCGGCGGGCGGTCACAGTGTGAGCGGTGTCACGGAGTGCCACACTCCGTCATCATCCTGTCACGAGCGAAACCCACCAGACACAGTTCTGCACAGTGCGCTCTCCCGGCACACCTGCTTGAATGGCCGGGTGACCCATTTCTATCGCCCGTCCGAAGGCCACCGCCTGCCGCATGACCCCTTCAACGCCATCGTCGCGCCGCGGCCCATCGGCTGGATCGGCACCCTCGATGCCGAGGGCCGCCGCAATCTCGCGCCCTACTCGTTCTTCAATGCGCTGAACTACTCTCCTCCGCTCGTGGGCTTCTCCAGCAACTCCTGGAAGGACACCGTCGCCAACTGCCGGGAGACCGGAGAGTTCACCTGGAACCTCGTCACCCGCACCCTCGCCGAAGCGATGAACGCCTCGTCGACCACCGCGGAAGTCGACGAGTTCTCCGCCGCAGAGGTAGAGGCGGCCGAGTCTGTGGAGATCTCTGCGCCACGCGTGAAAGCATCACCGGCGACTTTCGAATGCCGAGTCACCCAGATCATCGACCTCCGCACTTCGGATGGTGAGAACTCCGGCTCGTGGTTCACCGTGGGCGAAGTGGTGGGTGTCCATCTCGACGAATCCCTGCTCGTCAACGGGATCGTCGACACAGTCGCAACCGAGCCGGTGCTGCGCGGCGGCGGTCCGACCGCATACTTCGGGATCAGCTCGGATCAGCGCTTCGACATGCGCCGCCCGGGCTGAGTTCGGTCTCCCGAGACCTCAGCCGAGCATCTTCCCGGGATTGAGGATCCCCAAAGGATCGACCGCGGACTTGATCGATGCCTGCAGCCCCTGGGCACCCGCATCGAGTTCCCGGACGAGCCAGTCCTTCTTCAGGTACCCGACCCCGTGTTCACCGGTGATCGTCCCGCCCAGGTCCAGACCCAGCTGCATGATCTCCGCGAACGTCTCCTTCGCCTCGACGACACTCGCCTCATCGGCGGCATCGAAGAGCACACTCGGATGCATGTTCCCGTCCCCGGCATGACCGGCCGTGGCCACCTGAACCGTGTGCCGGGCAGCGATGTCGGCCAACCGTGCGAAGAACTCACCGAGGCGGGACCGCGGCACGCACACATCATCGATGAGCTCTCCCCCACCGAGACCGGCCACATACTGCTCCATCGCCGGCGACACCGCCCGACGGGCAGCGACGAACATCTCCGAATCCGCCGGATCCTCGGAGAAGAACACCTCATCGGCACCCTGTTCCCGGGCAATCGTCTCAAAGGCCTCGAGTTCGGCCACACCGGCCTGACCAGGAGCATCGGACTGAACCAACAACAGAGCACCGGCCTCATCGGGCAGCCCGAAGTCCCCATACGCGTTGATCATCGCCACCGTCGCCCCGTCGAGGAGCTCAAGCAGCGACGGCGCCGCACCGGAGGCCATGAACGCCGAGACCGTGTGCCCGGCCGACTCCATATCCGCGAACACCGCGACTCCTGTCACCGGTGCCGTCAACAGCGACTTCAGCCCCAAAGTGATCTCGACGATGACACCCAGAGTTCCCTCGGATCCCACGAACAGGCCGGCCAGGTCGAGCCCGGCGACACCCTTCGCCGTCTGCCGACCGAGTTTCGTCACGGTCCCGTCGGCCAGCACCACGGTCAGACCCCGCACATAGTCCTTCGTCACTCCGTACTTCACGCAGCACATTCCACCGGCGTTCGTGGCGACATTGCCGCCGATCGTCGAGATCGCCACCGAACCCGGATCCGGCGGATAGGACAGTCCATGTTCGGCCAGAGCCTGTTTGAGATCCTGGTTGATGACACCGGGCTGGACCCGGCACGTCTGATTCACCTCATCGATGTCGACGATCGCATTCAGCTTGGCGACGTTGAGCAGGATCGCCCCGTCCACGGCGTTCGCCGCCCCCGACAGTCCTGTCCGTGCACCCTGCGTGACCACCGGGATCCGGTACTTCGTGGCAAACCGCATCACCGCGACCACATCATCGACACCGGCGGCCCGAACCAGGGCCGAGGCCTGCCCGGCCGGGCAGAACAAGGCCTTGTCCGACGAGTACGCCTCGACGACGTCGCGGTCGGTGACCAACGCCTCTGCGCTGAGATCGGCAGCGAGCTCGCCGAGCAGAGAATCTGTCACAGCCGCATCTGTCACAGCCACCTCCGTCTCAGTCGTCTCCACACTCATGAGCGGGCAGCGGCAGCGACCTTGAGCACGCGCTCCAAGGCCTCATCAGGTCCGATGCTCACGCGCACGCCGCCCTGCAGTCGACGCACGGCCACGGCCTGCTGAGCACAGGCGCCTTCGAAGGCGACGGCTGCTTCGGGGTCAAGCGCGATCCACACATAGTTGCCCTGCGCCTCGGGCACGTCGAACCCGAGACCCCGCAGATCGTCGGCGAACCGGTCCCGCACGGCAGCGATCTCCTTGGCACGCACGGCCACCTCGTCGATCCGGGCCAGGGATTCCCGGGCCGCGGCCTGCGCGCCGGCGGTGACGGAGAACGGGGCGATGACCTGGCGCAGCGCCGCGGCGATCTCGACGTCGGCGACGCCGAAGCCCACCCGCAGACCCGCCAGCCCGTACGCCTTCGAGAAGGTGCGCGCGAGCACGAGGTTCGGATGGTTCTTCCGTGCGGCCAGACCGTCGACCGCCTCGGCGGCGAATTCGAGGTAGGCCTCGTCGAGGACGACGATGACGTTCTCGGGCACCTCGGCGAGGAAGCCTTCGAGTTCGTCATCACTGATCGTCGGACCGGTCGGATTGTTCGGCGAGCACAGCAGCACCAGCCGGGTCGTGTCATCGATCGCGGCGGCCAGGCCGGCGAAGTCGTGGCGTCCGTCCTCGAGGAGGTCGACGGGTCGCTTCTCGGCACCGCGGGCAGAGGCGAGGATCGGGTACATCTCGAACGACGGCCACGGATAGACCACGGACGTGCCGGCCTCGAGGGTGATGTTCGTCAGCGCGGACAGGATCTCGGAGGCACCAGCGCCGGGGACCACCTCGGCGGGCTCGACGTCGAGGTGGGAGGCGATATCGGCCACGAGCGCAGCCGCGGTGGGGTCGGGATAGTTCGCCGGAGTCGCCGAGGCGGCTGCCATCGTCTCGACGACACCCGGCAGCGGCGGCAGGTGGTTCTCGTTCGAAGACAGTTTGTATGGGGTCAGGCCCGGGGATTCGACGGGAGGCTTGCCGGGAACGTAGGGAGGGAATTCGGCGAGCGCGTCACGGAACAGGAAACGTTTGGACATGTGCCCATAGTTGCACACCTTGTGGCAGGCGACACAGAGTGTCCGCACAAAGTGACCGAACGGTCGGAAACGGACAGGCAAGGCGGACGCCCATCCGCTGTGAGAATGCTCCCACGCACGGGTGTTCGCCGTCCCCGGGTTACAGGTGAGCCGACCCCGAAGAGTAGTCTGAGAGACGAATAGAAGCAGTCAGTGACGAGGAATGAGAGTCCAAATGCCCTCACCGCAGGAAAAAGTCGACGTCGTCTTGATCGGCGGCGGCATCATGAGCGCCACACTGGGCGCCATGCTGACCGAACTTCAGCCCGATTGGGACATCCGTGTCTACGAGAAGCTCGACTATGTGGCCTCCGAGAGCTCGGACCCCTGGAACAATGCCGGCACCGGCCATGCCGCACTCTGCGAACTCAACTACACTCCCGAGGATTCCAATGGTCGTGTCGACCTGGAGAAGGCCTCGAACATCAACCAGCAGTTCCACCACTCACGCCAGTACTGGTCGCACCTCGTCGACACCGGAGTCATCACCGACCCGAAGTCCTTCATCAACCCCATCGCCCACGTCAGCTACGGCCGCGGCGACAAGGGCCGTGACTACATCAAGAACCGCTACGAGACGATGGTGCGCAACCCGCTTTTCGCGGACATGGAGTACACCGACGACCCGGCGACTCAGGCCGAATGGCTGCCGCTGATGTTCGAGGGCCGAGGGCCGGGACAGGTCAACGGCATCTCGCGGATCAAGAAGGGCACCGACGTCGACTTCGGCTCTCTGTCGTCTCAGCTGCTCAGCTACATCGCGGACAAGGGCGCGACCGTGCGCACCAGCCACCAGGTCACCGATCTCGAGCGCTCCTCCGACGGGTGGACTCTCACCGTCAAGGATCTGCTCTCGCATGAAACCCACCAGGTGGGCGCGAAGTTCGTCTTCGTCGGTGCCGGCGGCGGGGCCCTGCCGCTGCTGCAGAAATCCGGAATCCCCGAGGGCCGCGGCTACGGCGGCTTCCCGGTCTCGGGAATCTTCCTGCGCACCGCCGATCAGGACCTCGTCTCCCGCCACCAGGCGAAGGTGTACGGTCAGGCTGCTCAGGGCGCTCCACCGATGTCCGTGCCGCACCTCGACACTCGTGTCGTCGGCGGCAAGGACTACCTGATGTTCGGCCCCTATGCCGGCTTCTCGCCGAAGTTCCTCAAAAAGGGAAGCTTCACCGACCTGCCGTTCTCCGTGCGCGGGAACAACCTCGCCACGATGCTCAATGTCGCGAAGGACAACACCGATCTCGTCACCTACCTCCTCGGTGAGCTGGCCGCGACGAAGAAGGCCCGTTTCGAGGCGATGCACCAGTTCATTCCGAACATCGACCCGTCCGACTGGGAGTTCATCCAGGCCGGTCAGCGCGTGCAGGTGATGAAGAAGGACCCGAAGAAGGGCGGCGTACTCCAGTTCGGCACCGAGCTCATCTCGTCGGCCGACGGATCGATCGCGGCTCTGCTCGGTGCGTCCCCGGGAGCGTCGACGGCGGTGCCGATCATGATCGAGCTGCTCAAGACCTGCTTCCCCCGTGAGTACGCAGGCTGGGAGAGGACCTTCAAGGACATGATCCCCTCGCTTGGCCGCGACCTCGTCGACGACGAGACGCTGCTCAAGGAGGTCTCCGAGTACACCTCGAGGACCCTGCAGCTCATCTGAGCCCAGCCGCGGTCGACGCCGCGAGCGTGAAGATGAAGAACGGCGGACCAATCGGTCCGCCGTTCTCGTCATGTAGTCGAGTTCTGACTGCTCAGAGCTCGACCTGACGGTTGACGTCCTTGTACAGCAGGTAGCGGAAGCGTCCCGGTCCGCCCGCGTAGCAGGCCTGCGGGCAGAAGGCGCGCATGGAGATGAAGTCACCCTCCTGCACCTCGACCCAGTCGCCGTTGAGCCGGTAGACGGCCTTTCCTTCGAGCACGTAGAGGCCGTGCTCCATCTCGTGCGTCTCCGCGAACGGGATGACCGCTCCGGCTTCGAAGGTGACGATGTTGACGTGCATGTCATAGGCGAGGTCATCCGGGTCGAGCGGACGAGTCGTGCGCCACCGCCCATCGGTGCCCGGCATCGGCGCGGGTTCGACATCGTTTTCGTTGCCGAACTTCGCCTCTGGGGTCAGCCCGGCCACGGGCTGGTGGCGTTTGCGCACCCAATGGAAGCGGGCCGCCTCGGTGCCGGTGGATTTCGCCGACCACGTCGATCCGGCGGGCAGGAACGCGAACCCTCCGGGGGTCAGCGTGTGAGCGGTTCCTTCATGGGTGACCTCGAGGGTGCCCGCCATGACGAAGAGGAATCCTTCGACCTCGGGCTGCGATTCCGGCGCTTGCGCGCCGCCGCCGGGAACGACTTCGAGGATCGTCTGCGAGAACGTCACCGCTCCCCCGGCCACGGGCTTGCTCAGCACCCACGACCGGGTCCCCGTCCACTCGGGCAGGTTCGAGGTGACGATATCGCGCAGCACTCCGCGCGGAATGACCGTATAGGCCTCCGTGACAAGGGCGCGGTCGGTGAGCAGATCGGACTGCGGCGGGTGCCCGCCGGTCGGGGCCCAGTAGGTGTAGGGATCGGTCGTCGTCATGGGTGGGTCTCCTTGGGTCGGTGGTGCTCAGTCGAGCGAGCCGGTGCGGGCGAGCTGCCCGAGCTGGTTGAGGCTGAGGTTCGTCCGCGAGGTCACGAAATCCTCGGTGTGGGCTCCGCAGACGAGGCCCCGGTCGAGATAGCGGGCGAGTGCCTTGGCGGTGGCGGGCTCGTCGAGGACGGTCGAATCCGCCTTGAACACGTAGTCGTGCAGGCGCTGAGCCGCCCGTGCTCCGCCTTCGCGGTAGAAGGCGAAGGTTGCGAGGAACCGGGTCGGCAGCTGGTGCGGGTGCAGGTCCCACCCCTGGTAGATCCCCCGTTTGAGGTGGCGACGGACGAGGCCGGCGTGCAGTGCCCACGCATGGTGGACCTCCTCGGGTTCGCCGAGCGGGAGGATGTTCGTCGACCCGTCGGAGAGGTGGACTCCGGTGCCGGCGACGGCGAGCATCATCTGATTCTTCGCGAAATCCGCGACCGGATGGTCCATCGCCTGGTACGCCGCGGCCACCCCCAGCGATGCCGAATAGTCATACGTTCCGTAGTGCAGCGAGGTCACGCGCCCCGCCCCGGCCTGCAGCGCCGATGCCAGCGGGACGGTGCCGTCGGCGGCGAGCACGAGCTGCGGGGTCTCCACCTGGATCTCGAAGGTGATCGTCCCCTCGCCGAGGTTGTGCTCGGCTTCCAGCGCCCGGGCAGCGAGCACCATCGCCCTCACCTGGTCGACGGTGCTGACCTTCGGCAGAGTGAGCACGAGGTTGTCCGGCAGCTGACCGCCTGTCTTGATGAGTTCGGACAGGAACAGATCGAGAGTGCGCAGACCGCGTTCCCGGGTCGCCGACTCCATGCATTTGAACCGGATGCCGACGAAGCCGGGGGCTCCCTTCTCAGTCCGCCCGGCCACCGCATCACGGGCGGCCTGGACGACCCAGCGATCCTCGGCCTCATCGCCCTGGTCGCCGAATCCGTCCTCGAAGTCCAGACGCAGGTCCTCGATCGGCTCGGTCTCGAGTTTCGCAGTGACCGCCTCGGCGAGGAGCTCGGCCTCCCTGGCCACCTGGTGGATGCTGACCACCTGGCCGGGGTTCGCGGGAGCGGTCTCCTTCCGGGCGGCGGTGATGACGCGCTCGGCCAGCTGGAGCATTCCGCCATGGGCTTCGACACAGTCAAGCGCCTGCTGCCCCCACTGGTACGGCAGGTCCGGACTCGTGCGGTCACCGGGCACGTAGACGGTGTGCACGGGTTGGCGGACGTCGCGATCGCCGGGATACGCGGTCGCCAGAAACTCGTCCGTGTCCCCCAGCAGTGAGTCGATATCGGCCAGTGTTGATCGTTCCACTTTCACATTCTCTTTCTCTGCACGGGGTTCGACGGCCAGGCGGCGATGCCTGGCCTCATTGTCTCTCATTCTCCGCCCCCGGGTGCGCAGACTCTCTGGAGTTTCAGGACGAGACCGCCGCGACCGCCTCGGCGACCTTCGTCGCGACGGCCGGATCGAACACGGAGGGGATGACATAGCCGGGGTGGAGTTCGTCCTCGGGGATGCACGAAGCGATGGCGTCGGCCGCGGCGACCATGATGTTCTCGTCGACGTCGCGGGCCTCGGCGTCGAGGAGGCCGCGGAAGATTCCGGGGAATGCGAGCACGTTGTTGATCTGGTTCGGGAAGTCGCTGCGGCCGGTGGCCACGACGGCCGCGTGCTCGGCCGCCTCTGCGGGGTCCACCTCGGGGTCGGGATTGGCCATGGCGAAGACCAGCGCGCCTTCGTTCATCGCCGCGATATCGTCCCCGCTGAGTACGTTCGGGGCGGAGACGCCGATGAACGCATCAGAGCCTGCGACGGCTTCCTTGAGAGTGCCGGAGAAGCCTTCGGGGTTCGTGTTCGCCTGCAGCCATCGCTTGTGGTCGGTGTCGACGGTCGAATCCGGCCCGATCGCACCGTCGCGGCCGCATGCGATGATGTTCGTGGCCCCGGCGACCTGGAGCAGGCGGATGATGGCATTGCCGGCCGCGCCGACCCCGGAGACGACGATGCGCAGATCCTCGAGCTTCTTACCCACGACCTTGAGGGCGTTCTGCAGCGCGGCGAGGGTGACGACGCCGGTACCGTGTTGGTCATCGTGGAAGACGGGGATATCGAGTTCGGCGCGCAGCCTGGCCTCGATCTCGAAGCAGCGCGGGGCGGCGATGTCTTCGAGGTTGATTCCGCCGTAGGCCGGGGCGATGGCCTTGCAGATGGAGATGATCTCCTCGGTGTCCTTCGTGTCAAGCGCCACCGGCCAGGCATCGACGTCGGCGAACTGCTTGAACAGCACGGCCTTGCCTTCCATCACCGGCATGGCCGCCTCGGGGCCGATGTCGCCGAGGCCGAGCACCGCGGTGCCGTCGGTGACCACGGCTACGGTGTTGCGTTTGATCGTCAGTCGTCTGGCGTCCTCCTTGTTCGCAGCGATCGCCTTGCATACGCGTGCCACACCCGGGGTGTAGGCGCGGGAGAGGTCATCGCGGTTGCGCAGGGGCACCTTCGGCGCGGATTCGAGCTTTCCGCCGAGGTGGAGCAGGAAGGTCCGGTCCGAGACCTTGCGGACGTCGACTCCGGGCAGGGCGCCCAGGGCGTCGGAGACTTCGTCGGCGTGGGCGACGTCGCGGGTATCGGCGCTGACGTCGATGATGACCGAGTGCGGAGTGGACTCGACGACGTCGAGGGCGGTGACTGACGCACCGGTGGCAGCGGCGGCGGCGACGAGGTCGGAGGTCGTGGCCTTCCCGACTTCAGTGCCGACCCGCAGGGTGATGGAGTATCCGGGGCTGGTGGCGACCATGAGCAATATCCTCCTTGATATCGAGTTTCCGTATTATGGATAATAACTTTTGCCTAGTGGAAATTCTAGGTGACGCCAGTGAATTCGGAAAGTTTCTTCCATTTCGGGTCTAGACTGAACGGAGTTTCACTGCCGAGACTCCCCACAGATTAAGGAACTTCGATGAGCAGCAAGGACACCCCGGCGATCCGCCAGTCCAAAGGCGGCGTACAGTCCGTCGAACGTGCGTTCGGACTGCTTGAGTGCATCGCGAACTCCGCCGGCTCGGCGACGCTGAGCCATATCGCCGCGGACGTCAACCTGCCCCTGCCGACGATCCACCGTCTGCTCAACACCCTGGTCAACCTCGGTGTGGTCCGGCAGCTGCCCGATCGCGGATATGCGCTCGGGCCCGGACTGGTGCGTCTCGGCGACATCGCCGGTTCGCAGCTCGGCGCGATCGCCCGTCCCTATCTGCGGGACCTCGTCGCCGAGCTCGGGGAGTCAGCGAACGTGGCGACGATGGACGGAGACATGGTCGTCTACGTCGATCAGGTCGCATCAGAGCGGCAGATGCGGATGTTCACCGAGGTGGGGCGCCGGGCGCATATGCACGCCACCGGGGTCGGCAAAGCCATCCTCGCGGGCCTGGATCCCGAGCAGGTCCGGCATATCGCCGCCACCGCCGGGATGCCCACTCCCACGGAGCACAGCGTCGGGACGATCGGCGAACTCGAGGCCGAACTCGAACGCATCCGTGAGCGCGGCTATGCCATCGACGAACAGGAGCAGGAGCTCGGGGTGCGCTGCTTCGCGATGGCCATCCCCGATGCCCCCGCACCCCTGGCGATCTCGGTGTCGGGGCCGGTCAGCCGCGTCGACCAGGCCTTCGCCGACCGCGCTATCCCGCTGCTGCGCTCGGCCGCCGCGCAGATCTCATCCGATATGCGCGGCGGTGTGTGAGCAGCCTCAGGAATCGCCGCCGGCGGTTCCCGACGTCCCCGCATTGACGTCGCCGAGGCGATAGCGTCGAGCCGCCTCGGCGGGGACGGACCTGTCGATCTCACCGCGTTTGGCCAGCAGCTGCAGCGTGCGCACGACCATCGAATGCGCGTCGATCTTGAAGTGCCGGCGGGCAGCGGCCCGGGTATCGGAGAAGCCGAACCCGTCGGCGCCGAGGGTCGCGAAGTCGTGGTCCAGATACGGCCGGATGAGATCCGGCTGGGTGGAGTCGAAATCGCTCGTGGCCACGATCGGTCCCGGCTGCCCGTCCAGCTTCCGGCGCACATAGGGCACGCGCTCGGCGGTCTCGGCCTCACCGTCGGCTGCGGTGAGCTCCGCGGCTTCGCATTCGAGCCCGTCCCGGCGCAGCTGCGCCCATGAGGTCACCGACCACACGGCGGCGTCGACGCCCCAATCGGCGGCGAGCAGCTCCCGGGCCTCGAGCGCCCAGGGCACGGCCACACCGGAGGCGAGCAGCTGCGCTTGCGGACGGTCACCCGCGGCCGCCTCGGCGACACGGTGGATCCCCTTGAGGATGCCTTCGACGTCGACGTCCTCGGGTTCGGCCGGCTGGAGCATCGGTTCGTTGTACACGGTGAGGTAGTACATGACGTTGCGCTCGTCCTCGCCGAGGTCGTGCTCGCCGTACATGCGGTGCAGACCGTCGCGGACGATGTGCCCGATCTCGTAGCCGTAGGCCGGATCATAGACGCGCACGGCCGGGTTCGTGGCCGCGAGCACCGGGGAATGCCCGTCGGCATGCTGCAGTCCCTCGCCGGTCAGGGTCGTGCGCCCGGCGGTGGCGCCGATGATGAACCCGCGGGTCATCTGGTCGCCGGCCGCCCAGAAGGCATCTCCCGTGCGCTGGAACCCGAACATCGAGTAGAACACGTAGATCGGGATCATCGGTTCGCCGTGCGTGGAGTACGCAGTGCCCGCAGCGGTGAACCCGGCTGCCGCACCCGCCTCGTTGATGCCCACATGGAGGAGCTGACCGTTCGTCGCCTCCTTGTACGAGAGGAACATCTCGCGGTCGACGGCGAGGTAGTTCTGTCCGTTCGGGTTGTAGATCTTCGCGGTCGGGAAGAATGCGTCGATTCCGAAGGTGCGGGCCTCATCAGGGATGATGGGAACGATTCGCTCGCCCAGCCCCTTCTCACGCATGAGATCCTTGAGCAGGCGGACGAAGGCCATAGTCGAGGCGGCCATCTGCTGGCCCGAACCCTTCTTCGTCTGCGTGAACGCTTTGTCGCTCGGTGCCGGCAGTGTGATCCGATTGTTCTTCGGCTTCCGCTCCGGCACGAATCCCCCGAGCTGCCGCCGCCGATCCAGCATGTACTGGATCTCTTCGGAATCCTTGCCCGGGTGATAGTAGGGCACCGCGTACGGGTCCTCGTCGATGACCTTGTCGCTGATCGGGATGTCCATCCGGTCGCGGAAGGCCTTGACATCGTCGGCGGTGAACTTCTTCATCTGGTGGGTGGCGTTGCGGGACTCGAACGTCGTCCCCAGACCGTAGCCCTTGACGGTCTGGACGAGGATGACGGTGGGCTTGCCCTTGGTGTTCACGGCCTTCTGGTAGGCGGCGAAGACCTTGTGGTAGTCGTGGCCGCCGCGCTTGAGGTTCCAGATGTCGTCATCGGACAGATGCTCGACGAGCCCCTTCGTCGCGGGGGTCCGGCCGAAGAAGTTGTCGCGGATGAATTCGCCGGATTCGGCCTTGAAGGTCTGATAGTCCCCGTCGAGGGTCTCGTTCATGATCTTCACGAGGTCGCCGGTGCGGTCGGCGGCGAGCAGCTCATCCCATTCCCGGCCCCACAGCACCTTGATGACGTCCCACCCGGCTCCGGTGAAGGTCGCCTCGAGCTCCTGAACGATCTTGCCGTTTCCACGCACCGGCCCGTCGAGGCGCTGGAGGTTGCAGTTGATGACGAAGGTGAGGTTGTCCAGCCCCTCGTTCGCGGCCAGCTGCAGGGCACCGCGCGATTCGGGTTCGTCCATCTCGCCGTCGCCGAGGTACGCCCATACCCGCTGTTCCGAGGTGTCGGAGATGCCCCGGTGGTGGAGGTAGCGGTTCATCTGCGCCTGATAGATCGCATTGATCGGGCCCAGCCCCATCGACACGGTCGGGAACTGCCAGAATTCCGGCATCAGCCGCGGGTGGGGGTAGGAACTCAGCCCATGCGGGGCACGTGAGATCTCCTGCCGGAATCCGTCCAGATCGGCCTCGCCGAGGCGGCCCTCGAGGAACGCTCGAGCGTACATTCCCGGTGAGGCATGACCCTGGAAGAAGACCTGATCGCCGCCGCCGGGATGGTCCTGGCCGCGGAAGAAGTTGTTGAATCCGATCTCGTAGAGCGTGGCGGCGCCGGCGTAGGTGGAGATGTGTCCGCCCACCGAGATCTCGGGCCTCTGTGCCCGGTGGACGAGCATGGCGGCGTTCCAGCGCAGCCATTTGCGGAAGCGGCGTTCGACCTTCTCCTCACCAGGGTAGAAGGGTTCCTGATCGACGGGAATCGTGTTGACATAGTCGGTGGTGGTGACCTTGGGTTGGGCGACGGAGTTCGTGGCCGCGCGAGCGCGCAGCGCCTCCATGATCTCGCCCGCGCGCTGGGTTCCGCGCGCGTCGACGAGCCCCTCCCAGGACTCGAGCCATTCATCGACTTCTTCGTCGGTGATTCCCCTCGGACTCGCCGAGGTTGTGTCCTGTGTCATAACGGGGGTTTCCTTCTCGCGGGGTCCGGGCTCCCGGAACAGTACCCCGGGAGCCCGGAGATGGAAAGTCCTGTCTCAGCAGGTGATGTTCGGTCTCAGCAGAAGCCTGCGACCTGTGCCCACGCGTCCTTGTTCTCGTCGACGCCTTCGCGGGTGAAGGTGGCTTCGATGAGTCCGTAGGGGCGGTCGGCGACGATGAAGACCTCGTTCGGATTCTCCAGTCCGAAGCGTTCGATGTCGTAGAGGAAGTGGTGCTTGTTCGGGCAGGAGAAGCGGATCTCGTCGATCTCCGGCACGGCCTCGATGACCTTCTCGCCCATCTGGTAGAGCGTGTGCTGCAGCGCGTGGGAGAAGTGATCGGTGAAGGAGTCGAGGATGATCTCCTTGACCTTGACGTACACGGCCTCGAAGTCGAGGTCGGTGGTGTTGTAGATCCACCGCGTGGCGATATCGGTGGCCAGGATCCGGTCCTCGGTCTCCGGCAGCGTCGTGTACTTGTCCTTCGGGTAGCCGACGAAGCCCGATTCGGTGGTCTTGAGCACGGTGAGACCGTTGAAGCCGGAGATCAGCGTGTCCTTCTCGCCGTCGCGGGTGAACACGACGGTGCGGACCTCGGGGGCGGACTTATAGAACGAGTGCCTGTGGTCGTTGATCCGGTCCCAGCCGTACTCTTCGGCTTCCCAGCGTCCGCCTGTGACCCAGTCGAAACTCGAGGTGAAGTGGTCGGCCAGTCCCATGAGGAACTGTTCCGGCGAGCTCACCCCCAGCTCCTTGGCCTTCGCGAAGACCGTGTTCTTCTGGGTGTCGGTGGCGACGACGTGTTCGTTGTCGCCTTCGGTGTGGGCGGTCTCGAAGTCGCCCCACAGCTGCGAGGTGACGTTGAGATCGCGGATCTCGTGACGGTCGCTGTCGCGGTAGACCCGCATGAGTCGGTTCTCCGCCTTGCCGTACTGGTTCGATGTCAGTCGGACCTTGCTCATTTTCTTCCTCCAGTTCGTCGGCGTGCGAGCATCCGCACACCGTGACCATTCGATTGGCGAGGCCAGCCGGGACGAACCGGTCGGCTTCGGCGGTTTGTTGAGGATGGAGATCCTGCAGGGGGCCTGCTTCCCCTGATGGTGATCGGGGGTCCGGCTCAGCTGCCGCGGTAGGTGCTGTAGGCGAAGGGGCTCAGCAGCAGCGGAATGTGATAGTGCTCCTGACCGGCCTGGACGGTGAAGTCGATGGTGACCACGGGGTGGAAGTGATCGACCTGCCGGGCTGCGAAATACTCGCCGGTGCCGAAGACGATCCGATAGTCCCCTGGTTCGAGGTGGTCGGGGCCGAAGTCCGAGACCCGTCCGTTGTCGTCGGTGCGGGCCGAGACGATGACCTCGTCTCCGGAGTAGAGGGTGACCTCGAGGTCGGCGGCCGGGGTTCCGACCATCGAGTCGAGTGCGTGGGCGGTGATGAAGCTCATGAGAGGATCCCTTCGAGTCTCAGTTCGGCGATCTGGATGAGCTGCTCGCCGACTTCGGCGTTCTCATCCTCTTCGGTGTTGTCCATGCGGCGCTGCAGTTCGGACAGGACTTCTTCGGGGGTCCGGCCGGCGGCACGGATGAGGAACACGCGGTCGAAGCGGGCTTCGTAGGCGGAGTTTCCAGCGGCCAACTGGGACTGGACATCCGCTTCCAGGGCGCCGAGTCCGGCCTGTTCACGGGTCGAATGGGCCGCCTCGGCGCCTTCGCCTTTCGCCTTCTCACCGATGCGCGGATGATGGGACATAGCCGCGTCGATCTCGGCGGTGGTCAGCGGTGCGGCGGAACGAGACGCGGCCTCGGCGGCGTCGAAGTCGGCCAGAGGGCGGGAGTCGATGACCGCGTCGATCCACCGGTCGACGTCGAGACAGGGACGCAGAACTCCGCGGGCAGCATCGGCTGGGAGTCGATTGAACTCGGCCAGGTCCACGGTGACCTCCTCGGCAGGCACTGAATGATTTTCACCGTTCGGAATACCATTTCCGAACAACTGATCCGAGTCTGCTGGCACCCACCGGCAATGTCAAATTGCTCACACAGTATTGTGGAAACTTTCTTCCGTATGATGGATACTAGTCGTGTGGCAATCGCCGCACACCCGGCCATCGACGATGAGGTTGAATGAGTGTATGAGCCTGAATACGACAGATCAGACCCCGTCAATCGTCTGCGCCCCTGACTCCTTCAAGGGCTCAGCCTCCGCGCCCGGCGCCGCAGCCGCCATGGCCCGCGGCGCCCGGGCGGTCTTCCCCGATGCCCGAGTCACCGAGCTGCCCTTCGCCGACGGCGGGGAGGGCACGCTCGACGCCCTGCTGGCCGTATGGGGCACTCAGCCGCGCACCGTGGACACGGTCGATGCACTGGGCAGAGCCACCTCGGCGGCCTTCGGCCTCTCCCCCGACGGAACCACCGCGGTCATCGAAGCGGCCCAGGCCAATGGGCTGCCGCAGGTCTCGGACGTGGAGCTGCGGCCCGAACGCGCCGACACCTTCGGCGTCGGGCTCATCGCATCCGCGGCACTCGACCTCGGGGTCGAGGAGATCCTGCTGTGCATCGGCGGTTCGGCGAGCACGGACGGCGGGGCCGGGATCCTCGCAGCCCTCGGTGCACGCTTCACCGATGCGGACGGCAACGCCTGCGCACCCGGCGGCGGTGGGCTGGCCGCGATCTCCGCGGTCGACACCACAGGGCTGGACCAGCGGGCCGCTGCGGTGCGGTGGCGCATCGCCGTCGATGTCGACAATCCGCTCACCGGACCCCGCGGGGCCGCTGCGGTCTTCGGCCCGCAGAAGGGAGCGGACGCGGACTCGGTGGCCGTACTCGATTCCGGACTCGGCCACTTGGCCGAAGTGCTCACCGGCACCTCGGCTGAGGCCGAAGCCCTGGCGGCGACGCCGGGGTTCGGGGCCGCCGGCGGAATCCCGCTGGCGCTGACGACCCTGCTGGGCGCCGAGGTGGTGCCCGGATCGACGATGGTCGCCGAGGCCGTGGGACTGTCTGCGGCACTGACCGGCGCCGATCTCGTGCTCACCGGGGAGGGATCATTCGATTCCCAGTCCTTGGGCGGGAAGGTCGTCGCGGCTGTGCGCGATCATGCCCCCGCCTCGGCGAGGGTGATCGTCATCGCCGGTCGGGTCGGCCTGTCCGCCGCGGAGTGCCGGGAGGCCGGGATCACTGCGGCGCTGTCGATCGCACCGGGACCGGCGGACCTTCACACCCTGTCCGAGCGCGCCGAAGCGCTCATCGAAGACACGGCCGCGCAGGCGTGCGCACTCAGCTCGCCGCGGGACACACCATTTCAACGACGAAAGGACGCACCATGACCACGACCACCCAGACTCAGCTTGCCGTCGGAGACATCGCTCCCGACTTCACACTCACCGACGCGGAGGGACGGACCGTGTCGAAGACCGACTACGCCGGCCGCAGCGTCATCCTCTACTTCTACCCGAAGGCCGCATCACCGGGCTGCACCACGGAGGCCTGCGATTTCCGGGACAATCTCTCGGCGCTGTCGGCAGCCGGCTTCGAGGTCCTCGGGGTCTCCCCCGATGACACCGAGTCGCTCAAGGAGTTCGCCGCCGAGGAGGGGCTGACGTTCTCGCTGCTCTCCGACCCCGGCGCTGCGGTCGCGAAGGCCTACGGCAGCTATGGTCAGAAGACGATCGGTGAGCACACGTTCCAGGGCACTCAGCGCTCGACCTTCGTCATCGGCGCCGACGGCACGCTGACTCACGCCGAGTACGACGTCGACGCCCGCGGCCACGTAGCCCGCCTCCGCACCCAACTCCTCCCCTGATTTGCTACCTGACGGCGGCTCAGCAACCTCACAGCGCGAGGTTGCTGAGCCGCCGTCAGGTAGTTTTGGGCGGGATCATCCGGTGCGCAGACGGGCCGCGAGGATACCGAGGATGCGCTCGAACGGCGCAGTGCGGAACAGATCACCGAAGCTCAGGCGGATGATCTTGTAACCCCTGGCTTCGAGTGCGGCTTCGCGCGCCTTCTCTGCGGCGATGCTCTCGCGGGGTGAGCGGCCGTCCATCGTGTACTTCTCGAGTCCGTCGATCTCGATGATCAGGCGGGCATCGTGGTTGCAGAAGTCGACCCGGGCGATGACCTCGCCGAGGTGGCCGAAGAATTCGATCTGCGGCTCGAATCCGGTGATGCCGTGTTCGAAGAACCGCACCGCAGCGATCGACTCCGATGGGGCTTCGCGCCGGCCGTCGGTGAGGTCGAGGGCGCGCAGCACCGCCGCGTCTCCGTGGGATTCGGGACATTCCTCCAACACCGCCTCGATGCGGAAACGACTGGTGCGGCGCCGGCGGATCACCTCGTCGAACATCGGCACGGACAGATCGGGGCCGTAGTCGCGGGCGATATCGATGAGCGTGCGCTCCATCGTCGTCACGGCGCAGATGCCGACCATCTTCCGATGCGCAGACGGGACTTCGCGGTTGCGTACCAAGAGATGCCGGTATTTGCGGCTGACGTTCGGGCGACACACCTCGACCCTCGTCTCGGCCGGATAGGCGATCGGCAGTCCGTGGATGAGGGCCGCCGACAGGTGCGAGAAGACCTCGCGTCCCTTCGTCACCCGCCATCGGCCCGATGCGGTGTGGATCCTCTCTGCACGTGTGCGGATGAGCACCCTCAGGGGTTCGATCTCATCGCGCATATCGCCCTGGTGGCCGAACTCTTCGAAGTCCTCTTCGCTCATTGCCGTCCAGATGGCTTCGTGTCGTGCATCATCGCACGACCCCGTCGCCACATAGCGCCCGCGGGCGATGCGCGAGAGGCAGCATTTCTCTCCGCGCCGGACCTCGTCCTTGGTGAATCCCAGCCGATAGAGCTTCTCAGTTGTCATACACAGATACATGACACCAAACTGCACTATTCGTCATCAATAGACAATAGTCGTGGGCAATCTGTGGATAACTCCTCCCCAGAACTACCTGACGGCGGCTCTGCAACCTGGCGCCAGGTTGCAGAGCCGCCGTCAGGTAGCAATTTCAGGGGGCGGTGAGGAGGCGGCCGGCGGGCGTCTCGAAGTCGACCGGGGCTCCGCGCAGCAGCGTCTGCGTGACTCGACCTCGGACGGTGCGCGTGTCATAGGCGCTGATCTGGTTCCGGTGGTAGAGCTCCGTGGCCCGCACAGTCCACTCCTCGTCGGGGGCGAAGACGGCGAAGTCCGCATCATTGCCCTCGGCGATCGCTCCCTTGCCCCCGACCCGGGCCACGGCCGCCGGTGCCGCCGACATCCAGCCGACCACCTCGGCGAGTGAGATTCCGCGCTTCGCGGCTTCGGTCCACACGAGCGAGAGCCCCAGCTGCAGTGACGAGATTCCGCCCCATGCGGCACCGAAGTCGCCGGTGTCGAGCAGTTTGAGTTCTGCCGTCGAGGGCGAATGGTCGGAGACGATGCAGTCGATCGTGCCCTCGATGAGCCCCTGCCACAGGGCCTCCCGGTTCGATTCCTCGCGGATCGGCGGACAGCATTTGTGGGTCGTCGCCCCGTCCGGGATCTCCTCGGCGGTGAAGACGAGGTAGTGCGGGCAGGTCTCGACGGTGAGCTTGATGCCCTCGGCCTTGGCCGCGGCGATCTGGCCCAGCGCATCCGCCGAAGACAGGTGCAGGATGTGTGCCCTGGCCCCGGTCTCCCGAGCGGCCTCGATGACACGGGCGATCGCGACGTTCTCGGCCTCGCGGGGTCGCGTGGCGAGGAAGTCGGCGAACTTCGGGCCCGAATTCTTCGGCGCCGACGACATCACCTCGTGGTCCTCGGCGTGGACGATGAGCATCCCGTCGAAAGAGGCGATCTCGGCCATGTCCGTCTTCATCTCGGCGGGTTCCAGGGGTGGGAACTCCTCGACCCCGGAGTCCTCGAGGAAGCACTTGAACCCGAACACCCCGGCTTCGTGCAATGGCCGCAGATCCGCGGTGTTGCCGGGAATCGCCCCGCCCCAGAATCCGACGTCGACGAAGGCCTTGGGTCCGGCGACCTCGCGCTTGGCCTCCAAGGCTGCGACATTCACCGTCGGCGGCAGCGAATTCAGCGGCATGTCGACGATCGTCGTCACGCCCCCGGCCGCGGCCGCGCGGGTGGCGCTGGCGAAGCCCTCCCACTCGGCGCGGCCGGGGTCGTTGACGTGGACATGGGAGTCGACGAGTCCGGGCAGCAGCACCTGATCGTCGTCGATCTCGATGATCTCTGCCCCCGCCGAGGCGGCCGCGCCCAGTTCCTGCCCACCGCGGGCGATCTCGGCGATCTTTCCGTCTCGGACACCGACCTGCACGGAGTCGAGGCCGTCGGGCAGCAGTGCCGCCTCGGCGCGGATGATCAGATCGAAGTTGGCGTCATTGCTCAATGTTCCTCCTCAGTCGCCCTGCCCGGCAGGCCGACGGCACGCTTTCGGTATACCGTTCTAGCCTACTCGGCCCGGACGATTCGGCCCAGCCCCTTGGCAGGCAGGCCTATTTCGCTGCGGCGAGTTCGCCCATCGGGGTCAGCGCGCTCGGGGCATCGGCCGGGGTCTGGGCGAGGGTCTCGAACTCATTGATCTTATCGAGGGCGGTGCCCATCGAGATGTTCGTGACGCGTTCGAGGATGACCTCGACGACCACGGGCACTTGGTGCTCATCCATGAGCTCCTTGGCGACGCGCAGGCCTTCGCCGATGAGCTCGGGGTCCTCGACGCGCAATGCCTTGCAGCCGAGCCCGTGGGCCACGGCCACATGGTCGACGCCGTAGCCGGACGACGCTGAGCCGGCGGCGTTGATGTTCTCGAACGCCAGTGACACCTCGTAGTCCATCTCGAATCCGCGCTGGGACTGGCGGATGAGGCCCAGGTAGGAGTTGTTGACGACGACGTGGACGTACGGGATCTTGTGCTGGGCGCCGACGGCGAGCTCTTCGATCATGAACTGGAAGTCGTAGTCGCCCGACAGCGCCACGACGGTATCGTCCGGTTTGGCTTTCGCCACGCCGAGGGCTGCCGGGCCGGTCCAGCCCAGGGGTCCGGCCTGTCCTGCGTTGATCCAGTTCCGGGGTCGGTAGACGTGCAGCATCTGGGCACCGGCGATCTGGCTCAGCCCGATCGTCGAGACATAGGTGACGTCGCGGCCGAAGGCCTGATTCATCTCTTGGTAGACCCGCTGCGGTTTGATCGGGACCTCGGTGAAGTTCGTCTTCCGGTGCTCGGTCGACTTCCTCGCCGTGCATTCGGCGGCCCAGCCGGTGAAGTCCGGCAGGGCTCGTTCACCCGAGCGCCCGCGCGTGGCTGCCAGCAGTGCGTCGAGGGCCGCCCCTGCATCCGAGGCGACACCGAAGTCAGGGGCGAAGACGCGTCCGATCTGGGTGGGTTCGATGTCGATATGGACGAATTTCCGGCCCTTGCGGTAAACGTCGAGGTCCCCGGTGTGGCGGTTGGCCCAGCGGTTGCCGAGGCCGATCACGAGGTCGGATTCGAGGAAGGATGCGTTGCCGTAGCGCACGTGCGTCTGGATGCCGACCATGCCCGCGGCCAGCGGGTGGTCGTCGGGGATCGCACCCCAGCCCATGAGGGTCGGTGAGACCGGGATGGAGGTGAGTTCGGCGAACTCGACGAGGCGGTCGGCGGCGTCGGCGTTGATGATGCCGCCGCCGGCGATGATGATCGGGTGCTCCGCCTCGGCGATGAGATCGAGGATCTTCTCCGCCTGCGCCGAGGTTGCTGCGGGCTTTGCCGGAGTCAGAGGTTCGTAGGCATCGATGTCGAATTCGATCTCGGTCTGCTGCACGTCGATGGGCAGGTCGATGAGTACGGGTCCGGGCCGAGCCGAGCGCATGAGTTGGAACGCGGACTGGAAGACCCCGGGAACCTGTCCGGCCTCGAGGACGGTCTTGGCCATCTTCGTCACCGGCCCAGCGATGGAGGCGATGTCGACGGCTTGGAAGTCTTCTTTGTCGAGCACGGCGACAGGGGCTTGGCCGGTGATGCACAGGATCGGCTGGGAGTCGGCGGCCGCCGCGTAGAGGCCGGTGATCATGTCCGTGCCGGCCGGCCCCGAGGTGCCCAGGCAGACTCCGATGTTGCCGGGGGCGGCGCGAGTGTACCCGTCGGCCATGTGTGAGGCTCCCTCGACGTGGCGAGCCAGAGTGTGGCGGATTCCGCCGTGGGCCTTCATCGCCGAGTAGAGCGGGTTGATGGCTGCTCCCGGCAGCCCGAAGGTCTCGGTGGCGCCTTCCTTCTCGAGGATGAGCACCACGGCGTCGACTGCGCGCATGCCTGTCATTGTTCGTCCTTTGTTCGTGAGCCGGCGACGACGCTGTCGCCGGCTCGGTTCATGGTGGGGCCCCGGGATGGGAGGCATTTCCCCGCCGAGGCGGTCGTTCAGTTCTCGGTCTTGCCTGAGAGCTGTTCGACGACGGTGAAGAGACCCGAGTGGTCGAGCCCTCCGTTGCCCTGCTGCACCGTCGAGGCGACGAGCTGGGCGACGGTGGCCCCGAGCGGGATCGCGACTCCGGCCTCCCGGGCGGCGGCGGTGACGATGCCCATGTCCTTGTGGTGGAGCTCGAGCCGGAACCCGGGGTCGAAGGAGCGGTCGAGCATCTTCTGCCCCTTCTGATCGAGCACCTTGGATCCCGCCAGCCCTCCGCCGAGGACCTGCAGGGCGGCACCGGTCTCGACTCCATAGGCTTCGAGGAAGACGACAGCCTCGGCGAGCAGTCCGATATTGCCGGCGACCATGAGCTGGTTCGCGGCCTTGACGGTCTGCCCGGCTCCCGAGGGACCGACGAGCACGATGGTCTTGCCGACGGCGTCGAAGACCTCGCTCATCGCGTCGAAATCGGTCTTGTCACCGCCGACCATGATGGACAGGACTCCGTCGATGGCTCCGGGTTCGCCACCGGAGACGGGAGCGTCGAGGGGCTTGAGGCCGGCCTCGACGGCCTTGTCCGCGAGCTCCTTGGCGATGTCGGGACGGATGGTGGAGAAGTCGATCCAGGTGGCCCCGGCAGAAGCGTGGGCGAGGATTCCGTCGTCACCGGTCAGCACGGCTTCGACGTCGGGTGAGTCGGGAACCATGGTGATGATGACATCGGCCCCGGTCACCGCCTCGGCGATGGTGGCGGCGGCACTGCCACCCGCCTCGGCGAGGGTGTCGGCCTTGGCCCGGGTGCGGTTGAAGCCGCGGACGTCGAATCCCGCGTTGACGAGATTCTTGGCCATGGGCAGACCCATGATTCCGAGTCCGATGAAAGCGATTGTCTTGGACATGGTGGGGTTTCCTTCGTGTCGGTGTGGCGTGTCAGGCGGTCTGGGCGGCGCGGTCGAGCCAGTCGAAGGCGGTGGCGCGGTCTTGCTTGTATTCGAGTGCGACGGACCCGGTGTAGCCGAGGTCGAAGGCGCGGTCGATCCAGTCGCGCAGCGGCAGCGATCCGGTTCCGGGCGCCCCGCGGCCGTCGGCGTCGGCGATCTGGATGTGGCCGAAGTTCGCCGCCTCGGCTTCGATGACGGCGGGGACGTCGTCGCCGTTGACGTGCATGTGATAGAAGTCGGCGAGCACGGCGATGTTCCCGGGTCCGTCGGCACGGACCTGCGCGACCACCTCGGCGGCGTCGGCATAGCGCTTGAGCGGGTAGGCCTCGGCTCCGGAGACGGGTTCGACGAGGACGGTGCCGCCGATCTCGTCGACGGCCCGGGCGGCCAGCGCGAGGTTGGCTGCGGCTGTGGCGTCCTGGGCGGCCGGGTCCTGCCCTTCGGTGCGCAGTCCGTAGAGGGCGTTGAAGGCGCGGCAGCCGGTGCGGCGGCCGATCTCGACGACGACGGCGACGTTGGCGGCGAAGTCCTCTTCGGCGCCGATGACCGAGACCATACCCCGATCGCCGGCGGCCATGTTCCCGGCCCAGAAGTTCAGGCCGGCGAGTTCGACGCCGGCGGTCTCCAGCGAGGCGATGAACTCATCGACCTCCGCCGAGGTGGGACGCGGGTTGCCGTCGAAGGGCCACCAGAATTCGACGCGGTCGAAGCCGGCGTCCTTCGCAGCCTGGGCACGCTCACACACGGGCAGCTCGGTGAGTAGGGTCGAACAGTTGAGGACATAGCTGCTGGGTGAGGTGAAGGCCTGGGACATGGAGCTCTCCTTTGAGTTGCCTATTGTTTCCGAATCGTGGAAGTTTGTTTCCATTCCGTGAAATAAGCATAAGTCGCCCGCGGACTTCCCGTCAAGACCTCCCTCCCAAAACAACCCGACGGCGGCTCAGCAACCTCGCGCTGTGAGTATTGACAGTGGCTGGTCTGGGACTGGCTGGCAGAGTAGGTGTTGGCCTCTCCATCCCGTGATCGTGACTCCACCTTGCGCTGACCCACACAGTGGTGTCGTGACCTCGATTTGTCC
>NZ_RHFG01000039.1 GCF_004745485.1 Brevibacterium sp. S22
GGGCTTGCTCGTCGGTGATCAGACAGTTGTGACGCATGGAGTGGTCCCTTCAAGTTGTCCTGTGTTAATCACAGTCCAACTTTCGGGGACCACTCCAGCGCCAGGTTGCAGAGCCGCCGTCAGGTAGTTCTGGGAGCGGATAGAGTTGGAGGAATGAAGAAGCGCGCACTCCTCGCCGGTGCTCTTGCCGCCCCGGCGGCCGCCGGCATCTGGGGTGCGGTCATCGAACCGCACCTCTTCGCCATCCGCCGGCATACCCTGCCGATCCTGCCGACCGGAGCCGAATCCATCCGGATCCTCCACGTCGCCGACCTGCACTTGGCACCCTGGCAGAAGCACCGTGCCTCCTGGGTCAAAGCGCTCACCCGTCTCGAACCGGACCTCGTCGTCAATACCGGCGACAACCTCTCGGCCGATATCGTGCCGAGCGTCCTCGACGTCTTCTCCGGTCTGCTTGAGACTCCCGGTGTCTTCGTCCTCGGATCGAATGACTTCTTCTCCCCGCAGGCGAAGAACCCCGCGAAATATCTGCGCTCACCGTCCCAGGTCAAACACCGGGTGAACCCCGACCTCGACGTCAAGGCCCTCGTGCGCGGGTTCGAAGCCGAGTCTGCGACGAGTGAGCGCGGCTGGCATTTCCTCGACAACGCCGAGGCGGCCCTGACGATCAAGGGCACACGCATCGACTTCTCGGGGCTCGGCGATGCCCATATCGACCGTGATCGGATCCGCTGGAGTGGAGGGAGACCGGGGGAGGGCGACCTCGCGCACCCGCGGTTCGACCCGGAGGCCGGTCTCAAGGTCGGCGTCACACACGCCCCGTATTCGCGGACCTTGGAGGCGTTCGCCTCGGCGGGGGCGGACCTCATCATGGCAGGACACACGCACGGCGGGCAGATCCGGATCCCCTTCTGGGGCGCTCCGGTGACGAACTGCGACCTCGATCGGACACGCGCACGAGGAGTTTTCCCCTATCGGCAGAGCCTCGTCGCAATCTCTGCAGGACTCGGCTTCTCACCGTACTCACCAGTGCGTTTCTCCTGCCGACCGGAAGTCAGCGTCCTGGAGCTCGTGGCGAAGGCCTAGTCCGTTCAGCGGTTTCTGAAGATTTGCACAAGGCGAATTCGTTAAACTGATTACCATGGTGTCTCCTGAGTCAAACGCCCCGCCCACAAAGATGGGTGCGTTCATGCAGTTCGTGGCCGTCAGTGCGGTGGCGGGAATCGTCGCTGCCGGTCTGGCCATTCCCGGAGTCGGTGTTGCAACAGCCAGTGCGAACAGCGCTGTCGAAATCTTCGATTCTCTCCCAGCCACCTTGGAGATCAAGGACCTCGGAGAGAAGTCGACGATGCTCGCCTCCGACGGTTCCGAGCTCGCGGAGTTCTACTGGCAGAACCGCCAGGAGGTGCCGCTGGACAAGATCTCGAAGGACATGCAGAACGCGACGATCGCGGTCGAGGACTACAGGTACTTCGAACACGGCGGCGTCGACATCGAGGGCATCGCCCGTGCAGCGGTGCACAATATGGTGTCCTCGACGACTCAGGGCGGGTCGACACTGACTCAGCAATACGTGAAGAACGTTCTGGCTGAGAACGCACACGCCGAGGAGAACGAAGAAGGCGTCGCGGCGGCCAAGGAATCTGACGGCACCGCCGGATACGCTCGTAAGCTGCGCGAGGCCAAGCTCGCGGTCGCGGTTGAGAAGAAGTACGACAAGAAGGACATCCTCAACCGCTACATGAACATCAACAACTACTCGGGATCCCCGAACGTCTACGGCGTCGAGGCCGCGGCCTACCGGTACTGGGGCATCCACGCGAAGGACCTCAACATCCAGCAGTCTGCGATGCTCGCCGGAATCGTGCAGAACCCCTCGGCATTCAATCCGCAGCGGTTCCCCGATCAGGTCCTCAAGCGCCGCAACACCGTTCTCGGGCAGATGCTCAAGTACAAGCACATCACGCAGAAGGAATATAACAAGGCGGTGAAGACCGACCTCGACCTCGATCTGCACGAGACGCCGAATGGGTGTTCTGCGGCCAAGAGCAAGGCCGAGTTCTTCTGCAACTATGTCCAGAATGTCATCATGAATGACGAGACCTTCGGCAAGACGGCCAACGAGAGGCTCGCCTTCCTCCAACGAGGCGGCCTGACGATCAAGACCAGCCTCAACCCCGATATCCAGAAGATCGCGGACAAAGAGATCAAGAATCGCGTTCCCGTCGGGGATCCCTCCGGTGCCGGTCACGCCCTGGTGACCATCGAACCCGGCACGGGCGAGGTCATCGCGATGGCTCAGAACCGTGAGTACACCGCCGGTGAGGTCAAGAAGAAGGACAAGAACAAGAAGACCTCGATCAACTACACCGTCGATAAGAAACACAACGGCGGCGGTGGTTTCCAGGTCGGTTCGACGTGGAAGCCGTTCGTGCTCACAGCCTGGCTGAAGGAGGGCAAGAGCCTCAACACCACCGTCAATGCCACGAAGCGCAACTTCCCGGCCAGCTCCTGGAAGTACGACGGCTGCCCGAGCATGGCCGGAGACTGGGACCCGAACAACGCCGGAGACGGTGAGGGCAGGGGCTCGATGACCGCACTCGAGGCGACGAAGAAATCCGTCAACACCGGTTATGCGGCCATGGGCAACCAGATGAACATGTGCGACATCCTGGACACCGCGATGGATCTGGGCATCCGATACGGCAGCGGTGAGGCGCTGGACTACAAGAACAAGCAGGGCTTCATTCAGGCGCTCTCGCCCTCCTCGATCCTCGGTACGACGGAGACCACACCGATCGCCATGGCCGCGGCATTCGCCACGTTCGCTAACGAAGGTGAGTTCTGTGGTCCCAAGCCGATCACCGAGATCAAGGATCGCAACGGCAAGAAGCTCGACCTGCCGGGTGAAGGATGCAAGCGGGTCATCTCCAAGGACGTCGCCAAGGGCGTCTCCTACGCACTGACGCAGACGTTCAACGGCGGCACGACCAGCTCGCTGAAGATCGGCGTCCCCGCCGGCGCGAAGACCGGTACGACGAACTTCGAGGTCGGTCACACCTGGCTGCTCGGGTTCACAAAGACCCTGTCGACGGCAGTCTGGACCGGAGACCCGGGCGGTACTCGCGACTGGCGCACGAACGGAGCCGGTGCTGTCCGCGGACACGTCTACGGTGCGACCATCTCAGGTAAGACCTGGCAGTCGTATATGAGCCAGGCGGTCAAGGAGACCAAGGGCAACACCGGTTTCCCGAAGCCCAGCGGCAAGTACTTCTCCGGAGGCGGCTCCGGCGGTGGCGGCGGTGGCGGCACCGGTGGCGGAAGCCAAGGCGGTGGCGGAACCGGCGGAGGCAACGGCGGCGGTGGCAACGGCGGCGGTGGCACCGGCGGCGGTGGCGGCGGCAACTCCGGCGACGGCGGTGGCGGCGGCGGTGACGGCGGCGGCGATGCCCCGGGTCTCGGCGGCAACTGAGCCGACGAGCTGTCGACCGTGACCGGCCGATAGAGCCCACCGGACACCGATACGGTGAAGGCGGGGAGGACCAGAGCCTCCCCGCCTTCGCTGTCCCCCTCGACCTGCGGCACCGCAAGCCGAATCGCCGGAGAACGGCCGTCACGGAACACAGATGCCCAGCCTGCCCGGTCTGGGCTAGTGTGGGGAACGAACCAGCGTCGTCGATCACACCAGAAGAGCCTGGCACACCGGATCAGGTCCGGACCGCCTCGGCGACGCATCTTCAACCGAGGAGAATCATGACCAAGTGGGAATACGTCACCGTGCCGCTCATCGTCCATGCGACGAAGCAGATCCTCGACCAGTGGGGCGAGGACGGATACGAACTCGTGCAGGTCGTTCCCGGCCCGGACAACAACGGACTCGTGGCCTACCTCAAGCGCCCCAAAGAATGATCTGAACCGGCCGGACCTCTGACACCCACCCCCACCGAAAGAAGAATCATGTCGAAGACCCTTGAGCGTCTGAACGATCTCGGACTCGAACTGCCCGAGATCGCCACACCCGCCGGTGCCTACGTTCCCGCATTGCGCACCGGAGACTACGTCTACACATCCGGCCAGCTTCCCGTCGTCGACGGCAAGCTGCCCGCCACCGGACACCTGGGCACGGAGGTCGACCTCGACACCGGGTACCAGCTGGCGCGCACCGCCGGGCTCAACGCTCTGGCCGCCATCGCCGGAGTCATCGGCGACCTGGACAAGATCGTGCGGGTCGTCAAAGTCACCGGCTTCGTCAACTCCGCCGACGATTTCACTCAGCAGCCGGCCGTCATCAACGGCGTATCCGAGCTCTACGGTGAGATCTTCGGCGACCGCGGACTGCACGCCCGCAGCGCCGTCGGTGTGAACACCCTGCCGTTGGGCACCCCCGTCGAGGTCGAGGTCATCGTCGAAGTCTCAGGCGATGCCGCTTAGCGGACGCGCTCTTCCCGTCTCGTCGGAACTGCGGTGGCTGCTCGACCACTGGCAGTCCGACGGACGGTGGCCCGTCCCCGAAGCCCCACGCCCCACCTCGGCGATCGTGCTGATCCGGGACTCCGCGGACGGACTGGAACTCTTCATCACCCGGCAGCTCGACGCTCGCGGCGTCGAGGACCGCAACCGGTGGGCATTTCCCACCAGCAGCCTGCGTCCCGGAGATGTGCGGAAGCTGCCTTTGGCCGGATGGAATTCGGCCCGGTGCGCACGTGCGCTGAGCATCGAGAACAAATCCCGCGCCCTCCACCACTTCTCCGCGGCCGCCCGCATCGCCTTCGCCGCGACCGGCATTATGCTCGCCGAGGACGTCGACAGGGAGATCGTCGCCGCACCGCAGACGGATTGGCACACCACCCGCTCGAGGCTGTTCTCGAACGAAGCGGCCTGGTCGCAGGTCCTACGCGACCGTGACCTGCGGCTGCGCCCCGACCTGTGCAAACCGTGGCTGCGCTGGATCAACACGCCTACCCAGCTGCACCGATTCGACACCACATACTTCATCGCCGCAGTGCCCTTCGGTCAAGAAGTCGACTTCCTGTCACCCAACGAGACCTCGGCCGGGTGGAAACGTCCCGGCCAGATTCTCGCCGAGGTGGGAGACGATCCCGACCGCATCGGCGCGGCCGCCCGCATCATCGTCGAAAGCCTCGCCGCGGTCCCGACAGTGGGAGCGGCCATGGCCCAGATCCGCAACGTCCATCCGCTGCGTCCGGAGATCGTCGACGACGGCGATTGGAAAGTCGTCATCCACACTGGCAAAGACCCCCACAGCAAAGGCAGCCTGCGCGACCGAGCGGTCGCCGTCGGCGAGACCGACAACGACCAGAACCCCGGCTTCCTGTCATTCAGCGGAGACGCTGATGACGAAACGACAGACGAGGAGAGCGACGACTCATGAGAATCCGCGCGAACAACCCCGGCCCGATGACCCTGACCGGAACGAACACCTACGTGCTCACCAGCCAGGATGACACTTCTGCGGTCGTCATCGATCCCGGCCCCGAGATGGCCGACCACCGTCAGGCATTCCTCGCCGAGGTGGCCGACCGTGATCTGACTGCGATCGTGCTCACCCACCAGCACGCCGACCATTCCGAGATGCTCGGAAGCATCGACCAGTGGGCACCCGAGGCGCCCGTGTACGCCGTGCTCGAACGCTTCGCCCGCCACACCGCACCGGTGGCGGACGGGGACGAGATCGCTTTCGGTGATACCCCGGCCGACGTTCTGCGTGTCATCGCCACCCCGGGCCACACCAGCGACAGCATCAGCCTCATCCACGCCGGAGCCCTCTACAGCGGTGACACGATCCTGGGGGAGGGGACGACCATCGTCACTCACCCGGAAGGCTCTCTGCGCGACTACCTGAACTCTCTCGAGCGTCTCAGGGCGCTGCTCGATGAGGGCGAGTTCGCAGTCATCGAGCCGGCCCATGGTGAGCGCATCGACGCCCCCGCCGAGGTGATCGACTACTACCGCTCCCACCGCCTCGAACGCATCGAGCAGGTCAAAGAGGCACTGGGGCAGGGGGCGAGCACGGCCTCAGAGGTGTGCGACATTGTCTACCACGACGTCGATGCGAGCGTGCGGCCGGCTGCCGAACAGATCGTCAAGGCCCAGTTGGCCTACCTCGAGGCACTGCCCGCAGCCGACGCCTGAGCGAGGTCGGCTGAGCGACGGCGGCAGGGTGGCGCGCCGAGGTGCCGCGTCGAGGACGTCCGCGGTCGGGAGCACGAGCAGCGGGCAGGGCACCCCGCCAATGAGAAGCCGTCGGTGCAGACCACTTTTGGTTCCACACATCTGTTCGCGGAGTCTGTTGCCGAATACAATTCGCGGATCTGTCAACCACGAGATGAGGGCTCCGTCGGCTCCTGAACCCACAACATCTAGACCGCAAGACGACGACATCGCCGGAATTCGGCGATTCGGCAACAGGCTCCGCGTCCAGATGGGAGGGACGCACAGTGGCGCGGAGTGCACCGAATGTGGTGACGGGTGTACGAAATGTGGCAACAGGTGCACGCCTTCCTGCCGACTCCCGGACACGGCACACCCAGTGGCCACCTCCCAGACACGAAAGACGCCCCAGCCGGAGATCGGCTGGGGCGTCCCTCATCGCGGCGTCCGAGCGGCCACAGCGGCCGGACGTCGTCGCTGGGAGGATCAGCGGGCGCGGTTGCGCATACGGTCCATATCGAGGATGACGACGGAACGAGCCTCGAGGCGGATGAAGCCGCGGGCGGCGAAGTCGGCAAGTGCCTTGTTCACGGTCTCACGGGAGGCGCCGACGAGCTGCGCGAGCTCTTCCTGGGTGAGGTCGTGGGCGACGAGGACGCCGTCCGGAGCCGGCTTCGAGAAGCGGGCGGCCAGGTCGAGAAGCGCCTTGGCGACACGTCCGGGCACATCGGAGAACACGAGGTCGCCGACGGTCTCATTCGTCCGACGCAGACGCTGAGCCAGAGCCTTGAGCAGGTTCATCGCGGCCTGCGGGCGCTCGTTGAGCCAGGTGGTGAGGTCCTCGTGCTTGAGGCTGAGCAGCTCCGACTGGGACACTGCGGTCACGGAGGTCGAACGCGGGCCCGGATCGAAGAGGCTGAGCTCACCGATGATCTCGCCGGGGCCGACCACGGACAGCAGATTCTCGCGGCCGTCGGAGGACTCACGGCCGATCTTGAGCTTGCCAGAGGAGACGATGTAGAGCTCATCGCCGGCATCTCCCTCATGGAAGAGCACGGTTCCCCGACGGAGACTCCGCGGGTTCATGAACTTCATCAATGCACTGGTGGCTTCATCGTCCAGACCTGCGAAGAGCGTCGCGCCCCGCACCACTTCAATATCCACTGGTTCCTCCTTGTCGTGATAATCACACATAAATCTACCTGGTCATCTGCATCGATACCAGCAAAGACGCGGGAGTGTGGCTCATCAGTATGAAAACCCGACCTGCCCGCGACCCTCACATCGGCGCCGAGTCGACGTCGCGGCCCGCGCCACTCTACTCCTCCAGGTGCCCGACCACCTTATGTGACCGGCATGACTGCGGAATGACGGGGCACGGATTAGGATGGTGAGTCGTGTTGACTGTGGCAGAGAAGAGCGCGCGGAAGTTCGCGAACGAGACCCCGCTGGGTCGGACCCGCCGGGCACGGAAGATCCATCGCATCCTCGCCGAGGTGTATCCGAACGCGAAATGCGAACTCGATTTCGAGACCCCGTTCCAGCTGCTCATCGCCACGGTCCTGTCCGCCCAGACCACCGATATCCGCGTCAACTCGGTCACCCCGGGCCTCTTCGCGGCATTCCCCGACGCCCACGCTTTGGCCGTGGCCAACCTCATCGAGGTCGAGGAGCACATCCGCTCCACCGGGTTCTACCGGGCGAAGGCGCGCAACATCGTCAAACTCGCGAACGAACTCGTCGACGAGTACGACGGGGAGGTGCCGAACAAGCTGGACAAGCTCGTCAAGCTCGCCGGAGTCGGCCGCAAGACCGCGAATGTCGTCCTCGGCAACGCCTTCGACACCCCCGGCCTGACCGTCGACACCCATATGGGTCGGCTGGCTCGCCGGTTCGGCTGGACCGAGGAGACCGACCCGGTCAAGGCCGAACACGAGATCGCGGCCCTGTTCCCGAAGAAGGATCTCACCATGCTCTCGCACCGGGTGATCTTCCACGGTCGTCGCATCTGTCATTCCCGCAAGCCCGCCTGCGGCGCCTGCCCTCTGACCGCGCTGTGTCCGTCCTTCGGAATCGGCGAACTCGACCCGGTCAGGGCCCGCGATATGCTCCGTTTCGAAATGGCGCCCTTGGCCGCTCCCGCCGAGGAGGCCGCCGCCGAGGACGGACAGTGAGCACCGGAATCCCCGACATTCCACCCGAATCGGCGACGATCGCCGACGGCGCTCTGCGCGGTCAGCTCGAAGATCTCGCCGTTTCGCACGGCTCCCCACTGTGGCTGCGCCGGCAGAGGGAATCGGCTGAGGAAGCGGCCCGTGACGCTGCCGTGCTCATGCTCTTCGGACGTGGGGGAGAAGCCCGCACCGAGGCGGGACGAGCAGAGGAGTCGCGGCTGGCCGGACTCGGTGTCGCCGATGTCGACATCGTGCTGCTCCAGCGGGCTGCGACTCTGCGTCATCACCCCGGTCAGGTCGCCTTCCCCGGAGGCGGACGTGATCCCGAAGACGAGTCCATGGCGGCCGCAGCACTGCGTGAAGCGGAGGAAGAAGCAGGAATCTCCCCGGACACCGTCGAAGTGCTCGGGGAGATGGACCCACTCTATATCCCTGTCTCGAAGTTCGAGGTCACTCCGGTGATCGGCTACTGGAGACAACCCGGAGCGGTGCAGGTGATGGACCAGCGGGAGTCGTACTCCGGCTACCGGGTGGCCATCGCCGATCTCGTCGCCCCGGCCAATCGAGGCACATTCGCCCGCCCCGATCTCAAGATCTCAACTCCGGCCTTCGACGTCGGAGTCCTCAAGGTGTGGGGCTTCACCGCAGGCATCCTCGATTTTGCCCTCGACCACCTCGGCTGGGCCGAGGACTGGGACAAGAAGGCCCCGATCGCCATCGATTTCTGAAGTCGGCCGCCGTTGATTCGAAGGTGACTCAGCGACGTCCGGCCTTCATCGTGAACAGTGCCGCGGCCCACACCACGGCCACAGCGAGGATGAGCAGGCACCAGCCGAGGGCCAGGTAGCCGGAATCACCCATATCGGTGCCGAGGAGCAGTGCTCGCAGAGCGTCGATGATCGGAGTGATCGGCTGATTGTCGGCGAACACCTCCAACCACCTCGGCATTGTCTCGACTGGGACGAACGCACTCGAGACGTAGGGCAGGAAGAGAAGGATGAAGCCGTAGCCGTTGGCTGACTCGGCTGACTTCGCGGCCAAGCCGATGGCTGCGAAGAGATACGTGATCGCCAGAATGTAGAGCGCGACGAGGCCGATGGTCGCCAGCCATTCGCCCACTCCCGCGGTGGGGCGGAACCCGATGGCGACGGCGACGAGGAGGACGATGGCGGTGGCGAACAGATTCTTCACCAGGCTCGCGGTCACATGTCCGGTGATGACCGCCGATGCCCTCACCGGCATCGTGCGCAGTCGGTCGACGAAACCCGAGGTCATATCCGTCGCAACCGACAGCGACGTCGATGCGGCACCGAAGCCGGCGCAGGTGAGGACGATCCCGGGCACGACATAGTCGACGTAGCCGCCGTTCGGGTCGAGCGCGCCCCCGAACACGAACGTGAACATGAGCATCAGCATGACCGGCAGGGCGACGGCCATAAGCAGTGATTCGACGTCTCGAACAGCGTGACGCAGGCTCCTGCCGATGAAGGCCGCCTCGGCTCGGAGTCCGGAGGGTCGCGAACGGGGGTTGTGGTGCGGATAGGCAGGGGAGGGCAGGACTGAGGCCGCTGAGCCCGTTGGTGCTGTGAGCGAGTGAGTGTCTGACATGGTGGTGTCCTCTCTGAAGACCGGTGGACTGATACGAGTTGGTGGTCAGTGCGACGAGTCGGCTGAAGTGAAGGCGAAGAAGACGTCGTCGAGGCTGGGACTATGGAGGGATACGGAAGCATGGGGTGATTCGACGGTCCACGGTTCCAACGCCGAGACGAGACCACCGACAGTGCCATCGGTGGGGATCTCAGAAAGATGTGAACCGTCTGCTCCGCGGACTGCCACAGTGTCCTCACCGATCCGTGCCTTGAGTTCTCTGGGCGTGCCGAGACCTGCCAGGCGACCTCGGTCCAGCAGGCCGATGCGATCAGCCAGGGCATCGGCTTCGTCGAGATACTGCGTCGTGAGGAACACGGTTGTCCCGCCGCGGGCCAATGCGCCGACCTCGCCCCACAGCTCCTGTCGGGATCGAGTGTCCAGGCCGGTAGTGGGTTCGTCGAGGATGAGGATCTCAACCGGTACGACGAGGCTGAGCGCGAGGTCGAGTCGACGCCGCATGCCGCCGGAGAGCGCGCCCACACGAGTCGTCATGAAGTCCGTGAGGCTGAGTTTTTCGGCCAGCTCACGGCTCCTCACCTTCGCCGTGCGACGGTTCAGCCCGGACAGGCGGCCGAGGAGGACGAGGTTCTCCTCGGTTGAGAGGTACGTGTCGACGGCTGCGGACTGTCCCGTGACGGCGAAATGTCTCTTCGCCTCCCCCGGGGAGGTGCGCACATCGACGCCCATGACCCGCACCGTTCCGGTGTCGGGCCGCACCAGAGTCGTCAGGATGTTGATGCATGTCGTCTTGCCGGCGCCGTTCGCGCCGAGGAGAGCGAATACCTCCCCCTGGGGCACGTCGAGATCGAGTCCGTCGAGTACGGGCTTCGAACCGAAGTGCTTGCTCACTCCGGCGAGGGAGATGGCGGCAGCTGTTTCCTCAGCGGCAGGACTCTCTGACGCGGGGGAGTCGGTGTGCACGGCTCCCCGGAATGCTGTGCGGCGGCTGTCGGAAGTGGTCATAGCGTGGTCCTCTCGCGAATGGGAGACATCGTCCAGTATCTGTATACGGCAGAAACTGTATATGACAATAACACGCAATATACGGCGTACACAATATAAACTGGCGGAATGAGCACAGATGATCTGATCGAGCAGCTTCCCAGCGGAATCGCACTTGCCTGGGGCGTCGCGGCGACTCCGCAGCGGGGGCCGAAGCGGGAGATGAGTGTTGAGAAGATCGTCGACGCTGCGATCGAGATCGCCGACAGCGACGGCATCCAGGCGGTGTCGATGTCGGCGGTCGCGAAGCGACTCGGGTACACGCCGATGTCGCTCTACCGCTATGTCAGTTCCAAAGACGATCTCCTCCTGCTGATGCAGGAGGAAGCGACCGGTCTGCCGCCTGAAGCTGCCGAAGAGGGCCTCGGCTGGCGGGCCCGACTCGGTGAACTCTACGAAGCGCAATCACGGATCTATGCACGTCGGTCCTGGCTGCTGTCGATGCCCATCACAGGCAGCCCGATCACCCCGAACAGTTCGGCCTGGTTGGAAGCAGGTCTTGAGTCGCTCTGCGGCACCGGACTGACCGAAGAGGAGAGGATCGCTGTCTCTCTGCTCGTCACCGGTGCCGCCCGTTGGAAAGGGCTGGTTGCCGCAGGCTACGAGGAGCAGAGCAGAACGACCGGGTTGGATGCCGACGAGGTTGCGGCGCGGGAACAGCGGCTCTTCGACGCGGTCATCACCGAGGACGGATATCCCTTCCTCAGGCAGGCGATCGACGCGGGGGTCTTCGCCTCGGAATTCGATCCCTTCGACTTCGGACTCGAACGAGGCTTCGACGGTGTGGAGGCCTTCATCGATGGGATCGTGCGCGCGCGGACAGACGCTGTGTCCGACACGGCGGACGACGGCTCGAGCTCAGTGACCTCAGCCGACGCATCCGACGACGCGGCAGAGAGAGCGGCTGAAGGGCAGGCCGCGATCGCCAACGATGACCCAGCAGTGGCAGCCGATAAGAAGTTGAGGGAGGCGCAGAAGGCAGTCCGACAGGCGCAGAAGGTGCTGGCCGAGGCACGGAAGCGGGAGCGTCAGGTTCTGCGAGAGGCTAAGGAGCGAGTGGCCAAGCGGCGCTGAGCGTGAATGCGACGAGCGGCACCGGACATGTCGTCCGGCACCGCTCGTCGCGTCTGCCGTGGTCCTCAGGAACGGAGTGGGGTCAGTACCTGGGTCCCGAAGGGTTCTTCACCGCACGCTTGACGGACTCCACCAGCGACTTGGCCGAGCCGATAGCAGTGCCTGGAACCGGATTGCCCTTCTTGAACAGGGGGAGAGCGACAAGAACCAGGATGATCGCGATGACGGCGAGGATGCCGAAGACGATCAGGAAACTGCCCCACCAAGGCCAGCCCAGCCCCTCATGGAATGCGGCCGCACCGGCGAAGATCACCATGAAGGAAGACAGGAAGAGCAGGAAGAGTGCGACGATGGCCAGTCCGGCACCGATGCCCAGGTTCTTCGCACCGGCAGTGGCTTCGGCCTTGGCCAGGGCAATCTCTTCTTCGGCGATCGCTTTGGAATCGTCGCTGATGCCTTTGATCAGTTCGCTGATGGACCGTTCGGCCATGAGAGCTCCTAAATCGAGAACGAGGACAATCTAAGTTTAAGAGTAGTCTGAACGCGCCCTGCGGCCAAAGGCGAATCGGCAGGGAGCCGGGAAAACCCGTCGGATCCGGACGACGGCCGCCATGCGGCAGGGTCGTCTGTCACCGACGGGCCATCCGACCTCGGCTCAAGGGCGTGAGGTTCAGGCTCCCGCGACGGACTTTTCGATCTGATCCATCACCGAGGCGTCGGCGAGGGTCGTAGTATTGCCGACTTCGCGGTTCTCGGCGACGTCCTTGAGCAGGCGTCGCATGATCTTGCCCGACCGTGTCTTGGGCAGATCCGTGACGATGTGGACCGTCTTCGGTTTTGCGATGGGGCCGATGTCCTTGCCCACATGTTGACGCAGCTCCTCAGCGGTCTCGGGGGAGTCCTCGGCGCCGTTGGAGACGATGACGAACGCGACGACGGCCTGACCGGAGGTGTCGTCGGCGGCACCGACCACAGCCGCCTCGGCGACCTTGGAATGAGCGACGAGGGAGGATTCGATCTCCGCGGTGGACAGGCGGTGACCGGACACATTCATCACATCGTCGACACGGCCGAGGAACCAGATATCCCCGTCCTCATCGCGGCGGGCGCCGTCGCCGGCGAAGTACGTATCCTCGAACCGCGACCAGTAGGTCTCCTTGAAGCGCTCCGGGTCTTTCCAGATTCCGCGCAGCATCGCCGGCCACGGCCGGCGGATGACGAGCAGCCCGCCTTCGGGACCGGCAGGGTTCTCGCCCGAATCATCGACGACGTCGACGGAGATGCCGGGAATGGGGCGTTGGGAAGAGCCGGGCTTGGTCGAGAGCACACCGGGCATGGGCGCGATCATGTGGGCGCCGGTCTCGGTCTGCCACCAGGTGTCGACGATCGGGCAGCGCTCGCCGCCGACGACGCGGTGGTACCAGCGCCAGGCCTCGGGGTTGATCGGTTCGCCGACGCTGCCGAGCAGGCGCAGACTGGACAGGTCGTACTCGGCCGGGATCTCCTCGCCCCACTTCATGAAGGTGCGGATCGCCGTCGGTGCGGCATAGAGGATCGTCGCCTTGTACTTCTCGATGATCTCCCACCAGCGGCCCTGGTGGGGGGTGTCGGGAGTGCCTTCGTAGACGATCTGGGAGGTGCCGGCGGCCAGCGGACCGTAGGTGACATAGGAGTGGCCGGTGACCCAGCCGACGTCGGCGGTGCACCAGAAGACATCCGTCTCAGGCTTGATGTCGAAGACGGCCTTCATCGAGTACAGCACCTGAGTGAGGTAGCCGCCGGAAGTGTGAAGGATGCCCTTGGGCTTGCCGGTCGTGCCGGAGGTATAGAGGATGAACAGCGGATTCTCCGCGTCGAAGAACTCGCATTCGTGCGTGTCGCTGGCCTGCCCGACAGAGTCCTCCCACCACTGGTCACGGCCGTCGACCCAGTCGACCTCCTGGCCGGAGCGCTTGACGACGAGGACGTGCTCGACCGGGGTATCGCCCTGGGAGAGTGCTTCATCGACGGCGGGTTTGAGGCTCGTGGGTTTGGCGCGACGATAGCTGCCGTCGGCAGTGATGACCACGCGGGCTTCGGCGTCGATGATGCGTGAGCGCAGGGCATCGGAGGAGAAGCCGCCGAAGACGACCGAATGAGCCGCGCCGAGGCGGGCGCAGGCGAGCATCGAGATCACCGCTTCGGGAATCATCGGCAGGTAGATGGCGACCCGGTCGCCGGTCTTGACGCCGAGGTCGGTCAGCGTATTCGCCGCTTTCGACACCTCGGCGAGGAGTTCGGCATAGGTATAGGTGCGGGAGTCGCCCGGTTCACCTTCGAAGTTGATGGCCACCCGGTCGCCGTTGCCGGCGAGGACGTGCCGGTCAAGGCAGTTATAGGCGACATTGAGCTTTCCGCCGACAAACCACTTCGCAAACGGTGGGTTCGTCCAATCGAGGACCTCGCCGAAGTCTTCGTGCCAGTCGACGAGTTCACGGGACTGTTCGGCCCAGAAGCCCAGGTAGTCGGCTTCGGCGCGTTCGTATTCATCAGCCTTGATGTTGGCGGCGGCCGCGAACTGCTCTGGTGGAGCAAACGTCTCGGTCTGCTCGGCAGCGGTTTCGGTCATGCTTTCCCTCCGACTTCCTTGGTGGATCGAAAATTCTAGTAGCACTGTATACCGGTGATCGGGGGCAGCGGAGCGCAGTTTCAGTCGATGAACGGGGAAATCGGGGGTAGCCATCACGCAGTTGTCGTGGTATGGATCACATGGGTTCAATGGTGCAGTGGGGAACGAAGGGCCGCCTCGGCGGGGGATCGACGGGTATTCGACGTGCCTGAGAATGCGCATATGAGTGCACAGGAGGCCTGTGTTCTGCAAGGATGGGGTCAGAGTCTGTCGGGATCCGTCCCGCGCGGACACGGAAACACTGATAGCTTTTCCCCGAGATCGACTGGAGTCAGCGATGAGTTCGCCGCAGCATCCAACCGGGTCCGGGCCACAGCCGTGGCAGGATCAGCCCCCGCAGCACCCAGGCCAGAACGCTCAGCAGCCCGGTGGCCAGCCGCCGGCCTACGGTTCGGGACCGGGGCAGTTCGGTTCGGCTCCCGGACCGGCTTATGGTTCCGCACCGGGCCCCTACGGTTCTGCTCCCGGGCACCCTGCCGGACCACAGGGACCCTACGGGTCTGCCCCGGCTCAGTACGGATCGGGTCCCGGCCCCTACGGGTCTGCTCCGGGACAATATGGTTCGGCGCCGGGACCCTACGGTTCGGCGCCCGGCCAATTCGGTCAGGCACCCGCGCCGAAACAGAAGTCAGGTCCGGGAATTCTCGGACCGCTGACGCTGCGTGACCTCTTCCTTCTCTTCGCAGGTCTGCTCGCCTTCATCGCACTGTTCGTGCCTTACCGCGGTTACAGCTACGGCTTCGGTCGTGAGACCACCACTCTGTGGCACTGGAACGTCGCGGACATGGGCGCACTCGTGTTCGCTGTGCTCACGCTCCTGCTCGTCGTGGCGGCAGTGCTCGTCAACAAGCTCGGCAACGGCCGACTGCGGGTCGGATCTCTCAGCCTCGACCAGTTCATCTCGGTGCTCTCTGCGATCGCCTTCACCTATGGATTCATCGACCTGCTCACCTCGGCGGTCTACTGGCATATCGGCTCCTACCTGACGTTCTTCGCTGCGCTCATCGCGTTCTTCGCCGGGGTGTTCACGATGCTGCCGTTCTTCGCCAAGGAGTTCGCCGGACGCGAGGACAACGAAACCCATCCGAAGGCTCGCCCCGTCACCAAACACACCCAGCATCCGGCGCCGGTAGCGAATGTGCCCGGTGCCAGTGGTCCGGGTGTCGGCGCCCCCGGATTCGCGCCCTATGGTTCGGCTCCGGTCGGTGCCGGTCAGCCGGGACCCGGTCAGCCGGGCGGACCGGGACAGTCAGGCCGACCTGCTCAATTCGGCGCTCCGGGACAGCCCGGGCAGCCCGCCCAGTTCGGCGCCCCGGGAGGGCCGGACCAGTTCGGTGCGCCCGGACAGTCGGGCCAGCCTGCACAGACTGCTCAGTCGGGTGCAGACCAGTTCGGTCAGAACCAGTCTGCGGCACCCGAGCAGCAGGCCCAGCCCTCCGCACAGTCCGGTCAGCCCAGTCCCTACGCTCCGCCGGAGGAACAGGCGGCAGAACGTTCAGCCAGCTCCTTCGCCGCACCTGCTGCCGAAGCTGCTTCGCCGGAACTCCAGGGTCCGACCTCGGACCAGCCGTCGGACGACGGACCGGTCCACAGCACCGGTGACGGACAGACCTACCTGGGCCGTCGCGATTCGGATGCCCCGCAGAATTCTCAGAGTGAACCGACTCAGGCATTCGGCGTCGGAGCCGGCCGGCCGCAAGCTGATGCGCTCAGCGACCAGCCCACAGCAACCGGCGATGAGCCAACCGCGACCGGCAGCCAGGCCGACGAGTCCAATGCCCAGGCACCTGGATCCGACGCCCAGGCGGTCGAGTCCGACGACAAGCCACACTCGGGTGCTGCGGCCGCTGCTGCAGGCGCTGGTGTGATCGGCGCCGGGGCCGCCGGTGTCGCCGCTGCTCATTCGGATTCCGAACGTCGCCGCGGCCGCCATTCCGCACCCGAGACTGGGGCCGGCGCGGACCCGACCGACACTGCATCGGCTCCTCAGAAGGATGAGGCGCACGCGGGTGCGACTGCAGACAGGGCCACGGCCGCCTCGACGTCGGAAGACGAGACCCCGAGGGCCGTGTCACCGGCCGAGAGCAGCGACCTGGTCTCCAAGGTCAACGCAAAGTCATCGGACACGAATGCCGCTGATGGTGCGAACGCGACCGCCGCGGACTCGGACGCGACACCCTCGACCGCTGCCGATCAGGTGTCGGCAGGCGACGCATCGGAGAATGCGACTTCGGCAGCTTCGGAGACGCAGGCTTCGCCATCGGAGTCCCCGGCTTCGTCCGACGGCTCCGCTGCACGGGGGCCGAACGACGACGCGAACATCCGCTCCACTGACGCCACCGTCGTCAGCACCCCGGCAGACGGCAAGGTTGTGCCAGACGACCAGTCCACGGCCGATGACAGATCCACAGCTGAAGACAAGGCGGCTGCGGATGAAGACCAGCAGGCGACTGCCGTGATGGAGCCGGCCACCCGTTCGGAGCGGGCCACTGCTCCCGAAAGCGAGGAGCCGACTCAGTACGTTCCCGTCGCCGACTACGCCAACCGTCCGGAGACCGACGGGGGCGCAGGCCGGTCGAACGACGAGACCATGGCACAGACGGCTGTCGACAACCAGCCGGTGCCCGCCGATGCCGGTCAGAACCAGCCCGACGGTGGGCAGAACCAGGACGGTGGACGCCCCATCATCCAGGCATTCTGGTTCGCCGTTCCCGAACCGCGTGAAGCCGTGGACGAGACCACCGGAATGCCGGTGTTTACGATCTACCCCGGGGACTGGTACCTCAGCCTCGAGGACAACGGATCCTGGTTCAAGGTCCGCGACTCCGACGGCAGCACCACAGGTCTCCTGCGCAATATCGAAGGAATCCAGCGCGGCTGATTCGCCACCCGCCGACTCGAACGCCCACGCTGTGGACGCGAGAGTCTGCCCGGGGTGGTCCCTGGTCCTCACCTCCGGCAGGCGTGGACGGTGAACACCACGGCTGACCAGGGGTGAAAGCCCAGGGCGGACTTGAAGGGGCGCCTCCTGTGACTTGACCTCACAGGAGGCGCCCCTTCGTCATTCCCTCCACAGGCCGACGTCTCGACCTAGCAGGCCCGTGTACCCGGCGGGCAGGCTTCGACGCATGCAGGTAGCCCTCATCACCGACCTCGGCGCAATCACCGAAGAATGCGCCCGAGTGGCCGAAAGCATCGGGATCTCCCTCACCGTCCTGCCTCCCGACTCCGGAGGCTGGCAGTCCGCCTCGCTCATCCTCCTGGGCGAGGACGTCCGCGAAGCCCCCGCCACCGACCGTGCAGACAAGATCCTCGTCGTCCTCGACGATGACGAACCCTCCTCGACCTGGGCGAGAGCCGCCCACCTCGGCGTCGACCAGCTCGCCGTTCTCCCCGCCGCCGCGGAATGGCTGAGCGGGCGGATGATCGCCGCCGTCGAACCACCGACAGCTCCCGGAACCACGGTCGGCGTGGTCGCCGGCTGCGGCGGTGCTGGTGCCTCCGTGCTCGCATGCGCACTCGCCCGACGGGCCGGAGCCGAAAGCAGCACCGTCCTCGTCGACGCCGACCCGCTCGGCGGGGGACTCGACCTCGTTCTCGGCGCAGAACAGGTGCCCGGACCCCGGTGGACCGACCTCAGCGCCTCCCGCGGACAGCTGCGCCCCTCCACCCTGGCCGATGCGCTGCCCCGCCACGACGGACTCGCCCTGCTGTCCTGGGGCCGGGACGACACCGTCGACCTCGACCCGGACGTCTTCGACGACTTCCTTGCCGCGGCCGGTCAGGCCTTCGACCTCGTCATCGTCGACCTGCCCCGTCACGCCCCACCGCAGTGGACCAGGCGCTGCCATCATGTCCTCCTCGTCTCTCCGGCCCGGGTCCGGTCCGCCGTCGCCTCTTCCCAAGTCGCCAAACGGCTCTCCCACGCCCACCCGGATGTGCGCCTCGTCGTCCGTGAAACCGGGGCAGGCGGCCTCGACGCCGACCTCCTCGCCGAATCCATCGGACTGAGCCTGGCCGGGAGCATCCGTGATGATCGGGGACTGTCGGCCGCCGTCGATCGTGGCGAGGGGATCCCGGGAGGGGCGCACCTCGGCCGCCTCGTCGACCGCCTGCTGGGGGAGTGGGTGGAATGAGCGAATGGCTCGACGCCTCGCTGGTCGCCGATGTCCGCAAGACCCTGCTCGACAAACCGGGACCGGTGACCACGGCCGCCGTCGCCGAGGCGGTCCAACGCACCGGGCGCGTCCTCGGTTCGTCCGCCCTGCTCGAGCTCGTCACCCGGCTGTCCGCGCAGCTGTCCGGGGCCGGCCCCCTGCAGTCAGTACTCGAGGTGGCCGGCACCACGGACGTGTTCGTCAACGGACCCCGCGAGATCTTCGCCGACACCGGTGACGGGCCCCAGCTGCTCGACCTGTCGCTGGGATCCGAAGAGGAGGTGCGGTCCTTGGCGGTGCGGTTGGCAGCACTCGGCGGACGCCGCCTCGACGATTCGAGCCCGTATGTCGATGTCCGCCTGCCCGACGGGGTCCGGATGAACGCGATCGTCCCACCGATCTCCGGCGAGACGACGACGATCAGCTTCCGCGTGCCCAAACGCTCCGGGTTCCCGTTCTCCCAACTCTGCGCCGAAGGGTTCGTCCCCGATGAGATCAGCCCGCTGCTCACCGAGGCGGTCGTCTCCCGGGCGAACATCCTCATCTCCGGCGGAACGGGGACCGGGAAGACCGTCCTCCTCGGCGCTCTGCTCTCCCTCGTCGACGACATCCAGCGCATCGTCATCGTCGAAGACTCCCGCGAACTCATCGTGGCGCACCCGCACACAGTCCAGCTCGCAGCCCGCCAGGCCAATGTCGAAGGCGGCGGCGAAGTGACGCTGACCGACCTCGTGCGAAACGCCCTGCGGATGCGGCCCGACCGCCTCGTGGTCGGGGAATGCCGCGGTGCCGAGGTCAGGGACATGCTCACCGCGCTCAACACCGGACATGAAGGCGGTTGTGCGACGATCCACGCGAATACCGCCGATGCCGTGCCCAGCCGGGTGGCCGCGCTCGGGGCGTTGGCGAAGATGGGTCCGGACGCTGTGTATTCGCAGTTCTCCACTGCCATCGACCTCGTCATCCACCTGCGCCGGACCGGCTCCGAACGGGGTATCACAGAGCTGGCGATCCCGACCCGGACCGGCGTCGAGGGCGTGGTGATGGAACCGGTGTGGGGCCGCCCGTCGCCCTCGACGACGGGCACCGTCAATCGTCGTGCCCTGGCGCGGTTCGAGGCCGTGCTCGAACAGAAATCCGCACAATGATCGTCCTCACCGCCGTCCTCGTCGCAGTCGGGATCGTCCTCGCCGCCCCTCCTGACCCCGGTGCCAGGCTGCGCGAACTCCTGCACCGTACGGAGGAGGACGAACCGGTGCAGAAGACTGTGCGTGCCCTCTTTCGCCGAGGCGGCCACACCAGCGATGACCAGGCCGAACGGCTGTGGGCGATCGCCGCCGTCGAGCACTGCGCCCACCTGCTCAAAGTGGGGATGACCCCGCAGGCGGTGATGGCGACCCTGAGCCGCCGCCATGAAGCACTGGCCCCGATCTCACGCGCGATCACGTTGGGTGAGCAACCCGGACGGGCCATCGCCACCCGCAGCAGCGCCTTGTCGGAGACCGCCGCTCAGGTGCTGTCCGGGATGGCCGCCGTGTGGACGGTGTCCGAACGCTCCGGGGCCCCCGCCGCGGAGATGATCCTGCGCTATGCGGCAGCTCAGAGAGACGCGCTCGACGCCGAACGCGAACGCCGCATCGCCATGGCCGGACCGCAGTCGACGGTGAGAGTGCTCAGCTGGCTGCCGCTCATCGGCGTCGGTCTCGGCCTGCTCATCGGAGTCAGACCACTCGAGCTCATCACCGGGCTGCCGGGACAGCTGAGCATCGGTCTCGGCCTCCTCCTGTATGGGGTCGGCCGATGGTGGATGCGGACGATGATGCTGCGAGCACAGAGATGACCATGCTCTTCGTCCTCATCGGTGCCTGTGTCGGACTCAGCGTGCTGCTGTGGTCCGGATCGACCCGCGAGAGGCTGCAGAATCTCCTCGGCGGGGCAGGGACCGATCCCACCGGCACCGAGGCGGCCACCCCGGAAGCGGGAACTCCGAGGACGGCGGGGGCGGTGGCGGATGATCAGCTGGCTTTCGACCTCGATTTGGTGGCGATCTGCCTGACCTCGGGACTGCCGATTCCCGTGGCGCTGAACCTGACCGCCGAGGCGACCGACGACCGATCGGGCCTGCAGAGGATCGCCCGAGCGATGACGATCGGAGGACGCCGACTCGCTGATGACGACCGTCTGCTGCCGGTGCTCGAGGTCTTCGAGTTCTCCGAACACACCGGTGTCGGCCCGGCTCCCCTCATCGAGTCAGTGGCCGAGGAGCTGCGAGCGTCCTCCCGCAGGCGGCGGCAGGAAGCCGCCGCCTCATTGGGTGTCCAGCTGGTGCTGCCCTTGGGCGTGTGCATCCTGCCGGCGTTCCTGTTGCTCTCCGTGGTCCCGGTCGTCATCTCCCTGCTCTCCGACATCACGACCGTGTTCTTCTGAAGCCCCAACACGATCCTGGGGTGTTCGGTGTTCGGTGTTCGGTGTTCAGTGTCGCTCCGAGCGCTCAGCATCGTGCTGACCAAATCGTGCTGACGGGCTCTGTTCCGGAGCATTCACCAGTTCCTGAAAGAGTGGTGACCTGATTTTCAGGCTCGACCGATAAGCTCGAGGCATGGCACCGGTCACACCCTTCAATCAGCTGTCCAATGTCGAACAGGCCGAAGACTACGCCGAGAACCTCTTCGTCGGTCGATCCGTGCGACTGCGTCCTCTGCGCGAGGAGGACCTGCCCTACCTCGAACAATGGTGGTTCGACCCCTCGATCGTCGTTCTGCAGAACCACACGGTTCTGCCGCGACCAGAAGGGGGTGTGTCCGAACAGTTCTCCCAGTGGAGTGCGAACACCTCGAGCGAAGCAGTCGGCTTCAGCATCGAGCTGACCGAAACCGAAGAGTTCGTCGGCCATGTCACGCTCTACGGACGCAATCCCATCAACCAGTCCGCAACTCTGGCCATCGTCGTCGGCCCCGAATTCCACGGCCGCGGCTACGGTTCGGACGCGGTGCGTCTGGCCGTGAAATACGGGTTCCTCCAATTGGGACTCAACCGCATCGAGCTGCAGACTTGGGCGTTCAACACGCGTGGGATCGCCTCCTATGCGAAAGCCGGGTTCGTCGAAGAGGGCCGTCGTCGTGAAGCCGTCTTCTTCAACGGCCGCCGCCACGACGAAGTGATCATGGCCATCCTCAGGGACGACTGGGCCGGCAACACCTGAGGCACTGACTCCCACGCTGTTTCCTGTGGACGACGTTTCCACTCGCACATCGTGAGCCTGTGGACGCAGAACGCGTTTCCACAGCCCCGATTTCGACCCTCGACACGACAGTGCACTCACTCCCAGGCTGAAGGTCCGCTCGCAGAGTGCGAACGGGCTGCTGCCAAGGAGGAGAGCATGGCCACCACATCACCGCCCCCGGAGATCGAGGATCCGCCGACAGAGCAGATCGAACCGGTCGACGACCACAGTGCGATCGAACAGTTCTGGGAATCCGACACCGGAGCCACCACCGCTGAATACGCGATCACCACATTGGCCGCGTGCGGATTCGCCGCGCTGCTCGTCGTGGTCCTCAAATCCGAACCGATCAAGGAACTCATCACCGGGGTCATCTCCTCGGCACTCGGATTGGGAAGCTGAACCGCCGTGGCACGCGGACGCTCCCGTCAGAGGCAGCGAGGTCGGGGCCGCGATACGGGAACGGCGACGGCAGAATTCGCCGTTGTCATGCCCGCTGTCGTGCTCCTCATCGTGCTGCTCGCGGGGGCCGCCGCGGTCGGCTTCTCACAGCTGCGAGCCTTCGACGCGGCACGGTCTGCAGCACGTGAGATCGCTCGCGGCGAACCTCAAGCCGCGGTCGTGTCCGAAGCGAAGAAGCACGCAGGAGACTCCTCTTCGGTACGTGTCCGAGCCGATGGCGGCTATTCAGTCGTCACCGTCACCATCGAACTGCCGGCCGCGATCTTCTTCCTCGACACCGTCGATGCGAACGCCACCGCCCGGTTCGAGGGAGACCGGGGTGGGCCGTCATGACGAATATCGTCGTGGGGCTGTGTTCGATCGTGCTCGTCCTCGTCACCGCCATCGGCAGCCTGGGCCAGGCCTTCGTCGCTCACAGTCGGGCGCAGAGTGCCGCTGATCTGGCGGCGCTCGCCGCCGCGGACTCCGTGCGCGGACTGGCCACCGGCGAACCGTGCGAGATCGCGAAGGAAGTGGCGAAACGCAACGGCGGTCACCTGAAGGACTGCCGAGCCTCACTGAGCGAACAATCTGCCTATGTCGTCATCGAAGTGGACATTCCAGGGCCCTTGCCGAAGGTCCGAGAGGAGGCTGTCGCCGGGAAGTGAAACTCACCATCAGGGCAGCCGCTATCTGAGCACGGAGCGCAGCAGCCGCAGCGCCGCGTCCTTCTCCAAAGGTTCGTTCCCGTTGCCGCATTTGGGCGACTGCACACAGGAGGGGCAGCCGTCGATGCACTCACATGCGGCGATGGCGTCCCGGGTCGCGCCCAACCACTCTTCGATGACGTCACTGCCGCGTGCGGCGAAGCCGGCACCACCGGCCAGGCCGTCATAGACGAACACCGTCGCCAGCCCTGTGTCGGCATGCAGCGCCGTCGAGACACCACCGATATCCCACCGGTCACAGCCGGCGAAGAGCGGCAGCAGACCGATCGAAGCATGTTCGGCGGCGTGGACGGCTCCGGGCAGATCACCGGAGACGACCTCGGCCTCGTCGAGGACGCTCTGCGGGATCGTCCACCATACGGCCTGCGTCCGCAGGGTACGCTCCGGCAGGTCGAGTTCGTGCTCGGCGATGATCGCTCCACCCCGCTTGGCCCGCATCCGGTAGGCCACGACCTGATCCTTGACGTCGACGGTGCCGCTGCACACCGCCACCCCGGAGGGCAGAACCCGCTGGGCATCCGTGTCGACGATAGAGATCTCAGTCTGCGAGCGCGGCTGAGTCTTATAGTCGACCTCGGCACGTTCGACGGCGACGATCCGGTCCTCGAGATCGAGATCGAGGACAGCGAAATCAACGCCCTGATGCGTATACACCGCGCCCGGATGGGCACCCGTATGTGCTCCCGACTCGTCGACCGTGCCCAGCAGAGTCCCGGTGCTCGCTTCGACCAGACTGAACTGTCCGCCACCGGCTCCGCGGATATCCGACAGATCGGTCGCGGGCTGATCCTTGGCCCAGAACCATCCGATCGGTCGCGCCCGCAGCAGTTTTCTCTCCACGAGATCGTCGATGACCTCACGCGAATTGTTCGGGAAATGCGTGAGGTCACCCGCCTTCAGCGGCACCTCGGCGGCGGACGCACACAGGTGCCCGGAGAGCACATGCGGGTTGCCCGGATGGATGACCCCGGCATCGACCGGGGAGTCGAAGATGACTTCGGGATGATGCACGACGAACGTATCGAGCGGATCGTCACGGGCGATGAACACAGCCATCCACCGCTGTCCGGCTCGCCCCGCTCGTCCCGCCTGCTGCCACAGTGATGCCAGAGTTCCCGGCCAGCCGGAGATGATGACGAGGTCGAGTCCGGAGATGTCGATGCCCAACTCCAGGGCATTCGTCGATGCCACCGCCAGCAGCTGACCCGAACGCAGTGCGGTCTCGAGCATCCTCCGCTCCTCGGCCAGATACCCGCCCCGGTAGGCGGCGACCTTCCCGGTCAGCGAGTCGTCGACCTGCCCCACCTGGTCACGGACCGTCTGCGCGAGGGCCTCGGTGCCGCGGCGGGAGGCAATGAACGTGATCGATCGGTAGCCTGCGCACATCGAATCGGTGATGACATCGGCGGCCTCGACCAGGCCGCTGCGCCGGTCCCCGCCCGGAGACACCGGAGGCTCCCACAGAGCGAAGCTGCCGGAGGCTCGTGGGGAGGAATCCTCGGTCACCGCATGTGCCGCCCGCCCGGTCAGCTTCGCAAAGGCCTCGTCCGGGTCCGCCATCGTCGCCGAGGCTCCGATGACGACCGGTGTCGCACCGTAGTGGGCGGCGATGCGCAGCAGTCGGCGAAGGATGAGTGCGACATGGGACCCGAACACCCCGCGGTATCGGTGGGCTTCGTCGATGACGATGAAACGCAGATTCTTGAACATCCGGACGAAGCGCTCATGCTGGGGCAGGACCGACCGGTGGAGCATGTCCGGGTTGGTGAAGATGATGTTCGCATGCCGCCGCGCCCAGTCTTTCGAGACCTGCGAGGTGTCCCCGTCGTAGCTGGCCGGACGCATGCCCTGAATGACGAACCGTTCGAGTTTGGCCAGCTGATCGGCGGCCAGGGCCTTCGTCGGAGCGATATAGATCGCCGAGGCGCTGCGCAGCTTCCCGCGAGTCGATTGGATCGCTTCGAGCACCGGCAGCCAGAATCCCAAGGACTTGCCCGACGCGGTGGGGGTGGCGATGACGACGTCGGATCCGTCCCGGGCTGTCTGCGCCGCTTCGAGCTGATGCTGCCACAGGGCGTCGACGCCGATGGAATGGCACGCGTGCTTGAGCTCCTCATCGATCCAGTCCGGCCACTCGGCGTCTCGTTCGAAGCGCTGCGGGATGTCGCGGACGTGGACGATTCGCTCATCCCGGGCACCGAAACCGGTGACGATGTCGAGGAGAGCAGAGGAGGCCATGGGTCAATTATGGCGCAGTCGTTAGGATTCTTCTGTGACTGATCTGCCGTTGGCCCACTTGGGCGAGACTCTCTACCATGCCGGATACACCGAACCTAGGCTGCGCCTGTTCTGGGGCGCTGCGGCCTCGGAGGCGCTGCTGCGCAACAATGCGGCACCCGCCATCCACCACTGCAACCGAATGCTCGCCGACAAGACCTCCACCGTCGCCGAGCGGGCAACCGCCTGTGCTGCGCTGCTCTTCCACTTCCACCGCACCCTCCCGGTCACCGAGGCCCGTGCCCTGCTGCGGGAGTCCTTCGACACCGCCGCCGAGGCGGGACTGATCACCGTCACCGACGACGAGGTCGCCGCCCCCTTCGCGCTGGCCCCCTATGACCTTCCAGTCGGTGTCCCGCGTGGCTTCCGTCCCGGAGACGAGAACCTCTACCTCGTGGCCGACCACGGGACCCTGACTACCCCGGATGTCCTCGACGGCGAGTTCGTGCTCGGACTCGGCGGGGCCGGCCGCACCCTGGTGTCCATCACCCCACGCGACCGTGTCGGCGTGGCCGCCGACATCGGCACCGGGTGTGGAATCCAAGCCCTGCTGCTGGCTCGCCACTGTGACAGGGTCATCGCCACCGACATCTCCCACCGGGCGCTGCGCCTGGCCGAACTCTCGGCTGGACTCAACGCAGTCACGACGATCGAATTCCGGCACGGATCTCTTCTTGAGCCCCTCAGTGACACTGTGGATCTGCTCGTGTCGAATCCACCGTTCGTCATCACCCCGCGCAGCACGGACACCACCTTCGAATACCGGGACGGCGGTATGACCGGGGACTCTCTCGTCCGGGAACTGTTCAGCCGGATTCCGGCGCACCTCACTCCGGGAGGACGCAGCGTCTGCCTCGGAAACTGGGAGGCCGCCTCGGCGAAGGACGACGGACCGGAGACCTGGGTCAGCGACGACGACACTTCGGTGTTCGTCATCGAACGCGAAGCACTCGACCCCATCGCCTACGCAGAGACGTGGATCCGCGACGGCGGGATCGTCCGCGCCAGCGCCGCGTGGAACGACGCGGTGGCCGCATGGCTCGATGACTTCGCCACCAGAGCTGTGGACGAGATCGTGTTCGGGTACGTGTTCATGAACCGTTCCGATAACGATGTGTCAACGATTGGCTCCGAGGACTCCGCAGCCGGTGACGAGGCGCCCACGACCGATCACATTGTCTCGGGGGCAGCTGACGGAGTGTTCAAGTCCAGGGTGAGAGTCACCTCGGCGCCGGCGAACAATCCCTATGGACTCGCCGATTTCCTCACCACGATCGTCGCGATCCGATCCTGGCTGGCCGCAGCTGGACCGGAAGAGATCGCGGCGACCGCCTTCACTCGCTCACCCGACCTCGTCGAACATCGCCATTTCGTTCCCGGACAACCGGATCCCAGCTCGATCACCCTGGAACAGGGGATCGGGTTCGGGCAGGTCTTCGACCTCGACACCGCGCTGGCCGGATTCGTCTCCGTGGCGGATGGGACGCTGACGCTGCGGCAGACGGCCGGAGCATTGGCCCAGCTTCTCGAAGTCGATTCCACAGCACTGGAAGACCAGCTCGTCGCCCAGGTCAGAGCCCTGGCCGCGGCGGGTGCGCTGCTGCCCGACAACGGCCCCGGCGACAGCTGAGCGACTGGACGGGATGAGGAATAGGGATAGGATCGAAAACCGTTGACGCCGTGTCCGAATCGAATCCGACCGGTATCCGTCCCGGTCGGCCCGATGCGGAGCAGGCCCGAACAACAGTGTTACATTGGGCCGGATCGTCCGTTGCAGCGGGCAGCTGATGCCGTGAGAGGAATGTGAAAGCGTGACCACAACCGAGAAGAAGCCCCGTCGCCTCGTCATCGTCGAGTCTCCGACGAAGGCGCGAACGATTGTGCGATACCTCGGCGACGGTTATGACGTCGAGGCCTCCGTCGGCCATATCCGCGACCTGCCCACACCCTCGGAGCTGCCCGCCGATATGAAGAAGGGGCCGTACGGAAAGTTCGCTGTCGACGTCGACAACAACTTCGATCCCTACTATCGGATCGATCCGGGCAAGAAGAAGAAAGTCACCGAACTCAAGCGTCTGCTCAAGGACGCCGACGAACTCTATCTGGCAACGGATGAGGACCGCGAGGGAGAGGCCATCGCTTGGCACCTGCTCGAAGTCCTCAAACCGAAGATCCCCGTCAAGCGCATGGTCTTCCACGAGATCACGCCCGAGGCGATCGAACGTGCTCTGGAGAACACCCGCGACATCGACGAATCCCTCGTCGATGCGCAGGAGACCCGCCGCATCCTCGACCGTCTCTACGGCTACGAGGTCTCACCCGTGCTGTGGCGGAAGATCCGTGCGGGACTGTCGGCCGGACGCGTGCAGTCCGTGGCGACCCGTCTCGTCGTCGAACGCGAACGCGAACGCATGGCGTTCGTGCCCGCCGACTACTGGGACCTCGACCTCGACCTCGGTCTGCCCGACGGGACGAATCCGTTCGCCGCGAACCTGACCACCCTCGATGGGGCACGGGTGGCCTCCGGACGGGACTTCGACGACAAGGGACAGTTGAAGACCGCCTCGGCGACGGTCGTCGACCAGGCTCGCGCCGAAGCCCTGGCCACGGAACTGAACGGCACCGCGAAGGACGCGCTGACCGTGACCGCGGTGGAGTCGAAGCCCTACTCCCGCCGCCCGGCTGCTCCGTTCACGACCTCGACGCTGCAGCAGGAAGCCGGCCGCAAGCTGCGCATGAGTGCCCGTCAGGCCATGCGCACCGCCCAATCGCTGTACGAACACGGCTACATCACGTATATGCGTACGGACTCCTCGGCGCTGTCGGGCCAGGCCATCGCCGCCGCCCGCAAACAGGTGACCGAACTCTATGGTCCCGAATTCGTGCCGCAGTCGCCGCGCCAGTACGCGAGCAAGCAGAAGTCCGCGCAGGAGGCCCACGAGGCGATCCGTCCCTCCGGCGACTCCTTCCGCACCCCGGCGCAGGTGTCCAAGCAGCTCAGCGGGGACGAATTCCGTCTCTACGACCTCATCTGGAAGCGCACCGTCGCCAGCCAGATGGCCGACGCCAAGGGAAAGACCGCGACCATCAAGGTCAGCGCCGCACTCGCCGACGGCCACGAGGCCGGTTTCAGCGCCAGCGGCACCGTCATCACCTTCCGCGGATTCCTCGCCGCCTATGAGGAGGGCACTGACGCCTCCCGCTACGACACGAAGTCGGGGGAGTCGCGACTGCCGCAGGTCGAAGAGGGCCAGGCGCTGTCGGTCGTCAAGGCCGAAGCCGATGGCCACACCACTGCTCCGCCACCGCGCTTCACCGAAGCCAGCCTGGTCAAACAGCTCGAGGAGCTCGGCATCGGACGTCCCTCGACCTATGCGGCCACGATCTCCGTGATTCAGGATCGCGGCTATGTGACCACCCGCGGCAATGCGCTCGTGCCCAGCTGGTTGGCGTTCTCCGTCGTCCGTCTGCTCGAGGAGCACTTCTCAGGGCTCGTCGACTATGCCTTCACCGCCGACCTCGAATCCGAACTCGACCGGATTGCGATGGGCGAAGAGGACCGCAATGACTGGTTGGCCGGGTTCTACTTCGGCGGCAAGACCCAGGACCGTGAAGGGCTCAAGGCGATCGTCGACGACCTCGGCGATATCGATGCCCGTGAGGTCAACACCGTGGCCATCAGCGAGGGCGTGAACCTGCGTGTGGGCCGCTACGGCCCCTACCTCGAGGTGGTTTCGGGAGTCGAGGGCGAGGACCCGAAGCGGGTCTCCGTGCCCGAGGACCTGGCTCCCGACGAACTGACGGCGGCGAAGGCGGCCGAACTCATCGAGACCCAGGGCGGAGAGGACCGCGAACTCGGCGTCGACCCGGAGACCGGACACACCATCGTGGCGAAGAACGGCCGGTTCGGCCCCTACGTCTCCGAAGTGCTTCCCGAACCCGAGGAGAAGCCGAAGCGAGGCGCCAAGAAGCCGAAGCCGCGCACCGGATCCCTGTTCAAGTCGATGAACCTCGACACGATCGACCTCGAGACCGCGCTCAAGCTGCTCAGTCTGCCGCGCGTCGTCGGTCAGGACGAAGAGGGCACGGACATCACCGCGCAGAACGGACGCTATGGCCCGTACCTGAAGAAGGGCACGGACTCCCGGTCGCTGACCGACGAAGAGCAGATCTTCAACATCACCCTCGACGAGGCGCTGAAGATCTACGCCGAGCCCAAGCAGCGCGGCGGACGCCGTGCCGCGGCTCCGCTGAAGGAACTCGGCGAGGACCCGGAGACGAAGAAGCCCGTCGTGGTCAAGGACGGTCGCTTCGGTCCCTACGTCACCGACGGGGAGACGAACGCGACCCTGCGCAAGGACGACTCCGTCGAAGCCGTGACCCTCGAACGCGCCGCAACCCTGCTGGCCGAGAAGCGCGCCAAGGGACCGGCGAAGAAGAAGGCCCCGGCCAAGAAGCCCGCGGCGAAGAAGGCTCCTGCGAAGAAGACGACCGCGGCGAAGACCACGGCTGCGAAGAAGACCACAGCGACCAAGTCCACGGCGGCGAAGAAGACAACGGCTTCGAAGTCGACCGCGGCGAAGCCCACTGCTTCGAAGACCGCCGCGAGCAAGTCGACCGCGTCGAAGTCCACGGGCACCAAGACGACGGCAGCGAAGAAGACGACCACGGCGAAGCCGAAGACTCCCTGAGCCGACGGCAGCCGGGTGTACGCCATTCTCTGGTCGATCCAACGCGTTCTTGTCGCGGCGGATTCAAGCTATCGTTGCAACACCTGTCGAATCGTCGTGTTCGTTCAATAGTTTAGCCAGGGCCTCGGCCGGCGTCTTCCAACCCAACCGTTTCCGGGGCCGGGCGTTGAGCTCAGCA
>NZ_RHFG01000003.1 GCF_004745485.1 Brevibacterium sp. S22
ACCCGTGATCGAAGAGTTCGACCGCGGCTTGGGCTTGCTCGTCGGTGATCAGACAGTTGTGACGCATGGAGTGGTCCCTTCAAGTTGTCCTGTGTTAATCACAGTCCAACTTTCGGGGACCACTCCACGCTGGGTTGTTAAGCCGCCGTCAGGTAGTTCGGGGAGGGGAGAGGGCCGGTCACTCTCTCGCCTGGGTGCGAATCCTCAGTTCGCCAGTGCGTGTGCCACGGATACGGCTTCGAAGCCGAACGCCTCGGCGACGTTGTCATTGGTGACGTGGCCGTTGTGGACATTGAGTCCGCGCGCCAGTGCCGAATCGTTCAACAACGCCTGGTGCCATCCCTGATCGGCGATCTTGACGGCAAAAGGCAGGGTCGCATTCGTCAGCGCAGCCGTGGCCGTGTTCGGCACGGCTCCGGGCATGTTCGCCACGCAGTAGTACACCGAGTTGTGCACGGTGAACGTCGGATCATCATGAGTGGTCGGACGGGAGTTCTCGAAGCAGCCGCCCTGGTCGATGGCGATGTCGACGAGAACCGAACCCGGTTTCATCCTGGCGACCATCTCATCGGTGACGAGCTTCGGCGCCTTCTTTCCCGGGATGAGCACCGAACCGATGACGAGGTCGGCTGCGGCCAGAGACTTCGTGATCTCGTACTTGTTCGACACCTTCGTGGCGATCGCCCCGGCGAAGGTCTCGTCGATCTGGCGCAGGCGGGGGATGTTGATGTCGATGACCTCGACGTTCGCCCCGAGGCCCAGCGCCATGCGTGCCGCATTCGTCCCGGCCACACCGGCGCCGATGACGACGACGTTGGCGCGTTCGACTCCGGGCACTCCGGAGAGCAGGATTCCACGGCCGCCTTCGGCCTTTAGCAGGCTGTGGGCACCGACCTGAGTCGACAGTCGGCCGGCGATCTCACTCATCGGGGCCAGCAGCGGCAGGCCGCCGCCGTCGGGAGCGACGGTCTCATAGGCAATCGCCGTGGTCCCGGCGTTCATCAGGGCCTTGGTCAGCGCCTCATCGGCGGCGAGATGGAGGTAGGTGAACAGGACGAGGTCCTTGCGCAGGAAACCGTACTCTGAGGCGATGGGCTCCTTGACCTTGAGCACGAGGTCGCCGGCGGCCCAGGTCGCGGCGGCATCGGGGGCGACCTTTGCACCTGCCGTTTCGTATTCCGCATCGGTGATGAAGGAGCCTTCGCCGGCTCCGGCCTGGACGGTGACCTCGTGTCCGTGGGCGACGAGTTCGTGGACGCCGGCAGCGGTGATAGCGACTCGGAACTCGTTGTTCTTGACCTCGGTGGGCACTGAAATGCGCATTGCTGTCCTTCTCTCCTGATGATGTGCCGCAGGGGCGGAGGCGACCGACTTCTCCGTCGGCCGTCGATGGTGACAACTCTATTCCTTTGAAGGTTTGGAGAGCAAACCTTTAGATCTGTTTTCGTCATCTCAAATACGGAATCAGTGTGTCTGAGTACCAGATAACGCGGAATACATGATTCCAGTCGGGGAGAGACAGCACTATAGGTGCAGATAAGAGGATGGATGGAGAGTCAGCAGCACGTGCCGTCAGTTCGGCTCCTGAAACGGTAAGCTGAAAGTGTCAATGCAGAACCCTGCCGAGGAGGGAAGGCTAGCCATGGGACTCTACGAAGATATCGACGACCCGAACTCGAAGTATTACTTCAACCTCGAGACGAACACCGTCGAAAAGGGGCTGGTCAGCGATTGGACCCACCGCATGGGTCCATACGAGACCGAGGAAGTTGCCCGCGCCGCACTGGAGAAGGCACGGGAGCGCAGTCAGAAGTGGGACGATGACGACGAGAAGTGGAACGGCTGAATGTCGCGTCAGGAGGAATTCGTTCTCAGGACGGTCGAGGATCGTGAAGTCCGATTCATCCGACTCTGGTTCACCGATGTCCTCGGACAGCTGAAGTCCGTGGCCATCGTCCCCGCCGAACTCGAAGGTGCCTTCTCCGAAGGCATCGGGTTCGACGGCTCGGCAGTCGAGGGACTGTCGCGGGTGTTCGAGGCCGATATGGTGCTCAAGCCCGACCCCTCGACGTTCTCCTTGCTGCCCTGGCGCGGGGAGACCGAACCGACCGGGCGGATGTTCTGTGACATCCATGTGCCCGGCGGCGAGCCGGCGCCGGCGGATCCGCGCAACGTCCTCAAACGCACTCTGGCGAAGGCCGCTGAACGCGGTTTCACCTTCTATGTGCATCCTGAGATCGAGTTCTACCTGTTCAAAACCGACAACCTCGACCCCGTCTCCGGGATCAGTGACGGTACCGCGCCGATGCCCGTCGACACGGCCGGCTATTTCGATCATGTCAACGGCGGCACGGCCAATGACTTCCGTCGGGAAGCAGTCACCATGCTCGAAGCCATGGGACTGTCCGTGGAGTTCTCCCACCATGAGGCCGGACCCGGTCAGAACGAGATCGACCTGCGCTACGCCGATGCACTGACGATGGCCGACAACGTCATGACGTTCCGATCGGTCATCAAAGAGGTGGCGATCTCTCAAGGTGTCTACGCCTCGTTCATGCCCAAACCGATGGCCGCACACCCGGGCAACGGGATGCACACTCATGTTTCGCTGTTCGAGGGTGAGAACAACGCCTTCTTCGAGCCGGGAGCTGAATATCAGCTGTCGAAGACAGGCCGCCAGTTCATCGCCGGACTTCTCACCCACGCCGCTGAGATCTCAGCGGTGACCAACCAGCACGTGAACTCCTATAAGCGGTTGTGGACCGGTCATGAGGCCCCGTCCTATATCTCCTGGGGCCACCGCAACCGCTCCGCCCTCGTGAGAGTGCCGCAGTACAACTCCGGAAAGTCCTCATCCGCACGAGTCGAATACCGTGCACTGGACTCCGCAGCGAACCCGTACCTGTCATATGCCCTTATGCTCGCGGCAGGGCTCAAAGGGGTCGAAGAGGGCTATGAACTGCCCGAAGAGGCCGAGGACAATGTCTGGCAGCTCTCCGACACCGAACGCCGAGCAATGGGCATCGAGGCGCTGCCGCGCAGCCTGTCCCATGCTCTGGAGCTGATGGAAGGCTCAGACCTCGCCGCCGAGACCCTGGGCGAGGAAGTGTTCGACTTCTTCCTGCGCAACAAACGCCAGGAATGGACCGACTACCGTGCGCAGGTGACTCCGTACGAACTCGCCAAGCACTTCACCTCGATGTGATGGCCGGAATCACCTCACGCACCACCAGCATCCCGGACGCGACCGCCCGCTTCCTCCATGAGCTCGACGAGTTCCTCGGCCAGCCTTTGGCCACGGACTCGCGATTCATCGACCTGCTCATGGCCACACCCGACCCGCATGGGGCGGCGCTGGGCCTGCTGCGAGTGGTCGAAGCGGCAGGGGAGGACTCCGCGGCGCTGCTGGACGCTGTGAGGTCGGAATCGCAGAGCGATCTGGCCGAGGACGAACTCAACCGTCCGCTCCTGGCCCGCTTGCTCGCAGTCCTCGGAACTTCGGAGGCGATGGTCGACCACCTCGTCCGACATCCCGACTCATTGCCCCTGCTGCTCGCCCCAGACCCGTTCCTGTTGATCTCCACCCCGGCCGCGTCAGCGGTCTCCCTGCGTGCCGAGATGCTCACGGCGGTCGGCGCGGATCCGGACGATCCGGCCCCGCGCTCCACAATGACTGGTGATGAAGGTGTCAAAGCTCTGCGCCGCAACTACCGTGACGCAGTCCTCCGCCTCGTCGCCGATGACCTGTCCGCAGAATCCCCGGAAGAGATCGTCGACCATGTCATGGCCGTCCTGTCCGACCTGGCCGCTGCCGCGCTGGACACAGCCCTGGCCATCGCGCGTGCCGAACTCGACGAGGCGGCCGACATCCGTCTGGCAGTCATCGCCCTGGGCAAGACCGGAGCACGAGAGCTCAACTACGTCTCCGACGTCGACGTCGTCTTCGTCCTCGACTCCGTAGAGACCGAGGGAGCCAGGACCTCAGCCACCGACCTCGCCCAACGCATGCGCAGCATCCTCTCCGACGCCGGAGGCGAACCCGCACTGTGGGAAGTCGATACGGCGCTGCGCCCCGAAGGCAAAGCCGGAGCACTCGTGCGAACGCTGTCTGAGTTCGAACACTATTACGACGAAATCGCCGAGAACTGGGAATTCCAAGCCCTGCTCAAGGCCCGACCCGTCGCCGGTGACGTCGAGGTGGGCGAGGCATTCTCCGAATCGCTGCTCCCGATGGTCTGGCAGGCTGCCAGCCGTTCGGGCTTCATCGATGGGATCCGGGCAATGCGCCGACGTGTCGTCGACCTGATCCCAGCCGTCGAAGCTCCTCGTCAGATCAAACTGGGTCGCGGCGGACTGCGTGACGTCGAGTTCTCCGCACAGATGCTCCAGCTCGTCCACGGACGCAATGATGAGGACATCCGCACTCCGAACACTCTCGTCGCACTCGGCGAACTGGGAGAACACGGGTATATCGGCCAGCAGGACGCCTCCGTGTTCTCCACCGCCTACCGGTTCATGCGCGTCGTCGAACACCGAGTGCAGATCCCGCGGATGATGCGCAATGCGCTCATCCCCGACGACGAAGCCAAGCTGCGGGTGCTGGCCCGTTCCGTCTTCCGTTCCGGTTCTCGAACCGGAGACCGTCTCGAAGAGACCCGCCGGGACTATGCGAAACAGGTCACACGCCTCCACGAACAGATCTTCTATCGACCCATCCTCGAGGCGGCTGTCGGCATCCACGGAGCCGTTGTGGATGCTCAGAAGCGGGGATCGAGCCTGCAGGCGGCAGCCGATCGTCTCCAAGCGTTCGGCTACGTCGACCCGCAGGGGGCATTGGGTCATATCAAGGCGCTGACCACAGGAATGTCGCGCACCGCAATGGTCATCAAGCAGGTGCTTCCGGCACTGCTCGACTGGTTCTCCGATGGGGTCGAACCCGACCGGGCGCTGCTGGCCTTCCGCCGCCTGAGCGAATCGCTGTCATCGTCGGGATGGTTCCTCAAGATGCTCCGTGATTCCGGGCTGGCATCCAAGTCGGTGGCCGAAGTGCTCTCACTGTCCGGCTATGCGACCGAACTGCTGCTGCGCCAGCCGGCTGCCGTGGCCTGGCTGGATCGTCATGCGAACCTCGAGGCTCGTGATCTGAAGATCCTCAACGCCGAGGTCGACGGACTGCTCCGACGCCATGGTGCCGAAGCGGTGACACCCATCCGTGAGACCTACAGTCGGGAACTGCTGCGCATCGCTCTGCGCGACGTCCTGGGAGTCGGAGATCGGGCCGAGATACCCGGCGATCTCTCCGACCTCATGGACCTGGCCGTGCGCGGTGCTCTGCAGGCCATCCGAACAGATCTCGACGGCCCCGAGACCCCGGACTACGAATTCGGGATCATCGCCATGGGCCGTTGGGGCGGCCGTGAGATCGGCTACTTCTCCGACGCCGATGCGATGTTCGTGTACCGCCCCTCAGACGACGATCTTGATGCGGAGAGCCGCGGGAAGCTGAGCAAGCACGTGACGAAGGTGGCCCTCCAGCTGTCCTCCCGTCTCAAGGCCAGCGAAGGGGCTCAGGGAGTGGACCTCGACGCGGATCTGCGCCCCGAAGGCAAGAACGGTCCGTTGGTGCGCAGCTTCTCGTCCTACCAGGCCTACTATGCGAAGTGGTCGCAGCCGTGGGAGGCTCAGGCACTGCTGCGTGCACGTCCGGTCGCCGGCGACGACGGACTCATCGCCGATTTCCTTTCGCTGATCGATCCGCTGCGGTATCCGGTGGAGATGCCGCAGAAGGCATTGACTCAGGTGCGCACGCTCAAGGCGCGAATGGAGGACGAACGTCTGCCGCGCAATGCGGACAAACGCCGTCATCTCAAGCTCGGCCGAGGCGGCCTCTCCGATGTCGAATGGACCGTGCAGCTGCTGCAGCTCCAACACGGGCATCGAGTGGAAGGGCTGCACACGACCTCGACGCTGCCGGCTCTCGATGCGGCCATGGACGCCGACCTGCTGCCGCCCGAAGGTGCCGAACAGCTGGCCGCTGCGTGGCAGCTCGCGACAGATGTGCGTTCAGCCGTGATGCTCTTCCGCGGTCGCACTGCCGAATCGCTGCCTGTCGACCACACGGAACTCGAAGCTGCGGCCCGACTGCTCGGCTATCCGGCCGGAGCGGGCCATGACCTCGAAGACGACTATCTGCGCACCACCAGGCACGCTCGATCTGTGATGGAACACCGCTTCTACGACTTCTGACGCATCACCCCGGCAGTATGTCCTCGAGCGGAACCGAATCTGCCGACCGTCGAACGCTCAGTCCTCGAATTCGAGCCCGAGCAGGGCGTTCTCGACGACCTCGGGCAGGGCCGGATGGATCCAATACTGTCCGGTGGCCACCTCATCGGCTTTCTGACCGAAGGCCATCGCCTGGATGAGCGGTTGGATGAGCATCGATGCTTCATGCCCGACGATATGCGCACCCAGGATGTGGCGGGTGCCGCGGTCGGCGATGATCTTCACGATTCCCGGATCATCGGCCATCGCCCAGCCATAGGCGACATCGGAGAACTTCTGCACCTTCACCGTGACGTGGTGGCCGGCCTCCGTGGCCTGCGCCTCTGTCATTCCCACATAGGAGACCTGAGGGGAGGAGAACACGGCACCGGGAACGGCATGGTGATTGACGACAGCGAGGTCGCGGACTCGAGCACTTCCCGGCGCCCCCGCCGCGACGTCTGCGGCCAGATTGCGCCCGACGATCTTCGCTTCGTGGTTGGCGACATGTTTGAGCTGGTGAGGTGAGGAGATGTCGCCGAGTGCGAACACTCCCGGAACGGGTTGACCGGCGGAGAGGACTCGTTGGTGCTCGTCGACGGACAGACGCCTGCCGTCGGTGATGTCGAAGCCGGCGGCCCCGACGTCGAGCTCGCCGGTGTTGGGGACCCGTCCCGTGGCCACGAGCACGCCGTCAGCGGTGATCGTCTCCGGCAGGTCCACCTCGGCGAGGCGCCCGCTGGGTTCGAGGGTCAGCGTGACCTCACCATCGGCGATGTCGATCTGCTTCGACTGAGCCCCGTGAAGAACCGTATGCGAGGCTCCGAAGACCCGGGTGAATTCCTCGGCGGCCTCCTCATCGATATTGCCCAGGAGGCGGGGCCCACGGGCCAGGACGGTCACCTCGGTGCCGAGAGAGGCGAAGACATGGGCGAATTCCATGGCGACGATCCCAGAGCCGATGATGATCAGGCGCCCCGGCTGCTCGGAACGGCGCATCACCGTGTTCGAAGTGAACACCGGGTAGTCGTCGGTATCGATGCGGGCCGTGTCGAGCCCGGCGATGTCGGGGATTCTCGGATGCGCGCCGGCGGCGATGACGATGCGATCGGCGGTGATCTCCTCCCCGGAGGCGGTGTGTACGGTCTTCTCTCCGGTGAAGTGAACATGTTCGGGGACGACGGTGATATTGGGTTGGCGATCGCTGCTGCGGTATTCGCGTCCTCCGGACTCGATCGCGTCGACGCGAGAGAAGATGCGCTCCTGGAGTCCTGCCCAATCGACTTCGGGGTGGGTCGGAGTCAGATTGTAACGGTCAGCCTGGGTGGCCTGCTCGGCAAGGGTTGCGGGGTAGACGAACATCTTCGTCGGAATGCAGCCGACGTTGAGGCAGGTGCCGCCGAAGTGCCATTCCTCAGCGATGGCGGTCTTCAGTCCCGCGAATCGCTTGTCGAGGAACATATTTCCCGAACCGGTGCCGATGAGCAGCAGGTCATAGTGCGTCAAAGTCAATCCCTTCGATGATGCGCGATCCGGCGGGCCGTGTCTGCGGCCGCAGAGCCGTGAGGGCGTCACGGGTATGAACCCGTGACGCCCTCACTCTATTCCACTCGGTCGCCGAGTCTCAGCTCGACGGGGGATCGGCCGTCGGTGAAGGTCAGAGTGCGTAGTAGAGCTCGAACTCCGTCGGGGTCGGACGCAGGCGTGCGACATCGAGTTCGTTCTCACGTTTGATGCGGATCCACGTCTCGATGAGGTCGGGAGTGAACACATCGCCGGCGGTCAGGAAGTCGTGGTCCTTCTCCAGCTCGTTGAGCGCCTCGTCGAGCGTGCCGGGAACGAGTTTGATGTCCTTGGCCTCCTCCGGCGGGAGCTCGTAGAGGTCCTTGTCGATGGGCTCCGGCGGTTCGATGCGGTTGCGGATTCCGTCGAGCCCGGCCATGAGCTGGGCCGAGAAAGCGAGGTAGGGGTTCGACGATGGGTCCGGAACGCGGAATTCGAGACGCTTGGCCTTCGGCGAGGTTCCGGTCACAGGAATGCGGATCGCAGCCGAACGGTTGCGAGCGGAGTAGACGAGGTTGACCGGAGCCTCATAGCCGGGCACGAGGCGGCGGTAGGAGTTGATCGTCGGGTTCGTGAACGCCAGCACCGCTCCGGCGTGTTCGATCAGCCCGCCGATGTACCAGCGCGCAAGATCGGAGAGTCCTCCATAGCCGTTCTCATCATAGAAGAGAGGCTCGCCGTTCTTCCACAGCGACTGGTGGCAATGCATACCCGAACCGTTGTCGTCGAAGAGCGGCTTGGGCATGAAGGTTGCGGACTTGCCGAGTTCGTAGGCGCGGTTCTTGATCACATACTTGAAGTCCAGCAACTGATCACCGGCGTGCTGCAGAGTCTTGAACTTGTAGTTGATCTCCTGCTGGCCGGCGGTGCCCACCTCATGGTGCGCACGCTCCATCTCGAAACCTATCTGTTCGAGCATGAGCGACATGTCATCGCGGATATCCGCGTACTGGTCCTGAGGCGAGACCGGGAAGTAGCCGCCCTTGAACGGGGTCTTGTAACCCTGGTTTCCACCCTCTTCGTCGCGTCCGGTGTCCCACGCGGCTTCCTTGGACCCGATCTGGTAAAAGCTGCTGCCGGGGGTGTTCTCGTAGCGGATGGAGTCAAAGAGGTAGAACTCGGCTTCGGCACCGAAGAAGACGGTGTCGGCGATTCCGGTCGACTCGAGGTAGGCCTCGGCCTTCGCGGCCACCTGACGGGGATCACGTGAGTAGGGCTCGTCGGTGAAAGGGTCGACGATGGAGTGCGTGACGACCAGCGTCTTGGCCTCACGGAACGGATCGATGTAGGCGGAGCTGACATCGGCGAGCAGCTTCATATCCGATTCATGGATGCCTTGAAAGCCTGTGATGGAGGACCCGTCGAAGAGCAGACCTTCGGTGATCTCCTCAGTGCCGTAGGAGGCGGCGGGGAGGTTGAAGTGCTGGACCACACCGGGCAGGTCGCAGAACCGGACATCGACGAATTTGACGTCATTGTCCGATATGTAGTTGACGAGTTCTTCAGCAGACGAGAACACTTAGGTCTCCTAGTTCGTGTACGGTGGCCGTTTGTCCTGACCACGGTCAATCCTAGTCGCCGAAGAATGAAGTAGTGATGTCGCCCATGTTTCGGGCATGTTTCCTGAGGATCCACTCAGGCCGGATTTCGTAGGCTGGGGGAGTGATCAATCGTGACGACCTTGGTTCCTGGCTCGAAGGACCCCGGTTCGACAGGGAAGAAGACGACTGGCCCGGAAAGCGGCTGGGTCTGCCTGTCAACGGCTCGCATTCTCTGGCCCCGGCGTGGAAGCGCATCCTCGCCCTTATCGTCGACTGGCTGATGTGTCTGGCGATCGCCAATCTCATCGATCCGGCGAATCCGATCCTCGCCCCTGCCATCTTCGCTGTCGAGAACTTCGTGCTCGTCGGCACTCTCGGCTATTCGGTGGGGCATCGCCTCTTCGGCATCGAAGTCCGTCGCCTCGACGGTCATGTGCCGGGACTGCTCAAGTCCCTCATCCGCGCGGTGCTCGTCGTGCTCGTCATTCCCGCTCTCATCTTCAACCGGGACAACCGCGGAGTCCACGACTTGGCGGCGGGCACGGTCATCCTCCGCCGCTGAATCCTCAATTTGCTACCTGACGGCGGCTCAGCAACCTCGCGCGAGGTTGCTGAGCCGCCGTCAGGTAGCAAATTGAGGGGCGACGCTGGGCGTCGGCGGATCAGCGTCCGCGCATCGCCTTGTGGTTCGGGCGGGCCTTGTTCGGGTCGATGCCCTTCGGGATCGGCGGGCGCGAGCCCTGCGTTCCCAGGGCGGCCAGACGATTGCGCACAGCCAGGACCTCGGCGCGGTTGAGTTTGCGAGGCAGTTTCTGCACGGCAGGAACGACCCGCTTCATTGCCAGCTGGCCCTCTTCCTTACCGCCCTGGAAGGTGTGGACCGGGACGTTGGGGAGGATGCGTTCGTGACGCTTCTTCTCCTTGGCCAGCAGCTTCGCACTGCGTGCCTTCGGGCCTTCGCTGAGGAGGACGACTCCGGCACGACCGGTCGAGCGGAACACGAGGTCGCGACTCTTCGGGTCGACTGCGATCGGCTTCTCATCCATGAGGTAACCGCGACGAGCGGTGTTGAGGACGGCGCCGAAGGCTCCGGGCTGTCCGTCCATCTGAGCGAATGCCGCGGTCTCGGCGAAACGACCGAGCATGAACATGCCCAGCAGAAGACCGACCATGAAACCGAGGATGGTCGTGAAGATCATCCCGCCGAACACGTATCCGGCGCCGAGGCCGATGATCGTGCAACCCAGCACGGCTGCGGCCAACAGCCAGGGGGTCGCCTTATTGTGTTTGGCTGACAGCTCATAGACCTGGCGCATCTGCGCCAGACGGCCGGGCTTCTTGTTCGGATCCTTGGGCTTGCGCCGGAAGAGTCCCTTGCGCGGTTCTTCGTTCATTCTCTCACTTGCTCTTGAAGGGCGGTGCGGCGTCGCCTCCGGAAGTCAGGGAAGACCGACGCTCATTGCTCAGCAGTCAAGTCTACCTCTTCGCCGGGTCCGAAGGTATCCACAACGGCCTGTGCTTCCTGTTTGGCAGGTGTGTGCTTGTCCAGGTGCGCCAGATGCGAAGGGATCTCCTCACCGCGGCGGCGCATTGCGGTCGCCCACAGCCGGCCGGCCCGGTACGACGAGCGCACGAGCGGGCCCGACATGACACCGAGGAAGCCGATCTCCTCAGCCGCATCACGCAGCATCACGAAGTCAGCGGGCTTCACCCAGCGAGTGACGGGATGGTGCCTGGGCGATGGACGCAGATACTGCGTGATCGTGATGAGGTCGCATCCGGCTTCGTGCAGGTCCTGCAGGGCGGAGATGATCTCGTCATTCGTCTCACCCATGCCGAGGATGAGGTTGGATTTCGTCACCAGACCGGCTTCACGGGCCTGCGTGATCACCGACAGCGAGCGTTCGTAGCGGAATGCGGGACGGATCCGTTTGAAGATGCGCGGAACCGTTTCGACATTGTGTGCGAGCACCTCGGGACGGGAGGAGAACACCTCGGCGAGCTGATCCGGCTTGGCATTGAAATCCGGGATGAGCAGCTCGACTCCGGTGCCTCGTCCATCGACATAGGACAGCTCGTGGATCTGGCGGACGGTCTCGGCGTAGAGCCAAGCGCCGCCGTCTTCGAGATCGTCACGGGCCACACCGGTGATCGTCGAGTAGCGCAGACCCATCTCCGCCACCGAGGCGGCCACTCGGCGCGGTTCGTCGGCGTCGAATTCGGCCGGTCGGCCGGTATCGATCTGGCAGAAGTCACAGCGTCGGGTGCACTGTTCGCCGCCGATGAGGAAGGTCGCTTCGCGATCTTCCCAGCATTCGAAGATGTTCGGGCAGCCGGCTTCTTCGCACACCGTGTGCAGCTCCTGTTTGCGCACGAGCGACTTCAACGCGGTGTATTCGGGACCGATATGCGCCTTCGCTTTGATCCAGGCTGGCTTGTCCTCGATGGGAGTCTCGGAGTTGCGGGCCTCGACGCGGAGCATGCGGCGGCCTTCTGGTGCGATCGTCATCTGAGTTCTCCTAGGCGGTGATGGTCTCGTGCAGGATTTCGTCGAGTCGCGGCGCCACATCCACGGGAGTGACCGTGCGACCGAGTTCGGCACTGATGGACGTGGTGTCGGCGTCGGTGATCCCGCAGGGGATGATCGACTCGTACGCCCCGAGTTCGTTGCTGCAGTTCAGCGCCAGGCCGTGCATCGTCACGCCTTCGTGGATGCGGATGCCGATCGCTCCGATCTTGCGGTCACGACGGATGCCGTCACCTCGCAGCCAGACACCGGCTCGGCCCTCGATCGTGACGGCGGTGATGTCGTATTCGGCGAGCAGCCTGATCATTGCGTCTTCGAGCTGAGACACGAAGAGCCGAACCTCTTTGGGTTCATTGAGCTTGTAGATGCAGTACGCGACCAGCTGTCCGGGACCGTGCCAGGTGATCTTTCCGCCGCGGTCGACATCGATGACTTCGGTGCCGTCGGTCGGCCGCTCATGATCCTCGGTGCGCTTGCCGGCCGTATAGACCGGGGAATGCTCGAGGAGCAGGATGGTCGAGTCACGGTGACCTGCGAGCACTTCGTCGTAGTATCTCTTCTGCAATTCCCAAGTCTGCCGATAGTCCGAGAGGACCGGGGCGAACCCGAGCGTTTCTGTGGCCAGGGGCATAGCTCCACACTATGACTCTTGTCCCCAGTGTTCAATTTGTTCTCAATCACATCTGACGGCCTCCACAGAGGCTGTGGCCCTTGACACATAACTACGACAGCGATCATGATTAAATGTCATCAAACTGCAGATAACATCATCAACGGAGATGACGAATGATGACATGGGAGTTCCAGGCAACGATCGCGGATGATATTCACCGTTTACTCGATTCCGGTGGCCGCAGTGCGTGGGGTGTGGTGCACCGCGGCTTCGACGCCGATGATCCCCGCGTCCTCGCCATCACCGAGGTGGCTCTGCCGAATGGCGCACGTACCGTGCTCATCGTCCCCGCTTCGCCCGGCGGACTCGTCCTCGATGTCGTCCGTGCCTATCAGGGAGTGAACGAGGCCGAACTGTGCACTCTGTTTCTCGGCATCATCGAGGAACTCCGGACGTGCGCTGACCCCGACAAGAGGCTCACTCTGTCCGCGTTCGCACTCGATGCCGACGGTCGACCGGTGATCATCCCCGGTGTCTCGGCACCCATTGCGATGACGCCCCGCCGCGCCGTGGGGGAGATGATCTACCACGCCGTCTACGGTCGGCCGTGGGCCGAGGTGCTGCTTCCGATCAATCTCGCGCTGGCCGAATCATCGTCGTCCCTGCGGTCGCTCGTCGCCGACCTCCTGGACGACGCGTCTTCCGATATCGGATTGGATTCCGCCCTCGCCGAGGCGGCCGAATCGCTGCGCACCCTCGACCGTCCTGCTGCGCTGCCGCTTGTGCCTGCCGAGAGTCAAACAGCACCCGAATCAGCACTCACTGCGCGTCTGCGCGCGGCGTCCGGACATTCCCCGGACCGCAACTCCGGTCAGGATACCGGTCGAAGCACGGGTGCCCCCGCTCCGCCATTGCGTGCGGGACGAGTGTCTCCGCTGCGTGCAGGGGCGAAGAGTTCGCGTCGGTCGAGACGAGAACCCGCTGCTCGAAGCAGTCTGCTGAGGACTGCGCTGCGTGCCGTGGATGCTCTGTCATCCCGGCTGCGCGCAGCCGAAGCATCGCGCGTCGTCGGTCGCCGCACCCTGCTGATCGGTGCCGCCGTATGCCTGACGCTTCTCGGCGGTGTGGCCGTCTGGTCCTCGTGGGCGAACACCACGGCCGTGAGCGGCGAAGAAATCCCATCCGGCGGGGAAGCGCACTCCTCGGACGAACAGACGTCGTCCCTCGGTGTCCCCGAGGTCACCGGTGTCTTGGAGGATCTGTGTGAGTCTCGGGCCCGGGCGCTGAGCGACGGCGATGCGGCGGCTCTGCAGGCCTTGTCGGTTCCCGAGTCATCTGCCGCGGCTGCGGACGAGCTCATCGATCCTTCTGCCTTCACCGGCTCCGACTATTCGATCGACGTCGAGGATGTCGAGATCGTCACAGCCGAGGAGGACCGTGTCGTCGCCTCGGCACTCATGCGTTCGAGTGCGGGCAGCGGTGACGCGCTGCAGGAATTCGCCGCGCAGACGGTCGAGTTCGAACTCGAGAGAGTCGAGGGTGCATGGCTGGTCGCAGAGGTCCGCGAGATCGACGGTCCGTGAATGACCCGAGGGGCCGACCACGAATGGTCGGCCCCTCGATAGTTGTGGCGGCTCAGAGGTCGAGATCTGCCTCGAAGTTGCCCTCTTCCAGACGCGCCTTGATGGTCTGCAGGAAACGCCCCGCATCCGCACCGTCGACCAGCTGGTGATTGTAGGTCAACGGCAGGTACACCATGTCACGGATGGCGATCGCCTCTTCACCGTCAGCCGTCTTCACTGCGATCGGACGACGGACGATGGCACCCGTGCCGAGGATGCCCATCTGCGGCTGGTTGATGATCGGCGTATCGAACAGCGCCCCGACAGAACCGATGTTGGTCACCGTGAAGGTTCCGCCCGCGAGCTCATCAGGCATGATCTTGTTGTTGCGTGTCCGGTCAGCGACATCATCGATGGCCTTGGACAGACCCGCGACGCTGAGGCCACCGGCATCCTTGATCACGGGCACGAGCAGTCCGCGCGGGGTGTCCACCGCGACGGCCAGGTGTTCGTGATCGAAGTAGGTGATCTGCTGCGACTCGAGATCGTACTGAGCGTTGACCTTCGGATGCACCTGAAGCGCTTCGACGATGGACTTCGCAAAGAACGGCAGGTAGGTCAGCTTCGAACCGTGCTTGGCCTGGAATGCCTCCTTATTGGCCTTGCGCAGTTTGACGATCCGGGACATGTCGACTTCGACGACCTGCGTGAGCTGAGCGGAGACCTCGAGGGACTCGCTCATGCGCTTGGCGATGGTCTGACGGATCCGCGAAGCCTTCTCCGTGGTGCCGCGCAGCTTCGCGACCTCCTCGGGGATCTCGACCTTGAACGGAGCCTTGGGCGCTCCGGCAGGCGCGGCCGACTGAGCAGCCGGTGCGGCTGCCGGGCCGTTCTTCGCAGCCGTCTCGACATCCTGTTTGCGGATGCGACCGCCCACTCCGGTGCCGGATACCTTCGAGAGGTCGACGCCCTTCTCGCGGGCCAGGCGACGCACGAGTGGAGTGACATAGGCGGCGTTCTCGCCAACGGTGTCGGCGGCAGCAGGCGCCTGTGAAGCGGCCTCCACAGGCTCTTCGGCCTGAGCCGATGCGGCGGCCTGAGCCGATGCCGGCTGGGGAGCCGACTCCTGCTTCGGTGCCTCCTGAGCGGGGGCCTCCTGCTTCGGTGCCTCCTGTTTCGGAGCCTCCTCGGCAGGCGCTTCTTCCTGAGGAGCCTCCTCGGCAGGCGCTTCTTCCTGAGGAGCCTCCTCGGCAGGTGCTTCTTCCTGAGGAGCTTCCTCTGCCGATGCGGACTCGGCGGGAGCGGACTCGGCCGGAGCACCGGAACCGATGCGGGCCAGAGGTGCGCCGACCTCGACGGTGTCGTCCTCTTCCGCCAGGTGAGCCTGAACGACTCCGGCGACGGGGGAGGGAACTTCGGTGTCGACTTTGTCGGTCGAGACTTCGAGCAGCGGTTCGTCGACCTCGACCTCTTCACCGACTTCCTTGAGCCACCGGGTCACGGTGCCTTCGGTGACGGATTCGCCGAGTGCGGGCATCGTGATCTCGGTGCCCTCGGACGAGCCGGAGTCGGCAGCGGCCGGAGCGGATTCCTCCGCCGGTGCCTCCTCTGCTGCGGGTGCAGCCTCTTCAGCGGGTGCCTCTTCGGTCGGGGCCTCTGCAGGCTCCTCGGCGGCTTCTTCGGACGCCGGAGCTTCGTCGTCGGAGGAAGCGCCGCTGCCGTCGCCGATGTAGGCGAGGTCGCCGCCGACCTCGACCACGTCATCTTCCTCGGCCAGGACCTTCTCCAGGGTTCCCGCGTAGGGGCTGGGGATCTCAGTGTCGACCTTGTCGGTCGACACTTCGAGCAACGGCTCGTCTACCTCGACTTCTTCGCCCACTTCCTTGAGCCAGCGAGTGACAGTGCCCTCGGTGACCGACTCTCCGAGAGCCGGCATCTGAACGGAATTCGACATGAGTATTCGTCTCCTCGGATCTTATGAGTGGAAGTGCAGGGGTTTGCCGGCCAGGGCGAGGTGAGCCTCGCCCATCGCTTCGTTCTGCGTGGGGTGAGCGTGGATGAGCTGTGCGACTTCCTCGGGGAAGGCTTCCCAATTGACGATGAGCTGCGCCTCACCGGCCTGCTCGGACAGTCGAGCACCGATGCCGTGAACACCGACGACCGGTCCGTCCTTCTCGCGGATGACTTTGATCAGCCCGCTCGTGTTGAGAATCACCGACTTGCCGTTGCCGCCGAGGTTGTACTCGAGCGATTCGACCTGATCCTTGCCGTACTTCTCCTCGGCCTGAGCAGACGAGAGCCCGACGGAGAAGATCTCCGGCTCGCAGTAGGTCACGCGCGGGATGCCCGATTCGACGACCGGCACGGGGTTCAGGCCGGCGATCTCCTCGGCGATGAAGATACCCTGACCGAAGGCCCTGTGAGCCAGCTGGAGGCCGGGGACGATATCGCCGCACGCGTAGATGTTGCCGACGCCGGTGTGGAGACGTTCATTGGCCAGAACGAATCCGCGATCCATCGGGATGCCCTGCTCCTCGAATCCGAAGCCCTCGGTGACCGGGCCGCGTCCGACTGCCACGAGCAGGTACTCCGCTTCGAGCGTCGAACCGTCTTCGAGGGTGACCTTGACACCGTCCGCGGTCTCTTCGACACCCTTGAACATGGTCCCGAGCTTGAACTTGATCTTGCGCTTCTTGAAGGCACGCTCGAGGTTCTTGGAAATGGTCTCGTCCTCGTTGGCCACGAGGTGCTTGAGACCTTCGACGATCGTGACGTCGGCTCCGAAGGAGTTCCAGACGCTGGCGAACTCGACGCCGATGACGCCGCCGCCGAGCACGATGGCCGAACTCGGGACCTTGTCGAGCTCCAGAGCTTCGGTGCTGGTGATCACGCGGTCGGTGACCTCGAGCCCGATGGTCTTGGACGTCGAACCGGTCGAGAGCAGAACGTTCGTTCCCTTGACGGTGTGGTCTCCGTCCTCGCCGGTGACTTCGACGGTGTCTTTGCCGGTCAGCTTGCCGGTGCCGAAGTAGGTGTCGATTCCGCGAGCCTTGACCAGTCCCTGCAGACCCTTGTAGTTCCGGGTGATGACCCCGTCCTTGTACTCGAGCACCTTGGCGATGTCGATCCCCTTGAACTCGGCTTCGATGCCGAAGGTCTCGGAGTTCTTAGCGGAGTCGGCGACCTCTGCAGCGTGCAGAAGAGCCTTTGTCGGCACGCAGCCGCGGTGCAGGCAGGTGCCTCCTACCTTGTCGCGTTCGATCAAAGCGACCTTCAGGTCGAGCTCTGCGGCTCGCAGAGCAGCGGCATAGCCACCGGTTCCGCCTCCCAGAACGACAAGGTCGTAGGTCAATTCGTCACTCACGGATTTCTCCTCGTAGCTGTGAATAAGCCTGCGGTACGCAGCTTTCAGTCTTATCTTTCCACTTTTCTTGCGCGGGGCGAAGAAAAACGCTGTCTGATTGGACACAGGTGGGCATCATCACGTTCACCTCGACAGCGTGTAGAACCACTGTGCTCAGGCCTTCGCCTTCGCGATTTCGATGAGGGTGCGCACCGCTGCTCCGGTCGCGGCCTTCGGTGTGTAGCCGAACGGTGCGGACCCGTTGAAACTGGGCCCGGCGATATCGATATGCGCCCAGTTCGCATCCTCGTCGACGAACTCACGCAGGAACGCGGCTGCGGCGAGCATGCCGCCGGGGCGCGGTCCGGAGTTCGTCAGATCGGCGGCAGTGGAGTCGAACCCGGAGAGCATCTCTTCGGGAATCGGCATCGCCCACATCTCCTCACCGGCCACGGACGCCGACGCGATGACCTCAGCCCGTGCTGCCTCGGAGCCCATGACACCGGAGGTGCGTTCACCGAGTGCGACGACCTGTGCACCGGTGAGAGTGGCCACATCGATGATCAGATCCGGGTTCTCCGCACCGGCGTCGGTGAGGGCATCGGCGAGGACCAGTCGTCCTTCGGCATCGGTGTTCGTGACTTCGACGGTCTTGCCGCTGCGCATCTTCAACACATCGCTGGGACGCTGCGCGGAAGATCCGGGCATGTTCTCAGCCATCGGCAGCCACGCGGTGACGCGGACCGGCAGCTTGAGGTCGGCGATGCCGAAGAGCGCCTGTACGACCGCTGCGGACCCGGCCATATCGGACTTCATGTCCTCCATGCTCTTCGCCGGCTTGAGCGAGATCCCGCCTGAGTCGAAGGTGATGCCCTTGCCGACGAAACTGAGATGGCGGTCGGCACCGCGTGGTGCGTATTCGACCTTGACCAGACGCGGCCCGCGAGTCGAACCCTGCCCGACGCCGATGATTCCGCCGTAGCCGCCGGCCTTGAGCTCCTTCTCACCGAGGACGGTGACCTTGAGCTTGCGGTCCTTGGCCTGATCCTTGACGATCTCCGCATAGGACTCCGGGTAGAGATCCAGCGGGGGTGTGTTGACGAGGTCGCGCGCTCGGTTCGTCGCGGCGGCGATGACCTCACCCGCGTCATGGGCGGTGGCGAAGGTTTTGCCCTTGGGACCGATGACCGTGATCTCACCCGGGGTCTTGCCTTCGCTGCGGTAGTCGAGGAACCGGTAGGTTCCGAGTCCGGCGCCGACGGTGACGGCTTCGACCTCGGCCGGCGTCGCAGCCGGCAGTGCCAGAGCGATCGAGTCGGCGCCGTCCAGGGCCCGCAGAGCCGAACCTGCGCCTCGACGCAGCGCTTCGGCCGTCGCGGCGACATCGGAGTCGTCGGGGTCGAAGTCGCCGAGGCCCACCAGCAGAACGGAGTCGGCGGTGAGGCCCTTCGGAGCGGGAACTCGAGCGGTGGATCCGGCCTTGCCGCTGAACCCGATGGCCGCGGCCGCCTCGTCGAGGGCGGTCCGTGCCGCCTTCGCGCCTGCGAGCCCGAGGACCTTCGAGTCCGCTGCCGCCAGTACCAGCACGGAGGCGGTGGCCTTCACCGGTGAGGTCGTGGAGTAGCTGCTGAGGGTGGATGCACCAGCCATGAGTTCCCTTTCAGTCGTCTTTGAACGTTGATTCGATCCTAATGCCTAATCCGCGCAGTTGCTGAAGCGGTGACGGAGGCGCCTGCTCAAGCGCTGAGGAACTCTGACATATTCTGGGTGCGTGTACTCATTGATCTTCAGACTCCTCTTCGTTCCGATGGATGCCGAACGGGCCCATCACCTCTCCTTCTCCGCCCTGCGTCTCCTCGACTCCGTGCCTCTGCTCGGGCGTCTGCTCCGCTCCGTCTGCGCCCGCGGCACCGTCCGCCCCGCTGAAGTGATGGGTCTGCCCTTCGCCAATCGCGTCGGGCTGGCCGCAGGGTTCGACAAGAACGGCGTCGGAGTCCGTGCCCTGTCTTCGCTGGGCTTCGGTCATATCGAGGTCGGAACGATCACGGCTCATGCTCAGCCAGGCAATGACCGCCCGCGGCTGTTCCGTCTGCGAGAGAGTCTCGCCCTGCTCAATCGCATGGGGTTCAACAACGACGGAGCGCGACAGGCGTCGTTCAACATCACCGCCGAACGCAGGAAGATCGATGCCCTCCCGCAGAGTCTGCGCCCCATCGTGGGCATCAACATCGGCAAGACGAAGATCGTCGAGGCGACCGATGCGGTGGCCGACTATGCAGCCTCGACCCGGGCGCTGGCTCCGCTGGCCGATTACCTCGTCATCAATGTCAGCTCACCGAACACACCTGGTCTGCGGGATCTTCAGTCCGTGGGCAGCCTGGAGCCGATCATCACCGCAGTCCGTGACACCGCCGCCGAGGTGGTGGAGGTTCCGCGGTCGACGTTGGGGCACGTGCCTCTGCTGGTCAAGATCGCCCCGGACCTGGCCGACGAGGATGTCGCCGAGATCTGCGACCTCGCACTGCGCACCGGAGTCGACGGGCTCATCACGACGAATACGACGATCGACCGCGGCGTACTGTCCGGCACCGACGCAGAATTCGCAGAGGGCCAAGCCGGCGGGATCTCGGGTCGTCCCTTGGCCGCGCGCTCCTTGGATGTGCTCCGTTTGGTCAAGGCTGAAGTGGGCGACCGTCTGACGGTCATCTCCGTCGGGGGAGTCGCCGACGCGAACGACGCCCGGGCACGAGTGGCCGCGGGCGCCGATCTGGTTCAGGTCTACTCGGAGATGATCTACTCCGGACCGTTCTTCCCCGGCCGCATCGTCCGCGGCCTCGAGTCCAGCCGTCTGCTCACTCGGGGTACTGGCGACGCTTGACCTGAGGTTTGGGCATGCGCAGCGGACGCAGCTGGATGCTGCGCATCACCGCATAGAAGGTGATTCCCCGTTCGACCTCGCCGAACTTGGCCCGCAGCCGGTTCTTCAGGATGTAGCTGAGCACGAAGCCATCGAGGATGATCAGTGCGATGAGGCCCCAGACCGCGTAGGTGAAGTACTGCTGGATCTGGACCGGCTGCGTGAACGCGATGACGAGGATGAGGATCGCGGCGGGAATGAAGATCTCGCCGATCGAGAAGCGGGCATCGATGTAATCGCGGATATACCGGCGCTGCGGTCCCTTGTCACGACGAGTCAGGTACCTCTCCTCGCCGTTCATCATGCCGATGCGCGCACGATCACGCTCCTGCCGCTGCTGTTCCTTGGCCTTCTTATTCGCAACTCTGCGATCCTTGTTCACCAAAGGCTGACGGCGCGCAGACTCCTGTTGACTGCGCCTGGGCGTGGGCCGTCCCTTCTTCGCCTCCGCGTCTCGACGGGCGTCGGCTTCTGCGGAGAGGTCATCATGGACTGGCTGAGAGGCGGAGGTTTCGTCTTCCCCGCGAGATTTTTTGCTTCCGAACACGAGATGAATACTACCTTTGGAGAATGAGCGAATCGACTTCAGCACTTGACAGTGCACAATTGCATGCCGAACTTGACACCATCTTCGACGAGGTGCTGCGCGACCTCAGCGACCTCGTAGCCATCCCATCCGTCGCATGGCCCAGCTTCGACGCCGCGAATGTCACGGCCAGCGCCGAGGCGGTCGCAGGCTTGGCACGCGACCTCGGCCTCGACGTCGACATCCTCAGCGCCGACCAGACCGACGGAACCCCGGGCTACCCGGCCGTCGTCGCGTCCGTCCCGGCCCCTGCAGATGCGCCGACCGTGCTTCTCTATGCCCATCACGATGTCCAGCCGCCCGGACGCGAAGAGGATTGGGACACCGAACCCTTTGTCGCCACCCGTAAGGGCGATCGCCTGTTCGGCCGCGGGGCCGCCGATGACAAGGCGGGCATCATGGTCCACCTCACGGCTCTGCGGCTGCTGGCCGACCGCCTCGGTGTGGGTGTGACTCTCTTCTTCGAAGGTGAGGAAGAAGCCGGCAGCCCGAGTTTCCGCAACTTCCTCGAAACGTACCGGGACCGTCTGCGCGCAGACGTCATCGTCGTCGCTGACTCCGGCAACTGGGCCGCTGGGACCCCCGCGCTGACGACGAGCCTGCGCGGAATGTGCGCTGTCGAATTCGAAGTCTCCACACTCGACCATGCCGTGCATTCGGGAATGTACGGGGGAGTGGCACCGGATGCGATGCTCGCGATGACGAAGCTGCTGGCCACTCTCCATGACGAGACGGGCTCAGTCGCCGTCACGGGACTGCACGCGGACACCGAGTCGGATATCGACTACGACGAAGAGACTCTGCGAACTGACTCCGGCGTACTCCCGGACACCGAGCTCATCGGCACCGGGACCCTGGCCTCCCGGCTGTGGACGCAGCCGTCGATCACCGTCATCGGCCTCGACATCCCCGATGTGGCGGTGTCGTCGAACACTCTCCAGTCCTCCCTGAGGGCCAAACTCTCGATCCGCCTCGCGCCAGGGGACACACCCGCCTCTGCGATCGCGGCCGTCGAAGAGCATCTGCGGGCACATCTGCCCTTCGGCGCGCAGCTGAGCATCGGTGAGACCGAGGGCGGCAGTCCCTGGCAGGCCGAAGAGGCCGATCCCGTGGTCCGCGCCGCCCGCCAGGCACTCACCGATGCCTGGGGCACGGAGTCGGTGACGATGGGCATCGGCGGGTCGATCCCCTTCATCGCCGATCTGCTCGAGATCTTCCCCGGCGCGTCGATCCTCGTCACGGGTGTCGAAGACCCGGACGCCAGAGCCCACAGCCCCAACGAATCTCTCTACCTGCCCGATTTCAGGGCCGCGATCGTCGCCGAGGCTCTGCTTCTGCAGCGTCTCGCCGACAATGGATGACACGACCAGGGAATAGCTTTCAGGGCATCGGCGTTGTGCCCGGTGTAGCCTGGGGACAGGAACGCGAAAAGGAGTAACCATGACTGTGACCGAAAAAGCCGAAGCCACCCACGAGGTGGAGCTGTCGTCGACCGCTGCCGACAAGGTCCGCAGCCTGCTGGAACAGGAAGGTCGTGACGACCTGCGCCTGCGCGTGGCTGTCCAGCCCGGCGGATGCTCCGGACTGATCTATCAGCTCTACTTTGATGAGCGCTTCCTCGACGGAGACGCTGTGCGTGACTTCGACGGCGTCGAGGTCATCGTCGACCGAATGAGCGTTCCCTACCTCAGCGGTTCGACCATCGACTTCTCCGACACCATCGAGAAGCAGGGCTTCACCATCGACAACCCCAACGCCGGCGGATCCTGCGCCTGCGGAGACTCGTTCCACTGATCAGCTGCGGCTGAGGAGGAACCCTTCTCATGGACCTGGAAGATCTGCGTGCCGTGTCGTACTCGGCCACGCAGGCCCAGGTCCTTTTGTCGTATCGGGCCGGACTCTTTCCGATGGGAGTCGGGCACGGCGGCTCCGGCCGAATGGGGTGGTGGGCGCCACGGCGCCGCGGAGTCCTGTTTCCAGGCGACCTGCGCGTGACGAAGAGCCTGCGCAAGTCGATGAAGCACTTCACCTTCACCACTGACCGTGCCTTCATGCATGTCATGCGCTCCTGTGCCGACCCGCGCAGGACAGGCAGCTGGATCACCGAAGAGATGATCGAGCTCTACCTCGGCCTCCACGAAGACGGGTGGGCTCATTCGGTGGAGGTCTGGAGCGACGATGAGCTCGTCGGCGGACTCTATGGGGTGGCGATCGGCTCATTCTTCGCCGGCGAATCGATGTTCCACACTCAGCGGGACGCATCGAAAGCGGCGCTGGCCCACCTCGTCGGACTCTTCGACGCCGTCGACGTCGGCAGCGGAACAGGCCCTGCCGCCTCGGGAGATGAGGACGCGGAGCCGGGGGACTGGCTCATCGACACGCAGTGGCAGACATCACATCTCGCGACCCTCGGCGTGTCGGAGATCAGCGGACTGGAGTACTCCGCGCACCTAGATTCCGCGCTCAGGGGCCACGTCTGTCAGGATATTCTCAACAAATGAACATCTGCAGGTGAATTTCTACCGCTTGTAGCGGTAGTCTTGTGGGTGACAGAGTAAGTACACGTCTCTCGGCCTGACCTGGAGACGCAGAACGTTGTGAAAGGCTGCACGTGGATTCTCCGAATCAGTCAGGACCGCAGCGGTCCTGGGCGAAGCGGCTCGGCATTCTGAGCGCCGTGTTGATACCGGCGCTGCTATCGGGTTGCACTAAAGAGCAGATCGCCACAGGATTTTTTCCCGTCGAATCTCAAGGCGCGACGAGCCACACTGATGCCTATACAGCGCTGTGGAACGGCGGGTGGATCGCACTCCTCATCGTGGGCCTCATCGTGTGGGGTCTCATCCTGTGGGCCATGGTCGCCTACCGACGCCGCAAGAACGATCGCGGACTGCCGGTGCAGATGCGCTACAGCATGCCGATCGAAATCCTCTTCACCGTGACTCCGGTCGTCCTCGTCCTCGGATTCTTCTTCCAGAACGTCCAGGTCATGGAGCAGACGACGGATGACACGACCCCCGGCGAGCAGGTCATCGAGGTCGCTGCCAAGCAGTGGGCCTGGGACTTCAACTACGAGACCGAGAACGTCTACTACGCCGGCACTCAGGTCGAGCTCGACGGCACCGAGGCTCCGGAGGAGTCCGCTCCCGTGCTCTATCTCCCCGTCGACACCGATCTGGAGATCCGGCTGCACGCCCGCGATGTCCTCCACTCCTTCTGGGTCCCCGCCTTCCTCGAGAAGCGCGATATGATCCCCGGTCACGATCAGAGCCTGCATCTGCGTGCTGAGAAGGAAGGCGAGTACGTCGGCAAGTGTGCCGAGCTGTGCGGCGAGTACCACTCGGAGATGCTTTTCAACGTCAAGGTCGTGTCCAAGGAAGAATTCGCCGAATACACGCAGTCGCTTGCCGATCAGGGCAACACAGGCCAGCTGGGACCGGAGTACGATCGCAACTGGTACCCGAAAGAAGGTGCTGAGAAATGACCGCCACGATGGATCAGGCGGCTCTTGATGCTCCGGTAGTTCCACGGAGCAAGGGCAAGATCATCGTCGACTGGATCACGTCGACGGATCACAAGACGATCGGGTACATGTACCTCATCGGTTCGTTCTTCTTCTTCTGCGTCGGCGGTGTGATGGCGCTCATCATCCGCCTCGAGCTCTTCGAGCCCGGAATGCAGATCGTAGAGACCAAGGAACAGTACAACCAGCTGTTCACCATGCACGGCACATTGATGCTGCTGATGTTCGCCACTCCGCTGTTCGCCGGCTTCGCCAACGTCATCATGCCCTTGCAGATCGGTGCTCCGGATGTCGCGTTCCCACGACTGAATGCCTTCGCCTTCTGGATGTATCTCTTCGGCAGCCTTGTGGCCATCTCCGGATTCCTCACTCCACAGGGTGCGGCATCATTCGGTTGGACGGCCTATGCACCGTTGAGCAATACGACGTTCACACCGGGTGCCGGTGGTAACTTGTGGGTCCTCGGACTCGGTCTGCAGGGCTTCGGCACCATCCTCGGTTCCGTCAACTTCATCACCACAGTGATCACGATGCGTGCGCCGGGCATGACCATGTTCCGTATGCCGATCTTCACGTGGAACGTCCTCGTCACCGGCATCCTCGTGCTCATGGCCTTCCAGCCGCTGGCCGCCTCGCTGCTGGTCCTCGGTTCCGACCGCATCCTCGGTTCCCATGTATTCAGTCCGGGCAACGGCGGACCGATACTCTGGCAGCACTTATTCTGGTTCTTCGGACATCCGGAGGTCTATGTCATCGCATTGCCGTTCTTCGGAATCGTCACAGAGATCTTCCCGGTATTCAGCCGCAAGCCCGTCTTCGGCTACAAGGAACTCGTCTTCGCAACAGTCGCGATTGCTGCTCTGTCGGTGACCGTGTGGGCACACCACATGTACGTCACGGGCGTTGTCGCCCTGCCGTTCTTCGCGTTCATGACGATGCTCATCGCGATTCCGACAGGTGTGAAGTTCTTCAACTGGATCGGCACGATGTGGAGAGGCTCGATTACGTTCGAGACGCCCATCGTGTGGTCGATCGGCTTCCTCGCAACGTTCCTCTTCGGTGGTCTCACCGGTGTCATCCTGGCCAGCCCCGCACTCGACCAGCAGGTGTCCGACACCTACTTCGTCGTCGCCCACTTCCACTACGTGGTCTTCGGCACAGTCGTCTTCGCAATGTTCGCCGGATTCTACTTCTGGTGGCCGAAGTGGACGGGCAAGATGCTCAACGAGAAGCTCGGACACATCCACTTCTGGATGCTGTTCATCGGCTTCCACGGAACCTTCCTCGTCCAGCACTGGCTGGGAGTCGACGGAATGCCGCGTCGTTACGCCGACTACCTGCCTCAGGACGGCTTCACCTGGATGAACCAGGTCTCGACGGTCGGTTCGCTGCTGCTGGGTCTGTCCATGGTTCCGTTCTTCTGGAACGTGTGGATCACACACCGCAACGCACCCAAGGTCACGGTCGACGATCCGTGGGGCTACGGAGGGTCGCTCGAATGGGCCACTTCATGCCCGCCCCCGCGTCACAACTTCACCTCGCTGCCGCGGATCCGTTCCGAGCGTCCTGCCTTCGACCTCAACCATCCTGAGCTGCTCGAATACGCAGGTCATTCCAATGAAGAACAGCTGACAGGAGGAGCCGTCAAATGAGAGCTTCGATCTTCGTCTTCATCTTCTCGGCCGTGTTCTTCGTGATCGTCGGCATCGTCTACGGCTTGTACACAGATTTCACGGAGATGGCCGGATTCCCTGCGCTGCTGCTGCTGGGCGGTATGTCCGGAATGATCGGCATCTACCTGTGGATGACGGACCGACGTGTCGGCCGTCAGCCGCAGGACAACGATGATGCTGAGATTTCCGATGCTGATGCCGACTACGGCATGTTCAGCCCGTGGAGTTGGTGGCCCATCACGTCTGCCGGTGCCGCCGCTGTCGCCTTCTACGGAATCGCGATGGGTTGGTGGATCTTCCCATTCGGTGTAGTGCTCGGAATCATCGCGCTCATCGGTCTCACCTACGAACACGATCGCGGCGACTTCGCTCACTGATCGCCGACGGTGTGGTAGCCACTGTGGCCCGGACTCGAAATGAGTCCGGGCCACAGTGCTGTCTCAGCTGCACCACGATGGGCCTTCGCCGATGTCCACGCGCGCTCATTCATTGAGAGCTGCATTCCAACACCCCATCATCGACGTTTCATCGGAAGGTGTCCGGCACGGCAGGATCCTTGCCTCAGATGTGAACCTCCGTGGAATTGCCTCTGCCCCAGAATCGGTGGACAGTCGCAGTGGAGGCAGCCGACGGGCTCGCGGACGTGGGTCCCCTTCTTCTGCTCCACGTGGGCGCCATTGATTCTGCTTGCTGCCCTTGGCCGGGGGAATGGGACCGAGTGAATGCTCCACTTGGCAAACACGCGTTCGTTGATGACTTCAGGCGCGTTGCCGGAATCGATGCCGAAGTTCGGGAAACGGAGGCCAAGCTGGGTCCGAGTGTGGAGTGGGGAAGGACTCTCAGTCAGGTCGTGCCCCTTCGACATGGCTCAGTCAACTCCAAGTAAGTCGGCCCTGATCGTCATTGGTGCCTTCCAGGTGTCTCCACTCCGATGCCGAAAGGTCTAGCGCACATTCTGACGCCATCGGGAAACCACCTGCTGCGCTCCAGTTCGCCGGCTGGGCATGTGTCAGCGGTCATGAGGACCAACCGGTCAAGATGACCAATCATGCCGAGTCTCGATCGCCTCAATGCTGGCTGGTCGTCGTGATGAGCCACAGAGAGTCTTCAGCGTGTCTATGGAGGTGCTCGGGTTCCCTGCGTCGGTCTTCCACGCACTCTGCGCGGCTTCCACTGGTCCGCGGGCCCTCTGATAGACGGCTAACGGTCTAAGAGGCAAATGGCACTCTTAGAGGTTGCGCGGATAGGCAGGGAGTGTGCGTATCCTGCACACGGCGTGTCGTAACAGACTGACACGGAGAAGCGTCAGCTTCGATGGAAGTGCAAACATCACAATCGAAGACATAAGGACAGCTTCCCCGTGCCAGCACTTCCATCTTCAGTCATCGACCCTCTCTGGAGCCAATTCAAAACTCTTCTGCCCACGATCAACGACGACCACCCCCTCGGATGCCACCGGCAACGAGTTGCCGAACGGATCGTCTTCGACAAGCTCGTCGCCCGACTCGTCCTCGGCGGTGCCTACACCAAACACGCTGACGACCTGGTCTCAGCCACAACGCTACGAACCCGCCGCGATGAATGGATCACCCAAGACGTGTTTGCTCGCCTCGAGCAGATCGCGCTCAACGCCTTCGACCAAGTCATCGACCTGGACCTGACTCATCTCAGTGTTGATGGCTGCTGTGTGAAGGCCCCCTGCGGTGGTGACAACACCGGACCGAACCCGACCGATCGCGGCAACTCCGGACAGAAGCGTTCCGTGCTCGTCGAAGGCCACGGCCTGCCGATCGGAGTTGTCCTGGCCGGGGCCAATCGGCACGATTCCCCACTGCTGCGGCCCACACTGGAGCGTGTGTCCCCGTTCGGGTTCTTCTTGCCCGAGACGATTCGAGTCGATCTCGATTCCGGATATGACTCGTATGTCACCCGCGACCTATTGTCCGAATTCGGGTGTGGGCGGAAGATCTCGCCGAAGGGAACCTATATCGAGATCAACCACACCAGGCGGTGGATGATCGAGCGGACGAATTCTTGGCACACTCGCGGGTTCAGACTCCTCCAAGTGGTGCTGGATCGGGTCGATCGCGTCCAACACGCGTGGGCGAGTCTGGCGAATGCGGTCATTGTCCTCAAGCGACTGCTGCAGATGTCATGGACTCAGTATCGGTGGGCTACCAGGCCCGTCAAGCGCTATGACTGGAGATAACTCCCATCCGCGCATCCTCTTAGATAAGAAAGACTCGGATCAGGGCTCAACTCAGCGGGGATCCCATCACAGATGGCGATGAATGCGGTGCTGTGAAGCGAGAGGCATGACTCCGAGGACGGAAGAACAGTCGGAACACGAAGAGTTGCTGCTGGTCGACGACCTGAGTCCAACAGACGGGGAACGGGGTGCTGCTCGGGCATGGGGGAGTGGCCTTCCCTCAGGCGCGTGGGTGAATAGAGCGAGGGGCCCAGCAGCAGAACTGCTGAGCCCCTCGAACTTGGCTGATCACATCGGTCAGTGACCGAGCTCGTTGTGGTTCGAGCCCTCGACTTCGTCGTGGTCATGATGTGAAGCCTCGAGCTCCTGCTTCGACACCGGAGCAACACGATCTTCGAAGAAGAAGCGTGACAAGCGTGCACGCAGCTTCTCCATGCCTGTGATCTTGCCGTCAGCGTTCGGCTGAGCCGGGATGTACGCAGGCGACTCGAACGCGGTGATCTTCCACAGCTTGTGCGGAGGGAGAGCCTCGTGACGTTCGAGGAACTCGCCGTGGGGCAGACGGATGATGTGTGCCGTCTCCCGTCCGTGCAGAGCGATCTCACGGTCCTTGCGCTGCAGTGCCAGGCACATGCGCTTGGTGATGATGTAACCGATGATCGGTCCGAAGAAGAACAGGAACCGGAAGATGTAGATCATATCGTTGAGCGACATCTGGAAGAACACAGCCACGATGTCACCCGATGCGGCCGCCCACATGTTGCAGTAGAAGATGATTCCTGCAACCCCGATCGCGGTACGAGTCGGGTTGTTGCGCGGACGATCGAGGATGTGGTGTTCGCGACGGTCCTTCTGCAGCCACGCCTCGAAGAACGGGTAGACGAACATGACAGCGAACACGCCGCCCATGACGACCACGGCACTGTTGATGTTGAACGAGATCGGCCATCCGAAGATGTAGAACTCGAACCAGCCCGGAACGATGCGGAGGAATCCGTCGGCCCAGCCGATGTACCAGTCAGGCTGGGTGCCAGCGGAGACCGGTGACGGGTCATATGGACCGTAGTTCCAGATCGGGTTGATCGTGAACAGAGCCGAGATGAGCGAGATGAGACCGAAGATGAGGAAGAAGAAGCCTCCGCCCTTGGCCGCGAAGGTCGGCAGGACCGGCTCTCCGACGACGTTCTTCTCGGTGTTTCCGGCACCCGGGTACTGGGTGTGCTTGTGCACCACGACGAACATCAGGTGGATGCCGATGAGCGCGATGAGCAGGGCCGGCACGATCATGATGTGCAGGGTGTACAGACGCGCAACGATGTCGATGCCTGGGAATTCGCCGCCGAAGAGGAAGAACGAGATGTAGGTTCCGACCAGCGGCAGCGACTTCAGGATGCCGTCGATGATTCGCAGACCGTTGCCGGAGAGCAGGTCGTCCGGCAGCGAGTAGCCGGTGAAGCCGGCTGCCATGCCCATGATGACCAGCAGAACGCCGACGACCCAGTTGAGCTCACGCGGACGCCGGAAGGCACCGGTGAAGAAGACACGGAGCATGTGGACGCTCAGTGCTGCGACGAACAGCAGGGCACCCCAGTGGTGCATCTGTCGGATGAACAGACCACCGCGGATCTCGAGGGAGATCGCCAGAGTGGAGTTGTACGCCTCTGAGATCTCGACGCCGCGCAACGGCAGCCAAGGACCTTCGTAGTGCAGCTCGCCCATGGCGGGCTGGAAGAAGAACGTGAGGAACGTTCCGGACAGAACGACGATGATGAAGCTGTAGAGAGCAACCTCGCCGAGCATGAACGACCAGTGGGACGGGAAGATCTTCCGACCGAACTCGCGCACGAGGACCGATGCCCCGACACGAGTCTCAGCGAAGTTCGCTGCCTTCCCGATGGTGGTTGTTGGCTGTGTAGTACTCATGGGTGGTTGATCTCCCAGAACGTAGGTCCGACAGGCTCAGGGAAGTCCGACTGGGCAACCAGGTAGCCTTCGCTGTCCACGGTGATGGGCAGCTGAGGAAGAGGTCGTTTGGCCGGGCCGAAGATGACCTTGCAGTGTTCTGTCACGTCGAAGGTCGACTGGTGGCAGGGGCACAGCAGGTGATGCGTCTGGTGCTCGTACAGCGCCACAGGGCAGCCGACGTGCGTGCAGATCTTCGAGTAGGCGACGATTCCGTCGTGTGACCAGTCCTTGCGGTCCGGATCCTCTTTGAGTTCCTTGGGATCGATGCGCATGAGGAGCACAGCGGCCTTGGCCTTCTCGTTGATCGGGTGGTCGCTGGCTTCGTGATCGCCGATGCCGGAAGGCAGGACGTGGTAAGCCGAGCCGATCGTGACCTCGTCGGCCTTGATCGGACGTTCGGAATCCATCGACGGGATCCCACCCGGATCCCGGATGAGGCGCGTGCCCTTCTGCCACAGTGTGTTGAACAGCTTGTCGCCGGGCAGCGGACCGAGGTCGCGGAAGACGAGGACCGCAGGCAGCGGAGCGATCGCGAGTGCGGCAATGAGAGTGTTGCGCAGCAGGGGTCGACGGGCGATGCCCGATTCTTCCTTGGCCTGGTGGAGGATCTCGAGCGCAACCGCCTGATCCTCTTCGCTGCCGCCGATGTCATGACGTTCGTCAATTCCCTCGTGATCGCTCATGAGGTTCTTGGCCCAGAGCACGGCGCCGAAGCCGATGGAGAACATCGCAACAGCAGCACCAAGGCCGACGAACATGTTGTGGAGGCGGATGCTCTGCATCGATTCGCCGGGGGTGAACAGGAAGTAGGCGACGATGAACCAGATGGTTCCGATCATCGAGAGGATGAACCAGCCGGCTACCTGCCGTTCGGCGACCTTCTCGGCGCGTGGGTCCGTGTCGGCCAGGCGCGGCGTATGCTCAGGCAGACCCGGGTTTGTGAACCCGTTCAACTCCTCGAGCTGGCTGCCGCCGCCGGAGTGCTCTTTCGAGGTCATTGAATTCCCCGTCTATTCTCGTAATTGATGGTGAACGACACTGTCAGACTCACTTGGACCTGGATGACAGCCACACTGTCAGACCGATGACAGCAGCAAGTCCGAAGAACCAGATGAACAGGCCCTCAGCCACTGGGCCCAGCGATCCGAGCTTGAATCCGCCGGGGGAGGGGTTGTCCGAGACTTCCTTGACGTAGGCGATGACATCGCGCTTGTCGTCGGGAGTCAGGTTCGCGTCGTTGAAGATCGGCATGTTCTGCGGGCCGGTCTGCATCGCTTCGTACAGGTGCTTCTCTGAGACCTCGGCAAGGTTCGGTGCGTACTTGCCACGGGTCAGTGCACCACCGGAGCCGACCACATTGTGGCACATGGCGCAGTTGGTGCGGAACAGTCCGCCGCCGGCTGCCGGGTCACCCTTGGAAGCATCGAGGTACTCATCTTCGGGAACTGCCGGTCCGGGGCCGAGCGAAGCAACATAGGCGGCGAGTTGAGCAGTCTGCTCCTCATCGAACTGCGGTTCCTTGACACGAGCCTGCGGGCCGTTGGCCTGCAGCGGCATGCGACCGGTGCCGACCTGAAAGTCAACAGCAGCGGCGCCGACGCCGATGAGGCCGGGGCCGGCCTTCGAGCCTTCGGCGTTCATGCCGTGACAGGTGGCGCAGTTGGCCGCGAAGAGTTTCTTGCCTTCTTCGATGTCAGAAGCGCTGGCTGTGTCCGCCTTGGCGCTCGAAGTCTGCGTGAAGAGTGCATAGGCTCCGCCGGTCAGCAGCAGTCCCACGAGCAGAAGCGCGACCAGCGCCATGGGATGTCTGCGGCGATCTGCTAGAAGCTTCACTTGATCGTCCTTTGCTTGAAGTGTTGTGAGTCCTGGGGGCCGAGCATCTCAGGCCGGCTACTGGAGCAGGTAGATGACGCCGAACAGACCGATCCAGACGACATCGACGAAGTGCCAGTAGTAGGACACGCAGATTGCGAATGTGGCTTCGTGGTGACCGAACTTCTTCGCTCCGTAGGCGCGTCCGATGACGAGCAGGAAGCAGATCAGTCCGATGGTCACGTGGATGCCGTGGAAGCCCGTGGTCAGATAGAAGACTGAGCCGTATCCGTCGGAGCTGATCGAGATGCCCTCGCTGACGAGGGTCGCGTACTCCATGACCTGACCGGAGACGAAGATCGCGCCCAGGGCGAAGGTGAGGTAGAACCACTCGACCATTCCCCATTTGGCGATGTTGAACAGCGAGCCGGTCCGCCGAGGGCGGAACCTCTCAGCTGCGAACACGCCGATCTGGCAGGTGAACGAAGACGACACCAGGATCAACGTGTTGCCGAGAGCGTAGGGGATGTCGAGGATCTGAGTCCTCGCCTCCCACAGCTCCGGAACAACGGACCGGACGGTGAAGTACATGGCGAAGAGCGCGGCAAAGAACATCAGGTCGCTCGCGAGGAACACGATGAAGCCCACCGTGGTCACATTCGGACGATTGACAACCGGATGTGCTGGCGCTGTTTGAGATGCAGTGGCAGTTGACACAACCCCATTATTACCCGTCTCGGGGTGAGTTTTCATCTTTTACCCAGGTTTCGAGAAAGAAATTTCTACACGACGTAGCAAAAACCGCGATCTGGTGCCGAAATCTCGTTCCGGAAGCAGCTTCCGCCCGCGTGTCGAAGTCGCGATAGTATGCCGCAGGTAAGGTCCGCCCTGAGCATCGGGGCGGCGGCAACGCCTAGTGAGAGTTCAAACGGATGACCGATTCCACGCCCAAGACCACCTCGGCAGCGCAGGCTTCCCAGGCCCGCACCACGGTTCCTGCGGCCAATGTGAACTGGCCCGACCTGCTCATGGCTCTCATGCATCAGCAGGACCTCGAGGGCGACCAGGCGGCATGGGCGATGGATCAGATCATGTCGGGCAAGACTCCGGATGTGACAATGGCCGCATTTCTCGCTGCCCACCATACGAAGGGTGAGACGGTCGAAGAGATCGCCGGCCTCGTGGCGGCGATGATGGAGCATGCGGTTCCGCTGCCGGGTCTCGAAGACTCCGTCGACATCGTCGGCACCGGAGGCGACCGCGCGAAGACGGCGAACATCTCCTCTACTGCGGCGATGATCATCTCCGCCGCCGGACAGCGCGTCGTCAAACACGGCAACCGCGCGACTTCGTCGGCGTCGGGCTCGGCGGATGTGCTCGAGGCTCTCGGCGTGCGGTTCGACATCACACCCGAACAGACCGGTCAGATCGCCCAAGAGGTGGGGCTGGCCTTCTGCTTCGCCAACGTATTCCACCCGTCGATGCAGTTCGTCGCGGCAGTGCGACGCCAGATCAACGTCCCCACCGCGTTCAACATCCTCGGCCCCCTGACGAACCCGGCACGAGCCCGGCACACGGCGATCGGCGTCGCGGACGCCCAGATGGCACCTCTCGTCGTCGGCACACTGGCCAAACGCGGACATCAGGCCGTCGTGTTCCGATCAAGAGACGGTCTCGACGAATTGAGCAACACCGCTGTCAACGATGTGTGGGAAGTCCGTCACGGTGAGATCGAGCACTCGACGTTCGATGCTCTCGACCTCGGCATCGATCGGGCGACGAAGGACGACCTGCGTGGCGGCGGCCCGGACGCGAACGCCGCCATCACCCGTGCAGTCCTCGACGGTGAACGGTCGGCCGTGCGCGATATCGTGGCCATCAACGCCGCAGCGGCTCTTGTGGCCGCCGATGAATCGGCTGTGGGCACCTTCACCGAGCGATTGGCGCTCAAAATCGAAACGGCGGTGGAGACCATCGACAACGGGGGCGGGGCAGAGAAGCTCCAGCATCTCATCGAGGTCTCACACCGGGTCGCTGAGACGAACCGTTCCTGACCCGTATGCGTGGCTGGTCGCTCCCCTCCGGGGAAGTGACCAGCCGCTGCCGTCCGCTGTGATCGCGGAGAAGAGTTCAGCGGTCTCCAACCAGCCGGCCAGCAGTCGTGTCTCCTCCGGAAGCGAATCGGTCTCCTGCGGCAACCGCCCGGGTGCGGGAACCCATTCGGCAGTCGAACGCAGTGCTGACAGCGATTCGCCTATGGCCTGGCGGGCAGACACATGGCTGGCGCCGGCGAGCTTCCCGTGGCGGATGATGGCCAGATCCCAGCCAGCGTCGAAGCCGGGCGCCGCAGCGACCAGTTCAGGGAGGCATCGCAACGCCGATATCTGTTCGGCCCGAGCCGCGATCGACACCGCCGAGCGCATCGCGTCACGGACATCGGCAGCAGTCTCATATCGGGCCTCTCCTGCTAGCCGCTGCATCCTCTCTGCGGCCAAGCGCTGCAGAGAGGACAGGTCGCCGCCGAGCAGGGCAGAGAGTTCGACGATGGACTTCCGGTAGTCATCGGCATCCGTGATGCCCGCGCACGGACCCCCGCACTGACCGACCTGGGCACTCACACAGGGACGATGCTCGCCGAGGCTGCGCTTCGTAATGGTCGCCGTGCACCTCTTCACCGGGTAGAGCGTGTCGAGGAGTTCCTTGACTGCCTGTGCCGACTTCCGCGAACGGAACGGACCCAGCGGCGGGGCGGGGGAGCGTTCGAGCGCTGAGCTCGAACGGACCACCGAAAGTCGGGGGAAGAGCTCATCGCTGAGCACGATCCAGGAATTGCGTTCCGGGTTCTTCGACCGTCGGTTGTAGGGCGGTGCCAGCTCACCGATGAGGCGGATCTCGCGGACCTCTGCTTCCAGGGCATGAGCGCAGGGCAGACAGCTGACCTCCTGAGCCGCGGTGATCATCTCGGCTATGCGGCCCCGATTCTCCGAGGCGTTGAAGTAGCCGCGCACCCGTCGGGCCATATTGCCGGACTTGCCGATGTAGAGGACTCTGCGGGTGCCGTCGAGGAACATATACACGCCGGGCTCCGGCGGAACGCCCTTGGCCAGATGGGATTTCGCCTGTCGCTTCGCCCATCCCGACTGTCTGACGGTGGACAGCTCCTCCAGAGTGGTCACACCGTAGCCGCCGAAGCGTTCGAAGAGGTGGTGGAGCAGCTCACCGGTCGCACGAGCATCTGAGAGCGCGCGGTGATCGGGTTCGACCTGGGTTCCGAAATGAGCGGCGAGGGTCGAAAGCTTGTGGTTGCGCACTTCGTCGCGACCGACGACACGGCGGGCCAGGGTGACGGTGTCGAGGACCGTCGGCGTCGGCCAATGGTAGTCAAGGCGTTCACAGGCCGAGCGGAGGAAGCCGATGTCGAAGGGCGCGTTGTGCGCCACCAGCACTGCACCGATGGAGAATTCGAGGAAGCTCGGCAGCACAGAGCTGATCGGCGGGGCGTCATCGACCATCGCATGAGTGATGCCGGTGAGCCGGGAGACGAATGGGCTGATCACGGAGTGTTCGGGTTTGACCAGCGTTTGGAATTCGCCGATGACTTCTCCGCCGCGAGTCTTGACCGCTCCGATCTCGGTGATCTCCGACTGCCCGGCCCGGGTGCCGGTCGTCTCGAGGTCGACGATGACGAAGGTGACGTCTGACAGGGGAGTGCCGAGGCTGTCGAATGACAGCTGGGTGTTGTGCATGGCGCTGGGTGCACGATCGAACGGGGCGGTCATGGTGCTCAGTCTCTCAGGCGCCGGTGACATGGCATCGTTCACACCGAGGAGCCGTCGCCGTCGTCGGCGGACCGGTGGCTCGGCAGATGGAAGAACAGGCCGACTGCTCCGCCGAGGCCGACGGCCAGACCGATGAGCAGATACCACCCGGGCAGGGGGCTGAAGAAGATGGCGCCGATGAGGAGGAGTACGACCGCGCCGAGTGCAGCGGCCCAGGACAACACCAATGTGGGCGAAGCGGTGCGCCACCCGATCGGTTCGGCAGGTTCGGGTTCCCAGTGCTCGGTGTCCTCCAGAGCTTCGCGAACATCCTCGACGGGCATATCGCCCATCGTCGCTGAGGGCTCGGCGATCTGCCGGACGAGGTCGTCCCACTCCTCGTCGCTGATGCGCGAACGATCGTGTCCGATCTTCTCCGGATTGGGAACGTCTCGCCGCCAGTCCTCCCGGCCCTCGTCGTCGGGAGTCGAAGTGCTGCCGTCGTCGTTCATACCTGTTCCAGCAATTCCACCGGCGCTGCTATTCCCCGGTCTCGGACGGAGACGACCCGACCGCCTCGGCGCAGGCCCTCGTCAGGACCGCCTCGGCGATGGTCTTCGCATCGAAATCGAGGGTCGCCACGTGGCGGGACCGACGCAGAGCGACGATATGCGGCGGACGCGGAAGATCTGACCGCAGGGTACGCAACGTTCGCGGGCCGACGATGTTGTCCTCACCGGAGATCATGGCGGTGACGGGGCAGTCGATCTTCCACAGATCCTCCCGCAGGATCTTCAGAGCACTGTGGAACGAGGCCAGCGGAGCCACCGGCGTCCGTTCGTAGGCGTACTCGCTGCGATCCGGGTGCGCGATATCGCCGCCGATGGACGGAATCGTGCGCACGACGTGCCGGAGCACCGGCAGCAGGGGCGCGAAGGGCGAGTCGACGTAGAGGGCCGGATTGACGACGACGACCTCGTCCGGGGCACTCTCGGCGGCTGCCAGAGCCAGCGCCAATGAACCGCCCATCGACAGACCGGCGACGATGACCCGATCATGGTCGACCTGCAGCCGGCCGAGCTCCGCGCGCGCAGCACCGAGCCATTCAGACCACCCCGTGGCGTCCATGTCCTGCCACGAAGTGCCGTGTCCGGGCAGCTGAGGGACGCTGACGTCGATGCCTTCGGAGGCGAGCGCCCTGGCGATCGGCACCCACACGACAGGTGAACCGGTCAGTCCGTGCAGGAAGAGGATCGCGACGGATGAGCCGGCACCGAGGTCACGGTAAGCCGCCGTCGGGTCCGGCCTGAGTGTGAAATCGATCTCCATGACTCCAGCATGGCACGGATGTGATGTCCCCGACTTGGCTGTTCACGGTTCGTGTCGATATATGATTGCCGAGGACGACAAAGAGTCGTAGTTGGAAGGGTGCGCGTGTTCTACTGGTTTCTCAAGCGAGTCCTCGCCGGACCCATCCTGCGGATCCTCTTCCGTCCCTGGGTGCGGGGCGTGGACAATCTGCCGACCGAGGGCCCGGCGATCATCGCGGGAAACCACAATCACTTCATGGACTCGATCTTCGTCCCGCTGCTCGCTCCGCGTCCCGTCGTCTATCTGGCGAAGAAGGACTATTTCACCGGCCGCGGGATCAAGGGCGCGGTGACGCGCTGGTTCTTCAAGCTCAACAATCAGCTGCCCATGGACCGCGGCGGCGGCTCGGGATCGCAGGCTTCGCTCGAATCAGGCCTGAAGGTTCTGCGGGAGGGCAATTCTCTGGGCATCTATCCCGAAGGCACCCGGTCGCCCGACGGAAAGCTCTATCGCGGGCGCACCGGCATCGCACGACTCGTCCTCGAGTCCGGCGCTCCCGTGGTTCCCGTTGCGATCATCGGCACGGACAAGCTCCAGCCTGCCGGTCGCCTCGTCCCCAAACTCCGGCGTGTCGGAGTCGTCTTCGGTGCACCCATGGACTTCTCGAAGTATTCAGGCCTGCCGGTCGACCGCTTCATGCTGCGTTCGGTCACCGACGAGATCATGTACGAGATCATGCGGCTGTCCGGTCAGGAATACGTCGACACCTATGCGTCGACGGTGAAGACCAAGCTGCTGACGAGCGCGAAACCGAAGAAGACGGAAGCAGATCAGGACGTTTCCACAGGCAGAGAATCAGCCAAGAGCAGAGATGCTGCGAAAGCGCAGGACTCAGGTCGAGAAGAGCCGGAATCAGGCGGCGAAAGGCCCTCGACCTCAGCGTGAGGAGCCTGACTCACTTCGCTCCGAGTCGCCTGAACGACATCCATGTGACATGTTCGAATACTGCGGTAACGGCGACACGCTGAAATTGTTACCTCGAGGTGTTTGTCCTGGCCGGGACGGCAGAATAACTTGGAGTTGTTGAATCCCACTGTAGGTTCGCTGGGAAGAGGGCTAGAATGACTATGTTCTCGGTCCTTCCAAGCGGCCTTCGCTTCCCCCAGGGACTTTAAGGAGGAGTCGGTGTGAACCGCTCAAGTCATGAAAGCGTCGACATGACGCCGATGCCGTCAGCAGCCCAAGGGCTGCTGTTCGATGATGATCTGCCCGTGCTCGATGAAGAGGCCGGCTACCGCGGTCCCACCGTCTGCAAGGTCGTCGGCATCAGCTACCGCCGACTCGACTACTGGGCGCGCACCGATCTGGTGACCCCGTCGATCCGCAATGCGACCGGTTCCGGCAGCCAGCGGCTCTACAGCTTCCGTGACATCCTCGTCCTCAAGATCGTCAAGCGACTTCTCGACACCGGCGTCGGACTGCAGTCGATCCGCACAGCGGTTGAGCACCTGCGTTCCCGCGGCGTCGAGGACCTCTCACAGATCACTCTCATGTCCGATGGCGCCAGCGTCTTCGAATGCACCTCACCTGACGAGGTCGTCGACCTGCTCCAGGGCGGTCAGGGCGTCTTCGGCATCGCGGTCGGCCGAGTCTGGAACGAAGTCGAAGGCACGCTCTCCGAGTTCCCGAGCGAGCGGATCCCCGAAGACGACGCAGCCATCGAAGCCATGGACGAGCTCGCTGCACGCCGCGCACGCAGATCCGGCTGACAGCCGACAGCAATACCTCTCCAGCGCCGAGGCGGTCCGTCCACGAGACGGGCCGCTTTCGCCATTCATCGGCGAATGACCGAATCGGCGAGCCGACTTTCCGCGTACATTCCTTTCGAACCCCGGCCGCTGAATACGAAGCTGCCGCCCGAACATGATGTCAGGGCGGCAGTCGCATCACTGTGCGGGGGAGAGGTTACTTCTTCTCCGACCCAGCCTGGTTGGACTTCGCATCCGCACCGCGACGGCCGCGGATGTTCTCCGAGCGCAGTGCCCGTTCGAGGAGGGCGTCGAACGAACCGGCGACCTCCTCGGCGGGTTTGCCGGGCCAAGAGTGGATGGGGCGCGCGGATCCCTGAGCCTGCTGCATGACAGCTCGTTCGGCCAGAGGCGGGTTGAGCACGAGAGGACCGAACATCTCTCGCATCTCTTGGATGCGATAGTCATGTTCGGTCGAACCGGCACGCACCCTGTTGACGACCAACCCGAGTGGCTGCAGATCGGACGCACCACGCTGTCGCAGCTCGTCCGTCGCACGCAGGGCACGATCGGCAGCGGCGACGGAGAACAGGCTGGGCTCGGTCACGACCGCGACCCGGCTGCTCGCCGTCCACGCCGTGCGGGTGAGGCCGTTGAGGCTGGGAGGGCAGTCGATGAGGACCAGCCGGTAGCCTTTGGCGATCCGGGTCAGGGCGTCTTCGAGTCGGCGCAGATACCGTTCGGACAGCGAAGGCCGATCGAACTCCGCGGCCCGCGGCGAACCGGAGATCACATCGAGATGGCCGAGCCTGTCGCCGACCCACCCGGAGGGGATGATCGCCTCGGACAGGATCTTCTGGGACTTAGGAGCAGCGAGCACATCGGCGATGTCGACGCGCGTCGAGGTCGGCACATCGAGGCCGGTCGACGAGTCCGCCTGCGGATCCATATCGACGACCAGAGTGGGAATCCCTCTGTTATAGGCCGCCGAGGCCAGACCGAGCGTCACGGAGGTCTTACCGACTCCGCCTTTGAGGCTGCTGATACTTAGGACAAGCACCCTCCTACGTTAACGTATCGGCGGCTGCTGAGCCGTGCCGACCACGCCGAGACTCACGTCTCAGTCCAAAGTCGACCCCCCGGTCGCAGAGGTGTTCCAGGTCACTGAGTAGAGTATGTTCCCGACAGCTTGTCGATCAGTCGCCCAGTGCGGCCGTTACAGAAGTGAGAGACACCTATGTTCTCTAAAGTTCTCGTGGCCAACCGCGGAGAGATCGCCGTTCGTGCGTTCCGTGCCGCCTATGAGCTCGGAGCCTCCACAGTCGCGGTCTTCCCTTATGAGGACCGCAATTCCGAACACCGTATGAAGGCCGATGAAGCCTATATGATCGGTGAGGAGGGCCATCCCGTCCGCGCCTACCTCAGCGTCGAAGAGATGCTGCGGGTGGCGAAGGAGAGCGGCGCCGACGCCATCTACCCCGGCTACGGCTTCCTCTCAGAGAACCCCGATCTGGCTCGGGCCTGCGCCGAAGCAGGCATCACCTTCATCGGTCCCGAGGCCGACGTGCTCGAACTGGCCGGCAACAAGGTCCAAGCACTGGCGGCCGCACGCAATGCGGGCATCCCGGTGCTCGACTCCACCCGCCCATCGGCCGATATCGCTCAGCTGCTCGCCGATGCCGAGTCGATGGAGTTCCCCCTCTTCGTCAAGGCTGTAGCCGGCGGCGGAGGACGTGGAATGCGCCGCGTGGCTCAGGCCTCCGACCTCGAAGACGCCCTCAAAGCCGCCATGCGCGAAGCCGAAGGCGCCTTCGGCGATCCCACCGTCTTCATAGAGCAGGCAGTGCAGCGTCCCCGTCATATCGAAGTTCAGGTGCTGGCCGACAATGACTCGAACGCGATCCACCTGTTCGAACGCGACTGCTCGGTTCAGCGCCGTCACCAGAAGGTGGTCGAGATCGCTCCGGCACCGAACCTCGATCCCGAGATCGCAGACGCACTGCACACAGACGCTCTGAAATTCGCGAAGGCTCTTGGATACCAGAACGCCGGTACCGTGGAGTTCCTCCTCGAAACCGACGGCCCCCGCGCCGGCAAGCACGTGTTCATCGAGATGAACCCCCGAGTCCAGGTCGAGCACACCGTGACCGAGGAGATCACCGACGTCGACATCGTGGCCTCGCAGATGCGCATCGCCGCCGGCGCGAGCCTCGACGAGATCGGCCTGCGCCAGGACGAGATGCGCATCAAGGGTGCGGCCCTCCAATGCCGCATCACCACTGAGGATCCCGCGAACTCGTTCCGCCCCGATACCGGCACCATCACCGCCTACCGCTCAGCCGGAGGTGCAGGCGTGCGCCTCGATGGCGGAACCGTCCACGCCGGAGCCGCGGTCAGCCCCCACTTCGACTCGATGCTCGTGAAGCTCTCCTGCCGTGGCCGCGACTTCGCGCAGGCCGTCGGCCGTGCCAAGCGCGCTCTGGCGGAGTTCCGCATCCGCGGTGTGTCCTCGAACATCGGATTCCTGCGGGCCGTCCTCGACGACCCCGCATTCGTCGCCGGCGACCTGTCCACCTCCTTCATCGACGAACGTCCGCAGCTCTTCGACGCCCGCGTGAGCGCCGACCGCGGCTCGAAGCTGCTCGACTACCTCGCCGATGTCACGGTCAACCGTCCCCACGGCGAACCGGGCCTGCGCATCCGCCCCGGCGACAAGCTGCCGAACATCGATCTCTCCGAGAGCCCCGTCCCGGGCAGCCGCGACCGTCTCGCCGAGCTCGGACCCGAGGGTTTCGCCCGCGCCCTTCGCGAGCAGACGGCCCTCGCCGTCACCGATACGACATTCCGTGATGCTCACCAGTCGCTGTTGGCCACCCGCGTGCGCACCCGCGACCTTCTGGCCGTGGCCGGCCACGTGTCGCGGATGACGCCCGAGCTGCTCAGCATCGAAGCCTGGGGCGGTGCCACCTATGATGTGGCACTGCGCTTCCTCGGAGAGGATCCCTGGGAGCGTCTCGAGGCTCTGCGCGCCACGGTGCCCAACATCAACCTGCAGATGCTCCTGCGTGGCCGCAACACGGTCGGCTACACCCCGTACCCGACCGAGGTCACCGACGCATTCGTCGACGAGGCGGCTCGCACAGGCATCGACATCTTCCGCATCTTCGATGCACTCAACGACGTCGAGCAGATGCGCCCGGCGATCGAAGCCGTGCGTGGAACGAACACCTCGCTGGCCGAGGTGGCCCTGTGCTACACCTCTGACATCCTCGATCCGAAGGAAGAGCTCTACACGCTGGACTACTATCTGCGCCTGGCCGAGCAGATCGTCGACGCCGGTGCCCATGTGCTCGCGATCAAGGACATGGCCGGTCTGCTGCGCCCTGCCGCCACAGCCAAGCTCGTGACGGCTCTGCGCGAGAACTTCGACCTCCCTGTCCACGTCCACACCCACGACACCGCGGGAGGACAGCTGGCCACCCTCTATGCTGCGGCCGCGGCCGGTGCCGATGCCGTGGATGCCGCTTCGGCGGCCATGGCCGGAACCACCAGCCAGCCGAGCCTGTCGGCTCTCGTCGCCGCATTCGAGAACACCGACCGCGACACAGGCATCAGTCTCGATGCTGTCAGCGACCTCGAGCCCTACTGGGAATCGGTGCGCAAACTCTACGCACCCTTCGAATCCGGACTCGCCGGACCGACCGGTCGCGTCTACCGTCACGAGATCCCCGGCGGACAGCTGTCGAACCTGCGTCAGCAGGCTGTGGCACTCGGCCTGGGGGAGCGGTTCGAAGACATCGAGCACATGTATGCGGCCGCAGATTCGATCCTCGGCCATCTCGTCAAGGTCACACCGTCCTCGAAGGTCGTCGGTGATCTGGCGCTCCATCTCGTCGGCGCCGGAGTCGCACCTGAGGATTTCGCGGAGAACCCGGACAAGTTCGACATCCCGGATTCGGTGATCGGATTCCTCAACGGCGACCTCGGCGACCCTCCGGGCGGATGGCCCGAGCCGTTCCGCACGAAGGCCCTGGCCGGTCGCACCGCCAAGCCGCTCGTCGAGCATCTCGAACCTGCGGATGCGACTGCCTTGGAGACACCGGGCCGAGACCGGAAGGACAAGCTCAACGAGCTGCTGTTCCCCGGACCGACGAAGGAGTTCCAGGCGATGCGCTCGAACTACGGTGACCTCTCCGTCGTCGAGACCTCCGAATACCTCTACGGTCTGACCGGCGGCGAAGAGCATGCCGTCGAGCTGTCGAAGGGCAAGAACCTGCTCATCGGCGTCCAGGCCATCGGCGGAACCGACGAACGCGGGATGCGCTCGGTCATGTTCACTCTCAATGGACAGCTGCGTCCGCTGCAGGTGCGTGACCGGTCCGTCGAAAGCGAGGTCAAGACGGCAGAGAAGGCCGACCCGAACAACAGCAGCCATGTGGGCAGCCCGTTCGCCGGCGTGGTGACCATGCAGGTCCACGAGGGAGACGCGGTCGCCGTCGGCGACACCGTCGCCACGATCGAAGCTATGAAGATGGAAGCGACGATCACCACGCAGACGGCGGGAAGCATCTCCCGTGTGGCCATCGCCGATGTCCAACAGCTCGAAGGCGGAGACCTCGTTGTGGTGATCGATGCCTGAACGCGAGATCCGCCTGTGGGGCGACCCCGTGCTCCGCAGCAAGTGTGAACCGGTGACCGTCTTCGACGACAGTGTGGAAGCCATGGCCGCCGACCTCGTCGACACCGCACGGCCCGAGGGCCGTGCGGCGGTTGCCGCCCCACAGATCGGGGTCGGCCTGCGCGCCTTCGGCTACGACCTCGACGGTCGCACCGGCTATGTCATCAACCCGGAGATCGTCGAACTCGGCGGGCAGCTGCGCGATATCGAAGAAGGCTGCCTCTCCGTCCCCGGACTGTTCTTTCCCACTCCGCGCTACGAGTTCGCTCGGGTGCGCGGGGTGGATGCGAAGAATCAGCCGATCGAGGTCGAAGGCACGGAGGTCTTCGCTCAGATGCTCCAACACGAGGTGGGCCATCTCGACGGGCAGGTCTACATCCAGACCCTGCCCGGTGAGCGCCGGCGAGAAGCTATGAAGGCGATCCGTTCGGCCGACTGGTTCCTCGCTCGGATGTCCTGAGCAGACCGATTCGCGCACCATCCATCAATCCGACTGAGAAGGAGAAGTTTATGAGCATTCAGCGCACAGCCGTCATCGGCAGCGGACTCATGGGAGCCGGAATCGCCGAGGTGCTGGCGAAGTCCGGGCTCGACGTCATCGTCCGTGAGATCAACGAGGAGGCGTCCGCCGCCGGTCGTGCCCGCATCGAGAAGTCCCTGACTCGCGCAGTGGATAAGGGCAAGCTCGATGCCGCAGCCCGCGACGAGGCACTGGGCCGACTGCGGTTCACCACTGATATCAACGACCTGGCCGACCGCCAGCTCGTCATCGAAGCAGCGAGTGAGAACGAGGATATCAAGAAGTCGATCTTCGCTGAACTCGACAAGGTCGTGACCGACCCGGAGGCGATCCTCGCCTCGAACACCTCGTCGATGCCGATCATTCGCTTCGCGCAGTCGACCTCGCGTCCCGAACGCGTGCTCGGAGTCCACTTCTTCAATCCGGCACCCGTGCAGCCGCTGGTGGAGATCGTCTCCTCGGTCGTCACCGCCGAGGATGTCCGTGACACTGTCACGGGATTCGTGACGGAAGTGCTCGGTAAGAACCCGATCCAGGCAGAAGACCGTCCCGGCTTCATCGTCAATGCACTGCTGATCCCGTACCTGATCGGCGCCATCCGGATGCTCGAGTCCGGGTTCGCGACGAAGGAAGACATCGATGCAGGAATGGTCGGCGGCTGTGCCCACCCGATGGGCCCGATCAAGCTCGCCGACCTCGTCGGACTCGACACCTGCCTCTACGCTGCGCAGAGCATCTATGAGGAGACCGGCGATTCGGCCGCGAAGCCGCCGATCCTGCTCTCACGTATGGTCGATGCCGGAATGCTCGGTGTGAAGTCAGGGCGCGGCTTCTACGAATACTGAGCCGAACCCCAGCCGCAGCCGAGAAACGCCAGCGGCAGACAGGTCCGCCCCGAACCATTCGGTTCGGGGCGGACCTGTCTGCTCCTGCGGTCAGACGTATGTCTCACTGTCCGGCTCCGCTTGGCACTGAGGTTCTGCGCGGGAATCAGACTCGGCTTGGAGTTCAGCCGGCCAGAAGCTTTTCATAGCTGGCCAGCCGCACACAGGCAACGAGCCCCTGAGCAGCGAGTTCGACCTCGTCGAGAGTCGGCATCGTCGGGGCGATGCGGATGATGTTGTTATGCGGGTCCAGCCCGTACGGGTGAGTGGCTCCAGCCGGAGTCAGCTTGACTCCGGCTTCTGCGGCGAGTTTGACGACCCGATCGGCGATGCCCTCCATCGTGGTCAGAGTGATGAAGTAACCGCCGTCCGGGGAGGTCCAGTGTGCCAGATCGTCTGCCCCGAGTCCGTCCTCCAGCGCCTTGAGCACGGCATCGAATTTCGGTGCGATGATCGCGGCATGTCTGCGCATATGCGCTTCGACTCCGGCGGAGTCGGAGAAGAACCGGACATGGCGCAGCTGATTGATCTTGTCGGGGCCGATCGCGACCTTCCCGAGATTGGCTCGCATCCAGTCGACTGTGGCCGGGCCACCGGCGAAGAACGACACTCCGGCCCCAGCATGAGTGATCTTCGAGGTCGAGGCGAAGATCCATGCCCGTTCGGGATTGCCCGCCTCGGCGCACAGAGAGAGGATGTCGAGATTGACCGGATGGTCCTCACGCAGGTGGTGCACCCCGTAGGCGTTGTCCCACAGCAGAGCGAAATCGGGCGCAGCGGTCGGCATCGCCGCGAGTTCGCGTGCCCGCGCCTCGGTGATGGTGACGCCTGTGGGATTGGAATACATCGGCACCAGCCACATGCCCTTGACCGCCGGATCATCTGCCAGGCGCTGCGCCTCGGCGATGATCGGGCCCTCCTCGTCCATGGGAATGGTCAGCAGTTCGAAACCGAGGGATTCGGCCAGGGTGAAATGGCGGTCATAGCCGGGGACGGGGCACAGGAGCTTGTGCGGCCCGTGACCCCATGGGCGATCATCGACGGCCGTCCCATGCATCAGGGCGAAGGTCAGCGCCTGGGTCATGAATGTCAGAGAGGCATTGCCTCCGGCCAAAAGCTGGGCGGCCGGCACCTTGAACAGCGGGGCGAAGATCTCTCGCAGCTCGACGAGCCCGTCGAGACCGCCGTAGTTGCGAGTGTCGACCCCACCGGGAGTGAAGACGTCGTCACCGCTGACAGCAGTGAGCAGATCGGCGGCGAGGTCGAGCTGCTCAGGGGCCGGCTTGCCCCGCGTGATGTCGAGAGCGAGGCCTCGAGAGGCGAATTCCTCGTAGGCGGCGGAGGCCTCATCCAATTTGGATGGGAGGTCGGACGGTGCGGACATGCTGGCTCCTTAGGGCTGGGAACGGGCCGTTGTCTCCATCCTATCGACTCGCTGAACACCACCGACGCTAGAGTGGTCTGCAGCGGTCGCCCGAACGACCGTTGGAGACTCGGTGAAAGGCAGACTCAGATGGTGCGACCACGCGCACAGGCCGCCCACGGGCGCGGTTTCGGTGCTCAGGCCGGAGTCTACGACGAGGTGCGTCCCGATTATCCCGACGCCGCACTCGATCTGGCTCTGACCGGCTGGAACCGGCGCTGGTCCGAACTGCGGGTGTGCGACCTCGGTGCGGGCACCGGGATACTCAGTCGCAGGCTGCTCGCACACGGTACGGATCTCATCGCCGTCGATCCCGACACGGCCGCACTCGAACGCAATCCTGCACCGACCCGTGTGGGCACGGCTGAGGACACCGGCCTGGATTCGGAAAGCCTCGACCTCGTCACTGTAGCTCAGGCGTGGCATTGGTTCGACGAAGCGAGAGCCGCCGCCGAGGTCGCCCGCATCCTCAGACCCGGAGGTCGGCTGCTCATTCTCATCAACCAGCTCGATGTCCGCATCGACTGGGTGCTGCGCCTGAGCCGGATCATGCACGCCGGTGACGTCTACCGACCTCAGTACAGACCTCACCCCGGCGGGGGACTGGCTCTCACAGATCATCTGCTCGTCGACTTCACCACTGAGCTGTCCGTCGATGGAATCGTCGATCTGGCTCGCACGCGTTCCTACTGGCTGCGTTCCGGCCAGCAGACGCGGACCCGAGTCGAATCGAACCTGCGCGAATACCTCCGTGTCGAACACCCGGTGCCGGACACGGTGGATCTGCCGTATATCTGCCTGGCCTACCTCCTGGAACGGCGCTGAACGAAAGAAGTGGGCCACACCCTGGTGTTCAGGTGCGACCCACTTCTGTGCGCCGGAATGCTGAGCTGGAATCAGCCGTCGATGCCGGGGGAACGGGGCTCGTCCGACGAGGACGATTCGACCACCTCGGGGGCGGTCTGTCCTGAGTCGTGAGAGACGGCGATCTTCCGTGGGCGAGCTTCCTCGGCGACAGGGATCGTCAGCGTGAGCACGCCATCGCTGTAATCGGCGCGGATACGGTCCAAAGCAACCCGGTTGCCCAGCGTGAGCTGGCGAGCATAGGTGCCGTTGGTGCGTTCCCGCGTCAGCCATTTCACGTCTTTGTCGGCGACCTCGGATTCGCGGCGAGCACGAACCGTGAGCGTGCGGTCCTCGACGTCGACATCGATGCTGCTCGGATCGACTCCGGGCATGTCGATGCGGGCGATGAAGACTTCTCCGTCACGGTAGAGGTCCATCGGCAAGGTGGTCGCATTCGGGGTGCGGGTCACCTCGGAGAAGAATCGGTCGATGTCACGGATGGGGTCGAAACGTGTAGCCATGTGCTTCCTTTCGTTCGGGTCCTACATTGAGTCAAACACACTCAACTTTGAAATGATTCCAAACTCATGAAATTCTCAGCCTGTGAGCCTGGTTCCCATACTCCTCGCCCTTCTTCCCGTCACGGTGCTCATCGCTGTCGGCCTCGGGCTCAGACGGCTGCCGGGATTTCGGAGTCCGGAGTTCTGGTCGGGCGCGGAGAAGCTCGCCTATTACTGTCTGCTGCCGGTTCTCCTCTTCACCTCCGTCGCCGAGGTGGACGTGGCCCATGTCCCGCTCGCGCGCTTGGCAGCGGCGCTCGTGGTTCCCACTGTGATCGTGTCCGTCGGCATCGTCGTTGCCCGCCGAGTCGTCGCTGACGATCTGCCCGCCTTCACCTCCGTGCTGCAGGGTGGAATCCGCTTCAACACCTATATCGGCCTGTCCCTGGCGGGAAGCCTGTTCGGCTCGGAAGGCAGTGCTGTTGCTGCTATCGTCGCCGCGATCCTCGTCCCCACGGTGAATGTCATCTCGAGCCTCGGCTTCGAGTTCCTGCGCACGGGTCCGAGCTCTCTGCTTGCGCTGCTGCGCGCCATCGTGACGAATCCTCTGGTGCTCGGCTGTGTCGCCGGGGTCGTGGCGAACGTCAGTGGGCTCGGTCTGCCGAGTGTGGCAGCAACCGTCCTCGACCCGTTGGCTGCCGCCTCGCTGCCCATCGGTCTGCTGTGTGTCGGTGCCGGCCTGCAGACGTTCTCCGGGCGAGACCATGCCCGAGCCATAGTCGTCTCGACCCTCATCAAGCTGGTCGTGCTGCCTGGGCTGTCACTGGCGGCTCTGTCCGCCTTCGACATCCCAGCGGTGCCGGCGCTGGTCGGGCTGATCTTCCAGTCAATTGCGACAGCGAGTTCCGGCTATGTCATGGCCCGGCAGCTCGGGGGAGATGCGAAGCTCATGGCCGCCCTCATCGCCGGCCAGACCGTCGCAATGCTCGTGACGCTGCCGGTCGTGCTCGTCATCGGACAATTCGTGCTCGGCTGAAGACGAACTCCTCTCCGATGCCTCGGGGTCAAACAGAATGACGGCCGACCCCGGGCTGGGGTCGGCCGTCATTCACTCGCTCCGAATGCTCACTCAACTCGGGACGTTCGATATGAGCGCTGAAGGTGAGTATGTCACTCGCTGTCTGCGGTGATATCGGGGTGGCGTGAGCCGAGTTCGGAATCGATGCGCAGGACACCGGCGCCGTCGTTGCCGACGCGCTCGAGGCGGCCGATGATCTCGGAGATGCTCGACTCTTCCTCGACCTGCTCATCGATGAACCAGTGGAGCAGCGGCAGAACGTCGAGATCGGCTTCTGCCTGGGCGGTGCGATAGAGGTTGCGGATGGACTCCGAGACCTTCTCCTCGTGGGCCAAAGCGGCCTTGAAGAAGTCGATCGGCTGCGATCCCGAGACCTTCGGAGCGGCGATATCGCCGATCTGAGGAGCGAATCCGCGGTCGAGGCAGTGCTGGGTGAACTTTGCGGCGTGAACCTGCTCTTCTTCGGACTGAGCGCGCATCCAGCGCGTCATGCCGGGAAGATCGAGATCGTCGATCTGGATGGAGAGCTGCAGGTAGACCAGCGAAGCTTCGAGTTCGAGGGTGACCTGCTCGTTGAGGACCTTCTGCATTGCGGGGCTCAGGTGCATCTTTTACTCCTTTGCGGTTCGAGGCGGATCCATTCCGCCTGCTTAGAGAATATCCTGACACCTTTTCTAGAACGGTTCCAGTGTGGAAAGGCTCGGCAAACTCTTCCCAGGTATGCCATACCTGCCTCGAACGAGGGACGACAGCTGTTCGGAACTCAGCGCCGAGTCCTGCTCAGAGTGCCGGCCGCCGGGAGTGGTGTCCGGTCGCGGCTTCGAAGGCATGAGCGACACGGAGCAGCTCGACATCAGCACCTGGTTTCGCCACGATCTGAACCCCCACAGGCAGACCCGATTCCGAGAACCCGGCCGGCACCGAGATCGCGGGGCACCCGGTTGCCGAGATGAGACACAGCGCGCGCATCCAGTCGAGGTAGCTGCTCAGCTGCACCCCGTTTATCTGCGTCGGATACTCGATTCCCGCGTCGAACGGCAGGACCTGGCAGGTGGTGAGCACGAGAACGTCGTGACCGGTGAAGTAGCGGTCGATCTCGCTGTGCAGGCGAGAGCGAGCGGATTCGGCCGAGGCCACCTCGGCGCCGGTGAGATCGAGACCCATGCGGATGTTCCACCTCACCGATTCCTTGATCATGTCCGGATGCGCCTCATACAGTCCTCCCCAGGAGCTGACGAAGTCGAGGGCACGGCGAACATTGAACACCTCATCGGCGTCGGTGAGGTTCGGAATCTGCGCATCCACATGGGCACCGAGGTCGCTGAACACCGGCGCAGTCGACGCGACGATCTCGGCAACCTCGGTTTCGATCGGCAGCAGTCCTCCCAGATCGGGATTGAAGCCGACCCGCAGACCGGTGAGGTCGGGGGAGCGGTCCGCACCGAGCGCGAACTCCGGGAGGTCGAAGAGACCACCCGGGTCTGGTGTCGATCCCGGAGCCGAGGCGTGCGGCCCGGCGGCCACCGACATCAGCAGTGCCACATCGGAGACCGTGCGTGCCATGAATCCGCTCTGCGACAGCCACGCATACGGGTTGCCCGGCGGCACGTGCGGGATGCGGCCGTTGCTCGGTCGCAGGCCCACAACATTGTTGAACGATGCAGGAGAGCGCAGCGATCCACCCATATCCGACCCGTCCCCGGAGGCCTGAATGCCTGCTGCGAGGACTGCACCCACACCGCCGGAGGAACCCGAGGCGGATTTGGTCCGGTCATAGGGATTCACTGTCGTGCCGAACAGTTCGTTGAAGGTGTGCGAACCGGCAGCGAACTCGGGAACATTCGTCTTGCCTGTCGTCGTGATCCCCGCGGCTCTGAGGCGGGCGACGATGAGCGCATCGGATTCGGGCATGTGGTCGGCCATGAGCGGCGATCCCCAGGTCGTGCGCATTCCCGCTGTGTCGTGAGTGTCCTTGTGAGTCATCGGCACCCCGTGCAGCGGTCCGAAGCTCTCATCGCGGGCAGCCGCGGCATCGGCGGCTTCAGCCTGAGCGAAGGCGGCCTCGTCATCACGGGTGACGACGGCATTGAGGGCTGGGTTGACCTCATCGATGCGGTCGAGATGGACCTGCAGCGCCTCACGGGCCGAGACTTCTTTGGCAGCGATTTGGGCTGCCAGCTCACGGGTCGACCACCACAGCATCTCCTCACTCATGCGCGGTCCTTTCCGACCTTGTTCAGCACTGCAGACAGTGCGGCCCTGATGCCGGTCTCGAGCGTGGTCTCGACATCGTCGGGGGCGAAGAACGGGGAGTGGTTCCCAGGCGGGGTCTGCCCGCCTTCGAACTTCGCGGGGGAGTAGCCGCCGAAGAACCAGTACACGTAGGGCACTCCGATATCGTCGCCGAATGCTCCCACATCCTCGCTGCCGGTCGACGGCTGTTCGAGGTGGACGTGGTCGGTTCCGAGTTCGGCGCCGACGTGGGTGAGGAACGACTCGGTCTCCGCGGGGTCATTGAAGCAGCGCGGGAACCGGTACATCTCCTCGATCTCGGGTTCCGGGGCTCCGGAAGCCAGAGCCTCGGCGAGGATGATCCGGCGGACGCGTTCGAGGACGACTTCGCGGACCTCCTCGGTGAAGGTGCGGATATTGAGTGTGAACTCCGCTGAGTCGGGGATGATGTTCTCTTTGAGCCCGCTGTGGAACGTGCCGACGGTGACGACGGCCATATCGTTGCCCGAGATCTCACGGGACACGACCGACTGGAGGCGGGTGATCATATATGCGCCGAGCACGATCGGGTCGATGCCATTCTCCGGCTGAGAACCGTGCGTCTGCAGGCCTCTGACGGTCACACACAGGCAGTCGGACATCGCCATGGCGGTGCCGCTGCTGACGTAGAGGTGCCCGGCGGGGATCGGCCACACGTGCTGACCGAAGATCACTTCGGGACGCACAATCCGGCCCCAGAGCCCGTCGTCGAGCATTGCGCGCGCACCCTGGCCGGTCTCCTCACCGGGCTGGAAGATCATGACCACGGTTCCCGACCACAGGTCCGTGTGTGCGAGGAGGTGCTTGGCCAGGTAGAGCCCGACCGTGATGTGCGTATCGTGGCCGCAGCCGTGCATGACCTTCGTCGTCCCGCCGTCGGGAAGAGTGCCGTCGGCGGTAGAAGCGTAGTCGAGTCCGGTGTCCTCGGTGATCGGCAGTCCATCGATATCGGCGCGGTATCCGATGACGGGCCCATCACCGTTTTCGATCACGGTCACGACTCCGGTGCCGCCGAAGGTGTGGGTGGTGAGTCCGAGGGACTGGAGACGGGAGGCGATGTCAGCGGCGGTGTTCGTCTCCTGCATCGACAGCTCGGGTGTCTGGTGGAAGTGCTTGTAGTCCGTGATCGTCTGGTCGAGATCAGCACTGATCGACGCGCGGAGGGCGGGGTTGAGAGACATATCGTCCTTTCAGCAGTGGTCTGGTGCCATCTTGGCAGGAATTCTCGAATTCGGTCGGCGATCTCGGGGGTCGAGCGCCGGGCGCATTCCGTCGTCAGTTGATGCCGACGGTTTCGGTGCCGTCACCACCGGCCTTCTTGTCCGTGACCGACTTGCTGCGGGTGAACCACGTGATGAGGATGGTCAGGAACACGACGATGGCGACGTCTCCGGGAGCGAGTACGGGAAGCAGCCGAACGAGCACGAGAATGACCAGTGCCGCCATGCCGAGAGCGATGAGTGTGGATTTGAGCTGCTTGAGCGAGGCGATGAGCTGAACGGTGACACCGCCGAGGATGGCCGGGAGGATATAGAGCTTCGCGACGAGGGTGATCGGCTCAGGAATAAGGGCGACCAGCCAGGTGCCGAGGATTCCGACGAAGATGACCATAGAGGCGACGTGGATGATCGCGGCCCCGCAGATGGCCATCGTTGCCGCATACTCGCCCTTGCGGGTTCCGGGCTTCGCGCCGATCGTATCCTGAGCGACGATCGCCGAGGGCAGCAGTTTGTTCGCGACGTTGCCGATCATGAATGCCTGGTACATGCCGGCGGGTCCGAGGATCGGGAAGTAGGTGAGAGGTTCGACGATATAGAAGACTCCGTAGACGGCGAACACGGCGAGGAATCCCTTGAGGATCTGCCCGACGTCGATGTTCGCATCCGCGACGAACAGCAGATAGAAGGGCACCGAGGTGGCGATGAGGAATCCGATGAACAGGGTGATCGAACCCCACCGGCTGGTGGTGCGTTCGAATGCCGCGTGTGAAGGCGACGTGATGATCGATGACATGTTCTCTCCTCAGGCTTCGGGCAGTCCGAGACCGGCATAATGGGCGAAGTAGGCGGCGACGAGGCCGATGAGCAGGGAGAATCCCAGTCCCCATTCCTTCAGCCAGTTCAGTTTGAGCATTTTGGCCAACAGCAGGCAGATGCTCATCACCACGGCCGAGACGATGACGGCGATGACGTGGGTCGGTGACTTGGGCAGCTCGCGGAAAGTCAGTGCCGCGAAGGCCGCGAGCAGTGCCGCACCCGGGATAATCGACATGAGTGCCGGGTTGACCTTCTCGAGCTTGTGGGAGCTGCGTTTGAAGATCGGGGTGAGAATGAGGGTGGAGATCATCCAGCCTGCTCCCGACAGGCTCATCGCCATGAGAGCGACGATGAAGACTCCGCGGGTGAAGGTCTCGTCACCGAGATTGGCGCCCATGGTTCCTGCTGCCAGAGAGGCGGAGGCCACCTCGGTGGCGGCAGATCCGATGAGCCCGACGCGGACGACGACCGGGGGAGTGCCGAACAGCGGCAGCAGAGCGATGGCGACGAGGACCACCGAAAGAGACGGTCCGATCGCGGCGACCCCACCGGCGCGGAATGCCGAACGGACTTCCGTCTGGCTCATTCCTGCGGACTCGGCGTTCTTCTTCACCGCTGTCATGTAGATGAGCGACTGCACGACGACGACGCCCATCACCGCCATCGCGAGGATCCAGAGAATCGGTGCATTTGCGAGGCCGATATAGTCGGCCGATTCGGTGGCCAGATTCATCTGGTTCTCATTTCTTCGTTGGACTGAGGGCCACTGATGCGCAGACTTCGCTGTGTGCCGCATCACGTGTGAGTGCAATCTAACCCGCGGGGTCGACGAATTGGAGTCCAACTGGTCGGTATCTCAGATGCCGGGAACAGTTCTGCCGATGAGAGCCATCAGGGGAATCGATGAGCCGCCAGCGCAGGCGAAGCCGATTCGGGGTGCTGGACACGACACTATGATGGTCCGCACGCGAGTAGGGGAGTGGGAGCGTTACATGGATCCGGTCATCGATGAGGCACTCGACCGTGCGGAGACCTGTTGGGTCACGGCCCTCGCCCGCGTGAGACCAGGTGACCTCGACGCCGTCAGTGGCTGCCCAGAATGGACTAATCGTGAGCTCATCAATCACCTCGTCGGTGGTGGCCTGCGCTATGCGAAGCTGCTTGGGCAGGCCGAACCTGCTGAAGTGGAGGCGACCAGGGGAGTCGACCACCTCGGCGAAGACCTTCTCGAAGCGTTCTGGGTCCAGGAGCGGACCTTCCGGTCATTGGCGGGGGAGTGCGACCTCGAGGTCACTGTGGCGCATCGCATCGGAAAGATCCCTGGCAAGCAGTTGGTGCGGATGCGCATCCTCGAGCTCGCGCTCCATGCCGCAGATCTGTCCAGGGGGACCGGAGAGCCGTGGCCGATTGATGACGAATTGGCTGTATTCATCGCTGCTGAACTCGGGGATCTCATCGTTCAGCTCGGGTCGACCGGAGGGTATGCGCACCCACGTGCCGAAGACGGTTTGCCGGCATCACCTGCTGAGCGCGTGCTCCGGATCTCCGGTCGCTGAACGGTCGTGAGTGGAACTGCTCGGAACTACTGAGCCTTCTTCTTTGAGATGTGCATGGTGATGTGCGCGGTGACGAAGACGGTGCCTTCGGCATCGATGACGTCGACAGGCACGACAAGGTCGAACTTATCGTCGCCGAAGACCGGGATCTCGTCGAGGCGCGCAATCGCGGTGACGTTCGTGTCTGCCTTGGCCTTGTATTCGACGGTCATTCCGGCGGGAATCCAGCGATGTGTGGAGGGGACCGTGGCTTCGGTCATCATGCCGCCGGCGATCTCTGCCATATTGCACGAGGCAATGGCATGGTAGGTGCCGATATGGTTGCGCACTCCGCGGCGATTCGGCGCGCTGACTCGGCAATAGCCCGGACGCATCTCATGGATGAGCGGGTGGACAGTGCGGAAATAGGGGGCTTTGAAGCACACGGCCTGAGTGAAAAGATGCTTGCCCAGGGGGAAGTCCTGCAACTTCTTCCACAGCGTATTGATCTTTCCGCTGCCGGGGATCGCTGTGAGCGGTGCTGGGTCTGCGGTCATCGTGTGGTCCTTCCGTGCGGGCGATACGAGGATTCTGCTGAGGAGCCGAGCTGATCGTCCGCTGCCGCTGTGAGCTAAGTTACTTTGCAGTAGACCCTAGCAGGTGCGTGCTCTCAATCACAGTCAGACCATTCGGCCAGTGTGTGGTCGCGAGTGCGCACGAGCAGCTCGCGGAGCACGCCGCGGTCAATGTTTTTGAGGCGAGTGAGATACAGACAGGCCGTGCTGCTGCGGTAGCTGCCCAGTCGCGCCATGAGATCCGGCCAGTGGTCCTCGAAGTCGCTTGTCAGGTAGATCGTGTGCTGACGTGCGGCGGGGGAGAAGGCTAGGACCGGCACGATGCCGCTATGGCCTGACTCGTATGTGTACGCGACTTCGCCGAAGCCGATGATCCGCGAGGCCCAAACGACAGGCTGTTCGCCGGAGACCGCACCGAAAAGTGCGCACAGTTCCTCAGCTTCGGCTCGGCGCGGACCCTGCGCGCGGTCGAGAGCATCGACGACAGGTTCGCCGGTCGGCCTCATTGCCGGTGTCCGCTGTGCCATATCAACTCCTGATTCGTCGTCGAATGTTCATCTGTGTCGGTGGCCCCGTTTCGTCAGTGTCCACCATAGACGCAGCGGCGGAGAGCGGCCCTCTGATCTTTACTTAACATTGGGCCCATCTCATGGATGAGCGGGTGGGCGGTACAGAAATAGGGAGCCTTGAAGCACACGGCCTGAGTGAACAGATGCTTGCCCAAGGGGAAATCCTGCAGCTTCGTCTACAGTGCATTGACCTTTCCGCTGCCGGGGATCGCTGTGAGCTAAGGAATCCTAGTATCAGCGGGCGCTCCGTGCCGTTTGCACCTGCAGTTCACTGTGGGGGAGTGCCTACGCCGGTCGGCCCTCTGCCTGTCGCGCGTTGCTGAGCAGACGGCCGCGGATCAGTGTGCACGCTGGGCTATTGCGCGAAGGAACTCCACATTCTCGGCGTCGCGATTGACTTCTTCGGTGTTGGCCGTTCCGTAATTCCGGTTTGCCGAGAGCTTTACGATGACTGATTCGGTCTCAGGGTCGACATAGACAAACTGGTTGAGAACGCCGATAGCGCTGTAGCCGCCGCGATCACCCGCAGGAATCCACCATTGGTACCCGTAGCCGAGAGACATTGCGTGGTCTCCCACCAGTGGCTTCCCAGGTTCGCGAATCGCGGAGTTGATGCTTGTCGAGTCCCGCACCCACTGTTCGTCCACGATCTGTCGACCCTGCCAGCTGCCTTCATTGCGGTACAGCTCTCCCAGCCTGGCGAAATCACGCGCGGTGAGATTGAGTCCGGCATAGGACATCTCCGTACCCGCGAGGTCGGTGACCCAGTATCCGGGAGACTCGAATCCCAAAGGGTTGACTAGCTTCTCCTGCATGTAGTCTGCGACAGAATGCCCCGTTGCCCGGGCGATCAGGGCACCCAGAATCTGGGTCTCGCCCGAATTGTAACGGCATACAGTTTCGGGCTCATGCTCGCGAACCATCCGCGCGACGAAGTCATCCAGGCCACCGCCTACTCCTAACATTGCCATACTGACTTGAAAGATGTCGGACTCCGTATCGGAGTAGTCCTCATTCCATCGGGCACCGGATGACATCTGCAACACGGTCCGGATCGGGACTCCGTCGTATGCCGATCCTGGATTGACCGGTACGTATCGGCTGATCGGGTCGTCGATGTTCTCGATTCGGCCTTCAGCGATGGCGATCCCGACCAGCGCCGAAATGAAGCTCTTGGCTACCGACATGGACAGCCAGTTCACGTCCGGGCCGCCGGTGAGCCAATACTGTTCGTACCGAATCGCTCCGTCGACAATGACGAGGAGGGCCGCGGTGTCGGTGTCCACCAGCAGCTTCTCGCTTGAGCGTTCTTCTCCGTTGAATGTGTAGGTCTCGGGAATAGAGAGTGCTTCAGCCTCCGGCCAGGTATATGGCTTCGGTGAGGGAGTCATCGTTGCGGTCGGGGCGAGTTCCTTGATTCGGCAGAAGTTGGTGTGCTGCGGAGCTCCGGTGAAAAGTCCCATTTCAAGCATCTCATTCGGTGAATCAGTCATCATCGTCTCCCATAGACTTGTCGACCAGTCAAAGCAGGTCGGTTCGAAGTGAGTTTAACTCTGGGGCGATACTAGCAGTTCCAACTGGTACTAGCACCGGCTGGAACCCATATTTACCCGCAACGACGGGCAGTTGCGCCATCGCAGGTGCAGCAGTAATTCAATGAAAAGTGAGTACTTACCAGGTGATGAGCGAACACAGGGGAGTGGCGCCAGAACGCCGGGCGAGAATTGAATGCTTGCTATGCTCGATCCGTGACCTCGGAAAATGGTGGCCAGACTGATGGTCGAACGCTACGCTTCCAGCATCGACGCCCCGAGATCCTTGGGGCTTTGACCGAGTACATACTTGAGCACGGCGTCGGAGATCTGTCCCTTCGTCCCGCCGCAGATGCCATCGGCGTCACCCACACCACGTTGCTCAGACACTTCGGATCGAAGGAGGGGCTGCTGCTCGAGGTCCTGGAAGAGATCCGTGTGGACTTCATCGCTCGGATAGCGCCCGAAAGCAGCCGCGTCGAAGTAACCGATCTGGGTACGCTGCTGAGGAAACAGTGGCGAGCTCTGACGACCGATCGCGAATTGCGTCAATTCAGACTCCTGTTCGAACTGACCGCTCAGACTCGTGCGAGCCGACCAAACGACGGACGTCGACGCGTTCACGATGCTGTGTCCAGGGATTTCACCGCGGCGGTGCGCAATCTGCTGACGGACCACCTGGCGATTTCTGCGGCGAGGGCTGAAACCCTGGCCATTCTTGTCGTAGCTCAGTACAGGGGTCTCGTTGTCGACTTGCTGCTGACAGGCGACCGCCGCAGGACCGACGTTGCTATCGATGAGTTCATCGATATGCTCGTGCGAGCCAGCAGGGAATCATCGGCACTATGAGTCGACAGCCTCGGCAATCATCATGGTTCAGATGACGCCGTTCCGGGCCCGGGAAGGTCTGTTCGGCACCGTACTTAACATAATGTATATTATCGGCGTTCTACTCAAAGCCGAGAAGAAGGCATCTGCAGCTGTATGTACGACAGAAATGGCCGTGAGCGACGAATGCGTCGCTCACGGCCATCTTAAGGCTCACGATTCACAGAGCACATGTCGGTGACTGCGAACCGGTGAGCATCGGGTGATCGTGCGACCTCAGCCGCCGATGGTGACGTTTCCGCCGAGGCCGACCTTGCCGCCATCGTCCTTCTTGCCGTCGTCGCCACCGGATCCGCCGCCGTCATCGGCTGCGCCGTTCTTCTTCGTGAGCCCGGCCTTCTCGCCACAGACAGGCCATGCGCCCGGGCCCTGTTCGTCCAGCGTCTTCTGGGCGATGCGGATCTGTTCCTTCTTGCTGGCCTTGTGCGGCATTCCTTCACCGCCGAAGGCCTTCCAGGTCTGTTCGGAGAACTGCAGACCGCCGTAGTATCCGTTCCCGGTGTTGATGTGCCAGTCACCGCCGGACTCACACTCGGCGACCTTGTCCCAGACGCCCCCCGAGGCCGCCTGTGCCGGTGCCGCTGCGCTCATGCCGGTCATTCCGGCGGCTGCGACAGCGCCGGCGCCGACGAGCAGGGCGACCTTGCGAAGGCTAGTGCTGTAGAGGTTCACTGTGTATCTCCAAAGTACGACTGCATTTCGGTTCTGTAACCCGGTCGTTACCGAGTCGTTATACACCGTAACGAATCGAACGCCGCATTTGAACCCGAGAGCGCAGAATCTGCATCCGAATCGCCTCAGTACAACCTCAGCGGATCCTGAACGGAGACGACTCCCCTGGCCGTCCACCAGCAGTTCTGCACCTGCTGAGGCATTTGCGCATCAACCGCTCACATAGGCGGCAAGATGCTTCGCAGTCAGCGATCCGGTCTGCTCGGCACCCGCGACGAGCTCAGCAGGACTGCCCTCGAAGACGATGGAGCCTCCGTCGTGTCCGGCACCGGGTCCCAGGTCGATGATGTGATCGGCATGAGCCATCACGGCCTGATGGTGTTCGATGACGATGACGGTCCGTCCGGAATCGACGAGTCCGTCGAGCAGACGCAGCAGGTTCTCGACATCGGCCAGATGCAGCCCTGTCGTCGGTTCATCGAGGATGATCACCTGCGCCGCATCAGCGGCCTTCGCCGACAGATGCACCGCCAGCTTCAGTCGCTGTCGCTCTCCCCCGGACAGAGTCGTCAGCGGCTGTCCCAGACTGACATAGCCCAGCCCCACCTCGGCGAGGACACCCAGAATCTTCACGACCACGGGAATGTGTGACTCCCCCGCACCGAAATGCTCGACCGCCGCGTCCACCGGCAGATCCAGAACCTCACGGATATTCAGCCCGGCCAACCTGTACTCGAGCACCTCGGGTTGGAACCCCTTGCCCTCGCACTCATCACACGGTGCTGACACACCGCCCATGAGCGCCATATCCGAATAGATGATTCCGGCGCCGTTGCACACCGGGCAGGCGCCCTCGGAATTTGTGCTGAAGAGGGACGGCTTGACTCCATTGGCCTTCGCGAACGCCTTCCGGATGGGCTCGAGCATTCCCGTATAGGTGGCAGGGTTGCTGCGCCGGGACCCCTTGATCGGAGCCTGATCGATCATCACAACCTCATCGCGGCCCCGCAGGGATTCCTCGATGAGGCTGCTCTTGCCTGATCCGGCGACTCCGGTGATGACGGTGAGCACACCGCGGGGCACATCGACATCGACATCCCGCAGGTTATGCGCGTGAGCACGTCGGATCTCGAGCGCTCCGGTCGCTTCCCGGACCGTGTCCTTGAGCGCCGCCGTATAGCCGAGGTGGCGGCCGGTGAGCGTCTCGGATCCGCGGAGTCCGTCGACCGTGCCGGTGAAGGTGACCTCTCCCCCGTTCTCGCCGGCTCCGGGTCCCAGGTCGACGATGTGATCGGCGATGAGAATCGTCTCGGGCTTGTGCTCGACGACGAGGACCGTGTTGCCCTTGTTCCGCAACGCCAGCAGCAGTTCATTCATCGACTGGATATCGTGCGGGTGCAGACCGATCGTCGGTTCGTCGAAGACGTAGGTGACATCGGTCAGCGAGGATCCGAGGTGACGGACCAGCTTGATCCGCTGTGCTTCTCCCCCGGACAGCGAGCCTGCCGATCGGTCCAGGGACAGATATCCGAGTCCGATGTCGTCGAATGCCTGCACATCCGCTCGCAGGGAGTCCAGCAGCGCCGAGGCGGTGCCGGGTTCGATCTGGTCCAGCCAGTCCGTGATGTCTGAGATCTGCAGAGCGCAGACGTCGGCAATCGACTGTCCGGCGATCAGTGAGGACCGGGCGGCCGGGTTGAGCCGAGTTCCCTCGCATGCGGGGCAGGTGGTGAAGACGACGGCGCGGTCGACGAATTCGCGGATGTGCTTCTGCATCGAGTCCCGGTCCTTGGACAGGAACGACCGTCGGATGCGCGGGATCAGCCCGTCGAAGGTGATGTTCGTGCCGTTGATCTTGACTTTCTCACCTTCGGCGTAGAGCAGATAGTGACGCTCAGTCTCATTGAAGTCGGCGACGGGTTTGTCCGGGTCGAAGTAGCCGGATTCGGAGAACATGCGCACCGACCAGCCGCCGGGTTTGTACCCGGGGACGGTGATGGCTCCGTCGTTCAAGGATTTCGACTCATCGACCACCTCGGCGATGGAGATGTCCGTGGCCGTGCCCATTCCCTCACAGTGCGGGCACATGCCTCCGTTGACGGAGAAGGACTTGCGTTCAACTTGCCTGCCTTCGCCCTTGTCGATGGTCACCGCGCCCTTCCCACTGAGGGTGGCGACATTGAAAGAGTAGGCGTTCGTCGATCCGAGGTTCGGCTCTGCCACGCGGGCGAAGAGGGTCCGCAGCTTCGCGTTGATGTCCGAGACCGTGCCCACGGTGGAGCGCGGATTCGCTCCGATGCGTTCCTGATCGACGAGGATGGCGGTGGTCAGTCCCTCGAGGACGTCGACCTCGGGGCGTGCCATCGCCGGCATGAATCCTTGGACGAAGGCAGAGTAGGTCTCGTTGATCATCCGCTGGGATTCGGCGGCGATGGTGTGGAAGACCAGCGAGCTCTTGCCGGACCCGGACACGCCGGTGAACACTGTGAGGCGGCGTTTGGGGATTTCGACGCTGACGTTCTTGAGGTTGTTCTCTCGTGCTCCGCTGACGCGGATGAGATCGTGGCTGTCGGCTGCGTGCACGCGCTTCAGCCCCTCTGCTGGATGCGGATCATGTTGCCTGCAGGATCCCGCAGGGCGCAGTCGCGCAGACCATAGGGTTGGTCCATCGGCTCCTGCACGATGTCGGCGCCCTTGGCCTCGACCTCGGCGAAGACCTCATCGACGTTCGAGCTGGCGAGCACGATCGCGGCATAGCTGCCCTTGGCCATGAGCGCTGCGATGGTCTCACGTTCGGTGTCGCTGATCGTCGGGTCGGTCACCGGCGGGGTGAGCACGACGGATGTGTCCGGTTGGCCGGCCGGCCCGACTGTCAGCCAGCGCATTCGTCCGGATCCGACATCGAGGCGCAGTTCGAAGCCGAGGACATCGCGGTAGAAGTGGAGGGATTCTTCGGCATCGGTATGTGGCAGGAAGCTGGCGTTGATCGAGATGTTCATGACAGCAATCGTAGACTGCTCAGCCCGGTGGCACTTCTCGATTCCTGACCGGTCGCAGTGCGTTCTTCACCACGATCGTCGGCAGCCGGTGTTCCCCGGCTGCGATGCCGTCGCGGTAGCGGGTCGGTGAGAGTCCGACGAGTTCGCTGAAGCGGGTGCTGAAGGTGCCCACTGAGGAGAAGCCGACGGTGAAGCAGATATCGGTGATCGTCAGATCCGCGCGTCGGATGAGCGCCATGGCCCGTTCGATCCTGCGAGTCATGAGGTATGAGTACGGGGATTCGCCGAAGGCCGCTCTGAACCGGCGGCTGAGGTGTCCGGCAGACATGTGCGCACCTGCGGCCAGATCCACCACGCTCAACGGCTGGTCGAACTCCCGGTCGATGCGGTCACGGACCCGACGCAGAGCCACCAGCTGGTCGTTCACCCTGCGTCGATGCCCTTCTTGAGGGTGCGTCCGCGGAAGAAGTCCGGATGGCGCACCGACTGGATGATCATGATGACCACGCCCAGTGCCAAGACCCCGATGCCGAGGACGAAGACGAGTCCGATGCCGAAGACCGAGGATCCGGATCCGTAGTCGGGGTCGAGTGAGTCGACCGCTGTGGTGACGAAGATGACCAGCAGGGTCACTCCCCCGATGAGCGGGAACAGGAACCGGAAGAAGAAGGTGCGCGCCGAGGTGAACAGGCTGCGTCGGAAGTACCAGATGCAGGCCAGGCCGGTGATGCCGTAGTAGAAGCAGACCATGAGTCCCAGAGCGGTGATCGTGTCCCAGAGTGCGTTCTCCGAGAGCAGACGCATGACGACGTAGAAGATGATCGCCGCTCCCGCCGAGGTGACTGTGGCCACCGACGGTGATTTGTACCGCGGGGAGACGCGGCCGTACTTCTCCGGCAGGGCTCCGTAGTGGCCCATCGCCAGGATCGTCCGCGACGGTGAGACCATCGTCGCCTGCAGCGACGACAGCGAGGAGGAGAGCACGGCGATGGATACGAGCACCGCGAAGGGCCCCATGACCGGGCCGGCGAGTGAAGCGAAGATCGATTCCTGATTCTCCGGGTTGCCCGCGCCGAGTCCCTCGGTGCCGACTCCGGCGAAGGAGATGACAGCTATCGTGCAGGCGATGTAGATGATGACGATCGCCACGATCGTGAGCATGGCTGCCCGGCCGGGAGTCTTCTCCGGGTCCTTGGCCTCCTCGTTCATCGTGATCACGGTGTCCCAGCCCCAGAACAGGAAGATGGAGAGTGAGACTGCGGCCGCGACAGTGGAGAAATCACCGGCAGACAGCGGGTTGAACCAGTCGAGTGAGACCGGGGTCGGATCATAGGCCGTGCCGTTCGAGGCCTGCACGATTGCGGCGACGACGAACCATCCCAGGGCCAGCACCTGGAAGGCGACGAGCCAGACCTGCAGCTTCTCGGTGGCTTCGACGCCCCGGTAGGACACCCAAGCCGCGGCAGCGGTGAGAATGATCGTGACCGGAATGTTGATCCACAGGACGCGGGTGAGGTCGGCGATCTGCGGGTCGGAGAACATTTGGGACAACAGCAGGAAGAGGAAGTCCACCGCCACGGCTGCCAGGTTGGACAGCACGAGGACGGTGGCGGCGACGAGACCCCATCCGCCCATCCACCCCAACCAGGGCCCGAATGCTCTGGTCGCCCAGGTGAAGGTGGTTCCCGAATCCGGCATAGCCGTATTGAGTTCCCGGTAGCCGAAGACGACCAGCAGCATCGGCACGAAGCCGATGAGCAGCACGGCCGGGGTGTGCACCCCGACCTCAGAGATCGTCGGGCCCAGTCCCGAGGTCAGCGTATAGGCCGGAGCGATACAGGAGATGCCGATGACGGCTCCCCCGATGGCACCGATCTTGCCGGCGGAGAGCCCCTTGGCGCTCAGTCCGCTCGAGTTCGTCGACGGCGACGGCTGTGTGCTGCTCATGGATCAGGACTTTTCGCCGAGGATCCTCTCGGCGGTCGCGGTGCCGATGCGCACTGCTCCGTCGACGTGCTGGTAGCCCTCGGCGGCGATATCGGAGCTGGCGAAGTGGATGGGCCCGACCGGGTCGTTCTGGAAGGGACCCCACCTGTGCAGACCGCCGAGGTCGTAGCTTGTCGCATATGCTCCCCGAGTCCATTCCTCAGCACCGAAGTCAGAGAGGTAGAACACGCGGGGGTCGAGTGCCTTCGGACCGAGGAACTCGGCGAGGGCTTCGAGAATCTTCGTCCGCCGGGTGTCTTCGTCCAGCGCCCACATGGCATCGGCATTGACATCTGAGATGAAGCCGACGAGGGTGCCCTGCTCTTCACCGTGATTCGTGTTGTCGTAGACCTCTTGGACGAGGCGAGAAGCGCCGAAACCGGTTCCGCAGAGCCCGTCTTCACGCCAGAACGGGCTGTCGTATGTGGCGTGGACTTTGATGACGAGTCCCATGGACTGGTGCTGATGGAAGATCTGCTGGAGCCTCGGCAGCGGTGGTGAGTAGCTGATGCGTGAGTAGAGGTTGGGCGGAACGGCGACGATCGCCGAGCGGGCGCTCACACACAGCTCGTCAGTTGAGACGCTGACTCCGGTCTCCGACCATTCGATCCGGCGCGCCGGCTGCTCTAGGCGGACGGTGTCCGAGCCGAGTTCCTCGGCCATCTGCTCCGAGACCGACTGCATTCCGCCGACGACGCGACGGTCGAGGATGAAGTGATCGTCGACGAGGTTCGTGAACGACCCCGCCGAGGCGGCCATGAGGATGGCCTGGAGAGTTGAGAAGGTGGTGGCGGGCTTGGTCAGCATGCCGCCGGCGACGAACAGTCCGATGTTCTCGCACGCGAGTTCGTCCTCGGACTGTTCACGCAGCCAATGGTGGAAGGAGATCGAGTCGAGTTCGGCGGCGTCATCGGCATCCCAGGGAGCATTCGGACCGATACGAGCGGCGAGTTCGTCGAGAAGGCCGATGAGACGTTCCATCTCCGCCTGGGTCGACTCCCCTACCGGGAACATCTCCCCGGAATAGACGGTGCGGCTGCCGTCGGGAGCGATGTACACGCTGTCGCCGTCACGGTGCCTCGGGTAGGTCTCCTTGCCGAGTTCGTCGACGAGGGCGAGCAGCGCGGTCTGGTCCGGGGAGATCCACTGTCCGCCGATTTCGAACATCTGGCCGTCGATGTGCTCGGTCCAGGTGCGTCCGCCGACTCTGTCACGAGCTTCGAGGACGATGACGCTGCGTCCGGCCCTGCGCAGCCGGCGGGCTGCGCTCAGACCCGAAGGGCCTGCTCCGATGATGACGACGTCACAGGATTCTTCCGACATGGCGATCTCCTCGAAAGGGGGTGTGTTGGTGACTTCAGGTTAGCCAGACCACAGTCGAAAGCCAAGGTCAAAAGTAGGAATACGGATTCCGCACTGACAGAATTATCCGGACGTATACGCACGAATCTGCGACTGATTACTTGCGTATAACCCGGCATTAGGTTCGAAATTCGTTTAACTGCGAGTGCAACTTCGGAATCCGCAGGTCAGCGTCGGAACGCTTCGCCTCACTGCACTTCGTATTTGCCGTTGATCTGTCCGGCACCGACGCCGCCGACTGCCTCCATTGCTGCCTTGGACAGATCGAAGCAGCGATTGCCGTGGTAGGGGCCGCGGTCGTTGATGCGCACAGTCACGGATTTACCGCTCGCGGTGTTCGTGATCTTCACCTTGGAGCCGAACGGCAGTGTCTTGTGAGCCGCGGTGAGCTTGTTCGTATCGAAGCTCTCACCGTTGGCGGTCTGTTTGCCGTCGAATCCGTCACCGCCGCCGTAGTACGACATCGGGCAGCTGCCGGATTCGCCGCTTGACCTGCCGGAGTTCGATGGCCCGTCGTTCTCATCGGCGGCACCGCCGCTGGACGACTCTCCCCCGCCGGTCGAACCTTCGGTCTTCTTGTCAGCGGTCTTCGACGGCTTCGGACTCGGCGTTTCGACATGCGTGTCGATCGTGACCTCTGCGGGCTTCTCCTTGGCCTGCTTCTTCGCCTTGGCGAGGAACTCGTCCGTGGCCTTCGTCGGCTCGGAGACGGCGACGGCGGGATCTTCGGCCACCACCTCGCCGCCCGTGGAGGAATCGCTGGGAGCCATTGCAAGGCTCGATGCGACGACGGCAGCCGTTGCGGCTGTCGGCACGATGAAGGCGGAGAGCACTGGGCGGGTGCGGACCGCCGCCAGCACTCCCCCAGCGGTGTTCTGCCGGCCGGCGGGTGCGTGGCGGCCAGCCTTCTTCTTCGCCGTCAGCGCAGAGAAGATCGAACCGGTCTGCTTAGTGCTCGGTGCTGAATGTCTGCCCACAGTGGTGTTCCTCGTCGTCATCAGTCAGTGCTTCGGCAACTCGGAGATGCGGGGGAAGACCTCTCGCGACGGAGCGCTCAAGGAGGGACTCCAAGTTATCGGATCGTTATGTTCACTGATTCTAATTAAGGAACTGTTACAAAAGCAATGTGGCACGCCGGATCGGTGTGCCACAGAGAAGAGAGCCTGCTCACTGAGTCTGTTCGCGCGTCGCCGGCCAGGGGCCGTTCTCGGCCGGAGCCGAACTCAGTGACAGTCAGCGCGGCTTGCGCGTCACCAGTTTCCGGACGCCTTCGGCTCCCGTCGTCACGGTTTCCTGGGCCCTGTCGAAAGCCCGTTCGACCTTGCCGCTGCGCACAGCGTCATCTATCGCATGTGAGACGCTCCCCAGGGCACGGTTGACGCTGCTCTCCGTGGCTTCGATGAGGCGGGAGGTCGAGGCCGCCTCACGCACGTTCTTCACACCGGTGCTCGCAGCACCGTAAGCGCGTCCGGCAGCCCGGCGTGCACGTTCGGTCGGGGTCTTCGCGGTCGCGTCGATGACGTCGTCGGGTTCGATGGGTTCGCGGTGTGAGCTCATAGGTCCATCCTTGAACAGACCCCCTGCGAAATCAACACCCTGATTAGGATTGGACCATGAATTTCCAGCCGGAGATCAACGCAGACCCAGAGATCATTGCGCACCGTGGCGGTTTGTGGCCGGGGATGAGCGAAAACACCCTCGATGCCTTCGCCGCTGCGGCAGCGTCCGGGGTGCGGTGGATGGAGACTGACGTCCACGCGTCCGCTGATGGTGTCCTCTTTGCCGCGCATGATGCCGATCTCACCCGCATCGCCGGACTGTCCCATTCCATCCGCGAGCTCGGTGCGGACGACCTCGATGATGTCGAACTCCTGGCAGGAGGGCGACTCTCCCGCCTCGAGGCCCTGCTGGAGACCTTGCCGCAGGTTCTGTGGAACATCGATGTCAAGGCACCGCACAGCATCGGTCCGATGATCCGCTTCGTTCACAATTTCGATGCCGCCGATCGTATCCGTCTCGCCTCCTTCGACTCGGGAACCCTGCGTCGCCTGCGCACCGCTCTGCCCGGTGTGCGCACGTCGACGGGAACGACGGAGACCGCGCTGTTCGCCCTCGGTCGCCTGCCGGGAGTTCCCGATCACGGGGCTGCTCCCCTGCCGCCGGGAGCCGACGCACTGCAGGTGCCGGCGTCGTACAAGCGGATCCCTGTGGTCACCGCTGACTTCGTCGACCGAGCTCATCGCTCGGGTCTGCACGTCCACGTCTGGACGATCAATGACGAACAGGCGATGCAGTCTCTGCTCGGCCTCGGAGTCGACGGGATCGTCACCGATGACGTGGAACTCGGCCTCGACGTGCTGGCCCGCCGACGGGGTTGAGCCGAAGAACCACTCGAGTGGAGGACCCGACCTCCGATCGCAGGGGCTGCCTCTTTCGCGTAGTGACTGCCGCGCCGCAGGGGCTGCTGTGCGAATGCCGCCGTAGCCTGTCGGCGAGGAATATTCGGGCACGGTAGACTGTTACATTGCGTCCAAGGTGTGCAGTCGAGTCGGAAGGTCTTAGATATGAGCGAACGCAGTCTCCGCGGAACACAGTTGGGCTCGCGCAGCCTCGAAACCGAGGAGGGCGTCGAGCCGGCACCCCGCCAGATGGTCGAGTTCGAATGCGAAGACGGAACCCGTTTCAAGGTGCCGTTCTCGATCGAGGCCGAAGTCCCCTCGACCTGGGATTCCGGTCTCCACGGAATCGGTGTCCGCGTCGGAGTCAACGAACCCGATGGTGAGCCCGTCAAGCATGTGCGCTCCCACTGGGACATGCTCCTGGAGCGCCGGTCCTTCGACGAACTCCAGGTGCTCCTCGACGAGCGCCTCGCGATCCGTCGCGGAGAGGTTCCGGCTCAGAGCTGATTCAGCTGCGCTGAGAGCACTGAAGGGGTGCAGGTCCTCCGACCTGCACCCCTTTTTGCTACCTGACGGCGGCTCAGCAACCTGGCGCCAGGTTGCTGAGCCGCCGTCAGGTAGCAATTTTGGGAGGTCAGGTGGCGGGCTCGGAACGGCCCAGCAGGCGACGCACCTGTCGCCGACGGCGAGTCAGCCCCCAGCCTGCGACCTTCGTGAAAGCCTCGGTGATGATCGAACCGCTCATCTTCGATTCACCTAACTCGCGTTCGACGAAGACGATGGGCACCTCCGCGACTCGGAAACCGGCTTCGACTGTGCGATAGGTCATGTCGATCTGGAAGCAGTATCCCTGCGACTGCACACCGGAGAGGTCGAGAGCCTCGAGCACAGGGCGGGTGTACGCGCGGAAACCGGCCGTCGCGTCCTTGACTCCCAGGCCCATGACGGCGTTGACGTAGACGTTCGCGCCGCGGGAGAGGAAGTACCGAGACCGGGGCCAATCGACGATCTCTCCGCCCGGCACCCACCGTGACCCGATGATGAGATCCCCTCGCCCCTGCCGGGCGGCGTCGAGCAGCTGTCCCAAGTCGAGTGGGCGGTGAGAGCCGTCGGCGTCGAACTCACAGATGATCTCGTAGTCACGCGCGAGTGCCCATTCGAACCCGGCGATATAGGCCATGCCGAGTCCGGACTTCTCGGTGCGGTGGAGAACATTGATGCGGGAATCTGCGCGAGCCTGCTCATCGGCCCACTCTCCCGTCCCGTCGGGAGAGCCGTCATCGACGATGAGGACATCGACGTCGGGCTGCTGTTCGAACAGTCCGGCCAGCGTGACGGGAAGGGCGAGGCGTTCGTTGAAGGTGGGGATGACGACAAGAATCTTGGAAAGCACGGACTCCACGATACGCGGTGGCTGGTCCGGACAATGAGTCGACACCCCCGCCTTCGGACCACGCTGCCGGAGCAGTGAGTTATCTATTGACGGGAGTGCCGACTCCATCCCGCATCAAGCGGAATGTTCACTTCGAATCTAGTGGCCGACCCAGACTTTGCAAAATCGCTTTGACCTGGACTGATAGTTGTATTCGCAGGTCAGAGGCTTAAGAGCGCTACTGAAATTTTCCCGACTTCGGCGTGTCGGCTGGACACGCCGACATGTGCGACTGGGTCGGCGGGACCGTGGACGCCCGACCTCGCCGAGGCGGTCCCACACAACCGGTGACCCGTTCGACTCAGAGTTCGACGCGAGTGGGCAGCGCCACGTCCGGCGACAGCTCGGGCAGTCCCGGTGTGCCCGACCGCGGATCGGTGCTCCAGGCCGCGACTCGCGGGTCGGCGACCTGGACGACGAGACGTTCGACCTTCCATCGCACGATGTCGGCATCGGCTCCGGGTGCGAGGACTCCGCCTTCGGGATTGCCGGCCGCACGATGAGCGAAGCGTGTCGCGGCGTTGAAGGCGGCTCGTGCGCCGATCCCTCCGTCACCGACGACCGCATTGCGCACCGCCGCCCAGGGCGACGGGTCGGAATGGCTGAAGGACACCTGCGCTCCGGCCGCCAGAAGCTGGGCCAAGGGCTGTGGCTGCGCGGGGTCCAGAGTGATGGCGATTCCGCTGCGCCCGAGGAGTTCGACTTGGGTCGCCGGAACGGCTAAGTCCAGACGCAGACGATATCCGTGACTCTGGGCATGAGCAGCATCAGCACTCAGCGTCTCGAGCACAGCGGTGAGCTGCTCATCCGAATCGACGAGGATGAAGAGGCTGAGCGCCGGAAGCTCATCGAGCCTGATGAGATCGGCGGCCGCAATCGAGGCGCGACCGGCCTCACCGGATTCAGTCGGCTGCTGCGGGTAGTCGACGACCGACAGTCCGTCAGGAGCATCGGCGGCGAGCTGTGCGACTGCCTCGGCGGTGCCGATCGCATGCACATGCGTGAACCCCTGCGCGTACAGGTCGGCAGCGGTCGGCGCCGAATCGTTGACGATCAGCCCGGCGTGGACGAAGCCCGGCGTGAGGAAATCCTCACCGAGGTCGATCGCGTCGGGGTCCAGAGCCTTTGCCGCTTCATCGGAGCCGATGAACGAGACCTTTCCGTCCGCGCATCCCAAGGCAGTCGCAAATGGGTCGACACTGCTGTAAACATCTCCACCAAAGTACATAGTCACAGCCGACAGGCTACACCGTCGGCTGCCGCGGCTACACCTGTGTCAGGAGGGTCGGGTATCGTCACCTGTTGTGAAGCCCTTGGTTCTGCTCGATACGCCTGCTCTGTACTACCGCGCCTTCTATTCGGTGCCGGATTCGATCGTCAATGCCGACGGCGATCCGGTCAACGCCGTGCGTGGGGTGTTGGACACCGTCGCCCAGATGGTGCGTCGCTTCGACACCGATCGTGTGATCGCAACGATGGACGCCGATTGGCGTCCGGCGTTCCGCACCGCGATCATGCCCGAATACAAGGCGGCGCGTGTCAAGGATGAGGAAGCCGGCACGGAGATCCCGCCCGAGCTGGCCGTGCAGCTGCCGCTCATGAACCGTGTCCTCGCAGCAGCCGGAATCCCCATCGCCGAAGTCGCCGGAACCGAAGCCGATGACGTCATCGCCACGATGGCCGCCCAGTCGATGACCCCCGTGGTCATCGTGTCCCCCGATCGCGATCTTCTGGCACTGCTGAACTCATCGACCGACGTCAGCGTTCTGCGGCCCCGCAAGGGCGGCGAGTGGGAAGCCGTGACGCAGGCCGACCTGCCGACCGCCTATGGAGTCCCCGACGGCACCCGCTACCGCGAGCTCGCAGCGCTGCGCGGCGACCCGTCCGACGGTCTGCCCGGAGCACCCGGCATCGGGGAGAAGACCGCTGCCACCCTGTTGTCGAACTTCGGTTCCCTCGAATCGGTCATCAAGGCCGCCAAAGCCGGAGTGAAGACCGGTGGACTCAGCCCGAAGCGAGCCGCGACGATCATCGAGGTCGAAGACACCCTGTACAAGACGCTCGAGGTCATGCGCTGCCTGACCGACGTCGGTCACGGCCTCGACCTCGACAGCGTCCCGAACGGCTTTGATCGAGCTGGAGTCGAGAACGCCGCCGCCGGGCAGAACATCCGCCGCTCCGTCGACAACCTCACCGCCGCGCTCGAAGCTGTGGCCGGCACCGACAGTTCGGCACCGGCAGGCGCTACAGTGCAGGGGCGCAATTCGGGACAGACCCGGCCGGACCGAACCGCTGAGGCGACACCACGGACCGGTGGAGCCGGTTCGTGGGTCCAGTCGCGACTCGTCGGCTTCGATCTCGAGACCACCGGAGTCGAACCGGCGACTGCCCGCATCGTCACCGCCGCCTTCGTCGACTCAGCCACGCAGGTGCGCACATGGCTGGCCGATCCGGGAATCGAGATCCCGGAATCGGCACGAGCGGTCCACGGCATCACGAGCGAGTTCGCCCAGGCCAATGGTGCGGCCGCTGCTCAGGTCGTCAGCGAGTTGTGTGCAGAGTTCGCAGCGCTCAGGGAGGAAGGTGCCGTCGTCGTCGGACACAACGTCGTCTATGACCTCAGCGTGATGGCCGCCGAGGTGGCCCGCCACCGCCCGGACATCGACTTCCCCTCGATCATCCCGACGATCGTCGACACCTTCGTCGTAGACAAGAACATCGATCCTTACCGCAGGGGCAAACGGACACTCATCGAAACGGCGAAGACTTATCAGGTCGAACTCCTCGATGCCCACGATGCCGCAGCCGACGCCCTGGCCGCTCTGGACATTTCCCGAGCATTGGCCGAAAAGTCCACGGAAATCTCTGCGATGAGCAACGATGAGATCATGGCCGCCCAAGCCGATTGGAAGCGCTCACAGGCGGCAGGACTCCAGGCCTGGCTGCGAAAGAAGGGCAACGCCGAAGCCGTCGTCGACGGTTCGTGGCCGATGTCCTGAACGCTAGACTCGACACCGACGTACAAACGACGAAGGACGACAATGGGATTCTTTTCTCGCCTGCTCAACCGACCCGGCTCTCACGCGGAGAAGACGACAGGTTGGTTCGAGCGCGGCGGCGACGATCTGGACGCGGCCGGGCGCGAATTCGCCGAACTCAGCGATGCCGAGCTCACGGAGGCCGCCGGTGAGGTCTTCGCATCGGGCGGTGAGCAGCAGACGCTCATCCGGTACTGCGCTCTGGCGCGCGAAGCCGGTGAGCGGGTCTTGGACGAAAGGGCGTACGACACACAGCTGCGCGGACTCGTCGGGCTCCTGCAGGGCAGCATCGTGCAGATGGCCACCGGTGAGGGCAAGACTCTCGTCGGTGCTCTGGCGGCAGCCGGTTACGCACTGCAGGGACGACGCGTACACGTCGTCAGCGTCAACGACTACCTCGCCATCCGTGACCGCAATTGGATGAAGCCGCTGTTCGACCTCCTCGGTGTGAAGTCAGCCGCGATCTCCGGTGCGCAGGCCGACGAGGAGCGTCGCGAGGCCTACCGCGCCGAGGTCGTCTACGCCTCGGTGACGGAGGTCGGCTTTGATGTCCTCCGTGACCGGTTCCTCACCGATGATGCCCAGCAGCGAGTACCCGAACGTGATGTCGTCATCGTCGATGAGGCCGACTCGGTGCTCATCGACGAAGCGCGTGTGCCGCTGGTCCTCGCGGGTTCTGCCAGTGTCCAGGACACCGATGCCGCCATCGCAGCACTCGTATCCCGGCTCAGCCCGGACACCGACTACGAGGTCAGCGCCGACCGACATGCCGTCTCACTCACAGACGCGGGAGTGGACCGGGTCGAAGAGGAACTCGAGGTCGAACTGTTCGGAGATGACTCCGAGACGCTCGCCGCCGTCAACCTCGCTCTCCACGCCCGGGCACTGGTCAAACGCGATGTCGACTACCTTGTCGTCGACGGGCGGATCAAACTCATCTCCTCTTCCCGCGGCCGTGTCGCCGAACTCCAACGCTGGCCCGACGGGCTCCAAGCGGCCGTCGAAGCCAAAGAGAGCCTGGAGGCCACCGACAGCGGAGAGATCCTCGATCAGATGACGGTCGAGGAACTCATCCACGGTTATGCGACGGTCTGCGGAATGACCGGCACCGCGCTGGCCGTCGGAGACGACCTCCGCGAATTCTATGGGCTGGAGATCGTGCCCATCGACACACACCTGCCCGTGATCCGCATCGACGAACCCGATCGCCTGTTCACCTATCAGGAGTCGAAGGAACGCGCGATCGTCGAAGAGGTCGCGGACAATCATGCCCGCAGCCGGCCCGTGCTCATCGGCACCTCCTCGGTGGCCGAGAGCGAGTCCTTGGCAGACCGGCTGACCGAACGCGGAATCGAAGTCGCAGTGTTGAATGCGAAGGACGATTCCCGGGAAGCCGAGATCATCGCGAAGGCCGGTGCTCCCGGTGCGGTGACGGTGTCCACACAGATGGCCGGGCGCGGCACCGACATCCGTCTGGCCGACGATGCCGTCGCAGAAACCGGGGGTCTGCTCGTCATCGGCGCCGGTCGCTATCCCTCATCGCGTCTCGATGACCAGCTGCGCGGCCGTGCGGGACGTCAGGGTGATCCCGGCACGTCCGTGTTCTTCACAAGCCTCGAAGATGAGCTGCTGACCAGGGTTCCCGAGATTCAGCGTTTCGTCTCCGAAGGCGACGAAACCGGGCTCATCGAGTCCAAACGCGCCCTCGGACTCGTCGAGCATGCTCAGCGCATCGCCGAAGGGCAGAACACCGCACTGCACCGTGACACCTGGCGGTTCAACGAGCTCATGGCCAAACAGCGCGAACTCGTCCTCGAACGCCGAGCCGAGATCCGCAAGGACGACGAACCGGTCAGCCAGCTGCGTGACGAACTCGGTGACCGTGCCGATGAGATCGCGAAAGAGCATTCGGAGGAGCTGCTGGAGTCGGTTCTGCGCGAGGTGATGCTCTTCCACCTCGACGCACGGTGGGTCGACCACCTGGCCTTCCTCAACGATCTGCGTGAGGGCATCCACCTGCGCACCTTCGCCCGCGAGAAACCCCATGAAGCGTTCAACACCGAGTCGATCCGCATCTTCTCTTCGTTCTGGTCCGATGTCATCGACGATTCGAAATCGACCATCGATGGTGCGACGTTCACCGACGAGGGAATCGACCTCGACTCGCATGGACTCAAACGCCCGTCGTCGACGTGGACCTATCTGACGACGGAGAACGCGTTCGGCTCCGATATCGAGAACATCGTCAAGAAGGTCCGACGCTGAATCGCTGAGACCGGGGTCGGCTTCCTGCGGGGAGCCGACCCCGGTCTCGAGCCCGCATCGTTGGAGATCCCGACTTGGTCGCCGGGCAGGGTTCGTCGCCGGTCAGGGTCTGTCGACGGTCAGGAGTCGGCGACGACTCCGCGACGGATGGCCTCGACGGTGCGACGCACACGTACCGCGGTCTCCGCATCGATGACCTCAGCGACCTGACCGAGCAGGTCGAGGCTCTGTTTTGCCCACCTGACGAAGTCTCCGGCGGCGATATCGCTGCCCCGCAGCGACTCCGAGAGGGTTTTGCCTTCTGTCCAACGGTACATCGGTCGGATCAGCCCACGATCCGGTTCGTCCGTCGTGTTCAGCGCATGCTGTTCCTCGAGATGGAAGAGCCGACGCCAGATCGTCTCGGATTCATCGCAGACGGCCTTGAGATCGTCGCTCGGTGCCCGGTGCGCCGTGAGGGTGTCCCTGCGCGACTGGAACACGAAGATCGACGCGAAGGCCGCGAGTTCCGGTTCATTGAGTCGGTCCCACAGTCCGGCTCGGATCGTCAGCGCCACCAGCAGGTCCCGTTCTCCGTAGATGCGACGCAGCATCGTCGAGTGTGCGGGGTCGAATCCGAGACCGCGCAGCACATCCTGGACGCGGTCGAAGACCAAGGCGATCGAGGTGGTGCGTCCTTCGATGCGGGCGATGAGAGATTCGTTCTCCCTGATGAGTTTGTCAGCGCGGTTGGCCCACCGGGCGTGGAGCTCCCGGTCCGGGCAGTCATGGCAGGGATGGGCCCGCATCTGCGCCTGAAGTTCGGCCACGGTGGTGCTTTCGCCCTCCGGCTGCCGGCTCGACTCCCAATGGGCTTCGGAATCGACTCGACCGTCATGGACGGCGGCCTCGAGGATCGACAGCAGCTGCCTGCGATCGCCTGCCTGTCGGTGGTTGAACTTCTTCGGTACCCGTACTCGCCCCTGGGATGCGACGGGTTCGGTCACCTCGTGCGGGCGCAGGTGCCATACCTTGCCCTGCTCGGTGAGCACGGTGGGCAACCGGGATACCCCGTCCTTGTTGCTCATCGGGGCGATGATGACCGCGCGTCCGCCGACTCGTTTCGCCGGCATCGTCACCACATCACCGACCTTGAGTGCGGTCAGGGATTCGACGATGTCGCGCTGCCTGTTCCGCGATTTCGTGCGCGTCTCCTGCTTCTGCGTGTCCGTGATCGCCCGACGCAGTCCCGCATATTCGGAGAAGTCGCCGAGATCGCAGTGCATGGACTTCTCATACGCCTCGATCGTGGTTTCGTTCTTACGCACCTTCCGTGCCAGTCCGACAACGGCCTTATCGGCTTGGAACTGGGCGAACGATGTTTCGAGCACCTTGGCGGCTTCGTCCGAGCTCATCCGCGACAGCAGGTTCGCCGTCATATTGTAGGTCGGTCCGAACGCGGAGTTCAGCGCGTAGGAACGGTTCGAGGCCAGGGCTGCCAGCTCGCTGACTTCGATGGTCGGGTGCCATACCACGACCGAATGGCCGATCCGATCGATTCCGCGGCGACCGGCCCGTCCGGTCAGCTGGGTGTACTCCCCCGGTGTGATCATCACATGCGCTTCGCCGTTGAACTTCACGAGCTTCTCGAGCACGACGGTGCGAGCCGGCATGTTGATGCCCAGGGCCAGGGTCTCCGTGGCGAAGACCACTTTGATGATTCCCTGCGAGAACAGCTCTTCGACAAGCTGCTTGAACTGCGGGATCATCCCCGCATGGTGAGCGGCCACGCCGAGCAGCAGCCCCTCGCGGAAGGTGTGGAAACCGAGGATGCCGAGGTCTTCATCAGGGAGCTCTTCGCGCAGAGATTCGAGAGCGGCATTGACGATCGTCTTCTCTTCGCGCGAATTCAGGTCAGTGCCCGTGCTCAGGTACTGTTCGACGGCTTCATCACAGCCGTTGCGGGAGAAGATGAACATGATCGCCGGCAGCATGGCCGCCTCGGCGAGGGACGCCACCACCTGGGTGCGGCTGGGACGGCGGAAACGTGCCCGGGTCGCACGAGCGCGCTTCGAGCGCGGTCCCCCGTGTGTGCGCGTGGCATGGTTGAGTGCCGGATCGATCCGATCGGAATCGGTATGCGTGAACAGGTCATACATTCGGTGACCGACCAGAACATGATTGACCAGAGGCACGGGCCGGTGGCTCGTCGACACGATCGTCGTCGGTCCTCTGACCTCCCGCAGCCAGGCTCCGAATTCCTCGACATTGGACACGGTCGCCGACAGCGACACCATCTGCACACGGTCGGGAAGGTGGATGATGACCTCTTCCCACACCGGACCGCGGAACCGGTCGGCGAGGTAATGGACTTCGTCGAGGACGACGAAGCCGAGATCCGCCAGACCCGCCACGTCGTTGTAGAGCATATTGCGCAGCACTTCGGTGGTCATGACGATGATCGGCGCATCGCGTCGGATCGACATGTCACCAGTGAGCAGTCCGACGTTCTCGGCTCCGTGCACCTCGGCGAGGTCGTTGAACTTCTGGTTGCTCAGCGCCTTGATCGGCGTGGTGTAGAAGATCCTCTTGCCCTCGCCCCGCGCCAATTCCACAGCGAACTCCGCGATGAGCGTCTTGCCCGCGCCGGTCGGCGCCGTGACCAGGACGTCCTCACCCTGCTGCAGATGGCTGCAGGCTTCGATCTGGAAGTCGTCGAGGTCGAACTCGGTGCGCTCCATGAATCGGCCCAAGGGTGTGCGGGCGAACTCGGCACGCGCCTTGAAGTCAGCATAGGCGGCGGAGGGGCTCATCGGCTCTTCCGCGGAGTTCTCGGTTGGAAGCGGTGTGGAGTCAGTCATTCTTCTCTTTGTCGGTCGGTTCGTCCTCGTCGACCCACAAACCCTGCTCGATCAGCCGCTTCTTGCGTCGGCGATCGTTGAAGATGCAGATCACCCACGCCAGGCAGAAGAGCGTCATCATGGGGATGACGAGGAAGAACATGGACATTGCATCGGGAGTCGGGGTGGCGATCGCGGCGAACAGGAAGACGAGCATGACGATGATTCGCCACGATTTCTGGATCCTCTCCGCCGACAGGATCCCGAGCATGTTCAATCCCACCATGAGCACCGGCAGGACGAAAGCGAGCCCGAAGACCACGATGATGATCATCACGAAGCTCAGATAGTCCTGTGCTGGGATGATGTTCGTGCCGCCCTCGGGGGTGAACGAGGTCAGCGCCTTCACCGCGTTGGGCAATGCGAAGAACGCCATCGTCGATCCGGCCAGGAACAGCGGGATCGCCGCGCCGAGGAACCCGAGAGAGTACAGCTTCTCCTTGCGTTTCAGGCCCGGCACGATGAAAGCCCAGACCTCGTAGAGCCAGATCGGGCAGGAGAGGAAGAGACCGATGAAGAACGAGAGCTTGATCTTCAGGTCGAAGGGCGAGGCGACTCCGGCGAAGTTGATCTCGGCCATCCGTCCGCCGTTGTCGCGGATGGTTCGGATCGGCTCTTGGAGGATGTCGAGGACAGGATCGTAGAGGAACCAGCCGGCCACCGCACCGAGGGCGATGGCGATGGCGGAGACGACGACGCGATTGCGCAACTCGACGAGGTGCCCGACGACGGGCATCTTCTTCTCAGGATTGTTCTTCCGTGGTCGAGATGGCTTCGGCTGACTGTTCTCTTTCACTTCTCGTGAGACTGCGGGTCCTGCTTCTCTCGCCGCGATTCCTCGGTTCCGGCAGACTCACCGGTGGCCGTGGCGGAATCGGTCGAGGAGTTCTGGTTGAGCGCTCCCGGCTCGGTGGTCTTGCCGGACTCGTCCTCGTCACGCAGGTCCTTGACTTCGGACTTGAAGATCTTCATCGACTGCCCCAGGCTTCGGGCCAGCTGCGGCAGTTTGGGTGCGCCGAAGATGATCACGATGATGAGGATCACGATCGCGATCTGCACGAAACTTGGTTTCATGGGGAGCTCCTTGGATTGTTGATGCTGTAGACGAGTCTACGCGCTGCGGCTGAGGCTTTCATCCACATCCAGACGCGGTCTTCGTCTCAGCCGAGTCTGCGCAGGGCAGCCGAAACCGCCTCGGTGTCGTCGATTTCGGTGATCACATCGGCATGACAGAGCAGGAATCGGCTGAGCCAGTCCACCGAGTGCACGAGCAGGCGGATGCGCACGCTCGTATCACCGCTGTCGAGGTATTCCCGATTCGTCACGTCGAGTTCATCCGCCAGCCACGCTCCCCCGGCCGCGAGCCCGAGGGTGACTTCGTATGAGTTCGTCGTCGCTGCGCTCACCGACATCGGCGGGTGCGTCGCCGGTTCCCAGGATCGGATCCGGCCCAAGGCGAATCGGCGAGGGGCCCCGGCCGAATAGCACCAGGCGTCGACGTACCAGTCGGCGCCGGGGACGAGGCGGGTCGGGGCAATGGTCCGCGTCGTGAGTTCGTCACGGGATCCCACGTAGTAGTCGATGCGCAGCGCAGTGCCTTCCTCGACTGCCTGCCGCAGAGCCGCAAGCAGATCCTCGTCGGCGTCGATGGGACTGACATCGACCGCAGTGCGCAGATTCTCCCCCGCCGCCACCCGGAGTTTGGACGCCGCAGTGGCTACTGCGTCGGAGTCGAGTCCGGGCAGGGACGAAAGCATATCGAGAGCGAGGACGAGGATTCCGGCCTCTTCGGCGCTCAACCGCACGGGCACAGAGACTTCTTCGGCGTTCGAAATGAAGATCTGCCCGCCTTCCCACGTCGCGTCGATGAGGTCATCGGGCATATGTCCGGGTCGTCCGGTGACGAAGAGCAGCTGCAGATCGTCGATGAGGGTGTCGGAGTCGATGCCGAAATAGGCGGCGGTGTCTGCGAGGTCGGCTCCCGGATGGGCGTCGAGGTAGGGCACGAGGCTGAGCAGCCGAGTGAGGCGTTCACGCGCTGAGGACACTGGCGCCTCCCAAGCGGTTGAGCGATTCCCGAATCGTTTCGCGCCTGCGGTCGACGGCCCGCACGAGCTCGGGTGGGTCAACGGCGTCGACAGCGTCTCCGAAACCGACGATCTCAGCGGCGAGGGCATCGACATCGGAATAGCCGATGATCACGTCGTCTCCGTCGCTGCGGATCTCTCGGCGTCGCAGCGGATCGGCCCGGTGGGCGCGGATGCGCAGCTTCGCCTCGGCGACGATGGCCATCTCCGGACTCGACTGCAGCGCCAGCTGCGGGGAGAAGTCATCGGGAATCTCATAGTCCCCGGGTTCGCGTCCGCCGAGCTTCGCGATTCCTCCCTCGATGCGGGAGAGTCGGAAGGTACGACGCGCCTGCCGGTCGAGGTCGAAGCCGAAGAGGTAGACGCGGTCTCCGCGGCTGAGCAGCGCATAAGGTTCCAGACGCACCTTCCGCACGCTCTGGCCGGGCTTGTGATAACGGAATCCGATGGCTTCGCGGGCGTTGATGTGGTGGAGGGCGGCGGCGAAGTTCGCGCTGGCCAGCCTGTGTGCTGCGCTGCCCGGGTCGACGGTTCCCGGCCCGGCCCCGGGCTGGTCGAGGTCGATGCCCAGAGCACGCAGCTTCGTCAGCGCCTGGGCGGAGGACTCCCCGAGTTCGGTCTCGGACCAGAACGCGGCGGCCACGGTCACGGCGGCCACCTCGGCGGGGGTGAGATCAACGTCGTCCATCGCATAGTCAGCGGTGGAGATCCGGTAGCCGGTCTCCCCCACATCACCGTAGGAATCGTGTTCGGCCCGGGTGGCGATGGTGATGCCCATATGTCGCAGCAGTTCCTTATCGCGGGAGAATTTCCGATCGAAGGCGACCTCATCGAGCTCGGAATAGCCGTCGATAGCGCTCATCAGCGTCTTACGCGAGACCCAACCTCGGGAAGCGCGCAGGGCGATCAGCAGATTCATCAGACGTTCGGTCTGCTGTCTCTGTCTGCTGGTGCGGGGTGTGTTCACGATTCCACCGTAACCTAGGCCGGGCGATAGTCTTGGGACCATGATTCATTGGCGCAAAGGAATCGTCACAGCGATTCGCTCCACCCGGCCAGGATACACAGAGGTCGACGTCGAACTGGACGCGGCTCTGCCGGGCACTGATGCGAGAGCCATCCGGGCGGTCGCCTATACCGATGCCGTCGGTCAGCCGCGGACGGCCGACACCGTCATCGTCAATGTCTCGGCTCTTGCCAAGCGTCTGGGCACCGGCGGCTTCGGACTCATCGTCGCCCTGCCCGACGCCCTGCCGACCGATCCGCCGGAAGGCCCCGGTCATCTGGTCAAGGACCGCTATTCACCTCTGCAGACGATGGTCCTCGGCGTCGACGATCAGGAATCTCAGCATCATTCCACCCTCGCCGAGGCGGAGCATCTCGATGGCATGCCCGTGGTCGTAGCCGATCTCCATTCGGCTCTGCCCGCGGTGATCGCCGGAATCCGCGCCGTCGACCCGGCGTTGTCAGTGGCATATGTGCTCAGCGATGGTGCGGCTCTGCCGGCCCCGTTCTCGCAGGCCGTCGCCGGGCTCAAGGACGCCGGTTGGCTGACCGGTTCGATCAGCACCGGCCAAGCCTGGGGCAGTGATCTGGAAGCAGTGACCATCCATACGGGACTGCTGGCGGCCAAACACGTGATGGCCGCGGATATCGCTGTCGTCGCTCAGGGGCCCGGGAATCTGGGCACTGGCACGAAGTACGGGTATTCGGGGTTGGTCACCGGTGAGCATCTCAATGCTGCAAGCCTGCTCGGCGGCCGGCCGGTCGGTCTGCTGCGGATGTCGAATGCCGATGCCCGCGGCCGTCATTTCGGCATCTCCCATCATTCGCTGACTCCTCTCAGCGAGATCGCACGACCGGGGATGACCGTGCCGGTGCCTGACTTCTCCACCCTCACCGAGGCGGAGCGGGCCGAGATGGATCCGGACCCGAATGTCGTGGCCGAGACCGTGACCGAACAGCTGTCTCGTCTGCAGATGCATGAGCTCGTCGAGGTCGACCTGACCGGGCTGTGGGATGTTTTGGGCACCTCGCCGGTCCGCCTGTCGACGATGGGCAGGAGGCTGCCGGCGGATGCCGCATCGTTCCTCGCCGCGGCCGCTGCGGGACGGTGCGCCGCCGAATTCGCCCACGCCTGACAGCACCGAACTCATACAGCTGGGCACACAGGGCTCGGACACGGCTAGGCACACCGAACTCACGCCCAGCTGGGCGGCACCGAACGAGCACAGAGCTGGGCGTAGAGGACTGGGGCGAATCCGGGCGGCACCGAGCCACGGAGGTGTCCTTACTCCTCTCAATGCGCTGGGCACCAGCAGCAGACCCCTCCGGCTTGGCACACATCACTTTGCGTGCACCTGAGGCCACATTTCGTACATCGGCGCCCACATTTCGTACGCCAGCGGCCACATGTGGTTCCGTCCATCCGTTCGCGTCATGATGGTTTGGACGGAATGTGGTGATCGGAAACAAGCCAGAGACGACAGAAGTGGCCGGGCTCCGAAGAGCCCGGCCACAAGTGTCACTGTCACAGACTGAGTATTCAGGCGGATTGGCTGCAGGTTCTCACCATCGTCCGATTGTCCGCTTGTTCTCAGCGCGGGCCGAGCACAGTGCCGGTGGACAGCGCGGGCCGAGCACAGTGCCGGTGGACAGCGCGGGCCGATCACAGTGCCGGTGGACAGCGCCGGACGATCACAGTGCTGATTCTCAGCGTGGGTCGAACACGTTACTGGTGGTCAGCGAACGTTCTCGAGGTCGCACACGAAGATCAGGGACTCACCGGGCTGGATGACTCCGCCGGCTCCTTGTTCGCCGTACGCCAGGTGCGGCGGGATCTGCAGGGTGCGGCGTCCCCCGACCTTCATTCCCTGAATACCCTGGTCCCAGCCGGAGATGACCATTCCGGATCCGAGGCGGAACTCCAATGGGGTGCCGCGGTTGTATGAAGCATCGAACTCCTCGCCGGTGGAATAGGCGACTCCGACATAGTGCACGCTCACGGTGTCACCGGGTCCCGCCTCGGCGCCGGTGCCGATCACATCATCGGTGACGACGAGCTCGGTCGGGGCGTCTCCGCCGGGGAAATCGACTTCGGGCTTCTGCTTGCTCATATGTTCCTCCTGGTGTCAGTTCTGTTCAGGTGTCGATCGGCATCGGGCCGACGGGTCTCGCTTCGGGCCGCTGGGTCTCAGCCCTGGGTCGAGAGGATATCGACGACGAAGATCAGAGTCGCATCGCCCGGAATGGACGGTTCGCTGCCCTGTTCGCCGTAACCCTTGTCGGGCGGGACGACGAGGACGACCTGGTCGCCGACCTTCTGACCGACGAGGCCCTCATTCCAGCCGTCGATGACCTGAGCCTCGCCGACCGGGGCGACGACGAAGGGCTGTCCGTCCTTCTTCCAGTTCGAGTCGAAGGTCTTCGACGTGTCATCCCAGAGCCAGCCGGAGTACTTCACGGCGACGCTCTGCCCCTTCTTGACCTCCTGGCCTTCGCCCTCGATCGTCGTATAGGACTCGAGTTCGTTCGGCTTCTTGCCCTTCGGCTTCGAGATCGACGGCGCACCGTCGTCACCCCACTTCACGGTGACGGGGTTGTCCGACTGGTCGGCCTTCTTGCCCTCAGCTCGGGTCAGCGGCTTCTTCGTGTCCTCGACATCGATGATGTAGACGAGCGTCTGCGAGGCCTCACCCTGCTCGGCGCTGCCGTTGAGCGACATCATCACGCGCGATCCGACCTGGACATCGAGGAGCGAGTCATAGAGGTCTTCGGAGATCTGCGACTTGTCCATGGGGAATCCGGCGGCGGAATCCGAATCGTAGCTGGACTCGACGGTCTTGCCACTCGTTCCGGAGACCAGTGTCATCTGCGCCGTGACCTGCTCGCCCTCGGCGATCTTGTCGCCGGTGCCCTTCTTGAGCACTTTCTTCTCGGTCTCGTCGATGACCAGTGGAGCCTCGAAGCTGACCTCGGGCTTCTTTCCCATCTTGCCGTCGACGGTGATGTCGTCGAGGCTGTTCGACTTCGCGTCCTGAGCCGCCACCGACGGCGGAGGTGTGGTCGAGTCCTCTGACTCCTCACCCTGCCCGCAGGCCGAGAGCAGCAACACGCCCGCCGCGATGGCGCTGAGCACTTTGGTGCGCACTGGTTTCCTTTCGTCACGGGAGGCCGTTCCCGGATAGGGGCGCGACCGGATCACAGGGCGATCTTACAGGCCCGCGATGAGTGCTTCCGCCTGCGGGTGAGTCGTGGCGAACGGGTCTTTGAGTGCGACTGCTCGACCGGATTCGTCATTGAGCCGCAGGTGCACCCAGTCGACGGTGTAGTCCCGGCGGGCGGCGTGAGCGGCGCGCACGAATTCCCCGCGGACCGCCGCACGCGTGCTCGCCGGTGGTGCGTCCTTGGCCCGTTCGGCCGCCTCGACGGGGACGAGGTTCTTCGCCATCCCGGCGGCTTCGAGTTTGGGAAACAGCCCCGTTGCGGGGGTGATGTCGTGGAACGCGATGTCGAGGCGGTGAATGCGCGCATCGGCGATATCGGTGGTTCCGCGCTGCATGGACCGTTCGATGAGGGTGCGTTTCATCACCCAGTCGATCTCCGTGTCCACGCTCGTGAAGTCCTGGGCTTCCACGGCACTGAGCATACGTGTCCACAGATCGATGACGTAGTGGGCCAGATCATCATCGCCGAGGCTGTGCTCCCCGGTCTCCACGAGCCGCTGAGCCCGATCCCGGTAGTCGCCGAGCAGTCCCAGCGGAGTCGTTGTGGTCCCGTCCGTACGTTCGAGAACGACCTGCCCGGTGAGGTCGCGGGCCACGAGTCGAATATCGCGCACCGGATGGCGCAGCCCGTTCTCCGGAATCCTTGCGCCCTGTTCGATGAGGTCGAGCATGAGCACCGCGGAGCCGATCTTGAGCGCCGAGGTAGCCGTCGACATCGAGGAATCACCGACGATGACGTGCAGCCGCCGGTACTTCTCCGCATCCGCATGCGGTTCGTCGCGGGCGTTGATGATCGGACGCGACCGTGTCGTCGCCGAGGACAGTCCCTCCCACATGACATCGGAACGGGCGGAGAGGCCGAACATCATCTCCGACCGGTCCGCCTCCTCGTCGGGGGTGAAAGCCGATCGGCGGGGAATGACTGCTCCGGCCCCGACGAGCAGCTGTCTGGAGACGAGGAATGGCAGCAGCACCGTGGTCAGTCGGTTGAAGTCGAGGGTGCGGCGGATGAGGAAGTTCTCGTGGGACCCGTAGGAGTTGCCGGCCGCGTCCGTATTGTTCTTGACCATGTGCACCCGACCGCCGATGCCGTCGGCCTCAAGCGCGGACTGCGCCTGGTCCAACAGGTCGATCATCAGGGCTTCGCCGGCACGGTCCTGAGCGAGCAGATCGCCGAGGTCGTCGCATTCGGCGGTCGCGTACTCGGGGTGGGACCCGACGTCGAGGTAGAGACGGGACCCGTTGGGCAGAAACACGTTCGAGGACCGACCCCATTCGACGACGGGTCGGAAGAGGTACCGGGCGATCTCCTCCGGGCCGATGCGGCGGCCTTCCGGCTCGGCTGTGTGGGCGAGTCCGTATTCGGTTTCGAGGCCGTAGATGCGTGCCATCAGTCCTCCCGCAGTCCGCTCATCGCCGCATCGTCGAGGCGACGGAATGTCCGCTGCTTCGTCGTCGTGCGGTCGAGGACGGCAGCCTCGAGCGCGTCAGTGGCCAAGGTGGCCTGGGTGGCGGACCCCAGCGCGGCCACACCGTGGTTGAACACCTCCCGCAGAGTCATCTGCGAGCTGCGCACCCCGGCCAGGGACGCGGTGACGGCATCGGCCTGACCGCCGATGGCCACATGTTCGGTCTCGTCGATGACGGACCCGTCATAGCTGAGCCGGTAGAGCTGGTCGCTGTCCGGTGCGGCTCCGAGTTCGGCGACGACGAGTTCGACTTCGAAGGGCTTCGATTCGGTGGTGAAGACTCCGGCCAGCGTCTGCGCATAGGCATTCGTCAGGCCTCTGGCGGTGACGTCTGTGCGGTCGTAGGAGTATCCGCGCAGATCCGCGTAGCGGACTCCGGCCTGACGCAGGGTCTCGAATTCGTTGTACTTGCCGACGGCGGCGAAGCCGATCCGGTCGTAGATCTCGGCGATCTTGTGCAGCGTCGGCGACGGATTCTCCGCCAACAGCAGGATGCCCTCGTCGAAGCGCATGACGACGACGGACCGACCTCGGGCGATGCCTTTGCGGGCGAAGTCAGCCCGGTCCTTCATCAGCTGTTCGGGCGAGACGTAGAACGGTGCCTGACTCATCCACGTTCCTTTCGCGGTAACGGTGCCGTGATCATCACCGGGCGGCGGCGGTGCGGCGGGCGACGACCTCGGTGGCGGTGTCCAAGACGGTGGCCGAATCGATTTCGGTGACCCCGTTCTCGAGGTCGACGGTGACGATCGTCGGGGCGATCTGGCGGACGAAGTCGGGTCCGCCGGTCGCCGAGTCGTCGTCGGAGGCATCGAAGAGCGCTTCGACGGCTACGGAGATCGCCGAGGAGGTGTCGAGGTCGGCCCGCCACAGCTTCTTCAGTGCCCCGCGGGCGAAACCGGAACCGGATCCGATGGAGTGGAATCGGTGCTCCTCGTATTTTCCACCGGTGACGTCGAAGCTGAAGATCTGACCGTGCGGGGTCGAATCGTCGACTCCGGCGAACAGCGGGACGACGCTCAGACCCTGCATCGCCAGGCCGAGGTTTCCGCGCAGCATCGCTGCCAGACGGTTGGCCTTGCCGTTGAGCGAGAGACGGGCGCCTTCGATCTTCTCGTAATGTTCGAGTTCGAGCTGGAACAGCCGGATGAGGTCGAGTGCGACCCCGGCGGTGCCGGCGATGCCGATGACGGAGAAGTCATCGGCGGCTTTGACCTTCTCCATCGAATGCGAAGCGATGAGGTTGCCGATCGTCGCCCTCCGGTCACCGGCCATGAGTATTCCGCTTGCGGTGCGGAAGCAGATGATCGTCGTGCCGTCCGGGGACGCTTCGGCCAGATCCCGGGTGCTGGGGTGCGGCAGCGCTTCGGGCGCGAGCGAACGGGCGAGTTCGACGAAGGAGTTGCTCGTCGAACTCAAGAATGCAGGAGGGAATCCTGCCATCTCATTGGCCGCCCTTCTGCACGAAGTTCTTGACGAACTCCTCCGCATTCGATTCGAGCACACCGTCGATCTCATCGAGGATGGAGTCGACGTTCTGAGTGTTGATCTGTCCCTGCACAGCCTCCGGCGGATCGACGGGGGCGTCTCCCCCACCGGATGATTTGTCTCTCTGGACCTGTTCCTGCGAACTCATCTCACACTCCTTCAGTCGTTCTTCACAGTCAGTCTATCCACACCGAGCGCCTCCAGCAGGCCCGCAGCGGTCTCGATTCCCTCAACCCGATGGGCAAGCAGTTCGCGGGTGCCCTTGAGCGGTTCGTGCATCGGCAGGCGCACCACCCCGAAGGAACCCGCGTTGAGCACGAGCGAATCCCAGCTGGCGGCCACCAGATCCTCGCCGAGGCGGCTGACCGCCACGGAGCGCAGAAAAGCACGGGTCCCGTCGGGGGCATTGACGACGGCGGCTTCGACCTCGGCGTCGGTGGTCATCCGGCGGATCCGTCCGGCCCGTTCGAGCTTGTGGAACAGCCCTTTCTCCGGGCGCACATCGTGGTACTGGACGTCGATGAGGGCGAGCTTCGGATGGTCCCAGTCGATGCCTTCCCGGGACCGGTAGCTCTCCAACAGCACCCATTTGGCGACCCAGTCGATGGAGTCCGCCAGGGTCGTCGGATCGGTCGAGAGCCCGTCGAGGAATCGGCGCCATTCGGCGAGCACCTCACTCGTCTCGGCATCATCCGGGTCGGCATGTTCGAGGCAGGCGGAATAGTAGATCTCCTGGATCTCCAGAGCCGTCTTCGTCGTCCCGTCGGCCAACGGCAGCGGGGTCGACAGGCTCAGGTCATGACTGACATCCCATAGCGACTGCAGGGCATCGGCGAGTTCGATCCGCGGCGCCAGTCCGGCCTCGATGAGTCCGAGGACGAGAGAGGTCGACCCGAAGCGGACGAACGTCGCCGGCTCCGCCAGAGTGGCGTCGCCGATGATCACGTGCAGTCGACGGTATTTCGCCGGGTCGGCGTGCGGTTCGTCCCGAGTGTTGACGATGGGCCGCCGCAGGGTCGTCTCAAGCCCCACTTCGGCTTCGAAGAAGTCCGCACGGGACGAGATCTGGAACCCTGTGCCCTCGCCTTCGCGGCCGATGCCGACCCGTCCTGATCCGCACAGGATCTGCCGGGTGACAAAGAACGGGACGAGGCCGGTCACGATGTCATCGAAGTCGGTAGACCGGTCGACGAGGTAGTTCTCATGGGTGCCGTAGGAAGCTCCCTTGGAGTCGGTGTTGTTCTTGTACAGATTGACCGGTTCCGCGCTCTTCTCGAGAGTCCGCACCGACTCCAAGGCGACGAGGTCGCCGGCTCGGTCGAAGGTGACGACATCGCGAGGAGTGAGCACCTCCGGGGAGGAGTATTCGGGGTGGGCATGGTCGACGTAGTAGCGGGCGCCGTTCTCCGTGACGACATTCGCCAGATACTGGGCTTCGACATCGTCGGCCGGGACATGGGTCAGTTGGGAGGCATCGGCGTCGGCGATGTTCATGAAGAAACCGCGGGCATCGGCTAGCGGAGACTCGGTGGCGAAGTCCCAGAAGTTCTGGGAGGACTTCAGCCCGCGGGGACCGGCATAGGCATCGACGACACGTGCCGAGTCCCGCATCGGGTTTGCCCGCGGGTTGCCCGGTTGGCTGAGGCCGAACTCGGTTTCGGCTCCCATGACGCGCCTGACTCTGAGCATCTGATTCTCCTCCAAGGTCTAGACTCGGGGATGTGGCAAAGAAGAAATCTCATCTCCCCATCGCACTGATCGTCGACCTCATCCTCGTGGTTCTGTTCACGATCGTCGGTCATTACACACATTCTCACAATTTCGAGCTCCAGGGGCTGGTGACCACAGGATGGCCGTTCGTCGCAGCTCTTGTCATCGCGTGGCTGCTCACCGCCGTCTGGGATCGTCCCATCGCGCCTCTGGCCACGGGGACCGGCGTCTGGGCCATCACCGTCCTCGTCGGGCTCGTTCTGCGCGGTGTCACCGGTGCCGGCGGTGAGCCGGGTTCGGTGCCGGTGAGCTTCATGATCGTGGCGACCTCTCTCAACCTCATCACCCTGGTCGGCTGGCGCCTCATCGCCACGGCCGTCGCCGGCGGAGGCAAGCGCGGTCGCTGACCCTCTGGCCTTCAGAGGCCCCTCACCACGGGATTCCGAGGCGCTGCCCCGCCATCCCACACCGCTCCGGTCGCGGAACAACGATGGGCCCGCTTGCATCTGCAGGCGGGCCCATCACCATGCGAGACCATCCGCGATTTCAAGGGTTCAGACGAGATCGGAGTTCGGCCGCACCTCGGCGATCTCGGTCTCATACGGCACGGTCGGGGCTCCCCTGGTCGTATCGAGGTGCATCATCCGCAGATGTGTCACCCGTTCGCCCTTTCGCCCGGAGATACGCGCCCATTCGTCGGGGTTCGTCGTATTCGGCAGATCCTCGTGCTCACTGAATTCCTCGGCGATGGCGTCCTCGAAGTGCCCGGGGCGCAGACCGCGCTCACCGGTGTCGAGCAGCGATTTGATCGCTGCCTTCTTCGCACGGTCGACGATGTTGTGGATCATCGCACCGGATGCGAAAGCAGAGAAGTGGAGGACTTCCTTCGAACCGTCGGCATAGCTGACCTCGACGAATTCGTTCTCCGGAGTCTCCGCGAACATCCGTTCGACACAGCTGTCGATCAGCGCGGCGACCGCCTCGGCAGGAGTCTCATGGCCGGCGAGCACGCTCGAGTGCAGCGGCAGGTCCGCTGTGAGGTACTTCTCGAAGATGTCCCGGGCCGCGTCGGCGTCGGGGCGTTCGATGCGGATCTTCACATCCAGGCGACCGGGGCGCAGGATCGCAGGGTCGATGAGATCCTCACGGTTCGAGGCACCGATGACGATGACGTTGTCGAGCTGTTCGACACCGTCGATCTCGGTCAGCAGCTGCGGCACGATCGTCGTCTCCACGTCCGAGGACTTGCCGGTGCCGCGGGTGCGGAACAGCGATTCCATTTCGTCGAAGAACACCACGACGGGGAAGCCGGCCGATGCCTTCTCTCGTGCCCGGGCGAAGATGAGGCGCAGTTGGCGTTCGGTCTCACCGACGTACTTGTCCAGCAGCTCCGGACCCTTGATGTTGAGGAAGTACGTCTTGCTGGTGCGGACCGTCCCAGTGCGGTCGGCCAGGGAGTTCGCCACAGCCTTCGCGATGAGCGTCTTACCGCAGCCGGGAGGCCCGTAGAGCAGAATGCCCTTGGGCGGTTTGAGTCCGTGTTCGGTATAGAGCTCGGGATGCTCGAACGGCAATTCGACCGCATCCTTGATCTGTTCGATCTGGTCGGACAGTCCGCCGATGTCCGAATACGTGATGTCGGGGACCTCTTCGAGCAGCAGCGAGGAGACCTCGGGCTTCTCGACGACCTGCAGCGCATAATGCGTCCGGGTGTCGACGACGACGGCATCGCCGACGCGCAGACCTGCATCGATGAGGCCGGCGGCCAGCGTGAAGACCTGTTCGTCGTCACCGGGTGCGCCGACGAGGATGCGCTGAGAGTCGACGAACTCGCGGACGTTGACGACCGAACCCACGGGTGGGAAGTCCCCGGTGCCGATGATGACGAGGCCTTCGGACAGAAGCACATCGGCCCCGGCCCGCAGGCCTGCGGGCTCGATTTCGGGGGCGACGGCCACCCGCATCCGACGGCCGCCGACGATGACGTCGGCGGACACTCCGTTCTCACCGAGGGCGATGAGAGTGCCCCAGTTGTTCGGCGGCTCGGTCAGCCGCCGGGCCTCCTCTTTGATCCTGTCGAGTTCATCGCGGGCCGTGCGCAGAGTCTTCGACAGTGCTTCATTGCGTTTGCCCGCAGTGTAGAGCTGCTGGCGCAGGGACGCTGTGTCCTCGCGCAGCTTCTTCACCTCGGTCGTGGTCTCTGTCATCGATCCTCCTTCGGCCCATTGCTGTGTGTTCTCGGGCTGTCTGTGTCTGCAGCGTCGCGCTGTGTCCCCGGCGGCCGGTCACCGGCGCCTGTCTGACTCGCGCCGGCGTCGTCGTCACCTGTGCGCAATCGCTTTCCTGCCTCACGCATCACCCGACGCAGCTTCTTCCCGTGGGCGGTGCGGGTGCCGATGGCCGCCTCGGTGACTTCGGGTTCCGTCCACGCCGCCACGTCTTCGTCCGCCGCGGCGGCTCCCTGGGGACGCTTCTTCTTCTCCAACGGGCTGATGCCGTCGGCCATCCGGCGGGCCATGATGAGGAACCCGGTGTGGGCGATCATCCGGTGGTCGGGGCGGACCGCGAGTCCGTCGACGTGCCAGCCGCGGACCATGGCTTCCATGGATTCGGGTTCGGCGAACTTTCCGGAAGCACGGAGGGCTTCGACGAACCGGGACAGCTGCGGGACGGTGGCCACATAGGCGATGACGATTCCGCCGGGTGTCAGCGCTTCGCTCACTGAGTCGAGTGTGTTCCAGGGAGTGAGCATGTCGAGGACGACTCGGTCGACGCTGCCGGGCCCGAACGTCCGCGGCAGGGTCTCGGCGAGATCGCCGACGGTGACCGACCAGTTCTCCGGTTCGCCGTCGAAGAAGTCGGCGATGTTGCCCTTCGCGATCGTGGCGAATTCCTCACGCAGTTCGAACGAGTGCACGGACCCGCCTGCGCCCACGGCACGCAGCAGCGCCATCGACAGGGCTCCGGAACCCACTCCTGCCTCGACGACGACTGCGCCGGGGAAGATGTCGCCGAGGGTGACGATGAGACCCGAATCCTTCGGGTAGACGACTGCGGCACCGCGAGGCATGGAGAGCACGAAGTCTTCGTAGCGGGGACGGAAGACCTGGAAGTCGATTCCCCCGGAGTTGCTGACGATGATTCCTTCTGTGCGTCCGATGATGTCATCGTGGCTGATGAGGCCCTTGTTCGTATGAAAGTGCTCACCCGGGGCGAGCACGAACGTGTGCATCCGCCCCTTGGGGTCGGTGAGCTGGACCTTCTCTCCGCGGCCCAGAACGCGCGGGGGCCGGGAATGCAGTGGCTGAGTCATGATGAGTCCACTCTACGCTGGTGAGGATTGCCTCACACAACCGGCTCAGGCTGCGAGAAGCTCGTCGAAGAACTCCTGCAAGTCGATGACCCCGACGAGGGTGTTGCCGTCCATGACCAGGCTGAACTGTGCTTTCGGTCGGTGAGTGAGCGATTCGAGCAGGTGCGGGGCGGTGATGTCTTTGGGCACTCCGATCCACCCGGCGAGGGGTCGAGCGACCTCTCCGGTGGGAACGGCTTCGAGCGTCTCGGCGAGGCGGCCGGCGGCGGCATGGCGGTCGACGAGACCGTACGGCAGCCCCTTCTGGTCGAGGACGACGATGAGGGTGCGTTCCTTCGCGTTGCCCAGCGTGTTCGCATAGTCGAGGGTGTCGGCGAGATCGGCGTCCCAGGTTGCGGCGATCGCCGGCTGGATGACCTGGGACAGGTCGTAGGTCTCCATCTTCCGGGCCCGTTTGGCGTGGGTGGCGGCATCTCCGGCGGAGAACCACAGCATGATCGCGATGAGCGACATCCATGCGACCCTCAGCGGGTCGGGTCGATCGCCAGCCAACAGCGGAGTGATGACCGACCACCCGATGAATCCGATGGCGATGATGCGTCCGACCCAGCTGGCGACGATCGTGCCGAGGTACTGGGAGCCGGTGATGCGCCACATGATCGCCTGCAGCGCCCAGCCTCCGTCGAGCGGGATGCCCGGCAGCAGGTTGATCGCCCCGAGTGCGACATTGGCGAACGTCACCGCGACGAGCAGCAGCCACGGCACCGAGGTGGGGCTGGCGGCGCTGAGGCACCACCAGCCCAGCAGCGCCAGAACGATGTTGACGATGGGTCCGACGATGGAGATGACGAAGCTCGTCATCGCCGCTTTGTCCCGCGGATTGTCCATCTGCGGTTCGAATCGGGTGAACCCGCCCCAGATGTTCAGTTCGATCGCCGCGACCTTCTGGCCGTAGAACTGCCCGGCCACGCCATGGGCGAGTTCGTGGAGGAAGACGGAGGCGAAGAGGAGCACGGCGTAGGCGAACGCCACGAACCACGCCCCGATGCCCAGATCGGGACGGACCTGGTTGAGCCACGGGGTGAAGAGGACGGTGATCACGATGGCGGCGAGGAACCACGACCATGCCAGAATCACCGGCGCGCCGAGGACGGTGCCCAAGCGCAGACCCGATGACGCACCGGGGTGGTGGTTTTTCGCGGCCATTGAAGGGGTTCCTCCGGTCGATGTCGTGGTCAGCGGACCACACAGGGTCGGTTACTCAGCCTAACAGCGACGACGCACGAACCACTGGTCGCCACGTCGTGTCCGTGCAGGTCGTTACAGTGGAGTTATGGCCGAGCTCACCAGTCTGTCGCCCTCCCGGGCCAACGACTTCATCCAATGCCCACTGAAGTTCCGCTTCCGCAGCATCGACAAGCTGCCGGAGCCGCCTTCTCAAGCGGCGTTCCGCGGCACGGTGGTCCACTCGGTGCTCGAGAAGCTGTTCACCGCACCCGCGGCCGAACGCACGGCCGAACTGGCGCAGACGATGCTCATGCCGGCGTGGGAAGAGCTCCTCGAGAAGGACCCGGATGTGCTCGAGATCTTCTCGCATGAGAGCGAGAAGGAGACGTTCTTCACATCGGCACGTCGGCTGATCGACTCCTATTTCGTTCTTGAGTTTCCGGAGCATCTCGAACCTGAGGAGACGGAGAAGTTCGTCCGCACGAAGCTCGACAACGGACTCGAGCTGCGCGGGTTCATCGACCGGGTCGATGTCGCCCCGGGTGGGGAGAGACGACTCGTCGACTACAAGACGGGCAAGCAGCCGAAGCCGCAGTACGGGCGGGAGGCGAAGTTCCAGATGGGCTTCTACGCTCTCGTCGTCTATCGGCTCTCCGGTGAGCTCGTCCACACTCTGCAGCTGATGTACCTGGGTTCGCGCAGCGTGCTGAAGTCCCATCCGACGATGGCTGAGATCGAACAGACGGAGTTCGAGATCGATGCCATCTGGAAAGACATCATCGCCTCAGCGGAGTCGGATCGGTGGCGGCCGAAGAAGTCACCGCTGTGCAATTGGTGCACCTTCAAACCGCTGTGCCCGGCGTGGGGCAACACCGCTCCCCCGACTCCGGAGATCACGAAGATCGTCGGGGCGTAGCCCTCAGACCCTCTGCTGGGCGCGGAGGAGTCGCAGTTCAGCGACACCGCGGCCTTCGAGGCTGTCCCAGAGGATGCGGCCGGGCCGGGGCTCGAGGTCGACGAAGTGCGGCACGCCGATCGCAATCGTTCCGGCTGCCTCGGCACTTGCCAAACCCGGCTTCGAATCCTCCAGGGCCACACACTCGGCTGGATCGAGGCCGAGCAGGGCCGCCCCACGCAGGTAGGGTTCGGGATCCGGTTTGCCAGCGGAGACCTCATCGCCGGCGATGAGGCCGGCGAAGCTGTTCGGCGGGCAGTTGGCGATGACCGCCTCAGCCAAGGGGCGGTAGGACATTGTGACCATGACGTTCGGGATCCCCGCGGCATTGACCTCGGCCAGCAGCTCGAGCGCGCCCGGGCGGAACGGGACGGACTCGCGGATCTGGGCGATGACCGCGCCCATGAGTGTCTCGACGATCTCTTCGGCCGGCAGGTCGAGTCCTGCCTCACGCATCATCCGGGCGGAGACGATCAGCTCGTTGCCGACGAATTCGAGTCCCTGTTCCTCCGACCACGACAGCCCATGGGCGTTCATGAGTTCGGTTTCGGCGCGGATCCAATACGGCTCGGTGTCGACCAGAGTTCCGTCCATATCCCAGAGGACGGCGGCAGGGTCGGCTGATGCGTGGTTCGTCATACGCCCAGCGTAGTCTGGAACCATGAGTATTCTTCCATCCGGGTCCGGGGCACTCGTCTTCATCGCCTTCGAAGGTCAGGATGCCGATGCTTCCGAAGCGGCGAGTTCGCTGGTCAAGGATCTCATCGAGGTCTGGCGTCTGGACGACTCGGAGATCCTCGACACCGATGGGTTCTACGAATTCCGCTTCTCCGAACCCGAGATCATCCGCGATGAAGACGGAACGGCATCGATCGCCTGGCCGGGAATCGCGGTTCATCGGGGCCGCCTCGGCGAGCAGCCGATCACGGTCATCCACGGTCACGAACCCGGTCTGAAATGGCGGGAGTTCCTCTCCCTCGTTCTCGCTCACGTCGGTGATGACGATACGGTCGTCCTCCTCGGCGGGCTCCACGCCGAGATCCCGCATACGCGACCGCTGCCGGTGGTGGCCAATACGGAGGACAAGGAATTTGCCTCCGAACTCGGCATCGACGCCAACGGCTACGAAGGACCCATCGGCATTCTCGGACTCCTCGGTGTCGCCTGCCGATGGCGCGGAGTCCGAGCGGTCAATCTGTGGGTGGGAGTACCGGACTATCTGGCCGAATCACCGTCGCCGAAGGCAGAGCTCGCACTGGCGAAGGCGGTCGAACGCTATGCCGGGATCGAAATAGACATCCACGTGCTCGAGGAGGAGAGCCGGGCGTGGGAGCTCGGCGCCGATGAGGTCGTCTCCCTCAACCCGCGGCTGGCCGAACTCGTCAAAACGCTGGAACGACAGAACGATTCGACGGAGCTGCCCGAGGCCAGCGGAGACGCCATCGCGGCCGAGTTCGAACGCTATCTGCGCAAACGCGGCCGCGACAAGTGAACCACGAGCATCCGATGGTCAGGCAGTCAGCACCGACCTGATTCAGTCGTGCCGATCTGATTCAGTCGAGGAGGCGGATGCCCAGCAGGGCGTCGACGGCGTCGGCGACGCGGTCGCCGCTGAGGGCCGCAGTCTCCGAGGGATCGGAGTCCGCATAGTGTTCGGCCCATTCGTCGAGGATCCCCAGGGCGCGTGGGCTGTCGAGGTCATCGGTGAGTGCCTCGCGCAGCAGACCGATGATGTGCTCGCGCAGACCTTCACGGCATTCTGATTCGCATTTGGCCGCATGCTTCCACGACTGCAGGCGTGCATCTGCGATGGAGAGCTGCTCATCGGTGAAGCTCCAGTCGCTGCGGTAATGGTTGGACAGGATCACGGTGCGGATGACCATGGGGTCGACTCCGCTCTCACGCAGCTTCGAGACGAGGACGAGATTGCCCTTGGACTTGCTCATCTTCTCGCCGTCGAGGCCGACCATCCCGGTATGCATATAGGTCTTCGCCATCGGCGTGTCCCGCCAAGCTGCGGCATGGGCGGCGCTCATCTCATGGTGCGGGAAGATCAGGTCGCTGCCGCCTCCCTGCACGTCGACGGGGAATCCGAGGTACTGATCGGCGATGACGGTGCATTCGACATGCCAGCCCGGACGCCCCCGCCCCAGAGAGCCTCCGTCCCAGGAGGGCTCTCCTTCGCGTTCGGCCCGCCACAGCAGCGGGTCGATGGGGTTCTCCTTGCCAGGGGTCTCGGGATCTCCACCGCGCTCGGCCGAGAGCGCGGCCATGGTCCGGGAGTCATCATGGCTGACGGTGCCGAACGGCGGAGTGATCTGGGTCGACACACGGTAGTAGACGTCACCGTTGTCGAGCGTATAGGCAGCTCCTTTGTCCACGAGATCGCGGACGCCGGCGGCGATCTCGTCGACGGACTCGACGACGCCGATGAAGCTGGTCGGCGGGATCACCCGCAGGGCTTCCATGTCCTCGCGGAACAGCTGAATCTGGGAGGAGGCGAGTTCGCGCCAGTCGATTCCCGTAGCGTCGGCCCTCTCCAGCAGCGGGTCGTCGACATCAGTGGTGTTCTGTGCGTAGATGACCTCAAGGCCGGCATCGCGCCAGATCCGGTTGAGCAGGTCGAAGGCCACATAGGTGGCGGCATGACCGAGATGCGTCGCATCGTAAGGAGTGATCCCGCAGACATAGAGTCGAGCGGTCTGCTTGGATCCGCGCAGTCGGCGCGGACTGCGGGTACTCGTATCGAACACCGTCGGCACCTTGCCGGTGCTGGTCAGGTGGGGCAATTGAGGTTCGGGCCATGACTTCACGGCAACCAGCCTAACCGAGAGGCTGGCGTTCGGCACCTCCGACGCGAAGTGATGTCGGTATCAGATCGGCGGCCAGGGAATGACGGTCCGATCGGCGGGTGCTTCGGGGAAGAACTCGGCGGCGAGAAGGCGGTTCGCTCGGTCTTGCAGCGCCCGCAGCTCGTCTGCCGACAGGCAGTCGCTCAACTGTGCCCGCAGTGCCTCGTCCATGGCGGCTGCCTCTTCGAGAGCATCGATCTCTTCGGCGCGGAAAGAGGTGCGAGAGAAGCCCCACAGCACAGTGCGCAGCTTCTCCTCAGGATGGAAGGTCAGCCCGTTGTCGATGCCGTAGACGCCGATATCGGCAACGGCAGTGCTCGGCAGACAGCAGCCGGAGATGACATGACCGGCCTTGCGATCGGCATTGTTGGCGAGCAGATCGAAGAAGGCGACGGCCCGCAGACCCTCATCGACGGCATGGGAGAGCACGAGGTCACGATCGTCTTCGGTGCGCAGAGCAAAGATCGGCGTGTGATCGACGGGGATCGCGTTGACCGTCGACAGGGTCACGACCTCGTCGCCGTCGGAGGCTTCGACATAGGCCTGCAGCGATCCGCGGCCTGCGGGCAGGTCATCCCGCAGCACCGTCGGCGGGACCACTCCCAGGTCGAGTGCGGCCGACAGACGGTAGGCGGCGACTTCGCGCAGAGCCAGTGTCCCCGACGGAAAGTCGATGAGCGGGCGTTCGCCTGAGATCGGTTTGTACACGGCCTTGATCGCCTGCCCGCCGTGGTCGAGCACGAGCAGTCGGGTGTCATTGCTGGCGCGTGGGATCGAACCCATCTCCGTCCAGTCCCCGGCTTCCAAAGCGTCGAGGAGCATCGCGAGGTCCATCAGCGATCAGGCGCGCGGGATCCCGTTGGCACGGGGGCACAGGTGACCGTCGGGTTCGAGCGGGAGTGAGCAGAACGGGCAGTCTCCGCGGCCGGCGCTGACGACCTGTTCGCCGCGGCGGGCGAACTCCCGGGCGGCGGCGGCGTCGAGGACGATGCGCAGGACTTCGCGTTCGACTTCGTCGTCGTCGGGGTCAGCGGAGGTTCCGGCTTGGGCGTCCTCCTCGGTGAGTTCGAAGCACTCGATGACGAGCTCGTGTTTGACGGTGTCCCAGCCAAGGCTCATCGTACCGACCCGGAACTCCGGTTCGATGGGAACGTTGAGCCCGGCATTGTCGATGAGATCGTCAAGAGCCGTCTGCGGCACCCGGGCGGCGGGGTCCTTGATCATCACCATGTCGAGGAGCTCGGTGATTCGGTCGGAGAGGATCTCGACCTGCTCCTTCTCGACGACCACGGATGTGAGCGCATTGCCGGACTTCGCTTGGAGGAGGAACGTCCTCTCTCCGGGAAGTCCGATTGTGCCGACGACGAAACGATCGGGTGTGGGGTGGTCGTACAGAGCTGCCATGTCTTCAGCCTAGTTCAAAGACTTACATGTCGGTCCGGCCTGGGTTACATTTGAGTCATGAGCACAGATCCTCGTGAGGCCCTGGACGCATTCCTCGAAGCAGTGAGAGAGCACTACGCTGCATCCGCACACCGCAACGGTGACCAAGACCCCCGAGTCGAAGCCGCTTATATGGCTTTGGCCGATGCCTTCGAAATCTACGAAGATGCGATCTACACAGCGTTCGACGAAGTCACCCCGTTCGAACTCTTCGATGATGTCGAAGATGCCAAGGACGATGACGAGTTCGTTCTCGACGACGAGGACGACTGAGCGACACGGTCGACCTCAGCGCCGCTCAGCTCTCGGCGCCGCTCTGCTCTGGGCCGAACCCTAAGCCGAAGGATCCCAGGAGATCTGGTCAAGCACTTCGGCGATCTCCTGCGCCAGTTCGACATCGCTTCCGGTGACCTCGGACAACTGTGCCGGGGTTCGGGGTGAGACCAGGGTGCTGGCGATTCCATGCTGCCGGTTGAACGCCAGAGCGATGTCTGTCGTCGACACGCCCAGAGCAGTCGCTGCACGGCGGACGCCGGCGAGCACCCGGTTCGACCGGTCGTCGAGGTAGGCACCGGCGTATTCGCTCAGCTCCCCTGCCAGTCGCGAATCCTGCGGGGTTGCGTTCCGGTATTTGTCGGTGAGCACGCCGCGGCCGAGTCCGGCTCCGGCGATGAGTGAGACTCCGGCATAGTCGGCGGCGGGAACGAGCTCTGCTTCGGCTTCGCGGTTGAGCATGGAGTATTCGGCGACGGCACAGGCGACCGGGATCCCGGCTCCGCGCATCTCAGCCAGCTGCCATCCGGTGTGATGGGACACGCCGACGTAGCGGATCTTTCCCAGAGTGAGCAGCGTCTCGACCGCTGAGGCGGTCTCTGCACGGTCGACCTCGGCATCGAAGACATCGAGGACAAGCACGTCGATGTGGTCGCGTCCGACTGTTCGCAGCAGGGAATCGACTTGGCTGAGGATTCTGGAACGCCCGAGTCCAACCTCGATGTGGTCGGGTTCACTCATGGACACGCCCACTCGGGCCAGCAGCAGAATCTCTTCGGGAAGTCTCAGCTGGCCGAGCACCTCGGCGGCGATCGTGGCCGAGCTGGGCAGCTCGATGAGGTTGCCACCTGCGTCTTTGAACCCATCGACGAGGCGCTGAGCGACCTGGTCATCGACCCGGTGTCCCCATTCGAAGGTCCCGAGACCCACATCGCTGACGTCCAAACCGGTGGTGCCGAGTCGTTGGTGCTTCATGCTTCTTGAGGTTACCCGATGCGGCGACTACCGTGGTTTCGTTCCCACCTCATATTCTCAAGGAGTCGTATGTACGACTGGCTGGTCGCCGCTGTGCTCGGAATCGTTCAGGCACTCACGGAGTTCCTCCCGATCTCCTCTTCGGCGCATGTGCGCATCGTCGGCGAACTCATGCTGCCCGGAGATGACCCCGGTGCGTTCTTCACCGCCATCATCCAGATCGGCACCGAGGCGGCCGTCGTCGTCTACTTCTGGCGCGATATCGTCACGATCATCTCGAAATGGTGCAAGGCGCTCGTCGGCAAGCACGATCGCAAGGATCCGGAGGTGCGCCTGGGCTGGCTCATCATCATCGGTTCGATCCCGATCGTCATCATCGGGCTGCTCTTCCAGGACTACATCGAAGGCGCACTGCGCAGCCTGTGGATCACCGCCACCATGCTCATCGTCTTCGGCCTCATCATCGGCATCGCCGACTGGGCCGGGAAACGCGAACGCACGCTCGAGGACATGAGCTGGGGACAGGGCATCCTGTTCGGCTTCGCTCAGGCGCTGGCCGTCATCCCCGGCGTGTCACGGTCGGGCGGCACGATCATGGCCGGTCGTTTCATGGGCTTCGATCGTCCGTCCGCGGCCCGCTATTCGTTCCTGCTCGCCATTCCCGCAGTCGTCGGTTCGGGCCTCTACGGCGTGGCGCAGACTCTCGGTCGCAGCGAGGACATGGTGCTCGGCTGGGGACCGACGATCCTCGCCACGATCATCTCGTTCGCTCTCGGCCTCGTCGTCATCCATTGGTTCCTCAGATATGTGCAGACGAAGTCTTTCGCCATCTTCGTCTGGTACCGCGTGGCCGTGGGCATCGTCCTCTACATCCTGCTCGGCACGGGAGTCCTCGCCGCCGTCTGAGTCGGCGCACCGTCGCACACCGACATCCTGATCCCGGCTCTGCCCGATCAGCGCATTCCGCCCCCGCCGACGGCGGCCGACTGTGCGAGTCCGGCGGCGGTCACCGACATCGCCGCGAGCACCGGTTCGGCACCGGAGTAGTCGATGACCGTGAACGATCCGGGTGCGACGCTCAGACGCTGGAAGTCATCGAGCGGCATTCCCAGCGCATCGGCGATGATCGCTTTGATGATGTCGCCATGGGAGACGATCATCGCCCACCGAGGCGGTGCCGACTTCTCCTCGCCCGCGACCTCGCGTTCCTTTTCGCGCAGCTGAGCCACGAGGTCTCGGACGCGGGCAGTGGAACGGTCGGCCGCCTCGGCGATGGACTCCCCTCCGGGGAACCGGGCCTGCGATGCCGATTTCACGACGGTCGTCCACAGGGGTTCTTCCCCCAGTTCTCTGAGCGTTCGACCCGTCCATTCGCCGTAGTCGAGTTCGATGACCGCCTCATCGACGTCGGTGCGCTCGAACTCGGCCGTCTCGGTCGCGATCGTCGCTGTCTGTTCGCAGCGCTGCAGCGGCGAATGCAGAAGATGGGCGAAATGTCGGTGCGGCAGCAATTCGAGGTTGGCTCGCAGCGCTCGGGCTCCCTCGTCGGTCAGCGACACGTCGGGGGCGCGTCCGGCCAGGATGCCGGAGACGTTGGCGCTGGAGAGGCCGTGCCGCAGCAGAACGATGACGGGCATACCGTCAAGATTAGCCCAGATAGTCTAGGGTGAGGCTATGAAACGTCAGCGTCCACGTATGACCTACGAGTTCCGGAAGGTTTCGTTCTCCAAGGATGTGCCGCGGTCGGTCAGCCTGCAGGAACTCAACGACCAAGCGGAATACGGCCAGTGGGAACTCGCCCGCACCCGCATCTCGGTCGGTGGAATCCGCACCGTATGGCTGCGCCGGAAGATCATGCCGCTGACCCTGAGCAGCTGATCGCTGCCTGGTGAGGTCTCCCTCTTCTCTTCTTCCCGTCCTCATCGCAGGGGTCGTCACAGTGTTCGCCGGGGCCGCGATGTCCCTGCAGGGACGTGCCAACTCCTTCCTCGGCCCCGTCCTCGGACATGCGGTCTTCGCCGCACTGGTCTCATTCTCAATCGGCCTGCTCATCGTCGGCACGGTGCTGGTGGGTTCACGACGCTCCCGTCATGGGGCAATGGTGCTCATCAGACTTGTGCGCACCGGTGTGATGCCCTGGTGGATGCTCCTCGGCGGGCTCAGCGGAGCACTGGTCGTCGTCGCGCAGGCGACGACGGTGCCGGTCATGGGCGTGGCGATGTTCACGATGGCCTTCGTCTCCGGTCAGGTGACCGGCGGCCTCATCGTCGATTCCACTCGTCTGCCGCCGGGAGGCAGGCAGGCGCTGAGCCTCGTGCGCGTCCTCGGCGTCGTCATCGTCCTCGCCGCCCTCGTGTACGGGGCCAGGGAACGACTTCTCCTCGGAGTCCCGCTCTGGGCTCCCCTGCTGCCTTTCGCATCAGGCACCCTGACATCCGTCCAGCAGGCTTTCAACGGTCGCATCAAGTCGGCGACGAACTCGGCCGTCGTGGCCACGACGGTGAATTTCGCCGTCGGACTGGCCGCAACGATCCTCGTCTCAGCGATCATCCTGACTGCCGGAGTGCGGTGGACGGGCTTTCCGGTTCAGCCCACGCAGTGGTGGTTCCTCCTCGGCGGAGCCTTGGGCGTCATCTTCATCGGGCTCACTTCGCTCACAGTCGCCCGTCTCGGGGTGCTCCTGCTCAGCCTGTTCTCGCTGTTCGGCAACCTCATGGGTGCGCTGCTGCTGGATCTGCTGACGCCCGTCGACGGATCCCTGGTGAGCACGACGACGGTCATCAGCGCGCTCGGTGTGCTCGTCGGGATCGCGGTGACGATCACGCCCGCAGCAGGAAGTCACCGAGGACCCGCGTCCCGAACTTGAGTGCCGAGATCGGCACCCTCTCGTCGACTCCGTGGAACATGGCCGGGAAGTCCAGGTCGCCGGTCAGCTGCAAGGGTGCGAACCCGTAGCCGGTGATGCCGAGTTCGGCCATCGACTTGTTGTCCGTGCCGCCGGAGAGCGTGTAGGGCAGAACGGTCGCGTTCGGGTCGTCGGCCAGCAGGCTCTTCTGCATCTGCTCGACCAGCGGGGTGTCGAACGGGGACTCGAGTGCCTCGCCCTCGTCTTCGGCACTGATGTCGATGCCCTCCCCCGCGAGCTCCTTGATCTTGAGCATGACGTCCTCGTGCTGACCGGGCAGTGTGCGGCAGTCGACGTAGCCTGTCGCGGTGCCGGGGATGACATTGTGTTTGTATCCGGCGTCGAGGAATGACGGGTTCGATGTGTTCTGCAGGGTCGGTGCGACGAATTTCTCGACCGAACCGAGTTCGGCGAGCAGCTGCGGGATCGTCTCCGCCCGGAACTCGATTCCCGTCATCTCGGAGACGCCTTCGAGGAGTTTCCGTGTGGCCAGGGGGATCTCCTGGGGCCAGGGGTGGTTGCCGATCCGGGTGATCGCGGCGGCGAGGCGCGTGACGGGGTTGTCGTCGTTGCGCTGAGATCCGTGTCCGGCGGTGCCGTGGGCGACGAGGTTGAGCCAGGCCAGGCCCTTCTCTGCGGTCTGGATGAGGTAGACGCGCTTGCCGCGGATGTCGACGGAGTAGCCGCCGACCTCCGAGATCGCCTCTGTGGCTCCGGAGAAGAGCTCGGGTCGATTGCGCACCATATGGCGGGCACCGTAGTTGCCTCCGGCCTCTTCGTCGGCGAAGAAGGCGATGATGAGATCCCGGCGCGGCGTCAGCCCCTGGCGCAGCATGGCGCGGACGGAGGCGACGATCATCGCGTCCATGTTCTTCATGTCCACCGCGCCGCGGCCCCACAGCAGTCCGTCCTTGATGACTCCGGCGAAGGGGTCGACGCTCCAGTCCTCCGCTGCGGCCGGAACGACATCGGTGTGGCCGTGGACCACGAGCGCCGGAGCTTCCGGATCGGAGCCTCTGACGCGGGCGACGAGGTTGGCCCTGCCCGGCGAGGACTCGACGATCTCGGACTTCAGATCCGCCTCGGCGAACCAGGAGGCGATGAGTTCGGCGGCGGGCAGTTCGGGGTTGGCGTTGTTCCCGCCCCAGTTCTGGGTGTCGATGCGGATGAGCTGCTGGCAGAGATCGGTGACCTCGGCCTCTGCGGCGCTGAAATCAAACACGGGAACTCCCCTCGGTGGTGGGTGGATCACGCAGCGGCGCTGTGATCGGCCTGATAGTCACCACCGTATCCCACCGGCGCAGCCCTTGCGGTTCGTGCGCGCCGAGGCGTGGCTCTGCGATGACATCGCTGTGCCCGTGGCCGCGTTGAAATGTGACCGTGTGGCCCACCGCGGCCGGCGGATGCAGCTCAAAGGCGGTCCAGCGTCGGCGAATGGGTGCCCTGGTCCGTGGGGTCCCGGCACCACCCGTCAGAATCCGCTCCCTGACAGAGCGCAGGCGGATATGAAAGATGGCCCCCGGATCGAAATCCGGAGGCCATCTCCATGCTGTGCGCGAAGGGGGACTTGAACCCCCACGCCCGATAAGTTGGGCACTAGCACCTCAAGCTAGCGCGTCTACCAATTCCGCCACTCGCGCTGGCAACAGAGATAACTCTACATGCGCGAAACGGTGTCGCAAAATCGAAATCGGCTTTTGTGACGCACCACACTTAGGTACTCATCGTCCGAGGTGTGCCACCTGCGAGAGCACATGCGGTTTGCCCGTCTTGAGATCGAAGACGGCCGACTGCGCGGCCTCGTGGCGCCGCCCTTCGGTCAGTGCATAGCCGACCGTGCCGGGCAGCAGAATCGGCTTCGCAAAGGACACATCCCAGCGGTACGACTCGAGTCGGGGATCCATTGCCGAGAATGCCCGAGAGGCGCTGTACATCCCGTGGGCGATCTGCCGGGGGAACCCGAATCCCTTCGCGGCGAGACCGTTGAGGTGGATCGGGTTGTAGTCACCGGAGACCTTCGCGTAGCGCTGTCCGATGATCGGATCCAGCCTCCACACAGCACTCGGCTGTGGTGCCGTGAACTCGACGTGCGGCACCTGGGCCTTCGACTCTGCTCCGGACAGCTTGCGCCCCTTGGCCAGGTATGTCGAGACCTCCTCCATCACGGGACGTCCGTCGACCTTCGCCTCGAGCCGAATCTCGATCGTCGTGCCCTTCGTGTGCTCGAAGGGGCCGTCGAGTTCGAGGTGGAAGTCCACAACCTCGCCGAGGCGGGCCCGCGAATGCATGTCCACGCGGTTGTGGATGTGGACCATCCCCATCATCGGCAGCGGCACCTCAGGATCGGCCAGCAGCTGCATACTCAGCGGGAAGCCGAGGATGTGCAGGTAGCCGGGGTGGACGATATCGTCCAGAGCGTGACCGACGACATGGGCAAAGCCCGCATAGGCGACCGGTTCGAGCGGAATGCTGCGATCGATCGCGTGGTCCGGCAGCTCCGGACCGGTGCGCGGTCCCACAGGCAGGGCTTTCAGCAGTGCGCGGGCGTAGACGGGAAGCATCGAATCCGCCATCATGCGCCCACCATGTTCTGTCCGCACACGCGCAGGGTCTGCCCGTTGATTCCGCGGGCACCGCTTGATGCGAGGAAGCCGATGGCTTCGGCGACGTCGATCGGCTGGCCGCCCTGCTGCAGGCTCGAGAGCCGGCGCGCGACCTGACGGGTCAGCGTCGGTATCTTCGCGGTCATATCCGTTTCGATGAACCCGGGCGCGATCGCGTTGATCGCTCCCCCGCGGGCCGCGAAGTCCTCCGCCGAGGCGGCTGTGAGTCCGATGACTCCGGCCTTCGAGGTCGCGTAGTTCGTCTGTCCGCGGTTGCCGGCGATTCCCGACGTCGAGGCCAGGGAGACCACCTGGGCACCCTCGGCGAACAGTCCCTTCTCCGCCAGGCGCGAGTTGATCATCGCCTGCGCGGCGATGTTGACGGCGATGACCGAATCCCATTTGGCCGCGTCCATGTTCGCCAGCATCTTGTCGCGGGTGATTCCGGCATTGTGGACGAGGATGTCCACGGGGCCTCCGAGCGCCTCGGTGATCTTGTCCGGAGCATCGGAGGCGGTGATGTCGAGCTGCAGCGACTTGCCACCGATCCTGTTCGTCACCTGCGCCAGAGCCTGACCGGCCTGCGGCATGTCCACACCGATGACATAGGCGCCGTCACGGGCGAGGTTCTCAGCGATCGCCGCTCCGATTCCGCGGGCGGCACCGGTGACCACAGCGGTGCGACCGGCCAAGGGGCCGGCGTCACCGGTGGACATGAACTCGTCGAGGCCCAGTCGCTTCCCGGCGTCCGAGGACACCGTGAGGAACTGGCCGGAGACATAGGCCGATTTTCCTGACAGCAGGAACCACAGGGCCGCGGCCACCGACGGGGCCGTGAGCTCGACGCCGTCGAGGAGGATTCCGTTGGCGGTGGCGCCGGCGCGCATCTCGTGGGCGACCGACCGGGTGAAGCCGGTGATGCCCTGAGTGGCAGCGGCCTGCTCCGGTGTCTGGTTCTGGGCATCCGGGGCTGTCGAAATCGTGATCACGCGACCGCAGGTCGTCAGTGATCGGAGAGCAGCACCGATTTCGAGGACGATCGGTGAGAGCTCTGCCGGGGACTGCGCATCGTCGAGGACGGCGATGATCGCCCGCAGCTTCTCACCGCTCTGGGCGTTGCGACGGACTTCGAGTCCGTTCTCGAGCAGCAGATCGGCCAGGCCCTGGGCCCCAGGTCCCGTGCCGAGGACGAGGACCGGCTTCTTCTCATACGAGGCCGGGGTGGTTCCGAACCGGTTGAGTTCGACCGGCTGCGGCAGACCGAGGGTCTTCGCGACCTGCTTCAGCGGTCCGTTGACGAGGGAGAGATAGGTGTCTTTCATGCTGCCTCCACAATCGCGGTGAGCCCCTGGCCGCCTGCGGCGCAGATCGAGACCAGGGAGCGCTTCTTGCCGGTGGTCTTCAGATATTTGGCGGTGCTGGCGATGATGCGACCGCCGGTGGCGGCGAACGGGTGGCCGGCTGCGAGGCTCGAACCCAGCGGGTTGAGCTTGTCGCGGTCGATGGTGCCCAGAGCCGCGTCGAGTCCGACCTTCTCGCGGCAGAATTCCTCGGATTCCCAGGCCGCCAGGTGTGAGAGCACGGTCGAGGCGAAGGCCTCGTGGATCTCGAAGACATCGAAGTCATCGAATGTCAGTCCGTTGCGGGCAAGCAGGCGCGGGACCGCATAGGCCGGAGCCATGAGCAGGCCTTCTGCGCCGTCGACGAAGTCCACTGCTGCGGCCTCCGCATCGACGAGGCGCGCCAGCGGGGTGAACCCATGTTCGGCTGCCCAGTCTTCGCTGCCCAGCAGCACCGAGGAGGCGCCGTCGGTCAGCGGAGTCGAGTTGCCCGCGGTCATGGTCGCCGCAGCGGAGAGCTTCTTTCCGAAGACGGGGCTGAGCTTCGCGAGGGATTCCACGGTCGAGTCCGCACGCATGTTGGTGTCGCGGCTGACCCCGAGGTACGCAGTGGTGAGGTCGTCGAAGAATCCCGCATCCCAGGCGGCGGCGAGGTTCCGGTGCGAGGCCACGGCGAGCTCGTCCTGGGCCTGACGCGTGATCCCCCAGGCCGCGGTGGTGATCGCCTGGTGCTCACCCATGCTCAGGCCGGTGCGCGGTTCGCCCGTACTCGGCGCCTGCGGCGCGAGGTAGGCCGGCCGGATCTGGGAGGCGATCTTCGCCTTCTGCACCATCGTCTTCGCGCGGGTGAGTTCGAGGAGGATCTCGCGCATCGAATCGTTGATCACGATCGGAGCGTCGGACGTCGAATCCACACCCGAGGCGATGCCGGATTCGATCTGTCCGGTGTTGATCTTGTTATTCAGGCTGACCACGGCTTCCAGACCTGTGGCGCAGGCCTGGCCGAGATCGAAGGCGGGGGTCGTCGGCGACAGAGCGGAGCCGAGCACGGCTTCGCGAGTGAGGTTGAAGTCCTTCGAATGCTTGAGGACTGCACCTCCGGAGACTTCGCCGATGTTCTCGCCGGCCAGTCCGAAGCGGGCGACGAGCCCGTCGATGGTCGAGGTGAGCATATCGAGGTTGGTGGCCTTCGCATACTGCTTGTTCGAGCGGGCGAAGGGAATTCGGTTGCCGCCGAGGATGACGGCTCGTTGACTGGGAGCGGACATGTGCACCTCCGAGAGTTGGATTTAACTGTTACCGACAGTACCTGATACTGTCTGTTCCATGAAATCGATCACAGACGGTCGCTCGACGAGGTGGCAGAAGCACCGCGACGAGCGTCGTCGCGAACTGCTGCGCACGGTCCGCCATGTCGTCGCCGAACACGGCGATGACATGTCGATGGATCAGATATCGGAAGCTTCGGGTACGACGAAGTCGGTTCTCTACCGGTACTTCACCGACCGGGCGGGTCTCCAAGCCGCCATGGGCGAATGGGCGATGGGCGTCATCGTCCGGTCTCTCGATGAAGCCGCGGCCGCCTCGGCGAAGGTGAACGGGACCCCCGACGGGGAGGAGTCCTTGGCCGCGATGATCCGGGCCTTTGTCACCCTCGCCGCGAACTCCCCGAACGTCTATCGATTCTGCGATACAGCAGTCAACCGGTTCGCGCCCGAAGAGACCGGAGGTTTCTTCAATTCGATCGCCGGACTGCTGGCCGAGCGCCTGGACCTCGCCGACGACAGGGACCGCCTGTGGTCGGCCGGAGCCATCGGCTTCGTCCGGGCCGCGACCGAGGCCTGGCTCTCGAACCCCAGCCGTGTCGAGGAGTTCGCCTCTGACATCAGCAACTGGCTGTGGGCATCATTGCCCGCCAATCTAGGAGTAGAACAATGAAGCTGTCTCTCAATCCTCAGGACATCAACGATGTGCTCGACGGCCGCTGGGCCGAGGGCCGACGTCGGGGCCGCGAATTGGCTCTGGATCCCCGGACTCATGAGGATCCCGCCGATGATCTCGAGACCACTCGCGCGAAGACCCTCGTCGGCGTCGGGCTGATGGCCGATTCCGGCCTGCCGCTCGTCAGCCTGCCGCCCGAGCTGGGTGGCAAGAACCAGCACGCCACCAATGTCGCGGGCTTCGAGGAGACGGTCACCGCCGCTCCCAGCCTGCAGATCAAGGCGGGAGTGCAGTTCGGCCTCTTCGGCGGTGCGATCCTCCACCTCGGCGACGCCGAACAGCACAAGAAGTGGCTGATCGACGCACAGACCGGAAAACTGCTGGGTTCGTTCGCGATGACGGAGATCGGGCACGGATCGGATGTCGCCTCCGTCGCGACGACGGCGACCTACGATGTCGACGCGGAAGAGTTCGTCATCACCACGCCCTTCCGTGCCGCGACCAAGGAATATATCGGCAACGCGGCCCGTGACGCGCGCGCGGCCGTCGTATTCGCTCAGCTCATCACCGCCGGGGTCAACCACGGCGTGCACGCCTTCTTCGTTCCCATCCGCGACGAGGCCGGAGACCCGATGCCGGGAATCTCGATCGAGGACGACGGCTTCAAGGGCGGCCTCAAGGGCGTCGACAACGGGCGTATCGCCTTCGCTGATGTGCGGGTCCCCAGGACCAATCTGCTCAATCGGTATGGGGATGTCAGCGCCGACGGCACCTACTCCTCCCCCATCGACTCACCGGGGCGTCGCTTCTTCACGATGCTCGGCACACTGGTCCAGGGGCGTGTCTCGCTCGACGGTGCCGCGATCGTGGCGTCGAAGATCGCTCTCGACATCGCTGTGCGTTACGGACTCGAACGCAAGCAGTTCAACTCCGTCGACGAGATCGAAGAGTCCACCCTGCTCAGCTATCAGCAGCACCAGCGACGTCTCATGCCCGCTCTCGCCTCGGTCTACGCCTCGAACTTCGCCCATGACAAGCTGCTCGCCTCCTTCGAAGAGGTCTTCTCCGGCGCTGACGACTCCGAGGAGAACCGGGCGGTGCTCGAGACTCGCGCGGCGGCGTTCAAGGCGGATACGACATGGATGGCGCTCGACGTCATCCAGGAGTGCCGCGAGGCTTGCGGCGGCGCCGGCTTCATGGCCGAGAACCGACTTGTCGGGCTGCGCGCGGACATGGACGTCTACGTCACCTTCGAAGGTGACAACACGGTGCTGCTCCAGCTGGCCGCCAAGCGCCTGCTCGGCGACTATGCGAAGGAGTTCGCCAACCTCGACATCGGCGGCGTCGCCCGGTTCATCGGCACCCGCGCCGCTGAGCACAGCCTGTACCGGACCGGCTTGGCCAATGCCGGCTCGGCGATCTCCGATGTCTTCAGCGGCAATCTCAACGAGAAGCGGATCCGCTCGGGCCGTCTGCAGCGCACCCTGCTGGAGAACCGTGTGGAGTCCATGGTCGCCTCGGTGGCGCAGAACCTGCGTCCGGCGATGAAGATGTCCCAGGCCGATGCCGGTGAGCTGTTCAACTCCACCCAGCACGAACTCATCGAGATGGCTCGCGCCTACGTCGAACTGGAGAAGTGGAAGGCTCTCGACGAGAAGATGAAGGAGCAGACCGACGCCGACCAGGCCAAGGTCCTCCGCCGCCTGCGCGACACCTACGGCCTCACGCTCATCGAACGTCATCTGGGCTGGCATCTCATGTACGGACGTCTGCCGATGTTCCGAGCCCGTCAGATCAACGACACGCTCAACCGTCTGTGTAAGAAGTTGGCCGCGAACGCCCTCGATCTGGTCGAGGCGTTCGGATACGGCGACGAGCACCGTCGGGCCACGATCGCCACAGGCGTCGAAGCGAAGCGACAGACCGAAGCTGCCGATCACTTCCGTCAGGCTCGGGCCCAGCAGGACTTCCCCGTCGATGAGAAGCACCTGCACAAGGCAGCGAAGAAGGCTGCGAAAGCCGCAGCCAAGGCAAACGGAAGATCCGGCAGCAAGGCCGGCGTGAAGTAGTCGTCCCAGGCTGTCGGCGGTGAGCAGTCACCGCCGGCCGCCTGACGCACGAAGCCCCCGCAGCGAACGGTCTGCGGGGGCTTCGTGCGTCAGGCGGAGTCAGTGTCAGGCGGCGAGGAAGTCGGCGAGCACCGCGGAGATCTTCTCGGTCTCGGTGAGGAACCCGTCGTGGCCGACCGGGGAGTCGATGATGTCGTGTCGGACCTTCCCCGGCAGAGCCTCGGCGAGGATTCCCACCTGATCAGGTGGGAACAGCCTGTCCGAGGACACGGAGACGACGAGGTTGTCCGTGCAGGCGTCGGCCAGCGCCGTGCGCAGGTCGTCAGAGCGCCCGCGGCGCACGTCATGATCGCGCAGTGCCCGGGTGAGCACGATGTAGCTGTGCGGGTCGAACCGGGCGGTAAGCTTCTTGGCCTGGTGGTCCAGATACGAGCTCACCTCGTAGTAGTCCTCCGAACGCATCCGGCGGGAGAAGCGTTCGTTGAGGTCGACATCATTGCGATACGTCAGGTGCGCGATCTGTCGGGCCAGACCGAGGCCTTGGCCGGGGAAGCTGCCGACGGTCGAATAGTCTCCGGAATAGTAGTCGGCGTCGAGCTCGATCGCGCGTTCCTGCATCATCGCCCAAGCGATCTGGTCGGCTTCGCAGAAGGCCGGTGCGGCGATGACCGCGCACTTGCGGACCTTCCGGGCATCCAGCAGAGCGAATTCCAAAGCCCGTGCACCTCCCATGGATCCGCCGATGACGGCGACCCAGGAATCGATGCCGAGGATCTGGGCGAGGTTGTGTTCCAGGCGTGCCATATCCCGGATCGAAACCGTGGGGAACCGAGAGCCGTAGGCCAGACCGTCATCGTAGGGCGACTGCGGCCCGGTCGTGCCCGAGCAGCCCCCGAGCGAATTCGCGCACACCACGAAGTACCTGTTCGTGTCCACGGCCTCTCCGGGCCCCACGACACCCGCCCACCATTCGGTGACGCGGGTGTCGCCGGTCAGAGCGTGCTCGATGAGGATCGCATTGGACCGGTCGGCATTGAGAGTGCCGAAGGTCTCATAGGCGATCTCGACCGTGCCGAACGTGTGCCCCGAATCTGTGCCGAAGCCCAGGATCCGTTCGACGGAGGTGCTCTGGGTGGTCATCTCAGGCCGCGGCCGACGCCTTCGCCGCTGCCGCCGCGAAGCCCTTGTCGAGGTCGCCGATGATGTCGTCGATGCCTTCGATTCCCACCGACAGACGCACCAGGCCCGGATTGACTCCGGCCGCCTTCTGGGCTGCTTCGTCGAGCTGAGCATGCGTGGTCGAGGCCGGGTGGATGACGAGCGAGCGGACATCTCCGATGTTCGCCACGAGCGAGTGGAGCTCGAGGGCGTCGACGAAGGCCACGGCCGCATCGTAGCCGCCGGCGATGTCGAAGGCGAGCACCGAACCGACGCCGTTCGGCAGGTACTTCTTGGCCAGACCGTTCCAGGGGCTCGACTCGAGTCCGGCGTAGGCGACGCGATCGACCTGACTGTGGGCCTCGAGGTAGGCGGCGACCCTGTTCGCGTTCTCGACGTGACGTTCGATGCGCAGGCTCAGGGTCTCGATGCCCTGGGCGAGCAGGAACGCATTCGTCGGGCTGAGCGAGGGTCCGAGGTCGCGCAGGCCCTGTACCCGGGCCTTGAGTCCGAAGGACACGTTCACGCCGAAGGCTCCGCCGGCGCCGAGGTCGCGGGCGAAGACGAGTCCGTTGTAGGAGGCGTCGGGTTCGTTGAATCCGGGGAACTTCTCCGGCTGTGAGCCATAGTCGAAGTTGCCGCTGTCGACGAGGACGCCGGCGACGGAGTTGCCGTGGCCGCCGAGGTACTTCGTGGCCGAGTGGAGGACGACGTCGGCACCGTGTTCGATGGGGCGCACGAGGTACGGACTGGCCAGTGTGTTGTCGACGATCAGCGGGACGCCGGCATCATGGGCGATCGCGGCGATCGCTTCGATGTCGAGGATGTCCGAGCGTGGGTTCGACACGACCTCGCCGAAGAGGAGCTTCGTGTTGTCCTGGATCGCGTTCTTCCACTCCTCGTGGTCATCGACATCGACGAAGGTGGTTTCGATGCCGAGCTTGCGCAGCGTGACATCGAAGAGGTTGACGGTTCCTCCGTAGAGGCTGGAGCTGGCCACGATGTGGTCGCCGGCGCCGGCGACGTTCGTGATCGCCAGGAAGGCCGCGGACTGCCCCGAGGCGGTGAGGACGGCGTGGACGCCGCCTTCGAGGTCGGCGATGCGGTTCTCGACGACTTCGTTCGTCGGGTTCGTCAGGCGGCTGTAGACGGGGCCGACGTCGGTCAGGGCGAAGCGGCTGGCCGCATGATCGGTGTCGTTGAACACGAATGAGGTGGTCTGGTGGATGGGCAGGGCGCGCGAACCGGTGACCGGGTCGGGGGTCTGTCCTGCGTGGATCTGGCGGGTTTCGAATGCCTGGGTCATGGTGTCTCCTCGGTGGGTGTGGCGGCTGCTGGAGTCGGTGTGATGTGTCTACTGTCATCGACTTTCGCCTCCCACGTCCGCCTGTGTGTCATGTTGATGTCATCGTCTGTCATCTTTCGTCACAAGACTTCCTGCGGGTCATCGAGGTCACCGGAAGTTCCGCGCCTTCGTCGGCAGCTGAAGTTCGAGGGGGATGAGCTTGTGCGCGTAGAGGCTCACGACCTCTCCCCCGCGCTGGATGAGTCCGGTGACGACGAGGAAGTTCCGCGAGGTCGCGACCGCGCGGAAGCGCTTCATCAGCCCGGCCGTCGCGACGACATTGAGCATCCCGAATTCGTCCTCGAGATTGATGAAGGTGATCCCCGAGGCGGTCGCCGGGCGCTGCCGGTGTGTGACGATCGCAGCCACACTCATCCGGGTTCCGTCTGCGGCGGCCGCCGCATCCGCGGTCGAGGCGTACCCGCGGGCGTTCAGCTGCTCGCGCAGGATCTGTGTGGGGTAGCCGTCGACGGTGATTCCGGTGGAGAAGAGCTCGGCCAGAGTCGTATCGAAGGCGTCCATGGTCGGCAGGGTCGGAGCCGAGTCCACGCTCGCCGTTCCCGGCAGCAGGCCCGGATGGGCTCCGGCGACTCCCCCGGCCATCCACAGCGCCTGCCGGCGGTCGAGGTCGAATCCGGACAGGGCTCCGGATGTGGCGAGGGATTCCAGGGCCTGCTTGCCGATTCCGGTGCGTTCGGCCAGATCCGCCACCGAGGTGAATGGCGCGTTGTCGCGTTCGGTCACGATCACCTCGGCGAAGGAGCCGATATGTGCGACCGTGTCCAGGCCCAAGCGGATTCCCAGCTCCCCCGCCGAGGCGGCCGCCCCCCTCCCGTCCGAGACCGGGGCGGCCGCCTCGGCGGGTCCGACCCGTTCGAGGTCCGTGGCCGCCTGGGAGCGGCGGATGTCGACGGGCAGGATCGGCACTCCGTGCCGGCGGGCGTCGGCGATGAGGGACTGCGGGGAGTAGAAGCCCATCGGCTGGCTGCGCAGCAGTCCGGCGGTGAAAGCCGCATGGTGATGATATTTGAACCAGGCGGACTGATAGACGAGGTTCGCGAAGCTGATGGCATGCGATTCGGGGAACCCGTAGTTCGCGAAGGCAGCAATGGTGGAGAAGATCGTCTCAGCGGTGTCTTCAGCCACTCCGCGCTCCCTGGCACCTGAGCGGAACTTCTCGGCGAGTTCGGCCATCCTCTTCTCCGACCGGCGTGAGCCCATCGCCTGCCGCAGTCGGTCGGCATCGGCTCCGGTGAAGCCGCCGACGTCGATGGCCATCTGCATCAGCTGCTCTTGGAACAGCGGGACTCCGCAGGTCTTGGACAAGGATTTCTCGAGCAGCGGGTGGAGGTATTCGACCTCGTCGAGACCCTGCCTGCGACGAATATAGGGGTGGACGGATCCGCCTTGGATCGGTCCCGGTCGGATGAGGGCGACCTGGACGGCCAGGTCGTAGAACATCCTCGGCCGCAGCCGGGGCAGGGTGGCCAGCTGGGCGCGGGATTCGACTTGGAAGACTCCGATCGCGTCGGCGCGGCAGAGCATGTCGTAGACGGCTTCGTCTTCGTCGTCGATCTCCGCCCGGTCGATGAGGATCCCGGTGTGGCGGTGGACGAGTCCGACCATCTCATGCAGTGCGGTGAGCATACCCAGGCCGAGCAGGTCGAACTTCACCAGGTCCATGGCCGCGCAGTCGTCTTTGTCCCATTGGACGACGGTGCGGTGGCCCATCGTCGCCTTCTCGATCGGCACGACTTCGCCGATGGCACGGTCGGCGAGGATCATCCCGCCGGAGTGGATGCCCAGATGTCGCGGTGAGCCGAGCAGATCCTCGGCGACTGCGAGCACCGGTGCGGGCACCGGTGAGTCCTCGGCATCGGGCAGACTCGACCACCGGTTGCTCGACTTCGAGAACGCATCCTGCTGTCCGGGGGCATAGCCGAGGCTGAAGGCGGCGTCCCGGATCGCTGATTTCGCACGGTAGGTGATGACATTGGCCACCTGGGCGGCCCGGTCGCGGCCGAAATGATCGTAGACGTATTGGATGACCTCTTCGCGGCGACCGGATTCGATGTCGATGTCGATGTCCGGGTACCCCTTGCGGTCCGGGGACAGGAACCGGTCGAAGAGCAGTCCGTGTTTGACGGCGTCGACGGCAGTGATGCCCAGGACATAGCAGACCGCGGAGTTCGCCGCCGATCCCCGCCCTTGGCAGAAGATGCCCATATGGCGGCAGAACTCGGTGATGTCGAAGACGATGAGGAAGTATCCGCAGAATCCCAGCTGCGCGATCATGTCCATCTCCCGGTCCAGCTGTTCCCAGGCTCTGGGGTTCTCGGCTCGGGATCCGTAGCGGCGCCGGCCGCGGTCGGCGATGAGACCGCGCAGATAGGCCTCCCCGTCACTGTCATCGGGCATCGGCGCCTTCGGCAGATCAGGTCGGGCCGAGGACAGGACGAAGGAACATTCCCGACCGATCCGCACCGCTTGGTCCAAAGCCTCCCGCGGGAACCGTGCGAGCATCTCCTCACCGGTGTGGATGCGTGCGCTCGCCGTCGCCGGCAGCCATCCTGCCAGTTCGTCCAGGGACTTCCGCGACCGCACCGAGGCACGCACTTGAGCCGACTTCCACCCGGCCCGGGTGGCGAAGTGAACGGCGTTGCTGGCCATGGTCGGCAGTCCCGTCCGCTGGGCCAGTTCGCCGAGGTGGCGCAGCCGCTCATCGTCATCCGGGGTTCCGTCCCGGCTGAGTTCGACGGCGACCCGGTCGGTTCCGAAGAGTGAGGTGAGTTCACGCAGAGCGCCGAGCCCGCCGTCGTCATCGCCCAGTGCCCGTCGCAGCGGGCCCTTGCGGCATCCGGTGAGGATCATCCAGTCGCCGTCCGCGGCTGCCAGTTCTTCGAGGTCGAAGAGCGGGCGGTTCTTCTCACCGCGCAGGTTCGCCGCGGTGATGGTCTGGGAGAGCTGGTGATAGCCCTCGACGCTGCGGGCGAGGACGAGCAGGTGGGTGGCGTCGGGATCGGTCTGGCCGGGGATCTTCTCTGTCAGTCCCACGGACAGCTCGGAGCCGAACACGGTGTCCAGTCCCACCTCGGCGGCGGCATGGGCGAAGCGGACAGCACCGTAGAGTCCGTTGTGGTCGGTCAGTGCCAAAGAGCTCAGTCCGGCGGCGGCTCCGGCGGCGACGAGCTCTTCGGGGTCGGAGGCTCCGTCGAGGAAGCTGAACTGGGAATGCACGTGCAGCTCCGCCCAGTCCACGCTCGTTCTCTGCAGCAGCGGTCCACCGTCGGGTCCCTGACCGGTGCCGGCTCCATAGCGACTGCGCCCGTCCGAACCGCCGGGACCGACCGAGACCTGGTAGCGGTCGGGGCGGGAGAATGCGGGAGCGTCGGACCCGTCGGCATGCTTATCGACAGGCTGCTTATCGACAGCCGATCTGTCGACGCTGTCCTTTCCTTCGAGTCTGCGCGCCAGCTTCGACCAGGGGGTGCGCGGGTTCGAGAAGCCCATCAGGGTCTCCTCCTCTCAGATGTGGTCGTCAGTCAGCGGGTCGCTGGTCAATGGCGGCCGGTCAGCGATAGCGGCCGGTGAGGTACCACTGGCCGTGTTCCTTGCTCAGCAGGAGGGCGCGGCCGGCGTCGGTGACCACCTGCAGACGCGTCCGATAGACGGCTCGGCTCGGGTCCCACCACCCGGATTCGATGGGCCAGGAACCCGAGTAGTCGGTGATGGTCTCGGTCTGCCCGGTGGGGAATCTGATCGTCGCCGGTGCGGCTTCCAACCCCGAGGGACGTGCTTCCACCGATGAGCCGTCGGCTGCGAGCACATCGACGGCGGAGTGTTCGACGGTCGTCGGACGGGGTGCGTGCAGGGCACCGGGCCAGGGCGCGGCAGGACTGCGTTCGGGGACGGCTGCCTGCTGCCACGGAGTCCACAGGTTCGTCTCGGCGGGGTCCCACCCGCCTTGGAGGCCGGGGACCAGAACGGCATCGGGACCGAACAGTCCCTGCAGACGTTCGAGCGTGTGGGTGATCTGCCCGGTGTTCTCGTCGAACAGGCTGCGTGTGGCGCCGATCGGGGTGGTCAGTTCGGCTGCGATGAGGCGCAGTGCGATGATCCCGTCTTCAGCGAAGTCCTCGGCATCGGGTGCCGGTTCGTCGACGATGTCGAGCGCCTGTGGGTCCGCCTGTGCCGAAAGAGGAGCGTGTCCCGGACGGGTGCTCCGCCCCGACCCGGAGTTGTGTCTCGACCCGGGGTTCTGTCTCGGTTCGGAATTCTCAGCTCCGGTGCTCACTCCGGCCAGCCAGCCCTCGGCCTGCCACCGCAGGCGGTCAGCGATCGCATTCTCCTGCATGTCTTCGATCCGCCACGTTCGAGATGAGGACTGGCCGGCCGCGGCATCGAGTTCGATCGTGATCTGGGTGCAGACCAACCCCTGCCTGCGCACTTTGGCCAGCAGATCTGCACCGAGCTGGCGGGCGAGGAAGCCGAGGGGGTCGCTGCGGGTCGTCGGAGTGTCGAGGTCGAGTTCGACGTCGAGCTGTTCGCCGCGGACGTGGTCGGTGAGCGGAGCCCCTTCTCGTCCGGAGGCCAAGTCGTGCAGATGTCGTCCGAAGGCGCCGAACCGTGCGTTCACGTCTTTGGCTGCAAGGCGGGCGAAGTCGCCGAGGGCGCGCAGCCCCAGCTGCAGGAAGACCTCGATCAGCGCGGTCGCCTCGGCGCCGGCGTATTCCAAGGTGGTGATCGGCTGGGCGGAGAGGAAGTCTACAGTCTGTCCGGGCTCGACTCGGCGCGCCTGACCGGCGGCCAGGACTGCGGCGAAGACGGTGTCGGCGATTCCGGGGAAGAACTCCCATCCGGTGTCGTCGACGAGAGCCGAGACCAATGTTTCGACGGCATCGGCTTCGTCGGCATAACCGTGTCTGAGCGAGTCGAGAGGAATCGCCAATGTTCCGGGACTGAGCAGAGTGAACCGGGCGACGAGATCTTCGAGGGCACCGACCCCGGCACTGAAATGCCGATTGTCGGCCTCTTCGTCCCAGAGCGCGACGTGGGCTTCCGGACACCGGTATCCCACGGCGCGCTTATTGTTCCCGGCGGTGATTCCGGCGGCACGGGCGGAAGCATTGGCGGCGATGACCTTACCTGCGTGGAGGACCGCGACAGGACGGCCCGGCGCGATGTCGTGTTCGACCGCTGCAGCCACGGCCGGCCAGTCGGGCACGGTGAGGACGAGGATGCGGCCGGGCTCATCCGACATGGCTGATCACCTGCCGCAGCGCTGTGATCGTCGACCACCGAGGATCGTCGGCCGCGCCCGCATCCTCTGCCGGGACGCCGGCTGCTTCGACGGCGGTGTCAGAGATATCGGAGGCCTCTGCGAACGTTCCCGCGGAGTCGCCGCCTGCCACCACTTCCAGCGTCCCCGCGGGGACGCTGGTGGGAGTCCCTGACGGTCCGGGCAGCAGGAACCGATGGGTTCCTGTCTGCGAACGGGCGCGGACGAGGCAGGACTGCAGGCGTCCGCGACCGTGTTCGGCACCCGACCAGCGGGTATCGGTGATCTCGATCTGCTCCGTGCTGCCGGACAGGGGGCGGAGACTGATGAGGCTCATTCGTCGTTCACGGATCTTCGCCAGGAGTCGAGCCCGCTCCGAAGCGCTCGGAGCGAATCCGGGATCGACGAGGATGATGTCGAAGGATTCGATGAGGATCGAAGCCACCCGCAGCCAGTCCTCGCCGGGAGTCGCGAGGTTGACGAAATGGTCGAGGTCGACGCCGAGGTCGGCGATCGAGGATACGGACGGTTCGTCGAGTCCGATGCCGGCACACCACTTCTGCTCCCGGGTCGCCGCGGCGACCGTCGCCAGGCCGCAGCTCAACGACAGCTCACCAGTGACGGTGACGAGTTCCCCACGCGGCAGACCACCGCGGCGGAACAGCGGAGAGAGCACAGGGTCCACCGGATGGGGTGGGGTCTTATCGAACAGTGCCGCAGCCGTGGAGATCCCCGCCTCCCGGCTGAGCTGTTCGATGACTGGTGCTGCTGACATGACATCCATTATCGAACTGGTGTTCTAAATTGGCAAGATTCAGGCAGCAACTCTGCCCTCCCGGGCGTGTCGCCGTTCGGCTTCGATCCTCCATGCGATAAAGAGGCCGAGGTCAAAGCCGTACCCGCCCCCGGCGGCGCCTGGCTCGGCCACCTTGACAGGCTTGTCGTCTCTCATGGCGCTCCCTTTCCGCAGCCCCTTCGGTCTTCCGGTCCGGCGATCCCCACGACCACCGACCGCGCCTCCACCCTAGAATCCGGCGCTGACACGAGAAATCCAACCACATCACTCTGCGATCATGGAAAATGATTTCAGTTCGATTGAGTTTCGTTTACGCAGTCAAGCTGATCATCGAGCTCCTCCGCAGCGGCCATGTCACCACCGGCGGGTAGGGTGACGTCATGACTGACGACAGCGCAGACAACGGCCACAGCGCAGACAACGGCCACGGCGCAGACATGGCACAGGCGTCCCCGGCTGATGAAATGCGCACCCATGAGGCGACCACGCGCGATTCCTATGAAGCGATCGCGCAGACCTACACGGACTGGGTCGCCGATGAACTCACCGCGAAACCCCATGACCGGGCAGTCCTCGGGGCCTTCTCCGAACTTGTCCTCGGCACCGGCTCGTCCGAAGTCCTCGACATCGGCTGCGGCCCCGGTCGCATCACCTCATTCCTCGCCGCTCTCGGGCTCACCCCACGTGGCCTCGACCTCTCCCCTGCCATGATCGAACTCGCCCGGGCTCTCTATCCGACGCTTCCGTTCGATGTCGGGTCGATGGCCGCCCTGCCCTATGCCGACGATTCTTACGCCGGCCTCGTCGCCTGGTACTCGACCATCCACGTCCCCGATGATGTGCTCGCTCCCGCCTTCGCCGAGGCGGCTCGTGTCCTCCGTCCGGGCGGCTGGTTCCAGTTGGCGTTCCAACTCGGCGACCGGATCGACCACGTCTCCGATCTCGCAGGTTTCCCTGTCGATCTCGAGTTCCACCGTCGTTCGATCGATCAGGTCCTCACCGCCCTCGAACCGCACGGTTTCACTCCGGCCACCCGACTCGAACGCGAACCCGACCGGGTCGGCCGCTATCCGGAGGCGAACCGACAGGGTTACCTGCTCGTGCGAAAGACGGACCAGTGATCATACTCACCACAGCGGCAGGACAGTGCAGGCGAAAGTGCGACTGCACTGTCTGACCAGCAGATCGCGGGGTGAGAAGATGAGGGGGATATGAATATCGACATCGTCTTCCACACTCCCGAGATCCCCGGCAACACCGGCAACGCGATCCGACTCGCAGCGGTCACCGGAGTCCATCTCCATCTCGTCGAACCCCTCGGCTTCGATCTCTCCGATGCGAAGCTGCGCCGAGCCGGTCTCGACTATCACGACCTCGCCCATGTCACCGTTCATCGGTCGATCGATGAGCTGTGGGGCCACCTCGGTGAGCGTCGGGTGATCGCGTTCAGCACACACACGGACGATTCCTTCGCCGAGGTGGACTACCAAGACGGCGATGTCCTCCTCTTCGGCCGCGAATCGACGGGGCTGCCCGACGAGGTCATCAACGACGAGCATGTGGACATGGCGGTGCGGATTCCCATGCTGCCGGCACGCCGTTCACTCAACCTGGCGAATTCGGCGTCGATCGCCATCTACGAAGCTTGGCGCCAGCACGGCTACGCAGGGGCCTGAACCCGCGTAGACTTCTTCGCGAACGCTTTACCTGAAAGGACCACTATGACCGCAAAGGTGCTCACCGTCGCCGGATCCGATGTCTCCGGAGGAGCCGGACTCGAAGCCGACCTGAAGATGTTCGACGAATACGGTGCGTTCGGCACTGCCGTCGTCACCTGCATCGTCACCTTCGATCCCAATGACGGATTCGCTCACGTCCTCGAGTTCATCGAGCCAGAGGTCGTGACCCGTCAGCTCGAATCGACGCTGGCCGTGCACGAGTTCACCGCCATCAAATCCGGCATGCTCGGCTCCGTCGACTCGGCACTGGTCCTCGCAGAAGAGCTGAAGACCAACGAACTGCCCTACGTCTTCGATCCCGTACTCGTGTGCAAGGGCGCAGGCACCATGGTCGATCTCAAGGATCTCTTCGTCGAGAACCTCGTGCCCTTGGCCACCGTCGTCACCCCGAACCTCGAAGAGGCTGCGACCCTGGCCGGTCTCGACCCCATCGACTCCGTCGAAGGCATGATCGAGGCTGCGAAGATCATCCACGGGCAGGGTGCGAAGAACGTCGTCGTCAAGGGCGGGGCCCGCCTCGCCGGAGATGATGCCGTCGACATCCTCTTCGACGGTGAGACCGTGACGACTCTGCGTTCGCGCAAGGTCAACGACAAACTCGTCAACGGGGCCGGCTGCTCCTTCGCCTCCTCGATTGCGGCGGGCCTCGCCACCGGTCTGGACATCAAGGACGCCGTCGTCTCCGCGAAGGAGAAGGTCGCTCACGGAATCGCGAACTGCCTCGACAACGCGACCGGCGTCGCGTCGCTCTACCACCCGGCGGCTCGGGTGAGTCCCTCCTCCGAGGTCTCGGTCACCGTCGACTGATCTGTGAGAGGCTGTGTCCCAGCAGGGACACAATCCATCTCGTCCCCACGGGAAGAGGACGCGACCTGACGCGTCCCCGCGGGGACGTCGCATCGGACACAGACGGTCTGCAGACAGCAAACTGCCCCGCACACCACTCTCGGTGTGCGGGGCAGTTCGTATGAAGCTGTTGGGAACGCCTGAGATCAGCGCTTGCCGAAGCCCTTGTAGCGATCCTTGAACTTCTCCACGCGGCCGGCGGAGTCGAGGATGCGCTGCTTGCCCGTGTAGAACGGGTGCGAGGCCGACGAGATCTCGACGTCGATCACGGGGTAGGTGTTGCCGTCTTCCCACTCGATGGTCTTGTCGCTCTTAGCGGTGGAGCGGGTGAGGAACTTGGTGCCGGAAGCCAGATCGTTGAACACGATCGGCGCGTATTCCGGGTGGATGTCCTTCTTCATATTCTTACCTCTGCTGAATTCTTTCAGGCGCCTGATATGGGTCCGACCCATCTGCCAGTGCCCGAATTCGTCTGCTGGACACGCTCCGAACCGTAGGAACCGGACACGGAGCGACAGTCAATTCTAACTGATGGGCCCAGACAAAGCGATTCGACACGGATCTCCTACACTGTGGCCATGACCACGAAGGAACGCCTCTCCACCCAGTTCAATCTCCAATCCGCCGCAGAAGCTCCGGAGCTCATGGCCGAATCGACGGCCGCTGCTCTTCAGACGGTTTCCGGGGATGTCGACGTATTCGCCATCGATCCGCAGATCGCGGACACCGCAGCTCTCCTCGGTGCCACGGATCTGCCTCCGGCCACCTCCGCGAACTGTGTCCTCGTAGCCGGTTCACGGGGCGGCGAAGAACGCATCGCCGCATGCATGGTGCTCGCGAACACCCGCGCCGATGTCAACAAACGAGTCAAAAAGCTCCTCGACGTCCGTAAGGCCTCATTCCTCCCGCTCGAGCGCGCCGTGAGCGAATCCGGGATGGAGTACGGCGGGATCGGACCGGTCGGTCTGCCAGAGAACTACCGGGTTCTCATCGATTCCCGGGTCGCCGAGGCCGACGAACTCATCATCGGTTCCGGTATCCGCGGCTCCAAGCTGCTTCTCTCCGGTTCCACCCTTGCGTCCCTACCCGGCGCCGAGGTGATCGAGGACCTGGCCAACGAGATCGATTGACGGTGTCGTTCGGTCCGGTGCCACCGGTCTGTCCGGTGGCACCTGTCGGAACGGTCCCGCCTGTCAGTCCAGTCCGGCTCGTGCGATGACGAAATCGATGAGTGGGGCATAGAGGTTCGGCACCACATCGTCATCGAGCGGGACGGTCGCCTCGATCTGCCCCTGCGATTCGGCGACGAAGAGCGCCGGATCATTGCAGTCGGCATAGCCGATGGTCCGCAGTCCCCTGCTCGAGGCAGCTCCGGCCCACCCATGGTCGGCGACGACGAGTTCGGGAGCCGATCCGCCGCGGGCAGCGAAATCGTCGAGAAGCGCATGCATAGGTTCTGCCAGGTGGGTGTGCGGGCTGCCGCCGTGCAGGTGCCAGGTCCAGACGTTGTTGATCTGCCGGACGTCACCGCCGATCTCCGGAACCGGGATGAAGTGATCCCGAGTGTCGATGACCGCTCCGGCGGACTTCGCGGCTCGGGCGATGGCCATGTGGACGGGCAGGAGCCCGGCCGGGTGACCTGTGGCGAAGAGGATCCGGCCACCGGCACGGCTGACCTCACCGACCGCCTCGGCGAGCTTCTCCAGGGCCGCGATGCATCTGTCTGTGGAGATCGTGTCCACGCCTTCGACGAATTCGGGATCGGGCCGCAGACCGCAGCGTTCGACCATGAGCGCGAACACGGATTCGAAGTCCCAGTCGCGGGTCAGCTCGACGCCGAAGTCGAACTGTCGTTCCTGGTCGAGGAAACGGCGGATATGGGAGAGGTTGTTCTCCCTCGGTGTGGCGACCTCACCGGTGATGCGTCCGGCTTCAAGGGCATGGGCTAAGGTGCTGCGGTTCATCGACATTCGCTCGCTCTCGAGGGTGGTTCTGGTCAACATGTCTCCGGGATGATCATACGAATGATGAGAGCAATCATCAGCTCCTTCTCTGAAGGATCACTCATAGCAACCAGCAGCGTGATGGCGGCGAGAGCGTTGTTCGCGATGCGCTGATGCCCGTCGCGGCCGATCAGTGCATTGTTGCGATCGAGAAAGGTGACGAACAGAGCAGCTGCACTGCGCTTGTTCCCGTCGGAAAGAGGATGGTCCTTGACAACGAAGTAGAGCAGATTCGCGGCCTTTTCCTCAACTGTGGGATAAAGCTCGTGGTCGCCAAATCCTTGGTAGATCGCCCCAATGATGCCTTCCAGACCGTCACCGCGCTCGTTTCCGAAGAGTTGATCGTTGGGGAACCTCTGTGCCAAACGTCTGATGATGTCGCGTGCACCTTCCACCGTCAGCGACCAGTCCGGCGCCGTATTCGGCCACGCAAGGATGCTGCCCTCATCGAAGTCGCGCAGGAGCGAGAAGCTCGGAACGTAGGTCGAAAGCACATCTGCCACTCCCGACACCAGTTCGTCATTCGACCGAGCCAGAACGGACACGATCGTGCCGATCTCAGACAGCCGCCGTTCGTTGAGTGCAGCGCCGTCGATCACATATCGCCGGAGAACGTTGTTCGCCCATTTCCGAAAGCGCACCCCCTCTGCCGATTTCACCCGGTATCCGACAGAGAGCACCAGGTCGAGGTCGTAGTGTTCGACCTGGTAGGTCTTTCCGTCCGATGCAGTTGTCGCAAATTTTGCGACAACTGGAAGGCCGGCGAGTTCTTCGCGTTGGGCATTAGCGATGTGTTTGCCGATCGTCTTGATATCCCGGCCGAACAGCTCAGCCAACTGTTTTCGTGTCAGCCACACAGAGTCCCGTGTAGTACGTACATCCAACCGGACGCCGCCATCTTCAGTTCGAAAGATTTCCACCGACTCACTCATGATCACACCGTAGCCTGAAGCACTGACTCAGCCTTTACCCCTCCTGCAGGGCGAAGCAAGTCACCGCCGAGGCGGCCGCGACGTTGAGGGAGTCGACTCCCCCGCTCATGGGGATCATCACGGTCGAATCGCACGCGGCGATCGTCGATCGATGCAGGCCGTCGCCTTCGGTGCCGAAGATGACCGCGGTGCGTTCGGGAGCAATGTCAGCGAAATCGCGCAGCCCCACGGAATCGTCATCGAGGGCAAGGGCCGCGACATGGAAACCAGCGTCCTGGAGTGTGCGGATGCCGTCGGGCCAGGAGCCGATGCGGGTCCAGGGAACCTGGAACACCGTGCCCATGGACACTCTGATCGACCGGCGATAGAGCGGATCGGCGCAGCGCGGGGTCACCAAAACGGCGTCGACGCCGAAGGCCGCTGCCGACCGGAAGATCGCACCGACATTCGTATGGTCGACGATGTCCTCGATGACGACGATGCGTCTGGCATCGGCGACCACTGCGGCGGGAGCGGGAAGAGTCGGACGGTGCATGGCGGCCAGGGCGCCGCGGTGGAGGTGGAAGCCGGTCAGCGATTCGACGGCGGCATCCGTGCCGATGAAGATCGGCACATCGTTGGTCGCGATGACATCGGCTAAGTCGAACAGCCATTTCGGGCTCGTCAGATAGGACCGGGGCACCATTCCGGAGGCGTGGGACCGGCGGATGATCTTCGAGGACTCGGCGATGAAGAGGCCTTCGGCGGGTTCGCGCACTCGGCGCAGGGCCACGTCGGTCAGCTGCGTGTAGTCGTGCAGTTCGGCGGCAGTGACCGATCCGGAGTCAGAGGTTCGGGATGCGTCCGCGGCGAGCACGTCCTCGTCGAAGAAGCGCAGGCGCTCGGAGCCGATCCCGAGTTCACTCGCGCGATCGATGATCTGGCGCCTCGTCAGAGGAGCTTTGGCCGGAGTGTTCACGGCGGTGCTCCGTTCACTGCTCGTCTCCGATCACAGCGTGACGATCCGCCAGATCGCGACGAGTCCGAGGATCACGATGACCGTGCGCAGCAGCACCGGCGAGAACCTTCTGCCGATCCGCGCCCCGAAATACCCTCCGATGAGCGAGCCGATGGCGATGCAGATGACGGCGATCCAATTGATCCGATCATGACCGACGATGATGTAGGTGCTCGCCGAGACCGTATTGACGACGAGGACGAGGACGTTCTTCAGTCCGTTGAGTCGCTGCAGGTCATCGGGCAGCAGCAGACCGAGCAGGGCGATGAGGATGATGCCCTGCGCGGCGGCGAAGTATCCGCCGTAGATCGCAGTGAGGAAGACGACGAGGAGGACGGCCAGGTACCGTCCTGTCGTCAGCGTGTCCCCCGCCTCGGCGGCCATGTGTTCGACTCCGGATTCCTGGGCTCGACGCAGCGACCGGTTCTTCAGGTAGCGCGAGAGGTACGGCTGTCCCACAACCATGATCAGAGCCACGAAGAGGAGGACTGGAACGATCGTCTCGAAGGCATCCTCGGGCAGGTGCAACAGCAGATACGCCCCGGTCAGAGACCCGAGCAGGGAGGCGGGAACGAACCCGAGGATCCGTCTCCACTGCCCTCGCAGCTCTTCGCGGTATCCGAATGAGGAGGCGATATTGCCGGGGATCAGACCGACCGCGTTGCTCATCGTCGACACCACCGGCGGCACCCCGAAGGCGACAAGCGCTGGGAAGGTGATGAGCGTTCCGGACCCGACGACGGCATTGATGGCACCCGCCGCGATTCCGGCGACGACGATGAGACCGATCTGCCACGGTTCGAGGCTCAGGCTCGACAGCAGCTCCATCTCAGAGAGCGGAACGTGCGTGGTAGCGCTGGCCGTCCCGGGTGAGCTTGACGTCGATGCCGAAGGTCGCAGCGAGATTCTCGGCCGTCAGGGTCTCTTCGATCGGGCCGGCGGCCAGATCGGTGCCCTCGGACAGCAGCAGCACGTGTGTGATGCCCTCCGGGATCTCCTCGACATGGTGGGTGACCATGATCGTCGCCGGTGCCCACTTCGACGACAGGATCTCCGAGAGCGCACCGAGCAGCTCCTCACGCCCCCCGAAGTCGAGTCCCGACGCCGGCTCGTCGAGCAGCAGCAGTTCCGGGTCGGTCATGAGCGCACGCGCGATCTGCACGCGTTTGCGCTCGCCTTCGGACAGCGTGCCGAAGGTGCGATCGGCCAGGTGCGTGATGTGGAAGGCGGCCAGCAGATCGTGAGCGCGGTCGATATCATCCTGCTCGTATTCTTCCACCCAGCGTCCGGTGACGCCGTAGGCGGCGGTGAGCACGGTGTCGAGGACCGCTTCGGAGCTCGGAATGCGGTTGGCCAGAATCGTCGAGGCATAGCCGATGCGCGGACGCAGCTCGAACACGTCGACGCGTCCGAGCTGCTCCTCGAGGATGCTGACCGTACCCGTCGTCGGATGCATGCGGCCGGCCGCGAGTTCGAGCAGAGTCGTCTTGCCCGCACCGTTGGGTCCGAGCACCGCCCAATGTTCGCCCTCGGCGACGGCCAGCGAGAAATCGTCGAGGAGGAAATTGGCCCCCCGGCGCACGGACACGGAATCCAGATTCAGGACTTCACTCATATCCTCAGACTCTATCGCAGACGAGCCGTCTATCCTGGTTCGACATGGACCTCACGACCGACTCACTGCTGCTGACACTGGCCATCAACCACCGTCTGCGCTCGACGCTGCCCCCTGACGAGGTCGCCTCTGCCTTCCTCGATGATGAACGTGATGTTCCTCTCATCGTCTCCGATGAGGTGTTCGACACGTCCGTACCCACCGGCCTGCTGCTGTTCGCAGCCGCGGCGGCCGCCGCCGGAATCACTCATGCCCGCTTGGCGCTGCACCACCCGTCGCTGCCGCATACGACTCCCCCGGTCGATCGCACCGCTCGGACGAAGGTCGGGCGCCACAGCGCCCCCGTCGTCCTTCACCGCGGTGACGAACAGGCGGCGATCGCCCTCATCGGCGCCGAGGCGAACGTGGAGATCCTCGCCTGCCAGCCCACGGTGTTCCGTCCGGTCACGGTCGGAACCGCTGCGGAGGCGCTGCGTCGTCTGCGGCTGCTGGTGATGGAAGGTCTGCGGCTGATCGAGACCATTGACGTCCCCGAGGAATGGCGGCAGGGACCATGGCGGGACTGGCAGGAGGAACTGTCGACGATGCACCCGATCTCGCGGCTCATCCCCACCGAAGCGGATTCCCGGGCGATCTACGCCGCCCTCGACATCCACCACCGGATGCGCTCGGTGCTCGCACCGGCCACGGTCGCCCCGCCGCAGTTCGGGGCTCTGCTGTCTCAGCTGCACCCCGCCGCCGCGGACTACATCATGGCTGTGGCTACCATGAAGGGGTGAATGAGACTTCAGCCTCCCAGATCCCCGTCCAACTGCTCGTCATGGACGTCGATTCGACGTTCATCAACGAAGAGGTCATCGACCTCATCGCCGCCCATGCCGGAGTCGGGGACCAGGTCGCTGCCATCACCGAACGTGCCATGGCCGGTGAGCTCGACTTCGCCGCCTCCCTGGCCGAAAGGGTCGCACTTCTGAGCGGTCTGCCGGAGACAGTGCTCGATGAGGTGCGGGAGCAGATCACCCTCACCGAGGGGGCTGCCGACCTGGTCGCGGCGGTGCATTCCTCCCGTGGTCAGGTGGCGTTGGTGTCGGGCGGCTTCACCGCGATCATCGCTCCGGTGGCCGCGCAGTCTGGCATCACCGACGTCTTCGCCAACGGACTCGAGGTCGTCGACGGGCATCTCACCGGTCGGACGAGCGGACGAGTCATCGACCCGAGCGCCAAGGCCGAGATCTTCGAGGATCTGCTGGCAGCCGGCGGATACGACCGCGCCGCCTCGGTGGCGATCGGTGACGGGGCCAATGACATCGGCATGATCGAAGCTGCCGGGCTGGGCATCGCCTTCTGCGCAAAACCGGCTCTCGTTAAGGCTGCCGATGAGTCCGTGACGAAGCGGGACCTGCGTGAGGTGCTCACGATCATCGACGCTGGGACGAACGATTGAGTGCGCGCGAGCGAACGTTCCTCGGCGCTGCCTTCTGACGGTCACTGAGGCCCTCCGAACGACTCGGAGGGCCTCAGTTCATGGGTTCGTTCAGCGCTGCGGATGCGTCAGCTCAGACTCCGTGGAAGACCCGGATCTGCGGGGCCGGGTACTGTCCCGGCTCCACGTCCCAGCTCTCGAGGTCGAAGACCGCGATCGAGGAGGGACGGAATGCACCGGGAACCCCGCCTTCCGGATTGAGGTGGCCGACCACCTCGGCGACGGTCGGCTGATGACCCACGATATACGCGCACTCTGCGTCTGCAGGGATGGAGTTGATCGCATCCAGCCAATCGTCGACGGACCCCGCATACAAGGAGGGATCCTCACGCAGATCCAGTTCACCCGGTTCGTCGAGTGATCCTCCGTGCGCACGGTTGACGGCTTCGACGACTGCCTGCCCTGTCTGCACGGTGCGTCGGGCCGCTGAAGCGATGGCCACATCGGGTGACCAGCGTTCGGCGATCTCGGCTCCGGCTTCGACCGCCTGAGCCAGGCCCTTTGGGTCCAGTGACCGTTCGAAGTCGGTCGGACCGTGCGCTTCCGCCTTCGCGTGGCGAGCGAGGATGAGCACAGGCATGAGCTGTCTCAGGCTCCGGTGGAGTGGAAGCCGCCGTCGACGTGGACCATCTCACCGGTGGTGGCGGGGAACCAGTCGGAGAGCAGCGCGACGATGGCCTTTCCGGCAGGAGTGGTGTCCGTCTGGTCCCAGCCCAGGGGTGCGCGGTCGCCCCACATGTCCTCCAGAGTGCCGAAGCCGGGGATGGAGGTGGCGGCGGTGGTCTTCAGCGGTCCGGCTGAGACGAGGTTGACGCGCACACCGTCCTCGCCGACGTATTTGGCGAGGTAACGGGCGGTCGATTCGAAGGCGGCCTTGGCCACACCCATCCAGTCGTAGACGGGCCAGGAGATGGTCGCGTCGAACGTGAGACCGACGATTCCGGCACCCTTGTTGAGCGCAGGCTTGGCCGCGACGGCGATCGCCTTGAGCGAGTATGCCGAAACGTGGATGGCGCCCGAGACCGACTCCCACGGGGTGTCGAGGAAGACTCCGCCGAGGGCGTCCTTCGGCGCGAACGCGATGGCGTGGACGATGCCGTCGATATTGCCGCCGAGGCGTTCGGGCAGTGCCGCGAGATCCTCTTCGTTCGTGGCGTCGAGTTCGATGACGTTCGGGGTCTGGGGCAGGCGTTCGGCGATCACCTGGGTGATCTTCATCTGGCGGCCGAAGCTCGAGAGGATGACCTCGGCTCCCTGCTCCTGTGCGATGCGAGCAGCGGCGAAGGCGATCGACGCCTCGGTGAGCACGCCGGTGACGAGAATGCGCTTTCCGTCAAGAATTCCCATGGTGGTCCTTTCGAAAGGAAGGTGGTTGCGTGTGCATGACGCCGCTTCGGGCGGTGTCTCTGTATCGAAGTCTACGGGCTGTGGCCCGGCCGGGCCGCATCGTCTGCGGCCCAGGATCCGGTGGTGGCCGGCCCGGCGCCGTCTGGGTCAGTGGCCCATGCCCAGTCCGCCGTCGACGGGGATGACGGCACCGGAGATGTACGCGGCTTCGTCGGACGCCGTCCAGCGGACGACCTTGGCGACCTCACCGGGTTCGGCGAATCGTTTCGCCGGGATCGTCGACAGGTATTCCTTCTGCTGCTTCTCGCTGAGTTCATCGGTCATATCCGTGCGGATGAAGCCGGGGGCGACGACATTGGCGGTGATTCCGCGGGAGCCGACCTCACGGGTGATGGAACGGGCGAAGCCGACCAGCCCGGCCTTCGACGCGGAGTAGTTCGCCTGACCGGGCACCCCGTAGAGACCCGACACCGAGGAGATGAGGACGATGCGGCCCTTCTTCGCGCGGATCATCCCGGTGATTCCGCGCTTGACGGTCCGGAAGGCACCGGTGAGGTTCGTGTTGATGACGTCTTCGAACTCGTCATCGTTCATCCGCATGAGCAGGTTGTCGGCAGTGATTCCGGCATTGGCCACGACGACCTCGACGGGACCGAGCTTCTCCTCGATCTCGGTGAACGCCCGATCGATCGATTCGCTGTCGGTGACATCGGCGGCCACGGCCAGCGCTCCCTCCGGGGCCTGACCGTTGCGGGAGGTGACTGCCACCTTGTCCCCCTGGGCGAGGAATTCCTCGGCGATGGTGCGACCGATTCCGCGGTTGCCGCCGGTGACGAGGACTGTGCGTGGTTCTGACACGTTGGTCTCCTGTTGATCGACTGTGTACTTCAAATCTATCGTGGACAAACCTATCCTGTCCCTTGGCCGATGGATACGACTCTCACAAAGGACGAGTATCATGTTTGGCAGTCATCGATCGAAGAAGGATATGGTCAGGCACTCGCAGCAGATCACAACGGCAGACACCGCCCTTGATGACGATATGAGGTCTCGGATCATCAAGTATTCGATCACCATGGGCATCAGGACGGTCTGCTTCGTGGCCGCCTATTTCGCTTTCGTCGCCGACATGCACATCCTCATGTGGGTGTGTGTTGCCGGAGCCGTGGCCCTGCCCTACCCGGCGGTGATCTTCGCCAACGCCGGCCGGGAACGCACACGCGATGACCGCTCGGCACTGCTCGATCAGGCTCCGCTGGCGGAACTGCCGCCGGCTCACGGTGAGACGATCCCCGGGGACACCCTCGACGGTGATGCCGTCGACGAAGAGACTGTCGACGATGCAGGTCCACAAGGTGCCCCCGCAGCGACCGGCCCACACCGGGATGAGACCACCCCGGATGACACCACCTCCGGTGAGACCATCCCGGGTGAGACCGTAGAAGAGAATGACGACAGGAGTGACCAGGCTTGAGCGAGCAGCTGCAGTGTTCCGCGAAGGAATGCCGGGCGTTCGCGACCCGCGCCCTGCTGTGGAACAACCCCCGCGTTCACACTCCGGACAGGAAGAAGACGTGGCTGGCCTGTGACGAACACCTGGACTATCTGCGTGACTTCCTGACGCTGCGCGACTTCTTCATCACCGACGTCTCCGTCGACGAGATTCCGGAGGACGCCGGTTGAGCCGCTATTCCTTCCTCTTCTCCGCACGCTGGCTCAAGTACATCGCGATGGCGATCATCGTCATCATCGCCTGCGTGTTCCTCGCCCTGTGGCAGAAGGACCGCCGCGATCAGCGCGAGCAGGAGATCGCGACGATCACCGCGAACTACTCCGCCGACCCCGTCGACATCTCCTCGGTGCTGCCGAAACCGAAGTCCACACTGGCCACCACCGACGAATGGACTCAGGTCGAGCTGAGCGGACGGTACTCCGACGAGGACACCGTCCTCGCCCGCAACCGCACGGTCGAGGACACACCCGGCTTCTACGTGGTCACTCCGTTCGAGGTCACCGGCGGATCCACGATCGCCGTCGTCCGCGGCTTCACCGCAGAACAGGATTCCGTGCCGCCTGCACCGCAGGGTGAGCAGACGGTCGTCACTCATCTGCGTCCCGCTCAGGACGGCTCCGACGACGAGAATCCGCAGGGCCTCATCAGGGCCATCGATCCCGCACGCATCCCCGGAATGGCTGACGGCTACTCGAATGTGTACGTCGAGGCCTCACCGGAGGAGACCGGTGGTGCCTCGGAGGAGGGACTGACCCCGCTTCCGATGCCCGAGCTCGATCCGGGCAACCACCTGTCCTATATGCTCCAGTGGTTCGCCTTCGGAATCATGATCATCATCGCCGTGGTGATCTCGGCCCGTCGAGAACGCAAGGCCTCCGCCGAGGTCGTCGAACGCAGCGATGCCGACAGCGGAATGGTCGTCATCGACAAGGCCGCCCTCGACGCAGGTGCGAAGATCAGCAGCCAACCGGGCAGCCGCTACGGGCGCAATCGCTGGGCCTCGCCCACCGTGCGCGGGCACGACGAAGCCGAAGAGGATGCCTTGTTCGAGGAGCGCTTCCGCTCTCAGTGAGCCTGCTCAGGCGAGGGTGACGAGATCGAGATACGTGTCGTTCCACAGGTCTTCGTCGCCGTCGGGCAGCAGCAGCACACGGTCGGGATCGAGCGCGGACACAGCCCCCTCATCGTGGGTGACGAGCACGATCGCACCCTCGTAGCGGCGGATCGCCGAGAGGATCTCCTCGCGGGAGGCCGGATCGAGGTTGTTCGTCGGCTCATCGAGCAGAAGCACATTCGCACTCGAGACCACCAGAGTCGCCAGAGCCAGACGCGTCTTCTCACCACCGGAGAGCACCCCGGCCGGTTTGTGGACGTCATCGCCGGAGAACAGGAATGAACCGAGCACATTGCGCACTGCGGTGTCATCGAGATGCGGGGAGTTCCGCGACATGTTCTCGAGCACTGTGCGCTCAAGGTCGAGGGTCTCGTGCTCCTGAGCGTAGTAGCCGAGCTTGAGCCCGTGGCCGGGAACGACTTCTCCGGAATCGGGTTCGTCGAGGCCAGCGAGCAGGCGCAGCAGCGTCGTCTTCCCCGCCCCGTTGTAGCCGAGTACGACGACTCGTGTGCCCTTGTCGATGGCGAGGTCGACGCCGGTGAACACCTCGGTCGAGCCGAAGCTGCGCGAGAGTCCCTCAGCCGTCAGCGGCACGCGACCACAGTCGGCCGGGGCCGGGAAGCGCAGGTTCGCGACTTTCTCCGTGGCGCGTTCGTCTTCGAGCCCGGCGAGGAGTCGGTCGGCGCGTTTGGCCATCTGCTGTGCCGCGACGGTCTTCGTCGCCTTCGCCATCATCTTGTTCGCCTGAGCGTTGAGGGCCGCAGCCTTCTTCTCAGCATTGGCACGTTCGCGGCGGCGGCGTCGCTCGTCGTCCTCGCGCTGTTTGAGGTAGAGCCGGTAGCCCATCGAATAGATGTCGATGGTCTGACGTGTGGCGTCGAGGAAGAACACCTTGTTGACCACTTCATCGATGAGGTCGAGGTCGTGGCTGATGATGATCAGTCCACCGGAGTATGCCTTGAGATGGTCGCGCAGCCACAGCACGGATTCGGCATCGAGGTGGTTCGTCGGCTCATCGAGGATCATCGTGTCCGGAGCTGAGAACAGGATCCGGGCGAGTTCCACACGGCGGCGCTGACCGCCGGAGAGGGTCCCGATCTCCTGACTGATCAGATCTTCGTCGAGGCCGAGGTTCGCGGCGATCGCGAAGGCTTCGGACTCCGCGGCATAACCGCCGGCGGCGATGAATTCGGCCTCGATGCGCGGGTAGCGGTCGATGGCCTTCGTCGCCACCTTCTCATCGGGTGAAGCCATCTGGCGTTCGGCCTTGCGCAATCGCTTGACGAGGACGTCGAGCTCACGGGCGGAGAGGATGCGCTCGAGGCCCGTGGCTTCGAGGTCGCCGCTGCGTGGGTCCTGCGGCAGGTAGCCGACGGTGCCGGAGATCGACACGGACCCCTCCGACGCCGGATGGCCGCCCATGATCACCTTCGTCAGGGTCGTCTTGCCGGCGCCGTTGCGGCCGACGAGACCGACCCGATCGCCCTTGTCGACACGGAAGGACACCTCGGACATGAGTGTGCGGGCGCCGACGGCGACTTCGAGGCCGGAAGCCTGAATCATTCTGTCTCCAAACTGCGGCCGATCATCTCGGCCAGAAATTCTTGGGGGTGGATGCCGCGGGCCTGTGCCCGAGCGATGAGTTCGTCTGCAACGGAGGCGGGCACTCGGCAGGACACAACGGTCGTTGCCTCCGCTGACTGTGCGGGCGTCGAGGTGGGCGCCGGCGCCGTGGCGGATGCCTGTCCCGAGGCAGGCGCTGATTCCGCCGTGGGGGGCGTGTCCTTGCTGGACGCCGAACGGGACGACGGCGTCCCCGCGGGCACGTAGCCCGGGCCCTCCGGGACCTCAGTGCCGTTCTGATACGCCGTGGCTGCGGCTCTGGCACGATCGTCGGCGGCCTCGTTCATCGCATGGTTGTTGTGCCCTTTGACCCATTCGAACTCGACCTCACGGCCCTTCAGGGCTGCGTCGAGGAGTTCGAGCAGGTCACGGTTGAGGACTTCCTTGCCGTCTGCCTTCTTCCAGCCCTTGCGCTTCCAGCCCGGCATCCATTTGGTCAGGGCATTGATCACGTACTGAGAATCGCAGAAGATCTTGAGGTCGTCGTCCGCCTTCGCGGTGGAATCGAGCAGATCGAGCACCGCCATGAGCTCACCGCGGTTGTTCGTCGCATTCTTCCACCCGCCGGCATGCCAGGAGGTGTCGTCGATGTACCAGGCCCACCCGGCGGGTCCGGGGTTGCCCAGAGCAGACCCGTCTGCGGCAGCGATGATCGTCAATGGTTCTCCTTGGAAGGTCTGCGCGATGCTGGTGTTCGGCCCGAACCATTCTTTCACGCCGCGCATGTGCTCGGTGCCCGCGGGGCGGTGATCTCCACGACCCCGGCCGCCACCGCAGATTCCTGAGTCAATGACGATTCGCCGAGAACAACGACGATCGCCGAGGTGGATCTGCCTCTGTCAGGCAGCCCCACCTCGGCGATGTGATCGTTCGCGTCCCCGCGGGGACGCGCCTCTGATCGACTCAGTCGATGAAGGTCTCAGATATTGAAGCCGAGGGCGCGCATCTGTTCGCGGCCGTCCTCGGTGATCTTCTCCGGACCCCATGGCGGCATCCAGACCCAGTTGATCCGGTAGGCCGGCACGATTCCCTCGAGCGACTGTGCGGTCTGATCCTCGATGACGTCGGTCAGCGGGCAGGCCGCGGAGGTCAGGGTCATCTCGATCACGGCGGTGCCGTCGTCTTCGACCGAGACTCCGTACACGAGTCCGAGATCGACGATGTTGACACCGAGCTCGGGATCGACGACGTCCATCATCGCTTCGCGCACTTCGTCGACGCTGGCATTCTGCGGTGCGTCAATGACTTCAGGCATTGTGTTTCTCCTCACGAGCTGCTTGTGTTTGGTTGAGTGCGTCCTTGAACGCCATCCATGCCAGGAGAGCGCATTTGATCCTGGCGGGGAACTTCGACACCCCGGTGAACGCCGCAGCGTCCCCGAGGATCGACTCATCCGCCTCAATTGTCCCACGAGAATGCATGAGTTCGTGGAACGCCGCTTCGATCTCGAGCATCTGCTCGACGGAGGAGTCCGCGGCCAGCTCGGAGAGCACCGAGGCCGAGGCCATCGAGATCGAACAGCCGTCTCCGATCCACCGCACCGCGATCGTTCCGTCCTCCGACAGCTCGGTCTCGAGTTCGATCTCATCGCCGCAGGTCGGATTCACCTGATGCGAATAGCCATGCGGTGAGGCTGCGGCGTCACGGAGCAGTTCGCTGTTGCCGATGCGTGCCCGGGACTGGTCGAGGATGACCTGCTGGTAGAGCTGCTGCATCTGCGTGCTCATCGGTTCACTCCCCAACTCATGCGACCCCGAAGAAGGGCCGCACTTCTGCCAGAGCAGCAAGGAAGCGGGTGCAGTCTTCGACGTTGTTGTACAGGTACGTGCTCGCCCGCGTGGAAGCGGTGACCCCGAAGCGGCGGTGCAGCGGCTGGGCGCAGTGGTGGCCCACCCGCACGGCGACACCCTGAGAGTCGAGGTACTGTCCGACGTCATGGGCGTGGACGCCGTCGACGTCGAAAGCCACCGTCCCGATCCGGTCAGCGGCATCGCCGAGGACGCGGATTCCGGGGATCTGCCCGATCCCGTCGAGGAGGACACGGGCGAGTTCCTTCTCATGGTCGAACACATTGTCCAGCCCCACCTCGGTGAGGTAGCCGATCGCAGTCGCAAAGGCAGCGACCTCAGCCACGGGCTGTGTGCCGGCTTCGAACCGCTGCGGAGCGGGCATGAACTCGGTCGCCTCCATGGTCACCGTGGTGATCATGGAGCCGCCGGTGAGCACCGGCGGCAGAGCGTCGAGCAGCTCGGACCTGCCCCACAGAGCACCCAGGCCGGTGGGTCCGAGCGCCTTGTGAGCGGAGAACGCTGCGAAGTCGACGTCGAGGTCGACGAGGTCCACGGGCATATGCGGTACGGACTGGCACGCATCGAGGACGACGTACGCTCCGGCGGCGCGAGCCCGTTCGACGAGTCGGCCGACCGGATTGATCGTGCCGAGGACGTTGGAGACGTGCGTGAAGGCGAGCACCTTCGTCGATTCGTCGACGATCGTGTCGAGGACGGCCAGATCGAGTTCACCGGAATCGGTGACCGGCAGCCAGCGCAGCTGCGCTCCGGTGGAGGCCGCCAGCTGCTGCCACGGCACGAGATTCGCGTGGTGCTCCATCTCGGTCACGACGATCGAGTCGGCGGGACCGAGGGCGAAGCGCGCTGCGGCCTCTCCCCCGAATCCGCGGCTGGCCCGATCCATGCCCAGCGCCACGATGTTGAGCGCCTCGGTGGCGTTCTTCGTCCAGCACACCTGTTCCGGCGTGCCGCCCACGAGCCCGGCAGCGGCGATCCGACCGTTCTCGAACGCGTCCGTGGCCTCGACGGCCAGGGCGTGCGCGCCCCGGTGGACGGCGGCGTTGCGCTGTTGGAAGTACTCGGTGAAGGTGTCGATGACGCACTGCGGCTTCTGCGACGTGGCACCCGAGTCGAGATACGACAGCGGCGACTCCCCGACCCTCACGTCGAGAATCGGGAAGTCGCCCCTCAGACGTGAGAACATCAGACGCCGGCGGTGAAGAAGCGGTCGTAGCCTTCGTTCTCGAGGCGTTCGGCCAGTTCCGGTCCGCCTTCCTCTGCCACCTTGCCGTTGATGATCACGTGGACGTGATCGGGCTTGATGTAGTTGAGGATGCGCGTGTAGTGGGTGATGAGCATGACGCCGACGTCGGTGGCGTCCTTGACGCGGTTGACGCCTTCGGACACGATGCGCAGCGCATCGACGTCGAGGCCCGAGTCAGTCTCGTCGAGAACGGCGAAGCGCGGCTTGAGCATCTCGAGCTGCAGAATCTCGTGACGCTTCTTCTCACCACCGGAGAAGCCTTCGTTGACATTGCGCGAGGCAAACGCGGGATCCACCCGCAGGTCCTCCATAGCCTGCTTGAGGTCCTTGGTCCAGTTGCGCAGCTTGGGAGCTTCACCATCGATGGCGGTCTTGGCCGAACGGAGGAAGTTCGTCACGGTCACGCCGGGAACCTCGACGGGGTACTGCATGGCCAGGAACAGGCCTGCCTTCGCACGCTCGTCGACGGACATCTCGAGGACGTCCTCACCGTCGAGTGTGACCGAACCGGAGGTCACTTCGTACTTGGGGTGACCGGCCAGGGCATAGGCCAAAGTCGACTTGCCGGAGCCGTTGGGCCCCATGATGGCGTGGGTCTCGTTCGAGTTGATGACGAGGTCGATGCCGTTGAGGATGGGCTTGAGACCGGAATCGGTGTTGACACCGACATGCAGGTCTTCGATCTTGAGAGTGGACATAATGATCCTTCTTCTTCGGTCTTGAGGTCAGTTGAGGGTTGTGTTCGGGTCGACGAGGATGCGGCCGGCGATCTCTTTGCAGTCATAGACCGCGACGGGTTCGAACGCCGGCGGATTCACCGGTCTGCCCGTCGTCAGGTCGAACTGCGATCCGTGCAGCCAGCATTCGATGGTGCTGTCCTCGACGTCCCCTTCGGCCAACGACACCTCACCGTGGGTGCACAGGTCGTCGATGGCGTGAATCGTGCCGTCGGAGTCGCGAGCCACGCAGATCTCGAACTCGCCGATCTCGATGCGCATGGTTCCGCCGGGGGCCACCTCGTCGGTGGCCGCCACGTCGATCATGGTCACAGAACACTCCGGGACAGTTCGTCCTCGATGCGTTCGTTGAGCACGTCTTCGATCTCGGGCACCTGGATCTTCTGGATCACTTCGTTGAAGAATCCGCGCACCACAAGCTGACGAGCGACGTCTTCGGGGATGCCGCGGCTCATGAGGTAGAACAGGTGCTCCTCATCGAAGCGGCCCACCGAGGAGGCGTGGCCGGCACCGGCGATGTCACCGGTCTCGATCTCGAGGTTCGGCACCGAGTCCGCCCGGGCACCGTCGGTGAGGATGAGGTTCCGGTTGAGCTCGTAGGTGTCGATGTCGAGGGCCTCGGGACGGATGAGCACATCGCCGATCCACACGCTGCGCGCGTCCTTGCCCTGCAGAGCGCCCTTGTAGTGGACGTTGGACTGGGCCTTCGCAGTGTTGTGGTCGATGTAGGTCCGGTGCTCGAGGTGCTGACCGGCATCGGCGAAGTAGAGGCCGAGCAGTTCGGCCTCTCCCCCGGCAGCCGAGTAGCGCACGTTCGTGTTCAGGCGCACGACCTCACCGCCGAGGGTGATGTGGATGTGCTTGAACTTCGCGTCCTTGCCCACGATCGCGTCGTGTTGACCGAGGTGCTGGGAGCCGTCGTCCCACAGCTGCAGCGACACGAAGGTGACATCCGCGCCGTCGCCGATGACGAGTGAGACGAGCTCGGAATACCGCGCCAGTCCCTCGTGCTCGACGACGATGGTCGCCTTGGAGTTCGCTCCTACGGTGACGACGACATGGCCGTGGCCGAGTGCCTCACCGGTGCCGTCGGCGTGGATGATCGCAGCGCGATCGAGTTCGGTGTCTGCGGGGACCGAGTAGTGCGTGACGGCAGCGGCTCGGTTGGCGGCGACGGCCGCGGCACGGTCCTCGGGTTCGAGGATGCCCAGTTCCTGAGCGGACTCGAGCGAGATCTCCTCGACGGACAGGCCCTCGGGCAGGTCCGACTCGAATTTCAGCGTCGCCTCGGTGGCGGTGTCCTCGAAGAACTCGCTGAACTTGCGCACGGGAGAGAAGCGCCATTCCTCCTCCCGGCCGGTGGGCACGGGGAAGTCGGCGACGTCGAAGCTGCGGGTGCGGGCATCGCGCTTCGAATCGGGCACCTGGACTTCGGAACCGTGCGAATGCTCCGAGAGGCCAAGCGGATTGGTGGTATCAGTCACAGATTTACTCCTTTGAGTGCAGTGGGCGCTGGGTCGGGTCTCAGCCGACCGCGCCTTCCATCTGCAGTTCGATGAGGCGGTTGAGTTCGAGGGCGTACTCCATCGGGAGCTCACGTGCGATGGGCTCGACGAAGCCGCGCACGATCATCGCCATCGCCTCGGTCTCCTCCATGCCGCGGGACATGAGGTAGAAGAGCTGATCCTCACTGACCTTCGACACGGTGGCCTCATGGCCGAGTGTGACGTCGTCTTCGCGAATGTCGATGTAGGGGTACGTGTCCGAACGGGAGACGTTGTCGACGAGCAGGGCGTCGCAGAGGACGTTGTTCGACGAGCCTTCAGCGCCCGGGTGGACGTGGACGAGTCCCCGGTAGCCGGCGCGACCGCCGCCTCGGGCCACGGACTTCGACACGATCGACGAATGGGTGTGCGGAGCGGCGTGGACCATTTTCGCACCGGTGTCCTGGTGCTGTCCCTCGCCGGCGAAGGCCACGGACAGCGTCTCGCCGCGAGCGTGCTCACCCGTGAGCCAGATGGCCGGGTACTTCATGGTCACCTTCGAGCCGATGTTGCCGTCGACCCATTCCATGGAGGCGCCCTCTTCGGCGATGGCACGCTTGGTGACCAGGTTGTACACGTTGTTCGACCAGTTCTGGATCGTCGTGTAGCGGACCTTCGCGTCCTTCTTCGCGATGATCTCGACGACGGCCGAGTGCAGGGAGTCGGTCTTGTAGATCGGAGCGGTGCAGCCCTCGACGTAGTGCACCGAGGATCCCTCGTCGGCGATGATGAGCGTGCGCTCGAACTGGCCCATGTTCTCCGTGTTGATGCGGAAGTAGGCCTGCAGCGGGATCTCGACGTGGACGCCCTTGGGGACGTAGACGAAGGATCCGCCGGACCAGACCGCGGTGTTCAGCGCGGCGAACTTGTTGTCGCCGGACGGAATGATCGAGCCGAAGTACTCCTCGAAGATCTCCGGGTGCTCGCGCAGACCCGTGTCGGTGTCCATGAAGATGACACCCTGGGCCTCGAGCTCCTCGTTGATCTGGTGGTAGACGACCTCGGACTCGTACTGAGCTGCGACACCGGCGACGAGGCGCTGCTTCTCCGCCTCGGGGATGCCCAGACGGTCATAGGTGTTGCGGATGTCCTCGGGGAGGTCCTCCCAGGAAGTCGCCTGTCCTTCGGTGGAGCGGACGAAGTACTTGATGTCGGCGAAGTCGATTCCGGTGAGGTCGGCGCCCCAGTTCGGCATCGGCTTCTTGTCGAACAGGCGCAGCGCCTTGAGCCGACGCTTGAGCATCCACTCGGGTTCGTCCTTGAGCTTCGAGATGTTGCGCACGACGTCTTCGCTCAGTCCGCGAGCTGCGGTCGCTCCTGCGTCGTTCTCGTCGTGCCAACCGTATGCGTACTGCCCGAGGTCTTTGAGCTCGGGGTTCGCATCGATGATCCGATTTCCTGTGTCAGTCATCGTGAACCTCCTTGAGGTCGATCATTGCTGTGGATGAGTGGTCTGGTCAGTTCCGAAGTCGGAATGTGGGTGGTGCACACATGGTCTCCCTGTGCCAACGACGACAGCCGGCGCACATCGACGCCGAGGTAGTCGGAGAACATCGCGAGTTCTGCTTCGCAGATCTCCGGGTACTCCGCTGCCACGGCTTGGATCGGGCAGTGCCCCTGGCACAGCTGCATCGCCTCCAACGGGGTTCCGGCCGCGACCGGTGTCGCCGAGGCGGCGTACCCTTCCCGTGTGAGTGCAGCAGCGAGTGCACGTGAGCGAGACGCCACTGTGGTGCCGCCGCGCTTGTCGAGCTCCGGTCCGAGTCGGTCCCGCAGTCGGCCCACGAGGTCTTCGGTGAAGTCCTCCACAGCCGATCTGCCGTGTTTGTCCTCCATGAAGCGCAGGATATTCACGGCCAACTCGTCGTAGGAATGACTGACCGAATCATGTCCGGCCGTCGTGACCACATAGTGCCGGGCCGGTCGGCCCCTGCCCGCCTGTTTGCCGGCGAGTTCACGGACCTCGATGAGGCCCTCGCTCTCCAGCGCGTCCAGGTGACGACGGATCGCTGCGGGAGTCAGCTCGAGGGCTTTGGCCAAAGACGAAGCGGTGATCGGCCCTTCGTCGAGCACCGACTGGAAGACCTTCTGCCGGGTTCGGCGGTCTTCCGTGTCGTTTGCAGCCATAATCCACCTCCTTGACTAACACAACATTAGTGTTGCGTAATTTGTTCCGTAAAACTAGGTGAGCCTAACCATCACCCGATTCGACGCCGCTCATCTGCCGTTTCGACACCGGTTTCGACGCGTCGTAGAATGGCCTGGTGTCCACTCCGGCCCTGACCATTCGCGGTCTCCAGTATTCCTACGGCACCCACCGTGTCGTCGACGGAATCGACCTCACGGCCGAGACCGGATCCGTCCTCGGCGTACTCGGCCCCAACGGCGCCGGCAAGTCCACGACGATCTCTCTGGCCGTCGGCACCCGTCGTCCGGACTCAGGCACGGTGGAGATCTTCGGCCACGATCCGGTCACCGATCATGCCACGACGTCGCAGCTGGCCGGGGTCATGCTCCAGGACGGCGGACTGCCGATGAGCTCGAAGCCCCTGCAGGTGCTGCGCCATCTCTCCTCCCTCTATGAGAACCCCCGGCCGGTCGACGAGCTCGCCGATCCCCTGGGACTCCACGACTTCGCCGGTCGCACGATGCGCAGACTCTCCGGCGGGCAGAAACAGCGCGTGGCTCTGGCCGCAGCCCTCATCGGCCGGCCCCGGCTGGTCTTCCTCGACGAGCCCTGCGCCGGCCTCGATCCGCAGGCCCGCGAGGTCGTCCACAGCTTCATCCGCGATCTCGCCGAACGCGGAGTCGCCGTCGTCCTCACCACTCACGACCTCGCCGAAGCCGAGGAGCTCTCCGACGAAGTCGTCGTCATCGATCGTGGACGCATCATCGCCCAAGGAGCACCCGAAGAGCTCCGCAGCGCCTCCGCCGGGTCACGGTCGCTGACGATTCGTCTGGACTCCCCCGTCCCCGCCGATCTGGTCGATCGACTCGGTGAGCTCGGCCCAGCCTCGGCGCAGGACTCCCTCATCACCATCGACGGGGCGCCGACAGCGGCGCAGATCGCGGCCGCATGCACGGCCATCGCCGAGGCCGGGCTGCAGATCACGGACATCGGAATGCAGAGGCAGTCCCTGTCCGATGTGTTCTTCGAGCTCACGGGGAGGCCGCTGCGATGACATTCAGGCGCATCGTCTCCCAGACGAAGTTCGAGACCCTGTCCGTTCTGCGCAACGGCGAACAGCTGCTGCTCTCAGTCATCTTCCCCCTCGGCCTGCTCGTCTTCCTCGCGAAGACACCCCTGCTCACCGGCCTCGGCGTCATCGACGCCGGTGCCGATCCGCTGTCGATCGCCGTACCCGGGGCGCTGAGCCTGAGCCTGGCCTCCAGCGCATTCACCGGTCAGGCGATCGCGACCGCCTTCGACCGCCGGTACGGAGTGCTGCGGCAGTTGGCGACGACTCCGCTGGGCACGAACGGGCTCATCCTCGGCAAGCTCGGCGCCGTCATCGTCGTCGTCCTCATCCAGTACGCGCTCGTCTTCACCGTCGCGGCGGCTCTCGGTTTCCGAGGACCCGTCGACGTCCTCGGACTCGTCCTGGCCACACTGCTCGGCACCGCTTCGCTGCTGTCTCTCGGACTGCTCATGGCCGGGACCGTCCGCGCCGAGGCGACATTGGCGGCCACGAACCTCATCTGGGTGCTCATGGCCGGCGTCGGTGGCCTCGTCATCGCGCATCCGGGAGAATGGGGAACAGTTGTGGGCTACCTGCCCTCCGGTGCACTCGGCGACGCCATGCGGTCCGCCATCGGAGACGGCGGCACAGATATCAAGGCAATCATCGTGCTCCTGGTATGGGGGCTTGTGGGAACGCTTGCGGCACGCAGGTGGTTCCGATTCGAATGAGGAGAGAAGTGGTCACGAAGAAGATCCGCATCGCCGCTTGGGCCATGCTCATCGCCCAGGCCGGGATCATCCTGACCGGCGGAATCGTCCGGCTCACCGGCTCGGGACTCGGGTGTTCGGACTGGCCGAAATGCACCCCCGATTCGCTCGTGGCCACCAGCGAGATGGGCATCCACGGCGCCATCGAGTTCGGCAACCGCCTCCTCGCAGTGGCTCTGGCGATCCTCGGCGTGTGCATTGCGCTCATGCTGTGGAATCACCGGAAGAAGCGCCCGGACCTCTTCTGGCTCAATATCGGGCTGCTGGCCATCGTGCCCGTCCAGGCCGTCGTCGGCGGAATCACCGTGTGGACGAAGCTCAACCCCTGGGTCGTCGCCGGACACTTCGTTCCCTCGGCGGTCGCCGTCGGTGTTGCCGCCTATTTCGTCCGCCGCACCTATGACACAGGCGTGCGACTGAATGCCAAGGCTCCGTCGCCCCTTCCGGCACTGGGCTGGATCATCCTCGGCCTCACCGCCGTCATCGTCATATTCGGCGTGCTGACCACCGGTGCCGGACCTCACTCGGGCTCGACGATCTCGACCCGCAACAACCTCGACAACATCTGGATCACACGACTCCATGCCGCACCGGTGTGGCTGCTCGTCATCGCTACGATCTCCGCCCTGGTGGTCGCCCGGAAGAAGGTGCAGACCGCGATGGTCGCGCCGCTGATCGTGCTCCTCATCGTCGAGATCGTGCAGGGAGTCATCGGATATGTGCAGTACTTCCTCGGCGTGCCCGAAGCCATCGTGGCTCTGCACATGGTCGGGCTGTCCGCTACGATCGCGGCCAGTGTCGCCGTCCTCGACAGCGCATACCCGAGAAGCATCGACGTTTCGTCCGGTCGCTTCCTGACCGCGGCAGTCTGATCACGCTGCTGTCCGCGACCGTCCGAACGTGTGACCGCCTGATCGCTCAGTCTGCCTGAGCGCACCCCTGTCAACGACGGTCTGAACGATTCCCTGCCTGGGACTGCCTGAGTGTGCTTCTGTCTGCGACTGTCGGAACGAGTACCTGTCTGCGACTGCCGAAACTCCTCGGTTCAATGACCACAAACAGGAACGAGCCGCGAGGCGGACCGCCCATGCTGTTGGGCCGCTGCGGCACCGCAGTGCTGTACACACATTTCGATCGTTGACCGGCGAATCGGTACGCCTTCTTCTGAAATGCCCACCGAAGAACGTGATGATTGCAGAGAAACCCAGACCACAATAGCCTTCACCACCTGCCCGTCAGCGTAAGCCGCCTCCCGCGCCTGTGGGCCCTCAGCGGGTGTCCACCTCCGGCGCTCACACAGAGGAAGCCCGCTCCGGGACGCCTACAGACGAGGCCCGCCACCCATTGTGGGTGGCGGGCCTCGTCTGTAGGCGCAGTGTGTGCTCGGCGGTGGGCCGTCAGCTCACCAGACGCCGGGGATCAGAGTGGGGACGAACGGGTCGATGGCCACTGCCAGGAAGAGCAGCGACAGGTAGGTGATCGAACCGTGGAAGACCTTCATCGCCTTGAGCGAGGTGCCGTCCTTGCCCTGTTTGGCGCGGGAGACCAGCGAGTAGCACGACCACAGGAACCATGCTCCGGCGCCCACGGCCACGATCGTGTAGACCGGGCCCATGGGAGCGACGGGGATGAGCGCCAGAGAACATGCGATCATCGCCCACGTGTAGAGGATCATCTGCCGGCCGACGGATGTCGGCGGAACCTTCGAGGGCAGCATGGGCACTTCGGCGGCGTCGTAGTCAGCCTTGTATTTGATCGCCAGCGGCCAGTAGTGCGGCGGGGTCCAGAAGAAGACGACGAGGAAGAGCAGCACCGGTTCCCAAGCGACTCCCCCGGTCACGGCCGACCAGCCGATGAGCACGGGCATGCAGCCGGCGGCGCCGCCCCACACGATGTTCTGTGAGGTGCGGCGTTTGAGGACGAGGGTGTAGAAGACGGCGTAGAGCAGGATCGCCGAGGCGGTGAGGCCCGCCGTGACCCAGTTCGTGAATCCGCCGAGCCAGAAGATCGAGCCGATGCCCAGCACGAAGGCGAAGATCAGCGCAGAGCGGGGGCTGATCTCACCGGTGACGAGGGGACGATCCTTCGTCCGCTCCATCTTCGCGTCGATGTCACGGTCGACATAGCAGTTGAAGACCGACGCCGAAGCCGCTGCGGCGGCTCCGCCGATGAGGGTGTTGATGACCAGCCAGATGTTCGGCAGGCCCTGAGCAGCCAGGAACATCACGGGTGCGGTCGTGACGAGGAGCAGCTCGATGACACGCGGTTTGGTCAGTGAGATATAGGCACTGATGATCGAACGTGGTCGGGTTGCGAGTTTCTGCTCGTCGATGGCCCTCTGCAGAGGTCGTTCACTCTGCTCTTCCCGGTTCTGACGAAGTTTGCTCACGCCCTTGATTCTACCTGCTGTCGAAGTTTTTTCCAGTCGCGCGAAGGCGAGTCGAATCACTGACGATGCGGACGAGGAAGGCCACTGCGGCGCACACGGGAGCAAGCACGATGACCTGCACGATGAGTGCCGAGAGGAAGCTCAGCGGGGCCGACTGCGGATCCGTTCCGAGGACGCCCAAATCGACGCACAGACCGAGGACGCCGGCGAGGACGGAATAGCTCAGAGCCGTCGTCCACACCAGTCCGCCGCGTCGGGCGTTGAGCATCACAGCCAACGCTGCGGCGAAGGGCGTGAGCAGCAGCAGAGTGCCCAGTGTCCAGAGCCCGAGCTCGCCGAGGTCGACGCTGCCGCGCAGCGGCTGTCCGATCGCCGACGACACGGCGATGGTCGTCAAAGCGAAGAACACGGGGCATGTCGCCCCGAACCGGGAGAGTGCTCGACGGAGCCGTCTGGTCTGGTGGGCCACCTCGGCGAGGTCGGGACGCCTGCCCGCGAACCACTCGGGTCGCCGGTCCGCGTTGTCTGCTCCAGCGGCATCGATCACGGGATCAGCACCCTCGCTCACCCTGTCACCTCTCCTGTCGACGACGGTCTCTGCTCGGTCTTCTCGTCACGCAGCAGTTGTTGAATGTCGAATCACAGCTGTGCGCGAGATGACACTCTACCCGTCAGTAGCCTGAATGTCTCGCACCCCGCTGGTGCGACCGGCAGACAAGGGCGGCGCTTCCGGCATCCGACGGGTAGAGTTTGAATGCACGCTCTCAGACGAACGAAGGATCGCTCGACGACATGACAACTCTGTCCTGGACTGAACTCGACAATCGCGCAGTCGACACTGCCCGCCTCCTCGCCGCGGATGCGGTGCAGAAAGCTGGGAACGGACACCCGGGCACTGCAATGAGCCTGGCTCCCATCGCCCACTACCTGTATCAGCACGGACTCACTCACGACCCGGCCGACCCGACTTGGGTCGGCCGTGATCGTTTCGTCCTCTCCTGCGGTCACAGTTCGCTCACCCAGTACATCCAGCTCTACCTGGCCGGATTCGGGCTCGAACTCGACGATCTGAAGGCGCTGCGCACGTGGGGTTCGCTGACCCCGGGTCACCCCGAGGTCGGGCACACCGCCGGCGTCGAGATCACCACCGGACCGTTGGGCTCCGGACTGGCCTCGGCCGTGGGCATGGCCATGGCCGCTCGCCGTGAACGCGGACTCTTCGACCCCGAGGCCGCCCCCGGCACCTCGCCGTTCGATCACTCGATCGTCGTGCTCGCCTCCGACGGCGACCTCGAAGAGGGTGTGTCCGGTGAAGCGTCCTCGCTGGCCGGTACGCAGGAGCTGTCGAATCTGCTGGTCATCTGGGACGACAACAAGATCTCCATCGAAGACGACACCGCGATCGCCTTCGGCGAGGACACCTCCGCCCGCTACGCCGCCTACGGCTGGCACGTACAGCACGTCGACTTCACCGCAGGCGACGACTACAACGAGGACATCGCAGCCTTCCACGCCGCCGTCGAGGCCGCGCGCGCCGATAACCGCCCGTCGTTCATCCGACTGTCGACGATCATCGCCTGGCCGTCTCCGAACGCACAGAACACCGGCGGATCGCACGGTTCGGCGCTCGGTGAGGACGAGATCCGGGCTACCAAGGAGATCCTCGGCTTCGATCCCGAGAAGACCTTCACCGTCGACGACGAGGTCCTCGCCCACACCCGTCAGGCCCTCGACCGCGGTCGTGCCGCTCACCTCGAATGGGACACATCCTTCGCCGAATGGCGCAGCGCGAACCCGGATAACGCGGCTCTCTTCGACCGCCTGTCCAAGCGTGAGCTGCCCGCCGGTCTCGATGCGGCCTTCCCGGTCTTCGAACCCAGCGAGAAGGGCATCGCCACTCGCGCGGCCTCCGGTCAGGTGCTCAATGCGATCGCCGAGACCATGCCGGAGCTCTGGGGCGGTTCGGCCGACCTCGCAGGTTCGAACAACACACTGATCAAGGGTGAGCCGAGCTTCCTGCCCGCGCACCGTTCGACCGATGCGTTCTCCGGCAATGAGTACGGACGCAATATCCATTTCGGTGTCCGTGAGTTCTCCGCCGGCCTCATCGGCAACGGCATCGCCCTCCACGGCGGAACCCGCCCGTACACCGGCACGTTCCTCGTCTTCAGCGACTACCAGCGCCCGGCCGTGCGATTGGCCGCCCTCCAGCAGCTGCCGAACCTGTTCGTGTGGACCCACGATTCGATCGGCCTCGGCGAGGACGGTCCCACGCACCAGCCGATCGAGCACCTCTCGGCCCTGCGCGCCATCCCCGGCCTCGACGTCGTCCGTCCGGCCGATGCGAACGAGACCGCGGTCGTTTGGCGGAAGATCCTCGACCGCACGGACGGACCCAGCGGACTCGTGCTGACCCGTCAGGCCGTGCCGGTCCTCGACCGTGAGAAGTACGCCCCCGTCTCCGAGGCGGCACGCGGCGGCTATGTGCTCACCGACTCCGGAGACCAGCCGGAGGTGGCGATCATCGCCAGCGGCTCCGAGGTCGCCATCGCCCTCGAAGCCGCCGAGGCTCTGCAGACCTCGGGCGTCGCTGCACGCGTCATCTCAATGCCGTGCCAGGAGTGGTTCGACGCTCAGCCGGAGGACTACCGGACCACAGTGCTGCCGCGCTCCCTCAAGGCCCGTGTGAGCATCGAAGCCGCCTCGGCGATGAGCTGGCACAGGTACCTCGGCGATGCCGGTCGTGCCGTGTCCATCGAACACTTCGGGGCGTCCGCGGACTACCAGACCCTGTACGAGAAGTTCGGCATCACGGCCTCGGCCGTCGTCGACGCAGCCAAGGAATCCATCAACGCAGCAAAGGCGGAAGCATGAGTGAACGTCTCCAGCAGCTCGGTGAAGCCGGGGTCTCGATCTGGCTCGACGACCTCTCGCGCACCCGGCTCGAGTCCGGCGACCTCGCCCGACTCATCGCGGACTCCTCCGTCACGGGAGTGACGACGAACCCGACCATCTTCGAGAACGCGATCTCCGCTTCCGACGATTATGATTCCGCCATCGCCGAACTCGGTGCCTCCGGCGCCGATGTGGATTCGGCCATCGAGGCCCTGACCACGGCGGATGTCGCCGAGGCGGCCCGCATGTTCCGACCGGTCTTCGAATCCACGGACGGTGAGGACGGCCGCGTGTCCATCGAGGTCGCTCCCCCGCTGGCCCATGATGCAGAAGGCACCGTGGCCGCGGCGAAGTCCCTGTGGGAACGCGTCGGCGAACCCAATGCGATGATCAAGATCCCCGCCACCGAGGAGGGGCTCCGGGCGATCTCCGAGACGATCGCAGCCGGGATCAGCGTCAACGTCACTCTCGTGTTCTCCCTATCTCGGTACCGTCACGTCGTCGAAGCCTTCCTCCAGGGGCTGGAGAAGGCTCGCGTCGCCGGACATGATCTCTCGACGATCCGGTCGGTGGCCTCGGTGTTCGTCTCCCGTGTGGATTCGGAGATCGATTCCCGTCTCGATGCCATCGACGATCCGAAGGCCGAAGACCTCAAGGGCAAGGCAGGAATCGCCAATTGCGTGCTTGCCCAAGAGATCCACTCGCAGCTGTTCACATCCGAACGCTTCCGGGTCCTCGAACTCGCCGGAGCCCGGCCGCAGCGCCTGCTGTGGGCCTCGACGGGAGTGAAGAATCCCGACTACGCCGACACGATGTATGTCACCGGTCTCGTCGCGCCGAACACCGTGAACACGATGCCCGAGACCACTCTGGAGGCCTTCGCCGACCACGGTGAGGTCACCGGGCAGATCACGCCGGAGCACTATCGTGCCGCCGACGAGGTCTTCGATGCTCTGGCGCGACTGGGCATCGACTACGCCGACGTCATGACCGTGCTCGAAGAGCAGGGTCTGGAGAAGTTCGACGTCAGCTGGACCGAACTGCAGGACACGATCCGTACTGCGCTGGAACTCTCATGAAGCTCTCACTCTCTGTCCCGGTCGGCGAAGAATTCGATGCCGAGGCTGCGCGTCTCATCGACGCCGGTCTGGCCTCCCGACTCAGCAGCCAGGATTCCGAACTGTTCGACGGTGCCGCGGATGCCGCGGACCGGATGGGCTGGGTGGATCTGCCGCAGGCGGCCGCAGAGCTGCTCGATCAGATCGATTCCCTGCGGACACGACTGCAGGAGCAGGATCTGCGCACGATCAGCCTGGCCGGAATGGGCGGATCGTCACTCGCCCCCGAAGTGATGGCACAGACCGCGGGCGTCCGGCTCGAGATCGTCGATTCGACGGATCCGAACCAGGTCGCCGAGGCGATCGGCACCGACCTCGAACACACGGTCCTCATCATCGCTTCGAAGTCCGGAACCACAGTCGAGACGGATTCGATCCGACGCAGCTTCGCAGCGGCTTTCGAAACGATCGACGTCGATCCGGCGTCCCGGATGATCGCAATCACCGATCCGGGGACGGAGCTCGAGGCGTTGGCCGCCGAGCAGGGTTTCCTCGCGACGTTCCTCGCCGATCCCTCGGTCGGCGGACGCTTCAGCGCACTCTCGGCCTTCGGGCTCGTTCCCGCGGGTCTGGCCGGTGCCGATGTGCGCGGAATCGTCGCCGAGGCGGCTGAGTCCGCCCGGGGCCTGGCCGCCGACAGTCTGGACAACCCGGCTCTGCGATTCGGCACCTGGCTGAGCATCGCCCACGCCAGGACGACGGAGAAGCTCGTCCTCGCCGAAACAGCACCGCAGCTGCGCGGCCTCGGTGCCTGGGTCGAACAGCTCGTCGCGGAATCGCTGGGCAAGGACGGGCAGGGCATCCTTCCTGTCGTCGTCGACTCCCCCGCCGACATCGGGTTCTCCGATGCGCGAGCGGACGCGCTGCTGTGTCTGCTCGGCCCTTCGGCCGACGGCGCGGAGCTGGGCGCACCGTCCGGTTTCGAAGCCACGATCACGGGCGGATTGGGTGAGCTGTTCCTGTTCTGGGAGTACGCCACAGCCATCGCCGGATACAGCATCGGAGTCAATCCCTTCGACCAGCCCGATGTGGAAGCGGCGAAGGCGCAGGCCAGGCAGCTGCTCGACGGACCGGACTCCGACCGATCCGAGCTGCCGACGTTCCGTGAGGGAGAGATCGACGTCCTCGACGTCGTCGACGAAGCAACGGATCTCGTCGGTGCTCTGCAGGAGCTCTTCGCACAGGTCGACGAGTACGGGTACGTCGGGATTCAGGTCTACCTCGATCGGATTGCCGATGCCGAGTCGGCGGAGCTGCGTCCGCTCGTATCCGCTCATGCGGGCGTGCAGACGACGTTCGGCTTCGGTCCCCGCTACCTGCATTCGACCGGTCAGTATCACAAGGGCGGGCATCCGAACGGAGTGTTCCTCCAGATCACCGGTGAGGCTCGCACGGATCTGCTGGTGCCGGGACGAGGCTACGGCTTCGCTCAGCTGCAGCGCGCTCAGGCCGCCGGTGATGCTGCGGTGCTGACCGAGAAGGGACGGCCCGTGCTGCGCCTACATCTGCTTGACCGCGCCCGCGGGCTCGAACAGCTGCGAAAGGCGATCGCGTCGATCAGCCCCCTCCACCACTTCGGCCTCGACTGATCTGCCCGCGTCTGGTCGGCAGTGCTCGTGGCCAGAGCGATCGACGAATGAGAAGGACCCCGACCGATTCGGTCGGGGTCCTTCTCATTCGTCCACCGGCGACCCGCCTCGGTGCAGGTGTCTTATTGCCTCGGCATCAGCTGGGAACGATGTCTCAGGCGTTGAAGCGGGTGAGGATGCCGAGCAGGATGATGCAGGCCGCCCAGATGATCGCCATCAGCGTCGTGAACCGGTTGAGGTTGCGCTCGGCCACACCCGAGGAGCCCAGCGACGAGGACATTCCGCCGCCGAACATGTCAGACATGCCACCGCCCTTGCCTTTGTGCATGAGGATCAGCAGAGTGAGGAAGATGCTCGTGAGCACAAGCAGCGCGATGAGAATGATGTTCAGGATTTCCACGTCGGATTCAACCTATGTTTCGTCGAGGGCTTCGTCGAATGATGCGTCTGTCAGTCTACTTCGCGACCGCGGCCTTGCACAAAGCGGCGAAGTCCGGTCCACTCAGGCTTGCGCCTCCCACCAGTGCGCCGTCGACATCCGCGGAGGCGACGATCTCGGCCACATTGTCGGCCTTGACTGATCCGCCGTAGAGGATGCGGGTCGTCTGGGCCAGGCTGTCGGCGTACTTCTGTGCGATCCGCTCGCGGATGGCCGAAGCCATTTCGGCGGCGTCGGCGGCTGTTGCGGTCTCACCGGTGCCGATCGCCCACACGGGTTCGTAGGCGATGACGAGTCCCGAGAGATCTGCGGCGTCGAGTCCGGCCAGGGATTCGTCGAGCTGTCCGAGGGTGAACTCGACGTGGCTCTTGCCCTGGCGCTGTTCCAGGGACTCCCCCACGCAGAGGATCGGAGTCAGTTCGGCCGAGATCGCGGCCTTGGTCTTCGCAGCCACGACCTCGTTGGTCTCGTAGTTGTCCGCTCGGCGTTCGCTGTGGCCGATGACCACATAGCTGCAGCCGAGGCGGGAGAGGAACGATGCGGCGACTTCGCCGGTGTGCGCCCCAGGTGCATGTTGGGAGACGTCCTGGGCCCCGTATTTCAGCCACAGTTTGTCGCCCTGGACAAGAGTCTGCACCGAACGGATGTCGGTGAACGGCGGGATGACGACGACTTCGCAGTGACTCTCGTCGAGTTTCGCGTCCTCGAGTGCCCAGGCGAGTTTCTGGACGGCGGAGATCGCCTCGAGGTGGTCGTGGTTCATCTTCCAGTTGCCTGCCAGCAGCAGGGTGCGGTCGCTCATGGTGTCTGTCTTCCTCATCCGAGTGCGTCGAGTCCGGGCAGGGTCTTGCCTTCGAGGTATTCGAGGCTGGCACCGCCGCCGGTGGAGATATGGCCGAAGGCGTCATCGGCGAAGCCGAGGCTGCGCACGGCGGCCGCGGAGTCACCGCCGCCGACGACGGTCAGCCGCTGTCCGTCGCCGGTGCCGTCGTCGGTCAGTGCTTGGGCTATGGCTTTGGTGCCGGCGGCGAAGGCCGGGAATTCGAAGACGCCCATCGGTCCGTTCCAGAACACAGTGGTGGAGTCTGCGATGATCTCGGCGTAGGCGTTGGCCGATTCGGGTCCGATGTCGAGGCCGAGTCCGTCCGCTCCTGCCGGGGTGTCCTCGAGTTCGGCGACGGGACGGACCCAGTTCTCGGCGTCGGCGGCGAAGGAGGCGGCCATGACGATATCGGTGGGCAGGATGATGTGTGCACCGCCTGATTCGGATCGTTCGAGGTAGCCCTTGACGTCGTCGATGCGGTCCTTCTCGACCAGGCTGGAACCGATGTCGTGGCCGAGGGCGGCGAGGAAGGTGAAGACCATTCCTCCGCCGATGAGCAGATTGTCGGCACGTTCGATGAGGTTGTCGATGACGCCGAGCTTGTCCGAGACCTTCGATCCGCCGAGGACGACGGTGAAGGGTGAGGCGGGGTCGTTGAGCAGCCGGTCGCTGACTTCGACCTCGGCACGCACGAGGGTTCCCGCGTAGTGCGGGAGGGGGCCGGCGATGTCGGAGACCGAGGCCTGTCTGCGGTGGACGACACCGAATCCGTCGGAGACGAAGTCATCGGCCAGGGCAGCCAGCTGGGCGGCGAATTCCTGGCGCTGAGCATCGTCCTTCGCCGTCTCGCCGGGATTGAACCGCAGGTTCTCCAGCAGCAGCACGTCACCGTCGGACAGGGCAGCAGCCTTCGTCTTCGCATCGTCACCGACGGTGTCCGTAGCGAAGGCGACCGGACGGTCGATGGCCGCCGCGAGTTCGGGGGCGATCGGAGCCAGCGAGAACTGCGGATCCGGTTCGCCCTGGGGGCGACCCAGATGCGACATCACGATGACCTTGGCTCCCGCCTCGGCGAGGGACCTGATCGTACCGGCCGAGGCGAGGATGCGACCGCGGTCGGTGATCGTGCCCTCGTCCATCGGCACGTTGAGATCGCTGCGGACGAGCACAGTGTGGCCGGCGAAGATGCCCGCATCGTCGAATGTCCTCATGAGTCCCTTTCGCTGAGAATATAGCTGACCATGTCTTTGAGTCGGTTCGTGTAGCCCCACTCGTTGTCGTACCACGCCACGACCTTGATCTGGTCTCCCAGCACCATCGTGAGTTTGGAGTCGACGATCGCCGAGGCGGTGGTGCCGACGATGTCGCTGGAGACGAGTTCGTCGGCGGAGAAGTCGAGGTAGGGTGATCCCTCCGCTGCAGCGGCGAGGATTGCATTGACCTCATCCCGGTCGGCGGGTGTGCCCGTGGTGAAGGTGAAGTCGATGATCGATCCGGCGGGCACGGGCACGCGCACCGCCAGACCGTCGAGTCGGCCTTCGAGGTGGGGCATGACGCGCCCGACGGTGCGTGCGGCTCCCGTCGTCGTGGGCACGATGTTCACGGCGGCTGCGCGGGCGCGGCGCAGATCCCGGTGGGGTCCGTCGACGAGCATCTGGTCGCCCGTGTAGGCGTGGACGGTGTTGAGCAGTCCGGATTCGACGCCCAGCGCGTCGTCGAGGGCTTTGACGACGGTGGCCATGCAGTTCGTCGTGCACGAGGCGTTCGAGACCACGGAATGCGTGGCCGGATCGAAGGTGTCTTCGTTCACGCCCATGACGAGGGTGGCGTCGACGTCCTTCCCAGGAGCGGAGAGCACGACCGTGTTCACGGTGCCGCCGAGGTGGGCCTCGGCCTGATCCTGGCGGGTGAAGCGTCCGGTGGACTCGACGACGAGTTCGACGTCGTGCGAATTCCAGTCGATGGCCTCCGGGTCGGCTTGGCTGGTGACTGCGATCTCACGTCCGTCGACGATGATCGCCTCCGCGGCGAAGTCGACGTCGTGGTCGAAGCGCGGCCACACCGAATCGTGGGTGAGCAGATGGGCCAGGGTCGTCGTATCGGTGAGATCGTTGATGGCCACGACCTCGAAATCGGTATCGGGTTCGAGGGACAGACGGAACAGGGCGCGGCCGATTCGGCCGAAGCCGTTGATGGCGATTCGTCTCATGCCTCGATCTTAGCGATCCTCGAGCATTTCCGGGGTCAGACTGGCTTCGGTGCCGGGAATTCCCAGTTCTTCCGCATGCTTGTCCGCTGTGGACAGCAGACGTCGGATCCGTCCGGCCACTGCGTCCTTCGTCATCGGCGGGTCGGCGAGCTGACCGAGTTCTTCGAGGGACGCCTGCTTGTGGGTCACCCGCAGCTGTCCGGCGTAGCGGAGGTGTTCGGGGACCTCCTCGCCGAGGATCTCGAGGGCGCGTTCCACTCGGGCACCGGCGGCCACAGCTGCACGGGCAGAGCGGCGCAGGTTCGCATCGTCGAAGTTCGCCAGTCGGTTCGCGGTCGCCCGGACCTCCCGGCGCATCCGCCGCTCTTCCCAGACCAAGACGGCGCTGTGGGAGCCCATGCGGGTGAGCAGGGCGGCGATATCGTCGCCGTCGCGGATCACGACGCGGTCGATTCCGCGGACCTCGCGGGCCTTGGCACTCAGGCCGAGCCGACGGGCGGCACCGACGAGGGCGAGGGCCGCTTCGGGGCCGGGGCACGTGACCTCGAGGGCAGAGGAGCGTCCCGGTTCGGTCAGGGATCCGTGGGCGAGGAAGGCACCGCGCCAGGCGGCTTCGGCATCGGCGACGGAGCCGTTGACGATGGCCGAGGGCAGTCCGCGCACGGGACGGCCGCGGTTGTCGACGAGTCCGGTCTGGCGGGCCAGGGCTCCGCCGTCGCGGCTCACCCGGAGCAGATAGCGGTTGGAGCGGCGGATCCCGGCAGCGTTGATGACGACGATATCTGCATGTTGGCCGTAGAGGTCCTTGATCTCCGCGCGCAGCCGTTTGGCTGCCTGAGCCGTGTCGAGTTCGGCTTCCAAGACGATGGAGCCGTTGACGAGGTGAAGAGCGGAGGAGAACCGGAAGATCGAAGACACCTCGGCCTTGCGGGCGGAGGTGCGTGTGATCTTCACTCGCGCCAATTCGTCCTTGACCTGAGCGGTCAGTGCCATAGCTCGTCCTCCTGCACCTGAAGTTCTACCACTGCTCGGCGACGCCGATCCCGGCGTCCAACAACATGTCACGGTAGCATGCCGCGAGTTTGAGGCTGTCATGCTGTCCCTGCTTCCGTGAGCGCAGAGGACGTTCCCAGAGTTTCGCTCCGAACATGTCCTCGGCCCGCTCCGGCAGGTCGGGTTCGAGTTCGGTGGCGGCCTCGTCGACGAGGACATAGTCCAAGGTCAGTGAGCGAGCATGCCGGTGCAGCGAGACGAGGTGTTCGCCGAGGCTCAGATCCTTCGTCTCACCGTCGGTGGAGCTGAGGTTGAGAGTGAGGGATTTCACCGCTGTCGAGGCCACGATCGCCTCCGCCAAGGCGGGCACGAGCAGGTGCGGCATCACCGAGGTGTACCAGGAACCTGGGCCGAGGTTGAGGACATCAGCTGTCTCGACTGCTTCGATCGTCTCGTAGCGGGCGGGTGGAGCCGCCGGGTCGAGGCGCACGGTCTCGACGTGGCCGATGGTGGAGGCGAGCACGGATTGTCCGCGCACGACTTGGAATGATCCGGGGAACTTCACATCGGCTTCGATCGTCAGCGGCACAGAGGACATCGGCAGCACACGGCCGTGGGCGCGCAGCAGTCTGGCCATCCAGTCCAGGCCGGCCACATGGTCGCCGTGGATCTGCCACAGCGCGGCGATGAGCAGATTGCCCACTGCGTGGCCGTGCAGCTCCCCTGCGGATTCGAAACGGTGCTGGATGACATCACGCCAGGTCTGACCCCAGGTGCCGTCATCGCAGAGCGCAGCCAGAGCCATCCGCAGATCTCCGGGTGGCAGACCGCCGAGTTCGTCGCGCAGACGCCCGGAGGAGCCGCCGTCGTCGGCGACGGTGACGACGGCGGTGAGGTCTTCGGTGAGCAGACGGAATGCCCTCAGCGCCGCATAGAGCCCGTGTCCGCCGCCGAAGGAGACGATACCCGGACCATCGTTCTGAGCGCCCGTGGTGATGACAGGCAGATCTTCGGTCTCCATGTCATTCTCTTCCCAGATCGCGATGACGCACGGTCACGGGGATGCCGGTCTGCGCCGACAGGAGCTTGCCGACGCGTTCGCTGATCGCCACCGACCGGTGTTTGCCGCCGGTGCAGCCGATGCCGATCATCGCGTAGCCGCGGCCCTCGTGCAGGTAGCCTTCTGCGACCGTGGCCAGGGTTGCGGCATAGCGTTCGATGAACTCCTCGGCGCCGTTCTGTTCGAGGACGTACGCTGCGACATCGGAGTCGAGTCCGTTGTGCCCGCGCAGGTGGGGTATCCAGTACGGGTTGGGCAGGAAGCGGACGTCGGCGATGTGGTCGGCGTCCTTCGGCAGTCCGTATTTGAACCCGAAGCTCATGACCGTCAGACGCAGCGGCGGGGTGTCGTCGTCGCTGAAGCGTTTGCGCACTTCCGCCGACAGCTGGTGCACATTGAGATCGGAGGTGTCGATGATGATATCGGCCCGGTGCCTCAGCGACTCGAGCTGGGAGCGTTCGGCTTCGATGCCTTCGAGCAGGGTCCCCTCCCCCTGCAGGGGGTGGGGCCGCCTCGTCGATTCGAAGCGTCGGACGAGGACTTCGTCGGAGGCGTCGAGGAAGACGATGCGCAGGGACAGTCCCTGATCGACGAAGTCGCTGATCGTCTCCTGCAGTTCGGTGTACTTCGTCCGTCCCTTGGCGTCGATGACGATTGCGATCTTCGGCAGGGCGCCGTCGGCGCGGGCGACGAGCTCGACGAGCGGACGCATCATCTGCGGGGGCAGGTTGTCGACGACGTACCAGTCCATGTCTTCGAGCACATTGGCCACAGTGGTGCGACCGGCTCCCGACATTCCGGTGACGAGCACAACCTCGATGGGGTGGTCGGATCCGTTCGATTCGGCCTGTATGCTCACTCGTCCTCCTCTGATCGTGCCCGTTCGGTCGGTGGGCACAATGTGTCTGGGCACTACTCTAGGGCAGATTCGCAGAGCTCAGTCGGCCAGAGCCGCGACGATCTTCGCGGCGAGGGAGGGACCGATTCCCTTGACCTCGCAGATCTCTTCGGCGGTGGCGGCGCGGACCTTCTTCACGGATCCGAAATGCCGCAGCAGAGCGGTGCGCTTCGACTCCCCCAGGCCCGGGACGTCGTCGAGCACCGAGCTCGTCATCGCCTTAGCGCGTTTGGATCGGTGATAGGAGATGGCGAAGCGGTGAGCCTCATCGCGCAGCCGCTGCATGAGGAAGAGTCCTTCGGAGTTGCGTGGCAGGATGACGGGGAACGGATCGTCCGGGACCCAGACCTCTTCGAGGCGTTTGGCCAGGCCGACGACGGAGATGTCGACGATGCCGAGATCGGTCAGCGCTCTCGTGGCGGCGGCGACCTGCGGCCCCGCACCGTCGACGACGAGGAGGCTGGGCCGGTAGCCGAAGCGCTCATCGGGTTCCTCGGCGGTCATCTGTTCGAGGTAGCGGGTGAAGCGACGGGAGACGACGTCGTACATCGAAGCCGTGTCGTCGGCCGCAGCTTCCCCATGGATGGCGAAGTGACGGTAGTCGCGCTTCTTCGCCATTCCGTCTTCGAACACGACGAGGGAGGCGACGACGTTCGACCCTTGGGTGTGGGAGATGTCGATGCATTCGATGCGCAGCGGCGCTTCCGCCAGGTCGAGGTGTTCCTGGATCTCCTTGAGCGCTTGGCTGCGGGTCGTCAGGTCGGACGAGCGTTTGAGCTTGTGCTGAACGAGCGCTTCCTTCGCGTTCTTCTCCACGGTCTCCAGCGCGGCCTTCTTCTCGCCGCGTTCGGGCACGCGCACGGTCACTCGGGAGCCGCGCTGCTGACTCAGCCAGGATTCCAGGGAGTCCAGATCCGCCGGCAGGGTGTCGACGAGGATCTCCTTCGGAATGGCTTCGGCGTCGAGACCGGAGTAGGCCTGTCGCAGGTAGTCGGTGGTGAGTTCGGCCGGAGTGTGGTCGTCGGAGCGCTCGATGATCCAACCGCGCTGGCCGCGGATGCGGCCCTGGCGCACATGGAAGACCTGGACGGAGGCTTCGAGCTCCTCTGTGACGAGTGCGAAGATGTCGCAGTCGGCGCTGACGGACAGGACTACGGCCGACTTGTCGAGGACCTTCTGCAGAGCGGAGATCTCGTCACGCAGACGTGCCGCCCGCTCGTAGTCGAGGTCCGCCGCGGCACTGGCCATCTCCTTCTGCCGGTGGCTGATGAAGCGACCGGTGTTGCCGGACATGAAATCGGAGATGCTGCGGGCCAGGTCCTTGTGGTCGTCCTTGCTGATCTGACCGACGCAGGGGGCAGCGCATTTGTCGATATAGCCGAGCAGGCAGGGCCGACCGCTGCGTTCGGCCCTCCGGTAGACACCGGAGGTGCAGGTGCGCATCGGGAACGCCCTGAGCAGCAGGTCGAGGGTCTCCTTGATCGCCCACACCTGAGCGAAGGGGCCGAAGTAGCGAACGCCCTTGCGCCGTTTTCCGCGGGTGATGAATGCCCTGGGCACATCCTCGTTCATGGTGATCGCGAGGTACGGATAGGACTTGTCGTCGCGGAACATGACGTTGAACCGCGGGTTGAACTCGTTGATCCACGTCCATTCGAGCTGCAGCGCTTCGACCTCGGTGTCGACAACGGTCCATTCCACCGAATTCGCGGTGTGGACCATCGTCGAGGTCCGCGGGTGCAGTTGGGCGGGATTGGCGAAGTACGAGTTGAGTCGGTTCCGGAGGTTCTTCGCCTTCCCGACATAGATCACCCGCCGGTCGGGGTCACGGAACTTGTAGACCCCGGCGGAGGTGGGAATCGACCCGGTGGCCGGACGGTAGCTGGATGGGTCAGGCATTCGGATCAGGGCTGGAGCATCGGTTTGAGGAATCGTCCGGTGTGCGATTCGGCCACCTCGGCGACCTCTTCGGGAGTTCCCTGGGCGATGATCTGACCTCCGCCGCGACCTCCCTCGGGCCCGAGGTCGATGATGTGATCGGCGTTGCCGATGACGTCGAGGTTGTGTTCGATGACGATGACAGTATTGCCCTTGTCGACAAGCCCCTGCAGGACCATGAGCAGTTTGGAGATGTCCTCGAAGTGCAGGCCGGTCGTCGGTTCGTCGAGCACATAGACGGTGCGCCCGCGGGAGCGCTTCTGCAGTTCGGCGGCGAGCTTGACACGCTGGGCCTCGCCACCGGAGAGAGTCGTCGCCGGCTGGCCGAGTCGGACATAGCCCAGCCCCACCTCGACGAGGGTCTTGAGGTGGCGGGAGATCGCGGGGATCGCGGCGAAGAAGTCGTTGGCCTCCTCGATGGGCATGTCGAGGACTTCGGCGATGTTCTTGCCCTTGAAGGTGACCTCCAGGGTCTCCCGGTTGTACCGGGCGCCCTGACAGACCTCACAGGGGACATAGACATCGGGCAGGAAGTTCATTTCGATCTTGATCGTGCCGTCGCCGCTGCAGTTCTCGCAGCGTCCGCCCTTGACGTTGAAGGAGAACCGTCCGGGCAGATACCCGCGCACCTTCGCCGATTCCGTTTCGGCGAACAGGCGGCGGACGTGGTCGAAGACCCCGGTGTAGGTGGCGGGGTTCGACCGCGGGGTGCGGCCGATCGGCGACTGGTCGACGTGGACGACCTTGTCGAGGCTGTCCAGACCGGTCACTCGCTTGTGGCGTCCGGGCACTCTGGAGGCGCCGTTGAGGACGTTCGCCATCTGTGTGTAGAGGATCTCATTGACCAGAGTCGATTTGCCCGAACCGGAGACGCCGGTGACGGCTGTGAGGATGCCGAGCGGGAAGGACACCGTGACGTCGCGCAGGTTGTTCTCCACGGCCTTCTCGACGGTGACCATCCGGTCCTTGTCGACGGGGCGGCGGGTGGGAGGCATCTGGATCTCGCGGCGACCGGACAGGTAGTCACCGGTGATCGATCCTGCGGCATCTTTGAGTCCGGCGACGGGACCGGAGTAGACGACCTCTCCGCCGTGCTCGCCGGCACCGGGGCCGATATCGACGATCCAGTCAGCGGATTCGATGGTGTCCTCATCGTGTTCGACGACGATGAGGGTGTTGCCGAGGTCTTTGAGCTTGTTGAGCGTTTCGATGAGTCGGCGGTTGTCGCGCTGGTGCAGACCGATCGAGGGCTCGTCGAGGACGTAGAGGACGCCGACGAGTCCGGAGCCGATCTGCGTGGCCAGGCGGATGCGCTGAGCTTCGCCGCCGGAGAGAGTGCCGGCCGCCCGATTGAGGCTGAGATAGTCGAGGCCGACGTCGAGGAGGAATCCGAGGCGGGCGTTGATCTCCTTCATCACCTGCGCCGCCACGGCGGCATCGCGGTCGCTGAGTTCGAGAGACCCCAGGAAGCCGGCGGCCTCGTCGAGAGCGAGTTCGGAGACTTCGGCGATGGACTTGTCCCCGACCTTGACGGCGAGGATCTCCGGTTTGAGACGCGTGCCCTGGCAGCTGGCACACGGGATCTCACGCATATAGGACTCGTAGCGTTCCCGCGACCAGTCGGATTCGGTTTCCTCGTGTTTGCGCTGAATGTATTGGTAGACGCCTTCGAAGCCGGTCGAATACGTGCGTTCACGGCCGAAGCGGTTCTTGTATCTGACGTGGACCTTGTAGTCCTTGCCGGTCAGTATCGCGGTCTTCGCCGCTTTCGGCAGCTTCTTCCACGGCGTCTTCATATCGAAGCCGACCTCGTCACCGAGGCCCTTGAGCAGACGGTTGAAGTACTTCGAGACCTGTTTTCCGCCGGACCAGGGGGCGATCGCGCCGGAGCCCAGGCTGAGGTCCTCGTCGGGGACGACGAGGTCTTCGTCGACCTGCAGGCGGGTGCCGATGCCGTCGCAGGTGGGGCAGGCGCCGAACGGTGAGTTGAAGGAGAATGAGCGGGGTTCGATCTCGTCGATCGTCAGCGGGTGTTCATTCGGGCACGACATGTGCTCGGAGAATGTGCGGGTCGTTCCCGCGTCGACGAGGTCGATGTCGATGCGTCCGTCGGCCAGCCCGAGGGCGGTCTCGACGGAATCGGTCAGGCGGGGACGCATTCCGGGTTTGGCGACGAGGCGGTCGACGACCACGGAGATCGTGTGCTTGTACTGCTTCTCCAGGGTCGGCGGTTCGCTCAGGCTGATCTGCTCACCGTCAACGACGGCGCGGGAGAAGCCCTTGGACTGCAGATCGGTGAAGAGGTCGACGAATTCGCCCTTGCGGGAGCGGACGACGGGGGCGAGGACGAGGAACTTCGTCCGCTCCTCGAGTTCGAGCAGCTGATCGACGATCTGCTGCGGGGTCTGCTTCGTGATCACCTCACCGCAGACAGGGCAGTGGGGGATGCCGATCCGTGCCCACAGCAGGCGCAGGAAGTCATAGACCTCGGTGATCGTGCCGACGGTCGAACGCGGGTTGCGTGAGGTCGACTTCTGATCGATCGACACCGCCGGAGACAGTCCTTCGATGAAGTCGACATCGGGCTTGTCCATCTGCCCAAGGAACATCCGCGCATATGAGGACAGGGATTCGACATAGCGTCGCTGCCCCTCGGCGAAGATCGTGTCGAAGGCAAGCGAGGATTTGCCGGAACCGGACAAGCCGGTGAACACGACCATCGAGTCGCGGGGCAGCGCGATCTCAACGTTCTTGAGATTGTGTGCTCGCGCGCCTTTGACCCACAGGGTGTCGAGATGGGAGACGCCTGTCACTTGCTCACCGTTATTGGTTTTCATCACCTGACCACTGTATTACTCGGCACTGACATTGCTGTATTCGCAGCGGTCTCCGGATCATCCGCCGACCTCTCCGACGGAGAGGATGCGCAGCACGATGTCTCCGGATTCGTCGCTGGCGGCCACGTCCACCTCGGCGTCGATGGCCCAATCTTTGTTGTCGTCGGGATCGGCGAGGATCTGTCGGACGCTCCATGTGTCTGAACCGGGTGTGATGTCGATATATTCCCGACCGCGGGCTTTCTGGTCGACGAGCAGCTCCCCGTATTCGTCGTAGAAGTCCTCGATCGCGTCCTCCCAAGCGCGGGAGTCGAATCCGGATTCGGCGTCGAGGCGGCCGAGCTCGGTGTAGTTCGCACGTTCGGCCAGCAGGACCCGGTGGAACATGGCGTTGCGGATCTCTGCAGTGAAGATCTTCGTGTTCTCGGAGAAGCGCCGGTCGAGTGCAGGCAGATCATCGGAGTGTTCGGTGGGGTCGAGGCCCTGCAGGGTCCGCCACTCGTCGAGCAGTGACGAGTCCGTGCGGGCGATGGTCTCACCACACCATTCGATGATGGTCTCGAGCTCCTCGGTCCGGTTCTCTGCGGGCACATTGTGCAGCAGCGCACGGTAGACGTCGGTGAGGTAGCGCAGCAGGCTGCCTTCGGCCCGGGCGAGGCTGTAGTAGCCGACGAACTGGGTGAAACCCATGGCCTGTTCGCACATATCGCGGACGACGGATTTGGGTTCGAAGCCGCCTCGGTGCAGCCAGGGATGGGTTTCGACGAAATGGTCGAAGGCCGGGTCGAGCACCTCGGCCAGCGGTGCGGGGCTCTCGATCTCGTCGAGGATCGCCATCCGTTCGGCGTACTCGACGCCTTCGGCCTTGAGTTCGGCCAGCGTCTCCCCCTTGATCCGGTCGAGCTGACCTTTCAGGATCTGGAACGGCACCGAGGTGGTCGCTTCGACGATGGAGACGACATCGAGGGCATAGTTGTCGTCATCTTCGTCGAGGAGGTCGAGTGCGGCGAGGACGAACGGCGCCAAAGGCTGGTTGAGCGCGAACTGGGGGCCGAGGTCCTCAGTGGCGACGAGTTCTCGCCCGCGGACCTCGATGAGGCCGGCGTCGATGAGGGAGCGCCCGATGCTGATCGCGGTCAGTTTGAGGTCGAGGCGACGGTCTTGGTTCTCGTGGGTCTTGTCGATGAAGTCGCTGATGGTGGACACATCGGAGCCGGGACGGGCGACGAGGTTGAGGATCGTCGAATGGTCGATCTTCATCCGCGGGCGCAGGGTCTCGGATTCGCCCTCGATGAGTTTCGTGAAGGTCTCTTCCGACCAGCCGACGAATCCGACGGGGGCGGCCTTCTTCTTGACCTTCTTCTTTTTCTTCTTGTCGTCGTTCGCGGCCTTGGCTTCGGCTTTGAGGTTGTCGATGACATGTTCGGGGGCCTGGGCGATGACGTAGCCGCGGGTGTCGAATCCCGCGCGGCCGGCTCGTCCGGCGAGCTGTTGGAACTCGCGGACGGTGAGTCTGCGCATCTTCCGGCCGTCGAACTTCGTCAGTCCGGTCAGCAGCACGGAGCGGATGGGCACGTTGATGCCCACACCGAGGGTGTCGGTGCCGGAGATGACGAGCAGCAGGCCCTTCAGTGCGAGCTGTTCGATGAGTCGACGGTATTTCGGCAGCATTCCTGCGTGGTGGACGCCGACGCCGTGGAGGAGCAGCTTGCGCAGGCTCTGCCCGAATCCCTTGCTGAAGGTGAAGCCCTTGATGGCCCCGGCGATCGCGGCTTTCTGTTCCTTGGAGGCGAGGTCGACCGAGAGCAGGTTGGTGGCGAGGTCGATGGCTCCGTTCTGGGAGTAGGAGACGACGTAGACCGGTGCTTTGCCGTTGCGGACGAGTCCGCGCAGAGTGTCGGAGAGCGTCTCGGTCGAATATTCGTAGTCCAATGGGACGGGCCTGGTCGCCGAGGTGACCACGGAGGAGTCGCGGCCGGTCGTCTCCGTCATCGTCCGTCGGATGTCGGTGGTGTCGCCCAAGGTGGCGGACATGAGGACGAACTGGGTCTGCGGCATCTCGAGGAGGGGAACCTGCCAGGCCCAGCCTCGTGAGGGATCGGCGACATAGTGGAATTCGTCCATGACGACCATTCCGGCGTCGAGCATTCCTCCTTCGCGCAGCGCCTGATTAGCCAGGATCTCTGCTGTGGCGCAGATGACGGGAGCATCGGCGTTGACGGTGGAGTCACCGGTGATCATCCCGACGTTCTCGGCGCCGAAGGCGTCGATGAGGGAGAAGAACTTCTCGCTCACCAGCGCCTTGAGCGGGGCAGTGTAGTAGGACCGGATCCCACGGGTGAAGGACTGGTAGAGGGCGAAGAGCGCGACGAGCGACTTCCCCGATCCCGTCGGTGTCGCCATGATCGTATTGTCCCCGGCGAGGATCGTGAGGAACGCCTCGTCCTGAGCCGGGTACGGCTCTACGCCGATCTCTGCGCAGTATTCGCCGAACGACTCATAGATCGTGTCGTCGTCCGCGAATTCTGCTGGGATCTCCTGCAATCTGGCCACGCTGATGCACAGACCTTTCCGATTAGACTGGTTCCATCCTATTGCTCGACACCGAGGAGTCACATATGCCGGTCTTCGCCGTCACATATCACTATGGTCCTGATACGGATACGCGGATGGAACACCGCCCCGCGCATCGCCGCTGGCAAGCGGAGATGAACGAGGCCGGGAGGATCCTCGCGTCCGGTCCCCTGGACGATGATCCGCAGCCGGGAGGGCTGCTGATCGTCAGTGCCGCCGATCGCGGCGAGGTCGAAGGGCATCTCGCTGAGGATCCCTATGCTTCCGTCGGTGTCATCGAGTCGACGGTCGTCCGCGAGTGGACTCCTGTGTTCGGGCCGTTCGCCGAGGGCTGAGGGCCGTCCTGCCCGTCCGGGTCGGCCCGGGAGGAGCAGAGAGGAGCGGGGTCCGTCTCGAGAGATCGAGACGGACCCCGCTCTTGTTGTGCAGGCGCCGAGGCGGTGCCTGCACAACCGGGTCCGTTCGGCTCAGGCCTCTTCGGACTCGTCGGAGCTGATGTCCTTGAACGAGATTCCGTCCTTCTTCATCTTCATCAGTGAGGCCACCGTAGCCACCACCATGGCGATGACGATGAAGGTCAGGGACAGCCACGTCGGGACTTCGGGGATCGAATGGCCCCAGGAGAGGAACTCCCAATCGCTCGAGTGCAGAGCGTGGATGACGAGCTTGACGCCGATGAAGGCGAGGATCGCTGCGATTCCGTAGTGGAGGTACACGAGCTTGTCGACGAGTCCTCCGAGCAGGAAGTACAGCTGACGCAGTCCCATGAGGGCGAACACGTTCGCGGTGAACACGAGGAAGGCGTTCTGCGTGACGCCGAAGATCGCGGGGATCGAGTCGAGTGCGAACATCACATCGGTCGAGCCGATGGCGATGAACACGATGAACATCGGGGTCCAGTATTTCTTGTTGTCGTCGAGAGTCACTCGCAGCTTGTTGCCGTGGTATTCGTCGACGACGTTGATCCGCTTCCGCAGGAACCGGATGAGGCCGTTCTCGCCGTCGCCGTCGTCTTCGGAGCCGAAGGCCTGCCGGTAGGCGACTATGAGGAGGAAGATGCCGAAGATGAAGAAGACTTCGACGAAGGCGTTGATGATCGCCGCACCCGCGAGGATGAAGATGCCGCGGAAGATGATGGCGATGATGATGCCGACCATGAGCACTTCCTGCTGGTACTTCCGCGGTACCGAGAAGCTGCCCATGATGATGATGAAGACGAACAGGTTGTCGATGCTCAATGAGTACTCGAGCAGCCAGCCGGTGAGGAATTCGCTGCCGTGCTGGGCATCGCCGATGGCGAAGAGCGCACCGGCGAAGGCCAGTGCCAGAGCGACGTAGAAGGCGACCCAGATGCTCGCTTCCCGCATCGACGGGGTATGTGGTCGCTTGACGACCAGGAGAAGGTCGAAGACGAGAATCGCAACGACGATGATTCCCGAGGTGATCATGAACCAGACGGGAATCGGAGATTCGCTCGCAGCCGCAGCATTGCCGCCGGCGGCGAGCGTGGAGGACAGGGTATCCATGGAAGCCTTTCGTGGTGAATAGGATGTATCCAGGTCGAAAGTCTCTCCCACGCGGTGATTCTGCGTGCGCTCCGCAACCGGACCCCTCGAGGGGTCGTGGTGACGACCGCGGATGGACGGGATACTCCCTTTCGCCAGCACACCAGTATAAACACGCAAACATCGTTCGCGCGCCACAGGTGCGGCTCAGGCGTGCCCGGCCTCCTTCATCTGGCGCAGCTCCTGCTTGAGGTCGGAGAGCTCATCGCGCAGACGTGCGGCGAGTTCGAACTGCAGCTCCGCGGCCGCCGAATGCATCTGCGAAGTCAGCGATTCGATGAGCTCGGTGAGGTCGGCTGCCGGCGGGCGCAGCGAACCGGGTTTGGACGCGGCGTCCCGCTGTTCGTCGGTCAGTGTCGAGTTGTAACCCCGTTTGCCCTTGCCGTAGTCGAATTCGGTGAGCAGCTCACGAGTGTCTTCGTCTTCACGCTGCAGACGTTCTGTGATGTCCGCGATCCTCTTGACCAACGGGGCCGGGTCGATTCCGTGCTCTTCGTTGTGGGCGATCTGGATGGCGCGCCTGCGGTCGGTCTCGTCGATGGCTGTGCGCATCGAATCCGTGATGGTGTCGGCATACATGTGCACTTGGCCGTTGAGGTTACGAGCAGCACGACCGATCGTCTGGATGAGCGATGTCGACGACCGGAGGAACCCTTCCTTATCGGCGTCGAGGATCGCGACGAGGGAGACTTCGGGCAGGTCGAGACCCTCACGCAGGAGGTTGATGCCGACCAGCACATCGAACTCACCGGCACGCAGCTCGGTGAGCAGCTCCACACGTCGCAGGGTGTCGACGTCCGAGTGGAGGTACTGAACACGGATATCGTGCTCGAGCAGATAGTCGGTGAGGTCTTCGGCCATCTTCTTCGTCAGCGTCGTCACGAGCACACGTTCGTTCGTATCGACGCGGGTCTTGATCTCATCGAGCAGGTCGTCGATCTGCCCCTTCGTCGGCTTGACTCTGATCTCGGGGTCCACGAGGCCGGTCGGACGGATGATCTGCTGGACGTAGCCGTTGGCGTTGCCGAGTTCGAAGTTGCCGGGCGTGGCGGACAGGTACACGCTCTGTCCCACGCGCTCCCGGAACTCATCGAACTTCAGCGGCCGGTTGTCCATGGCACTGGGCAGGCGGAATCCGTGTTCGACGAGGGTGCGTTTGCGCGACATATCGCCTTCATACATGCCGCCGATCTGCGGGACTGTGACATGGGATTCGTCGACGACGAGGAGGAAGTCCTCGGGGAAGTAGTCGAGCAGGCAGTTCGGCGCCGAACCGGGGTCGCGCCCGTCGATATGCCGGGAGTAGTTCTCGATGCCGGAGGTGAAGCCCATCGACTCCATCATCTCGAGGTCGTAGGTCGTGCGCATCTTCAGCCGCTGGGCTTCGAGCAGTTTGTTCTGCGTCTCGAATTCGCTCAGCCGTTTCTGCAGCTCCTCCTCGATTCCGCTGATCGCCTTCGCCATCCGGTTCTCACCGGCGACGTAGTGGCTGGCGGGGAACACGTGGATGGTCTCCTCGTCGCGCACGATCTCCCCTGTCAGCGGGTGCAGAGTCTGGAGGGTCTCGATCTCATCGCCGAAGAACTCGATCCGCAGCGCCAGCTCCTCGTACTGCGGGATGATCTCGACGGTGTCCCCGCGGACGCGGAAGGTTCCGCGGGTGAAGGCCATATCGTTGCGGGCGTACTGCATGGACACGAAGCGTTTGAGCAGTTCGTCCCGGTCACATTCGTCACCCTTGTGGAGGGTGACCATCCGGTCGACGTATTCTTCCGGTGTGCCGAGACCGTAGATGCACGACACCGTCGAGACCACCACGACATCGCGCCTGGTCAGCAGCGAATTCGTGGCCGAGTGCCGGAGCCGCTCGACCTCGTCGTTGATCGAGGAGTCCTTCTCGATGAACGTGTCCGTCTGCGGCACATAGGCTTCGGGCTGGTAGTAGTCGTAGTACGAGACGAAGTACTCGACCGCATTGTTGGGCAGCAGCTGTCGGAACTCGTTGGCCAGCTGAGCGGCCAGAGTCTTGTTCGGCGCCATGATGAGGGTGGGTCTCTGCACCTGCTCGATCAGCCATGCAGTCGTCGCAGACTTGCCCGTACCGGTGGCACCGAGGAGGACGATGTCCCGCTCCCCCGCGTCGAGCCGGTCGGAGATCTCATTGATCGCCGTCGGCTGGTCACCGGAGGGCGAGTACTCGGAGACGACCTCGAAGGGCGCCACTTCGCGGGTGACGTCGGGACGGTGGCCGATCGCTGGCAGGGGGCGTTCTGAGCTCATAGTCCAACCCTAGACCCCGCCCCTGACATTGGGCAGATCGGAGCCGGAATGACACCGTCGGCGACATGCCCGCCGCGGTGTGTCACCGTGTCAGCCGAAGCTGTCGGGAACGAGCCTGCGACGCATCTCGAGGAAGTACGGCTCCTTCGACTCCGCGTACGTTCGCATCATCTGCGCGTCCGTCCCGCCCTTCGCCTTCGCTGCGGCGAGGCGGTCGCTCTTGACCTGCAGGTATCGATCGCGCTCCGCCGCATCCTCGGTGAGCAGATCCCGGAATGCGCGGGCGAAGCGCGCCCCGACGGAGTCGGCCAAACGCACATGCAGGTTGACGGCCCGGCCGGGGTCGGCATTCGCGTGGAACCATTTCCCTTCGGTCGCACCCTCGCCGAGGTGGTCGCCCATCTCTGTGCCCGGATAGCCGAGTTCGGCCAGGCGAGGGGCCAGAGCTCCGGCGGTGTCGAGGTCGGGCACGAGGAGCTGGAGGTCGATGACGTCCTTGGCGGGCAGACCCGGCACAGAGGTGGACCCGATGTGTTCGACGGCGAACTCGTCGCCTGAGCCGCAGCGCAGCTTTGCGATCACTCTCTGCGCGTCACCGGCCCAGTCCGCGTCCGCTGGGTCGACGAGGTCGAGTCCCGCCTTCGGCGCCCGCTGTTCAGCCGCAAGGTTGGCGGCGAACGGTCGGATCCGCGAATCGATGAGCTGCCTGACCGCCTCGGTCGTCTCCTCGACCGGGCCGGAATTGTCGATGATGACGTCGCAGGCTGCCCGGCGGGTGTCGTCATCGGCTTGGCGGGAGATCCGTGCGGCGGCGTCTTCACGGTCCATTCCGCGAGAGTCCATGAGTCGCTGCAGCCGCACCTCGGCGGGTACGTCGACGAGCAGATTGAGGTGATAGGCGGGCGTCATGGAGTTCTCTACGAGCAGCGGCACATCGTGGACGACGAGCTCGGCGTCGGCGTGCCGGGCGAAGTGTTCGGCGGTGCGGTCGCGGATCGCCGGATGCATGAGTCCGTTGAGCTGCGCTGTGTGTTCGGCATCGACGAAGGCTGCCGACGCCAGGGCCGTCCGGTCGAGCGAACCGTCGGCGTGCAGCACCTGCGGGCCGAAGGCTTGGGCCAGCTTCTCCAACAGCGGCTGTCCTGGTTCGACGACCTCACGGGCGATCTGGTCGGCGTCGACGAGCACTGCACCGTGGTCGACGAGCATCGCGGACACCGTTGACTTTCCGGCGCCGATTCCGCCGGTGAGACCGATTCTCAGCATGGGTTCATCCTACCGGTCGAGCCGGTAGACCCGCACTCCCTCATCAGCGATGATCGGATCTCCGACGGCGATGTCGAGGAAATCTTCGTATTCGCCGTCGCCTCCGGGCAGGAGCGGAGCCTCGGGGGCCAGCACGATGAAGTCGACCCCGGAATCCCGCAGCTCGGCGACCGCCGAAGCGACCTCCGGGCTCTTCGCGTCCGGCATGGGCTCCCCGTCGAACACAGAACCGTGCAGCAGTTCGTCGAGGGCATCCTCGGGTGCGGAATAGATCACCGGCGACTCCGGGCTGGAACCGATGAAGTAGCCGCCGGTCTCTCGATAGCGGAAACCGCTCACCGCCTGCCACACCATGGCTTCGTCGGCGTGGGGCTCTGCCCAGGCCAGGGGGCGGGGGAAGGTCTTGACGACGGATCCGGTGGGAATCGCCTCGGCGATGGATTCTTCGAAGAAGGCGGGCACGCTCACCTCGTGGGCAGTCTGCGGAGCAGGGACGACGGTGACGGCGGCGAGGACGAGAAGCATGAGGAGGTATCGGGCGCGCCGGAGCGTCGAGTGGGCCAGCGCCCATTGGAGACCGATGCCGAGCACGGCGAACAGCGCAATCGTGGAATGGAGGACGAGGCGCATGGGCAGGATGTTGTTGAGCACGGGAATGGTTTCGACCAGGGCGAACGGGCCGGTCTCCAGGAGAACACGGCCCCCGAGGAGGATCGGGGAGCCGAGCGCCAGCAGGAAGACGAGGATGCCTGTTCCCGCGGCGATGCGCAGCGGTATTGCGTGTGCAGATCGGTGTGCGAATCCGACCACGATGATGACGGCCGCCAACAGGGCCGGTGCCCCGATGTAGGCGCCGAGTTCGGCCGGGTCGATGTCCATGATCCGGGGCAGTGGGGAGACTCCGGAGCTCAGCCAGGCCGGGGCAGCGGGAAGGACCGGGTCGAGCAGATCGGTGTTCCACACTCCGTGCGGGCGAATGGCACCCTGCGGTGCGTTCGGACCGGCCATGGTCACCAGCAGCGGGATGGCACACAGCAGGGCGATGATGCCGGCGAGGGCGGAGCCGAGGCCGAGAGTCAGCCAGGAACGGGCGGCGTGGAGGCGGCGGCCGAAGACGGCGAGGCTGAGCAGGAGGCACAGGGCGGCGAGGAAGGTGCCGGCCAAGACTTCGGTGGAGACGTAGAACTGGAAGCCGAGGAGGAGTCCGAAACCGCCTCCGAGCAGCCAGAAGCGGCGGGCGCTGAGCAGGGAGCGGCCGTGGTATTGCCTGATTCGTCCGAGGTCGAGGAGGGCGAGGATCGCCCAGGCGGTCAGCGGCGGGGTGACGACGTATGCGAGGTTCGGGTGGCCGCCGAGTTGGGCGATGACATAGCTGGAGAAGCCGACTCCGGCTGCGGCGATGAATGCGGGCAGCCGGTCGAGGAAGCGGCGGAAGAGCACCGCCGTCGCCAGGCTGCCCAGCACCGGGAAGGTGAGAATGAGCAGGTTGTAGCTCACGATGGGTCCGGCCACCCAGGTCACGGGTGCCAGCAGGACCGCGAAGCCGGCCAGAGAGGTGTTCCAGGCGCCGTTGACTCCCCCGCCGAGGGCGTTCATCGATTCCGTGTACAGCAGGCCGCCGGTCTCCCCCGGTCCGAATCCGAGCGTTCCGGCGACCACGTGTGCGCCGTGTCCGAGCCACCAGATGAACAGGGAGGTGTCGTCGTTGGAGGCGACGACGCTGCCGCCAGGGTCGGCAGCGACGGAGCCGAAGATGGTCAGGCTGCCGATGCACAGCAGAAGTGTGTACCACAGCCAGGGGCGCAAGCGCGACCGAGTCATGGGGGCATACACAAAGGGCTCCCGGCCTTTCGACCGGGAGCCCAAGTGGTGGCTGCTATCAGCTGCCTGCAAGCTTCTCACGCAGGGCTGCGAGAGCTTCGTCGCTGGCCAGGGTGCCCTCGTCGCCTGCCTCTTCGGAGGAGAACGATCCGGTGGCGGGAGCAGCCTCGGCAGAACCGACGGCGTCTGCCGCGGAAGCCTCGGCGTCTGCTGCGATGGCCTTGGCGACCTGCTTCTTGTGCTCTTCCCAGCGTTCCTGAGCGGCGGCGTACTGCTGCTCCCAGGTCTCGCGCTGAGCCTCGTAGCCCTCGACCCATTCGTTGGTCTCGGGGTCGAAGCCCTCGGGGTACTTGTAGTTGCCGTCCTCGTCGTACTCCTGCGGCATGCCGTAGAGAGCGGGGTCGAGGAACTCTTCGGCCTCGGGGTCGACGCCTTCGTTCGCCTGCTTCAGCGACAGCGAGATGCGGCGACGTTCGAGGTCGATGTCGATGACCTTGACGTAGATGGTCTCTTCGACCGAGACGACCTGCTCGGGCAGATCCACGTGGCGCACTGCCAGCTCGGAGATGTGGACGAGGCCTTCGATGCCGTCTTCAACGCGCACGAATGCACCGAACGGAACGAGCTTGGTGACCTTGCCCGGCACGATCTGTCCGATGACGTGCGTGCGAGCGAAGTGCTGCCAAGGATCTTCCTGGGTGGCCTTGAGCGACAGCGAAACGCGCTCACGGTCCATGTCGACGTCGAGGACCTCGACGGTGACCTCGTCACCCACGGTGACGACCTCACCCGGGTGATCGATGTGCTTCCAGGACAGTTCGGAGACGTGGACGAGTCCGTCGACACCACCGAGGTCGACGAACGCACCGAAGTTGACGATGGAGGACACGACACCAGGACGGACCTGGCCCTTCTGCAGGGTCTGCAGGAAGTCGTGACGCACGGCCGACTGGGTCTGCTCGAGCCAGGCACGGCGCGACAGGACCACGTTGTTGCGGTTCTTGTCGAGCTCGATGATCTTGGCTTCGACCTGCTGGCCGATGTAGGGGGCGAGGTCGCGGACGCGGCGCATCTCGACCAGGGATGCGGGCAGGAAGCCGCGCAGTCCGATGTCGACGATCAGACCGCCCTTGACGACCTCGATGACGGTGCCGGTGACAACGCCGTCGTCTTCCTTGATCTTCTCGATGTCGCCCCAGGCGCGCTCGTACTGAGCACGCTTCTTCGAGAGCATGAGACGGCCCTCTTTGTCTTCCTTCTGAAGAACGAGGGCTTCGATCTCGTCCCCGACCTCGACGACTTCGCCGGGATCGACATCGTGCTTGATGGAAAGCTCACGTGCGAGGATGACGCCTTCCGTCTTGTATCCGATGTCGACGAGGACTTCGTCACGGTCGACCTTGACGACTTCGCCCTCAACGATGTCGCCATCGTTGAAGTACTTGATGGTCTCATCGACGGCGGCGAGGAAATCCTCAGCGGTTCCGATGTCGTTGACAGCGACCTGCTTCGGCTGCACCGATTCCGGCGTGGTGGTGGTCATATAGGTAGGGACTCCGATGGAATATTGGTCCAGATCCGGTACCCTGGCGGCAGGTCGTGAAAGTTGCCGCAAGAACCGAATCCGGTCTCGATTGCGAATTTGGACTTGTATGCACAGGCGCATACGGTTGTCAATGCTAGCACCTTCTTGGGCGTGAATGCACGCCGAAGAGTCGAATCATCACCACCTGGGGCCACGGAGGAACCATGAGCGAAGGAACTGACGGAGCCGAGGTCATCAGCGGTGGCTATCTCCCGATCGACGAAGAGGCGTCTGTCCGGGCCAATCGCAGCTATTGGGACAACTCGGCCGAAGAGTATCTGGCCGAGCACGGCACGTTCCTCGGCGCTTCGGATTTCATCTGGTGTCCGGAAGGAATTCACGAATCCGACGTGCGCCTCCTCGGCGATGTTGCGAGGAAACAGGTGCTCGAGGTCGGCTGCGGCGCCGGTCAGTGCTCCCGGTGGCTGGCCGAACAGGGGGCGATCACCACTGGTGTCGATGTCTCCGCCGGAATGCTCGAGCAGGCTTCGCGTCTGCAGCGCGAACATCCCCTGAGCACCGAGGCGACTCCCCCGACGTTCCTCCTCGCCGATGCCCGACAGCTGCCGTTCGCATCGAACAGCTTCGATCGCGCGTTCTCCTCCTACGGTGCACTTCCCTTCGTCAAGGACGCCGAGGTGGTCTTCGCCGAGGTGGCTCGAGTGCTGCGCAGCGGCGGACAGTGGATCTTCTCGACGACTCACCCGATGCGGTGGATGTTCCCCGATGTTCCGGGCGAAGCCGGTCTGACCGTCGAGTATTCGTATTTCGATCGCACTCCGTACGTCGAGCTGTCCTCGGACGGTCAGCCCGTCTACGCCGAGCACCACCGGACGATGAGCGACTGGGTGCGCCTGCTCGTCGAGGCGGGCTTCACGATCGATTCGGTGACCGAACCCGAATGGCCCGCAGAGAATCAGACCGCCTGGGGCGGCTGGTCGCCGCTGCGCGGAGCGCTCATGCCCGGAACCGTGATCTTCTCCACCACCCTGAACAAAGACTGACTCGACGAAACGCGAAACCAGCTCAGGCAGCACGAAGCAGGCTCAGGTCACGCGAAAGTCGTAAAAGTCGTCGCCGGAGACGTCTTTTTCGAGTTTCGCGTGACCTGAGGGATCAAGTGGCGAGCTGCATCGCTCAGTGGGCAGCGGCGTGCCAGGAGCGGCCGGTGCCGACGTTGACGTCCAGGGGCACATCGAGTTCGAACGCCGAACCCATCTCCTCGGTGACGATCGCCTTCACCTCGTCGATCTCGTCGGAGCGTGCGTCGACGATGATCTCGTCATGGACCTGCAGCAGCATCGGCGACTGCAGATCCTCCAGCCGCCCGGCGACCTTGAGCATGGCGATCTTCATGATGTCGGCGGCCGAACCCTGGATCGGGGCATTGAGAGCGGCACGCTCGGCCATGTCCCGCAGCTGTCTGCGGTCGCTGTGCAGCGCCGGCAGGTAGCGCCTGCGCCCCATGATGGTCTCAGTGAACCCCTTGGCGCGGGCCTGCTCGACGATATCGTCGAGGTAGTCCTTGACGGCCCCGAAGCGCTCGAAGTATTGGTCCATCAGCCCCTTGGCTTCGTCGACGCCGATCGCCAGCTGCCGGGACAGGCCGTAGGCGGAGAGGCCGTAGACCAGCCCATAGGACATGGCTTTGACCTTCGACCGCATCTCGGAGTCCACGTCATCGATGCCGACGCCGAAGACCTTCGAGCCGACATAGGAATGGAGGTCCTCGCCGTCCTTGAACGCCTGGATGAGTGCGGCGTCCCCGGACAGGTGGGCCATGATCCGCATTTCGATCTGCGAATAGTCGGCGGTGAGCAGAGTCCCGTCAGCCACCTCGGGGTCGGCGATGAAGATATCGCGGATGCGCCGTCCCGATTCGGTGCGCACCGGGATGTTCTGCAGGTTCGGGTCGAGTGAGGACAGTCGTCCGGTCGCGGCGACGGTCTGCTGATAGGTGGTGTGGATGCGTCCGTCATCAGCGACGGTCTTCAGCAGACCGACGACGGTCTGTTTGAGCTTCGTCGAATCCCGGTAGGCCAACAGATGCTGAAGGAAGGGGTGTTCGGTCTTGACGAACAGTTCGGCCAAGGCTTCGGCATCGGTCGTGTAACCGGTCTTCGTGCGCTTGGTCTTGGGCATATCGAGTTCGTCGAAGAGCACGGTCTGCAGCTGCTTGGGCGAACCGAGGTTCACCTCGTGGCCGATCGCGTCATAGGCCTCCCCCGCGCTGGCTTCGGCCTGCTTCGTGAATTCGTCGATGAGGTTCGACAGACCGGCTTCGTCGACGGCGATACCGGTCGTTTCCATGCGCGCGAGCACGGGCACCAGCGGCAGTTCGATATCGCGATACACCTGAGTCATGTTCGCGTCGTCGATGGCCTTCGACAGCACTTCGTGGACTTCGAGCAGTGCGGCGGCACGCTGACCGTGCGTCGTCGCTGCGGCGTCCGAATCGAGGTCGAGGGCGAGCTGCCCGGAATCGGATTCGGGTTCGCTGAGATCGATCCCGGCACGGTCGGCGGCGATCTGCCCGAGTTCGTAGGAGCGGGCATCGGGGACGAGGAGGTAGGCGGCGAGAGCCGTGTCCCCTGCAATTTCGGTCACCGACAGTCCCATCGATGCCCAGGCCTTGATCTGCAGCTTCGAACTGTGGAGGATCAGCGAATGCCCGCCCAGTGCGGAACCGAGCGTGCTGACGCTCTTCTGCCCTGCCTCGGCGAGGTCGACGATCCATGCCTGCCCGGGTTCGGTGGAGACGGCGAGGGTCCGGGCCTGACCGTGGCCGAGTTCGAAGGAAGCGTCGGAATCGAGTGCCAGCACATCGTGGTCGGTGATCTTGGTCAGCAGAGTCTCGATGTCGATGGTCTCGATGCTCGTCTCCCGAGCCGGAGTCGGTTCGGACTCAGCACCGGCCTCGGGGAAGATCGCGGCCAGACGTCTGCCGAGAGCTTGGAACTCGAGCTGGTCGAACAGACTCGACAGCTCGGTCGGATCGCCTTCGCCCCAGGCCAGGTCATCGAACTGCAGGTCCAGATCGACGTCGTCGAGGAGGCGGTTGAGTCGATAGTTCCGCTCCACCTCGGCGATATGGTCGCGCAGCTTCTCACCGACCTTGCCGCCGATCTTGTCGGCGTTCTCGAGCACACCGGGCAGGTCGCCGTGAGCGGTGAGCCACTTCGCGGCGGTCTTGTCCCCGACACCGGGCACACCGGGCAGGTTGTCGGCCTTCTCACCGACGAGCGCGGCCAGTCCGCGGTAGTTGCTCGGGCTGACTCCGTACTTCTCCTCAATAGCCGCCGGCGTCATCCGGTTGAGGTCGCTCACTCCGCGTTTGGGGTAGAGGATCGTCACGGCATCGTTGGCCAGCTGGAAGGAGTCCTTGTCACCGCTCATGACTTCGACGGCGGCTCCCGCCTCGGTGCCCATCTTCGCCATGGTTGCCAGGGCGTCATCGGCTTCGAAGCCCTCCTTCGTCACAACCCGGATGCCCATCGCGGTGACAATGTCCTTGATGAGGTCGATCTGCGGGTGGAACTCCGGCGGGGTCTTCGCCCGGCCCGCCTTGTATTCGGCGTACTCCTCGAGGCGGAAGGTCTGTCGTCCGAGGTCGAAGGCCACAGCCACATGGCTCGGCGTTTCGTCGCGGAGGACGTTGATGAGCATGGAGATGAAGCCGTAGATGGCGTTCGTCGTCTGGCCGGTGCTGGTGGCGAAGTTCTCGACCGGCAGGGCGTGGAAAGCCCGATAGGCCAGGGAGTGTCCGTCGATGAGCAGGAGGGATTCGTTTGAGTGACTCACATGGCATAGCCTATCGTTCGAAGCTGACTTGAAGGAGAATCGATGCTGCGTCCCGACGTGTCCCTGACCGCTCACACCACACCTGAGGAGATCGACACGCTGCTTGCGCAGCTGCGTTCACCGGGCTCCGGGGGTGAGCTGGCGGAGAGGATGGGAATCGAGTTCGTCGCACTCGCCCACGACCATGTCGTCGCCACCGCTCCGGTCGTCGGCAATCGGCAGCCGATGGGTCTCTTCCACGGAGGCGGGCACGTCGTTCTCGCCGAGTCGCTGGCATCGATGCATTCCTACCTGCTCTCCGGCGGCAGGAACGTCGTCGGCGTCGATCTCAATGCCACTCACCTGCGTGCGGCCAAGGAGGGCATCGTCACCGGGACCGCCTCGGTGCTTCATCAGGGACGCACGATCGTCAGCCATGAGGTGAAGATGACCGACGAGGCGGGGCGGCTGCTCTCGATCGTGCGGATCACGAATATGATCCTGCGGACCGAGCCGAAAGGCTGAGGACTGCGGACCGAGCCGAAGGGCTGAGGGCCGCCTCACCGAGCGTGCCCGCGCCTCGGCGGCGAAATCACCTCGGCGATGAATACAGAGGGCCGACGAATCCGAGGCGGATTCGTCGGCCCTCTTCTCAGGTTTCGGGTCCGGACCTGCCTGGTCCGGGAGGTCGTTACTTCTTCGTGCCGATCTGCTTGAGGACGGTTTCAGCGACCTCACGCATCGTCAGACGACGATCCATCGAGGTCTTCTGGATCCAGCGGAAGGCTTCGGGCTCACTCAGTCCCATGGAGGTCTGCAGCAGGCTCTTCGCGCGCTCCACGAGCTTGCGGGTCTCGAAGCGTTCGGTGAGATCGGAGATCTCGGACTCGAGTGAGCTGATCTCGGCGTGACGGGAGAGCGCGATCTCCAGGGCCGGGATGAGATCGGCCGAGGTGAACGGTTTGACCACATAGGCCATGGCACCGGCGTCCCGGGCGCGCTCGACGAGCTCCTTCTGCGAGAAGGCGGTGAGGAGGACGACCGGGGCGATGCGGGCGCGGGCGATGCGCTCGGCCGCGGAGATTCCGTCGAGGATGGGCATCTTGATGTCCATGACGACGAGGTCCGGGCGCAGCTCCTCAGCCAGGCGGATGGCGGATTCGCCGTCCGCAGCCTCACCGACGACGTCGTAGCCGACTTCGCGGAGCATTTCTACGATATCGAGACGAATCACGGCCTCGTCTTCGGCCACGACTACGCGGCGGACCGGCACGGACTCATCTGAAGTTGATTCTTCGCTGTTTGAAAGCACGGCACCAGTCTAGACCAGGCGCTCAGCGTCGTGGCCAGCGGACCCGGAAGTTTCTTCTGTGAGGGTGCCCACCACCGGTGACGACGGCCACCGACGGACTCGATCGACAAGCTTGGTCGACGTGGTCGGTCATCAGGTTCGGTCGACGGACTCGATCGACGAGGTCGGTCGACAGGTTCGGTCGACGAGGTCGGTCGAACCTCCGGCCTCGGACGATCGCTGCCCGTTGTCGATTGTGCAATCCGTTCGCGCGCACAGTAGAATCGTCCCCGTCGCGCAGACGCTCCTCAGTCGACGTCACGTGACGAGCCGGATTGGCGGAATCGGTAGACGCGGTGCACTCAAAATGCATTGTCGAAAGACGTGCGGGTTCGAGTCCCGCATCCGGTACAGACGAAGGCACTGTCGAATGTGATTTCGACAGTGCCTTCTGTGTTCCCCACACTTCCCCCACCACGCGCTTCCAGTGCGGCGCCCCTGCACCAGAACCACATGTCGTCCGTTTCATCAGTCCGCGTCCTGATGAAGGGGACGGGAAGTGAGGCTGAGGCGCACGAAGTCTGGTGACAGGTGTACGAAACCTGGTGTGCGGTGTACGGAAAGTGGTGGCGTCGGCGTCCCGTGGCGCCGGCCGGTGGTGTCAGCCGGCAACGGTAGGGGGCCACGACCGGTCGTGGTGGCGCCGGGGACCGGAGACCTCGGTCGGCGGTGGCGACCGCGGGTGCCCGAGGCCAGTGACGTCATAGTCGCAGGTCGCGGGAGTACAGGAGCGTATCGAAGCGCTTCTGCCCGACCGCCACGAAGTCCGGCAGTCGGCCATAGCGGGTGAAGCCCAAGGATTCGTAGAGGCCGATGGCCGCCCCATTGTCACCGCGCAGGTCGAGTGTGATGACTTCCGTTCCGTGACCTCGCGCCGCCTGGATGAGCGCTTCCATGAGTCCCCTTCCCACGCCTCGGCCCTGAGCGCCCGGGTCGACCGCGACCTTTTCGATGTCGACATGGGGTCGGAAAGTGGGGCGGGTGTACCGGGTCCAGTAGGCGAAGCCGGTGATCTCGTCGTCGCGGCGAGCAATCGCTGCGGCTGACTCTCCGGCTTCCGTACCTGCAGCCAGACGTCGGACGAGTCCGCTGATCTCCGTGCTCGCGGGCGGCGTGACCCAGCCGAGGGCTGCGCCTGCGTCGACGAGGCGGCCGAGCAGCGATGTCACTTGCTGGACATCGCGCTCGGCCAGGCCCTCGGCGGCGAGGAGTTCGACACCGGCGCTCGACGGTACAGTGTCAGCGGCTGAAGGGTCGGTCGCTGCGGGGTCAGTCGCGCGGTGCTCCGCTGACCGGTTCGCCGGCGTCCTCGGACGCGGAGCTTCGGGGTCCGGCGTCCTCGGTGCGGGCCTCGTCGACATCTGCATCCTCCTCAAGCGGAACGTAGCCGTTGATGCGCGGGGCATCGTAGCGTTCGACGTCCAGGATCTCATGCCGCTTGGCCACGATGGCCGGGACGAGTGCCTGACCGGAGACGTTGAGTGCGGTGCGGCCCATGTCCACGATCGGTTCGATGGCCAGCAGCAGGCCCACGCCCTCGAGCGGCAGACCCAAGGTCGACAGAGTCAGGGTGAGCATCACGGTCGCACCCGTCGTACCGGCCGTGGCGGCCGAACCGATGACGGCGACGAAGATGATGAGCAGGTACTGGATGAGGGAGAGATCGATGCCGAAGAACTGGGCGACGAACACCGCTGCGATCGCCGGGTAGATCGCCGCGCAGCCGTCCATCTTCGTCGTCGCGCCGAAGGGCACGGCGAAGGCGGCGTAGGAGTGGGGCACTCCGAAGTTGTCGGTGGCAACCTTCTGCGTCACGGGCATGGTGCCGATCGAGGAACGGGAGACGAAGCCCATCTGTGCGACCGGCCAGACACCGGAGAAGTACTGGCGCACGGACAGTCCGTTGGCTCGCGCCAGGGCCGGGTAGACGATGAAGAACACGATCGCGAGTCCGATGTAGACGGCGACGACGAACCACAGCAGCGATCCCATCGTGGACCAGCCGTAGGAGTTCACGGCGTTGCCGATGAGGCCGAGTGTGCCGATCGGAGCGATGCGCACGATCCACCAGACGACCTTCTGGACCACGGCCAGGGCCGCCTCGGTGAACTGGAGGAACGGTTCCGCGGCCTTGCCGACCTTGACCGCTGCGATGCCGATGGCACCGGAGACGATGATGAGCTGGAGGATGTTGAAGTTGACCTCGGAGCTCAGGCCCCCGGCCTCATCCGGTGAGGTGGCGACCTCGAGTCCGAGGAAGTTCACCGGCACCAGCCCGGTGAGGAAGCCGAGCCAGCTGCCCTGAGAATCGGGCGCGCCGGTGCGCAGCGAAGCGGCATCGGCATGGGCGCCGGGCTGCATGACGATGCCGATGATGAGTCCGAGGACGACGGCGATCAGGGCTGTGAGAGCGAACCACAGCAGGGTCGACATGGCCAGCCGGGCGGCATTGGTGACCTTGCGCAGGTTGCCGATGCTCGCGATGATCGCGGTGATGACCAGCGGGACGACTGCGGCCTTGAGCAGGGTGACGTACGACGACCCGACGGTGTCGAGAGTCTGGCCGAGCCAGTTGTCTGCGGTGTCGCTGACCGGTCCCCATGATCGGGCGATGAGCCCGAGGATGACACCGGCGATGAGTGCGATGGTCACCTGCACTCCGAAGGACTTGCTCCAGGCGGGCAGTCTCATTGAATTCCTCTCCTAGCGGGTCCTCCCATCTGAGATCCGCAGGGAGGATTAGGCAACAGAGAGCACAACTGTTGAGCAATATGCGAAATTCCGCGATCTGATGTGATATGCATCGCAGGCGGGAAGATCGCGCTGCCGAGCCCCGCGACACGACACTGCCGGCGGCGCCGTCCCCGGACAAGGGGCAGACGCCGCCGGCAGAGTCAGCCTGCAGCCTTCAGTGGCGGGGCGATTGGCCTTCGCGCACGATCGGCACCTCACGGGTGATCGGTGCTTCGGTGACCACTCCGTATCCGGCCAGCGGATCCTCCTCGGAGTCCGACGAGTCCTGGTAGGCCGCCGTCACCCCCTTCGCAGCATCGCCGATGGAGTGGATACGGAGGGCGTTCGTCGATCCGGGGATTCCGGGAGGCGATCCGGCCACGAGGATGCTCTGATCGCCCTCGCGGGCAGTGCCGTCGGCGAGCAGAACGGCATCGACCTGGCGAGCCATCTGGTCAGTGTGGCGGACCGTCTTCACGAGGTAGGGGCGCACGCCCCAGGTCAGCGCCAGCTGGTGGCGGACCTGCGGGTCGGGTGTGAAGCCGAGGATCGGCCAGGCCGGCCGCAGGCGCGACATCCGTCGCACCGAGTCGCCGGTCTGCGAGAAGGTGCACAGCAGGTCGATATCGAGTTGCTCAGCAATCTGCACGGCGGCTGCAGTGACGGCCCCGCCCTTCGTGTGGGGAACGGTGCCCAACAGCGGGATCCGGTCGAGACCGTGCTCCTCGGTGGAGCCGATGATCCGGCTCATCGTCCGGATCGCTTCGACCCAGTGAGCGCCCACCGAGGTCTCACCGGAGAGCATGAGCGCATCGGCACCGTCGAGGACGGCGTTTGCGCAGTCACTGGCTTCGGCGCGAGTGGGCCGTGGTGCATCGATCATCGTCTCGAGCATCTGCGTGGCCACAATGACGGGCTTGGCCTGCTGGCGGGCGATCTCGACGGCCCGCTTCTGCACGATCGGCACCTGTTCGAGCGGCAGCTCGACGCCGAGGTCGCCGCGAGCGACCATGATGCCGTCGAAGGCGTCGATGATCTCATCGAGCTGGTCGACGGCCTGCGGCTTCTCGAGCTTGGCGATGACCGGAGCGGTGATTCCGACCTCGTCCATGACCGCACGCACATCGTTCATGTCCTCCGGGCTGCGGACGAAGGACAGGGCGACCCAGTCGAAGCCGAGCTCCAGACCCCATTTGAGGTCGTCGACGTCCTTCTCCGACAGAGCAGGGACGGACACCGGCACTCCGGGGAGGTTGATGCCCTTGTGGTTGGAGATGGTTCCGCCGATTTCGACTTCGGTGACCACATCGGTGGCGGTCACCTCGGTGGCGCGCAGGCGCAGACGACCGTCGTCGATGAGCAGCGGGTCACCCACGGACACGTCTTCTGCCAAGGTCGGCAGTGTCGTGCTCACGAGTTCTGCGGTGCCGGGGACATCTCGGCTGGTGATGGTGAAGGCGGCGCCTTCGACGAGCTCTTCCTTGCCATTGGCGAAGGTGCCCACGCGGATCTTCGGACCCTGCAGGTCGAGGAGGACGGCGACGGGCCGTCCGGTGTCGAGGGCGGCCTGGCGGACCCAGGCGAATTTCTCTTCGTGCTCTTCTCGTTTTCCGTGGCTCAGATTGAATCGGGCGACATCGACGCCTTCATCGACGAGCTCGCGGATCTCTTCATAGGAGTTCTGGTTCGGACCTAAAGTTGCGACTATCTTTGCACGCCTCATACGCTCCACCCTACCTAAAGTCTCAGCGGGCGGTCTCTGCCGCTCTCCGCTGGTCACGGGCGGTGTGCGTGCGGCACCTCGCTGTGCCGCATCACCGCCTCTTCTCATTTTCTGACATGCACTATCTTAGCATTTGAACCCTTCGTCGGTGGGCCGCACGGGCGTCGGCAGCCGGGTCGACCCGGTCAGGAACCGGTCGACCTCGGCGGCCGCGGTACGGCCTTCGGCGATGGCCCAGACGATGAGCGACTGTCCGCGTCCGGCATCGCCGGCGACGAAGACACCCGGCTGAGCCGCATAGTCCTCAGCTCGTGAGAACGCGCCGCCGGCTCCCGCTTCGAGGTCGATCGCCGCCGTCTCCGGTCCGCTGAAGCCCAGCGCCAGCAGCACGAGATCAGCGGGGATGACGTGCTCGGTGCCCGGTGTCGGGACTCGGCGGCCGTCGACGAACTCCGTCTGCGCGACTTCTATTCCGCAGACCCTTCCCGTATCGTCACCGACGAATCGAGTCGTCGATGCCAGATAGCGCCTCGTTCCGCCTTCTTCGTGTGAGGATTGGACCTCGAAGATCCGCGGCACGGTGGGCCATGGCGAGTCCGCACCGCGGTCGAGTGGCGGCCGGCTGCCGATGGCCAGTGTCGTCACCGAGGCGGCTCCTTGGCGCAGAGCGGTGCCCAGGCAGTCGGCGCCGGTGTCTCCGCCGCCGATGATGACCACATGCCTGCCGGCCGCATCGATGAGCTGTGCCGAATCGTCGGCCGAGGTCCCGTCTGCCGACTGCGCCCGGTTGGACGGCACGAGGTAGTCCATCGCGAATTCGATGTTCTCGAGTCGACGTCCCGGCAGGTCCATATCGCGGGGCACAGTGGCTCCGGTGGCCACCAGCACCGCATCGAAGCGAGTCTGCAGTGCGGCGAAGTCGATATCGCGGCCGATCTCGACGCCGGTTTCGAACTGGGTCCCCTCGGCCCGCATCTGGTTGAGCCGGCGGTCGATATGGTGCTTCTCGAGTTTGAAGTCCGGGATCCCATAGCGCAGCAGTCCGCCGAGGCGGTCGTCGCGTTCGAAGACGACGACGGTGTGCCCGGCTCGGGTCAGCTGTTGGGCTGCGGCGAGCCCGGCCGGTCCGGAGCCGATGACAGCGACGGTGTGCCCGGTCATCCGATCGGGGACGACGGGGGTGATGAGTCCGGCGGCGAAACCGTCGTCGACGATGGAGACTTCGACCTGTTTGATCGTCACGGCCGGTTGGCTGATGCCCAGCACGCAGGCGGCCTCGCACGGGGCGGGGCAGGCCCGACCGGTGAATTCGGGGAAGTTGTTCGTCGCATGCAGCAGCTCCACGGCACGCGGCAGCTCGCCGCGGTACATGGCGTCGTTGAACTCCGGGATTAGGTTGCCCAGGGGGCATCCCTGGTGGCAGAAGGGGACACCGCAGTCCATGCAGCGAGAAGCCTGTCGGCGCAGCTGCGCGGGGTCGCCCTTCTCATAGACCTCGGAGTAGTCCATCAGCCGGATCGGCACGGGCCTGCGGGCGGGGAGTTCGCGTTCGGTGGTGGTGAGGAATCCTCGCGGATCAGCCATGGGCGGCCTCCAGAATGGTCTGCCAGGTCTGTTCGGAATCAGCGGGTTCGCCGCTGCTGCCGATCTCGTCCTGGATGTCTTTGACCCGCGCATAGGCGACGGGAATGATCTTGGTGAAGCGGGACAGGATGTCCTGGCCCCGGTCGAGACCGGCCAGCAGTTCGCCGGCCAACGGGGATCCGGTGGCCGCGACGTGATCGGCAAGCAGCCTCTGCAGCACCGGCGCGTCGGAGTCTCCGATCCCGCCGAATCTGAAGACTCCCGCGGCCCGTTCCTTCGGGTTGAGGCGGCTGGGGTTGAAGTCGAGCACGAACGCCGTTCCTCCGGACATTCCGGCCGCGAAGTTGCGTCCGATGGGGCCGAGGATGACCGCCACTCCCCCGGTCATGTATTCCAGTCCGTGGTCGCCGATGCCTTCGACGACGGCTTCGACCCCGGAGTTGCGCACGAGGAATCTCTCCCCGACCATTCCGGACAGGAACATCGTCCCGGATGTCGCCCCGTAGCCGATGACGTTTCCGGCGATGACATTGTGTTCGGGCCGAGTGGGGTTCTCCGGGCGGGGGGCGATGCTGATCGCTCCGCCCGACAGGCCCTTGCCGACGTAGTCGTTGGCGTCTCCGTGCAGATCGATGCTCACACCCCGAGGCAGGAATGCGCCCAGGGACTGGCCGGCTGTTCCGTTGAGGGACACGCGCACGGTTCCCACCGGCAGACCGTCCCCGCCGTGGGCCTGAGTCACCCGGTGGCCGAGCAGGGTGCCGACCGATCGGTCCGTGTTCGCGACCTCGGCGCTCAGGTGCACCGGGACTCCCGCAGCGATCTGCGCTCCGGCCTGCTCGAGCAGGCGATCGTCGAGTTCGCCCGCGAAGTCACGTGGGGTGCCCGGTTCGCTCACCCTCGCCGAGGCGGGACTGCCGTGGAGATCGGTCGGGACGGTGAGGATCGGGGTCAGATCCAGGTCCAGCCCCGAGGCTTTCGCCCGGTCTGCGTCGATGCGCAGTCGTTCGACCGCTCCGATCGCTTCGTCGAGGCTGCGCAGTCCCAGCTCGGCGAGGTAGCTGCGGACCTCCTCGGCGATGAACGTGAAGAAGTTCACGACATGATCGGCCTGGCCGTGGAACCGTTCGCGCAGCTTCGGGTTCTGTGTGGCCACACCGACCGGACAGGTGTCCTGGTGGCAGACCCGCATCATGATGCATCCGGAGACGACGAGGGCGGTGGTGGCGAATCCGAATTCCTCGGCCCCGAGCAGGGCGGCGATGATGACGTCGCGGCCGGTCTTCAGCTGCCCGTCGACCTGGACGCTGATGCGTTCGCGCAGACCGTTGAGCACGAGCGTCTGCTGGGCTTCGGCCAGACCCAGCTCCCACGGGGTGCCGGCATGTTTGAGCGAGTTGAGCGGGCTGGCGCCCGTTCCTCCGTCGTGGCCGGAGATGAGCACGACGTCGGCTCCGGCCTTCGCCACTCCGGCGGCCACCGTCCCGACTCCGATTCCGGAGACGAGTTTGACGTGGACACGGGCAGCCGCATTGGCACGCCCGAGGTCGTGGATGAGCTGGGCGAGGTCTTCGATGGAGTAGATGTCATGGTGCGGAGGCGGTGAGATGAGGCCGACTCCGGGGGTGGCATGCCGGGTCTTCGCGATCCACGGGTACACCTTCTCTCCCGGCAGCTGACCGCCCTCACCGGGTTTGGCGCCCTGAGCCATCTTGATCTGCAGGTCATCGGCGGCGGTGAGGTAGTGGCTGGTGACGCCGAAACGACCGGAGGCGATCTGTTTGATCGCCGACCGGCGCTGCGGGTCGAGCAGACGTTCGGCGTCCTCCCCGCCCTCTCCCGTATTCGACTTCCCGCCGATCCGGTTCATGGCGATCGCCAGCGTCTCGTGGGCTTCGGCCGACAGGGAGCCGTAGCTCATGGCTCCGGTGGAGAAGCGACGCATGATCGCCTCAGCGGGCTCGACCTCGGAGATGTCGATCGGTCCCGTTTCGGTCGGGACGAGGTCGAAGAGTCCGCGCAGAGTCATCAGCTCCGCGGACTGTTCGTCCACCGCGCGCGTGTACTGCCGGAAGATGTCGAAGCGGCCGGTCGCCGTCGAATGCTGCAGTCTGAAGATCGTCTCCGGATTGAACAGGTGCCCCGGACCTTCCCGCCGCCACTGGTACTCACCGCCGACGAGCAGGTTCCGGTGTGCCGGACGCGGATGGTCCTCCCGGTAGGCATCGGCGTGCCGGGCCGTCGTCTCAGCCGCGATATCGTCAAGGGTCTTGCCGCCGAGCTGATGCGGGGTCGAGGCGAAGTGTTCGTCGATGACCGAGTCGGCCAGGCCGAGTGCCTCGAAGGTCTGCGCCCCGTGGTAGGACTGGACCGTCGAGATGCCCATCTTCGACATGATCTTCAGCAGGCCCTTGTTCAGCGCAGTCAGCACGTTGGCCACGGCCGCCTCGGCGCTGATGCCTCGGATCCGTTCGGACTTCACGAGGTCCTCGGCCGATTCCATGAGCAGGTACGGATTGACCGCTGAGGCGCCGAACGACACGAGCGTGGCCGCATGATGGACCTCACGGACGTCTCCGGCCTCGACGATGATGCTCACTCGGGTTCGGGTCCGCTCCCGGACGAGATGGTGGTGCAGGGCGGAGGTCAGCAGCAGGGACGGGATCGGTGCGAATTCCGAATTCGAGTCCCGATCGGTGAGGATGAGGAACACCGCACCGCCGGCGACCGCTGCGCTCGCCTCCGCGCACAGGTCCGCGAGGCGACGGGTCATCGCGTCCTCACCGGCGCCCACCGGATACAGTCCCGACAGCGTCACCGAGGGGCGGGTGATTCCTTCGCCGAGGTGGTGCCCGGCCAGGTGCGCGATCGCCGTCAGTTCGTCGTTGTCGATCACCGGCCGCTCGAGCAGGATATGGGCGGAGTCCGGCTGAGTGGAGCACAGCAGGTTGCCTTCGCGGCCGATTCCTGCCGACATGCTCGTGACGATGTCCTCGCGGATCGAGTCCAGCGGCGGATTCGTCACTTGGGCGAAGTTCTGGTGGAAGTGGTCGAAGAGCAGTCGTGGACGGGTACTCAGGGCCGCGATCGCCGTATCGCTGCCCATCGCACCGAGGGGTTCGGCGCCGGTTTCGGCCATCGGGGCGATGAGCACGCGCAGCTCCTCCTCGGTGTAGCCGAATGTCCGCTGGCGTCGACGGACGGAGGAGCTGGGGTGGCTGATATGGACGCGGGTGGGCAGTTCGCCGAGACGGGTGGCCGAGGTCTCGACCCATTCGCGGTAGGGATGCTCGGTGGCCAGCCGGTTCTTGATCTCCGTATCGGAGATGATGCGCCCGGCCTCCACATCGACGAGGAACATCCGGCCCGGGGTGAGTCGACCGCGTGCGGTGACTTCGGCTTCGGGCACGTCGACGACTCCGGCCTCGCTCGCGAGCACGACCGTGTCCTCGGTCATGATGTACCGGGCCGGGCGAAGTCCGTTGCGGTCGAGCACGGCTCCGGCGAGGCGACCGTCGGTGAAGGCGACACAGGCCGGCCCGTCCCAGGGCTCCATGAGCAGCGAGTGGTATTCGTAGAAGGCTCGCCGTTCCTCCGACATGGCCGGGTTGTTCTCCCAGGCTTCGGGAATCATCATCAGCATCGCCTGCGGAAGGGACCGTCCGGAGGCGACCATGAGTTCGAGCACGGAGTTGAATGATGCGGAGTCCGAGGATCCGGCGGGAATGATCGGGAAGATGCGCTCGAGGCCGCTGTGCGTGTCCCCGACCGGGGATTCGAGCAGCTCGCTGGCCAGGGCCGATTCGCGTGCCTGCATCCAGTTGCGATTGCCGCGCACGGTGTTGATCTCGCCGTTGTGGGCGATCGTGCCGAACGGCTGGGCAAGCTGCCAGGACGGGAAGGTGTTCGTGGAGAATCGGGAGTGGACGAGCGCGATCGCCGAGGTGAGACGCTCGTCGCCGAGTTCGGTGAAGAAGCGGTCGAGCTGCGCGGTCGAGAGCATACCCTTGAACGTCAGCGTCGTCGGCGACAGCGAGGGGAAGTACAGGCCCGAGTTGTCGAGTCGTTTCCGCACGATGAAGGCCCGACGGGCCAGATCGTTCTCGTCACGGGCCGGATGATCGGCGCTGAGGCCGAAGAACACATAGCGCATGGACGGCATCGTCTCGGCGGCGATCCGGCCGAGCACTCCGGGGTCGACAGCCACGGAGGCCACGTGGAGGACCTGCAGTCCCTCTTCCGCGGCGATCCGGGACACGAGCGCGTCCTGGTCTGCCCCTGCGGCCTCGCGGCTGAAGTCGGGCTGCGTCTCCGACGTCAGCGGAGCGGTGACCGTGTTGAGGTCGGCGGCGTAGTCCTGGGCGAAGAAGCCGATGCCCATGGCGTAGTCGCCGGGCGCCGGCAGTGTGACTCCGGATTCGGCGAGACGGGCGGAGAAGTAGTCGTGCGGAATCTGGATGGTCAGTCCGGCTCCGTCACCGGTGCCGTCGTCGGAGCCGATTCCGCCGCGGTGTTCGAGTCGGCGCAGAGCGTCGAGAGCCTGTGTGATGACCGTATGGTCGGCACCGCCCCGGTAGCGGGCGATGAGGGCAAGACCGCAGGCATCGTGTTCGAGTGCCGGATCGTAGAGCCCGACTCGGCCCGGTGGCGCCGTGGTCTCGTGGGTCGGCTGAGCGCTGTGGTTCATGTTCTGCCTTCTCGGTGTTGTGTGTTCTCCGAAAAGACGGCGCTGTCCTCTGCGGTTTGGACGAGCCCGGAAAGAGTGTTCCCGAACCCGACTGTGAGATCACTCTCACAAGCCGGAGTTTCAACCTACACCCACGTGCAACCGCAGAGAAAGCAGAAAAAGGAACGAAGTGCGAACCTATTCGTCTTAGGTTTCGGACGATTGGGGGTTCTCTTCGCCTGGTGCGGAGGCTGATCTTCCGCGCACATCGGGCACGATCGAGATCGCCGAGGTGACCGCTCCGAAGAATCCGAAGCTGTGGCGTCCGCTGAGATCGATGCCCGGTTCGTCCTCGGTCTCCGAGTCGTCCGTGTCGGCATCGTTCGCGGCTGCGGTCACGTCTGCCGACATCCGATCGGCAGCCGAGGCGTCGTCTGCCGAGGCGTCGTCTGCCGAGGCGTCGTCTGCCGAGGCGTCGGCGGCCGAATGGGCGGTGGCCGGTGCGGCTGTGTCTCGGCGTCCGTGTGGGTCGTCGGGGTCGGCCACGCGCGCCACGGACGGCAGCGGGGCGCCGGCCGCCTCGGCGATATTGGGCACATTGACTTCGAAGGTGTGCTTGCCGCGGCGGTGGCGGCGCAGCAGGGTGCGGGACCCGTGAGTGTAGACGCCGGTCTCATAGGTGCGGTGGCGCAGCCGGGACACGATGAGCCAGCCGAGGCCGAGAAGCAGGGCGAGGACAGCTGTCCAGACGTTGAACGGCAGTCCGAGGAGGAGCCGTGCATCCTCGGCGGCGGGAGTGCCGATCCGCAGGGCCTCGAGCAGAATGCGGCCGAGTCCGAACAGGCACAGGTAGAGGGCGAAGACCTGACCGTAGCCGAGCCGGAGGCGTTTGGACACGGTGATGAGGACGACGCAGGCGATGAGGTTCCACACCGATTCGGTGAGCACCGTGACCAGTTCGAGGCGACCGTCGAACCAGTCGCTGAAGGCCCCGGCGACATGGCCGAGGATGAGGCCCGGGGCGACCGAGTCGAGCAGGGGACGGAACCTGATGCCTTGGAAGCGGGTGAGCACCCACACGGAGAGGAAGCCGAGGATGGTGGCTCCCCAGAAGCTGAATCCGCCGTCCCAGAGGGCCAGCGCCCGCAGAGGGCTGCCAGCGGGGCCGAAGTAGGTGTCCGGCGCCGAGAGCAGATGTCCCAAGCGTCCGCCGATGACAGCTGCCGGAAGACCGACGACCGTGATGGCCCACAGGTCTCCCTTATGGCCGCCGCGGGCGCGCCATTGGATGCTCGTCATCCATATGGCGAGTCCGACGCCGAGGATGGTGAAGACGACCCATGCCGGGCTGAAGCTCATGCACACCCTTCTGCGAGCTCGGCTGCGAGTCGCCCGACTCCGGCGACTCCTTCGGAGTCCAGCGCTCGGACGAGAGCAGAGCCGACGATGACGCCGTCGGCGTATTCGGCGACCTCGGCCGCCTGCTCGCGATTCGACACGCCGAGACCCACGCAGGTGCGTTCGGCGCCTGCCTCTTTCAGCCGGGCGACGAGGTCACGGGCATGGTTGTCGACCTCGGAGCGGACACCGGTGACCCCCATGGTCGAAGCGGCGTAGACGAAACCGGAGCTGTGCTCGACGATTCGGGCCAGACGTTCGGGCGTGGACGAGGGTGCGGCGAGGAAGATCCGGTCGAGATCGTGCGTCTCAGACGCCGCCAACCAGGGTCCGGCCTCGTCGGGGATGAGGTCGGGGGTGACGATTCCACCGCCTCCGGCCGAAGCGAGGTCGCGGGCGAAGCTGTCGATGCCGTATTGGAGCACGAGGTTCCAGTAGCTCATGACGACGGCGGTGCCGCCGGCCTCGGCGATCGCTTCGACGGCGGTGAAGATGTCTGTGGTGCGCACCCCGTTCTCCAGTGCCGCTTCACCGGCTCGCTGGATGACGGGTCCGTCCATCCCGGGGTCGGAGTACGGCATGCCGACCTCGATGATGTCGACGCCGCTGCGGACGAGCTCCACCATGGCTGCGGTCGATCCGGGCACCGTCGGGAAGCCGACGGGAAGGTAGGCGATGAGCGCGGCCTTGCGGCCCGCCTCGGCGACGGCGTTGAGGGTGGTTCCTGTGCGGGGGCCTGAGTGCGTCATACCTGCACCGCTCCTTCATCGATGTAGTCGAACCATTTCGCGGCGGTCGTCATGTCCTTGTCGCCGCGGCCGGAGAGATTGACCAGCAGGACCGCGTCGGGTCCGAGCTCACGTCCGATGCGCATGGCTCCGGCCAGGGCGTGAGCGGATTCGATGGCGGGAATGATGCCTTCGGTGCGGGAGAGCAGCCGCATGGCTTCCATCGCTTCTTCGTCGACGACGGGTTCGTAGGTCACGCGCCCGGAGTCATGGAGGTGTGAGTGTTCGGGGCCGACCGATGGGTAGTCGAGTCCGGCGGAGACTGAATGGGAGGCCTGGGTCTGGCCGTCGGAGTCTTGGAGGATGTAGGTGGCCGAGCCGTGGAGGACACCGGGGCGTCCGCCGGAGAACCGGGCGGCATGGCGGCCTGAGTCGACTCCCTCGCCGCCGGCTTCGAAGCCGTAGATCTTGACATCAGCATCGCCGAGGAAGGCGGCGAAGAGGCCCATGGCGTTCGAACCGCCGCCGACGCAGGCGCAGACGGCGTCGGGCAGACGGCCGATCGTGTCCTGGATCTGTTCGCGGGCCTCGATGCCGATGACGTTCTGGAAGGAGCGGACCATCGCCGGGAACGGGTGCGGGCCGGCGACCGTGCCGATGACGTAGTGGGTGTCGTCGACATTGGCCACCCAGTCGCGCATGGCTTCGTTCATCGCGTCCTTGAGGGTGCGGGTGCCGTTGGTCACGGCGTTGACGGTGGCTCCGAGCAGCCGCATGCGGGCGACGTTGAGGGCCTGACGCTGAGTGTCCTCCTCACCCATGTAGACCACGCAGGACATATCGAGCAGAGCGGCGGCGGTCGCCGTTGCGACTCCGTGCTGTCCGGCTCCGGTCTCGGCGATGAGGCGGGTCTTGCCCATTCGCTTCGCCAGCAGTGCCTGGGCCAGGGCGTTGTTGATCTTGTGGCTGCCCGTGTGGTTGAGGTCTTCGCGTTTGAGGAACACGCGGGCTCCGCCGCAGTGCTCAGCGAAGCGTGTGGCCTCGGTGAGCAGCGAGGGGCGGCCGATGTAGCTGCGCTGCAGCGTCAGAAGTTCGTCGGTGAAGGCCGGGTCCACTTGGGATTTGCGCCAGGTCTCTTCGATCTCGTCGAGTGCCGGGATCAGCGCTTCGGGGATGAACCTGCCTCCGAACTCGCCGAAGTACGGTCCGGTCTCCTGGCTCAAATCGGTCATTGCGGTCCTTCTCGATCTCCTCGTGGCGTCGGCGGGTGAGGCGAAGAGCCTCCACCCTGCCGGACGACCGAATGGGTGCACTATCGGCCCATCGTCGACCATCTGCGGCGGCCGTCGCGGGCGGGGTTCAGGATGCGGACAGGCAGCGGCGTTCGCGCCCGAGCGCCGTGTACTCCTCGACAGCGGCCTGCGGGCGACCGCCGGTGACGAGGGCTTCGCCCACGAGCACGAGATCGGCTCCGGCATCCGCGTACTTCGCCACTTCGGCGGCGCCGCTCACGCCGGATTCGGCGACGAGGGTGCAGCCGTCGGGGGCCAGATCGGCCAGCGGGGCGAACCTGTCGGTGTCGACGCTGAGGTCCTTGAGGTTGCGGGTGTTGACGCCGATGAGTTCGGCACCGAGCTCAGCAGCGATCTCGAGCTCTTCGCGGTTGTGGGTCTCGACCAGCGCCGTCATCCCCAGCTCGGCGGCGAGGGCGTGGTATTCGCCCAGCTGTCCGGGGTCGAGGGCCGCGACGATGAGCAGTACGATATCGGCGCCGTGGGCGCGAGCCTCATGGAACTGGTATTCGTCGACCATGAAGTCCTTGCGCAGGACCGGGATGTCGACGGCCGCGCGCACCGAGTCGAGGTCGGCAAGGCTGCCGTTGAAGCGGCGGGTCTCGGTGAGCACGCTGATGGCTCGGGCTCCCCCGGCGGCATACAGTCCGGCCAACGTTCCGGGGTCGGGGATCCGGGCCAGGTCTCCGCGGGAGGGTGACTTGCGTTTGACCTCGGCGATGACGCCGAAGTCTGCGCTCAGGTCGAAGGGGCGGACGGGTTCGGCCGCCGCGGCGCGAGCGGTGATCTCGCTCAGCGGAACCTCGTTCCGGCGTGCCTGCAGATCTTCGCGCACGCCGGAGACGATGTCATTGAGAACCGTCATTTCTGCTTCGGCTTGTTGCCCAGTCCCACGGCACGCAGGATCAGACCGACGACGACACCGAGGGCGACGATGCCGATGGAGATGTAGGTGATCGTGGGGTTGTGGATCGTGAAGCCCACGCAGCCGACTGTGACCCCGATGAGCATGATGATGACTCCGGTCCATCCCGCCACCGAGTTGCCGTGACCGGGATCGGCGATCGCTGCGTAGTCGATCGTGGATTTGTCGAGATCTGCGGCCCCGTTGCGGGCGATGGACTGCGACATGGCGCTCCTTTGTGTGACAGGCGTGACACGCGTGTGGACTGTTGATCCCATTGTGTCACGCTTCGCTGACTGACCGGGCACCGACCCGGTCACAAGGTCATTTCGAATCCGGTTCGGTGTCTGGATCGGTCGGCTCCTCGTCGTCGGTGTCTGGATCGGTCGGCTCCTCGTCGTCGGTGTCTGGATCGGTCGGCTCCTCGTCGTCGGGGGCGTCTTCGACGTCGTCTCCGCGGGAGAGGGCGTCCCAGGCTGCGGCGGAGTCGAATTCCCCGCCGGCGGCCTCGGCCGTGCGGGCGTAGCGGTTGGAGTTCGTCCACCCGTTCGAAGCGACGGCGACCCAGATGATGCCGATGACGCCGATTCCGCCGGCCACTGCCGCGATGATCGCCCATGAGGTGGCTCCCGGCGCCGAGGCGGCGCTCAGGGCGGTGATCCCGTAGCCGATTCCGGCGATTGCGGCCAGACCCAGAACGACGAAACGTCCGATCCGACCGAGCATTGCGGCGAGCAGTCCCGAGACCGCGATGATCGCCACGCATGCGGTGGCCACGGGTGAGGCCTGCGAACTCGGATCCTCGGTGACCTCCGCCACACCGCTGGGTCCGAGCGTGTCGCCGCCGGTGCCTGCCTGCCAGGCGGAGATCGTCAGCGCCCACAGGGCGGCGGCGATGACGAGGACGATGAGGACTCCGCGTGATTTGGTCATTCCCTCACCTCTGGCTTCCTTCGGCTGCGTGCAGCGCATCGGCCGCGGCGGCGGCGCGCAGGACGGCCGCGGCCTTGTTCTCGGATTCCCGGTATTCGGTCTCGGGCACGGAGTCGGCGACGAGACCGCCTCCGGCGTAGACGCTCATCGTGGCCTGCCTGAGCACTCCGGTGCGGATGGCGATGGCCAGGTCGAGGTCACCGGTGAAGGACATATAGCCGACCACTCCCCCATAGATTCCGCGTCCGACGGGTTCGAGTTCGTCGATGATCTGCAGCGCCCGCGGTTTGGGCGCCCCGGACAGGGTGCCGGCGGGGAAGGTCGCCCGCAGCACGTCGATGGCGGAGGTTCCGGGTTCGAGTTCGCCGCGCACCGTCGAGCTGATGTGCATGATGTGGCTGTAGCGCACGATGTCCATGAACTCGCTGACGTCGATCGTTCCGGCGGCGCACACCTTCGCCAGGTCGTTGCGGGCGAGATCGACGAGCATGAGGTGTTCGGCGCGCTCCTTCTCATCGGCCAGGAGCTCCCGGGCCAGGCAGTCATCGGCTTCCGGGGTGGTGCCGCGGGGCCGGGAACCGGCGATCGGATGGGTGAGTACCTCTCCGGAGCGGACGGTGACGAGTGCTTCCGGTGAGGAGCCGACTATGCTCACCGGGTCACCGCCGTCGTCGTGGAGGTTGAGCAGGTACATGAATGGGCTCGGATTCGCATGCCGCAGCATCCGGTACACGCTCAGCGGATCGGCATCGCAGGGGGTGTCGAAGCGCTGGCCGACGACGACTTGGAAGATCTCCCCGTCGACGATCTTCTGCTTCGCCGTCTCCACACCGTCCAAGTACACCTGCGGCTGGGTGCGGGTGGCCACCTCGGGGTCGACTTTCCGGGGGCGGAGGACATCGGCCGGGCTGGGCTGCTGCAGGCGGTCGAGCATCGCCGTGATGCGCTCGACTCCTGAGGCATGGGCCTCGTCGATGCCGGTGTCGGCGCCGTTGACGTTGAACACATTGGCCACGAGGGTGACCATCCCCGAATAGTGGTCGAAGACGGCGATGTCGCCGGGGATCATCAGCTGGACGGTCGGCAGGTGGTGTTCGTTGGGGCGGGGCGGTCCGAGACGTTCGAAACGGCGGACGATGTCCCATCCGAAGTAGCCGACGAAGCTTGAGACCATCGGCGGCAGCACTGCTTCCGCTTCGGCCACGGCCAGCAGGTCGAGGGTGGCGGTGACCGCGTCGAGGACGTCGCCGTCGGTGGGGATGCCCACCGGCGGAGTGCCGGTCCAGTCGAATCCGTCCTCGGTGGAGATGAGGGTGGCCACGGGTGCCGATCCGATGAAGGAGTACCTGGCCCAGGATCCGGCGACCGCGGATTCGAAGAGGAAGCTTCCCGGCCCGCCGTCGGTGAGCTTGCGGTAGAGGCTCAGCGGGGTCTCCGAGTCCGCGAGCACCTGGGCATGGACCGGCACCAGCCGGTGTTCGGCGCCGAGGGCGCGGAACTGGTCGAGGCTGGGCCGGATCGGCAGGTCGGTCGGGTTCGCCGCTGAGTCAGTCGACACTGATGGTCCTTCCGGTGAAGCAGGTCGGGGTGTTCGTATGGCAGGCGGGTCCGGTCTGGTCGACGAGCATGAGCAGGGCGTCGGCATCGCAGTCGAGGCTGAGTGAGCGGACATGTTGGACATGGCCCGAGGTCTCCCCCTTCACCCAGTATTCCTGCCGGGAGCGCGACCAATAGGTGGCCCGCTTCGTCTCCAGTGTGCGGGAGACCGCCGCGATGTCCATCCAGGCGAGCATGAGCACCTCACCGCTCGTGGCCTCTTGGACGATGACGGGGATGAGTCCGTCTGTGCCCAGTCTGATGATCTCCTGCCAATTCTGCGGGGTGGCGTCGATTTCGCTGCTCATCGGACGTCGATTCCCTCTGCCCGCAGTGCGTCTTTGACCTCGGCGATGCTCAGCGTGCCGAAGTGGAAGACGCTGGCGGCCAGCAGCGCATCCGCACCTGCGGCCACGGCCGGGGCGAAGTGTTCGACCTTGCCGGCTCCGCCCGAGGCGATGAGCGGCACGTCGACGGCGGCGCGGGCGGCACTGATGAGTTCGAGGTCGAAGCCCTCGCGAGTGCCGTCGGCGTCGATGGAATTGAGCAGGATCTCGCCGACCCCGCGCTCAGCGGCCTCTCGGATCCAGTCGATGGCGCAGCGGCCCGTTCCTTCGCGGCCGCCGCGGGTGGTGACTTCGAAACCGGATTCCGTGCTCGTCCCCTGCGTGCGTCTGGCGTCGAGGGACAGGACGAGGACCTGGTTGCCGAAGTGTCGGGAGATCTCGCTGATGAGCTCCGGATCGGCCACCGCCGAGGTGTTGACCGAGACTTTGTCGGCTCCGTCGCGCAGCAGCCGGTCGACGTCGGCGACACTGCGGATGCCTCCGCCGACGGTCAGCGGGATGAAGACCTCTTCGGCGCAGGCGCGCACCACGTCGTGGACGGTCTCGCGGTCACCGCTGCTGGCTGTGACGTCGAGGAAGGTGAGTTCGTCGGCACCGGATTCGCCGTAGCGGCGAGCGAGCTCGACTGGGTCGCCGGCGTCTTTGAGGTCGGCGAACTTCACTCCCTTGACGACGCGTCCGCCGTCGACGTCGAGACAGGGGATGACTCTGACAGCTACCACTCAGTCCTCCTAGATTCCCAGGCCCCGGTAGCGATCCATTCGGCGGGCCAAGCGCCTGGCCGATGGTTCGCGCATGAGCGAGATGAGTTCGAATTCGAGTGTCGTCCCGACCCGCGCGACGAAGTCAAGGGGTTCGTCGCTGGCGTCGGGGTGTTCGGCGATGATCCGGTCGACGACGCCGTTGGCCTGCAGCATGGGAGCGTGCACACCCTGGCTCTGTGCCATCTCGGCGGCCCGTTCGGTGGTGCGGTGCACGATCGCCGAGGCGCCTTCGGGCGGCAGCGGCGAGAGCCAGCCGTGTTCGGCACTGAGCACCCGGTCGGTGGGGATGAGCGCCAGGGCCCCGCCGCCGGATCCCTCACCGAGGATGAGCGAGACGGACGGGGCATCGAGGTTCGCGAGGTCAGCGAGGCTGCGGGCGATCTCGCCGGCGATTCCGCCTTCCTCCGCCGATTGGGACAGTGCCGCTCCGGGGGTGTCGATGACGGTCACGAGCGGCAGGTGCAGTTCCGCGGCCAACCTCATTCCGCGCCTGGCCTCACGCAGTGCCGCCGGCCCCATGGGGGCCCGGGAGTCCTGCCGGAACCGGTCCTGGCCGAGGACGATGCACGGTGCGGAGCCGAACTTCGCCAGGGCCAGCAGCAGTCCGGGGTCCTTCTCCCCTTCGCCGGTGCCGTTGAGCGGCAGCACAGTGTTCGCTGCCGTCCGCAGCAGGTCACGGACTCCGGGGCGTTCGGAGCGACGCGAACTGGTGATCGCGGCCCAGGCGTCGGAGTCCGGATCGACCTCGGCGGGCGAGGTGTCCGGGTCCGGCACCTGGGGCGGGACCTCCTTGGCCCCCATGAGCACATCGAGGACGCGGGAGACGGTGGTGGTGATGCGTTCGGGACCGATGACGGCGTCGATGATGCCGTTCTTGTGGAGGTTCTCTCCCGTCTGCACGTTCTCCGGGAACTTCTCTCCGTAGATGGCCTCATACACCCGGGGTCCGAGGAAGCCGATGAGGGATCCGGGTTCGGCCACGGTGACATGTCCCAGCGACCCCCAGGAGGCGAAGACTCCTCCGGTCGTGGGATGGCGGAGGTAGACGAGGTAGGGCAGCCCGGCCTTGCGGTGGGCGATGACGGCGTTGGTGATCTTCACCATCGACAGGAAGGCGATGGTGCCCTCCTGCATGCGGGTGCCACCCGACGCGGGTCCGGCCAGCAGGGGCAGGCCCTCGAGGGTGGCACGTTCGATGGCGTCGACGAGGCGTTCGGCCGCGGCCACGCCGATCGAGCCGGCGAGGAAGCGGAATTCGCCGGCGACCACGGCGACCCGACGTCCGTTGATGGAGCCTTCACCGGTGATGATGGCTTCGTCGACCCCGGACTTCTGCGCCGCGGCGTCGAGCTCTGCGGCATAGTCGGCGGAGATCCCGCCGGCCGGCCGGATGGGGGCAGAGTCCCAGGACAGAAACGATCCTTCGTCGAGGACGATGTCGACGAGTTCATATGCGTTCAGGCGTGGCATGAGAGTCCCGTTCAGTTTCCGTCGGCGAGCCACGCCACGATGGACTCGGCGTCTTCGTCCAACAGCGGCGGAGCATCATGAGCGGTGCGGGTGGTTTCGACCTCACCGTCGCCGCCGGCGTCGAAGAAGCGCAGCGGCGGTCCGGGCAGGTCGATGTCACCGAGCACCGGATGGTCGACGGAGACCTTGAGGCCCTGACTGAGCGCCTGCTCCCACTGGTAGACCTCGGGCAGGGTGCGGACCGTGCCGGACGGGATGCCCGCCTCGGTGAGCTCGGCCAGCAGGTCGGGTGCGTCGTAGGCGGAGAAGCGGTCTTCGATGAGTTCGATGAGTGCCGGCCGGTTGGCTACGCGTGAGGCGTTGTCGGCCATGCCTTCGGTGGCGGGGTCGATGTCGAAGGCGGCGCAGAACTTCTGCCACAGGTTCTCGTTTCCCACGGAGATCTGCACGGCGCCGTCGCGGCAGTTGAACAGTCCGTACGGCGACAGCGACGGGTGGTGGTTGCCGCCGGGTTGGGGTTCTTGGCCGGCCACGGTCGCGCGTGTGCCCTGGAAGGCGTGGACGCCGACCATTCCCGCGATGAGCGAAGTGCGCACGACCTTGCCCTTGCCCGTGCGTTCGCGTTCGAGCAGGGCCGCGAGGACTCCGTACGAGCCGTAGATTCCGGCCAGCAGATCGGCGATCGGCACACCCACACGCTGCATGTCATCGGGTCCGGGTCCGGTCAGCGACATCAGTCCGGCCTCGCCCTGGGCGATCTGGTCGTAGCCGGCGCGGGAGGCTTCGGGGCCGTCATGGCCGAAGCCGGTGATGGAGAGGATGACCAGGCGCGGGTTGATCTCCATGCACCGGGCGGTGGAGAAGCCGAGCCGGTCGAGGACTCCGGAGCGGAAGTTCTCGATGAGCACATCGGCACGTGCGATGAGTCCGGTCAGGGTGTCCGTGCCCGTCTCGGATTTGAGGTCGAGGGCGATGGATTCCTTGTTGCGGTTGCACGAGAAGAAGTATGTGGCCTGAGGGTCGTCCTCAGGACCGACGAAGGGAGGACCCCAGGACCGCGAATCATCGCCCTTGCCGGGGTTCTCGACCTTGATCACTCGTGCGCCGAGGTCTCCGAACATCATTCCTGCATGAGGGCCGGCGAGTGCTCGGGAGAGGTCGACGACGGTGTATCCGGTCAGGGGGCCTGCCGCAGTCTCGGGTGTCTCGTTCGCCATTCCTAATCCTCCTTGAAGTGGGTGCGTCTCTTGATGAGCATACGCAATCGTGCGACCTCCGCATGGGCGCGGCGACCGTCTGCATGCTGGATCGCCATCACCGCGCAGGTGGTGCCGTCGGTGAGGTCCAGCAGGGGCCAGGGGTCATCGCCGACGGGTGAGAACGTCACGCCGAGGATCTGCCCCCAGTCGAACCGGCGGGTGCGCACCATGTTCTTGACCACCAGGCCCTCCTCGGTGGGTCGGGCCTGGATATCGGAGATGCGCAGCAGGGCAGCTCCGAAGAGAATGCCCAGCAGGTTCATCCATATCATGTCGAGCACGGTCCATGGTTCCCAGTCCACGACGAACAGCGCCACGGACAGGACCGCGAACCCCGCGGTCACGGCAACGGCACCGACGATGCTGATGATGCGCACCTGTCGGGGCCGGAACACCGCGAGATCAGATTCGGCAAGCGCCAATGTTCGTCACCAGGATCGCTCGGGCGCCGGCTGCGTAGAGTCGGTCCATCACGTTGTTGACTTCCTTCGCCTCGACCATGACGCGCACGGCAACCCATCCGGTCTCCTGCAGCGGAGACACGGTCGGGGATTCGAGTCCCGGGGTCAGCGAGATCGCTTCGGGAACCAGGCGCTGCTCGATGTTGTAGTCGACGAGCACGTACTGGCGGGCGACCATGACCGATTCGAGGCGGCGCTTGAGCACGCCGATGCGGGATTCGGCTCCGTCGCGCTGGATGAGCACACCTTCTGATTCGAGCAGCGCCTCGCCGAAGGGCTCGAGTCCCGCGGCGCGCAGGGTCGAACCGGTTTCGACGACATCTGCGATGGCGTCGGCGACTCCGAGCTGGATGGAGACCTCGATCGCTCCGTCGAGCTGCACGGTCGTCGCGGAGATGCCGCGCCGCTGCAGGTCGGCATCCACGAGGTTCGGGAAGCTCGTGGCGATGCGGGCACCGGCCAGTTGGTCGGGTGAGGTGAAGGAGCCGGCGGTGCCGGCATAGAAGAAGCGGGAGGTGCCGAATCCGAGTCCGAGCACCTCATCGGCTTCGGCCTGCGATTCGAGCAGCAGGTCACGACCGGTGATACCGGCGTCGAGGATGCCGGAGCCGACGTAGATGGCGATATCGCGAGGGCGCAGGTAGAAGAATTCGACCCCATTGACCTCATCCTGATGGACCAGCGTCTTGGTTCCGCGTCGAGTGGAGTATCCGGCCTCGCTGAGCATATCGGAGGCGGCTTCGGACAGTGCGCCCTTGTTGGGCACGGCTACACGCAGCATGGGGTCCCTTTGGAGTTCGATGGCGTCGGGGCGGTCAGGTTCGCGAGAAGGTCTCAGAGGTGGGTGTTGACATCGTCGAGGGTCAGTCCCTTGGCGATCATCATCACCTGCACATGGTAGAGCAGCTGCGAGATCTCCTCGGCGAGCTCTTCCTCGGTCTCGTATTCGGCGGCCATCCACACTTCGGCGGCCTCTTCCACGACCTTCTTGCCGATCGCATGGACTCCGGCGTCGAGTTCGGCCACGGTCTTCGAACCGGCCGGTCGTTCGAGGGATTTCTGCTGGAGTTCGGCGTAGAGAGTCTCAAAGGTCTTCACTGCTCCAGCCTAATGCATCCGTCCTGACCGCAGCATTCCGGGTCTCATGTTCTAGAACACCGAGGGCCGTCTCTCATCAGCACTGGGATCGGCGATGCTCAGTCCTCGGGATCGCGGCCGATCTCGGTGGCCGGGCGATGGGGTGCCGAGATCGTCTGGCGTGAGCGTTTCGACCAGTCGATGAGTCCGAGGATGACCATGACGAGGAAGAACAGGTACACGGCTCCGGAGAAGACGAGTCCGCCGGAGATCGCCAGGGGGATGCCGACGAGGTCGACGGCGAGCCAGACGAACCAGAATTCTACGATGGCCCGGCCCTGGGCGTACATGGCCACGATCGAACCGATGAAGATGTACGCGTCAGGGTACGGGTTCCACGACCATCCGCCCAGAGCGAGGATCCAGCCGAAGACTCCGGTGCCGATGACCAGCGCCGCCAGCAGCAGTGCCCGTTCCTTCCATGTGGCCCAGCGGACGACGACCTCACCTGAGGCGGCTTTGGACTTCTTCCACTGGGTCCAGCCCCAGACCGCGGCGACGATGATGACGACCTGCCGGGAGGCGTTGCCGCCGAGCCCGGCGGAGACACTGGCGGAGAAGAGGAGGAGGGAGCCCAGAATCTGCACCGGCCAGGACAGGATGTTTCTGCGCAGAGCGAGGACGACGGTGGCCAGGGCGCAGATATTGCCGAACAGGTCGGAGTACGGCACGGGTTTGCCCAGCAGTTCGAACGCCGGGGTGTTCAACCAGTCGAACAGGTCCATCGCAGGCTCTCTTCTGAGTGTGGGCCGTCGGAGGCTTCCGGCCCGAGTCGGTCAGTGGGTGTGCGCTGCGGCGCGGGTGCGCAGCTGACTGATCGCAGCCGCCGCGTCTTCGGCCCCGTAGACGGCGGAGCCGGCCACGAGGACGTCGGCGCCGGCGTCGACGACGCGGTCGATCGTCGACGCGGAGACTCCCCCGTCGACCTGCAGGCGGATCTCGAGGCCGGTGGCCGAGATGGCCTGGCGGGTCCGAGCGATCTTCGGCAGGCACACGTCGAGGAACTTCTGACCGCCGAATCCGGGTTCGACGGTCATGATGAGGATCTGGTCGAACTCGCCGAGGAGGTCGATGAACGGTTCGATCGGGGTCGCCGGTTTGAGCGCGAGGCTGGCCTTCGCCCCGAGGCGGCGCAGTTCCCGGGCCAGACGGACGGGGGCGGCGGCCGCCTCGGCGTGGAAGGTCACCGAGGCGCAGCCGATCTCCGCATACACGGGGGCGTGGCGATCGGCGTCGGCGATCATGAGGTGAGCATCGAGTGGGATCGGGGAGATCGCCTGGATGCGTTCGACGACGGGCGGGCCGAAGGTGAGATTCGGGACGAAGTGGTTGTCCATGACGTCGATATGGGCCATATCGGCGGTGCTGATCTTCTCGAGCTCACCGCGCAGATCGGAGAAGTCCGAGGACAGGATCGAAGGGTTGATGTCGATGGACATGGGTCATTTCGCCTTTCGCAGGAGGGCCAGGAACATTCCGTCGCTGTTGTGCAGGTGCGGCCAGAGCTGAGCGTACCGCCCGCCGTCCCGGTCCACGGAGGCGAACGATTCCGCCTCGGTGTCGGTGATCGCCGACAGCACGGCCGGGGTGTCGAGGATCTCGATGTCCGCGGATCCGGATTTTTCGCGCAGCCGCAGCACTTCGTCGACGATGAGCACGGTTTCGGCATAGTGCGGAGAGCAGGTCGAGTACGCGACCACTCCGCCGGGTGCGCAGGCGTCGAGGGCTGCGGCGAGCAGTTCGCGCTGCAGTCCGGCCAGGGCCGTGATGTCGTCGGGCCGTCTGCGGTAGCGGGCTTCGGGGCGACGCCGCAGGGCACCGAGTCCGGAGCAGGGCACATCGACGAGGATCTTCGAATAGGGTCCCCGGGCGTCGCGTCCGTCGCCGACCGCAGAGGTGACGTTGGTCAGTGCCTGGGTTGAGTCGCGGACGAGGTCGACGCGGTGTTCGCTGGAGTCGAAGGCCTCCAGTGTCCTCGCTTCGCCGGCGGCCACGGCGCCAAGGACGGCGGCTTTGCCGCCGGGTCCGGCGCACAGGTCGGCCCAGGTTCCGTCAGGTGCGTCGATTTCGGCCAGGGCGAGGGCGACGAGGGCCGATCCTTCGTCCTGGACTCGGGCGCGTCCGTCGGCCACGGCCGGGACGTCCCGAGGCACCGCGGTGTCCAGAGTGACGCCGATCGGTGACAGTGCCGTGGGTTCTCCCGGCAGTTCGCTGCGATCGATGAGTCCGGGCAGGGCGGTCACGCCGACCTTGGCGGGTGTGTTGTCGGCTGCGAGGAGGGCATCGAGTTCGGCGGCGTCGCGGCCGTGTCCCTTGAGCGCCTGGGTCAGTGCCCGCACGACCCATTCGGGATGGGAGTGTTCGATGGCCAGCCGGGTGGTCTCGTCAGCCTCGGCGGTGACGCGGTCGAGCCATACGGCGGGTTCGGCTTCCGAGATGCGGCGGAGCACGGCGTTGACGAATCCGGCGGTCTTCGCTGCGGAGCGTTTGACCACGGCCACGGTTTCGGACAGTGCCGCATGATTCGGCACACGCATCGACAGGAGCTGGTGGGCGCCGAGGCGCATGGCGGCCAGGGGTTCGGGATCGATCTCGTCGATGGCCCGCGATGAGGCGATTTCGATGATCGCATCGTAGAACTTCTGTCGGCGCAGGGCGCCGTAGGTGAGCTCGGTCGTGAAGGCGGCGTCCTGTGCGCCCATGTGGGTGCGGGCGAGTTTCGCCGGGAGGAGCAGGTTCGCGTAGGCGTCTTTCGTCGCCACGTCGAGAAGGACTTCCCAGGCGATGCGCCGCGGCAGGTTCTTGCCGCCGTGGTCGCTGCGGCCTCCACCGTGGCGGTCGGTTCGGCGTCCGTCGCCGCGGTCGCTGCGTCCCCGACCCGGCCGGCTTCTGCGGTTATCTGCTGACTCAGCCATTGTTCTGCTGCTCTCCGGTCTCTGGGTATGGGTCGAAGGTCACGTTTCCGCGGCCGCGCAGGAAGTCGGCTGCGTCCATGCGGGCCTTGCCGAAGGGTTGGATCTGTTCGAGGCGGACCCAGCCGTCACCGCAGCGCAGCACCGGCTGTTGATTCCATGTGGTCAGTTCGCCGACTGCACCGGCGGCGTTGACCTCGGGGGCGGGGGTGAGTCCGAAGAGCTTCGTTCTCCTGCCGTCGAGTTCCACCCATGGCCCCGGTGCCGGACTGGTTCCGCGAGCTCGGTCGATGACGTGGGCAGCGGGTGCGGAGAGGTCGAGGTGGGCATCGGTGACAGTGATCTTCTCCGCGTGGCTGGACTCACCGATCTGTGGGCTCAAGGTCGCGGTGCCTGCGGCCAGTTCGTCGAAGGCGGCGACGAGTTCCGGAGCGCCTCGGTGCGCATAGTCGTCAAGCGCGGCGGCGACGTCCGGGTGGTCGAGCGGCAGTTCGAGCCTGCGCAGCACGGGGCCGGTGTCCATGCCCTCGTCGATGCGGAATACGCTGACTCCGCTCGTGGTCTCACCGCCTATGAGTGCGCGTTGGACGGGAGCGGCCCCGCGGTAGGCGGGAAGCAGGGAGAAATGGAGGTTGAACCAGCCGAGTCGGGCGGTGTCCAGGGCAGCGGGTCCGGCGATGGCGCCGAACGCGACGACCGCGACGGCATCGGCTTCGAGGTCGCGCAGCTGGGAGATGACGTCGCCCCGCAGCCGGTCGGCTTCGATCACGGGCAGTCCGAGTTCGACGGCGCGGGTCTTCACCGGTGACGGGGTGAGGACTCGTCTGCGTCCTACGGGCGCATCGGGTCGGGTGAGCACCGCACGGATGCGGTGGTCCGAAACGGCTAGGGCCTCGAGGGCGGGAACTGCGACATCAGGGGTGCCGGCGAAGACGATATCCACACCGGGGATTCTACTGCTTCGCCGGTCCATCACAGCGACCGGGGATCATCGATGCGCACTCGCACCTGCGGCAGCTTCTTCGCCGACCGGGAGGCGATGATCTCTGCCGCTCTCGTCCCGACGCGGTCCCCCGCGGAGAACGAATAGGCGCTGACGCTGCGCTGGCCGTCCTCGGCGTCCTCGCGCAGCAGCTCTTCGACCTCGCCGATCTCGGCGAGCACCGCGTCGATGTCGGCGCCGGCGCCCTTCAGTTCGAGTATCCGTCGGTACGGCGGGAAGCCGAGGACCTTCCTGTCGCCCAGCTGCCGGGACATGAAGGTCGTGGGGTCGAAGGAGGTCAGCGTCTGCCGGATGAGTTCGTCTTCATCGCCGAGGTAGACGGCTCCGCCCTCATCACGTGAGCGCACGAGGGAGGCGGCTCGCAGCCGGCGCGCCACGCTTTCGTCGATCGAACGCATCCACGGCCCCGGCCACAGCGAATCCAAGAGGATCGCCGCGGCATAGCCGCCGAGCACATAGGGTTCGGCACCCGTGGTGGCCACCACGAGTCGTGGGGTCTCGTCGAGGACCGTGGAGATGTGGTCGCCTCCGGATTCGACGATCTCGATGTCCGGCAGCGCTCGGGCGAGTTCTTCGACGGTGCGGGCCCGGCCGCGCACGATCGACCGCACCTGGTGCGAGCGGCAGCGCAGACAGCTGAACGTCTCTGCGTGGTATCCGCAGGATCGGCAGGCGAACGGCCCGACTTCCGACTGCGTGGTCAGCGTCGCCTGACACTGGGGGCAGCGCGCGACTTCCTGACAGCGGGCACAGGCGAAGACCGGATAGTAGCCCGACCGCGGCACCTGCACGAGAACCGGTCCCGGCACTCCCCCGTCACGGGCACGCGGGTGCAGGGCCGTGCGCATGATCTGCCAGGCCCGGCTCGGGATGCGCTGCCACGCGAAGGGATCTCGGTCCTCGTCGGGGACGAAGACCACGGGTGCGGCATGCCGTCTGGCGGGACCGATCGGTGTGATGTCGGCCAGCCACCCGATTTCGACGAGGCGCTGCACCTCGGCGCTGCGGTCGGTGGAGACGAAGAACAGTTCGGCGTCCTCAATCGTCGACCGCAGCAGGCAGACCTCCCGGGCGTGCGGGTACGGGGCGTGCTGGTCGAGGTAGTTGAGGTTCGCATCATCGGTGCAGATGATGAGCCCGAGATCGGCGACAGGCGCGAACGCGGCGGCGCGGGTGCCGATCGTGATGCGCGTGTGCCCGAGCAGTCCCCGCAGCCAGGCCTGCCATCGCAGCTCCGGTGATTGGTCGGCGCTGAGCACCGAGACGTCCCCGATCCCGGCGGCGGTGAGACTCGTATGGAGCACGGTGAGTTCGCGATGGTCGGGCACGAGCCAGAGCACGGATCTGCCGGCCTCGAGAGTCGCTCGGGCGGCATCGAGTCCGGCACGGATCCAGCTGAGTCCCGGTGTCGCCCCGGGTGTGCACGCGAGAGCTCTGCGCCGGGGTGTTCCGGTCGCTTCCGGAGTCTGTGCCGGGCTCTCCCCCATTCCCGCGTGAACCCATTCGCCGAGGCGGTCCAGCACCTGCCGATCGACCTCGGAATTCTCCGGTGTCCCTTGGTCCGAGTCGTTCGCCGAGGCGCTCGCCCCAGCAGGCGCCGGGTCATCGTGTTCCCCGGCCTTCTCCCTGGCCGTCTCTGCTGCCTTCTCCGCCTTGAGCACGGCCTTCTCCCCGCGGGCATGTCGCGGCGGGATGGCCAGACGCAGCACATCGGCCAGTGTGCCGCCGTAGCGGCGGGCCACGGCTTCGCTCAAGGCGAGCAGGTCCTCACGCAGCACCCGGATGGGTCCGCTGAGCCGTTGGATCGTGGCCAGAGGCCCGATGTGGTCAGAGGATTCGACGCGGTGGAGCAGATAGCCGTCGCGCAGCTTCCCGGCGAACTTCACCCGCACTCGCACACCGGGCAGGGCCGCCTCGGCGAGCTTCTCCGGGACCGCATAGTCGAAGATCCGCGCCAGGTGTGGGACGGGATGGTCGATGAGCACTCGGGCGACCGGATCGGTCGGAGCCACCGGCACCTGGCCCTCGGCCGAGGTGCCGGTGTCGATCGGGAGGGGTTCGTCCACGCCGACGGCAGACTAGTTGGAGGACACGGCGCGCAGCAGATCCTCGGCGCGGTCCGTGACCTCCCAGGTGAAGTCGGGCAGTTCGCGGCCGAAGTGGCCGTAGGTCGAGGTCTGCAGGTAGATCGGACGCAGCAGGTCGAGTTCCTGGATGATCATCGCAGGGCGGAGGTCGAAGACCTCACGGATGGCTGCCGAGATTGCTGTCGGGTCCACCTTCTCCGTTCCGAAGGTCTCGACGTACAGGCCCATCGGATCGACTCGTCCGATCGCATAGGACACCTGCACCTCCGCCCGGTCGGCCAGACCGGCGGCGACGACGTTCTTCGCCACCCAGCGCATGGCGTAGGCAGCCGAACGGTCGACCTTTGAAGGATCCTTGCCGGAGAACGCACCTCCGCCGTGCCGGGAGAATCCGCCGTAGGTGTCGACGATGATCTTCCGCCCGGTCAGACCGGCATCACCCATCGGTCCGCCCGTGACGAAGGGGCCGGCGGGGTTGATGTGGATGTTGGTGCCCGAGACGTCGAGACCTGAGTCGGAGATGACCGGGTCAATGACGAGTTCCCTGATCTCCGTGTGCAGCTGGGACTGACTGGTCTCTGCCGAATGCTGGGTGGAGACGACGACGTTCTCGATCGATACGGCCTCATCACCGTCGTAGCCCAGCGTCAGCTGCGTCTTCCCGTCCGGGCGCAGGTAGTCGAGTCGGCCGGATCTGCGCACGGCAGAGAGCTGCTCTGCCATCCGGGAGGCCAGGTGGATGGGCAGCGGCATGAGCACATCGGTGGAGTTGTCGGCATAGCCGAACATCAGTCCCTGGTCGCCCGCGCCGAGGCTGGTGCCGTGGTCGGAGGATGCGACGGCTTCACGGAAGTCCAGGGGGTTCGTCACACCGGAGTGGATGTCCGTGGACTGGCTGCCGATGGACACGGAGACTCCGCAGGAGTGCCCGTCGAAGCCGGTGTCCGAGGAGTCGTAGCCGATTCCGGTGATGAGGTTGCGCACAATGCCGGCGACGTCCGCGTACGCAGCAGTGTTGACCTCACCGGCGACGTGGACGAGGCCGGTGGTGACCATGGTCTCCACGGCCACTTTGGCGTTGGGGTCCTGGCGGAGGAGGTCGTCGAGCACCGCATCGCTGATCTGATCGCAGATCTTGTCGGGATGCCCCTCGGTGACGGACTCGGATGAGAAGAAACGCAGATTTGTGTGTGTCACGTTGTCGATTCTACGTGGGTGAGCTGAGCAGACAGGGCCGCGATGACCTTTTGTGAAACATCATCCTTCGACCCGACGAATTCCTCACCGACGGCGATCTCGCCGTCGTCGGAGGAGATGATCTGGACCATGGTGTCATCGTGGCCGAAGGCACGGTCGTCGGAGACGTCGTTGAACACGAGCAGGTCGACGCCCTTGCGTCGGAATTTGGCTCGCGCATAGTCGAGCGCGGTGGTGTCGGCGTCACCGGTTTCGGCGGCGAATCCGACGATGATCTGATCGCCGAGGCGGGTCTGCCGGCCACGCTCGTCGACGAGTCCGCGCAGGATGTCCGGGTTCTGTACCAGTCGCAGAGTCAGCCCGTCGTCTCCGGACTTCTTCATCTTCGAGTCGGTGGCCTCCGCAGGCCGGTAGTCGGCGACGGCTGCGGCCATGATGATCGCGTCGGCGTGTGTCTGGGCCGTGTGCATCGCCGCCTGCAGCTCCAGGGTGGATTCGACAGGAGTGATCGTGATGCCTGCGGGCAGTCCGGACAGCAGTCCCGAATCGATGTTCGCGGCGACGAGGTCCACGTGCGAACCGGCGGCATGGGCGGCCTTGGCCAGGGCGATGCCTTGTTTGCCCGAAGACCGGTTGCCGAGGAACCGGACGGGGTCGAGTGCTTCCCGGGTGCCTCCGGCGCTGATGACGATGCGGCGGCCGGACAGCGGTCGGGTCTCTGTGCTCGACTGTTCGGGCCGCGTCCGGTCGGTTTGCCTGGAGAGAGCGAAGTCGACGATGTCCTCGGGTTCGGGCAGGCGTCCGGGACCGGAGTCGGGGCCGGTGAGGCGCCCGACGGCGGGGTCGAGGACGTGGATGCCGCGGGACCGCAGTGTCGCGATGTTCGCCACGGTGGCGGGGTTGAGCCACATCTCCGTGTGCATGGCCGGGGCCACGACCACCTCGGCGGTGGTGGTGAGCACGGAGGCGGTGAGCAGATCATCGGCTCTTCCGGCAGCGATCTTCGCGATCAGATCGGCGGTCGCCGGGGCGATGATGACGAGGTCGGCTTCCTGTCCGATCCGGACATGGTTGACGGTGTCGACCTCGTCGAAGACGTCGGTGGTCACGGTCTGGCCGGACAGGGCCTCGAGCGTGGGGGCACCGATGAATTTCAGCGCGTTGGCCGTCGGGACGACCTTGACGCTGTGGTCGAGCTCCCGGAGTCGCCGGATGACGTGTGCCGCCTTATAGGCGGCGATCCCACCGGCGACGCCGAGTACTACTCTCACTGGTCGCTGAAGTCGATCGCGCCGTCGGGACTCACAGGAGCGGTGGCTTCGGGCTCGGGTGCGGCCTGGATGAAGTCGGCTTCGGAGACCTCGCGGGCGACGATCTTCGATTCGTTGACCTCACGCAGAGCGATCGACAGAGGCTTCTCGTTCGTGCCCGGTGTGACGAGCGGACCGACGTTCTCGAGCAGTCCCTCCTGCAGCTGAGCGTAGTACGAGTTGATCTGACGGGCGCGCTTTGCCGCGATCGAGACCAGTTCGTACTTCGAACCGGTCACGCTCAGCAGATCGTCGATCGGAGGATTAGTGATGCCTTCAGGCTGTGCGGGCAAGGAGATTCCCATCTAATCGGAGGTGGATATACCCATCAATGATAGGAGTTCTTCGGCCGCAGTGCGAACGTGGTCGTTCACGATGGTCACGTCGAACTCGGATTCGGCGGCCAATTCGCGTTTCGCGGTGGCCAGCCGACGCTGCTGCTCCTCTTCCGTTTCGGTGCCGCGGCCGGTCAGTCGGGAGACGAGTTCATCCCAGCTGGGCGGAGCGAGGAAGACGAAGCGCGCCTCAGGCATCTTCTCTTTCACCTGGCGGGCACCCTGCAGGTCGATCTCGAGCAGTGCGGGAATCCCCTGCTCGAGCTTCTCCTCCACCGGGGCCGCGGGTGTGCCGTAGCGGTGGCGTCCGTGGACGACGGCGTATTCGAGCAGCCGACCCTCGGCGATGAGGGCGTCGAACGCATCGTCGGAGAGGAAGTGATAATGGACACCGTCGAACTCACCGGGGCGTCTGGGCCTGGTCGTGGCCGACACGGAGAACCAGACCTCGGGGTGGTTCTGCCGAATATAGGTGCTGATGGTGCCTTTTCCCACAGCGGTCGGACCCGCGAGGACGGTGAGTCGATTATTCACAGATCTGAGGTTGTCACACTCAGGAATATTTCTCCAACAGGGCGGACTTCTGATGCACGCCCAGACCCTTGATCCGCCGGGAGGTGGCGATGCCGACCTCGTCCATAGCGGCTTCGGCTCGCCGGTCACCGACTCCGGGCAGCGATCTCAGCAGATCGAGCACACGCATCTTCGCCAGTGCTTCGTCATCAGCCGCCTTCTTGAGCACGGCGGCGAGATCGGTGTCTCCGTTCTTCAGCGCCGACTTCACTTCGGCTCGTGCCTGACGTGCCTTGAACGCTTTGTCCAGCGCAGCGGAACGCTGTTGCGGGGTCAACGGTTCGAGTGCCACTTTGTCTCCTCTGTCACCATGAACGGGCAGGTAGGGAAGTTGTCTCAGTCTAAGACAAAATCCCTGCCGAGAGGCGATATGGACGGAAATTTATGGCCCGGCGAGCCGGATTCACCTGCGGGCAGACCACCGAATCCGGTGTCCGGACCGTCCAGCGATACGGACACCGACGCTCAGTCCATTGCCGTCAGCGCACGGTTGAGCGCAACCGCGGAGTCGGCCAGACCCTCGGGCCCGGCGCCGAGCACTGCCCGGGACGCTGTGGCGAGCACCTGTCTCGAGGCCAAGGCTCGGTCGCCGAAGACCTCGCGCAGCTCGGCCAGACCGGCACCCTGAGCGCCGACGCCCGGGGCGAGGATCGGTCCCCCGCAGTCGCTGGGATCGATGCCGAGGTCCTTCGCCGCACGCCCGATGGTCGCTCCGACGACGAGTCCGTAGGGACCGAGCTCAGCGGAGGAACCGAATGTGTGAGCATTGCGCTGCCGCACCTGGGACACGATCGATCCCGCCACCGAAGTGCCGCCGGCTCCGGCGTGTTGGACCTCGGCGCCTTCCGGGTTCGAGGTCAGCGCGAGGACGAACACGCCCTTGCCGTGGGCGTCAGCGAGAGCGAACGCCGGCTCCAGCGCGCCGAAGCCGAGGTAGGGCGAGGCCGTGATCGAATCCGCTGCCAGCGGCGAGGCCGGATCGAGGTAGGCCTTCGCATAGGCGCCCATGGTCGACCCGATATCACCGCGTTTGATGTCGAGGACGGTGAGCAGCCCGGCTTCCCTGGCCGCGGCCAGGGTCTCTTCGAGAGCGGCGACCCCCGCGGAGCCGTACTGTTCGAAGAACGCGGACTGCGGTTTCACCGCGGCGACCGTCCCCTTGAGCTCGGAGACCGTGCGGAGAGCGAACTCTCGCACGCCTGCGGCACTGGCCGGCAGCCCCCAGGAGGCCAGGAGGTGCTCGTGCGGGTCGATGCCCACACACAGCGGTCCGTGCTCGTCCATGGCGGCTGCCAGTCGGGTACCGAACATCAGGCGCTCCAGTCCTGCAGGCTGCGCACGTCGAACTTCGAGTCCCGGATGACCTCGAGCGAGGTCACGGCGGCGGCGAATTCGGCGAGAGTCGTGATCAGCGGCACCGAGTTCGCGGTCGCAGCGGCCCGGATCTCGTACCCGTCGGCACGTTCCTGCCGACCCGAGGGGACGTTGATGACCATGTCGATGGTGCCTGCGGTGAGGTAGTCGATGACCGTGCGGTCCTCGGCGTCGGCCTCGAAGTGCTTGTGCACCTGAGTGGTCTTTATCCCGTAGCGGGAGAGCACTGCCGCGGTGCCGGTGGTCGCGACGACGTCGAAGCCCATGTCGATGAGCTCCTTGACCGGAAGCACCATGGCCCGTTTGTCCCGATCGGCCACGGAGACGAACACGGTGCCCGAGGTCGGCAGCTTCACGGATGCGCCGAGGAGGCCCTTTGCGAAGGCGGTCGGGAAGTTGTGGTCGATGCCCATGACCTCACCCGTCGAGCGCATCTCGGGTCCGAGGATCGAGTCGACGATCTTGCCTTCGACGGTGGTGAACCGGCGGAACGGCAGGACCGCCTCCTTGACGGCGATCGGATGGGTCAGCGGCAGGGTCGAGCCATCGCCCTCTGCGGCCAGCAGGCCACCGCGCAGATCGTCGATCGACCGTCCCACGGCGATGAGAGCCGCGGCCTTGGCCAGCTGGGTGGAGGTCGCCTTCGAGACGAAGGGCACGGTCCGTGACGCCCGCGGGTTGGCTTCGATGACGTGGAGGACGTCGGCGGCGATCGCGAACTGGATGTTGAGCAGTCCGCGCACACCCACTCCCTCGGCGATGGCTTTTGTGCCCTGGCGGACGCGTTCGAGCACATCGTCGCCCAGGGTCAGCGGGGGCAGCACACAGGCCGAGTCACCGGAGTGGATTCCGGCCTCCTCGATGTGTTCCATGATTCCGCCGATATAGACCTCGCTGCCGTCGAAGAGGGCGTCGACGTCGATCTCGATGGCGTCTTCGAGGAACCGGTCGACGAGGACCGGACGGTCGGTCGAGATCTCCGTGGCACTGGCCATGTAGTCGAGCAGCTGTGTGCGGTCGTAGACGATCTGCATTCCGCGGCCGCCGAGGACGTAGGAGGGGCGCACGAGGACCGGGTAGCCGATGTTCTCGGCGATCGCGGCGGCTTCGGCAGCGGTCACCGCGGTGCCGTGCTTGGGTGCGGTGAGTCCGGCCCTCTCCAGCACAGCGCCGAACTCTCCGCGGTCCTCGGCCAGGTCGATGGCTTCGGGCTGAGTGCCGAGCACCGGCACGCCTGCGGCCTTGAGCTTGTCGGCCAGCCCCAGCGGGGTCTGTCCCCCGAGGGTGCACACGACGCCGAGGACCTCACCGGCGGCGAGCTCCGCGTGGTAGACCTCCATGACGTCTTCGAACGTCAGGGGTTCGAAGTACAGACGATCGGCGGTGTCGTAGTCGGTCGACACGGTCTCGGGGTTGCAGTTGACCATGATCGTCTCGTACCCGGCCGAACCGATCGCCATGGTGGCGTGCACGCACGAGTAGTCGAACTCGATTCCCTGTCCGATCCGATTCGGTCCGGAGCCGAGGATGATCACGGCAGGTCGGTCACGGGGCGCGACCTCGGTCTCGGTGTCGTAGCTCGAGTAGTGGTACGGCGTGTGTGCTTCGAATTCGCCGGCGCAGGTGTCGACTGTCTTGAACACCGGACGCACGCGCAGAGCGTGGCGGATGCCGGTGACGACACCGGTGTCGAGGACACGCAGGGCCGCGATCTGCTCATCGGAGAAGCCGTGGTTCTTCGCAACCCTCAAGACCTGCTCGTCGAGTTCGTCGGCGTCGCGGATCACCGCGGCGACCTCGTTGATGAGCTGGATCTGGTCGAGGTACCAGGGGTCGATCTCGCAGGCGTCGAAGACCTCTGCCGCACTCAGCCCGGCGGCGAGGCCGCGCTGGACCGAATGGATGCGGTCAGCAGTGGCGTGCGAGATGGCTTCGAGGACGGATTCGCGGACCTCGTCGTCGGAGACGTCGGGCAGGTCGTTCCAGCTGAAGGAAGCGTCCTTCTGCTCGAGTGAGCGCATCGCCTTCTGCAGTGCGGTGGTGAAGTTGCGCCCCAGGGCCATGACTTCGCCGACCGATTTCATCGTCGTCGTCAGGGTCGGATCCGCTGCCGGGAACTTCTCGAAGGTGAAGCGTGGGATCTTCACGACCACATAGTCCAGGGTCGGTTCGAAGCTGGCCGGGGTGACCTTCGTGATGTCGTTGGGGATCTCGTCGAGCGAGTAGCCGACGGCGAGCTTCGCGGCCATCTTCGCGATCGGGAAGCCCGTGGCCTTCGATGCCAGGGCCGAAGACCGGGACACGCGAGGGTTCATCTCGATGGTGATGATGCGTCCGGTCTTCGGGTCGACGGCGAACTGGATGTTGCATCCGCCGGTGTCCACGCCCACGGCGCGGATGATGGCGATGCCGATATCGCGCATCGACTGGTATTCCCGGTCGGTCAGGGTCAGGGCGGGTGCCACGGTGATCGAGTCACCGGTGTGCACGCCGACGGGATCGACGTTCTCGATCGAGCACACGACGACGACGTTGTCCTTGTTGTCGCGCATGAGCTCGAGTTCGTACTCCTTCCACCCGAGGATCGATTCCTCGAGCAGCACCTCGTGGGTGATCGAGTCGGACAGACCGGCCCCGGCGATGCGGCGCAGATCGGCTTCGTCATAGGCCATGCCCGAGCCGAGGCCGCCCATGGTGAACGAGGGGCGGACGACGACCGGGTAGTTGAGCTCCTCGGCCGCGGCCAGAGCTTCGTCGAGGGTGTGGCAGATGGCCGAGCGGGCCACCTCGGCGCCGCAGTCTTCGGCGATGTCCTTGAACTTCTGCCGGTCCTCGCCACGCTGGATGGCGTCGACATCGGCGCCGATGAGTTCGACACCGTACTTCTCGAGCACTCCCGCGTCGTGGAGGGCGATGGCAGCGTTGAGCGCGGTCTGTCCACCGAGGGTGGGCAGGAGCGCATCGGGACGCTCCTTCTCGATGATCGTCTCGATCACCTGCGGATCGATGGGCTCGACGTAGGTGGCGTCGGCGATGTCCGGATCGGTCATGATCGTCGCCGGGTTCGAGTTGATGAGGATGACGCGCAGGCCTTCGGAGCGCAGCACGCGGCAGGCCTGGGTCCCCGAGTAGTCGAACTCGCAGGCCTGACCGATGACGATCGGGCCGGAGCCGATGACGAGGACGGATGTGAGGTCTTGTCTCAGTGGCATTGGGTGTTCTCCTTAGGCCTGGGCAGCCGAATCGGCCTGGGAAGCGGACATGAGATCGACGAAGCGATCGAACAGGTAGCTCGAATCATGCGGGCCGGCCGCAGCCTCGGGGTGGAATTGGACGGAGAAGGCGGGAATGTCGAGGCAGGAGAGTCCTTCGACGACATCGTCGTTGAGGCACACATGGGAGACGGTCACGCGGCCGTAGTCGGCCGTGTGCGGGGCGATGGTCTCTCCCTGAAGCGGAGCGTCGACGGCGAAGCCGTGGTTCTGCGAGGTGATCTCGACCTTGCCGGTGGCCCGGTCCATGACGGGCACGTTGATCCCGCGGTGGCCGAAGGGCAGCTTATAGGTGCCGAAGCCCAAGGCCCGACCGAGCAGCTGGTTGCCGAAGCAGATTCCGAAGAACGGCAAGCCTGAGTCGAGCACGGCACGCAGCAGTTCGACTTGGTCGTCTGCGGCGGCGGGGTCGCCGGGACCATTGGAGAAGAAGACTCCGTCGACGCCCAGGGCCTGGATCTCTTCGACGCTGATCGTCGACGGCAGCAGGTGGACGTCGATTCCGCGTTCGGTCAGTCGCTGCGGTGTCATCGATTTGATGCCGAGATCGACAGCGGCGACGCTGAACCTCTTCTCCCCGCGGGCGGGGATGAGCGTGGGTTCGGTGATCGAGACTTCGTCGACGAGGTTGGCTCCGGCCATCTGCGGTGAGGCGAGGACACGGGCGAGGAGTTCGGACTCGGACGCCTCGGCGGCGGGGCCGGAGAAGATGCCGACTCGCATGGCGCCCTTGTCGCGCAGATGCCGGGTCAGGGCTCGGGTGTCGACATCGGAGATGCCGACGATCCCGGACTCGGTCAGCCAGTCGACGAGGTCGCCTTCGGCCCGCCAGTTCGACGAGATCCGGGAGGCGTCACGGACGACATAGCCGGCCGCCCAGATCCGGGCGGATTCGTCATCGGTGCGGTTGATGCCGGTGTTGCCGATGTGCGGAGCGGCCTGGATGACGATCTGCCGGTGGTAGGACGGGTCGGTCAGCGTCTCCTGGTAGCCGGACATGGCAGTGACGAACACGGCCTCGCCGGTGGTCTCGCCAACGTGTCCGTAAGCGGATCCGTGGAAGGTCCGTCCGTCTTCGAGGACGAGAACGGCGGGGATGGTGGAAAAGCTCATTGTGCCTCTTCGATCATTTCGCGGATGCGGTCGACGGTGGGGGTGGTGGATGCGGCGTAGCGGGCACGGAATCCCGTGTCGACGAGGGTGTCGCCGAGGTGCCAGGTGATGCGGATGATGCCTCCGCGTTCGACGAATTTGCCGATCATCCCGTTCGTGGTGTCCACGGAGACGATGTCGCGGCGCGGGATGAGGAAGTCCTCGCGGCCGGCCAGGTCCATGATCACTCCCCCGTCGGTGACGACGAGTTCCCCGGTGGTGCGGATGCCCAGACCGTGGACGGCGACACGTTCGAGCGGATGTCCGGCCTTCGTCGTCGACACATAGGAGCCTTCGACGGGATCGGACACGGGCTTGATGCCCAGATGGGGCTTCGGCGGGGTGACGACTTCCGCCTGTGCCCGTTTGCGTCGGCTCCATCCCCATGCGATCGCGACGATCACGAGGAGGATGACTGCGGCGACGATGAGTGTGCCTACTGTTCGGTCCATGTTGCTCCTGCCGGGTGGGGTGTGGTGAGTGCCCCTGCGGCCAGTACCCGGTGGCCGTAGAAGAAGGTGTCGGTGACCTGTGCGGTCACTTCGACGCCGGCGAAGGGATTGTTGCGTCCCTTCGTGGCGTGGTCGGCGGGTTCGATGCGGTGCGGTGCGGTCGGGTCGACGAGGACGATGTTCGCGCTCGCACCGATCTCGAGGCTGCCGTGCCCGGAGGCTCCGGTGATGCGGGCCGGAGCCGAGGACATCACACGGGCCACATCGCCGAAGTCGAAATCGTGGTCGGCCATGGCGGCGACGACGATGGACAGAGCGGATTCCATACCCACCATGCCCATGGCCGCGGCGGTCCATTCGCTGCACTTGTGCTCGGCGGTGTGTGGGGCGTGGTCGGTGCCGACGACGTCGATCGTGCCGTCGGCCAGGGCAGCCCGGAGCGCCTGCACGTCCCGATCGGTGCGCAGCGGCGGATTGACCTTGAACACGGGGTCGAAGGTGCGCACGAGTTCGTCGGTGAGCATGAGATGGTGCGGAGTCACCTCGGCGGTCACGGCGATCCCGCGGGCCTTGGCCCAGCGGATGAGATCGACGCTGCCGGCGGTCGAGACATGGCAGATGTGCAGTCGGGATCCGACGTGTTCGGCCAGGAGCACATCGCGGGCGATGATCGACTCCTCGGCGACGGCGGGCCAGCCGGGCAGTCCGAGTTCGGCCGAGACCGTTCCCTCGTTCATCTGCGCGCCTTCGGTCAGGCGCGGTTCCTGGGCATGTTGGGCGATGATCCCGTCGAAGGTCTTGACGTATTCCAGGGCGCGGCGCATGAGCAGCGGATCGGAGACGCAGATGCCGTCGTCGGAGAACATCCGCACACGGGCACCCGAGCGTGCCATGGCACCCAGTTCGGCCAGCTGCCGACCTTCGAGTCCCGTGGTCACGGCGCCGACGGGAACGACCTCGGTGAATCCGGCGGCGCGGCCCAGCCGGTGCACCTGTTCGACGACGCCGGCGGTGTCGGCCACAGGCGCGGTGTTGGCCATCGCGTGGACGCAGGTGAACCCGCCGGAGGCCGCCGACCGGGACCCGGTGAGGACGGTCTCGGCATCCTCCTTGCCGGGTTCGCGCAGGTGAGTGTGCATGTCGACGAGTCCCGGCAGGGCCACGAGGCCTGCGGCATCGACGGCCTCGCAGTCGCCCGCGGCCAGCAGTTCGGGGTCGACGATGCGGCCGTGCCGAATCGCGATGTCGGCGACGCCGCGTCCGAGCACATCGGCACCGCGGATGAGGTAATCAGTCATTGGTCTCCTCCTGACCGGTCAGCAGACGGTAGAGGACCGCCATGCGCACGCTCACTCCGTTCTCGACTTGGTCGAGGACGAGGGCGCGGGGTGAGTCCGCTGCATCAGCGGAGATTTCGAAACCGCGGTTCATGGGGCCCGGGTGCATGATGAAGGTCGACTCGGGCAGTGTGGCCAGTCGGGCCGCGCTCAGTCCCCACAGACGCGCGTATTCGCGTTCGTTGGGGAAGAAGGATTCTTCCATCCGCTCCTGCTGGACCCGCAGCATCATCACCGCCGCGAAGTCCTCGGTGCTCAGTGCCGCATCGAAGTCGAAGTGAACGGTCACCGGCCAGTCGTCGACTCCCCAGGGCAGCAGGGTGGGTGGGGCGATGAGGTGGACGTCCGCACCGAGGCGGGCAAGCAGGTGGACATTCGACCGGGCCACCCGGGAGTGCAGGATATCGCCGACGATGGCGACCTTCGCGCCGTCGAGTCCCTGACCACGCGGTCCCCCGGTCACCGGCCCCGAGGCGGGGACTCCGGCCAGTGCCCGGCGCAGGGTGAACGCGTCGAGCAGGGCCTGGGTGGGGTGTTCATGCGTGCCGTCTCCGGCGTTGACGACGGGGACGTCGATCCACCCGGTGTGGGCGAGGCGATGGGCGGTCCCGGCCCCGGAGTGGCGGACGACGATGGCGTCGGCGCCCATGGCCGAGATCGTCTGGATGGTGTCCTGGAGGCTCTCGCCCTTCGACACGGACGAACCTTTGGCGGAGAAGTTGAGCACATCCGCCGACAGCCGTTTGGCGGCGGCTTCGAAGGACAGTCGTGTGCGGGTGGAGTCTTCGAAGAACAGGTTGACCACGGTGCGTCCGCGCAGCACGGGCAGCTTCTTGACTTCGCGCTGCGAGACGAGAGTCATCTCTTCGGCGATGTCGAGGATGGCGATGGCGTCCTCACGGCTGAGCGCGGCGGTGTCGAGCAGATGCTTCATTCGCGACCTCCGGAGATGGTCACGGCATCGTCTCCGTCGATTTCGGTCAGGGAGACGTTGACTCGTTCGCTGCTCGACGTCGGCAGGTTCTTGCCCACATGGTCGGCGCGGATGGGCAGGTCGCGGTGGCCGCGGTCGACGAGGACGGCGAGACGGACTTTGGCAGGACGGCCGACATCGGCGAGAGCATCGAGCCCGGCGCGGATGGTGCGTCCGGAGAAGAGCACATCGTCGACGAGGACGACGGTCTTCGCGTCGATTCCCGCACTCGGGATGGAGGTGGGCTCCGGTGCCCGGTAGGAGCCGCCGCGCAGGTCATCGCGGTACATCGTGATGTCGAGGCTGCCGGCCAGTTCGACTGCGGTCTCCGGTCTTCCTGCGATCGAGGCGATCGCCTCGGCGAGCCGGTCGGCCAGCGGGACTCCGCGGCGTGGGATGCCGAGGAGGACGAGGTCGTCGCTGCCCTTATTGGATTCGATGATCTCGTGAGCGATGCGGGTGATCGCCCGCGAGATATCGGGGGCGTCCAGCACTGTTCGCTGTGTCATATTTCCCCTTCTCCGCCTCTCTGGACGGTGGTTAAAGGAGTGGTTCGATTCGATTGTAGACCCGGTGGAGCGCCCACCGACGGGCGGGTCCGAACTGCGGACCCGCCGACTCAGATGAGTGTCGGTTTGACGTCGAGGATGCGTGAGAGCAGGCCGGAGACGAAACCGGGTGAGTCATCTGTGGAGAACTGCCTAGCCAGGGACACTGCTTCGTCGATGGCCACCTTGTCGGGGACCTCGTCGTTGAACAGCATCTCCCAGGTTCCGATCTCCAACAGCGACCGGTCGACGGCCGGCATCCGATCCAGGGTCCAGCCCTGCGCGTAGGTGGAGATGATCTCGTCGATCTCCGCCTGCTTCTCGGTGATGCCTCTGACGATCTCGACCGCGTATTCCTTCATCGGGTAGTCGGGATCGTTCGACCGCATGGTGACGAGTTCGTCCATGGCCAATCGGCGCTGCCCGGCTTCGAAGAGCAGCTCAAGAGCCCGGCGACGGGCTCGGGTGCGTGCCGATGCCACTTACTTGACGCGTCCGAGGTAGTCGCCGCTGCGGGTGTCCACCTTGACCTTGGTGCCCTCTTCGAGGAACAGGGGCACCTGGATCTCGTAGCCGGTCTCGAGAGTCGCCGGCTTCGAACCGCCGGTGGAACGGTCGCCCTGCAGGCCGGGTTCGGTGTGGGTGATGGTCAGCTCGACCGAGGGCGGCATCTCCACCGACAGCGGGGTGCCTTCGTGGAAGGAGATCTGCAGCTCCTGGTTCTCGAGCATGTAGTTCGCAGCATCACCGACGAGCTCCGTGGAGATGGTGACCTGGTCGTAGTCCTCGGAGTCCATGAACACGTAGTCGGTGCCGTCGTGGTAGAGGTACTGCATATCGCGGCGGTCGACGTTCGCGGTCTCGACCTTGGTGCCGGCGTTGAAGGTCTTGTCGATGATCTTGCCGCTCGTCACGCTCTTGAGTTTGGTGCGAACGAACGCCGGCCCCTTGCCGGGCTTGACGTGCTGGAACTCCAGCACCTGCCACAGCTGGTTGTCGAGGTTGAGCACAAGGCCGTTCTTCAGGTCGTTCGTTGTCGCCACTAATTCGTCCTTCTTCGGTTCAGTCCTGATCACCCAACGGTGATCGCAGTCGGCAAGGCGCGCCTGTCCGCCCCGAGGTGCGGGGTCGACGAACGCGCCACTGGGCAAGTCTAGCAAGCCCAGCGGGAGGCTTCCATCCGAGTGGACTCAGCCGAGGCTGATGCCGAGGGGAACTGTCGGCGAATCCTCGCCGATCTCCTGGTAGGCGGTGAAGAGGATCGAGGCATCGGGGATCTCGACGGTGCTGGGTTCGCCGATGCCGGACAGCAGCACCATCCGCAGCATCGCCCCGCGGGACTTCTTGTCCCTCTTCATCGTGTCCAGCAGCTGCGGCCACACATCGGAGCGGTAGCCGACGGGCAGTCCGAGCTTGCCGAGCAGCTCGCGATGGAGGTCGACGACTTCATAGGGCAGGCTCTTGATCATCGAGGCCACCTCGGCGGCGAAGACCATGCCCACGGATACCGCGGCACCGTGGCGCCACTGGTAGCGCTCCTTGTGTTCGATCGCATGTCCCAGCGTGTGGCCGTAGTTGAGGATCTCCCGGCGTCCGGACTCCTTGAAATCGTTGGAGACGACATCGGCTTTGACCCGGATGGAGCGTTCGATGAGTTCGCGCAGCACGGGCCCGTGCACATCGGCGATCTCATCCTTCGAATGGTTCGAGACGAGCTCGAGGATCTCGGGGTCGGCGATGAATCCGGTCTTGACCACCTCGGCGAGGCCGGTGAACAGTTCGTTCTCCGGCAGCGTCCCCAGTGTGTCCAGGTCGACGAGGACTCCGGCGGGGGCGTGGAAGAACCCGACGAGGTTCTTGCCTTCGGCGGTGTTGATTCCGGTTTTGCCGCCGACGGAGGCGTCGACCATGCCGAGGACCGTCGTGGGAATGTGGATGACCTTGATTCCGCGCAGCCAGGTGGCGGCGACGAACCCGCCGAGGTCGCTCACGGCTCCTCCGCCGACGGTGACGACGGCATCGGTGCGGGTGAAGTCGGACTGGCCGAGGACCTGCCAGCAGAAGGCCGCGACCTGGACGTGCTTGGCCTCTTCGGCGTCGGGGATCTCCGCGGCCACGGCCTCGAGGCCGGCGGCTGCGAGGTCGTCGCGGACGGTCTCACCGGTGGTGCGCAGGGCCCGGGGATGGATGACGAGGACCTTCTCCACGCGGTTTCCGAGCAGCTCGGGCAGTTCGCCGAGCAGTCCCTGGCCGACGAGGACGGGATAGTTCCCGCCGGCTTCCACATTGATGCGTGTGAGGCTCATTCGTCCGTCTTCCTGATCGTTCATCGTCTTCTCTCAAGCGCTGTTCGGGTGGTGGGTGCACTGAGTGGAGGCATCGAATCCACCGACCGGACCCAGCCTAGCCCTCACAGGCGCCCGGCGGCGAAACGTCTGACCGGGAGTCTCACCGCCGGGTCTGAGCTCAGTCCTCGTCTCGGGGTCCTTCGTCGTCCGGGTTCGCATACTTCGCGTACTCCTCGGCTCGCTGCAGGCCAGTGAGGACGTCGACGACCCGGTTGACGACCGTCGACGGCGGTGAGTTCGAGGCCAGCACCCGGAAGGTCGCAACCTGTTCGTACAGCGGTTCGCGTTCGTTGACCAGCGCCAGCCAGTTCTCCACCGCGCTTCCGGCGCCGCGCAGCAGCGGCCGATGCGGGGCGGTGAGCCTCTGCGCCACGGTGTCGACATCGATATCGATGTGCACGACCTTGATCGCCGGATGTTTCAGCTGTGCCCGGGTGCCGGGGTTGAGGATCGCTCCTCCGCCCAGCGACACGATGCCCGGCCGATCGAGCAGACGACGCAGCGCTCTGCGCACGACCTCCCGTTCGATCCGTCGGAAATGGTCTTCGCCGCGCTCGACGAAGATCTCCGAGATGACCCCGTACTGGTCGACGATGTTCGCGTCCGTATCCGTCAGCGGCAGGGCGAGCCTGTCGGCGAGCAGCCGGCCGATCGTCGATTTCCCTGCCGCCGGCGGGCCGGAGAGCACGATGCGCGAGAGCGCAGCAGGCACCGGTTCCAGGGGTGGAACCGGTTTGGGCAGCGGGGTGTGGTTCATTGCCCGATGCGGAGGTTCTCCGGAATGGCCGCGACATAGGCGTCCAGGTTCCGCTTGGTCTCGGCAACCGAGTCTCCGCCGAACTTCTCGATGACCGCCTCGGCGAGCACCAGCGCCACCATGGCCTCGGCCACGACCCCGGAGGCGGGCACTGCGCAGACGTCGGAGCGCTGGTGGTTCGCCTTCGCGGCTTCACCGGTTTCGATGTCGACGGTGGCCAGGGCGCGCGGGACGGTGGCGATCGGCTTCATCCCCGCCCGCACACGCAGCGGACCGCCCGTGGACATTCCGCCCTCGGTGCCGCCGGCACGGTTGCTCGTGCGGCGGAACCCGTCGTCGCCGACGGCGAGTTCGTCGTGAGCCTTCGAGCCGGGACGCTTCGTGGTGAGGAACCCGTCCCCGACCTCGACTCCCTTGATCGCCTGGATGCCCATGAGGGCGCCGGCCAGGCGGGAGTCGAGGCGACGGTCCCAGTGGACGTGGGAGCCGAGTCCCGGAGGAAGATCGTAGGCGAGGACTTCGACGACTCCGCCGAGCGTGTCCCCGGACTTCTTCGCCGCGTCGATCTCGGTCACCATCGCCGCCGAGAGTTCGGTGTCGAAGCAGCGGACCGGATCGGCGTCCAGGGCCTCGACGTCGGCCGCAGTCGGCAGTTCCGGCAGCGCATCGGCGGCGTGTTCGGCGCCGCCGATGGCCACGGTGTGGGAGACGAGGGTGATGCCCAGTTCGGCGAGGAGATTCGCAGCCACGGTGCCCAGCGCCACGCGCATCGCAGTCTCCCGGGCCGAGGCGCGTTCGAGCACGGGGCGGGCCTCGTCGAAACCGTATTTCTGCATGCCGACGATATCGGCATGCCCCGGACGCGGCCGGGTCAGAGGGGCGTTGCGTGCCAGCCCCTCGAGCTCGGCCGTGTCGACGGGGTCCGGGCTCATCACGGATTCCCACTTCGGCCATTCGGTGTTGCCGACCTCGATCGCCACGGGTGAGCCCAAGGTCTCCCCGTGTCGGACGCCGCCGAGGAGGCGCACCTCGTCGGCTTCGAACTTCATTCGTGCGCCGCGGCCATAGCCGAGTCGGCGGCGAGCCAAGCTCGCTCGAATATCGTCCCTGGTGATCGGTACATGGGCGGGAAGCCCTTCAATGATCCCGGTCAGCGCTTCGCCGTGGGATTCGCCTGCAGTCAGCCATCTCAACATTCCACCGATTCTACAAAAGGATCGGACCGAACAGGCACCCGAGCCACATGCCGGATAGCATGGCGGGTCCGAAAGCGATGGTCACCCCGCGCACCCGACCGGCTCGAATCGCGCCGAAGAGCGCCCAGATCCCGCTGATGAGCATCATCGCCACGAGGACGAGGACCGCGGCGAAGGGTTGGAAGAGAGCGGCGGTGGAGAACACGACGAAGGCGAGTTTGACGTCGCCGAGGCCCATGGTCCGTGCGTTCATGACCCGTCCCAGCAGGTGCACACCGGCGAAGAAGATGGTCGCGATGATCCCGGCGAAGAGGACGAGGAACCACACGCTCGTGCCGCCCAGCACCGAGGCGAGAACAGCGGTGACGACGCCGATGCCGATGAGCGGCCAGACGATCCGATCAGGCAGGCGCCGGACCACGATGTCGGTGTGCACGAGGAACGGGGTGGCCCCGGCGACCGAGCCCAGCAGGAGTGCTGCGCCGATGTGGTCGGCCGGAGTCGTCAGCACCTCGCCGACGGGGAGGGCGAGTCCGCCGAGCGCGGCGATGAGGGTTCCGGCGATGACGAGTCCGAAACTCCTGCGGGAACCTTCGAGCACGACGGCGTGAGCATCATCGGCGATCCAGGTGCGCAGGGTGCGCGCCAGCATCAGGCCGACGGCCACGGCGATGAGTACGGTCAGGCCGATGACCATCCCGTGCATCACCCCGACCTCCACCATGGCGACTCCCTCAGGCCCGGGCCGAAGGATGCTGGTCACTCAGGGCCGAGTACATGGCGTGGGTGATGCGGTCCCGCAGACCCGGCTTCTGTGTGTCGGTCGCGAGTCCTTCCTCGGCGTCTCCCGCGGCCGCCCGTGCCGCGCCGAGGAACATCTCGAACTGGGCGACGGCCTGTTCGACGAGCATGGCGGTTCCGGACACTGGTCGCAGACCGTGGGCGGCGGCCGCGGCGAGGAAGGTCGAAGCACCGGCGTAGGCGACGTCGAGGGCGATGTCACCGGCGGTGAACGAATCGTCCCAGACCGGGTCGGGGGCCGCCTCGGCGGGCAGGGTGGAGATGACGAACCTCGACGCGCCGAGGCGGGTCAGGTCCCCCACCGAGGCGGTCAGTCCGATGCGCTCGGCCAGGTCGAGGACCCGGCGGGCGCGGTCGGGGCTGCGGACGCGGAAGTCCACATGGGTGATCCCGAGATCGTGGCAGGCCACGAGCGCCGAGGCGGCGGTGGCTCCGGCCCCGAGGATCGTCGCCCGGCCGGCTCCCGCACTCGCGACTTCCGCATCTGTGTGCGCAGAGATCGCACGCACGATGCCTTCGACGTCGGTGTTCGTCACCTGCACCTGACCGTCGCGGCGGACAAGGGTATTGCCGGCGGCCGTCAGTGCAGCCGTCTCATCGACGCTCCACCCGCGTTCGGCGGCGAGGGTGACGAGCCGGTCCTTCAGCGGCATCGTCAGCGAGAACCCGGTGTGGTCGGGAGAGGAGTCGAGGAAGCTCTCGAGGTCATCGGCTCCGAGCTCGAACCGGGAGTATTCGCTGGACGCCATGCCGAGGGCCGCGAAGGCGGCCCGATGGAGCAGCGGGGACTTCGAATGTGCGATCGGTGAACCGAGCACCGCGGCGACAATCCTCACTGGCTATCCGTCGTCCTTGCTGTGCTCGCGCAGCCACTTGCGGTAGATCTCGACGTTCTTCTTGTGGTCCTCGTAGTTGTCGGCGAACTTCGTCTCCCCCGTATCCGGGTTCGTTGCGACGAAGAACTGCCAATCACCGTCGGCGGGGTCGAGCGCGGCTTCGACAGCTCCTCGGCTCGGCGAGTTGATCGGGCCGGGAGGCAGGCCCTTCTTCTTGTACGTGTTGTACGGCGAGTCCGATTGGCGTTCCTTCTTCGTCGTCGTCAGGTCGGAGCGGGCACCGTGGATATAGGCCACGGTCGCGTCCGATTGGAGCAATCCTCCCGTCTGAGACTTCTCGGAGATGCGGTTGAGGAAGGACCGGGCCACCTTCGACCGCACCTCGGAGTCTCCCGGGGATTCCTTCTCCACGAGGCTCGCCAGGGTGAGGATGCGGTTGGCGTCCTTGTTCTCGATCCCCAGTTCGCCGAGTTCGGTCTCGGTCTTATCGACCATGTTCTGGACGATGTCTTCGGCTGTCTTCTGCTTGTTCATGTCGTACGTCGCCGGGTAGAGGTAGCCTTCGAGGCTCGGGGCCTCGATGTCGAGTCCGTAGTCCTGCGGCGTCTTGTCGTCGATGGCTTTGTCGACCTCGTCGGCGTTCATTCCCGACTCGATCATGATCGCCTTGATCTCTTCGACCTGTTTGCCTTCGGCGACCGTGATCTTCGGCGGGGCGATGGGGTTGATGAGCGCTTCGACCGCGGCCTTCGAGCTCATCTTCTCCCGCATCGTCCACGTTCCTGCCTGGATGGTGGCATCACGGCGTTCGACCTCGTCGAGGAAGGGATCGGAGTTCATGATCACTCCGGCTTCGACGAGCTGATTGGCCACAGTGCGCGCCGAGGAGCCGGGAGCGATTTCGATCGACACCTCGTTCGTTCCCTGACCTTCATAGTCGCCTTTGGGTCCGAACAGGTCTTCGAAGACTCCCCCGGCGGCGCGCACACCGAAGAATCCCCCGATGCTGAAGACGAGGACGCAGATGATCACGATCGTCGTCGTCCGGCGCCGGCGCATCATTCTGCGCCGCTTCTTCGCACGGACCTCCGCGCGGGTCAGTCCTTCGTCGGACGAGAATTCTTCGGTGATCGGGCTCATTCGTCGTTCTCCTCGTCGGGCATCTCACGGCCGGCGGGGACACCGGTGTTGTGTTCGTACTCGAGGGCGTTCTGGAGGATGATCACGGCGGCTTGGGCGTCGACGATCTCGCGTCGCTGGCGCGATGACTTTCCGGCTGCGGCGAGAGCGTGGTGGGCTTCGACCGTGGTGAATCGTTCGTCGACGAGGCGGACCGATGTGCCGGTGGCCGCGGAGATCCGGCGGGCGAAGTCCAGCGCCGAGGTGGCTGCGGCCCGCGCGGCCCCGTCGAGCGACTTCGGGTCCCCCACCAGGAGTTCGATGGGTTCGTACTCGTCGACGATGTCGCGCAGCTGTTTCAGCGCCGCCGGTTCGTCTGTGCGACGCACGACGGTGAGCGGGGTGGCCAGAATCCCGTCGGGGTCGCTGGCGGCGACACCGATCCGGACCGAACCGATGTCGAGACCCAGCCGGCGACCTCGGCGGAAACTCACTGGATGGCTGCCTTGACTGCCGCGATGGCGGACGGGATCGCTGCGGGGCTGCTGCCTCCGCCCTGCGCGAGGTCGGGCTTGCCGCCGCCTCCGCCGCCGAGTTCGCCGCAGGCCAGCGACACGAGCCTGCCGGCCTGCAGACCGGCGGCGCGGGCCGCCTCGGTGGTGGCGATGACGACGACGGGTTTGCCGTTGCTGACTCCGATGCCGACGATCACGGCCTGACGGCCCGAGACCCGGTTGCGCAGGTCGGTCACCAGTGTGCGGATGTCTCCGGCGTTGGCGATATCGCCGAGTTCGGCCTGCACGAACAGCGTCTGGCCCACGGTCTGTGCCTCATCGAGGAACTTCCCGGCCGAGGCCAGCAGCTGTTGGGCGCCCAGCCGAGCGATCTCCTTCTCCGCGTCCTTGAGCCTGCTCATCAGATCGGAGACGCGGGAGGGGACATCGGTGCCGGGAACCTTGAGCATCTCCGACAAGGAGGACACGATGGTCCGTTCGGCAGCCAGAGAGCGGAAGGCGTCCATGCCGACGGAGGCCTCGATGCGGCGGACTCCGGAGCCGACGGAGGCTTCGGAGAGCACGGAGATCGGTCCGACCTCGGCGGAGCCGCCGACATGGGTGCCCCCGCAGAGTTCGCGGGAGAAGGGTCCGCCGATGTCGACGACGCGCACCACGTTCGGGTACTTCTCGCCGAAGAGGGCCATGGCACCGGACTTCTTCGCATCATCGAAGGACATGTATTCGGTGCCGACCTCGTAGTTCGAGCGCACCGCGAGGTTCGCGACCTCTTCGATCTCGGCCCGCATCTGGGTGCTCGGGGCTTCGGGGAACGAGTAGTCGAAGCGCATGTATCCGGGTTGGTTGAGTGATCCGGCCTGCACGGCGTGGCTGCCGAGGATCTCCCGCAGCGCAGCGTGGACGAGGTGGGTGGCGGTATGGGCCTGTGCACCTTGGAACCGGTGGTCGTGGTCGACGGCGGCGAGGACTTCGTCGCCGACGCGCAGTTCCCCGTCGATGACCTCGACGCGGTGGGCGGGCAGACCCTTGATCGGGTTCTGCACGTCGGTGACGCGAGCGGTGAAGCCATGCCCGGAGATGAGGCCGATATCGGCGCGCTGGCCGCCGGACTCGGCGTAGAACGGGGTGAGGTCGAGGACGACGTCCCCGCTCTGGCCGGTGGTGAGCACCTCGGCCCCGACACCGTCGGTGACGATCCCACGGACTCGGGAGTCGGCTTCGAGCCGGTCATAGCCGACGAATTCGCTGGTGCCGTCCTCGAGCAGCGCCGAATAGGCGGACAGGTCGGTGTGGCCACCGCCCTTTTTCGCCTTGGCATCGGCCTTGGCACGGGTCCGCTGCTGATCCATGAGCTCGCGGAAGCCGGCCTCATCGACGTTCAGCCCGGCCTCGGAGGCCATTTCGAGGGTGAGGTCGATGGGGAATCCGTGGGTGTCGTGGAGGGCGAAGGCGATGTCTCCGCTGATGGTCTTGTCCCCACCGCTGACCGACTGAGCGGCATTGGTGAACAGCTGGGTGCCGGATTCGAGGGTGCGCAGGAACGCCTTCTCCTCGGCGAAGGCCACCCGCGAGATCCGGTCGAAGTCGGTTTCGAGTTCGGGGTAGGACAGCTTCATGGCCTGCATGGATACCGGCAGCAGCTCGGGCAGGACCTCTTCCTTGACTCCGAGCAGGCGCATGGCGCGCACAGCACGGCGAAGCAGACGACGGAGGATGTATCCGCGGCCTTCGTTGCCGGGGCGGACTCCGTCGCCGATGATGATCAGGGCCGAACGGACGTGGTCGGCGACGACGCGCAGCTGCACATCGGCGTGCTCGTCTTCACCGTAGCTCCGACCGGCCAAGCGGCTGGCGGCCTCGATGACGGGGTAGACCTCGTCGATCTCGTACATGTTCTCCACGCCCTGGAGCAGGAAGGCGACACGTTCGAGTCCCATACCCGTATCGATGTTCTTCGCGGGCAGGTCACCGGCGATGTCGAAATCGACCTTCGAACGGACATCGGAGAGTTCGAACTCCATGAACACGAGATTCCAGATCTCGATATACCGGTCTTCGTCGGCCACCGGTCCGCCCTCGACGCCGTAGGCGGGGCCGCGGTCGAAGTAGATCTCGGAGCAGTAGCCTCCGGGGCCGGGCTGGCCGGTATGCCAGAAGTTGTCTTCATTGTCGCGCAGCTGGATGCGCTCCCGGGGAACGGAGGTCTCCTCGAGCCACATGTCGATGGTCTCGGCATCGTCCTCGTGCACCGTCGCCCACAGCAGGTCCGGATCGAAGCCCAGCCCGCCCTCGGCGACGGGGTTCGTCAGCAGTCCCCAGGCGAACTTGATGGCATCGCGCTTGAAGTAGTCGCCGAACGAGAAGTTGCCGTTCATCTGGAAGAACGTGCCGTGACGGGTCGTCTTGCCGACCTCTTCGATGTCTCCGGTGCGCACACACTTCTGCACACTGGTGGCGCGGTTGAACGGTGCCGGTTCACGACCTGTCAGGTAGGGAATGAACTGCACCATTCCCGCGATGTTGAACAGGATGGACGGATCGGAGCTGATCACCGACGCCGAGGGGACCACGGTGTGCCCGTTCGCTTCGAAGTAGTCCAACCAGCGTTGTTTGATCTCTGCCGTCTTCAATCCAAGGCCTTTCAGATATTGCCTGTGCGTCTGCACCCGACGCTTACTCGTGCGTACCCGCACTCAACAGGGACTAGTTTAATGGCTCCGTCGCAATATGCGAGGTGGCGCGGCGTGCCGGGGGGTGCCCCTCTGCCGGTGGGGCGCCGAGGCGACGGCCGATGTCCACTCGTTCAAGCCGCAGCGCGTCCGGCGGTCCGTAGACCCTTCGATATACGCGCTCCGCCTTGATCGAGGTCGAGTACCGGCGTGCACGGCGAGCCGCTGGGTGAATAGACGACTGCCCGGAACCTGAGGTCCCGGGCAGTCATAGTGGCGCGATGTGCTGTGTTCAGTCGATCAGCGCGAGTAGAACTCGACGACGAGCTGAACGTCACAGGTGACCGGGACCTCTTCGCGCTTCGGGGTGCGCAGCAGGGTTGCCTGCAGACCCTCGAGGTTCACGTTGAGGTAGCCCGGAGTTGCGGGCAGGACGTCCTTGTGACCACCGGCGGCGGCGACCTGGAACGGGTCCATCGAAGCCGAACGCTCGTGCACCTGGATGGTCTGGCCTTCCTTCACGCGGAAGGAGGGACGGTCCACGCGCTGTCCCTCGACCGTGATGTGACGGTGAACGACGAACTGACGGGCCTGGGCCATGGTGCGGGCGAAGCCTGCACGCAGGACGAGGGCGTCGAGACGCGATTCGAGGAGCTCGACCATGGTCTCACCGGTCAGACCGGGCAGACGGCTGGCTTCCTTGTAGGTCTTGAGCATCTGAGCCTCGCGGATGCCGTACTGCGCGCGCAGACGCTGCTTCTCCTTGAGGCGGACCGAGTAGTCGCTGTCGTTGCGACGACGGGCGCGGCCGTGCTCACCTGGAGGGTACGGGCGACGCTCGAAGTACTTCTCGGCCTTGGGTGTCAGAGCAATGCCGAGGGCGCGCGAGACGCGCGTCATCCGGCGATTACGTGCTGGTGCTGGCACTGTATTACCTTTCATCAATGAGTTCTGTCACGAAGGGCCTTTGAGGTTCTCGCCCCGAACGCGACTGTTGTTTCCCCGGATGGGAAAGAGGGATTGAGCGTCGAGATCCGCTCGCACCGACCGCCTTTAGGGTGCAGGCACAACAGCTGTCAATCTTAGCGGGTGCACGGCTCTCGCCGCAAAGCGGATCGGCGGACTCGCGGCTGTGATGTTCCCGACTCATTCCGCGGGCCTGCCTGACCCACTGACTCCGCGGGCCTGCCTGACCCACTGACTCCGCGGGCCTGCCTGACCCGACCACTCCGTCGGCCCGCCCACCGCGTCCGGCCGGCCCCGCGCGCCCAGCGGGTTCGGCCCGATCGGTTCCGTTCGGCCCGACCGCTGTCTCTGCTGTCATTTCCGACAGTCGTCTTCATGGCTGTCGATGGCGGCGTCGGCCACCGCCGCTCCCGAACCGCTATAGATGTTGATCACCGCGTGGACACCGGCACGGGCGAAATGCTCGACCTGATCGGGACGTTGGACGACGGCGGCGATGGTGCCGGGGAAGCCGGCGATGCGCAGCTGTTCGAGGGCGAAGGTGTTCGAGTCGTGCAGCGCCATGGCCAGCACCACCGTGTGCGCGGTCCCGCCGACGACGAGGCGGTGCCAGAATTCGTGGTCGGTGGCATCGCCTTCGAGGACGGTGAAGCCGTCCTCCCGCAGAGCTTCGATGACGAGATGGTCGTTGTCGATGCCGATGACGTCGCTGTCGCCGCGTTCGACGAAGCGCTCATAGGCGCCGCGTCCGATTCGTCCCATTCCGAGGACGACCACCTCGGCGGCGCCGGTGTCGAGCGGTCGGTCGTTCTTCCGCAGCCTGGCTTCGTTCTCGTCGGGCAGGATCTCGTCGAGCTTCGCGACGATCTGCAGACTGTAGGAGTTGGCCAGCGAGGAGATGATCATGCCCAGCGCCACGGCCAATGCGGTGATGGTCAGCCAGTCGTCGGCGAACAGGCCGTTGTCGATGCCGACGGCGACGACGATGAGGGCGAATTCGGAGAAGTTGCTGAGTGCCAGACTGGTGCGCACGCTCGTGCGGTTGCGCAGCCCGAAGAGTCGGCCCATGAGGAAGAAGCTGACGAAGTTGAACGGCAGCAGGACAGCGCAGAGGAGGAACGCCATGAACAGGTCGGACCAGGTCGGGACCGCCTGCAGTCCGATGACGACGAAGAAGCCGACGAGGAAGAGCTCCTTGACGCTGAACAGCGACTTCGACATCTCGACGGCCCGCGGATGGGTGGAGAAGAGCAGGCCGAGGACCAGAGCCCCGAGGTCGCCGTGGATGCCGACGGATTCGAAGGCGACGTATCCCGGCCCCAGAGCCATGACCACGCCGAAGAGGACGAGGAGTTCGCCGCGGCCGACACGGTCGAGGATCCGACGCAGCACCCACACACCCGGGATGAGCAGGAGCAGCGCCAGCGCCCATGGGCTCGGCGGCTCCTCACCGGCGATGGTGATGAAGGCAACCGCGGCGAGGTCCTGCAGGACGAGGATCGCGATGGCGATCTGACCGTAGTAGGAGCCGTCGTCCGAACGGTCCTCGAGGACTTTGACCACGAGCACTGTCGAGGAGAACGAGAGTGCGAACCCCAGCAGCGCCAGCGTACCGAGTCCCCCGCCGACGCTGACGACGCCGATGACGGTGGCGAATCCGATTGTTCCGGCGCCGAGGAGGACGACCGTGACCATATGCAGCAGTGCAGTGCCGTGGGCCTCGGGTTGGAGCAGGGAGCGCAGGTCGAATTTCAGTCCGATCGTGAACAGGAGGAGCACGACACCGAGGTCAGAGACCTCCTGCAGGCCGGCGAATGCGGTGAAGCCGAAGAGGTGGAGGCAGAATCCGGCGGCGAGGAACCCGACGAGGGGTGGGATGCGGACCTCGTGGGCGAGGATGCCGAAGGCCAGCGCGGCGGCGATGGTGATGACGATGTCTGCCATGCCGTCCTCCTCGCTCGGCCGCTCTCTCAGCGGGCGTCTTCGCTGCCGCGTCTAAGTCAAAGCTATCAGGGCCGAAGCAGGCGTTGCAGGTTCTCCAGCCTTTCGGCCATCGACCTCTCCATTCCATTGCCCGTCGGAGTGTAGTAGCGCTTTCCGCGCAGCGTTTCCGGCAGGTACTCCTGATCCGCGACTCCGTGCGGAAAGTCGTGGGAGTACTTGTATCCTTCGCCGTGGCCGAGTTCCTTCGCCCCCGGATAGTGGGCGTCGCGCAGATGCATGGGCACCTGTCCGGCGAATCCGTTCTTGACATCGGCGATCGCAGCATCCAGGGCCCGGTAGCTCGCGTTCGACTTCGGTGCCAGGGCGAGGTACGTGACCGCCTCTGCCAGCGGGATCCGTCCTTCGGGCATGCCGATGTTCTGCACCGCCGTCGAGGCGGCCACCGCAATGGGCAGCGCCTGCGGGTCGGCCATGCCGATGTCTTCGGCCGCGGAGATGACGACTCGTCGAGCGATGAAGCGCGGGTCTTCACCGGCGACGATCATCCGCGCCAGATAGTGCAGAGCCGCATCGACATCGGAGCCGCGGATGGACTTGATGAATGCAGAGACCACGTCGTAGTGCTGGTCGCCGTTCTTGTCATAGCGCAGAACGGTCTCGCTGCTCGCCTCGGCGCAGGCGGACTCGGTGATCGCTATCGGTCCCTCGGTCTCCTCCTCGATCTGGGCGGCGGCGATTCCCGCGGCGGCTTCGAGGACGGTCAGCGACCGGCGGGCGTCGGCTCCGGCGATGCGGACGATGAAGTTCCGGGCCTCCTCGGTGAGGGTGAACTGCCCGGCCAGACCGCGGTCGGATTCCACGGCACGGTCGAGCAGATTGCCGACCGCTTCGTCGTCGAGGGGACGCAGGGTGAGCATGAGGGAGCGCGACAGCAGCGGTGAGATCACCGAGAATGACGGGTTCTCCGTGGTCGCGGCCACGAGCACGACCAGGCGGTTCTCCACCGCCGGCAGCAGAGCGTCCTGCTGGGCCTTGGAGAAGCGGTGGATCTCATCGAGGAAGAGCACCGTCGTGCGTGAGTACATTTCGCGTTCGCGGCGGGCGTTCTCGATCACCTGACGGACGTCCTTGACACCTGCGGTGATCGCGGAGAGTTCGACGAAGGTGCGTCCGGGCGCGTGGGAGATGACATGGGCCAGAGTCGTCTTCCCGACTCCGGGTGGGCCCCACAGGATCACCGAGGAGGCCCCCGCCCGGTCTCCCCCGCTGGCTTCGACGAGCTGGTTGAGTGGGGATCCGGGGAAGGTCAGGTGCTCCTGGCCGACGACCTCGTCCAAGGTCCGCGGACGCATCCGCACCGCGAGCGGATCCAGGGCCCGCCCCGAGGAGGTCCCGGAGGAACCGGCGAAGCCCGGACCAGGAGATTCCTGGTCCGGGCCGTCGGAGAACAGATTCGGTTCCTGGCTCATCAGGCCTCTGCGTCGTCGTCTTCCGGCTCGAAGTCGACTCCGGCCTCGGCCCTCTGGGCATCGGTGATCGGTGCCGGAGCCTGCGTCAGCGGATCGAAGCCGCCACCGGACTTCGGGAACGCGATGACCTCACGGATCGAGTCGACCCCGGCCAGCAGGGACACGATGCGGTCCCAGCCGAAGGCGATGCCGCCGTGCGGGGGCGCACCGAATTTGAAGGCCTCGAGGAGGAAGCCGAACTTCTCCTGCGCCTCTTCCTCGGTGATGCCCATGATCGTGAAGACTCGTTCCTGCACATCCTTGCGGTGGATGCGGATGGAGCCGCCGCCGATCTCGTTGCCGTTGCAGACGATGTCGTAGGCGTAGGCCAGAGCCTTGCCTGGGTCGGATTCGAGCGTGTCGAGGAATTCGGGCTTCGGTGCTGTGAAGGCGTGGTGGACCGCGGTCCACTGTCCGCCGCCGACAGCGACGTCGCCGGCAGCCTGAGCATCGGCGGCCGACTCGAACAGGGGTGCGTCGACGACCCACACGAACGCCCAGTCGCCGTCCTTGATGAGTCCCGTGCGTTCGGCGATCTCGTTGCGGGCGGCACCGAGCAGGGCGCGGGAGGAATTCGCCTCACCGGCGGCGAAGAAGATCGCATCGCCCGGGTTCGCTCCGGTCGCCTCGGCGAGTCCTGCCTTCTCCTCATCGGAGATGTTCTTGGCCACGGGGCCGGACAGGGTGCCGTCCTCGGCGATGAGCACATAGGCCAGGCCCTTCGCGCCGCGCTGCTTGGCCCAGTCCTGCCAGGCGTCGAGCTGCCGCCTGGGCAGCGATCCGCCGCCGGGGTAGACGACGGCGCCGACGTACTCGGACTGGAAGACGCGGAAGGGGGTGTCGGCGAAGAACTCGGTGAGGTTGTTCAGTTCGAGGCCGAAGCGCAGGTCGGGCTTGTCCGAGCCGTACTTCTCCATCGCCTCGTGGTAGGTGATGTGCGGGATCGGGGTCGTGATGTCGTAGCCGATGAGCTTCCACAGTGCGGTGAGGATCTCTTCGGCCAACGCGATGATGTCGTCCTGCTCGACGAAGGAGGCTTCGATGTCGAGCTGGGTGAATTCGGGCTGACGGTCGGCGCGGAAGTCCTCATCACGGTAGCAGCGGGCGATCTGGTAGTAGCGTTCCATGCCGGCGACCTGCAGCAGCTGCTTGAACAGCTGCGGCGACTGCGGCAGTGCGTACCAGGAGCCGGGCTTGAGCCTGGCGGGCACGAGGAAGTCCCGTGCCCCCTCCGGTGTCGATTTCGTCAGGGTCGGTGTCTCGACCTCGACGAAGCTGTGGGCGTCGAGGACCGACCGTGCCGCCTTGTTGACATCGGAGCGCAGGCGAATCGTCTTCGCCGGACCCGACCGGCGCAGGTCGAGGTACCGGTAGCGCAGACGGGTCTCCTCCCCCACGGCACCGGAGTCCTCGGCGTGGTCGGAGACCTGGAACGGCAGCGCCGCAGCTTCGGAGAGCACCTCGACGCTGGTGTCGATGATCTCGATCTCACCGGTCGGCAGGTTCGAGTTCGTGTTGCCGTCGGGGCGGACCGAGACGGTGCCGGTGGCCTTGATGACGGTTTCATTGCGCAGCTGGTGGGCGTCGTCTTCGCGGACGACGACCTGCACGATTCCCGAAGCGTCTCGCAGATCGATGAAGGCGACACCTCCGTGATCGCGACGACGATCGACCCACCCGGTGAGGGTGACGGTTTCTCCTGCGTTCGCGGCTCGCAGGCTTCCGGCTTCGTGGCTTCGCAGCACCTAAGGCTCCTTTGTGGTTTTGTGGTCTAGCGCCTGAACAATGATAGTCGTTCGCCGATCATGCCCGGTACACTCGTGGCCACAGGTCCGCGGCCTCCGGTGTCCAGGCGGCGGGATCGGCCAAGGTCTGCTCTCCCGAGCGGATGTCCTTGACCTCGTGGCCGGACTCGCCGTCGGTGAACCAGACGAACGGGATGTCGCGGCGTTCGGCGTAGCGGATCTGCTTGCCGAACTTCGCTGCCGACGGTGAGACCTCGCAGGGGACGTCACGGGCTCGCAGGGCCTGCGCCACCGCGTCGGCCTCGTCCCGTTTGGCTTCGTCGGTGACGGCGATGACGACGGCCGAGGGGGTGCCACGGGTGGCACGGATATCGGATCCTTCGCCGAGGATGAACGCCATGAGTCGGGAGACCCCGATGGACATGCCCACCCCCGGATAGTTCTTCTTCCCCACAGTGACCAAGGAATCGTAGCGGCCGCCGGAGGACACGGAACCGAGGTCTTCGTGGCCGATCAGCTGAGTCTCGTAGACCGCTCCCGTGTAGTAGTCGAGACCGCGAGCGATCTTGAGCTGCGCGACGACGACCCCCGGGGCTCGTTCGGCTGCGGCACGCAGCATGGTCGTCAGCGACTCGAGTCCGGCGTCGAGCAGCGGGTGTTCGACGCCGAGCGCGCGCACCTCATCGGCGAAGTCCGGGGAGTCGGATTCGATCGCGGCCAGCTCCAGGCACAGACGCTGCTGGTCCTCGTCGGCGCCGGCTTCGGCGGCGAGCAGCCTGCCGACCTCGGCGGGGCCGATCTTGTCGTACTTGTCGAGGCAGCGCAGCACGGCCTGGATGTCCGTCAGCCCGACTCCGCGAGCGAACCCTTCGAGCAGTCGCCGATCGTTGACGACGATTTTGATTCCGGGCACGCCGAGAGGAGCGAGACGGGAGAACGCGTCGGCCACGGCCAGAGGGATCTCGACCTCGAAGTGTCCAGGCAGCTCACCATCGGCGATGACGTCGATATCGGCCTGGATGAACTCCCGGTATCGGCCTGCCTGCGGTCGTTCGCCTCGCCAGACGGGCTGGACGCGGGCTGCCTTGAACGGGAAGCTCAACTCGTTCGCATTGTCGGCGATGTATCGGGCCAGGGGCACCGTGAGATCGAAGTGGAGGCCGAGCGGATTGCGTTCGGCGCCGTCGGAGTGCAGCCGGGAGACGGCGAAGATCTCCTTGTCGATCTCCCCGTCCTTGGCCAGCTGGCTGATCGGTTCGACGGCGCGGTGGTTGAGGGCAGAGAACCCGTGCAGGGCGAAGGTGTGCTCGAGAGTGTCGATGACGGCCTTCTCGATCACGCGTTCGGCCGGAAGTCGTTCCGGGAATCCGGACAGACGGGCTGACTTCGCCATGGTGCTCCTTGCTTTCGGTGCGGTGGCGATGCCGTGCGGCACCGCTGAATCGGGTGGTGTCGGTGAGATCCGGGCGATGGGCTCGGAGGGGCGGCCTGGGGTGCTCGGTCGGAGCCGCTCAGAAGAACGGGTTCGTCGCGAGTTCCGTGCTCACCCGCGAAGCCGGTCCGTGTCCAGGATAGATCGGCACGTCGGGCAGCGTCGTGAACGCCCGCAGAGTCGCCTGCATCGCCTCCGGGTCTCCCCCGGGCAGGTCGACGCGGCCGATGGCTCCGGCAAAGACGACGTCACCGGTGAAGATGGCTTCTTCCTCACCGTCGAAGACGCGCAGCAGCATGGATCCTTCGGTATGGCCGGGTGCGGCGACTGCCGTGATGGTCAGCCCGGCGACCTCGAAGCTCTGCCCTTCGGTGATGTCGTCGGCCTCGGGGGCGTTCCAGTCTGCGACCAGCGGGGCGAGCATCGCCGCGAACTGCGGGTTGAGCGTCGTCGCCGGTGAGTCCAGTCGGTACCGGTCCGGGGCGCCGAGGTGGACGGGCACGTTCCAGCGGGCGAGCACATTGGTCAGGCCCAGAATATGGTCAGGGTGACCATGCGTGAGGAAGATCGCCCGCGGCTCCAGTCCCTCCTCGCTCAGCAGCGTCTCGAGTCCGGGAGCACAGTCGTATCCGGAGTCGATGAGAATGCAGTCGCTGCGTCCGGCAGCGCGCACGGCATAGCAGTTGACGTCGAGGAATTCGGCGTTGGTCGAGAACACATCCATGTGCAAAGTCTATCTACACGCACGCCGATGGTTATGCTGGGATAACGTCTATCCCACAATCGAGTGATCGGCGGGAGTGAAGACCCGCCGGTTCGACCGATGGAAACAAGGTGAGAACCATGTCGACCCCGACACCGAAGCCGACCCCCCGCCCGTCGTCGCTGCCGCGTCCGCAGGCGGCACAGGTGGTCAATGCCAGCCATATCGACCACGACGCCGAGGTGGCTCGCGCGTTGACTCATGGTCGGGCCGATGCACAGGGCAATGTGTTCGTCACCGCTGCTGATGGTGAGCGGGCCGTCGGCCAGTACCCGGATGCCACCCCCGAGGAGGCGCTCGAGTACTTCGCGAAGAAGTACGTCGAACTCGCGGAGAGCGCCGTCCTGCTGCGCAATCGCCTCTCCGCCGGTGCCCCTGGCCGTGAGGTCATGTCGGCGGCGAAGACACTGCAGGAGTCGCTGCCGGCGGCCAATGTCGTCGGCGATCTCAAGGGACTGAGCGCCACGCTCGACACCCTCATCTCCGATGCCGAGGCCACGGAGTCCCGACAGGCCGCCCGCGCCCAGACTGCGAAGCTCGCCGCGGCCGAGGACCGTGAGGCTCTCGTCGTCGAGGCCGAGGCCCTGGCCAAACAGGATCCGTCGAAGATCCAGTGGAAGCAGTCGGGTGCCCGCCTGCGTGAGCTCTTCGCACAGTGGAAGGACATGCAGCGCAGCGGACCGCGTCTGCCGCGGGCCATCGACCAGGAGCTCTGGGGTCGATTCTCTCAGGCGCGGAACACCTTCGAACACAAGCGCAAGGAGTTCTTCGCCGAACTCGACAAGGTCAATGCCGAGGGCAAGCGGATCAAGGAGAAGATCGTCGCCGAGGCGGAGTCGCTGTCAGCCTCGACCGACTTCCGCACCGTGTCCCAGAAGTACAAGGACCTGATGAGCCAGTGGAAGCGTGCTCCGCGTGCATCCCGCAAGGACGATGACGCTCTGTGGGCGAGGTTCCGCGCCGCACAGGATGTGTTCTTCTCCGCGCGTGATGCGGAGAACGCCGCCCTGGACGAAGAGTTCAAGGGCAACCTCGTCGTCAAGGAAGAGCTGCTGAAGAAGGCTCAGGCGCTGCTGCCGATCACCGACCCGGTGGCGGCCAAGCGTGAGCTGCGCACCATCCAGGATCAGTGGGAGGACGCCGGAAAGGTCCCCCGCGCGGGTGTCTCCCGGATGGAGAACGGCCTGCGTGATGTCGAGCGTGCGCTCGCCGAAGCCGAGGAGGCCGCTTGGCAGCGCAGCAACCCGGAGACGAAAGCCCGCACGTCGGGGGCGCTGAGTCAGCTCGACGAGTCGATCGTCGAACTCGAGAAGAAGCTTCAGACCGCGCAGTCAGGTGGCGATGAGAAAGCCGTCGCCGAGGCGCAGGAAGCGCTTGATGCTCGCCGCGCCTGGAGAGATCAGCTCGCGCAGACCGCCGCGGAACTCGACTGAGGACTCTCTGCTCGTCCACAGGTGCCGACGAACGAGTCTGCAGCTGTCCACAGGCTCTCGCCGAAGTCTTGCCAACGCCTCCACACCCGACGATAGTTCGGGTATGGAGGCGTTGTTTCATCTGCGGGACTTCGGGTATGAGCAGCTCACCGAGCTCACCCTCGACGGTCTGCTCATCCGACTGACCGAATCGACATGGGTGCGTAAGGGCGCGATCCTCTCCCCCGCGGAGCGGATGGCCGCTCTGCATTCGCTCATCCCACCGGGCCTCGCGCTCTCCCATGACACCGCCTGGTGGGTCCATCGCGGCCTCGGCCGAGCCCCCGCCCCGCTGAACTTCATCACTCTGCCCCGAAGACGGTGGATCGCCGATGACGGTTTCGACGTCCACGAGACGACGCTGGCGGACGACGAATGGTGCCTCATCGACGCACTGCCCATCACGACGGAAGAACGGACATTCTACGACCTGCTCTACCCGCACTTCCGGTCCCGTACCGCAGAATCGGCGAAGGCACTGCGAGGGATCATTGCGGAGATCCCCACCGGTCTGCGCCACCGGCTCAGGGACTACCTCACCGAGGTGGCCCGCCGACCGTTCGTCGCCCAGATGCGCGCCGCCTTGGACAGCGCCGCCTTGGACAGCGCTGCCTTGGACAGCCGGGCCCTCGGCGGGATCGGCAGCGACCGGGAGGATCAGCCGCCGGAGATGCGGTAGACGTCGAAGACGCCTTCGACCTTGCGCACGGCGGAGAGCACTGTGTCCAGGTGGCTGGCGTCGCTCATCTCGAAGACGAACTTCGACTGGGCCACGCGTGCCCGGGACGTGCCGACGGTCGCCGACAGGATGTTCACATGGGTCTCGGTGAGGACCTTCGTGATGTCGGAGAGCAGACCGCTGCGGTCGAGGGCCTCGACCTGGATCTGGACGAGATAGATTCCGCTCGTCTTCTCACCCCACGACACCTCCACCATGCGTTCGGGTTCGCGTTTGAGTGACGTCACGTTCGGGCAGTCGACGCGATGCACGGACACGCCGGAGCCGCGGGTGACGAAGCCGAGGATCTCGTCGCCCGGCACCGGGGTGCAGCAGCGAGCGAGCTTGACGAGCACATCGTCGACGCCCTTGACGATGACGCCTTCTGACGAAGAATGGTGTCCCGAGGACTGGCCGGTGCGGTTCCGCGGCTCCGGCGACAGCACCACCGAGTCGTCATCCTCCCCGACTTCCTTGGCCAGCAGATCGACGACGTGCTGGGCCGAGGACACACCGTTGCCGATCGCAGCGTAGAGGGCGCTGACATCGGGCAGACGCATCTCTGTGGCGACGACCTGGAGGGCTTCCTGGCTCATCAGAGAGGCCGCGGAGATCGTATGCCGGCGCATCGCTCTGGCGAGCTGTTCGCGACCGTTCTCGATCGCCTCTTCGCGGCGTTCCTTCGAGAACCACTGACGGATCTTGCTCCGAGCCCGCGGGCTCTTGACGAAGCCGAGCCAGTCGCGGCTGGGCCCGGCGTTCTCGTCCTTCGAGGTGAAGACCTCGACGGAATCCCCGTTCTTCAGCTCCGTGTCCAAAGCCACCAGGCGGCCGTTGACGCGGGCGCCCATGGTCTTGTGCCCGACTTCGGTGTGCACGGCATAGGCGAAGTCGATGGGGGTGGCTCCCGACGGCAGGCTCATCACCTCACCCTTGGGAGTGAAGACGTAGACCTCCTTCGAATTCACCTCATAGCGGAGACTGTCGAGGAACTCATCGGGATCCGAGACCTCACGCTGCCAGTCCAGCAGCTGCCGCAGCCAGGCTGCATCGTCGACAGCGCCGGCGTCGGAGACCTTCACCGACCGTGCGGTATTCGAGGTCACGGCCTTCGAGGATTTGTTCAGGTCCTTGTACTTCCAGTGAGCGGCGACGCCGAATTCTGCGCGTCGGTCCATCTCGTGGGTCCGGATCTGGATTTCGACGGGTTTGCCGGCCGGCCCGATCACTGTGGTGTGCAGGCTCTGGTACATGTTGTACTTCGGCATCGCAATATAGTCCTTGAACCGCCCGGGAACCGGGTTCCAGCGGGCATGGACGATACCGAGGGTGGCATAGCATTCGCGCACGGATTCGACGAGGACGCGGACTCCGACGAGATCGTAGATGTCGGCGAACTCGTGGCCGCGCACAACCATCTTCTGATAGATCGAATAGTAGTGCTTGGGCCGTCCCGTGATGGAGGCGTCGATCCCGGACTCCTTGAGCTCGCCCTGCAGCTCCTCGGAGACCGTGGCCAGATACTTCTCGCGTTCGGGCGCACGGTCGGCGACGAGTCGGACGACTTCGTCGTAGACCTTGGGATGGAGGACCTGGAAGGACAGGTCCTCGAGTTCCCATTTGATCGTGTTCATACCCAGCCGGTGTGCCAGCGGGGCGAAGATGTCGAGGGTCTCGCGGGCCTTCTTCGTGCTCGACGAGGCGGGCACGAATCGCCAGGTGCGCGCATTGTGGAGCCGGTCGGCGAGCTTGATGACCAGTACCCGGATGTCCTTGGCCATCGCCACGATCATCTTGCGCACGGTCTCGGACTGCGCGGCCTGCCCGTAGGTGAGCTTGTCGAGCTTCGTCACCCCGTCGACCATGGCCGCAACCTCGGACCCGAATTCCGCGGTGAGCTCCTCGAGCGAATATGAGGTGTCTTCGACGGTGTCGTGCAGCAGTGCGGCGGCGAGGGTGACCGGCAGCATGCCGATCTCGGCGAGGATCGTCGCCACTGCGATGGGGTGGGTGATATAGGCGTCACCGGACTTCCGGGTCTGACCGCGATGAGCCTCCTCGGCGACCTTGTAGGCGCGCACCACAAGGTCGATGTCCGCCTTCGGATGGTTCGACTGCAGGGCCCGAATCATCGGACCCAGGACTCGGGGGTAGCCAGGGTTGTTCTGTGCCCTGGCCGCCCACCAGGCTAAGCGGGAGATGCCTCGCGGACGACGCGAATCAGCGGACGAAGCCACACCATCTCCTCTCTGCAGGGAATCAGACTTCGGAATAGATCACCGGAGGGACGTCTGATTCCCCATTGTCCAATCGTAGTTCACGCACGGCTGCCTCTTGTTCCACGACCGCCGGCTCATGTGCCCGGAGCAGGGCGTAGAGCGGGCTGGCCACGAACAGGGTCGACGACGCTGCGACAATCATACCGATGAACAGGGACAGTGAAATGTCGACGAGCGTGCCGGCGTTGAGCGCCAGCGCACCGATGAAGAGAATCGATGCGACCGGCAGCACGGAGACCACCGTGGTGTTGATCGAGCGCACCGTGGTCTGGTTGACACCGAGATTGACGAGTTCGGAGAACTTGAGGTTCCGTTTGTCCTTGAACCGTGCCGTGTTCTCGCGGATCTTGTCGAAGACCACCACCGTGTCATAGAGAGAGAAGCTGAGCACGGTGAGGAAGCCGATGACCGCTTCGGGCGTGACCTCGATGCCGGTGGCCGAGTAGATGCCCATGGTCACGACCATCACGGCGACAAGACCGATGATCGCGGCCAGCGACATCTTCCACGTGCGGAAGTACAGTGCCATGACGATCATCGCGATGGCAACGAAGATCACGAGTGCGCGGACCATCTTCTCGGTCACGTCCTGGCCCCATTCGGGTCCGACGAATGTCGAGGTGACGTCCTCGGTCGGAACGTCATAGCCAGCGACGAGTGCGTCGCGGACCTTCTGCATCTGGTCATCCGAGAGCTGGTTCGTCTCGATCTGCACGGCGGTGTCGCCGGTCGGCGTCAATCGCGGTTCGGAACCGGAGACGGCATCGTTGACGATGCCCTCACCCTTAGGTGCCGAGGTGTCGCTGACGTGGTCGACCTGGAACTGCGAACCGCCCTTGAAGGCGATTCCGAAGTTGAATCCGGCGATGAGCGGCACGAGCAGGGACAGGATCACGAGGACCCCGGCGATGCTCAGCCACAGCTTCGCCTTGCCGACGAAGGGGATCGAGGTCTCACCGTTGTGGAGGCGGTTGCCCCAGGCAAAGAACCGTTTCACTTGTCAGCCTCCTTGCCAGCGTCTGCCGCCGAGTCATCGGCAGCATCCTCTTCTTCGGCTCGGCGAGCCGCGGCCTTCCGCTCGGCGATGGTCATTTCGCCCGTCGCAGACGCGGACTTCGACTTCGCGGGTTTCGACCGAGCAGCCTTCTGCTTCTTGGTCGCGCCTTTATCGGTCGTGGACGTCGTCGTGATCTCCTCTGACTCGGCCTCAGCCGTCTCGGCGGTGCTCGACTCAGTTGAGCTCTCGGCCGTCATACCGGCCTTGCGCATCCGCGCCTTCTCACGCCGCCTGGCCTCCGGGGACTTGTCACTGTCGTCGATGGACAGGCCGAGTGCCCCGCGATATGCGGCGGGCTTGACTCCGAGCAGACGGGGATCCATGCCCGACATCGGATGGCCTTCGCCGAAGAACTTCGTGCGGGCCAGGACCTGGAGCATCGGGTGGGTGAAGAGGAAGACAACGATGACGTCGACGATGACGGCCAGCCCGAAGGTGAACGCGAAGCCGCGCACCGACCCCACGGCCAGAATGTAGAGGATGATTGCGGCGAGCATGTTCACGCCCTTGGAGGCGTAGATGGTCCGCTTCGCCCGGTCCCAGCCGACTTCGACGGCAGAGAGCAGATTGCGCCCGCTGCGCAGCTCGTCTCTCACGCGTTCGAAGTAGACGATGAACGAGTCCGCCGCCATGCCGATGCCGATGATGATGCCGGCGAGGCCGGCCAACGAGAGCCGATAGCCGTATCGCCACGAGGACATGAGCAGCAGCAGATACGTGAGCACTCCGACGACCACGAGGCTCGAGACCGTGACGAGGCCGAGCATCCGGTACTGCAGCAGCGAGTAGATGACGACGAGGAGGAGCCCGACGAGTCCGGTGTAGATGCCGATCTGGAGGAAGTTCGACCCCAGAGTCGGCGAGATCTGGTCCTCGCTCTGGACCTGGAAGCTCAGCGGCAGCGAACCGTTCTTGAGCTGATTGGCCAGCGTCTGAGCCTCGTCGAGGCTGAAATCGCCCGTGATCTCGGCGTTGCCATCGGTGATCACCGCGTTCGACGACGGGGCAGAGAGCACGAGGCCGTCGAGTTCGATCGCGAACTGGTTGTAGGGCTGCTGCTTGTCCGTGATGTCCGAGGTGATCTGCTTGAAGATCTCACGCCCGGTCGCATCGAAGGAGAGGTTGACGGCAGGGTTGTTCGTCTGTACGCCATTGGCTCCTGCGGAATAGCCGGCGCTGGCGTCGGCGAGGTGATCACCGGAGAGTTCGACGGGTCCGAGTATGTACTTCGCCTGACCGTCTTCGGAACATGCGACGACCGGTTCGTCAGACGGCTGCTGCTGGCCGCCGGTGCGGTTCTTCTTGTTCGTGCAGTCGAGCTCCGAGTATTCCTTGATGATCGCTTCGGTCTGCCACTCGGAGGCGTCCTTCTCCGGATCGAAGAGAGGCCGCGGTGTCGAGTCGGTGACCTTCGTGCCTTCGCTCGACCCGCTGCCCTCAGTCTTCTCCGAGGCAGGTTCGCTCGCCGATCCCGAGGACTCTTCGCCGGTCGATTCCTTCGCCGACTCGTCCGAGTCCTGCGCCGAGGTGGTTCCGCCCGGTTCGGCGACCTCGCCGCCCCCGGCCGGAGCCTGGTCCTGCCCCTGAGCATCGCCCTGAGAGTCCTGTCCGTCACCCTGCGCCCCGGAGTCGCCTCCGGTGAGGTCCTCGATCCGCTTGCGCTCTTCGTCGCTCAGCCCGTCATCGGATCCCGAGGAATCGCCGCTGTCTCCGTTCTCGCCGCTCTCTTCCTGCTCCTTCTGGACCTGCTCCTGTGAACGCGGGTCACCGACGAGCGCCACACGGCGGAACACAAGCTGAGCAGAGGAGCGGACGAGGTTGCGGGTCTCCTCATCGGGGTTGCCCGGAAGATTCACGACGATGTTGCGGTCGCCCTGCGTCGTGATCTCGGCTTCGGAGACACCGGTCGAATCGACGCGCTGGCGGATGATCGCCACGGCCTGGTCGAGCTGCTCCTTGCTGATGTCCGTGTCCTTCGACACCTGCGGTTCGAGGATGATCGAAGTTCCGCCTTCGAGGTCGAGAGCGAGTTTGGGACTCGCCGTGGCATTCGACCAGATGACGCCCGCAGCGATGACGCCGGCGAGGACGAGGGTGACGATCACCAGCCACAGGAAGCGCAGACCAGGGCGTGGCTTTTCTTCGATATCGGACACGTTTCAGCTTTCAGTCGGGAGCAGAGTGAGGGAACGGATCAGTTCTTCTTGTCCGAATCCGAGTCCGGGGAGTCCGTCGAATCGTCATCCGCAGCGGCGGAATCATCGTCGGTCTCAGCGGTGGTCTCGGCATCGACGTCCTCGGTCGTCGCAGCGGAGTCGTCAGCGACAGCGTCCTCAGCAGTGTCCTCGTCCGGAATGTCGTTCTCGGCGCGCTTGCGTGCGTTCATGGCGTCGAGTTCGGCGTCGGTGATGGCCGGCTTCTCGTCGGCTTCGGCGGCGTCGACATCGGAATCGGCATCGACGGGGGCGGGAGCGTCGACGGGTGCGCCGGCCTCGTTGTTCTCGACCTGGCCGATGGCCTGGCGGTGGACGCGCAGGACCGTTCCGGGTCCCGACTCGATGGTCACCTGGTTGTTCTCTTCGTCGATGGAGAGCACTGTGCCGAAGACGCCGAACGTCGTCATCACGGTTGCACCGGGGGCGAGACCCGATTTGATCTGCTCCGCACGCGCCTTCTGCTTACGCCGAGAATTGAATAGGAAAAAGATCAGCAGCGCGGCAAGCGCAAGAGGGATCAGCAAATCCACAGATATCAGCCTTTCATATGAATGAATCAGTGAACCAGCTTAGTTCGTCCTCACCACTCATAGCGAACTCAAATGCCGGGTTCAGAACTCATAGTTTGCTGGGATCTGCATTTCCAGATGTTTCCAGGCAGCCGTAGTGGCCACCCGTCCGCGCGGAGTCCGGCTGATCAGCCCCTCCCGTACGAGGTAGGGTTCGGATACGGTTTCGACCGTATCGGCTTCTTCGCCGACGGAGACTGCGAGGGTTCCCAGGCCCACCGGCCCGCCGCCGAAACGCCGGCACAGCACCTGCAGAACGGATCGGTCGAGGCGGTCGAGGCCGAGTTCGTCGACCTCGTAGACGCGCAGTGCGATGGTGGCGGCTTCCTCGTCGATGATTCCGTTCCCGCGCACCTGTGCCCAGTCGCGGACGCGGCGCAGCAGTCGGTTCGCAATTCGCGGGGTGCCGCGGGAACGGGTGGAGATCTCTTCCAGACCGGCGAGTTCGGCATCTATGCCGAGCATCCGGGCCGAGCGCTGCAGAACGGTGAGCAGGTCGGCGCTCGAATAGAAGTCGAGCAGGGCGGTGAAGCCGAAGCGGTCGCGCAGCGGTGCCGGCAGCAGTCCGGACCGGGTGGTGGCCCCGACGAGGGTGAACTGCGGGAGGTCGAGCGGGATGGCGGTGGCGCCGGGGCCCTTGCCGACGATGACGTCGACGCGGAAGTCCTCCATCGCCACGTACAGCATCTCTTCGGCGGCGCGGGCCATCCGGTGGATCTCGTCGATGAAGAGGACTTCGCCCTCTTCGAGGGAGGAGAGTATGGCGGCGAGGTCACCGGCATGCTGGACGGCCGGGCCTGATGTCACCCGCAGGCTCGAGTTCATCTCATGGGCGATGATCATCGCCAGAGTGGTCTTGCCGAGCCCGGGAGGGCCGGAGAGCAGCACATGGTCGGGCGCCTTCTGCCGAGCCTTTGCCGCATCGAGGACGAGTGAGAGCTGCTCACGCACCTGCGGTTGGCCGATGAAGTCGGCGAGGCCCTTCGGACGCAGTGCGGCTTCGGCATCGCGTTCGGCTGTCTCGGCGCGGCCGGAGACGAGTCTCTCCTGTTCGGCCCCGGTCAGCTCCTGATCGCCGAAGTCCATTTCGTAGGAGTCAGATCCTGAGGAACTCGTCATTTCTTCGCACCGAGGACCTTCAGCGCGGCTTTGAGGACCACGGAGGTGCCGGCATCAGCACCGGTCTCCGTCACGACCTCGGCGACGACCTCTTCGGCCTGCGATTCCTTCCAGCCGAGGCCGACGAGGGCATCGACGACCTGCTGGCTGCCGCCGCCGAAGGACAGCGTCGGTCCGGGAGCGGAGACGGTGAGTTTGGGCAGCTTGTTCTCGAGTTCGAGGATGATGCGCGAGGCGCCCTTCTTCCCGATTCCGGGAACCCGGGTGAGCGCATTGGCGTCCTGATTCGTGATCGCAGCAGCCAGCTCGTCGGGCCCCATCACCGACAGGATCGCCATCGCCAGACGGGGACCGATCCCGGAGATCGACAGCAGCACGTCGAAGGTGTGGCTCTCGTCTTCGGTGGTGAAGCCGTAGAGCGTCATCGAGTCTTCGCGGACCACGAGGCTGGTGACCACTTCGATCTCGGCACCGTGCCGGGTTCCGGCCAGGGTGTCGGGGGTGACGTGGACCTTGCGGCCGACGCCGTAGGTCAGAACGACGAGGTGGTCAGCTGCGATCCGATGCACCGTACCGCTGAGAAAACTGATCACGGACAGCCTTTCTTAAGGGGAACACGTGTACGAATCCAGGTTAGCAGGCACCCGCTCCCCCATGCTCATTTGGCGCGCCGCATGGCCTCGGCCCACTGCTGTTGGGCCTTCGTCAGTCCGCTGCCCTGCCGGCCGCCGGCCTTGCGTTCGGTGAGGTCCTTGTTCATTCCCGGCGTCGATTGGGCCGAGAGCGCCCCGCGCCACGAATGGCAGATCGCGATCGCCAGGGCATCGGCGGCATCGGCGGGCTTCGGCGGCGCGCCGAGACCGAGGATCCGCGTCACCATCGAAGTGACCTGCTTCTTGTCCGCACGGCCGGAGCCGGTGATCGCGGCTTTGACCTCGGACGGCGTGTGCATGGCCACGGGCAGTCCCCGGCGGGCCGCCAGGCCCATGGTCAGTCCCGAAACCTGGGCGGTGCCCATGATCGTGGAGACGTCGTTGCGGGCGAAGACGCGTTCGATGGCCACGACATCGGGACGGTATGTGTCCAACCAGCTGTCGAACGCCTCGGCGATTGATCCGAGACGCAGGTCGACGGAGTCGGCTGAGGGGGTCCGCAGGACGTCGACGGCGACCATCGTCGCCTTCCGTGCGGGCAGGGTGTCGATGACACCGAGCCCGCACCGGGTCAGTCCGGGATCAACGCCGAGGATGCGCATCAGGCATCGAGTTCGGCGAGGACCTCATCGCTGACGTCAGCGTTCGAATACACGTTCTGCACGTCGTCGCAGTCTTCGAGTGCGTCGATGAGGGTGAAGACCTTCTGCGCGGTCTCTGCGTCGAGGCTGACTTCGAGTTCGGGCACGAAGGAGGCCTCGGCCGAGTCGTAGTCGATTCCTGCGTCGACGAGGGCAGTGCGCACGTCCACGAGATCGGTGGCCTCGCAGATGATCTCGAACTTCTCGCCTTCGTCCTTGACCTCTTCGGCACCGGCGTCCATGGTCGCCAGCAGGATGGCCTCTTCGTCGGTGTCTTCAGCGTTGACGATGATGACGCCCTTGCGGTTGAAGTTGTAGGTCACAGAACCGGGATCGGCCATGCTTCCGCCGTTGCGGGTCACGGCCACGCGCACCTCGGAGGCGGCACGGTTGCGGTTGTCGGTGAGACATTCGATGAGCAGCGCCACGCCGCCGTCGGCATAGCCTTCGTACATGATCGTCTCGTAGTTGACTCCGGCGCCGTCGAGGCCACCGCCGCGCTTGACCGCACGGGTGATGTTGTCGGCCGGAACGGAGTTCTTCTTCGCCTTCTGGATCGCATCGAAGAGAGTCGGGTTGCCGTCGGGGTCGGGTCCACCGTTGCGAGCGGCAACCTCGATGTTCTTGATCAGCTTGGCGAAGAGCTTGCCGCGCTTGGCATCGATGGCCGCTTTCTTGTGTTTAGTCGTTGCCCATTTGGAATGACCTGCCACTGGTGTTCCTTCCTGTAGTTACAGCCTCTCAAGTCTATACGGTCACCGACGAGACTCGTGCAGACATCCGTTCGGAGATCTGTGCAGGGCCGCATCGGACCGCAGATGCGTTCTCAGTCGATGACCAGCGGCACTTCGGGAACGGATCCGGCGGTGGCCAGGTCGATGAGGCCGAGCAGATTCTTCGGATAGATCGTCTCCGTCGTGGCCAGAAGGTCCTCGCGGGTCCACCAACGGAATTCGAGCAGGCTGCGCTTCTCGATGTCCGTCCAGACCGCGTCTTCGAGTTCGATGTCCTCAGCGGTGCGGAACGCGAAATACGTTTCAACCTGGCGCAGCGACTTCTCCGTGAACTCGAAGACCTCGTCACGAGTGGCCAGGGGTCCGATGAGTTCGTGCGGTTCGCATTCGATTCCGGTCTCCTCGGCCAACTCCCGGGCCGCCGTCTGCGCAGCCGATTCGCCGAGTTCGGAACCGCCGCCGCAGGTCATCCACCATTGGTGACTGGGATTCAGCAGATCTTGGGCCCGGATCAGAAGAACCTCGTCGCGCTCATTGAGTAAAACGACCCTTGAGGCTTTACGAGGTTTCATGTTTCTCCAGTGGTCGGCGGCGAGGGGAGGCAAGTCTTTGCAGAATAATGATGCTGGGGGATTTCGGCAAGAGCGCGACAGCGGTCCAGAGAACGATATCGGGTCTGCGCGTTCCCGACCAACTCGACGTTCATGACGCGCAGTCGCGCGCAGCGGCGACGCTCGGGTCAGCCGCGTCCAGGCGATGTCGCTCGCCGTCGGGCTGCGTGTTCAGATGCCGATCCCACCAGTCGAGGATGGCTTCGAAACGCTGCCTGCGGTGGCGCGGCTGCCCGGCCCGGGAGAGTTCGTGGTTCTCGCCGGGGAAGATGAGCATCTCAGTGTCGACTCCGGCTCGCTGCAGGGCCGCATAGTACTGCTGGGCCTGTTCCAACGGGCAGCGCAGATCGCGTTCCGAGTGCATCACCAGGGTCGGTGTGCCGACCTGTGGGGCATGGGCCAGGGGTGATTGGGCCATGATCGCCTCACGGCTGCGGCTCGTGTACTCCTCGGTGAAGAAGCGGCCGATGTCCGAGGTTCCGACGAAGCTGTCGGGGTCGAGGTAGCCGCGCTCGACGATTGCTGCGCGGAAGCGCTGGTCCGCGGCGATCGTCATGGCGCTGAGATATCCCCCGTAAGATCCGCCCTGGATGCCCAGGCGGCTGCGATCGAGGGTGGGATCAGTTTCGAGGGCATGGTCGAGGACGGCCAGCACATCGGCCATCGCCGGCGCCGCCATATCGCCTTGGACGGCGGTCCCCCAGCTGCGGGTGCGTCCGCCGGAGCCGCGTGGGTTCGAGAACACGACGGCGTATCCTGCGGAGGTGAGCACCTGGGTCTCGTCGAACCAGGAGTGCGTGTATTGGGCGAAGGGACCGCCGTGGATGTTGAGGATGACGGGGAACGGTCCGTCGCCGTGCGGTTTGGCCAGCCAGCCGGTGATCGTCCCGGATTCGCCGGGCACACGCAGCACCTGAGGCAGGACGGAGTTCGCCGGTGCCGGATGTTCCTTGACGATCACGGCACCGGCCCGCGCCGAGGCGGTCCCGGAGTCCCCGCGGTCGCCGAGGGTGATGCGGCCGAGCACAGCCGGTGACCCCGGGCTCGCTCCGGTGAAGACGAGCGAATCGTCGTCGAGGTCGAAGCCGTTGACGACGGTGGTCTCGTCGGTGAGGAACTCGAGCTCGTCGAAGCCGACTTCTGCGGCGTCGAGGTCGATGCGGACGATCCGAGTGGCTCCGTCGGCATCGACGGCGGCGATGACCGCTCCCCCGTCGGTACGCGGCGGGATCGGTGCCGCGGCCACGGTCTCAGGGTCGGTCAGCCGCCTCGTGGAGCCGGTAGTCAGGTCGTGGATGAAGAGTCCGGGCATCTGCCCGACGAAGTCGAGTTCATCTCGCACCAGAGCATTGCCCAGCAGCAGCACGGTGTCCTCGTCGAGCCATCGGTGGACACCGACGTCCATGGAGGGCAGCTCGAGCGGGGTCGGGTCCTCACCTTCGAGCAGCCAGACCGTGGAGCGCAGATCGGGCTGCCCCCGGTCGGGGTGGACTGCCGAGATCACGGACACCCGTGTGCCGTTCGGGGAGAACTGCGGGTCGTGGACATCGCTCTCCGGGGTGGAGAGCAGAGTCGACAGCGGCACTTCGGAGGCTCCGCGAAGACCGACCGTGCCGAGACCGGGTTCGGCGAGGTCCACGAGGAAGGCGCGGGCCGGACGGTCGTTCGTATAGCCTAACCCGTTGGCCAGGTAGGACGCCGAGGTGATCCGACGTGGTGCCTCTTCGAGCTCCGGTACGGACTCGTCGATCCCGTACCGGCCGGGCTCGGGGACCCGAGCGACGTAGAGAGCCCGTGGCCGGGAGTCGTCGAGGACGAATTCGGCGACTCCGAGGTGGTTGTCCGTGATCTGGTGTGCCGTCTCGAGGCTGTCGCCGACGAAGAGCTGCGGGGCGGCCTTCTTCTCCGCGCTCAGGTAGCCCGACCAGCTCGAACCGCACTGCGGGCTCGAATCCGACCATGAATGGGTCAGCCGCCGGGAGGTGTCCTCTGACAGTGAGAACAGCTGTGCGAGGTAGCTGTTGGTCTCCAGGTCGGGTCGCCGGATCGTGAGGACGGTGTCGGCGCCGCGCAGCACTGGCGAGGAGTACTCGGCAAGAGAGCCGAGGTCTTCAGGGTTCATCGGTTCCATTCCTTTGACAGGCGTGCCTGCACATCGGCGTGCACTTGCGGCAGGGCCTTCGTCTGGGCGATCACGGGCAGGAAGTTCGCGTCTCCGCCCCAGCGCGGGACGACGTGCTGGTGCAGATGAGCGGCGATTCCGGCTCCGGCGACCGGTCCCTGGTTCATGCCCAGGTTGAATCCGTGGGGTCCGGATACGGCCCGGATGACGCGCATGGCCTGCTGGGTGAATTCGGCGAGTTCGACGGTCTCCTCTTGAGTCAGGTCCGTGTAGTCCGCGACATGACGGTAGGGGCAGATGAGCAGGTGGCCGGGGTTGTACGGATAGAGGTTGAGCACCGCGAAGACGTGCTGGCCGCGCGCGACGATGAGGCCGTCCTCGTCGGTCTTCGCCGGTGCCGTGCAGAACGGGCACTCGTCGGCTCGATCGTCCTTCGGTTTGTCCTGACCGTCGATGTAGACCATCCGGTGCGGTGTCCACAGGCGTTGGAATCCGTCCGGTTCGCCGGGGAACCCGGCGGCCGCCTCGGGGTGGGGAATCTCCTCACCGAGGCGGTCGCCTGGGTGCTCCGATGCGGACCGGTCCTCGTCGCCTCCGCTCATACCTGGGCCTTGGACTCGATCGCGTCGAGGATTCGTCGCACCGCCTCGGCGACGGGGACTCCGTTCTCCTGTTCGCCGCCTCGGAAGCGGAAGGACACGGCACCGGCGTCGCGGTCCTCTCCCCCGGCGATGAGGGTGAAGGGCACCTTCGACTTCGACGCGTTGCGGATCTTCTTCGGGAACCGGTCGTCGCTGTCGTCGATCTCGACACGGACTCCGGCCCGACGCAGCTGGTCGGCCACCTCGGCGAGGTAGTCGTTGAACTCTTCGGCCACAGGGATGCCGGTCACCTGCACGGGTGCCAGCCACACGGGGAAGGCACCGGCGTAGTGCTCGGTGAGCACGCCGAGGAACCGTTCGATGGAGCCGAACTTCGCGGAGTGGATCATCACCGGCTGCCTGCGGGAGCCGTCGGCGGCCACATACTCGAGTCCGAAGCGCTCGGGCTGGTTGAAGTCGAGCTGGACCGTCGACATCTGCCAGGTGCGGCCGATGGCGTCGCGGGCCTGGACGGAGATCTTCGGGCCGTAGAAGGCCGCGCCGCCCGGATCGGGGACGAGTTCGAGCCCGGTCTCGGCGGCGACCACCTCGAGCACGCTGGTGGCTTCGGCCCACTGTTCGTCGGAGCCGATGAACTTATCGGCCTTCTTCCCGTCCTCGTCGCGGGTGGAGAGCTCGAGGTAGAAGTCGTCGAGACCGAAGTCGCGGAGCAGGCTGAGTACGAAGTTCAGCAGGTGACGGATCTCCGCGGCGGCGTCTTCCTGCGCGACGTAGGAGTGCGAATCGTCCTGGGTCAGGGCGCGGACGCGAGTGAGGCCGTGGACGACCCCGGAGGCCTCGTCGCGGTAGACGGTGCCGAACTCGAACAGGCGCAGCGGCAGGTCGCGATAGGAGCGGCCGCGGGACCGGTAGATGAGGTTGTGCATCGGGCAGTTCATGGCCTTGAGCCGGTACGGGGTGCCCTCCTTGACGATCTCGCCGGTCTCTTCGCTGCGAACCTCGTCGACTGCGATCGAGGGGAACATGTTCTCGCCGTAGTAGGGAAGGTGGCCCGAGGTGAAGTAGAGGGTCTCCTTCGAGATGTGCGGGGTTCCGACATACTCGAAGCCCTCTTCGATGTGGCGGGCGCGGACGTAGTCCTCCATCTCCCGCTTGATCACTCCGCCCTTGGGGTGGAAGACGGGCAGACCGGAGCCGAGCTCTTCGGGGAAGGAGAACAGATCCATTTCGGCACCGAGCCTGCGGTGGTCGCGGCGTTCGGCCTCGGCGATGCGGTCCTGGTAGGCCTTGAGGTCGTCCTTGCTCGCCCAGGCGGTGCCGTAGACGCGCTGCAGGCTGGCATTCGCCTGGTCGCCGCGCCAGTAGGCGGCCGAGGACCGGGTGATGGCGAAGCCGTTGCCGATGAGCTTCGTGTTGGGCAGGTGGGGGCCGCGGCACAGGTCCTGCCACACGACTTCACCTCTGCGGTCGACGTTTTCGTAGACGGTGAGTTCACCGCCGCCGACCTCCACGGAGGTCTCTTCGTCGGCGCCCTTGCCCTTGTCATCGATGAGTTCGAGCTTGTACGGCTCGTCCGCCATGCGTGCGCGGGCCTCGTCCTCGGTGACGACGACGCGGTTGAAGGTCTGACCGGACTTGACGATCTGGGCGGCCTTCTTCTGAATCGCCTTGAGGTCGTCGGGAGTGAAGGGTTCGGCGACGTCGAAGTCGAAGTAGTAGCCGTCGGTGATGTAGGGCCCGATGCCGAGCTTGGTGCCGGGGAAGAGCTCCTGGACGGCCTGAGCGGTGACGTGGCCGGTGGAGTGGCGCAGGATATCGAGTCCGGCGTCGGAGTCGATGGTGATCGGTGCGATCCGCTCACCTGGCTGCAGTTCGCGGCTGAGGTCGGCGGGTTCGCCGTCGAGCCACATCGCAACGACCGTGCGGTCGGAGGAGAAGATCTCCGTTCCGGTCAGCCCCTCTTTCCAAGGGATGCTTTCGCCCGCGCAGTCGATGCTGTCTGCCACTGATCTTCTCCGTTCGTCATGTGTTCATTCGGGCAGCCCGTCCGGTGGGCTGTCCATCCTCAGATTCTAGTACCAATTCGGCCGTGACAAATCAGTTGGGTGGCAGTCGAAGAGACTGCCACCCATACCGAGACTGCTGAACTCTGCGTCCGCGGTGTCAGGCCCGCGTGGGCCCGCTCACCTCGGCGTTCAGACCGTCACTGCTTGTAGAATTCGAAGTCCTTGCCCTTGCCGAGATCCTCGATGAGCTCGAGCTTGAGGTGCATGTCATCGATTTCGGCTTTGGGGACGCCGTAGGCGAGCTTATAGGTCATTTCGCCGCCGGCAGGCACGGGATCTGTGAAGGACAGCACACCCTTGTAGTCCGTGCCGTCGATGACGTCCTGGTATTCCTTGCCGCCTCCGTCGGTGGCGGCGAGGTCCGTGAGAGTCATCTTCACGTCGGCACTCGAGTCGTTCTTCACGGTCATCGTCACGACGGCGATCTCACCATTCGTCGATTCCGCACCGGAGGCGGACGACGATGCGGTGCCCGGGGCGACATTGATCATCGCGGTGACATCGTCGCCGATCTCGACCTCGCCGGCCTGAGCGGGTGCGGCGTCTCCGCCGTTCGATCCCTGGCTCGGGTCCTGACCGGCGCCCTGGCTCGAGCCGGGTGAAGCAGAGGAGCTGGCTGCTTCGTCTGCGGCCTTGAAGATGAACGCACCGAACATGATGGTCGCGACGATCACGACGATCGAGATGACCACGGACACGATGCCGAGGATGATGCCGGTGATGTTGAGGCCCTTGTTGTTGGCGAGGCCCTTCTTGACTGCGGAGAGACCGACGAAGCCGAAGATCACCGCGGCGATGCCGAAGAGTGCGCCGCCGCCGAAGACGAAGGCACCGAGAATACCGACGATGCCGCCGATGAGGGCGAGGATGCCCCAGATGTTCTTCGATGTGTTGCCGCCGCTGCCGGACGGGTACTGACCGTAGGCGGCGTTCGGATTGGCCGGGATGAACTGATCCGAGGAACCGTCCGCACCTGCGTAAGCCGGCTGCTGCCCGTACTGATTGGCATCGTATCCCTGCGCATTGGCGTCGTAGGGATTCTGCCCATAGGGATCGTTCGGAGCACCGTACTGGCCCTGATTGTCACCGTAGTGGTTCTGGCCGTACGGATCGTTCGGAGCACCGTAGTTCGGCTGCGAACCATACTGGTTCTGGTCGTTCGGCTGGCCGTAGTTCGGCTGGGAGCCGTACTGCGGGGGCTGCTGGCCCTGAGCACCATCGTTGCCTCCCTGGCCGTAGTTCGGCTGCGAGCCGTACTGGGGAGGCTGCTGGCCCGAGTTCGGATCGTTGCCGTAGTCGGGGGCACTCGGCGGCTGGTTGTTCGGGTTCTGCCCGTTGGGGTTGTCGGGCGAACCGTCACCCGATCCGTACGGGTTCTGAGGCGTAGACATAGGTGCTCCGAAGTCATCGTCGTTCTGTACAGCACCTAGCGTACTAGCAAACCAGTGTGATACCGCATGCCGACCGCGTGACAAACCTGCAACATGGCCGCCTAAGATGAATGCACGAAGCCCCGAGTCGATGACTCGGGGCTCCTTCTGTGCGCGATACTGGGATCGAACCAGTGACCTCTTCCGTGTCAGGGAAGCGCGCTACCGCTGCGCCAATCGCGCTCTATTCATTTGTTGCACCGGAACCCGAAAGTCCCTGTGCGCGATACTGGGATCGAACCAGTGACCTCTTCCGTGTGAAGGAAGCGCGCTACCGCTGCGCCAATCGCGCTGGTCGATCAGCATTTCTGCTGACCTTCCGAGGTGGCGACGGGATTCGAACCCGTGTATACGGCTTTGCAGGCCGCTGCCTCGCCTCTCGGCCACGCCACCGCCAAGGCAGTGCCATGACGCCTCCGAGCGGATGACGGGACTCGAACCCGCGACCCTCACCTTGGCAAGGTGATGCTCTACCAACTGAGCCACATCCGCATTTCTCGCTGCCCGGTTTCCCTGGCAACGAGATATAACTCTATACGCAGGTGGCGGCATACGCAAAATCATGATCGGGTGATCGTGGTCACACCCTTCGATCAAGCTTTCAGGGTCACCATCTTATAGTGGTTGGGTGAATGCAGAGAGCCCGCAGACCCGCCCCAAAGGCTGGTTGTCACGTCACCACCGGCAAGGTCCCCGACCGTGGCGCAAGCTGCGTCTGGGCTTCCTCCGCTGGCGTCGCACGGTGCTGGCCAATCCGCATACGGCGCGCATCTACCGCAGCATCGTCGGCGGGCTCGGCACGCTCATCGTGCTCATCGGCCTCGTTCTCGTTCCGCTGCCCGGCCCCGGCTGGCTCATCGTCATCATCGGTCTGTTCGTCATCTCCAGCGAGTTCCGCTGGGCTCAGCGCCTGCTGCACTTCGTACGGGTGAACGTCGAACGCTGGACGCATTGGATCATGGCGCAGCGGCTGTGGGTGCGATGGACGGTCGGTGCGGTGACGGCGGCCTTCGTCGGTGCTGTCGTATGGCTGTCACTCCGACTCGCCGGTCTGCCCGATTGGGTCCCTGACCTGCGCATCTTCGATCTGCTCGGCCTGAGCTGAGATGACGACGCCCGCCGCACCTCGAGAGGAGGTGCGGCGGGCGGGACGATCTCCGTCGGCGGGATCCGGTGGGTGCCTGTGGTGTTCTGGTCCTGTGCGGGTCTCGCAGCCTGGTTCAGGACGACAGCGCGGTCAGGCGCGAGAGGCAGCGCATGTACTTCTTCCTGTACCCGCCGGCCAATGACTCTTCGGTGAAGACCTTGTCGAGGGCGGCACCGGAATTGATGATGTGCACATTGCGGTCGTAGAGCCGGTCGACGAGGGCGACGAAGCGCAGAGCCACGCTCTCGTTGTCGATCGTGCGCACGTTCTCCCACACGGCGGCGTCGAGGCCGTCGACCATCCGTCCGTAGCGTGAGGGGTGGACGGTGGACAGGTGGCCCAGCAGCTCCGAGAAATCATCCCGGGCGATGACTCCCTCGAGCCGGCCCGTGGCCGCATCGAGTTCGGATTCCGGCAGCGGATCCGCCGGAGCGGTGAGCTCCCGGGCCCGGTAGTCCTTGCCGTCGATGCGGTAGACCTCGAACTGTTCGGCCAGTGCCTGGATCTCGCGCAGGAAGTCCTGAGCAGCGAAGCGTCCCTCCCCCAGGGACCCCGGCAGAGTGTTCGAGGTCGCGATGATCTTCACTCCGGCGTCGGTGAGCTCACGCATCAGCCGAGACATGAGTACGGTGTCGCCCGGATCGTCGAGTTCGAATTCGTCGACGCAGACGAGCTTCATCGTCGACAGGTCGTCGCGGGCCCGGGCGAAGCCCAGGGCTCCCACGAGGTTTGTGTATTCGACGAAGGTGCCGAAGGTGGCCGGCTTCTCATTCGCGTGCCAGGCCGACGCCAGCAGGTGGGTCTTGCCGACCCCGTAGCCGCCGTCGAGGTAGACGCCCTTGGTGCCGGACTCACCCTTCGAGAACAGCCTGCCGAAGAATCCCTTGCCCGTCGAGCGTTCGGTGAACTCCCGCAGCTTGTTCCGTGCCTCTTCCTGTGAGGGTTCGGCAGGGTCGGTGCGGTAGCTGTCGAAGGACACGTCTTCGAATTGCGGGGGCGGCACGAGACCTGCGATGAGCTCTTCGGGGGCAACCTGTGGGGAACGGTCGCTCAGTGCGACCAGAGTCTGCTCGGCATTCACTCGGCCTAGTCTAAGGCAGGCTTGAGCGCCCGTTTCAACTCGGCCAGCGTGAGGTGGTGCCCGTCACACAGCCCGGACGGTCAGTTGTTGAAGTCGAAACCGAGCCGGCCGAGCTGCTTGGGATCGCGCTGCCAGTCCTTGGCCACCTTGACGTGCAGGTCGAGGTAGACCTTCGTGCCGAGTAGCCGTTCGATGCCCTGACGGGATTCCGAACCGATGGCTTTGAGTCGGCCGCCGCCCTTGCCGATGATGATGGCCTTCTGACTGGGTCGTTCGACGTAGAGGTTGACGTGGACATTCCACAGCGGCTTGTCCTCGCTGCGGCCCTCACGCGGGTACATCTCTTCGACCTGCACGGCCAGGGAATGCGGCAGTTCGTCACGCACACCTTCGAGTGCCGCTTCGCGGACGAGCTCGGCGATCATCTTCTCCTCCGGCTCGTCCGTGAGGTCGCCGTCGGGGTAGAGCGGAGGAGATGTCGGCAGATGGGCCGCAAGCACCGAATCGACGGTGTCGACCTGGAAGTCCTCGACTGCGGAGACGGGGACGACATCGGCGAAATCGGCGAGTTCGCCGACGGCCAGAAGCGCCTCGGCGACCTTGTCCTTGGGCACCCGGTCGACCTTCGTCACGAGCGCGACGATCGGGGTCCGACCGTCCAACAGCGCCAACTGGGAGGCGATATAGCGGTCTCCTGGGCCGATCGGCTCGTCGGCGGGCAGGCAGAAGCCGATGACGTCGACCTCACCCAGCGTGGTCGCCACGAGGTCGTTGAGCCGGGATCCGAGCAGGGTGCGCGGCTTGTGCAGGCCCGGGGTGTCGATGAGGATGAGCTGGTGGTCGTCCTTGTGCACGATTCCACGGATCGTGTGCCGGGTCGTCTGAGGCTTGGCGGAGGTGATCGCGACCTTCTCCCCCACCAGTGCGTTCGTCAGCGTCGATTTGCCCGTATTGGGCCGTCCCACGAAGCAGGCGAATCCGGCCCGGTAGTCATCAGGGTAGTCCGTGCGAAATTCCATCTCAGTCCTCTTCCATCGTCGCTGAACCATCGGCTGCGGCGGCCCGAGCGTCGTCGTCTCTGCTGTCTTCGTGGGTGCGGGTGACCCGCACATGGGTGATCCGGTGGCGACGACCCTGGCCCTCCATCGCTTCGATGTTGAGTCCTTCGATGCTCGCATGCGAGCCGTCGATGGGCACCCGGTCGATGAGCTTCGAGAGCAGACCGCCGACGCTGTTGACATCGTCTTCGTCGATGCGCACGTCGAAGTAATCGGCGAAATCGGAGATCGACATACGGGTGCTGATGACGAACGATCCGTCTTCGGCGGCGACGAGTTCGTCATCGCCGTTGTCGTATTCGTCTTCGATCTCACCGACGATCTCTTCGACGATGTCCTCGATGGTCACGAGTCCCGCGGTGCCGCCGTATTCGTCGATGAGGATCGCCAGATGGGTCGAGTCGACCTGCATCTGCCGCAGCAGGTCATCGGCGGGTTTCGTCTCCGGGACGAATAGTACGGTGCGGGCGAAGTTGCCCACAGGTCGGTCGGCTTCCTCGGGGTGGAGGTGGAGGCGGCGGGCGACGTCCTTGAGGTAGGCGACTCCGCGGACGTCGTCGAGGTCCTCCCCGCAGACGGGGATGCGGGAGAAGCCGGAGCGGAAGAACAGGTTCATCGTCTTCTGCAGGCTCACCTCGGCGTCGACGGTGATGAGGTCGGTGCGCGGCACCATGACCTCGTTCGCCGAGGTGTCCGAGAGATTGAACACCGACTGGATCATCTCGCGTTCGCCGTCTTCGATGATGTCGGATTCGCTGGCACGCTCGACGAGGTCGCGCAGCTGCTCGGAGGTGACAAACGGACCGTCCTTGTAGACCTTGTCCGGTGTGAGCAGGTTGCCGAGCACGACGAGGATGCGGGTCAGCGGTTTGAGCGCGACGAGGACGATGCGCACGACCCAGCTGAGGTTGAGGCTCACGGCCAGGGACCGGCGCTTGCCGATCGTGCGCGGGGAGACTCCGGCGATGATGAAGACTGCCACCGAGGCGGTGACGACCGTGAGGAACACCATGAGCGGGCCCACGGAGTAGTAGGAGTCGTAGGCCAGGGCGATGAACACCGTGGCGAGTGCTTCGAGGAAGTTGCGGACGAAGATGATGACGTTGATGTTCGTCGGCAGGTCCGCAAGGATCTTCTCCACGCGCACTGCCGCGCGTCTGCCTTCCTCCTTCGCCTCTTCGACCGCGTGGTGGGAGACGTTGAGCAGGGCCGCATCCACGGCAGAGAGTGTGGCGGCGATGATGAGGCACAGGGCCGCACCGAGGAAGTACGCGAACACGGTCAGACCTCGGTGGGGGTGGGAATGTCGGTGCGACCGTCATAGCGGGCCGCGAAGAACGTCAGCAGCAGGTGCCGCTGGAGAGCGAACATCTCTTCCCGCTCTTCGGGCTCACCGTGGTCGTAGCCGAGCAGGTGGAGGAAACCGTGGACGGTGAGCAGCAGGATCTCATCCATCGTCGAATGGCCGGCGGCCCGAGCCTGGGCTTCGGCCACATCGGGGCAGATGATGATATCGCCCATCTGGCCTTCGGTCGGATTGTCCGGATCGCCGCGGTGGAGCTGATCCATGGGAAAGGACATGACATCGGTCGGGCCTTCGAGATCCATCCAGGTGACGTGGAGTTCGGACATTGCCGCCGAGTCGACCATCGTCACTGCCAGTTCCGCGCCCGGGTGCATGTGCAGAGCTTCGCCGAGGTATTCGCTCAGCGCCACGACCTCGTCGAGGTCCACCTCGGCGTCGGTCTCGTTGAGGATCTCGGTGTTCATTCGGCATTCCCCCACAGGTCGTAGGCATCGACGATCTTCGTCACCAGCGAATGCCGGACGACATCCTTGCTGCCCAGTTCGCAGAACTGCAGATCATCGATTCCGTCGAGGATGTCGCGGACGACCTTGAGCCCGCTGCGGGTCTTGCCCGGCAGGTCGATCTGGGAGATGTCGCCGGTGACGACCATGCGGGAGCCGAAGCCGAGGCGGGTGAGGAACATCTTCATCTGCTCGGCCGTCGTGTTCTGGGCCTCGTCGAGGATGATGAAGGCGTCGTTGAGGGTCCGACCGCGCATATAGGCCAAGGGAGCGACCTCGATCGTGCCGGTCTCGATGAGCAGCGGGATCGACTCGGGGTCGACCATGTCGTGCAGCGCATCGTAGAGCGGGCGCACATACGGGTCGATCTTGTCGTTGAGGGTGCCCGGCAGATACCCCAGGGACTCCCCCGCTTCGACGGCGGGCCGGGTGAGGATGATCCTCGAGACCTCTTTGTGCTGGAGGGCATTGACGGCCATGGCCATCGCCAGGTAAGTCTTGCCGGTTCCGGCCGGACCGATGCCGAAGGTGATCGTGTGGTTGCGGATGGCCTTGACATAGTCGTGCTGACCCATCGTCTTCGGGCGGATCGACTTGCCCCTGGTGGAGAGGATGTTCGTACCCAGCACCGTCGAGGCGGCCGCCCCTTCGGAGGAGAATGTCGCGACCCGGTCGATCGTCTCTTCATTGATGCGATGACCGGCGGTGTAGAGCTTCTTGAGTTCCCCGATGACGCTGACGAACGCTTCGACGCGCTTCGGGTCGCCGGTGACCTGGACCTGATTGGCACGGACGTGGATGTCGAGGTCGTCGAAGGTCTGCTCCAGAGCGCGCAGGTTCGATTCTCCGGGGCCGAAGAAGGCGACGAGGTCGATGGAGTCGGGGATGACGAGGCGCACGGAGTCGGGTTGAGACGTCACAGCGTCACTCGGTGCGGCACCGCCATTCTGTGCGGCGGTGTCCGGTTCGGTGGGGTTCATGGGGTTCGGGTTGGGTGGGGTGATGTCCAGAATGTTCCTTTGCGAGTGGGCGCACCGTCACCGGCAGCGCCAGAGTGTGCTTCCATCCTAGTCCGATGCCTCACCAACGGCCCAATGAATTCTGGGCCAGGACGAGCCCGGCCGCTCCGGCCGACGATGAGCGCAGGATCGTCGGTCCGAGCAGCACCGGCTTCGCTCCGCGCGCGGTCAGGGCCTCGAGCTCTCCGTCGCTGATGCCTCCTTCGGGTCCGACGACGAAGACGATGCGCGCCGGCAGCTGTCCGGATTCGGCTGCGGTCAGGTCAGCCAGGGCGTCGGAGAGTCTGAGCCGAGCGGTCTCGTGGAGGACGAAGACGGCATCGGTGTCGTCGAGGGCCGTGGCCAGGGAGGATCCGCGGACGAGGTCGTGGAGGACCGGGAACCGTGAGCGTCGGGCCTGCAGGGAGGCCGTGCCCAGGAGGTTCTCCCATTTTGCGGCCAGCTTCTCCCGTTTCTTCGCCGGCCAATCTGCGATCGAACGTTCCGCGGCCCAGGGAATGACCTCGTCGACGCCGATCTCCGTGGCCGTTTCGATGGCCTGCAGGTCTCGGTCGCCCTTCGCCAGGGCTTGGACGAGCACGAGGTGCGGGCCCGAGCTGTCCTCGTTCGTCACCGCGGTGACCTCGATCGTCACCTCATTCGCCGAGGCTGCGCTGACGGTTCCGCGGGCCCGTATGCCTGCGCCGTCGACGATGTCGATCTCCTCGCCGGGACCGATCCGACGCACCCGCACCGCGTGCCCGGCCACATCCTCACCGAGGGTGAGGGCTGACCCGACGGCCGCCTCGGCGGCCGTATCGGAACGGAAGACGGGACGACTCACCGACCGGCGAACCTCTCACGCATGCGGGAGAACACTCCCCGATTCTCGGTCGATATCTGTGCGCGCGGGGTCTCTTCTCCACGCAGCTGGGCGAGCTTCTCGAACAGTTCGCGCTGTTCGTCGTCGAGTTTGTCCGGGGTGAGGACATCGACGGTGATGAGCAGATCGCCGCGGGTCTCAGACCGCAGGCGGGCGGCGCCGAGTCCGGAGAGTTTGACGACGGTGCCGGACTGGGTGCCAGCGGCGATGGTGAGGTCCTGGGCGCCGTCGAAGGTCTCGAACGGAATGGTCGCGCCCAAGGCCGCTGCGGTCATCGGCACCGAGACGGCGGCACGGAGGTTGTCGCCGTCGCGCTGGAAGACCTCGTGGCGGGTGACCATGACCTCGACGAAGAGGTCGCCGGCGGGTCCGCCGCCGGGGCCGACCTCGCCCTGGCTGGACAGCTGGATGCGGGTGCCGTCGGAGACGCCGGCGGGGATGCGGATCTTCATGGTCCGCTGCTTGCGCACACGTCCGTCACCCTGGCAGTTGAGGCAGGGGTTCGGAATGACGGTGCCGAACCCGTGGCAGGAGTTGCAGGTCTGGTTCGTGACCATCTGCCCCAGCAGGGTCCGGGTCATGCGCTGAACGCTGCCGGCACCGTGGCACAGGGAGCAGGTCTCGATCTTGGTGCCCGCCTGAGTGCCGGCACCCGAACAGGTGTCGCAGACGACTGCAGTGGTCACATCGAGATCGACAGTGCCGCCGAAGGCCGCGGTCTTCAGGTCGATGTTGACGCCGACGAGAGCGTCCTTGCCCCGCTGTGTGCGCGGGATCGGTCCGCCGGCCTGCCCGCTGCCACCGCCGAAGAAGGTTTCGAAGATGTCGCCGAAGCCGCCGAAGCCAGCGCCGCCGCCGGCGGGGAAGCCCTGACCGTTCTCGCCGCCGCCCATATCGTAGTTGCGGCGCTTATCCGGGTCGGAGAGCACATCGTAGGCCAGTGAGATGGCTTTGAATTCGTCTTCGTGACCGGGATTGACGTCCGGGTGGTACTTGCGTGCCAGCTTCCGGTACGACGACTTGATCTCAGCCGCGGAAGCATCTTTGGACACTCCGAGTGTTTCATAGTGATCGGCCACAGAAACTTCTCTCTCCCTGACGTAGTGGTCTTCTCTGTTCATGGTGGCAGCGGCCGCGCTGCTGCGCGGTGCTCACCGATGTCGTGCTGCCCGGTTGCGGGCGCCCCTGGTCGTCGTCACTGCGGGGCCCTACCCTCGGTCGAGGATCGAGGACACGTACTTTGCGACGGCCCGGACTGCCGAGATCGTCGTCGGATAGTCCATTCGGGTCGGGCCGAGCACGGCCAGTCTGGCCGAGGAACCCGCGTCATGACCATATTCGGCGGCGACGACGGAAGTCGAACTGAACGATTCGTGAGTATTCTCACGCCCGATGCGCACGCTGATCTCTTCGTGGTCTTCGGCCATCGAGGTGAGCAGTCTGAGCAGGACCACCTGTTCCTCGAAGGCTTCGAGGATCGGAGCCATCTTCTCTCCGAATTCGCTTCCGGAGCGGGCGAGGTTCGCGGTGCCCGCCATGATGATGCGTTCTTCTCGGGTCGCGGCGACGAGGTCGACGACGGCGGCCCGGACCAGATTGAGTCCGGAGTCGTCGCGAGCAGCCGGCTCACTCGGCTCGGGGGCCGCCGCCTCGACGGTGGGTCCTGCACCGAAGACCTGGGCGAGTGTGCGCCCGGCGAATTCGGTGTTGATCTGGTCCCGCACTCCGCGGACGGCGTCTTCGTCGGCCGGGCTCGCAGTGATCACGGTCTTCTGTTCGACCTGCCCGGTGTCGGTGATGAGGACGACGAGGATCCGGCCGGGTCCGAGGCCGACGATCTCGATATGTTTGATGCGGGCACGCGAGACCATCGGGTACTGGATGAGCGCGACCTGGCGGGTGAGTCCGGACAGGACGCGGACGGTGCGGTCGAGCATCTCGTCGAGGTCGACGTCACCGTCGATGAGCTGCAGGATCGCACGCCGTTCGGCGGTGGTCAGCGGTTTGAACTCGTCGATGCGATCGACGAACATCCGGTAGCCCAGGTCCGTGGGGATCCGGCCGGCCGAGGTGTGGGGTTGGGCGATATAGCCCTCTTGTTCGAGCTGGGCCATATCGTTGCGGATCGTCGCCGGCGACACACCGAGCGTATGGCGCTGCACGATCGCCTTCGAACCCACGGGTTCGTTGGTGGCGACGAAGTCCTCGACGATGGCGCGCAGCACCTGTGCTCGTCTGCTGTCGTTCATCGCGGGTCTCCTCTCCGTCTCGCCGGGCTGATCGCTGCTCTGCGCCTGCGTTTGGCACTCCTCGAGTCTGAGTGCCAATTCTACGCCTCTCGTTCCCGGAATTCATTTCTGGGGTGACCTGCGGGTCGGTACGCATGCGGGACTGTCCTTGATTAGGGTGGAGACCTGTGAATGCTTTTGATCGCTATGGCCCCGATGTGCTCTCCGGCTCCTCGCCGTCGTCGCACCGTCCGAAGAAGTCCCGCCGGGTCGAGCTCGGTCTCGGCATGGTGCTCGAGGACGCCATGAGCGGATACGTCGGCGCTGTCGTCGGCGCGGAGAAGACCACGGCCGGAGTCGTCGTCAAGCTCGAGGACCGTGTCGGCAAGGTGCGCGCCTTCCCTCTGGGCCCGGGTTTCCTCCTCGAGGGACAGCCGGTCGATGTGCAGCTGCCGCAGAAGAAGGCGCGAGAGCCCGGACGGACGGCTTCGGGCTCCCGGGCCGTGGCCGGCGCGAAGGCTCGGGTGGCACGCGGGTCGCGGATCTGGGTCGAGGGCAAGCACGATGCCGAACTCGTCGAGAAGATCTGGGGCGATGATCTGCGCATCGAAGGCGTCGTCGTCGAACCCCTGGGCGGACTCGACGATGTCGCCGACAAACTGGAGGCCTTCGGCCCGGACAGTGACCATCGGGTGGGTGTCCTCGCCGACCATCTGGTGAACGGGACGAAGGAATCGAAGATCGCCGAGGCGGTCCGCGCCGATCCGCGCTATCGCGACGTCGTCCACATCATCGGTCACCCCTACGTGGACATCTGGCAGGCGGTGAAGCCCCACGTCGTCGGAATTCGCGAATGGCCGGTCGTTCCCCGAGGCGAGGACTGGAAGACGGGTATTCTGCGCCGCATCGGATGGCCGCACGCCGACCACCGGGATGTCGCTCGCGGGTGGGTGCGGATCCTCGGGAAGGTCAGCACCATCGCCGATGTCGAGCCGACGCTGTCGGGGCGGGTCGAGGAGCTCATCGATTTCGTCACCGTCGGCTGAGCGAGTCCTGCCGACGAAGTGCCAAACGGCTGCCGGTGTGATCCGGGCCGCGGGCGCGGTTCCACCTGCGGGCGCGGTTCGGCCTTCGGAGGCTGCGGCTGCGTCATGTGCCGAAACTGTCACAGGAGTGAGGCTTTCCCGACATCCTCGGCGCTGGTCGCTCCGCTAGTGTGAATGGCAAGCGTGTGTCGAAAGGATCCCCATGTCGTTCAACCCCGAACAGCCCGGCAGCCGTCCGATGCCCCCGAACTACACTCAGGCGTCGGGACCGCAGCAGCCCTACGCTCCGCAGAACCAGCAGTATTCTCAGCCGCAGAGCTACGGTGGCCAGCCTGGCTATGGTGGCCAGCCGGGCTTTGGTGGCCAGCCTGGCTATGGTGGCCAGCCCGGTTACGGCGGACAGCCCGGTTACGGCGGTCAACCCCGTTATGGGATGCCGCAGATGCACAACCCGGCGATGTTCGACTCCCGCACACTGCCCGAGCAGGCCTACGGCCCGGGCTCCGAACAGTTCTGGATGGCCCACGAATCGGACCGGACCACGGCACTGTGGACCCACCTCGGCGCGATCATCTTCGGCTTCATGCCGCTCATCATGTTCCTCGTGAAGAAGGACGAGTCCCCCTTCGTCCGGGAGCACTCCCGCCAGGGACTCAATGCGCTGATCACGAACACGATCATCACGACAGGGTCTTTCTTCGTCTTCGGCATCCTCGGTTTCCTCCTGGCGCTGGTGACCTTCGGGATCGGCATGCTGCTCATCTATGCGGCATTCATCGTCCCGCTCGCCTACCTCATCCTCTACGTCATCGCGGCCATCGCCGCGAACAAGGGCGAGGGATACAGAATCCCGCTCACCATCAATTTTGTGAAGTGAGCCCGGGTCGGCACGATGACCGGCTCACGGGGTCTGGCGCTTCCTGAGTGTGCGCTCTGTGCTCCGTGTCGTTCATCTTGCGGACATGATCACCCCTCTCGCTCTGGGTTAATGTGGGATGATCGCAATCTCTGAAGGGACTCTCATGTCGGACAATCCGCAGCAGCCGAACAACGGGCAGTCGCAGCCGATGCCGCCGAACTATTCACCGCAGTCAGGCTCGCAGCAGCCGTACACTCCGCAGCCTCAACAGGGTTCGCAGCCGCAGCACGGCGGCCAGACGCAGCACGGTTCGCAGCCGCAGGGCGGGCAGATTCCGTACGGTTCACAGCAGCCATACGGTTCCCAGCAGGCGTACGGATCACAGCAGGCGTACGGATCGCAGCAGGCGTACGGTTCACAGCAGCCATACGGTTCCCAGCAGGCGTACGGATCACAGCAGGCGTACGGATCGCAGCAGGCGTACGGCTCCCAGCAGCCATACGGTTCCCAGCAGGCCTATGCAGCTCCGCAGGGGCAACCCCACGCCGGGTACGGATTCCCGGGTGCGTCCTCGGCGCATTCACCGGCAGGCGGTGTGCCCATGGGGTCCCAGCTGCCTGATGCGGCCTATGGCTCGAACTCTGTCGGGTTCTGGAACGCCGACCAGAGCGAGCGGACGACGGCCCTGTGGTCGCACCTCGCCCACGCGGCCACCTACGTGATCGGCCTCGGCTGGATCGTCACTCTCATCCTCTACATCATCAACAAGGACAAGTCTCCGTTCCTCCGCCATCATGGCGCACAGTCACTCAACCTGCTGATCATCGGTGTCATCGCCGCATTCGGCATCGGCCTCATCGGCGGAATCCTCACGATCGTGGGCATCGGACTCCTCATCCTGCTTCTCCTGCCGGTGCTCTCGATCTACATGATCGTCATCGAGATCATCGCCGCGTCCGCGGCCAACCGGGGTGAGGGCTACCGGATCCCGCTGACCCCGAACTGGATCAGATGATCCGACGTTCGCCGAACAGTTCGCCCCGCCACCCGATCCGGGTGGCGGGGCGAAGCTCATTCACACATATTCGGTGAGGATGCGGACCATGTGGTCAGCCAACAGGCGGCCCTGCAGGGTCGGCTGGAACCAGCCGGCCTCAGCACCAGCGGCATCGAGCAGCCCCTGTCTGACGAAGGTTCTGACCGCCTGCTCGCTGCCGGGTCCCAGAGAGTCCAGACGCAGCTCACGGTCGATTCGGGCCGCCAGCATGATTCGTTCGATCTCCCGGGTCTGCTCGTCGAGGACCTCACGGCCTATCGAGGGGGATTCCCCCGCCCCCAGCCGGTCGGCCCAGGCACGCGGATGTTTGGCATTCCAGAACCGGACTCCCCCGACGTGTGAGTGAGCGCCGGGGCCGAAGCCCCACCAATCGGCATTGCGCCAATAGGCCATATTGTGCTCACAGCGCGTATCGGGACCGGTCGACCAGTTGCTCACCTCGTACCAGTGCAGACCGGCGGCAGACATCGCGGCATCGGCGATCTCGTACTTGTCGGCCAGATCGTCCTCGTCGGGCATCGGCAGGTCACCGCGCCGGACCATCGCACCCATCTTCGTGCCCGGTTCGACGATGAGGGAATACGCCGAAATGTGATCGACCTCGTTGGACAGGGCCACTTCGAGCGAGCGACGCCAATCGTCGATCGATTCTCCCGGGGTGCCGTAGATGAGGTCGAGGCTGAGTTCGAGTCCGGCCTCCTTGACCCAGTTGGCCACCTCGGGGATCTTCTCCGGATCGTGGGTTCGGTCCAAGGTCGCGAGCACGTGCGGCACAGCCGACTGCATGCCCATGGAGATGCGGTTGAAACCGGCTGCGGCGAGGGTCGCGATGTACGCGGGGTCCAAGGTGTCGGGATTGGCCTCGGTGGTGACTTCGACATTCTCCGCCAAGCTGAAGCGGGCACGGATATCGTCCATCACCCCGGCGAGCACATCCGCGGCGAGCAGGGTCGGGGTGCCTCCTCCGAAGAAGATCGTCGAGACCCCACGAGCGCCCGCCCCCGCCTCGGCGAGGGTCGATACGGACAGGTCGAGCTCACGGGCGAGATTGCTGCGGTAGTCCTCGCGGGAAGCCCCCGGTCCGAGGTCCTCTGACGTGTAGGTGTTGAAGTCGCAGTAGCCGCAGCGGACCCGGCAGTACGGGACGTGGACATAGAGGCTCAGGCCCCGCTCGTGCGAGCCGATTCCCGCCGATGACGGCAGGGAGCCGTCGCGTGGAGGGACCTCACCGGTCGGTTGTGCGGGCACTTACTTCTTGCTGTCCTTCGTCTCCGGCTCGTCGGAGGACAGGGCCGCGATGAACGCCTCCTGGGGGACCTCGACGGTGCCGACCACCTTCATCCGCTTCTTGCCTTCCTTCTGCTTCTCGAGCAGCTTGCGCTTCCGGCTGATGTCGCCGCCGTAGCACTTGCTCAATACGTCCTTGCGGATCGCGCGGATGGTCTCACGGGCGATGATGCGCGAACCGATGGCCGCCTGGATCGGCACCTCGAACTGCTGGCGCGGGATGAGCTTGCGCAGCTTCCCGGCCATCGCCACCCCATAGGAGTAGGCGTTGTCGCGGTGGACGATCGCGGAGAACGCGTCGACGTGATCGCCGTGCAGCAGGATGTCGACCTTGACGAGATCGGAGGCATCCTGACCGTCGTCGGAGTAGTCGAGGGAGGCATAGCCTTTGGTCCGGGACTTCAGCTGGTCGAAGAAGTCGAAGACGATCTCGGCCAGTGGCAGGCGGTAGCGGATCTCCACCCGGTCCGAGGACAGGTAGTCCATGCCCTGGAGTTTGCCGCGACGGTCCTGGCACAGTTCCATCACCGCACCGATGTAGTCGCTGGGGGTCAGGACAGTCGCCTGAACCATCGGTTCGCGGACTTCCTTGATCTTGCCCGTCGGGTACTCGCTCGGGTTCGTCACCACGATCTCGGTACCGTCTTCCATGGTCACGTCGTAGATCACCGACGGAGCGGTGGAGATGAGGTCCAGGTTGAACTCGCGTTCCAGTCGGTCGCGCAGCACTTCGAGGTGGAGCAGACCGAGGAATCCGCAGCGGAAGCCGAAGCCCAGAGCCGTCGAGGTCTCGGGTTCGTAGGCCAGGGAGGCGTCATTGAGTTTGAGTTTGTCGAGGGCGTCGCGCAGCACGGGATAGTCGGAGCCGTCGATCGGGAAGAGCCCGGAGAACACCATCGGCTTGGGTTCGCGATACCCGTCGAGGGGCTGTTCGGCCGGGGTGGCAGCAGCGGTGACCGTGTCACCGACCTTCGACAGCCGCACATCCTTGGCACCGGTGATGAGGTAGCCGACCTCGCCGACGCCCAGACCCTTCGTCGCCTTGGGCTCGGGCATGGATGCGCCGATCTCCTGCAGCTCATGGGTGGTGCCGGACGACATCATCTCGATCTTCTCACGCGGGGCCAGCGAACCGTCGATGACGCGGACATAGGTGACCACACCGCGGTAGGTGTCGTAGACGGAGTCGAAGATCATCGCGCGTGCCGGTGCGTCGGCGTCGCCGACAGGGGCAGGGATATCGGTGATGATCCGGTCGAGGACCTCTTCGACGCCTTCGCCGGTCTTGCCCGAGACGAGCAGGCAGTCCTCGGGTTCGCAGCCGATGAGGTTGGCGAGTTCTTCTGCGTACTTCTCCGGCTGCGCCGCCGGCAGGTCGATCTTGTTGAGAACGGGAATGATCGTCAGATCGTTCTCCATGGCCAGATACAGGTTCGCCAGCGTCTGGGCTTCGATGCCCTGAGCGGAGTCGACGAGCAGCAGCGCACCTTCACAGGCGGCCAAGGAGCGCGAGACTTCGTAGCTGAAGTCGACGTGGCCGGGAGTGTCGATCATGTTGAGCGCGTACGGGGTGTTCTCGTGTTCCCACGGCATGCGCACGGCCTGGGATTTGATGGTGATTCCGCGTTCGCGTTCGATGTCCATCCGGTCGAGGTACTGGGCGCGCATATCGCGGTTCTCGACGACTCCGGTCATCTGGAGCATGCGGTCGGCCAGGGTCGACTTGCCGTGGTCGATATGAGCGATGATGCAGAAATTGCGAATCAGCTCGGGTGAGGTGGCAGACGGTGAGATCCGCTGTGCAGCTTCCTTATTCACCTGAGGTGACATGAACGCCCTTCCTTTGACAGACCAGGTCCCCAGACAGACCGGATCCCCTATTGTTTCATGACTTGTGCGCGGACTCGGAATCCGCGGCGACCGTCCGTGTCTTTCGCGGTTCGGACGTGCTGTGCGGCACTGATCGGGCAAGATGGTGTCATGAGCGATTTCCGGGTCATGAGCTTCAACCTGCGCTATCCCGCCATGGACGGGCATCCGGTGGCCGAGCGGCTGCCGATCGCCGCCGAGCTCATCCGGCGCGCCCATCCCCACATCATCGGCACCCAGGAAGGCGAACTCGACCAACTCGAGACGCTCATCAGCCTGCTGCCCGAAGAATACATCTGGCTGGGAGAAGGGCACTCCGGCGGCAATTCAGGCGAGTTCACTGCCGTGATCCTCGATTCGAAGCGCTTCGACGTCGAGGCCGTGGACATCAGCTGGCTCTCCGAACAGCCCGACACTGTGGCCTCGGAATCGTGGGGAGTCTCCCATGCGCGGACTCTGACGACGGTCGATGTCCGCGACCTCGCCTCAAACCGGCGGCTGCGGGTGCTCAACACCCACCTCGATCACAAGTCCGAGCGCGCCCGACTCGAGTCCGGTCGGATCATGGCCGACACCATCGCCGAGGCCGCCCACCCCTGCGTGGTCACCGGCGACTTCAACGTTGCCACCGGTTCCCCGGTGTACGACTTCTTCTGCGCCGAGCTCGGGCTGACCGACACCGCCGCCGAGGTGCCTGGCGAAGACATCGGCACCTTCCACCGCTACAGGGGCCCGCAGGAGGGTGAACCGCGCATCGACTGGATCCTCACCACCCCGGATCTGCGCACGGTGTCGACCCACATCGACACCTTCGACGTCGACGTGAAGTATCCCTCCGACCATTTCCCCGTCGAGGCGGTTCTCGACTTCACGTAAGCATGTCGGGGTGCTGGTGCTGCATCCCCCCTGCTCAGCTGATGAGGCGTTCATCGGTTCGCTGCCCGGCCGGTTCGCTGTTCTTCAGGTCAGCGGAGGCCGACTCGTTTAGGCTGGAGATATGAATTGGAGATCACTGGTCAATCGGGCCGCAAGAATCGGAGTCCGTGAGGGTCTGCGCTACCTGCGTCAGTCACAGTCGAAGAAGAACTCCGGTGGCACGTCTCAGCCCACGGATGCCCACCGGCAGAATCCTGCACAGTCGGGCGGTGGGGGCGGTGCCTCGGCGAGGCCTGCTGACCGTTCCGCTTCGGGCGGGACGGGCTCGTACCCTGGTGATTACACGGGTCCGGTCAAGGTCACCTACTCCCCCGATCTCGACGGCGACGCCGATCCGGGCGAAGTCGTCTGGGGGTGGGTCCCCTTCGAGGAGGACTACTCGCAGGGCAAGGATCGGCCGTCCCTCGTCGTCGGCCGTGACGGCAGATGGGTGCTTGCGCTCATGCTCACCAGCAAAGATCACATCCCCGGCGGAGTCGGCGAGGTCCGCGAGGACCGGCACGCTACGTGGATGAACATCGGCACCGGGGACTGGGACTCGCAGGGCCGGCCCTCGGAGATCCGGCTCGATCGCGTCATCCGCCTCGATCCGGATTCGATCCGCCGGGAAGGCGCGGTCATGCCGCGCGACGTGTTCGATCGCGTGGCCGGGAACATCTCCGCCTGAGACCCACCCGGCATCCGGGGCGAGCCCTCGCGATCGCGGCGCAGCAGGGCCGCACAGAGATTTCCGGCGCGAGTGCCGAGCCTGTATCATTGGTGATTGTGTCTTCATCAAGGCGTGTGTCTCGCCGAGGTCGGGTGAAGATGCCGTCGGATTCGATATCGTCGATGTGTTTCCCCGCGGAGATGATCATGTCGGTTCGATGCGCCCTCACGACCATGTACCACTAACACGAAAGAGTGTTGAAATTGGCTAATATCAAGTCCCAGATCAAGCGGAACAAGACCAACGAGAAGGCTCGTCAGCGCAACAAGGCTGTCCGGTCCGAGGTTCGGTCCTACGTCCGCGTCGTTCGCGAGAACATTGCTGCCGGCAACAAGGAAGAGGCACAGCAGGCTTATGCTGTGGCTGCCCGCAGGCTCGACAAGGCTGTTTCGAAGGGTGTTCTGCACAAGAACAACGCCGCGAACCGCAAGTCGCGCCTGGCCACGCAGATCAACGCTCTCTGAGCAGACGACTGAGGCTATAGCTTCTCAGGGCTCGATCCGAAAGGGTCGGGCCCTGATCCATTTCCCCAAATTGCTACCTGACGGCGGCTCAGCAACCTTGCGCAAGGTTGCTGAGCCGCCGTCAGGTAGCAATTTGGTCAGCGGACGCGGGCGAGGCGAGAGACTTCGGAGACGAACCACTCGACGGCGTAGACGGGGTCTCGTCCGCCGCCCTTGACCGCTGCGTCGGCTTCGGCTGCGGCGATGAGCGACTGGCCGAGTGCCACTTCATTCCAGCGACGGACTTCTCGGCGGGCACGGTCGACCTGCCACGGTGCCATCTTCAGCTCCGATGCCAGCTCACCGCTGGTGCCGGAGAATCCCTGCACCTTCGCCATGCCGCGCAGCTTCATGGCCACTGCGGCCACGAGCGGAACGGGATCGGATCCGGTGGACAGGGCATGCCTGAGGAGGCTGAGGGCGTTCTTCGTGTCTCCGCTAACTGCCGCATCGGCGACCTTGAAGCCGGTGGCCTCGACTCGACCGCCGTAGTACTGATCGACGACCTCAGCGGTGATCGTGCCTTCGGTGTCTTCAATGAGCTGGTCGACTCCGGCATTGAGTTCGGCGAGGTCGGAGCCCAGTGCCGACATGAGAGCGGCCATCCCCGCTTCGTCGATGCGCCGCTTCGCGGTCTTGAAGCGAGTCTGCGCGAACTTCGCCCGATCGCTTTCGCTCTTCAGCACTGCCGCATCGATGCGGGGGAAGCCGGCAGAGTCGAGCTTCTTGATGAGCTTCCCTCCCCGATTGCCGCCGGCATGCAGCAGCAGCACGACGGCGTCATCGTTCGGTGCGTCCAGATAGGCCAGGGCATCGCCCAAGAAGTCCTCCGAGCACTTCTCGACAGCGTCGACGACGATGAGCTTCGAGGCGGAGAACAGGGACGGTGAGGCCGCCATCGCCAGCTCACCGGCCTGGTATCCGGCAGCGTCGAATTCGATCTCTTCGGGCTCCTGCTTCCGCGCGGCCGACACGATGCGGTCCTTGGCCATGCGGACGAGCACCGATTCGCCGCCGGAGATCATGACGACGGGGGCGGGTTTCGCCGAGCTCCACGGGATCAGGGTCTTCTTCGCTGCCATGGACCCCAGCCTATCGTGGCTGACCGACACGGCAGACACGACCAAGATCGACCGGCGACTGATCGGCCCTCGATAAGAGCCTCTCGGCGATCCGAGTCTCATCCTCTGCTGCCGGGACAGCTCTGTCCTGTGCTGAACCGACTCTGCGCGTAGAGCGCAACCGATCCGCAGTGATCGGTGCGCAGCACGGGAATGGAACCGAAGGACCGCAGCGACTTCGTGCTCGGATGCCCGTAGCTGTTCTCCCCCACCGAGATGATGCCGAGACCGGGCGCCGCGGCGGCGAAGAACTCGGGCGCCAGATCGGAGGAACCGTGGTGCGGTGCGACGAGCACATCGACAGGCCTCACCTGCTGGGCCAGCACGTACTGCTCCTCGGCCCCGACGTCGCCGGGCAGCAGAGTGCTCAGCCCGACCTGATCGACCCGCACCACCAGGGAGTCTTCGTTGCGCAGCTCTTCGTCCTCCGCTGAGATGGGCGAACGCATGGGCGGCCACAGCACCTCCACCGTGGCCGTGTCGAAACTCAGCGTCTGCCCGCGGTGGGTGGGGACCACCTCGGCGCCGGTATCGGTGATCACACGCTGGGCTTCGGGCGAGTCTGTGACATTCGCGGAGACGAACAGTCGGTCGATCTTCCGCCCCCACGTCGTGCCTGCATATCCGGCGAAGTGGTCGGCGTCGAAGTGGGAGATGAGCAGATCGAACTCGTCGATCCCGGATTCGTCGAGGCAGGTGTCGATGGGTTTCGGCTCACGTCCCGTGTCGACGACGAGACCCCGACCTCCACCGAGGTTGATCACCGCCCCCGAACCCTGACCGACATCGCAGACGAGGACCAGCCAGTCCCGTGCCGGCGGCTTCGCCTTCACCGTGACGATGACGGCGGCGGTGAGCAGGCAGCACAGGACGAGGACGGGCAGGCCCCACAGGCGTCGGCGCACGAGCATCCATGTTCCGGCCACGGCCAGCCCGAGCAGTCCGAGTGCCAGCAGCGTTCCGACCGGCGGCACCGGCCAGTCGAGGGCGGCTCCGGGCAGTGCGGCGCAGATTCGGGCCACGAGGACGATCCACCACGCCGGGAAGGACCCGATCCAGGCCAGCAGCGCCGAGGTGAAATCAGCTCCTGGCAGTCCTGTCGTCGCGATGCCCGTGGTCACGAGGCTGAGGAAGCCTGCCACCGTGGCCGGCATGACCGCGGGTGCGGCCAGAGCGTTGGCTGCCACCGACCACAGCCCGATGCGCGGATCGATCGCCACGAGCACTGGGGTGCACGCGAGTTGGGCGACGAAGGGCACGATGAGCGCGGTGACGAGCACCGTGGGCAGCAGCGGCAGGTGCACGGCGAGGCGGCGCAGCAAGATCGGAACGACGAACATGATCGCCGCCGTGGAGACCACCGACAGGACGAACCCCACCGAGGTGGCCAGCACGGGCACGAAGGCGAGAAGCAGGCTCGCCGTCGAGCACATGACCGCGACCGGGGAGATCCCACCGCCGCGCAGGAATACGAGAGCCGCCGCGATCGCCATTCCGGCGGCGCGGAGGGCACTGGGTTCGAATCCGACGATGAACACGTAGCCGATGCAGGTGAGCACCCCGATGCTCACGCGCAGTCGTGGTCCGGCCCGGCAGGCTCCGGCAAGCAGTCCGGCGCCGAGGCTGACGATCGTGACGTTGCTGCCCGACACCGCCGAGACGTGGGTGAGGGAGACGACTCGCATGTCGTCTGCCATCCGGTCATCCTGTGCAGAGGTGTCGCCGACGACGAGTCCGGGCAGCAGTCGGCCTCCGTCGTTGCCGGCGGCGACGGAGTCCTCGCGCAGTTCAGTGCGCAGGCGGTCTCGCCACTGCCACAGCCGGTCAGGTTCTTCGAGAACGTGGGGCTCTGCATCGGTCGAGCGGATGTCATCGAGGCGTTCCGTGCGCATCCGCACCTTCGCTCCGTCCGCGACGGGTTCGGGGCTGAGGACATGGGTGAAGCCGGTGGGTGTCACCAGAGTCAGTCGGGTCCATCCGGACGCGCCGGGTTCGCTGTGACCGACGACGAGTCCCGTGGTCTCGACCTCCTCATCCGGTCCGTGGGCAGCGGCCAGGGCGGTGATCTGGATCGTCAGCAGACAGGTGAAGACGAGGACACCGACACCGAGGTGGTGATGGCGTCTGACGGCCAGGACCCCTACGAGTCCGAGCACGGGAATACCGAACAGCACCCATGGTTCCGGTGACAGGAGTGCGCTTGCCCACAGGCCGGCAGCACAGCAGAGGAGACGAACGGACCCCGGCCACTGCGCGGCCTGGTCCCGGACCCACGCTGCTCGGGAAAGGCTTTCCCGTCGCAGTGTTCCGAGTCTGTGTCGCAGCGAATCCGGTGGCGGGGTCAATCGCGAATGCGGTGGCTCAGCCGACGGTGACAAGGTCTTTGAGGCTTTCGAAGGTCTTGGGTCCGATGCCTTTGACGAGCAGCAGATCCTCGACGCCGGCGAAGGGCTGTTGGGTGCGGTGGCTGATGATCGCCTCGGCGGTGACGGGGCCGACCCCGGGCAGGGTCTCCAAGGCGGTGGCATCGGCGGTGTTGAGATCGATCTTTCCGGCTCCGCCGTTCGCCCCGGCTGAATCGTTCGCAGCACCAGCCGGTGAGTCGCCGGTTCCGGCAGCACCGTTGTCAGCTCCCGGACCCGCTGCCCCAGGCTCATCCGCAGCAGCCCCGTTCTGTCCACTCTCATCCGCCCCAGCACCATCGACGCCGACCGCCGGTTCTTCTCCTTCTTTCGGGATGTGGATCTGTTCACCGTCGGTGAGCACCCGCGCCAGATTCACCGCATCGCCATCGGCCCCGGCGTTCAGTCCGCCCGCGGCCTCGACGGCGTCGCGGACCCGTGCTCCGGCTTTCAGGGTGACCACGGAGGGATTCTTCACCGCCCCGGTGATGTGGACGATCACCTCCCCGTTCGCCGCCTCCTTCGCCGAGGCGGCCTCCTCCTTGCCTGTGCCCGTTCCCGCAGCGGGTGCGCCGGCTTCACCCGATTCGGCGGCGCCGGCTGTCGCGGCTGACGGCTGCCCGGCCTCCGCGGGCTGTCCGTGCTCATCGCCGGTCCCGGCCGGCGTCTGCTGCGGTGTGGGTCGGAAGAGGAAGAAGGCGAGCACGAGGATTCCGACAGTGGCGATGCCGACCGCCGCCAGCACCGGCAGACGCACCCGACGTGGCTCGACGGGTTCGTCTTCTCCGGCGGTGTCGGCGGTATAGACATCGCCGGGCACCCAACCACCGCGCTCGGCACTGGCGTTGAGGAGGCCGGCGAAGCGATCATCCGGGGACACAGCCATGGTCCGACGCTAAGGCCCACCACGACCTGCTGCCAGGGCGCAGAAGTCGCCTGTGGAAAGGGCTTCTGCATCCACAGGGCTGAGGCGGTCAAGTCACCTGAGCCTCCCCAGGCAGAAGTGTGCGAGTCAGGGTTTCGTCTGCACGGTGACACCGACCGTGCCGGGACCCACATGCGCGGTGATGATCGTCGAAAGAGTTCTGAACGAGGTGTCGAATCCGAGTTCGCGCAGCCTTGAGTTCAGCAGTTCGGCATCGGCTGTGTCGATCTCTCCTTCGGCGTTCTGCACCTCGACCTGCACGGTGTCCTCGGGATCAGCCACCTCGGCGGCGGCCTGCGCAGCGAGTGCGACGATCTTCTCCAGTGCTTTGGTGCGAGTGCGCACCCGGGCGAGCGGAACGACGATCCCCGCGTTGAGGCCGAGCACGGGAACGATCTGCAGGGCCCGGCCCAGCAAGGAGGATGCGGCACCGATCCGGCCGCCTCGGCGCAGGTGTTCGAGGCTTCCGGGGGCAAACACTGAGCGGGTCTCCCCCGCGCACCAGTCGGCGATGGTTCCGGCGATCGATTCGACGTCGAGTCCCTGCCGGATCCCGGCCACGGCCACGGACAGTGCCCCGGCCAATCCCGCCGAGGTGGTCCTCGAGTCGACGACATCGACGAGGATGTCCTCGGCTTCGGCGGCATTGACCGCGGAATCGCGGGTCCCGGAGAGCTCCGCAGACATGGTCACGACGATGATGGCCTCGGCCCCGTCCGCGCGCAGCCGCGCATAGACTTCGGAGAACTGAGTCGGCGTGGCCATGGAGGTGGTGACCTCGGTGCCGTCAGTCATCTTCGCGCACAGATGCCCGGCACCGACCTCACCGTCGGCGAAAGCGACTCCCCCGATGAGCACGGTCAGCGGCACCACAGCGAAGAGGCCTCCGGTGGCCTGGCTCAGCTCCTCGCGTTCGGCCGCGGACAGCTGTGCCGTGGAGTCGGTGACCAACCCGATTCTCATGGACGGCCCAGGGCTCGATAGGTCCAGCCCGCTTCACGCCACAGCTGCGGAGTGAGTACATTGCGGCCGTCGACGAGCACCTTCCCGCGCACGAGTTCAGCCGTCGACGCCGGGTCGAGATCGCGGTACTCGCGCCACTCGGTCAGAAGCAGCACCGCCTCGGCCCCGGTCAGCGCCTCAGCGGTGTCGGCGACATAGTCGAGTTCGGGGAACGACTTCTTCGCATTGTCGAGCGCCTGCGGATCGGTGACGGTCACGAGTCCGCCCTGAGTGGCGATGAGGCGGGCCACGGCGAGGGCCGGAGAATCACGGACATCGTCGCTGTCGGGTTTGAACGCCGCACCGAGGATGGTGATCTTCTTCCCGATGAACGACCCGCTCAGAGCATCCCGGGCGATGTCGACCATGCGCACACGCCGACGCATATTGATCGAGTCGATCTCCCTGAGGAAGGCCACCGCCTGATCGGCACCGAGCTCTCCGGCCCGGGCCATGAAGGCGCGGATGTCCTTGGGCAGGCAGCCACCGCCGAACCCGAGCCCGGCGTTGAGGAACTTCCGACCGATCCGGTCATCCATGCCGATCGCATCGGCGAGCTGGGTGACATCGGCACCGGAGGCCTCGCAGAGTTCGGCCATGGCGTTGATGAACGAGATCTTCGTGGCCAGGAACGAGTTCGCCGCGGTCTTGACCAGCTCAGCGGTCGCGAAGTCCGTGATCATCCGCGGAGTCTCCTCGGCGAGGATGGGGGCATAGACCTCATCGAGGACAGCCGCCGCGGCCTGCCCGGGCTGACCGTCGGCGACTCCGTAGACCAGTCGATTCGGGTGGAGAGTGTCTTCGACGGCATGGCCCTCGCGCAGGAACTCCGGGTTCCACATCATCGCGGCTCCGGTGTCGGCGATGCTGCCGGCCAGACGTTCAGCGGTGCCCACTGGAACGGTCGACTTGCCCACAACCACCGACGTCTCAGTCAGATGCGGGCGCAGCGACTCCACCGCCGCATCGACGTAGGTGACATCCGCGGCGAACTCGCCGGGCTTCTGCGGAGTGCCCACACACACGAAGTGGACGGTGGCGTCTGCGGCATGGGAGATGTCAGTGGTGAAAACGAGCTTCCCCCGCTCCTGAGCCTTCACGAGGAGTTCACTCAGTCCCGGTTCGAAGAAGGGCGGACGGCCCGACGTCAGCGCCTCGACCTTGTCCGTGTCGACATCGACTCCTGTGACCTCATGGCCCAGAGACGCCATGGCCGCCGCATGGACCGCGCCCAGATATCCGCAACCGATGACTGAAATCTTCAAACCGAGCTCTCCTGGGAATTGGCATGCGTTTTCGCACCACACTATATGCCACCCGGTTGCACGATATGTGGAGGTTGAAACAGTAAGCTGGGGAATGTGAAGCGCTTCCTGGATTTCCTCACCAACTCACCGGCCGCCGTGACGACTGCCGTGCTCACCGTGCTGGGCATCGTGGCTTTCGTCATCCCCGGGCTGCACCCTGCGGCCTGGATCATCGGACTCGTGCTGTGCCTCGGCGTGATCGCGGCGCTGCTGATGTTCCACGGCGAATGGCGGCGGTCGCAGCACCAGATCGACGCTCTGCGGCAGCAGCTCAGCGTCGAACGCGGTCGGATGGACACGCCCGGGCTGACCCCGGTGGAGAATACGGTCGAACTGCTTCCCGACGAGCGTCGCGCCCGCCGGATCCTCGAACTCATCCCGGACTCATCCGGTCTCGTCCAGTCCCTGCGACTCGATGCCACCTTCGCCACCGTCGCCGTCGATGAACTCGAACCGCTCTACACATTCTGTGCCGAGTTCAAAAAGGCCAGCTTCGACAACCCGCGTTCGCACACCGCGTTCATGAACCTCTATCGGGCTGCCGAGGGCCTGTCCATCTGGGTGAAGCAGGAGACCCAGATCTCGCCCGATGATTCCGGCACCCGTGAGATCCGCCCCGGCGATGCCCGCAAGAACGGCTGGCGCGGTTACACGGAAGCCCAGGGCCGCGGCGAACGCCTCAGCGACGACTTCGTCTCCTCCCGCTGGGAGTTCAACCAGACGGCACTCGAGCTCGGACTCGTCTCGGGCACCCCGCCGTTCAACGACTGAGGATCAGTGCCGGATCCACCACGAATCCGTCGGAGCCACAGGGGTGCGGCGTTTGTGTTCTGACCTGCGGTATTTCTCGATGAGCACCGAGGCGGCCGCGGGCTCGATCTCCTTGCCCTCGAGGAAGTCATCGATCTGGTCATAGCTGAGACCCAGCGACGTTTCATCGGTCTGCCCCGGTTCGTCGTCGAGCAGATCCGCAGTGGGATCTTTGACGATGAGATGCTCGGGAGCACCGAGGTGGCGCAGCAGTTCACGTCCCTGCCGTTTGTTCAGACCCGCCAGGGGGATGACGTCGGCCGCACCGTCTCCGAACTTCGTGAAGAAGCCCGTGACCGCCTCGGCGGCATGATCGGTTCCGACGACGAGGGCCTTCTTCTCCCCCGCCAGTTCGAACTGGGCGATCATCCGCATCCTGGCCTTGACGTTGCCTTTGCCGAAGTCGGTGATCGGCGTGCCTGTCGCCTTCTCGTACTCCTCGGCGGCCGCATCTGTGGCGGCGCCGATATTGATCGCCAGCTCATGATCGGCGGCGATGAAGGACAGTGCATCCTGGGCATCGGCTTCGTCGCTCTGCACATGATGGGGCAGACGCACGGCCCAGAACTCGGCATCGGCACCACGACGGCGCAGGTCCTCCACCGCCAGCTGGCAGAGCTTGCCTGCCAGGGTGGAGTCCTGACCGCCGCTGATGCCGAGCACGAGTCCCCTGACACCGGTGGTGAGCACATAGTCGACGAGGAATTCGACCCGCCGAGCGACCTCGGTGGCCGGGTCGATCGTCGGTCGGACCCCCAGTTGGGCACGGATCTGATCCTGAACGGTTTCGACTCTCATAGACTCCTGCTCCTGCGGATGCCCCGACCGCTGCTCAAGCGTCGGGAACGATGTTGACCAGCTTCGGTGCGCGCACGATCACCTTGCGCACTCCCGCACCGCCGAGGGCCTTGACGGCGTTCGGTGACTCGAGAGCCAGCTGCTCCAGCTCTTCGGCAGAGATGTCCGGAGCCACCTCGAGGCGTGCACGCACCTTGCCCTTGACCTGAACCACGCAGGTCACCGTCTCGGCGACGAGATGGTTCGGATCCGCCTCGGGGAAGGACGCATAGGTGAGCGTCGACTCGTGTCCGAGACGCGACCACAGCTCTTCGGCCAGGTGCGGTGCGAAGGGCCCGAGCATGATGGTCAGCGGTTCGAGGACCTCCCGGGTCGCACCGCCCTGCTTGGTGGCATGGTTGGTGAGCACGATGAGCTTGGAGATCGCAGTGTTGAAGCGCAGATGGTCCATGTCCTCGCGCACGCCCTCGATGACCTGGTGGAGGACCTTGAGCGATTCGGCATCGGTCTCGCCGCCGGCGATCACGGACTCGCCCGTGGTCTCATCGACGAAGAGTCGCCACACGCGCTGCAGGAACCGCTGCGCGCCGACGACGGCGCGGGTGTCCCACGGACGGTCCTGCTCCAGCGGGCCCATCGACATCTCATAGACGCGGAAGGTGTCGGCACCGAAGGCGTCGTACATCTCGTCGGGCATGACGGAGTTCTTCAGCGATTTGCCGATCTTTCCGTACTCCCGGTTGACCTGTTCGCCGTTGTGCCAGAAGGTCAGCTCACCGTTGCTCTCGGTCCGCTCCTCGACCTCGGCGGCGGGGACGTAGACACCGCGGGAATCGGTGTACGCATAGGCCTGGATGTAGCCCTGGTTGACCAGCCGGTGGAACGGCTCGGACGAGGAGATGTGGCCCAGATCGAAGAGGATCTTGTGCCAGAACCGCGCGTAGAGCAGATGAAGCACAGCGTGCTCCTGCCCGCCGACATAGAGGTCGGCGCCGCCACGAGGCTTCGAGGCCCGCGGCCCCAGCCAGTACTTCTCGTTGACAGGGTCGACGAGGCGTTCGCCGTTGTGCGGGTCGGCGTAGCGCAGCTGGTACCACGACGAACCGGCCCAGTTGGGCATCGTGTTCGTCTCACGATGATAGGTCTTGAGACCCTCACCGAGGTCGAGCTCGACGCTCGTCCAGTCCTGGTTTCGGCTCAGCGCCGGTTCGGGGCGGCTGTCGGCATCATCGGGTGCGTAGGTCCGCGGTGCGAAGTCGTCGACCTCGGGCAGCTGGACGGGCAGCATCTCGTCGGGCAGGGCGATGGGGGTGCCGTTCTCGTCGTAGACGATCGGGAACGGCTCTCCCCAGTAGCGCTGCCGGGAGAACAGCCAATCGCGCAGACGGTACTGAGTGGATTCGGTGGCCAGTCCCCTGCCGGCCAGCCAGTCGGTGACGCGGGCCTTCGCCGCGTCGATCTCGAGGCCATTGATGTCGATCTCGGCATTGGCCGAGTTGATCATCACTCCGGTGCCGGTGAACGGTGCATCCTCGTCGTGACCGGCAGGCGGCTGCACGGTGCGGATATAGGGCAGCCCGAAGGTCTTCGCGAAGTCCCAGTCACGGGCGTCTTCGGCGGGCACGGCCATGATCGCACCGGTTCCGTACCCCATGAGCACATAGTCGGCGATGAAGATCGGCACCTCATCCCCGGTGGCCGGGTTGAGTGCATAGGAGCCGGTGAAGATGCCGGTCTTCTCCCGGCTCTGCTGCCGGTCGGCGTCGGTCTTGGCAGCGGCGGCGCGCTGGTAGGCGGCGATCGCCTCGGCGGGGGTGGCCTGACCCCCACGCCAGGATTCGGGCGTGGATTCGACCCAGGTCGACGCTGTCAGCGACGCGACCTGCGGATGTTCGGGGCTGAGGACGAGGTAGGTGGCGCCGAACAGTGTGTCCGGGCGGGTGGTGTAGACCTCGATATCGCTCGCATCGTCAGCGACGATGGGCAGGCGCAGCAGCGCACCCTTCGACCGGCCGATCCAGTTGACCTGCGCCGCGTGGATCGCATGCGGCCAGTCCAGGGCGTCGAGGTCATCGATGAGGCGGTCGGCATAGGCGGTGATCCGCATATTCCACTGCCGCAGACGACGGGTGAACACCGGGAAGTTCCCGCGTTCGGACAGGCCGTCGGCGGTGACCTCTTCATTGGCCAGCACCGTGCCCAGTCCGGGGCACCAGTTGACCGGGGATTCGGAGACATAGGCGAGGCGGAAGTCCTGCAGGACGTCCTCCCGTTCGGCCGGACTCAGATCCGACCAGGCGCGACCGTCGGGGGTGGAGCGGGTGCCGGAGGCGAACTGGTCGATGAGCGTCTCGATCGGTCGGGCCGCACCCTTTGCCTCGCCATCGGGGGTCGTCGCCTCCGGGTCGTACCAGGAATTGAAGATCTGCAGGAAGATCCACTGCGTCCACTTGACGAATTCGTCGTCGGTCGTGGCGAAGCGGCGCCGCACATCATGGGCCAGGCCCAGGCGACGCAGCTGTTCGGTCATATTCGCGATATTGGCATCGGTGGTGATGCGCGGATGCTGACCGGTCTGGACCGCGTAGAGATCGGCGGGCAGCCCGAAGGCGTCATAGGACAGCGCATGCATGACGTTGAGTCCGCGCATCCGCTGATAGCGGCCGTAGACGTCGGTGCCGAGGTAGCCCAGCGGGTGGCCGACATGCAGCCCCACACCAGAGGGGTAGGGAAACATGTCCATGATGTACAGGGACTCGCGCTCGCTGAGGTCGGACGGCGGTCCGTAGGTCGACTGACCATCCTGGGAGTCAAGCTCGCCGAGGTCTCCGGTGGGGTTCGGGGTGTGGAACGTGCCCGATTCCTCCCAAGTGCGCTGCCAAGACTTCTCGATCTCTTCGGCCAGCGCCGCATCATAGCGGAAACCGGTCTCCTCAGGGTTCGTCGTCATTACCTTCCTTCGCTGAACAGACGTGAGCGGGTTCCGACCATCGTACTCTGAACGCCCCTTGATTCGACTTGGCTAGACTGCTCAGAGGGCAGCGGACGCCGGATATCTCGGCAAACGTGATCGATTTCACTGACGCCCGGCCGAACTGTAAGATAACCGAGCAGTAACTTACGTCCTCGAAGGAGACCCATGAGCTCAACGACCATGCCGCAGTCGTCAACACCCGTCGTCGGTTTCGAGGTCGATACCACCTCGTCGACCACCGATATCTTCCTCCGCACCGTCGCGGAGGACCCCAGCCGCCCTCTGGTCGCCAAGCCCGACGGTGACGGCTGGATCGACACGACGGGGGCCGAGTTCCTCGCAGAGGTCAAAGCCGCGGCGAAGGGGCTCATCGCCTTGGGTGTGGGAGTCGGTGATCGGATCGCGATCTTCGGACCCACCTCCTATGAATGGACGCTGAGCGACTACGCCATCTGGTACGCCGGCGGAATCTCCGTGCCGTTCTATGACACTTCCTCAGAGAGCCAGCTCACCTGGATGCTCACCGACGCCGATGTCACACGCGGGCTCGTCGCCACCGCCGAGCACGCCGATCGGGTGCGGGCGGCGGCTGTGGCCGGCGGACGCGAAGAGCCTGCCCTGCGGGTCTGGGAGGAAGGCGCATTCGCCGATCTCGCAGAGGCGGGCAGGAACATCAGCGATGAGGAGGTCGAAGCCGCCCGCTCGCAGGTCGGTTCCGAATCCGTGGCCACGATCATCTACACCTCCGGCACTACTGGAAAGCCCAAGGGCTGCGTGCTCACTCACGCGAACTTCGTGCAGACCTCCCAGGCCGCACGCCACCAGATCCCCAGCGTTCTGGACACGAGCATGCGCTGCCTGCTGTTCCTGCCTCAGGCCCACGTCTTCGCTCGGTTCATCGAGGTTCTGGCCATCAGCAATGGTGCTCTGCTCGCCCATCAGTCGGACCTGACGAAGCTCACCGATGCTATGGGCAGCTTCCGCCCGTCGTTCATCCTCGGTGTGCCCCGCGTCTTCGAGAAGGTCTTCAACTCTGCACTGGCGACCGCTCAGGCAGGCGGCAAGGAGAAGATCTTCCGGCGTGCCGAGCAGGTCGCCGTCGCGTATTCGAAGGCACTGGACACCGGTAAGGTTCCGACCAGCCTCAAGCTCCAGCACGCCCTGTTCGACAAGCTCGTCTATTCGAAGCTGCGTGCGGTCATGGGCGACAATGTCACTCACGCGGTCTCCGGAGGCGGCGCACTCGGCTCGCATCTCGGCCACTTCTTCCGAGGGCTCGGCATCATCGTCCTCGAAGGCTATGGACTCACCGAGACCACGGCCCCGATCACCGTCAACATTCCGGAGAACTCGAAGATCGGAACAGTCGGCGTGCCGTTGCCCGGCGTCTCGGTGGCGATCGCTCCCGACGGCGAGATCCTGGCCAAGGGGGTGCCGGTGTTCCGCGAATACTGGAACAACCCGGACGCCACGGCCAAGGAGTTCCACGACGGCTGGTTCGGCACCGGTGACCTCGGTTCCCTCGATGAAGACGGATACCTCACGATCAACGGCCGTAAGAAGGAGATCATCGTGACCTCCAGCGGCAAGAACATCGCCCCGGCCCCGCTCGAGGACGTGCTTCGCCGTCACCCGATCATCGGCCAGCCTGTGCTGGTCGGTGAGAACCGCAAGTTCGTCTCGGCACTGATCTTCCTCGACTCGGAGATGCTGCCGGGTTGGCTGAAGAACCATGGTCTGCCGCCGATGGATCTGCGCGAGGCCGCCGACGATGATGCGGTCCATGCCGAGGTCGCCAAGGCCGTCGAGCAGATGAACAGGACCGTCTCGCGTGCCGAAGGGGTCAAGAAGTTCACGATCCTGCCGATCGAGCTCACCGAGGAGAACGGCTACCTGTCGGCCAAACAGTCGGTCAAACGGCACCTCATCAACAAGGACTTCGCGGCCGATATCGACGCACTCTACGCCGGCTGAACCGCAGACGATGCCGGCGAGAACCAATAGCTGAGCACCGCTTCGGGACACGGCCCGGATACGGACCAACCGGTCCGCATCCGGGCCGTCGTCGTCCAGCCTCAGCGCCGGCACCCTCACTGCTGGGAGGGGTGGAGTCTGCCCCGCCTGAAGGGATGCGGCAGCGGTGACGCCGGGCCGCCTCGGCGAGGGTTTGCCTCAGCGTCGTAAGCTGAGGGCAGAAGTCGTTCACCGATCTCAGCGGAGGCAGCGTTATGTCCGACAACACCGATCACACGCCCAGCTACGTGACCGAGGGCGCGGAATTCAACCGCGATACGAACTACATCGAAGACCGGATCCTCAATGATCCGAACGCGCAGTGGCCGGTCGAACCGGGTCGGTATCGCCTCATCGCCGCCCGCGCCTGCCCGTGGGCGAACAGGACGATCATCGTCCGTCGTCTCCTCGGCCTCGAGGACGTCATCTCCCTCGGCCTGCCCGGTCCCACCCATGATGCGCGGTCGTGGACCTTCGACCTCGACCCGGGCGGGGTGGATCCGGTGCTCGGCATCGAACGGCTGCAGCAGGCATTCTTCGCCCGCTACCCGGACTATCCGCGCGGAATCACCGTGCCGGCTGTCGTCGACGTCCCCACCGGCGCCGTCGTGACCAACGACTTCCCGCAGATCACGGAGGACTTCTCCACTCAGTGGACCGACTACCACCGTGAGGGCGCACCGAATCTCTGGCCCGAGGAATCCCGGCAGGAGATGGAGAAGGTGATGCGGCTGATCTACACGGAGATCAACAACGGCGTCTACCGCTGCGGATTCGCCGGCTCGCAGGAGGCCTACGATGCCGCATTCGATCGCCTGTTCACCGCCTTGGACACGATCGAGGACCGCCTCAGCCGATCACGGTTCCTCATGGGTGAGACCATCACCGAGGCGGATGTGCGTCTGTTCACGACCCTCGTCCGATTCGATCCCGTCTACTTCGGTCACTTCAAATGCAACCGTCAGCCGCTCACAGCGTTCGAGAATCTGTGGGGCTACGCCCGCGACCTCTATCAGACGCCGGGATTCGGGGACACTGTCGACTTCGAACAGATCAAACAGCATTACTACATCGTCCACCAGGATGTGAACCCGACGCAGATCGTGCCCAAGGGTCCGGACCTCTCCGGCTGGCTCAGCGATCACGGCCGCGACCGGACGTTCGGCGGTTCGCCCTTCGGTGACGGGACACCTCCGGGACCGGTCAGGCCCGGCGAAGAGGTCTCACCTGCACACACGGCGTCTGCCTGGGTGAGCTGATTCCCGAGTGAGCGATTGTCCTGGGTGAGCGATTCCCCTGGGTGGCGATTGTCCTGAGTGGCCGGAGGTCTCGGCCTCAGGAGTCGAACTCGCCGGGCTCGATATGGTCGTCTTCGGCCGCCTCGAGGCCGGCGGCTCGCTTCCGCCGCTGTTTGCGGACCTTGAGCACGACCCACACGATGACGAAGGCGAGGACGGCGACGATGACGAGGTTCTGGAAGTAGCCGGCGTACGTCTCGACGACCGACCAGTTCTCACCGAGGGTGAAACCGGCGACGATGAGGATCGTGTTCCAGATCGTGCTGCCGGCTGTGGTCAGAAGCAGGAACTTGACCAGTCGCATGTCCCGCATGCCGGCGGGGATGGAGATGAGCGACCGGAAGATCGGGATCATCCTGCCGAAGAACACGGCTTTGTCTCCGTGCTTGTCGAACCAGTCGACGGTCTTGTGCACGTCATCGACGTCGACCAACGGCATCTTCACGGCGATGCGGGCGATGCGTTCGATGCCGATCCACTTGCCCAGTGCCCACAGCAGGACCGCGCCGACGACCGAGCCGATCGTGGCGAAGACGATCGCAGCCACGATGTTCATCTGCCCCTGACTGGAGGTGAATCCGGCCAGAGGGAGGACGAGTTCGCTGGGGATGGGTGGGAAGATGTTGTCGAGGAAGACCATGAAGCCGACGCCGATCGGGCCCAGGGCCTCCATGACGGTCACGGTCCAGGCCGAGAACCCGCTGAGGCTGTCGGCCGCACTGCCGCCGGCTGAAACGACATCGGCAGACACTCCGCCGGCAAGGGGACCGCCGGAGAAGCTGCCGGCGGCAGCGGGGGCGGAATCGGCGACGGAAGCGAACGAATCAGTGATCGGCATGGTCAAAAGTCTAGATAAGGGCGCGGCCTGTCGCTCACAGTACGCTCACAGCGGCTAGTGTGGAAACGAACACCTCCGACCGGAAAACGAACGCACCTTGCGGATTCACATCGAAGGAGCACACACGTGGCACCTGCCAAAGTACTGGCCTCGCGCAACACCGTCGCTGAGGTCGGCCACAATGCCGTCAACAGACCTGGGCCAGCCCATCTCATGCGCGCAGTCCAGCGTTTCGGTCAGCGTCTGGGCAACCAGTTCGGTGCCGCGATCACCTATTTCCTCGTTCTGGCGGTCATGCCCATCGCCATGGTCAGCCTCGCGAGCATCGGCTTCGTCCTCGACGTCGCCCGCCCCGAGCTCCTCCCCGAGGTCACAAAGCAGATCGAGAACTTCACCGCAGGCAACTCCACACTCACGGAGCAGCTCGAGAGCTACCTGCTGCAGTGGCAGGCAGTGGGAATCATCGGTATCATCACCGGCCTCTACACAGGCCAGGGATTCATCGGCAACCTCGGTGCCGCCGTCCGTGCCCAGCTGCACGACGACTTCGACGATGCCGTCCCGGAGAAGTCCTTCGTCAAGAAGATCCTCGGCAATATCGTCACCCTCATCGGTCTCATCATCGGCCTCCTCCTGGCCGTGGCACTCACAGTCGTCGGCACCGGCCTGCGGTCGATGATCGTCGATCTCCTCAACCTCTCCGGCTTCGTCGCGAGCCTGTTCTTCCTTGTTCCGCTGCTGCTCACGTTCGCTGCCGCCTGGCTGATCTTCTGGTTCCTGTTCACGATGCTGCCGGAGAGGCCGGTGGGCAAGCAGGCGAAGAACCGCGGCTCCCTCATCGGCGCGACCGCATTCCTCATCCTCATCAACTTCTCCACTGTCCTCGTCAACGTCTTCTCCGGAAACAAGGCCGCCGGCGTGTTCGGATCGATCATCGCGATCATGCTCACGCTCAATGTCTTCGCTCGCATCATCCTCTTCATCGCCGCGTGGATCGGCACCGCCAATCCGCCGAGGCTGAAGGAAGAGGAGCCGGAGTACCGGTTCGTCGAACCCAAGGTGCAGGCACAGAGCCTCGGCGCGCTGCTGGCCGGTGCGGGAATCGTGGCGCTGACTCTGCTGGGCTTCAGGCGTTTCGAGGAACACCAGTCCGGTCGTGAATAGCCGAGACGGTAGACTGTGGGCGCATCCGTTATCACTTGACCGAGGGGACACGACCTTTGACTGACGCTACGACTGCTCGCCTGGACGATTGGGCGCAGAAGCAGACCGCCGCCGAGGAACTCATTCCGCTAGTCGGACGCCTGTACCGCGAGAACGACGTGCTGCTGACCCTGTTCGGACGGTCGCTGCTGAACAAGTCGGTGACCGGCATGATCAAGGCCCATCGCTACGCTCGCCACTTCCTCGGCGATGAGCTCGACATCCAGATCACTCACCGAATCGTCAAGGCGCTGTCAGGACTCAACCTGGCACCGGCGCGCATCGATCTGGGCCGCCTCATCGAGAAGGTCGATGATCCGAACGCCGATGTCGATGCCTTCCTCGCCGCCGAGCTCGCCGAGGTCGTTGAGTCGCAGTCGGGTCAGGGCGAAGTCCGCGACGTCGTCCTCTACGGCTTCGGTCGCATCGGTCGCCTGCTCGCCCGCATCCTCATCGACCGTGCCGGTGGAACCGGTATGCGTCTGCGTGCGATCGTCGTGCGGCGCAATGGTGACAACGACATCGTCAAGCGTGCTTCCCTGCTGCGCCGCGATTCGGTGCATGGTGCCTTCGACGGCACCATCGTCGTCGACGAAGAGAACAGCACCATCCAGGCCAACGGCACCCTCATCCAGGTCATCTACTCCGATGATCCCTCGCAGGTCGACTACACCGCCTACGGCATCAACGACGCCATCATCGTCGACAACACCGGCAAGTGGCGTGACGACGAGGGCCTGTCCAAGCACCTCGCCTGCCCCGGTGCCTCGAAGGTCCTGCTCACCGCTCCTGGCAAGGGCGATGTCAAGAACATCGTCTTCGGAGTCAACGACGACGCGATCCTCGACACGGACACTGTCGTCTCGGCCGCATCGTGCACGACGAACGCGATCACCCCTGTGCTCAAGGCCATCCACGACAAGTTCGGTGTCCGCAACGGGCACGTCGAAACGGTTCACTCGTTCACCAACGACCAGAACCTCATCGACAACTTCCACAAGGGCTCCCGCCGCGGCCGCGCAGCCGGACTGAACATGGTCCTCACCGAGACCGGTGCCGCCAAGGCAGTCGCCAAGGCACTGCCGGAACTGGCAGGGAAGCTCTCGGGCAATGCGATCCGCGTGCCCACTCCGAACGTGTCGATGGCGATCCTCAACCTCAACCTGGAGAACGCCACGAGCGTCGACGAGCTCAACACCTTCCTGCGCGAAGTGTCGATGCATTCGCCGCTGCGCAACCAGGTCGACTACGTCACCTCCCCCGAGCTCGTGTCGACCGACCTCGTCGGCTCCAAGCGCGCCGGTGTAGTCGACGGTCTGGCCACGATCGTCGATGAGGACCGCGTCGTCGTCTACGTCTGGTACGACAACGAGTTCGGCTACTCCTGCCAGGTCGTGCGCTGCGTGGCCAAGATGGCCGACGTCGACGTCCCGGCCTTCCCCTGAAATCGCCGAGGCGGCTCTCCGAATCCTGAGATGATTCCTTGGTGAGACGCTGAAGGACATGTGCGTTTCAGCCCACTTTCGGCTGAGCAGCCCAGTTCCAGACTTGGGCTATTCAGCCGAAAGTGGGCCGTTTCCGTAGGTGCCCCGAAAGTGTGCCGTTTCCGTCGGCGATTCCTCACCACACCACTGGCGTCACATCACACCACTGGCGACACAGCTGACCAGCAGCGCCATACTCCACCGCTAGCGCACCACAACACCTCTTTGACGACAAAACCTCCCGCAGGAACGGGAGGTTTTGCGGTCAATCGGAAGTTTTGCAGCTATGAGCTTCGCATCTGACGGGAGGCTGTGCATCTGGGGCGACGAAAAGATCACTCCGCTCACTCCGCGGCGTCGGACTCCATGGCTTCGTGCAGCCAGATCGGAGTGAACGTCGCGAACCGCTCCGCCAACTCGTCGTCGCTGTCGAGAATGACAGCGAGCCGGTCATCGGCGTTCGCCAGCTCATTGGCCCAAATCGGTCCGAGGCACGCCAGCAGCAGGCAGGCGAACATGACGCCCACCGCCAGGATCGGCGTCTGAGCCCACAGCAGCACCGCGAACAGGACCCCGACCACAGCGAAGCCTGCAGCCACCGCGATTCCGCCATTCCGGGTCCGCGGCGCCTTGGCACGGGACGGTCGGGTCGCCGCGATCGAGTCGAGGACATCCCGGTTGATGCGCGTCCAGGCGATGATCGCGCCCAGTGCGCAGACGATGCCGATCATGATGAGGCTGAACGCTGAGAACAGCAGCACCGCATCGATGTGATCGCCTTGGGCCTGGACGGCGGCACCGAGTCCGGCGACGAGCATCGCCAATGCCAGCACCAACATGCTCAGCAGACGGGCACGGCGCACTGCGATGAGTTCGGCGACCACCCTGGCCAGGAACGCCCGCTGCGCCGCGGGATCGTCGGCCTGGCTCACCGCACGTACCCGAGTCGCTTATCCACAGTGTGAGGGAACTGCTGTCCGGACAGATACTGTTCGAACAGGCGGTGGAACTGCTCGGCCAGACGCATTCTCCAGCCGTCGGTGTCTCCGCTCATATGCGGAGTGATGATGACATCGTCCATCGTCCACAGGGGATGCCCTGCGGGCAGCGGCTCTTCATCGAAGACGTCGAGGCCGGCACCGGCGATCTGCCCCTCTCGCAGCGCGGTGACGAGGGCGTCGGTGTCGACGGTGTCCCCTCGTCCGACATTGATGAACACGGCGGAGTCGTCCATGGCGGCGAACACCTCGGCGCCGATGAGCCTCTCCGTCTTCTCCGTCAGCGGTGCGATGTCGATGACCCAGTCGAATCCGGCCACGTGCTCGGGCAGGGTCGCGGAATCGATGACCTCGCCGAAGTCGGTGTCGCCGCTGCGGGCGCGGGACCCGGCACCGGTGACCTCGATGTCGACGGCCGTGAGCAGCCGAGCGATTCCGCGACCGATCGATCCGGTGCCGACGATGAGAGCCTTGGTGCCGGCGATGTCCCGGGTCGACCGGCGGTTCCACTTCTTCGCGGCTTGGTCGGAGAGCGAACCGATCGAGTTCTTCGCCTGCATGAGGATGTAATTCAGGACGAACTCGGCGATCGGGCGGTCGAAGATCCCCCGGGCGTTCGTCACCGTCACCGGCGAGTCGACGAGTTCGTCGAAGAGGAGCGAATCGACGCCCGCCGCGGCGGCATGGACCCACTCCAGACGGTCGGCGCCGCCGTAGGCATCCTTGAGCGCGGTGGAGAAGAAGTCCCACATCAGCAGAACATCGGTGCCGGGCAGCGCCTGCGACAGGGTCGGCGCCTCGGCGATGCGCAGTTCGATCCCGTCCCGCTCCCCCAGATCAGTGATCAGTTCGGGGATCTCGGTCCCGGGTGAGTTGAGTATGGTCAGTACCGTCATTCCTCGGCTCCTCCAGCAGTGGGCTTTCTGCCACACTAACCGATGAAGACACGGCGGGGGTGGAAGCCGACGCGGACGTGACCACTGCGTTCTCTGCTCCGATATCGACGCTCTGCCGCTGAGCAGGTTCGTTCTTCAACGTCTGCGCCAGCGGAGTGTTGGGCAGGAAGCAGAGGAAGACGAAACCGAGGACGGCCAGCGGAGCCACCCACAGGAACAGCGGGACGAGGGCGTCGTTGTAGGAGGTGATGATGAGAGAGTGCAGGGGCTCCGGCAGCTTGGACACGATCTCCGGGGTCAGCCCCGTTAAGGACACCTTCGGCATGTGACCCTGCGGGGCCGTCTTCGCGATCTCCGTGACTCCGGACTTGATGTTGTCCATGAGTCGCTGAGTGAACACCGACCCGATGAAGGCCATGCCCAGGGTGGCACCGACCTGGCGGAAGTAGTTGTTCGATGCTGTCGCGGTGCCGACCATGGACACCGGGAAGGCGTTCTGGACGACGAGAACGAGAGTCTGCATGCTCAGGCCCAGTCCGAGCCCGAGCAGAGCCAAGCAGCCGATGGTCTCCCAGGCCGGACTCTCGGCCTTCAGCTGAGACAGCAGGACGAGCGAGGCGGCCATGATGAGGATGCCGGTCAGCGGGTACTTCTTGTACTTGCCCGTGCGCGAGACGATGAATCCGACCAGGGTCGAGGACACGAGCATAGTGCCCATCATCGGCACCATCATCAGGCCCGCGACGGTGGCGTCGATTCCGTGGACCATCTGCAGGTAGGTGGGCATATAGGAGAGGACCCCGAACATGCCGATGCCGACGAAGAGACCGGCGATCGTGCACAGCAGGAAGTCGCGGTTGGTGAACAGATGCATCGGGATGACGGGTTCGCTGACCTTGAGTTCGACGAACACGAAGGCCACGGCGGCGACGATTCCTGTGACTATGAGCCCGTTGATCTGCCAGGATCCCCATTCGTAGTCATGTCCGCCCCACGCGGAGGTGAGAACGATGCACGAGGTGACGACGGAGATGAGCGCCATTCCGATGACGTCGACCTTCGGCCGAGGTCCGCTGCCAGTGGCGTGCTTAGGAACCTTGAGGAACACGGCGGCGGCTGCGAGGGCGATGATGCCCAGGGGGAAGTTGATGGCGAAGGCCCAGCGCCATCCGGGTCCTTCGGTCAGCCAACCGCCGATGAGCGGTCCGGCCACCGAGGACACGGCGAAGGCCGAGCCCATGATGCCCATGTACTTTCCGCGTTCACGGGCGGGGACGACGGAGGCGATGATCGACTGCGAGAGGATCATCATTCCGCCGCCGCCGATCCCCTGGAGCACGCGGCCGAAGATCAGCGTCGACATCTCATTCGCGATGAGGGCGAAGACCGAGCCGGCGAGGAAGCAGCAGATGGCGAACATGAACAGGGGTTTGCGTCCGAACAGGTCACCGACCTTGCCGTAGACGGGCATCATGATCGTTGAGGCGAGCATGAATGCGGTCGAGACCCACAGCATCTGGTCGACGCCGTCGAGTTCGCCGACGATGGTCGGCAGAGCGGTGGCCAGCACCGTCTGATTGAGCGAGAACATGAACATCGCGATCATCAGGCCGACGAAGAGCAGAATGATCGCTGAGGTGGCCATCGGCTCGGTCTGTGTGTCGGGTCCCGCAGCAGCGGAGTTCTTCGAGGTGGTCGTCGTCATCGTCTTCGTATCTGGTTCGTGGTTGTAACTCATCACAGCTTTCGTCATTGCAGTCGGTCCAATACCTTGCCGAACAGGCTCAGGGAGTCCTCGAAGATCGCTTTGGTCCCACCCTTTTCGTCGACCGCCTCCGGATTCGCTTTGATCGTCTGTCCCGCATGAGTCAGTGGAACTCGGCAGAGTTGGGTGAGCATGCGTGCGCTGCGCCAAGCGGATTCGTCGGAGGAGAACTCCTGGCCGAGGTGGCGCAGTCGCTCGAGCACATGCCCGGCGACGATCTCTTCGAGTTCTTCGGCTCGGTCGAAGCTCTTGCTCACGAGTTCCGGGTAGAGGGCGAAGAGGCGGCGGCGCCGGGCCGGCAGTTTGGGATCGACGGAGCCGATGAGCAGCGCTTCGCGGACGAAACGCGCTGTGTCTTCGGCCAATGTGTCGAGTCCTGTCGGACTGTGGACGAAGTCGAAGGCGAGGCCCTCATCGACGCTGACCTCGGATCCGAGGCCCACGATCGCATCCTCTTTCGTCTCGAAGTAGTTGAAGAAGGTACGGGTGGACACCCCTGCGTCAGCGGCGATGGTCGCTACAGTCGCGCAGGCCAAGCCGTCTTCGAGGACACGGGTGATCGCCGCCTCATGGAGGGCGCTGCGGGTCAGCCGGGCCTTTTTCGAGCGCAGGGTTTCTTCAACGGGCATAGATACATTTTGCACCACATGCAAACTTTCACCAACTGCAAATATGCAATTGTGCAGTATTTCACTGTGTGCAGTGATTCACACGATGCAGTATTTCGATGGCACTCTGGCCCGTCGTTCCCGGTGGATTGGCGTGTGGAGCGACCTGGTGACTGCTGTGCCTCGCCGGGTGCCGTGCCGCCGGGGCGGCGGTGCACGATACCACCGCAGTTCACATGAGTGTCTTCAGCCGCGCCCGGTGCTGCTCGAGGGTCTGCAGCTGCCCGAGCAGGACGGCCTGGCCGGCTCCATCGCCGGTGTCCTGGCGCTGCAGGCGGGAGTGGAGTTCTTTGGCGATGCGTTCGAGGTCGTAGTCGAAGAGCCGGGCGACGATTCCGCGGGCGAACCGGTCGATACCGGTGCCCTCGACCACCGGCAGCGGGGTGACGAGCAGCTGTGCCACATAGGGCTTGAGGTCCTCGGCACTGGCCTCAAGGACGCGTTCGGCCCAGTTCGACTGTGTGGTGCCGGCAGCGCCCAGCCCCCCGGCCGAAGTGATCGCCTCCTGGATCCGCCGGTAGCCGGGGTGTTCGAAGGCCTTCCCCGACAGCGAGTCGAAGAGCTTCGCATTGACGACCTCAGGATGCTGGAGGGCGACCATGAGTGCACCCTTCTCCGTCTTCAGCCGGGCAGGGCTGATCGGGGCCGAGAGATTCGAGACATCGGGGCGTTCGTCGTAGACGTATTCGATCCTGCGCTCATCGGCGATCTCCCCCGCCGAGGCGGCCGCAGTCTCCGGTGCCGCCTCGGCGGGTGCCTGTGCTGCGGGCGGAGGCGGCGGTCCGTTGCGGTAGCTCTGCGCAGGAGCGGAAGGCGGACCGTCGCCGAACCCGGGACGGTTGGTCGGCTGGTTCCCTCCCTGCCGGTTCTGCTTCGGTTGGCGGGCGGCGGTGCGGACGGCGGCCTCCACCTCGTCGATGTCGACGCCGATGCGGCCGGCGACGAATCGATAGTAGTGGGAGAGGCTGTTGCGGTCGCGGATGTCGGTGAGCACGTCGGCGGCGGCTCTGACCGCGGAGATCCTGCCTTCGACGGTGTCGAGGTCGAAGCGGGAGACTGCGGTGGTGATGACGAACTCGAAGAGCGGCTTGCATCCGTCGATGAGTTCGCGAACGGCCGCATCGCCTTTCTGCATTCGCAGGTCACAGGGGTCGAGTCCGTCGGGTTCGACGGCGACGAAGGTCTGGGCCGTGAACAGGTTCTCGAATTCGAAGGCCTTGAGTGCAGCCTTCTGACCGGCGGCGTCACCGTCGAAGGTGAAGATCACCTGCCCGGTGGGGTCGTCGCCGAGGAGGCGACGGATGATCTTCACATGTTCGGCGCCGAAGGCCGTACCGCAGGTGGCCACGGCCTGGTCGACTCCGGCGAGGTGGGCAGCCATGACATCGGTATAGCCCTCGACGACGACGACGCGTTTGGTCTTCGCGATCGACTTCTTGGCCAGATCGAGGCCATAGAGGACCTGATTCTTGTGATAGAGCGCGGTCTCCGGGGTGTTGAGGTACTTGGGTCCCTTGTCGTCGTCGAAGAGCCGGCGGGCACCGAATCCGATGGTCCGGGCCGTCATATCCTTGATCGGCCAGACCACCCGTCCGCGGAACCGGTCGTAGATTCCGCGACCGCCTTCGCTGGCCAGACCGGCTGCGAGGATCTCCTCGTCAGTGAAGCCGGCCTTGCGCAGGTGGGTCGTCAGTGCGTCCCAGGATTTCGGCGCGAAGCCGATGCCGAAGTCCCGGCTCGATTCGGCGGGGAAGCCGCGGCCGGTCAGGAACTCGCGACCGATCTGCCCGGCTTCGGATTCCAGGGCCTGGGCGTAGAAGCGCTGGGCGACTTCGTGCATCTCCAGCAGCCGCTGCCTCCGACTCGCCTGCTCTCGGTCGGGTCCCTTTCCGTCCTCGTAGCGCAGGTGCATCCCGGCCTTGCCGGCCAGCGCTTCGACGGCTTCGACGAAGCTGAGCTGTTCGACCTTCTGCAGAAAGGTGAACACGTCTCCGGACTCACCGCAGCCGAAGCAGTGGTACATCCCGACCTGCGGGCGCACCGTGAACGACGGGGTCTTCTCGTCGTGGAAGGGGCACAGGCCCTTCAAGGATCCGATGCCCGCGGTCTTGAGGGTGACGAATTCTCCGATCACCTCGTCGATGCGCGTGCGGCTGCGCAGTTCGTCGATGTCCTCGCGCTTGATGAGTCCGGCCATGGTCTAGAGCCGATCCTCCGCCCCGGCGTTGAGGTGGTGGAACAGGGTCCAGGCGGAGTGGTCGGTCAGGGAGGCGATCTGGTCGACGATGACGCGCAGCCGGGCGGCGTCGTCGGCTGCTTCGGCGTGATCGGCGCGGAACATCGGATCGAGCTCGTCCGGTGACTCCGAGAACCATTCGGCGAGTTCGTTGATGACCGCGACCTGGATGTCGTGCAGACGCAGACGATCCTCGGCGACCATCACGGTCAGGGTGGCCATGCCCTTGAGCACGGCGATCTCGACCGTGGTCGATTCGGGTACGACGAGGGAGGCCGAATAGCGAGCCAGCGGTTCCCACCCGAACTCCTCACGCGTCGCCGACTCCGCGGCGCCGACGAAGCGTCCGATGAGCTGGCTGGTCATATGTTTGAGGCTCGCCTGGGCGCGGCGGGACCCGTCGAAGACCTCCTTGGGCCAGTATGCGGCGGCCTGCAGGCGGCCGAGCGCCTTGTCCATCTCCGCGTCGGTCGTGTCCGGCAGGTACCACTGGCGAGTGATCTCGAAGAGTTCGCCGCGGCGGGCCTCTGAGGTGAAGTACGCGAGGTCGAGGTGGCCTGCGACGATGGCGTCCTCGACGTCGTGGACGGAGTATGAGATGTCATCGGCTAAGTCCATGACCTGTGCTTCGATGCATCTCTTGCCGTTGTCGATGCCGTGGCGGTAGAAGTCGAAGACCGCTCGGTCATCATCGTAGACTCCGAATTTGCGCACTCCGGAGTCACGGCGACCGGCCGTGGCTTCGGCCCGCGGCCACGGGTACTTCGTCAGCGCATCGAGGCTGGCGCGGGTGAGGTTGAGCCCGGCGGGGCGTCCGTCGTCGGCGATGACCTTCGGTTCGATGCGGGTGACCAGGCGCAGGGTCTGCGCATTGCCTTCGAAGCCGCCGATGTCTCGGCACAGGGCATCGAGGATCGTCTCCCCGTGGTGGCCGAAGGGCGGATGGCCGAGGTCGTGGGAGAGGCAGGCGGTGTCGACGATATCGGGATCGCAGCCGAGGTAGCGGGCGAGTTCGCGTCCGACTTGAGCGACCTCGAGGGAGTGAGTGAGGCGGGTGCGGACGAAGTCGTCCGTGCCCGGGGACACGACCTGGGTCTTCGCACCGAGGCGGCGCAGCCCCGAGGAGTGGAGAACGCGGGCACGGTCACGCTGGAAGGCCGAGCGCCGTGGATTCTTCGCCGGTTCGCTCACCCACCGTTCCTCGTCCCACGGCGAGTAGACCGCCACGGTACCCGTCCGCACCGAGGTGTGCGGGTGAGTGTCGAAGGGCATCCTCATCCTCCTGAGATGTCGAGTTCGGCCTCCGACAGCAGCGATTTCCCGCTGGGATCGAAGATGCGGGAGTCCAACCAGCCTTCGGGCAGGTGCGGCTTCTTCGGCCGGGTGGTGCGGCCGCGGGATCCTTCGGCGGCCTCTCCCGGGTACGGGGCGTCCTTGTCGAGCTGGTCGAGCAGTCCGGCGAGCTCTTCGAGCGAGGACACCATGGCCAGCTGGCTGCGCAGCTCTCCCCCGACCGGGTAGCCCTTGAAGTACCAGGCGATGTGTTTGCGCAGGTCGCGCACGCCGAGGAATTCGTCCTCAAAATGGTCGACGAGGTATTCGCCGTGCTTATACACAGCCCGAGCCACCTCGGCGAGACCGGGGCGATGGCGTTCATCGCTGCCGTTCAGCGCGTTCGCGAGGTCACCGAACAGCCACGGTCGTCCCTGACAGCCGCGACCGATGACGACACCGTCGCAGCCGGTCTCGGCCATCATGTCGAGGGCATCCTCGGCGGCGAAGATATCACCGTTGCCGAGCACCGGTACAGTGTCGCCGAGGTGGTCCTTGAGGCGTGCGATCGCGTCCCAGTCCGCGGTCCCCGAGTAGAGGTCGGCGGCGGTGCGACCGTGCAGGGCGACGGCTGCGACGCCGGCGTTGCGGGCGGTCTCGGCGGCGTCGAGGAACGTCGTGTGGTCGGCGTCGATGCCCTTGCGCATCTTCACGGTCACGGGTACGTTCCGGCGGGCGGCCTCGGTGACTGCTGTCGTGACGATGGATGTGAAGAGGTCCTGCTTCCACGGCAGCGCCGACCCGCCGCCCTTGCGGGTGACCTTCGGGACGGGGCACCCGAAGTTGAGGTCGATGTGGTCGGCGCGATCCTCCTCGACGAGCATCCGCACGGCTTGGCCCATGGTCACCGGATCGACTCCGTACAGCTGCACGGAGCGCGGGGTCTCATAGGGTTCGTGGTGGATGATGCGCATCGTCTTCGGGCTGCGCTCGACCAGCGCCCGGGTGGTCACCATCTCGGTCACGTAGAGTCCCGCTCCGTATTCGCGGCACAGGCGGCGGAAGGCGGTGTTCGTGATCCCGGCCATGGGGGCGAGCACGACGGGGGACGACAGCTCGATGGGACCGATGCGCAGGGCTGGTTCGGCTTTCCGGGACACGGATTCTGGGGCAGGGCTGATGACACTCACGGGACCATTATCCCAGTCAAGTCAAAATCGCACATTCGTCTGCTTCTCCCAGTCGTGTTCGGGCTCATCCGTTCACGTCAACGGCTTCGGTGCGCAGAAATTCCCGCACATCCCATTCGGTGTCGACGGAGAGTTCGGAAGCGAGCCGGTCATCGTGGGTGACGATGACCATCGCACCACCGAATCCTTCGAGCGCGGTCACCAGCGCTTCGAGTGAGGACAGGTCGAGGTTGTTGCCGGGTTCGTCGAGGACGAGCAGCTGCGGGGCCGGGTCCTGCAGGAGTCCCGCGGCCAAGGCGACGCGGAAGCGTTCCCCTCCGGACAGGGTCTGACATCTCTGGTCGGTGCGACCTCTGCGCAGTCCCATGGCCGCGAGGACTTCGTGGACGCGGTGCGGTCCCAGGTGCGGATTGCCCGATCGCACAGCCTCCATCACCGTGAGCTCACCGGGCAGGCGGTACTGCTGGTCGAGGTGGGCCGCCGGCACGGAGACGGTGATGTCGAGGTCGCCGAAGAGTTCGATGATCGGCGGGCCCGAGCCTGTCGCGGCAGCGTCGGAGGAATCCTCCGTCACCGTGCTCGCGGCTTCTTCATCCGGTCGATTCCGCCCGCCCGCAGCTGCCAGGATCGCTGCCAGCAGGGTCGACTTCCCTGCTCCGTTCGGTCCGGTCAGCCGGATCCGTTCGGGTCCGACGATCGTCTGTGGACGCTCGAACCTCGCCGAGGCGGTCGTTGAGATCTCGAGGACCCGCTTGGTCGCGTGGACCTGCGTGTCCGGCAGGTCGAGGCGGACGCTCGATGTCCGGCGCAGCGCATCCTTGGCGACGGTGAGTTCGTCCCAGGCTGCGGCTTCGTCGGCGGCTTTGTCGCCGCGCCGTTTGGCCGCTGACTTCTCGGCGAAGTTCGTCAGCCCGTTCATCACGATCTTCGGTCGGCGTTTGTTCTCTTTGTCCTTCGCCGCTTTTCGGTCGGCCCGTGCGAGCTTCGTTTCGAGTTCGATTCGCTGTCTCTTCTCGATCGAATGGGACTTCTTCGCGTCGGTGACTTTCTGCTGCTTTGCCTCCTCTTCCGCGGCGACCATCGCCTCGTAGTCGTCGAAGTTCCCGCCGTAGACCCGCAGCCGGTCAGTCATCTCGACGATCGAGTTCATCTGCGCCAGCAGAGCTCGGTCGTGGGAAATGGCGAGGGTGGGTCCGCGTCGTTCCGTGAGCAGCGTCGCCAGCAGCGAGCGTCCGTCCTCGTCGAGATTGTTGCTCGGCTCATCGAGGATCAGCCAGGCGTCACCGACCAGAGCCGCCCGGGCCAGTCCGATGCGGGTGGCCTGTCCGCCGGAGAAGCTGCTCAGACTCCGGTCGAGGTCGCTGGCGCTCAGGTGCAGACCGAGGTCGGCCAGGGCCGCCAGGGCACGCTCCTCGATGTCCCAGTCGTCGCCGATGAGGTCGAAATCGGAGCCGGTCGCTTCTCCGTCCAGAGCGCGGCACAGCGATTGCCGGAGAGAGGCGATGTCCAAGGCGGAGTCGACCCGCTGCGTCGAATGCGGCAGCAGCTGATCGATGTAGACGGCGCCGTCGGAGCCCGTGACGGTTCCGGCCGAGGCGTGCAGCCGTCCGGTGAGGATGCGGGCGAATGTTGATTTGCCGATCCCGTTGTCGCCGACGAGTCCGACGAGGTCAGCGGGGATGGTTGCGGTGAGTCCGGAGAAGATCTCGGTATCGTCGCCGAGGCGGAAGTCCAGTTCGGACACAGTGATTGCTGTAGGCATGGGGGTCCTCATTTCGTGTACGCAGAAGCGCTGCGGGTCCGTGGCACCCGCATTTCACGGCATGAGGATTCACTTCACAGCTGAGACGTCCTTGATCGGAAATGGAACACAACCATGATCGTCGAGGCGGCTCGTCCGGTCAAGAGCACGAGCTCAGACGATGATGAGGATGAGTTCGGCCGGTTCGTCGTGGGGGTTCGCCAATTGGTGCGGAACATCGCCGGGGGCTTGGGCGCAGTCACCGGCGTGAAGAGTCGTGCGACGGTCGATGGTGACGACCTCGATGCTGCCGCTCAGAACGAAGAAGCTCTCACGTGAACCGCTGCGGTGGGCGGCGAAGGCCGAGGTCTCGCTGCGCGGATCGAGGCGGTAGTGGACGACGTCCATGTTCTCGATCGCCGAGGGCAGGTCCCGACGCCAGATCCCCTTCCCGAAGTTCGAGGTCGTGGGGATCGCATCCGAGGGAGTGATGGTCACTTCGGGGGCGGCGAGGAGTTCGCCCACATCGACGCCGAGGGCGCGGGAGAGGCCCATAGCGTTTGACACGGATGTGTCCTGCTCTCCCCGCTCGATCTTCGACAGAGCGGCACGGGACAGCCCTGCCCGGACCGCGAGCTCGTTGAGCGTGAGGTTGTTGAATTTGCGCCGTGCCCTGATGCGGGCACCGAAGACACGAGCGCCGAGATCCTCTTCTTTCACCATTGGAGCATCATAATCTATTCTTGGATCATAGAATCGCATCTCACAAAGGAAATTCGTTCGTATGGCGGCAGTGCTGGCTCTCGCTCCGATCCTCATCGCCGTCGTCCTGCTCCTGCTCAAGCAGAGGTCCTGGGTCGCGGCTCTGGCCGGAGCCGTCGCCGCGACGATCCTGGTCGCCTTCGCCTTCCCCACCCCCGCCTCGGTGCTGGTGGATTCGGGGATCGACTACTTTCCGCTCATCCTCGAGGTCGCACTCATCCTGCTCTTCGGCATGCTGCTGGCCCGGCTGCTCGAGTCCGCCGGGTCGATGTCGCAGATCTCCTCGTGGGTCGAATCCCGCTCCCCCAGCCGTTCGCTCGGCGTCGCGCTCGTCGTCTTCGGTCTCGTTCCCTTCGCCGAGTCGGTCACGGGCTTCGGGATCGGCGTGACGATCGGAGTTCCGGTCCTGCGCCACCTCGGATGCTCCCTGCGGCAGTCGGCGATCCTCGGCCTCCTCGGACTCATCGCCGTCCCCTGGGGTGCCTTGGGACCTGGCACCACGGTGGCCGCGGCGTTGGCTGGGCTCGACGTCGACGAACTCGGTCTGACCACCGCATGGCTCAACGCGATCCCGGTCATCGTCGTCACCATCGCGGTGATCACGATCATGCGCCCATCTCTCACCTCGGCGCTGGGGATCGTCGGCGCGGCCGTGCTGATGTGGTCGGGCATCCTCGCCGCCAGCTATGTCATCGGCATGGCTCCGGCAGGCATCGTCGGCTCGCTCCTCGTCATCATCGTCATGGGCGTCCTCTTCATCCTGCGTCAGCGCAGCGCCGGCCTCACCCGGAACCTGGGCTTGGCCGTGCTGCCCTACGGTTCGCTGACCGTCGGCCTCCTGCTCGCACGGTGGCTGCACGCGGCACTGCCGTCGGTGACCACCCAGATCATCGCTTCGCCCCCGTTCTGGCTGGCAGTCGCCTGCCTCATCGCCGCCATCAGAGTTCCCGGCCGGCAAGGTGTCATCGTCTCCGCCGCACGATCGTGGGTGCCCATCGGGGTGGGCACTGCGGCATTCATGCTCATGGGCTGGATCATGACGACGACGGGGATGAGTCAGGCCATCGGCGCAGCGCTGCCGGCCGGACTGGTCCTGCTCACCCCCTGGCTCAATTCCGCGGGCGCCGTGCTCACGGGCTCGAACACGGGGGCCAATTCGATGTTCACAGGCACCCTGACGGCCGTGGCCGGCTCTTCGCACGTTTCCGCGCTGCCCGTCGTCGCGGCCGGCAACGCTGCGGGATCATTGGCGGCTCTGGCCGCTCCTCCGCGAGTGGCGATGGCCGTCCAGATGGCCGATTCGGCAGCCCCCGCCTCGGCGCGGGACGTCTCTTGGGTCCAGGGTCGGGCACTGGCCGTGGCCGGAATCGACGCACTCCTGCTGGGGCTGTGGATCCAATTCTTCGCTTGAGCGCGGGGCGGCCGTGGCGTCTCGCTTTCGCCGCCGAGGCAGCTGAGCCCCACGACCATCGACGTGACGCGGATCCGCCGGTCAGACGCGGATGATTTCGCGGGGGAAGTGCGTGAACGGCTCGCAGCCGGACTCGGTGATGAGCACCGGCTCGGACAGCTCGATTCCGTAGCCGTTCATCCACATTCCGCCGATGAGGTGGAAGGTCATGCCCGCTTCGAGGATCTGGTCGTCCTCGGTGCGGATCGAGATAGTCCGCTCACCCCAATCCGGCGGGTAGCCGATGCCGATCGAATAGCCCAGACGGCTGGGCTTCTCGAGCCCCGACAGCGCGAGCACGCGATTCCAGGTGCGGGCGAGCTCCGCGGTGGGCACTTCGGGGGCGGCGACGTCGAGGACAGCGGACAGCGCCTCGGCGACAACGCCTTCGAGGCGCACGAGCTCCTGTTTCGGCCGTCCGGTCACCGCGGTGCGGGCCAGCGGAACATGGTAGCGACGGTGGACGCCGGCGAGTTCGATGCTCACCGATTCGTCGGCGGAGAATTTCCGATCGGTCCAGCTCAGGTGCGGAGTGTCCGCGCTCTCACCGGTGGGCATGAGCGGGACGATCGACGGATAGTCGCCCCAGACCCCTTCGCCGCCCCGGGTCTGCGCTTCGGAGATCGCCGCGGCCACCTCGTGCTGTCCGACGCCGACGCCGATGGTCCCCAGGGCTGCGTCCATGGCTGCGGTGGTCACTTTCGCGGCTTTGCGCATGAGTTCGATCTCGGCCGGGGACTTGACCGCCCGGATCCAGTTGACGAGTTCGAAGGAGTCGACGAGGCGCCATTCCGGCACACCGTTGACCAGGGCACGGAAGGCTCGCGGGGAGAAGAAGTGCGAATCCATCTCGACCCCGACCGGCGAGCTGGAGGCGCGGGCGACCTCCCACCGCTGGCGCAGGGCGAAGGCGACCCAGTCGAAGGGGTGGATATGGGGGCGCTGCACATAGCGTTCGGGATAGCCGACGATGTCCTCGGGCGGCAGCCACGAGGTGTGCGAGGCTCCGCGGGCGTCCATATCGCGCATGAATAGGGTCATCGGCCCCGATGAGGGAACGAAGAGCAGCTGCGGAGTGTAGAAGGACCACGCGTTGTATCCGGTGAGGTAGTAGATGTTCGCCGGGTCCGTGACGATGAGCGCGGCCAGGCCCTGGTCGACCATGCGGTTGCGCACCGAGGCGATCCGACCGAGGTACTCCTCGGCACTGAACGACAGCTCGTTCGCACCGATCGAATCGATCTCACCGGGAACCGGCTGCGGGCGGGCCTTGACCTCTTTGCCGGCCTGCCCCTGCTCGGCTCCGGGACGCATCCCATACACATCCGGGCGATTGTCGTCGCCGCCGTAGAACAGCTCACCCTCATTCATGATCCCAGTGTGGTGATGCTTCTCACATACTGTCAATCACTGTCGATGCGCGTGTTGTCGGCGACTTGCAGATCGAGACGACGGCGGGGATCCGCGGGTCTCAGCGATGGCGGCCTCCACATCACAGAGCGCCGCTGCGACGCAGCGTATCTGCACTCCGCCGGGACACGGAGACTCGTCGGCCACCTCGGCGATTTCTGACGAATCCAGAACCAAACAATTTAAGTTTCGACGGAATTCGCATACGAAACCGCGCATTTCGGCAGATTGGGTGATAGATTGTCCTGAGACGCACATCACGGAGGTGAAGGATGGACCCGCTTCTGCCGAACGGCAGCGGTTCCCGGCTGGGGAATCTCGACGAGAAGTCTAAGGCGATCATCGTCGAACTGCAGCACGACGGAAGGAAATCCTATTCGGCCATCGGCAAGTCCGTCGGCCTGTCCGAGGCCGCCGTACGCCAGCGGGTCTCAAGGCTCATCGATTCGGGCGTCATGGAGATCGTCGCCGTGACCGATCCGCTGAGTCTGGGATTCGCACGACAGGCGATGGTGGGGCTGAAGGTCCGCGGGGACATCTCTGCGGTCGCCGAGAAGCTTCACGACTATGACGAGATCGACTACCTCGTCGTCACCGCCGGTTCGTTCGACCTCCTTGTCGAGATCGTGTGTGAATCGGATCGGCATCTGATCGAGTTCGTCAATGAGGAGCTCCGCTCGATCGAAGCCGTCGTGGATACGGAGCTCTTCATGTACCTCTCACTCGAAAAGCAGAAATACAATTGGGGGACGCGATGACAGAGAATGTCACCAGAGCCGGCACGCCTTATCAGGATGCCATCCGCAACAACGTGTGGATGCACATGTCACCACACCAAGCACTGTTCAACGGCGGTGAGGCGCCGGTCATCGTACGCGGCGAAGGCCACCACATCTTCGATGACAAAGGCAAGAAGTACCTCGACGGCCTCGCCGGCCTGTTCACCGTGCAGGTGGGCCACGGTCGCGAGGAGATCGCGAAGGCGATGTACGACCAGACGCTGAAGCTGCCGTTCATGCCGCTGTGGTCGTATGCCCACCCACAGGCCATCGAGGTCTCGGAGCGCCTGGCCAGCTATGCCCCGGGCGACCTCAACCGGGTCTTCCTCACCTCCGGCGGCGGCGATTCGGTCGAATCGGCGATGAAGCTGGCGAAGAACTACTTCAAGCTCGTCGGCAAACCGGGCAAGCACAAGATCATCTCGCGAGCCACCGCCTACCACGGCACCCCGCACGGTGCACTGTCGGTGACCTCGCTGCCGGGCCTGCGCGAGCAGTTCGCTCCCCTGGTCCCCGGCGCGCACAAGGTGCCGAACACGAACTTCTACCGGGCTCCGGAACCCTATGCCCACGATGAGAAGGCCTTCGGCCGCTGGGCCGCCGATCGCATCGGTGAGGCCATCGAGTTCGAGGGTGCCGACTCCGTCGCCGCTGTCTTCCTCGAGCCGGTGCAGAATTCCGGCGGCTGCTTCCCGCCGCCTCCCGGATACTTCGACCGGGTCCGCGAGATCTGCGATGAGTACGATGTGCTGCTGGTCTCGGACGAGACGATCTGCGCCTACGGACGCATCGGGGATATGTTCGCCTGCAACGACTTCGGCTATGTTCCCGATATCATCACCTCAGCCAAGGGCATCACCTCCGGCTATGCACCTCTGGGCGCGATGATCGCCTCCGATCGCCTCTTCGAGCCCTTCGGCCCCGGTGGCGATGAGACCTTCTACCACGGCTACACCTTCGGCGGTCACCCCGTCGCCTGTGCTGCCGCGATGGCGAACTTCGACGTCTTCGAAGAAGAGAAGCTCAACGACCACGTCCACGAGAATGCTGCGGCGTTCAAGTTCACGCTCGAGAAGCTCAAGGACCTGCCGATCGTCGGGGACGTCCGCGGTGAGGGATTCTTCTACGGAATCGAACTCGTCAAGGACAAGGACACGAAGGAGTCCTTCACCGAAGAGGAGTCCGAGCGGATCCTGAAGAACTTCGTGTCGGCGAAGATGTACGACAGCGGTCTGTACTGCCGCGCCGACGACCGTGGAGACCCGGTCATCCAGCTCTCGCCTCCGCTGACCGTCGGTCAGACCGAGTTCGACGAGATGGAGCAGATCATCCGCAGCGTCCTCACCGAAGCCTGGACCATGTTCTGACCTCCCTTGCTACCTGACGGCGGCTCTGCAACCTCGCGCAAGGTTGCAGAGCCGCCGTCAGGTTGTTTTGGGGTGGGGGTCAGCGGTCACGGTCACGTTCGCGAGACTCGCGGCGGGTCATCGGGGGCGGCTCTCCCGCAGGATCGGTGCGTTCGGCTGCGAAGCGGCTCTCCGCAGAACCGACTCGTTCGGCTGCTGCATTCCCGGCTGCCTCTGGTCCTGGCTCGGCGGGTGCTGGCGAAGTCATGGATGCGGCGGGCTGCCTCGGTGGGCGGAGTCCGGAGCGGACGACGAGGACGCCGAGCCCGGTCGTCAGCGGGATCGCGATGACCAGGCCGATCGAGCACACGAGGATGCTCACCACCTCCACCGACATATCACCGAGAGTGAACGTGTCGAGCAGCGGTTGGTCGTGCGCGGAGACGATGATGAGCGTCATCAGCGCCGAGCCCACATACGCAAACGTGATCGTATAGACCGTCGACGCGATATGGTCACGGCCGATGCGCATCGCCCGAGCGAACAGCTGACCGGGCTTCATCTCCGGAGCCGCGGCCGCCAGCTCCCACACCGCCGAGGCCTGGGTGATCGTGACATCATTGAGCACGCCCAGCCCGGTGATGAGGATCGCGCAGACGATGATGTCGGTCATCCCCAGATCCGTCGTATCGACCAGCAGGTACCCGTCCTCCGAGTAGGCGATGCCCAGATTCGCCCATGAGGTCATCCACGCGCCGAGGATGCCCGTGATCACGATGCCGAGCACCGTTCCGAACAGCGCCGTCGACGTCCGCGTCGAGATCCCGTGCGCCAGATAGAGAGCGATGACCATGATCAGGCTCGCCGAGACCATCGCCACCAGCACCGGAGGTCTGCCGTCGAGCATCGCCGGCAGCATGAACACAAACAGCACGGCGCCGGCGAACCCGAGCCCGATCAGTGCGCGCAGTCCCCGCAGACCGGCGACGAGGAGGACGACGATCGCATAGATGATCACCAGGGCCAGCATCGGAACGTTGCGATCGAAGTCGATGAACACATAGTCAGTGCCCATCTCCGTGCGGTCCGGTGACTGGGTGAAATCGAGGACCTTGAGCGTATCCCCGACATCGACACCGGCCTTGACCGCATCGGGAGTGACGTACAGACTGCCTTCCTGACCGTCGTCCTCGACGGTGTACTTCGTGCAGTCGGCGCGCACCATCGGGTCCGTCTCCCCCGTCTCACAGTCCGAAGCGTCGACGGCGGTGACGGTGACCTTCGTGTCGGTGGTCCCCTCGGCGGCGTTCGTCGTCGGCCCGCCACCAGGCAGCTCGGTGTCTGGGCTCGACGGCCACAGCACGAACAGACCGGCGAACGTGACCGCGATGAGCGGGACGAGGCAGGCAATCATGATCAGACGAACCCTTGGCGAGGCCTTCGGTTCGTGTTGGGACGTCATATGCATGGCGGTCCTTAGAGGGAGAGCCGACCGAGGAGGTGCGGGTGTGGCCGACCGAGAACGGAAAGACGAATGGAACTCACCGAGGCGGCCATCCATTCATTGGACTACCTGACGGCGGCTCTGCAACCTGGCGTGGACTGGTCCCGGAAAGTTGGACTGCTTGGGTCAGCATAGTTGATAGACATGCTCACCATCCTTGGCGGTCTTGGTCCGATACTCCATCGGGGCAAGACCGCCAAGTCGTGATGAGGATCGTTCGT
>NZ_RHFG01000040.1 GCF_004745485.1 Brevibacterium sp. S22
GAGTTCACCGGGCGTGTGGGTGGCCAAGACATCACCTTCGATCCCGAGGTCACTGGCGAGGCGAGAGAAATCGCGGCGGAGCTACTGCCGGACCGATTTTCGGGACACTAAAATTGTGAAACTCAGGCTGAATGAGCCTGTCACTTTTCGGTTGGTTGAACGACGCTTCCCTCGTAGGCGAGCTCAAAGGTGTGACCATGCACGAGAAGCCTTTGCTGTCCATATAGACTGGGCACTTAAATGTTGCAGTCATGCGAAGGGCTCGGACAATGAAAATTGGACTCATCGGGATCAACCGTTACGCGGCGTTCCTCAACTTTGCGTGCAACTTGCACGCGTATGCCTTTCAGCAGTATCTGAAAAACCAGGGGCACGACGCAATCTTCCTCGACTACAAGCCAATCCATTACGATGGGCACAACCTACGCGAGCCCGCAAAATACGCAGAATCCAAGTACCGCTCAATCATCTCTGAGACTGCTAACTCGCCAGCTGCAGACAAGGCCAGAAGTGCCGCCGCAAGAAGATGGGCCGAACTGGCAATGGGGTACCGAGCTCTCACGGAAGAGCGCAAGATTCGATACGACAAGTTCGAAGCTTTCGTAGCCGACAACCTTGATTTCACCACTGAAAAGTACGATCCTGATCTGCTCGAGGTCCAAGATCCCGGCATGGATTGCTATATCTGTGTGACTGATGTCATCTGGCAGCCTATGGGGCCCACTCCCGCGTTCGACCGTGGATTCATGCTCGGAAGCAAAACATTTGAGGGAAAACCAAAGATCGCATACGCTCCGAGCCGCGGCGCACAACCAGATTTCAAACCGGGGATTGCTAAAGAGTTCTTCGACTACCTAGAGGACATCGACTCGATCAGCGTTCGAGAACGTGATTTCGGCGAGTACATCGAAGAACACACCGGACGCAGCATGCCCACGGTGATTGATCCCGTCCTTCTGCACGACAAAGCTTTCTGGGACCGTGTGGAGGTACCTCCGAAAGAAGAGAAGTACCTCTTGCTGTATTACGTGATGGAGCGATCTACGGACACAGTCGCTAAAGCTGTCGAGTATGCGAAGGCCCACGACCTCACTATTGTGGAACTGTCCGACAGGCCCCTTCCTCATGGCAAGATCACCGACCCGAAGGTCAGGCATATACCGCGCTACGACGTATCGGCGGAGGAATGGCTCGGGTACATCGCCCACGCTGACGCAGTCTTCACAAATTCGTTCCACGGATGTTGCTTTTCCCTTATCTTCGAAACTCTGTTCTTTGTCGGCAAACGCAACGGCAACAAGGTGCCGAACTTTCTCGCCGAGTTCGGGCTCACCGACCAGCAGTTCTCGCCCGATGACGATGTGCACGGCTTTCGAAGCACTGTGGATTTCAAGCAGGCCAAGGCCCGGGTGGACGAGCGTCGCAAGTCTTCAGAAGACTTCCTTCTCACAGCGTTGCGACAGGCGGAGAAATCTGCGGGAGCGTCGCAAATAGTCGACAACTCGCGGCACGAGGCCCGGCGCAGACGGCTGACCTATCCTGCCCACTTCCACAGCGGGGCGGTGGTCAACTCTGATAACAAAGATGCGGTCAAGATCGACAAATCCCACCCGGCGGACCTGAAGGTCAAGAAGTTGAAGAGTGGCGCGCTCGAATATTCTGGTGCGCGTATGGTCTATCGGAATGACGGTAGCTCAAAGGTTGGGCCAGTCCTATTCCGAAGTGCCACTCACCGGTTCACGGGATGGACTCTCCGGTTCAGAATAGACAAACGATGGTTCTGGTTGCTCGACGATGGCACGATTACCCCGGGCGATACCAAAGGAACAGACCTGGACGACCGAAAGCAGGTTTTCAAGGACGGGGCGCAGGTCCCGCATCTGCCCGTCAACTCCGTTGCTTCTGCAGTATTTGTGGCCAGATGGGAGAAATTGGACTCCGACGACTCGAAGCCGTCCATGTCCTCCAAGCTGTCGCGGTTCACGGACAGGCTGAAGCCCAGGTAGCGCACTTATGCCAGCCAGCGATCTGCCCTCCGGCATTGCACGGTGAATCGAGCACAATGACACCTACTATCAGTCGCGGTTCGCAGAAAGCCCAATAACACTCCGAAGCTGCGATCAGTCCAGGCCAGGAATCTTTATCCTTGCGAAGCCGATCATCCGTCCTGAACACCGCTAGACTCGGGAAGATTCGACTAGGTGAAAGGACACTGCTGAATGGACCAGGACAGTTCTCTGCTTCGCGAGGCGTTGGAGAACGCGAACTTAGCTTCCAGCGTCGCTGCTGACGAATTCTGGGAGAAACGGCTCGGGAAGAACGCACGGACGAAGGCGGTTCGGAAGCGGTACATCCGGGACAGCCTACGTACGCCTGTCAACAAGAACGTCATCTTTTACGAGACGATGTCCGGTGCCCGCATGGGCGACAACCCGCTAGGGATCTTTGAGTACCTCCGATCGCATCCTGAGCACGGGGAGTTCCTTCACGTTTGGTCAATTGACGCTCGAGGATCGATCCCTGAGAGGTACAAAAATGCCCCAGACGTGGTGTTCGCCCGCCGCAATACTCGCTCGTACACGTATTTCCTTTCGACTGCGGGGTACGTTGTCTGCAATGCGAATCTGCCTGGCTTCTTCACCCGTCGACCTGGCCAAAAGTACTTGAACACTTGGCATGGAATCCCATATAAGTCACTCGGCAGAAATACTCCATCAGCCAAATTCGGATCAGCTGCGGGAAACGGCACTTTCGCAAAGGCATCGCACATCCTCTCGCCGTGTGAATTCGCAACTGAGAAGATGATTTCGGCCTATTCTATGAGTGGTGTGTCTACTGCGACTTTCGCCGAGATCGGCTATCCGAGAATAGATCGAACCCTGGAGCCCAAACCAGGACTGCCAAATCGGCTCCGAACTGCCTTAGGCCTGAAGTCGCATGATCGCGGACCCGCTGTCCTATATGCACCGACTTGGCGATCCGAGAACGCCAAAGACGTCATAGATACGGATCAATTGCTTGAAGATCTGAACGCCCTGGAACAACTCGACATCCAGCTCATGTATCGGGGCCATCACCGCATGGACCGTATAATACGAGACGCCTCAGTCGGTGACCAACTCGGCAACGTCATCATCCCTCCGCATGAAATAAGCTCCAATGACCTGCTGACGGTTGTGGACATACTCATAACGGACTTCTCCAGCATATTCTTCGATTTTCTACCTACCGGCCGACCGATAGTCCACTATCTGTACGATCTGGATGGGTACGCGGGCTCCCGCGGAGTCAATCTTGAAACAACCGAACTTCCAGGGTCCGTGGCTCTCGATCGGCATGAACTGCAAGAGACCGTCACCTCGATTGTGAAAGATCTCGAACAGTCATCGGAAACTCGGAATCTTACTGACGAACCACTGCAAGGTACTCGATACAAAGCGGCACAAACGCGGTTCTGTCCTCACGAAGACGGGTTCGCGTCCAAGCGCGCTGTCGAATTCCTCCTCCACGATCAGATAGACGGATACCCCACGCGCACTACTCTCGGCAATCGTCCTACAGCAGCGTTCTGGGCCGGTGAGTTGAAAGCCGGTCCACGCTGCTCCGACGAGTTCTTGAAAGCCCTGTTGAAATCAGCCGCTTCGCCGTTTGAGCAGACAGTGCTTATTGTCGATCGCAGAGCTCCCATCAGCGACGATTTCATGAAGAAGATCAAGAAGTTCGGCAATGAGATATCCACTGTCTCCTACGAGGCCGAGTCGCTTGCGCTGTTGCAGAAGGAAGAAGAGGACTACAAACAATTCGCAAGCAACAACTATCTCGACTTCGACACCGTTGCGTCACAGGTGCGGAACAATACGACTCTGAGCCGCATTTACACTCGTGAGTTCCGCAGGCGATTGGACGATGCGCAGTTCGATCGTGTGTTCCTTGCGGCAGACCTGTCGTGTGATGAACTTGCCATAGCGTCGATGGCAGGACAGCGATCCACCGCCTCGGCCAATCTCTGGGTCCCACTGTCTAAGGAACTGAGCACAAGGCAGAAGGCGGTGGGACTCGTTCTCCCCAAAGGCTCAGCACGGCGAAAGTTCGTAGCGCGGAAATATCGCGAGCTGCGCTCGAAGATCGGTCGCTGACCGCAATCATTGTCGACCTCAGAATATTCGAATGCCTTGACAGCGGAAACTACATTCCCAGATACAAATCCTGCCGCTCTGGCGACTACAACGATACCCATTCGATCGAATCACAGGGGACATCTAAGGTCTGCCAGCGGCCTATTGGGACTCACAAATGTCGGGATGATTTGACGATAGGGTGATCGCAACTTGTCGTCGAGCAACTGAGCTCTGCCGTACGCGTACGGGCACACGTCGGTGGCCGTTGTCGGTGCAACTGCCGGCCAGGTGCCCCTCCGCATGGCTCCGTAATCTCACTGCCGACTCTCTGCGCTCGCCGGAGAGGTGTTGCTGCCAGCGAGCGCAGAGACGCATCTATATCAGTGGTCCATCCTCAAATGATCGAATTGTGCGGGAGACGCCGGTTTTGAGATCGTTGGCTGGCTTCCAGCCGAGAGCTTCAAGTCTGTCCGAGGCCAGACCCAACGAAGTCACTGGAGAAAAAGCTCCACTATCTTCTTGATTGACGAACTCAAGCTTGAGCTCTTTCTCGGGCCTCGCTGTTGCGAAGGTCTCTGCAAGTTCACGAATACTGACGTTACCTTCCGGATCTGCCACGTTGTATACAGGGTCATCTCCGCAGAGATGTGCATAGAACAAGCCAGAGACGGCGTCGGCTACGTACGTGTAAGTACGGGTGGCTGCGCCAGCGCTCATCATTTTGATGTCTCGGCTGTTGACGACATCGGCGAGGAAATCGGCTTGAACCCTTCCATCGTCAAGAGCCATACCCGGGCCGTATATGTGTCCGAATCGAGCGCTGAGAGGGCGTATACCGAATTCGGCGGAGTAAGCGGCCAGAGCAGTTTCTGCTATTCGCTTGCCTTCCGAATAGCTCGCTCGCGGACTGAAATGTTGGAACGAGCCGACCGAATCTTCTGAGATCAATTGAGCGCCGGAAACACTTCCGTAGACCTCAGATGACGACAGGAGAACAAAGGATCCTCCGCCCTTCTCCTCCTGGACGTCCAACAGGTTCATTGTGCCCAGCGTATTTGCCTTCAACGTTGTCACTGGAGAGCTCTTGTGCAGTGAAGGACGGGCAGGCGATGCACCATGAAATACGGTGTCAACCGGACTATCAAATGATTGCCGCTCGGTGACATCGCCTTCAATCAAATTGAAGTCAGTTCGATCAAGCGCACTTCCGAACCGCGACTTCGCTTTCTGCAAGTTCCGCACCATACCGGTGACCTGTAGCCCGAGACCGTGCAAATCATTCGCTGTGAGAAGCGTGCCCACAATGTACATCGGGATCATTCCTGAAGCGCCCGTGACCAGAATGTTCTGCCCACCGTAGGTATCCCAAGGCAACTCAGCTTTGGCTATCTGCTGGACATCTTCCTTGAAAACCGGTGAGTCGAATAGGACAACGTCATTCACCGTCGAATGCCTCCCGATCCTCAATGAGAGTCAGGAATGTCCGGCAGACATAGTAGTCGGAAGCGGTAGTGATCTTGATGTTGGTGCGAGGACCTTCGACTCGGTGCACGTCATACCCGAAACTGTGCATCAGAGTACAGGTGTCGATAGAATCATGTTCCCCTTCTGCAACCGCCCGATCGTATCCTTCGAGTGCGTCTCCAAGACGGAAGGTCTGGGGGGCCTGAGCGGTCCACAACGGATCCCGAGGAATAACGTCCTTGATCCCCGCACCTTCTTCGACAACGACTGTCTCAGTCATCTTGGTGCAGGTGACGGCTGATCCGAATTCAATACCACTCTCGATGTTGCGCGATACCAAGTCGGCGTCGATAAGTGGGCGGACACCGTCATGGATAAGTACGAGGCTGTTCGGGTCGTTGCTCTCGGCCACGACCTTCAGCGCGTTGTGTCTGGATTCCTGTCCAGTCGAGCCACCGTCGACAATCCACTTCACCTTGGTCAGTTCATATCTTTTGACCAACCGTTCGAGGTACTCACGAAATTCGGGAAGGATGGCTACCGCAATGGCATCAATGTCGGGGTGTTGTTCAAAGACATCGAGAGTATGAACGATGACGGGCCGCCCGTGAATCTCCAAGAACTGCTTCGGACGTGAGCTGTGAGCCATTCTGGCACCTACTCCACCAGCGAAGACTACTGCAATGTTTGCCATTCGTTCTCCTCGTTATCTTCCTCTTCGGCCGTTGTCGGACGAGGTTCTCCTTCAGCCGAATTGGCTGATTCTTCTTCGTAACTGTCACTTTCCAGAATGTTCTCGCGATCACGAGCTGCCAGATCATCGAAATTGATCGAAGCTTCTTGTGCAGGTTCGACGATGGGCGTGGACACGACAAGAGTGTCAATCACTCTGTCTGAGTTGTTCGTATCCACGAAGTCGAAGTTCTCCCGTACGAACTCCTTTGTCTTTTCCACACTCAGCGCCGGTTGGCGTATAAGCGTGATCAGTTCATCGAACGTAGTCGCGATGCTGCCAGGCGCTGCCTCTTCGTAGTCTCTGTGCATTCCGCGCGTTGCCGAGTACGTTTCGAGATCGTACGCAAAAAATATCATCGGGCGTTCAAGCAGCGAGTACTCGTAGATGACCGAGGAGTAGTCCGTGATGAGGACATCAGAGATCAGCAATAGGTCGTTAGTGTCAGGACATGAAGCGACATCGATCAGCCGGTCGCTGAACTCCGGGGGGATCGGGGCCGGATCCGGGATGAAGTGATGCTGGCGGAAGAGCACAACGGTGTCCTCACCACACGAATCGTAGAGCGCTTGGAAATCAATGACATCATAGTCATAGTGCGCGTCACCTGACCCCCGACCTCGGAAGGTGGGCGCCCAGAGAATCTTTCGTTTACTTTTCGCCTCGGGGAATTCGCTTTCGAACTCCACAAGAACTTTTTCCGCGCGCCCTTCTCGGAGGAACCCGTCAATTCGCGGCAGACCGGTTGCGAAGACCGATTCACGTTCGATGCCGAAGGCCTCGCTATATACATCTCGAAGGTGCTGCGACCCACAAATAGCATAGGAGTACTGTCGGTGAGCATTTCGGAGATTCGGTGAGCCGTACTGGCCGAACCGACTGTAACCAACCGATTTGAACCCGCTGCCCGCGTGCCACAGCTGAATAATCTTCTGCTCATTCCGATTGCCGAGGTCTTTTAGCACAGCGAAGTAGTCATCGATGAGGATGGTATTCGCCTTTCCCATCTGCCAAGCGAGGTGAAAAGCGCTCCGACGCGAGCTTGTCCGACCTGTTCTGAATGAATAGGCGAAACTGTAGTCCTTATCGAGTCCACGTTCGATCATCCTGTCGTGGACTGCCTTGAGGTTACCTTGCATGTTGGGTCTCGCCTCCGAGGCGAACAGAATGTTGCTGCCGTCGTCGGGCCGCTTCTTCGATCCGGCGGCGTATACCTTGCGAAGAGCCTTTCGCTTTGTCTTCGCCCACTTACCGCTGATCTTCGACTTCATTCGCGTCACCCTGGACGACGGTTTGCCCGCGGAGCGACCGAATGAGTAGGTGCGCATCAGGAAGAATGGTGCGCCCTCGTCATCGGAGACGCCGAAGGTCACTGTGTACGCCGAACGATTCTTGTTGTACACGAAGGCACGCGAGAACCCGTCCAACTTACCGACTCGGTCAAGTGGGAAGTTTCCGGGATGAAGCTGGCCGCGTCGCAGCGCCACCAAATAGTACGTGCCGTTGGGAACCTGCGAACGACGGTTGAATTGCGTGACGTTGATTGTCAGCCTGTAGTGACCGGAGGCGACGGGTTCGAAAGCAACCGGCAGCAGATTCACTCCAGGATTCGCGTTCGAGGTGAGGTAGAAGCCGTCGACGTCTTCTCCTGGGAACTCTACGGTGAAACTGAGGTTCACTCGCTCCCAGTCGAGGTCGACAATTTTCAGTTCTTCGGACACACGCTCCCCTTACCCCTACGGGCTTCACTTCCAATAAAGATGATATTCAACGATTCGTAACGGCAATAGCCTAACAGCCAGCCGCACTTTCGTGAGTTGGTGCAGACCCTGTTCGTTGCGTGGTGGGTATCGCCGCTCACCACTATCGACTTCTCGAACAGTCGAGGGCCAATAGTCAGTCAAACCACAGGATCGAAGCACCACGACCGTGATCCAGACATCTCCTAGAACGCCTTCGACACATCCGCTACCGACTTGACGAAGGGATTTTGCCGATCATGAGCGTCGCCGCCCGAACCACTTCGACCAGAAACCGGTCGACGCCTCGACGTCGCCCCAAACCGCAACCATGACGAACTTGGCACCGTCCTTGGAATTGACGACCGGCAGCGCTTCTTCGTCACTGAACAGATATCTCGTTGCCGGCGGCCTGGTCCGCATGACCTTCTTGGTCCGGAATGTGCCATCGGTGCAGAACCACTGGTGTTCCCCGTCAAGGTTGACACGCAGATGCCATCCAGCGAACCGCTTACCAGGTAAAGCGAACCTCTGCTTCGCAAGAGTCTCAGAACCATTGTTCGCCCACCGTCTGGCATCCCGGAACTCAGTCGCCCCGCTGGGAACCTTCACTACGTCTCCCTGGATCGCGGCGTTCCCGATTGCATTCGAATACGTTTCAGACGCATCCGGCGACCCGCTGTGGTAATAGACCAGGAAGGGCTTCTGCCCGAAACGCCCTCTCGACTTGTTCAGCTTTTCAGGCGTCACATGGTCCGTACACACTGTATCGACTCCGGTGGTGAGCACTCCGACCGCAAGCGCACTGTCGTTGGAGATCGTGTAGGCAAGAACTCTCTGGCCCGCGTTCTTGATCTTACTCACCACATCAGCGGTAGCAAGACCCCACCGTAACGCGACAGCACAGATTCCAGTGTCCAAGCAGTAGGTCGTGATCTCATCGAGTCGACCCATGCTCATCCCAACTAAGAACTGGTAATGCGAGAAATGGTGCACAGAATCGATATCTCGGTGCATCTGCTCCGTGTACGCCTGGATCAGCAGCCGCTCGAGAGCACTTTCGTCATAATGGAAGTCCTCGAGCAGAGAACGTACACGGTTCTTGACATCGTCTCCTTCGACTTTGTGGAAGTCGATCTCGAATGTGAACTCGGGGTGTTCCCTGACTATCTCGTATAGTTCCCTCGCGTCCATCATCGATTCGCCAAACGGCTTCAACCGCATCGCACGTTCGTAGGTCATTTCAGCGAAGTCATCGCTGTATTCGATCCCACTGAGGTCACACACTGATTTCGTCCACCTACCGGCGACGAGCCGGCGGTCGGTGGTGTATGACAAGTCCACCTCGAAATACGTATACCCGTTCTCGACAGCGCTTTCGAATGCCGCTCTCGTGTTGTGGTTCGAGGTCCCTCCATGTCCCCCCAACGCATGAGCCATAAGTTCATTCGAGAACATCCGGGAACCGCAGTTCGCAGTACTTCCGGATGGGTCAATCCACTGCGCGTCTAACACGAGGTTGTGACGGTCTATGTCGCATAAATCAGCAACATCGTCGCCGGCTAGGATGAGTTGCTTAGCCGACATTTCCGCTGAAGCATCCTCCCAGATGCCTTTCTCGGTGTACCACTGCCACCTGTCCGCAGTTCTGCGGCGAGCATAGAACCCACGAAGCGCAGCCCCGGTGTGGCCGAAACCGTCGACAGCCTTCCTCGAGGATGCATCGACCGTGACTGGTTGCGCCGCCAAATGCCTAAGTGCCCCTGAACCACTACTTGTCTGCATCCCGCGAATGCCCAGATTCCGGAATTCTTCTTCGTAATGCTGTGAGGTAGCGCCGTTGCCTACATACACGATGTGCCCGCGGATTGGCATCGGTGCAGTGGAACCATCGGGTCCAATCAGCTCAACGGGGCTCTTTGGCAGGTTTTCGTTCTTCTCGGTCTCCAACTATCCAGATCCTCGGTTCGTGCGACAGCCTGCGACCTGGGGTTCAGGTGCACGGGCTCAAGTGCTGATGAACATATGCCCCTCACACTAACTTAGCCGTAGTCGTAACCACCGCCCGAAGCCGGATCGCCAGGGATCAATCGCAACAACGGACGATCACGCACCGCCGCACGGAATTTAGGACCTTTCGTCAGCGCCCGGTCCTCCCGCCCGGCCTCGTTCCACCCCAGACAGCTCGGTGGCATATCTCCACGAGAGACTGAGTGCCCCGTATGCACGCGACGGGTCTTCAACTTTGGCCCGTACCATTGAGGATGACATCGTTGACGATGGCTGCCTAGCCGTCGAACGAGCATTCTTTGAGATTCGAAAGGGACACTGTGAAGAGCCTTCTCCGCAAGACTGCCCTCTGGGCGGTTCGATCGCCTGCTTGGAAAAACACGAGCAAGTGGATCAGGGGCACCGAGCGTTGGAATCGGCTCGAGGACGAATTCGATGGCAGCTATGCCAAGGGTGAAGTCGTCGTCTACTTCGGTGATCGCAGCTCCAAGATCTATCAACTCGAACAGTGGCTTCCCGTGCTCGAAGAACTGCACAAGAAGCACCGAGTCGTCCTCGTCCTGCGCAAAGGCTCTTCACTGCTGCAGGCCCTGGAATCCACCCATCTTCCGGTGGTCTTCAAACGACGTTTCGACCCTCTCCACACCTTCTACCATGCCAACGATTTCAAGCTCGCGCTGTATGTGAACAACGGTGTGGCGAACTTCCAGTCTCTGGCCTTCTCCCCGATGGTTCACGTCCACATCAATCATGGTGAGTCGGACAAGCTGAGCATGGTGTCCAATCAGGCCAAAGCCTACGACAAGGTGTTTGTCGCCGGCGATGCTGCGATCGAACGACACAGCAGAGCACTCATTGACTTCGACGAATCGGCACTGGTCAAAGTCGGTCGCCCGCAGCTGGACATCGACAGGCCAGCGGAGCTCGAGCCTTCGTCAGCGAGGACGATCATGTACGCGCCGACGTGGGAAGGCGAGAACGAGTCTAACAACTACACGTCAGTCGACCTCTATGGACCACAGATCGTCGAGGCCGCTTTGAGGATCCCGAACGCTCGGCTGATATATAAACCACACCCACGGGTTGAAGCCTCTAACGATCTCGCCATGACCGAGGCGAACACACGTATCCTCGCGCTTATCGACCGGGCTAACGAAGCCATCGACGACCCGACGCAACAGCACCAGGTGCTCATGCAGGGAGACATCCTCGCAATGTTTGACGAGGTCGACCTGCTTGTCACCGATATCTCCAGCGTCGGCCTCGACTACCTTTACCTCGAACCGCACAAGCCCTTGGCCCTGACGGATCGTCGCACCGACACGACCAAACTCAATGCCGAAGCACCCATCAGCCGTGCCACGCCGATCATCGATGAGACTACGGTCGACAGAGTGGAATCAATGCTGCTGGAGATGTTCTCCGATGACACGGCTGCCGCTGCCCGGCAGGATCTCAGGCGCCACTACTTCGGAGAAGGGGAGAAAGGGACCTCGACGGCCCTGTTCACCGCGGCGGTCTCCGATCTCATTGCCGATCGCACCGTCGAACTGAGAAAGTTCCACTCAGAGAGCACCAACGCGGAGTCCAGCGACGACTGAGGTCTCGGCCCAGCTCACGAGCGTGGACGGACCGACAGATTCCCGTGCTTCGTCGAGTACCATTCCCTGTTCCCTGCCTGCTCGGCGCGGAACCGCCTCGGCGTCGCAATCCTCCCCTTCGCCGTCCACAGGTCATGGGCTCTGCGCAGGAACACGTCGAAAGTCTCGTCCGGAGACTCTGAAAAACCTGCGTAGTCCACGTCGAAGGTAAGGACGAATCTGTGGCCGAATCTGCGCGTTGACATCTGCCCGCTGCTGATGAATAACGTGCTGAGTTTCCTGCCCGCAACGACCAGTTGCAGGCTCTCGGCGATCACCGGATCAATCTGGTCGAGTTCGATCTCGATGCGGCAGCCCTGAGGTGTCGCCTCGCACGTGAGCTTCTTGGCTTCGATCGATGGTGCCGATTCTTCGCCGAGGTCGTCGGGCAGGTTCACCACCGTCACGTCCTCCAGCACCTCCTTCCAGCGCCGATATCCGGCTTCAGGAAGGTAGCGTTCGACGGTCTTTCGTGCCGCCCTGCGCATGTCGTCGACGTGGTCCTCATCCAATGAGAGGAAGTCTTCGATTTGATCGGCCAGGGCGTCGATGTCGCTCCACGGTGTGATGAAGCCGTTGCGCCCGTGTTCGATGAGATCACGCGGGCCGTAGGTGATGTCGTAGACGATGGGGATACATCCGGCCCCCATGGATTCCAGCATCGACAGCGGCAGGCCCTCGCTTGTGCTCGTGAGCATGGAGAATGACGCTGCCTGCAGTCGATCCGACACGTCGGACACATAGCCTGGCAGTTCGACGTGGTTACCGAGGTCGAGGTCGTCAATGAGTTTCTCGAGTCTGCCTCGCTCGCTGCCCTCACCGAGTACGGTCAACGAGACGTCGATTCCGCGGTCCTTCAGCTCTGCGACCGCGCGGATCGGATGATCGATGCGTTTGAGCGCGATGAGATTGGCGATCATGACGGCCGAGTTCAGCGGTCGCCGGCGCGGGGTGTAGGCCAGCGCGGCCGACTCTGGAAGCTCTCCCGTCAGCAGTCGGATGTTGGCCTCGGAGATTCCCAGGGCCCTGACCGCCTCTGCCTGCTGTTCGGTCTGCACCCCCACGATGTCGAAACGGTCGAGGTTGCGGATCGTATCCAGTCTGCGGGGCAGAATCTGACCATGGTTCCCGTTCCACGGGTGGCGGAGGTGCGATCCGTGGAGGAACAGGATGAGGGGGAATGCCCGGTCCGATATCTCGTGGATGAACTCGCTGACTTGCTTGTCGTCCACGATGACGACAGCGGGTTCGGCGGTCACGACCGCGGAGATCCAGGCGTTGTAGAAATCGCGGGGGCGTCGCCATTCCGTCATCGGCCGACCTTCCGGCGAATGCAGGACGAATCGTCTGCCGAGCTTCGGATCCTCGATGTCGGTGAGCAGGAGGCTGCCGTCCGCCCGCCGGTAGTTGCGCCGAATGACCGCACGGGTCCGCGGGCTGCGGAACACATCGTAGAAGGCAGTGATGTTCTCGACTTCGCCGTCCTCGGGCGGCAGTGGAGCCTTCAGCGGTTCGCCTTTGAGCGTTGCCAGGCCCGATTCGGTCCTGGCACGAAGTTCCGGCCAGATGTTTACCAGCTCGACATCGTCGCTGATCTTTCCTTGGGCCATCAGGCGTGCTCTGGTCTCGTCGGCGTCCATGTGCGGACTGAACGTGAGAATGGTTTGCGACAGTGCACGCCCGAACTTCTGGAAGCTGCGAATCCGTCGCAGGGCAGCGGTCGTCATCCCGCCCATGGATTCGGGGATTCCCCACAAGACGTTGTAGACGTGCACTGCATCGGTGCCGAGAGAACGAGCAGTGTCGACCGAGTCAGAGTGGCTGCCATTGGTCTCAGGGAATGGTCGAGCTGTCAGGCTCACTGCTGATGCCTTTCTTCAGTACTTGGGCGATGTGGACGGTGAAGGGGTTCTTCACCGGCTCAAAGCCATCTGACTGTAGTGGTGGGCCTGGCCGCGCCAGTTGACGATCTTGGGGTTCTCAGAGGTCTCCCACTGCGCGCGGATGTTCCATTCGCTGTCAAGTTCCGTGTACCGTCCGCGAACTGTGGTCTGCAGTGCGTCGACATACCCAATGGGGACCTCGGACAGGAGTCCGATGGTCTGCTCGACGATTCCGGCTCCACGCAGTGCGTTCGGATTGAGCACTGCGATCTGCGGGTCGAAGGGTGCGAAGTCTTCGTTCATTCCGAAATGGCTGGCGAAGACGTACTTGAGCGCACCGACGTGGTCATTGCCGAAGGCACTGGCTGTCCGCCGCATCAGGGTGAGTCCGCTGGAGCGGTACTTCCTCACATCGTGTTTGGCCGCGATGAGTGCCTCGCCGAGGTCGACAGCCGCCAGTTCTGAGATGTCAGCCGATACCTCGGCGGCCGCGGGGATGACGACGAGTCGCTCGTGGTCGGGGAACAGTTCCGGCAGCAGAGCCTGCACCAGGTCGTTGGTGTTCGCGACACCGGGGAAAGTCACCGGTGGGAGGAGGCGGATCGTGCCTTTGGGCAGGTGTGACTCGATGTCGTCGACCTGAGCTGTGTCCAGGGCACCTGCTGGCAGCCACACTCGATAGCGCGTCGACGCCTGGTCATCAATTGTTCTCACTGCAGAAGCCAGCATGGCCTGTTCACCCTTGTCGACCGTCATGACGATGTCGGTGACGTCCTTCTCGGGCACCGGCTTCTCGACGGTCTCGACAGCGTTCGCGACGGCGGCGCTGTCAGCCTTGGGTAGCTGCGCAGTGGCGAGGTATTCGTCGGCGACAGCCATATCGTCTGCCGTGATCTCGACCCACTTCTGATAGATCTCGTCTTCTGGTGCTCCCGTGGCGATGAGGGGAAGCAGCACGGAGAGTTTGTCGAGGATTCCATTGCGAATGGCATCGAATTCGTCTTCGTTGATGTCGATGAGTCCGCCGAAACGAGAATCGGACTTGTTCTTGGGCTCGAACTCGACATCCGCGCCCACCGAGCGTGCGGGAAGGTTCGCGTGGAGGCGAGACGTGAGAACCTGCTTGTATTTGTAGGCGTAGTCGGCGACCCAGTTGCGCGCCAGTTCGAGGTTCTCCGGGAACGACTTGTCGCGAATGGCAGTGACCGTCTGCTTCTTCTTTGGTCCCTTGTTGTCCTTCATCCAGTCGACACGCAGGGTTCCAGTGCGATGATCTGCAGGCGGTGTAGGGAAGAGCGTATCGACGGTCGTCGTCAGGCATCCGGAGAAGAAGGCAGGGACGCCGACGGCGCGGAGAACTGCCACCGACTGCCAGTCACGGCACCCGACCGGGCCGTACTTCTTCAGGTAGGCGATGGCCTCAGGGGTGAGCATCTCGGGATAGCGGACGAAGACCGACAGCAGGATCGGGCGGAGGTTCGGATGGAACGGGATGTTGAATGATTTTCCGAAGATGTCGTGCATGTACCAGCCGAAGGCGATGTACCAGGTGTCTTCGGGGATCTCTTGGTAGACGTTGCCGTCTCGGTAGACCTCGACGAGGTTGAGTTCGGTCTTGGGCCCCGCGTACTTCCTTTCGTCTTTGACAGAGTTGCGGAACTTCGCGAAGAGTTCAGTGAGTCCTTCGTCGCCGGAGAACTTGAGGTTCTCGTAGCGGAGTAAGTGTCCGATTGAGGCGATCGTCTGAATGTAGTCGCCGATGTTACGCGACCGGATGCCCGGCTGATCGTAGCTGAGCACACCGAAATTGCGTATGCCTGCAGTGGCGGGAAGGGGGTCGAGGTGTTTGCCGCCGGGCAGCCAGTCGAGCATGCGGGTGAGTTCGTAGCGCACCGCCTCGTCGAGGTGCTCGTCTTGCTCCAGGCGTGAATCGACAAGGGTGCGGACGTGGTCGAAGGCGTCGATACAGAAGGCCGATTCCGCGGTGCGCAGCACGGCCTTCTGACTCCACCGCTGCGTCTCTCCGAAATCGTTCGACCGTTCCAGCAGAGGCAGCGCCTCACGCCCGAGGGAGTCGATGGCGGTGGGGTAGTACTCTTCGGCGGCCGCGACGATCAGTTCCCGATCATCGACCTGTGCGAATTCCGCCCATGCCACGGCCGGCTCCGAGGAACGTTGGTACGCCATTCCCAGGAGTGTTCTGCCGACCTCCTCTTGATGAGGCTGGGCGCAGAGGGTGAGTCCGATGGACACAACCTCGGATTGGAAGCCGGCGGCGATGAGCGCTCTCGCCGCGTCGACATTGGAGGGCCCGAAGGGCTCTCCCTTGGCCAGGGACTCGGACAGTTTCGAATGTGCTTTCAGTCGTGCCAGCTGCCGTTCCTTGGACGCGACCTCCTGCGGCGAAGGTGCGACGTTCCATCCGTCGATGTCTTCGGCGGATCCGCCTCTCAGCCCGACCGCAAGCTTCCGATACGCCCGTGCGGTTGCAGCGGCATTCTTCTGCGCTGCTGTGGCCGACTTCTTGCTGCCTTTGCCTCCGGCAGCACGCTCGCGTACGTACTTCGTGCCGGAAGCTCTTTCCACCACGGGGAGTGCCCGTCGAGCAACTCCGTGGACCACGGGTTTGATCAGCTCTCGTCCCTTGCTGATGTATCGATCTGCTGAGTTGCGTCCAGTGGTCACTCGTGTCGTCCTTTGCAGAGGTTTCAGTGCACAGTCGGTGGTCGGGACCGATCAGGGTCACAGTATCGGATTTCGCTGTCAGTTCGTTGAACCGACGGTCTTGGCTCTTCAGTTGAAAGTGTGCAGACCCGACCGGCGCAGACTCGCATCGAACTGCGGTGCAAGGGTCTGCGCATAGGTAGCTGTGATGTGAGCGGTGTCGAAGTAGGTGATGACTCCGCCGATGACGGGTTCACAGGTGCCGTCCGGGCAGAACCAGTCCTGCGGGTACATGACCGATATCCGCTTCGAGTCGATGGTCTTCGCCGAGGCGGCCAAGGGATCCATCCAATGCCAGGACTCTGGTGTTCCCGAGCACGCTTCGAGGTCGTCCTCATGCTTGGCGACACAGTCGGGCACGGTGATGTCGGCACCTCCTGGGTAGGGCGTATCCCTGACGACGAGGACGTCGAGCTTCGCATCGACCCAGCTCTGCAGGATCGGGCGATGCCCCTCAGGAGCCTTCTGCTCGGTCTGATCCCAATCCATGCCCTGCAGAGGTGTGGACTGACGTTCGGACGTGATCACTGCGTCGAATCCGCCCTCTGTGGTGCGCTCGACCACCCAGTCCGCGTAGTCCTGACAGCCCTTGGCCTCGTCCGGTGTCGACAGTTCCTGCGGCAGGGTCGAGATGCTGCAATTCGAGGCCAGGAACGTGGTGATCGTCCAGTCGTTCTTCTCTGCCAGTCTCTCCAGCGTCGGCAGCCAGTGCCCGGCATGAGAGTTGCCGACCAGTGCAATGTGCTTCGAGCCGTCGCCGTAGGTGCATTCGGGTTTGCTGTCATAAGGTGCACTTGCCCAACAGCCGTCGGCGTAGGCCTTCGACTTGTCCTTCTTCGCCGCAGCGGGTTCCATCTGCAGAGTGTCCATGTTCTCGCAGTTCGGATTGTCCTTCGCCCCGGGAAGAAGGATCCCGGCGCCGAGACAGGAGTCAGGATCGGCCAGCTTCGTCTGCAGGCTGTCCTCGTTCTGTTCGACGATCCGGTTGGCGATGGTCACCTGACTCACCCCGAGGGTGCTGACGATGACCATGGCGATGACTGCGAAGCCGAATGCCTTCGCTGAGCCTGCCAGGACCGCGGTCTTTCGGAATCGGTTCTCCACCCAGGTCGTCGACGCCCACGCGGCGAGGATCGACACGATGATGATGACGATCTTCGCGGTGAATCCGAGGCTTTCCGAGCCACCCAATTTCACCGACAGGTAGGGCACGAGGACGATGAGCGGCCAGTGCCAGAGGTACACGGAGTACGAGATGTCGCCGAGGAATCGGATCGGCCGCAGCGACAGCAGGGGGAGTACGGATCTGGGTCCGCGTGAGTCGGCGAGGATGACGAGTGCCGTCGACACCACGGGCACGAGAGCGACAAAACCGGGAAACGGCATATCGGAACGGATGACGAACGTGCCCACGACGATGCCCGCCAGCCCGACCCATCCGAGCAGCGAGCTGAACGGCAGGCGCTCGGTTCGCACGTAGCTCACGAAGACCGCGATGAGACCACCGGAGGCCAGCTCCCACATCCGCGTCGGAGTGATGAAGTATGCCATCGCCGGTTCCGCGAACGTGTACCAGGCGGAGAAGCCGAACGAGGCGAGGAATATTCCGTGAACGGTGAATCCGACGATTCGCTTGGATTTGCCGAATTTCGCGCCGAGGAGGAACGCCAGTCCGATGATCATCGGCCAGACGAAGTAGAACTGCTCCTCGACCGACAGCGACCAGAAGTGCTGCACCGGGGAGGGCGCGTTGTCGGCTGCCAGATAGTCCACGCTCGAGATCGCGAAATCCCAGTTCACAACGTACAGCGCCGCGGAGACGATCTGCCGGCCTGTGTCCGCCCAGATCGATTGGGGCGCGACGAGGAAAGTGGCGATGCCGACGACGAAGAGGACGAGCAGCGAAGCGGGCAGCAGCCTTTTGATCCTTCGCGCCCAGAAGCTCGCGATGTCACCCCAGTTCCGGGGAGGTTTCTTGATGAGGTGACTGGTGATGAGGAAGCCGGAGATGACGAAGAAGACATCGACTCCGACGAATCCGCCGTCGAATGTGGTAGGCCACAGGTGGTACAGCAGCACGATCCCCACGGCCAGTGCGCGCAGTCCCTGGATGTCGGAACGGAAGCCGGAGGCCTGAGGCGCGCTGTTCGCGTGGGGAGAGTTTTCAGCAACTGGCGCTGACGACGGCATGAAGCGGCTCCACTCGGTTTCTCAGTCGGTGAGGTCGGACCCGACCGCGGTCCCTACAAGTTCTCGGTGCAATCTATCGCGCACTGGGCACATGATGCCCACGTTCACACGATCGGAGGTCGTCCGTGCCGTGACATTCGCAGCACGCCTCGTCCGGACAGTTTCCGACGTTCCTCGTCCTTACCCCATGGGTCCAGACGCCACCCGGCTCGCCATCCTTCCATCCAGGCCTTGAGCTGGTGCGGTTTGTTCGCCCACTTGATGCATTGCATCAATGTCCACGAACCCACGTATGCCCAGCTGAATGGCCAGGGCAGGTTCCGCCGGGCCAACCAGACGCGATTCCTGGCGTTCATATAGAAGTATTCGTCATGCCGTCTGGGGTCGATCACCGGGTGGGCTACCGAGAGTTCGCCCATGTACCAGACGATGTACCCGGCATCCCACACTCGCCAGGCGAGTTCGATGCCTTCATGGGCGTACCAGAAGGGCGCGGGCCATCCGCCGCATTCGTCAAAGGCCCGACGCTGCATGCAGACCGCGCCTTCCCACACCGAGAACACATTCGAAGAGTGGTCGGCGCTTCCCTTCTTGAGTCTGGGAATCCAACGTTTGGGCGCGTCGGGCCCTCCAGGCTCCTCGACTCTCGGCTGGATCAGACCGATTCGCGGTTTGGTGCGCATCAGCTGTGCCATGCGCATCAGCGACGTGTCGTCTGGCAGCCACGCGTCATCGTCGAGGAAGAACAGGAACTCGCCGTCGACATGGGGGACGCCGGCGTTGCGCCCCGCGGGGATTCCGAGGTTCTCCGGAAGCCCCAGCTTTTTGACCTGGTCAGGGACGCCTTCTGGCTCCCATCCGTTCCCCACACAGACGATATCGAGGTCGACGCCCTTCTGCGCCAGCAACGACTCGAATCCACGGTTGAGATCGTCCAGTCGCTTGCCTTGGCTGAGTACGACCACACCGAACGTATAGCGCCGATTGTCTTCGAAACGCTGGGAGAGGATTCTCGATGACTCGCTCATGACAACCTCTTTGATGCCATGATCGACATGAAGTGCCCGATGACGGAGAGCAGGCACAGGGGCGCCATGATGAGAACGAGCCACCGTTCTCCGAACAGCGGTTCGGTCCCGCCTGCCACAGCTATGGCAGTCACGATGCTCGAAAGCAACGCCATCAGAGACATCTCCACCGAGTGGAATATCCGATGGAAGGGCACGAACCGGGCGATGCGCTTGAGGGTGGCGACCAGACCTGGATTGACCGCGGTGGCTTCTTTGGAGTCGGCGAGTTTATCGAGCCCGTTGAAGGCACGGGAAACATGGACCATATCGTTGAGTGCCTTGTTGAGGAGGACCAGTGCGGCCAGGACGGTGCCGGCGAGCAGAAGTGGGTAGGAACCGGCGGGATCGTCGACGAGGTTGCTCCATTCCCCCACAGCCCGGACTCCGAGAGCGACAGCAACCAGACCTTCTGTGGTGTAGTGGCCCACCTTGTCGAGGAAGACTCCCTTGGCCCCGCTCGTTCCCCGCCAACGGGCGACTTCGCCGTCACAGCAGTCGATGTACATCTGGACTTGGGAGAAGATCACAGCGAGGACTGCGCCCCAGATGCCAGGAATCAAAAGGCTGAAGGCGATACACCAGCCAGCTAGGATCATCAGGCCGGTGACTCCGTTGGCGCTGATCTTCGTGCGAACGAGCAGCATCGTGAAATAGATCGAGATATGCCGGAGGTAGAGCTGCGCGGTCCAGTGCTCCGCATTCTTGCGGCTGCGGACTTCTACCGGCTGTGCCTTGGCCCGAAGCTCCGACAGCGTCGGATGTTTCGCCGGAGACTTTTCGGGCACGTCCGTTCCTCTCTGTTCCATGGTTGGTCTCCAGCCACGATAGCGCGAAGTCCGCGCCGGTTCAGTCAGGACTTACCCAGCTCACTCTTGATCCGCGTCGTCGAGATCTCAGGAGTGCGCGGCAGGTAGACGACTTCGCACTGGTCTTTGAGGAAATCGAATTCGCCTTCCCAGTCATCGCCCATGACGAACTTGTCGATGTGATACTTCACCACGTCAGTCGACTTCTGCTCCCAATTGTCCTCTGGAATGACGAGATCGACGTAGCGGATCGCTTCGAGCATGTGCTTGCGTTCTTCGTAGGAGAAGTACGACTTCTTACCCTTGCCGGCGTTGAATTCATCGCTCGAGAGCGCAACTACCAGGTAGTCACCCTGTTCTTTGCATCGCTGGAGCAGTCGAATATGCCCGTAATGGAGCAGGTCGAATGTTCCGTACGTGATGACTCGTTTCATTGCTGATTCCGTCCAGAGATCAAAGCTCACCTCGTGAGCCGCAGATTTAGTTCCGCGTTAGTTTATCATTCTGTTACTTCAAGTTTGGAAAATGTCACACGGCTCACTCAGCGTGTTTCAGCCCGTGCGCATCAGAGCGCAACGCGATGACTCGCTCACTCGCATGGATAAACCGTGCGGTCTGTTCACCCGACCCTGTGTCACCGAGATAGAACTTCGCCAATGCTGGAACCGACTCGCTTCGGGAGACGGCCTCGTCGATGAGATCGACGACGCTCTCCTTGCCGTCCGGATCCACTGCCGGACATCGGTCAAGAAGCCCCCCCTCGAGCACTTCTGCCTCTGGTTCATGGGGTTTGACCATCACCAGCGGCTTCCCGGAGGCGAGCCAGTCGAAGGCCACCGAGGTCATTTCGACTACAGCGATGTCGGTCTCGTCGAGTTGCCAGGACACATCAGGGCTCTGGTCGACAAAGCCTCGCGGGTCAGAGTCCACGATCTCCGTCACCGCTTCCACGGCCTTCTCGAAGTCATGGCGCATGACTCCGGTCCGCGGGTGGGGTCGGAAGATCACACGGTAACCAGCCTGCAGCAGAGCGGTGACGATGGCCTCACCGTTGTAGGCGATGGTCCCATAGACCATGGACGGAGAATCCCCTTCCCATGTCGGCGCATAGAACACCACTTTCCCGTCAGGATGAGCCTTCTTGAACTCAGTCCACTCCCGGGGGACGGACCGTGGACGATCCAACTGCGGACGCCCGACATCGAACATACGATCGTCGCTCATTCCGTAGAGTGTCTGCTCTATCCGTTCTCTGGCGGCCTGGCCAGCTGTGAAGACGTAGTCGTACCCCTTCAACTGGTTGGAGATCATCGAGATCTTCTCACTCTCGCCATGGCTGAGGTGCACATGGGCCGGCTCAGGATAGCGCAGCGCCTGAAAGTTGCTGGTCCCCTGATTGACGTAGAAGACAGCGCGGAGGCTCGGAGACTGCATGAACTTGTCGAGGCCACTGGTCAGACGTGAGAACCGAACCGGAAATGAGGTGACGCCCTTGAGGTACTCCGCCACGGGAGCGTTGCGGACAATGATGCCGAAGGGCTGATCACCATGACCGGTGTCCTTGAGACGTGTCTCCAGCTGCTTGAAGGGCCACAGCCACTGTTCCAGCTGATAGACCGAGGTGAGGTCTCCGGCGAAGTAACCAGCCGCAACGAAGTCGTCATCGTCCTGTGGAGAGAAATCGTCCGGCAGCCGTGATTCGCGGACACGTTCCCGAAGTCTCTGCGCTACGAGCTTGGCAACCGACTGCGCGAAGTTGGCACCACGAACCGCAGTCTGCGGCAGATCTGCCGGATGAAAGGTCATGGCCTCTATTGTGCATGCCTGTCTGTGCTCCAACTGAATTCGCCCTCCTCTCCAGGTGAACGGACTACCGCCGGACATTCGACGCGCGTGGTGGCAATCGGCTAGTTTTGAGTGTGATTCAGCGAGGAGAGCACAATGTCATCTGTCAGCCGACACCGATTCGAACGACCGTCCCTGCGGAAACGCTCAGCGGCTGTTCCAGTGACACCCACATCCGAGTCTGCGCCTCTGTTCAGTCGTCGCATCGTCGACAGCGAACCTCAGGACCTCATCGCCTCCGAGTCCTTCGAAGCCGCCCTGACGGCGCCAAACTACGGCAGCGATGCATCTGCGGAATCGGGAACGATCACTCAGGTGATCATCCCTGACTCCACTCCAGAGCTTCTCGCCGAAATCGCCTCGGCGTGGGGTCTCCACCCGGTGCTCGTCGATGACCTCTACCATGCGAATCAGCGTGCAAAGGTCGAACGCTACGACAATGTGCTCTTCGTCGTCCTCAAATCCGCCGTCTATATCGATGCAAAGGAAGAAGTCGAGTTCAGTGAGTTCCACCTGCTGATGAAAGATGATGCGCTCGTCATCATCTGTCAGGACGATCGGTTCATCGACGGCACTCCAATTCCGGACAGCCGCGACGGGATTCGGGAGTACTTCACGAACGAGAAGCGGGGGTGGACGAAGGACCGCGAACTCCTCTCTCTCGGCCCCGAGGCGCTCATCTACCGATTCCTCGACACGGCTGTCGACGGGTACTTCCCCGTCCTCGACGGCCTGCAGTTCGACAAGGACGGGATCGAACGTCAGGTCTTCAGCGGGGACACGGCCGCGGCCGAGCGCATCTACCTGCTCAGTCAGGAGGTCATCGACGTCCTCCACAATTCCACGCACCTCAACCGCCTGACACAGGCTCTGGGCCAAGGAGCGACCAAGTACGCGATTCCCGATGAGCTGCGCGCCTACCTCGATGACGTCACCGACCATCTCACCCGCGTCCTCGCCGAAGCCGGCGAGCTGCGCGAAGCCTTGTCCCAGATCCTCAACGTCAACTCCACTCTCGTGGCGCAGCGACAGAACGAAGACATGAAGAAGATCTCCGGTTGGGCGGCGATCCTCTTCGCGCCCACCCTCATCGGCGCGATCTACGGGATGAACTTCGATGACATGCCCGAACTCCACTGGGCTTTCGGCTACCCGATGGCACTCGGCCTCATGGTCGGCCTCGGGGTCGTGCTCTACGCCGTGTTCAAGATCAAGAAGTGGATGTGAGCCGCTCGTTCGCGCTGCAGAGCGGGCAGAAGAGAACAACTTAGACTGGGTTCGTGGACCCCCAGCTCAGACTCCTCGGCGATGCCGCATGGAACGGCGTCCCGATCACCGGCGAGCGCATCATCTCGCTGCTCCGCCACCTCGCCGAGGCGGGCCCCAGAGGCATGTCATCGCCGGCACTGATCGACACGATCTGGGATGACTCCCGGCCTGATCATCCGCAAAAGGCTCTGCAGGTGCTGGTCTCGCGCGCACGCTCGCAAACCTCCCTTGACCTGATTGCGCGGACGGCAACGGGCTACCGGATCGACCTGCCCTCCGATGACGTTGATATTTGGGCGCTCAGCCGTGTCCTCACCGACGCCGAGGCGGCTCTGGCTTCCGGCTCCCTGTCCGCCGCCATCGAACTGGCCCAGACCGCTCGACGGCTCGGGTCCGAGGAACCGGCAGACAGGATCGGCGCCCTCGCTCTGGCTCGGCAGGGACACCATCATGAGGCGCTCGGAGCGCTCGAGGACCTCGTTCGTGCCCACCCACTCGATGAGCAGCTCGCCGCCGCTCTTCTGCGCTGCCTCGCCGAGGTCGAAGGTCCGGCCGCCTCACTCCGCCGATTCGACTCCATCCGCACTCACATGGTCGACAGCCTCGGTGCCTCCCCGGGACCCGAACTGCGCAGGACCCACGACGAACTCCTCGCCCTCGATACCCCGGTCCGGTCGGGACTCCGCCACTCCTCCACGACTCTGCTCGGCCGCAGCGAGGACATCGATGCCCTCAACGGGCTGCTCTCGACCGTCCGATTGGTCTCGATCATCGGCCCCGGCGGTCTGGGCAAGACGCGACTGGCCCAGGAGGTCGCCGCCCGCAGCCCACTCCCCCGGGTCCACATCGTCGAACTCGCCACATTCGGCCACTCCGATGAGATCCTCGATGCCATCGCCGACAGCCTCCACGTCCGCGAGACCGTCAACAGCATCGATCGCAACTCCACGGGACCGGATCTGCGCAGCCGCGTCATCACAGCACTGAGCACGGGATCGAACCTGCTCGTCCTCGACAATTGCGAGCACCTCATCGACGGTGTCGCCGCACTCGTCAACGACCTCCTCGGCGCGGTGGCAGAGCTGCGCATCCTCACCACCAGTCGCACTCCGCTGCGCCACACCGCCGAACACGTCTACCTCCTCGACCAACTGCCCCCTGCCGAGTCGAAGGAACTCTTCATTCAGCGTGCCCGGGCGGCACGACCGACCGTCACGATCGATGAGAACACTGTCACCTCACTCGTCGACCACCTCGACGGACTGCCGCTGGCCATCGAGCTCGCCGCAGCACGCACGCGCACACTGACTCCTGAGTCGGTCCTCGACAACCTCACCGATCGCTTCACCCTTCTGCGCGGAGGCGACAGAACGGCACCGCAGAGACATCAGACCCTGCAGGCAGTCATCGACTGGTCCTGGCAGCTGCTCGACGATGATGCGAAGACGGCACTGATGACGATGTCGCTCCTGCCAGACGCCTTCGGCACCGAGTGTGCCGAAGGTATCCTCGGGGCCACGGCGATGAGGACGATCGATGACCTCGTCGACCAGTCCCTGCTCACCGTCATCGAGCGTGAGGGCAGCATCCGATTCCGCATGCTGGAGACGATCCGGGAATACGGGCACCTCCACCGAAGCAGTTCGGGTCAGGGCCAGCGCATCGCAGACTCCGTCGACCGGTGGGCGGTGGACACCTGCCGGAGTCTTGCCGACGACATCCTCGGTGCGGGGCAGCTGCGGGCAGTGCATCGGCTGCGTGCCGAGGAGCACAACCTCACTCCTGTGCTCAGACGCCTCCTCAGCGAACGCGATGACAGGGCCATCGTCATGCTCGCGGCGCTGCTGCCCTTCTGGATGGTCAGCGGTGCGCACATCCGCATCATCGAGCACTTCCAACTCCTCGAGACCTTCCTCGACGGCTGGACGATGCCTGCGGATATGGCCGAGTACGCCCGCCGAGTCCTCGCGGTCCAGACCACAACATGGGGAATGCTTCCGCGCTGGCAGGATCTTCCCGCGACCTCACAGCTGCTCGACGAACTCGGGCCGGAGTCCGCCGACCCCTATGTCCGGGCGATGGCCCGGCTCGGACTCGTCATCGTCTCTGACCCTGACTCGAGTCAGACCTCGCCCGCACCGGCCGGGCTGCACGCACTCACCGATTCCGACGATCGTCTCACCCGTCTGGTCGCGGTCCCGTACTTGGCGGGAATCCAGGAGAACGCCGGCGAGGTGGCCGATTCCATTGCTCTGCTCGACGCCGCCTTCGCCGACTTCCGAACCGACGACCCGCCCTGGCTGGCAACGAGCTACCGAGAGTCCCTGGCCCAGCTGCATCTTCAGCACGGAGAATTCTCCCAGGCCCGCGAACACGCCGCCGCCGCGCTGCCGTTGCTTGCGCAGTTCGGTGCCAGTGTCGACTGCCGGTCCTGGCTGGCGTTCGCCGATCTCGGCCTCGGCGAGCTCGACCGTGCCGAGGATGAGCTCACGGCGCTGGCCGAGGCGGAGGATCAGAACGAGCCTTTCGGCAACCGCTATATGCTGATCCTGGGCCGGGCAGAACTCGCACTGCTGCGCGGCGACTTCGCTGCTGGGCTCGATCTGCTCAAATCGGTTCGGCACACCGGACGCGTCCGCCCCGCCCTGCCTGGGTTCTCGTCCGGTGACGGACTCGACCCGTGGACTCTGCTCATCGGCGCTGTCTCAACGGTGGTCGCCGTCCGCCACGACCCCGATTCCGCGGACGAGCTCTTCGACTCACTCATCGACATGGCAGAACGTGCATCCGACCAGAACCGTCTGCACTACGATTTCCCGGTCCTGGGCACGGTCGCTTTCGCCATCGCTGTCTGGCTCGGGCGACGAGGACGCTCCGGGCAAGATATCGACTCCGAACTGGCGAGTCGATTCGCGGCCTTGGCCGATCGGTTCGCCTTCAACCGAGTGTTCCCGTCGCTGGGTTGGTCGACTCTCATCGACGAGCTCACCTCGGCGCAGGTTGCCCGGCTCGACGAGGTGGCGGAGGAACTGGGGACGCTCGATTTCGCCGCGGCGATCGAGCGCTATCACGCCGAGGCCCGCTTACTCAGGCGCTCCGTTGGTACGACTTGAGCGTCAGTGGAGCGAAGATGACGATGACGACGGCGCAGCCGAGCAGCGCCCAGCCCACCTCGGCGGTGAGAGTCGCCGAGTTCGCCAGGTCCCGCACTCCCGACACGACGTGGGAGATCGGGTTGATGCCGACGAACCACTGCAGCCAGCCGGGCATCGAATCGACCGGAACAAAGGCATTGGACAGGAAGGTCAGCGGGAAGAGGATCATCATCGAGACTCCCTGCACGCCCTGAGCCGATCGCACGATCGTGCCGACGTAGGCGAACGCCCAGGACAGGGCCCAACCGGTGATGACGACGAGGACGATGGCCGCGGCCACACCGAACACTCCGCCCTCGGGGCGGTACCCCATGGCGATGCCGGAGGCAAAGGTCACGGTAGCGGCGACCGCGTAACGCAGCAGGTCAGCGACCATGGGGCCGGCCAGGGGCGCGATGCGTGCCACCGGCAAGGTCTTGAACCGGTCGAAGATGCCGGTGTCCATGTCTTCGCGCAGTTGGACTCCGGTCGCCATGCTCGCCGTCAGGCAGGTCATCGCGAGGATGCCGGGAACCATGATGGGAAGGTAGTTCGCGACGTCGCCGCTGATCGCTCCTCCGAAGATGAAGCCGAACATGAGAGTGAAGAGGATCGGCTGGATGAGGACATCGGAGAACTGTTCGGGTTCCCGACGCATGTGTTTGAGCGCGCGGGAGGCGAAGCCCATCGTCTGGTTCCAGGTTTCGACCAGGCTCGGCCGCGCCGTCAGAGTCGAGGCGTCAGCGCGGATGCGGTCGGTTGTCATGGTCGGGCCGGGTGCGGTCCGTTCGGCGGGTGCGGTTCTCATGCTGGGAGTCCTTCCGTGGTCTGAGTTCGGTCGGGGCGGTCGGCAGGTGCCGTGCCTCCGGTGATGCTGAGGAAGACGTCGTCGAGGCTGGGCTCTTCCACCCTGATCGAGATGACGTCGATGCCGGCCTCGCGCAGTGCGACGAGGATCGTGGCTGCGTCCGAGGCGTGCTGCAGGGCGACGGCGATCCGACCCGCCTCCGGGGTATGGACGACATCATCGCCGACGGTCGCGGCGATGAGGCTGCGCGCCCGGTCGATGTCCGCGTTCGAGGTGTCTGCATCGAATCCGAGGTGCAGGCTCGAACCGCCGATCGAGGCTTTGAGCTCCGCTGGGGTTCCCTGAGCGACGATCGTCCCGTGATCGATGACGGCGATCCGGTCGGCCAGCTGATCTGCCTCCTCCAGGTACTGCGTGGTCAGCAGAACGGTGACACCGGAGGCGACGAGGCCGCGGATCGTCTCCCACATCTGATTGCGTGTGCGCGGGTCGAGTCCGGTGGTCGGTTCGTCGATCAAGTTCAAGGGGCAGAGGGAAGGCAGACGCACCTGATGTCCATGAACACCACCACAACGAACACCAACACGACCACGACGAACAGGCTCTTGGAGCTACCGCTGCTCACGCCGGAGTTGCGGGCCGCGGTCGAGCGACTCCGGGAGATGGCCGAGGACGACTGGACCGCTTCGATCCTGTATGGGCGGGCCTCACAGGACCGGCACAAGCTGATGCGCTCGATCGATGACCAGCTCACTGACATGGTCGGCTGGTGCCTGCCGATCGAATGGTACCCGGAGGCGATCGTCCGCGATGCTGACCGGTCGGCCTCGCAGTGGCGCAGGCGCGAACGCGAGGGCTTCGACGAGGCCATGGCCTTGATCGAGTCCGGCAGGTATGGCGGCTTTGCCTCTTGGGAGCCGTCTCGTGCCGGGCGCGATATGGAGGTTTACGTGCAGCTGCGCAAGGCCTGCCAGCGCGCCGGGGTCCTCTACCTCACCCACGGCAGGGTGTATGACTTCTCCCGCTCCGATGACACGTTCATGATGGGCTTCGAGTTCCTCCGCGCCGAAGCGGACGCGAACACGATGCGCGAGCGGCAGTTGCGCACAGTCAAGCTCAACGCGGACAAGGGCCGCCCCCACGGTCGCCTCCCGTACGGATACCGGCGGGTCTACGACCAGCACACCGGTGTCCTGCTGCGCCAGGAACCCGACCCCCACACCGGGCAGATCGTCCGCGATGCCGCCCGTGATGTGCTGGCTGGTAAGTCCATGTACTCGATAGCGATGCGGTTGCAGGATGCTGGGGAGCCGACACCGAAGAAGCCGTGGGCCGAGAGTCCCCGCGGCTGGGATACCTACACCGTCCGCCAGGTGCTCCAGAACCCCACCATCGCCGGCAAGCGCGTCTACCGCGGTGAGGTCATCGGCCAGGCGCAGTGGGAGGCGTTGATCGAGTGGGAGGACTTCCAGAAGATCCAGCGCCTGTTCGCCGATCCCGGACGTCTCGTCAAGGGCGGTGGCGGGATGGCCGCGAAGACGCTCATGGTCCACATCGCCCGCTGCCACTACTGCGGCCGCCCTTTGAAGCGGGCCACGATGCGGAAGAAGGAGAGGACTCCGGCGGTGAAGTACCAGTGCCAGTTCCGGGGGTGCTATAAGACGATGATCTCCCAGCCGGGCCTGGACGCCTATGTCGAGCAGGTCGTGCTGGAGTGGTTCCAGAACCCGACCAACCTCGCCTGGCTCACCGGCGACGACGACGGCGACTGGCTCAAGGTTGCCGAGGCTGCCGAGCAGAAGCGGGCGGCGTTGCAGGCCCGCCTGGACGAGGTCATCGCCCAGTACGCGGCCGGGAGTCTGAACCTCGACACGCTCACGAAGCTGGAAGCCGCGTTGCGGCCCCAGATCGCCGAGGCCGAGCAGGCGCTCATCCCCCCGGTGACCGACGAGCGGGTGCGTGCCCTGGTCACCGCCGAGGATGTGCCTGCCGCGTGGGCGGGCCTGCCACTGTTGGAGCGGAGGAAGATCATCAAGGCCACGTTCAACGTCCGCATCCAGCAGACTCAGAACCGGGGCCAGAACGCCTTCGAGCCCGAGCGGGTACTCATCGAGCCCCGCGCACTCTAAAGGACGTGGGGCTCGATGCCGAGACGGTCAGGATGCCGGGTGGGTCAGGTGGCGTCGCCGCGGAGTTGGTGGCGGATCAGCTCGGCCTGCTCGGCACTCATGGGCGGGAACCGGGAGGCTGTGGTCTTCGCGGCCTGCCGGATCGTCTCCCGGTCGGTGTCGGTCAGGGCCTCGTCGTCAATCGCCAGGCGCGGCCTCGTCGTCGTGGTGGGCGTATGGGTCTGGGGTGTCGGGATACTTTCATACCCGACAGGTACGCCCATACACCCGAGGTTCAAAAACAGCAATCACTGCATCCCTGAAGCCTCATTGCAATACCTCCGGGAAAGAAACATCGTTGCCTCAGAGGAAAACCTCCGGCACAGCAGGGTCGTTGCCTCAGATGAGAACCTCCGGAAGTTCACCCGTGTTCCCAGAACCGGT
>NZ_RHFG01000041.1 GCF_004745485.1 Brevibacterium sp. S22
TATCAGGCGGGAGGAGGAACTGCTGGTCACGATCGACCGGACGGTAGTTCTTAGCCATAGTCCATTGTCTCAAAAACGGCAATGGACCCTGTTGACAAACACGCCCAATCAATTCGGCAACAGGCTCTCGAAACAGATGGCACGAACGGGAGGTGACGCTCGTGTGCACGAAACCGATGAGGCTCCGCCCCAAACATGATGGGGGTCCGCACCGAATGTGATGCTGGGTCGGTCTGCGTGCCCGGTCATCACCCGACTTGGTGTCGTCGGCCACAGTCACCTATATTCGAAGAGTCAGGCTGAGCCGCCCTCAACGACGCCGGGAATCGGCGAACAGGGGCGAGCGCCCTTCAGCCGGTGTTCGAAAAAGGAGCACGAAGCCGCCGGCTCGGGGCCCCAACAGGGCGCCGAGCCCATCGGGTCGCAACGTCCCAACAGGTCACCGAGGCCGAGTCAGCGTGTGAGACATATATGGATCGAACTTCCATATCTCATCACCGATTGGCTTCTCATGGCTCATACTTCCGCGCACGTCGCGCACACCCTCGCCGCCCACATCGACGAGGTCTTCGGCCTCATGGGCAACGGCAACGCCTACTTCCTCGACGCCCTGCTGCGTGACACCTCGGCGACCTATACCGCCGTCCGCCACGAGGCCGGTGCCGTCGTCGCCGCCGACGCTCACTTCCGCACGTCTGGTCGGATCGCCGCGGCCACCACGACCTACGGTGCGGGGTTCACGAATACGCTCACCGCCCTCGCCGAGGCGGCCCAAGCCAGAGTGCCCCTCGTCCTCGTCGTCGGGGATGAGCCCACTTCCGGTCCGCGGCCGTGGGACGTCGACCAGATCGCGATGGCCTCGGCGGTCGGCGTGCGCACCTATACCGTCGGCCGGGTCGATGCCGCCGCCGCAACCGTGACGGCCATCGAGCATGCGCTGACCTACCGAGTGCCCGCGGTGCTGGCTATCCCCTACGATGTCGCGACACTGGAGATCGGTGAGATTCCGGCAGTGCCCGGTCCGGGACAGCCCTCTCCCCTGGTGCCTGATTCGGAGTCCGCTCAGGCTGCCCTTGACCGTCTGGCGGGTGAGCTCGCCGAGGCGAAGCGTCCGTTCCTCCTCGCCGGTCGCGGTGCGTGGCTGGCCGGGGCGGGCCCCGTCCTCGGCGAGCTGGCGGCGGCCACGGGTGCCTTGACCGCGACCACAGCACTCGGGCGCAACCTCTTTCCGGAATCCGAGTTCGACCTCGGCGTGGCCGGCGGGTTCGGAGCGCCTGCGGCGATGGACCGCATCCGCGAAGCCGATGTCGCCCTCGTCGTCGGAGCTTCCCTCAACCAATTCACGATGCGCTTCGGCGAGCTCTTCCATCCCACGACCTCGGTGTGGCAGATCGACACCGACGACCGCGCCACGCACGCCCGGGTGGGCGGATTCGTTCGCGCCGATGCCCGGCTGGCCGCCGCTGAGCTCGTCGAACGCCTGCACAGCGGTGACGGTGCGGTCGCTGCTGACGGTGCGCGAGGCACTGACGGTGGCCGAGAGGCCGGCGTGGCCGGAGATGCAGGCGCTGCTGACGGTGCTGCCGACCGCACACCGTGGCGAGAGACCGTCGACACGGTCGCCGACCGCGCATACGACATCGGGTCGGAGCTGGCCGACGATGGTCGGCTCGATCCGGGGGCTGCGGCGAGCCGCCTCGGCGAGGTTCTGCCGAAAGATCGGGTCGTCGTCTCCGATGGCGGGCATTTCATTGCCTGGGCGAATATGTTCTGGGAGCCGGCAGGACCGGAACGCCTCGCGATGGTCGGCACCGCTTTCCAGTCGATCGGGCTCGGCTGGCACAGTGTGGCCGGTGCGGCGCGGGCGAACCCGGAGGCGACGATCGTGCTCGCCACGGGTGACGGCGGCGGGGCGATGGCGCTGTCCGACCTCGACACCGCGATCCGAGTGGCCGGCGGTCGCGGCATGGCCGTGGTCTTCAACGATGCGGCCTACGGTGCCGAGGTCAACCTGTACGGGCTCAAAGGACTCGAGAAGTCGCCCATGCTCATCGACGAGATCGACTTCGCGGCCCTGGCCACGGCCGCCGGCGGTCGCGGGGTCGTAGTACGGTCGTTGGCCGATCTTGACGTCGTCGAGAGGTGGAAGGCTGCTCCTGTCGAGGACCGCCCATTTCTGCTTCTCGACCTGCGGATCTCAGGCGAGGTCATTGCGCCGTATCAGGAAGAGGTCATCCGCGTGAACTCGTGAGGTGACGCTGGGGCCCGGCCTAACAGGGTCGTGATGCCAACATCCCGGGAACAGTAGAGTTCATCGAGAGCCATTTTCCGAGGTCGCGATCAATCATGCGAGCCAATGTCATGCATACGTCATGACCTTCAGCGGCAGACTTACGCGCTCGCTGGCCGTTCAACGGAAATCCGTTGATGATCGGCTCATGATGAGCAACTCGGTTACGGAGCTCGTTCACGGTCTTGCACACACTGTGTGTCCATTCTCGGGTGAAATTGGGAACGGAGGCGGAAGTCGTATGGCGTTGAGCCCTGGCCTCGGCTCGTCCTCCAGGGAATGCCGACTTGAAGGCCTGGAGCCAGAGGGCTTCGTAGTCAACCTCGTACCGGCGGGGTTCCTTACCCACGTAGCTTCCCGCGTCGAGGAGGTTCGTCCAAAACCCGAACATGCACTGCGCGATAAGTCGGCCCGGTACGTCAGGATCGTCGGGACGATTTCGAACTGACGCATGGAGATGCCCCCAAGCTCGGTTGAGATTATTCGAAGTTCGATCGTCGAGGGGAACGTTGATGCTCGCGTACCAGTGTGAACCCCAAACTGCGGCGGCAGCTTCGTGCATAGAGTTTCTAAGAGCCACCTCTAGGATCGCGATATCGGCAAGAAACGCCACGGACAGATCCCGATTCCATACATAAAGTTCACGAGCCAGTACCGGATCGTGGCCTGCTGCATTGAGAAAGGTCTGGAACCTCGCTTCCGAGATACCCCGAGCGAGCCCACGATGTTCATCTGCCGAATCTGGCCGTTATGAGACATTCAGCTAGACTAGCTGTTGAAGTCCCCCGGATGAATGCCTGTAGTTCAGCTGCAGTGCACCGGGGGTTATTTCATTTCAACCGGTGCACGATAAGCAGAGTCACAGCGGATAGGTGGGCCAGATTGTCACCGCCGGAAATGTGCAATCTGGCCCCACCTATCTCTCAAGCGATGGCCTTCGCCACGCTGTCGAAGCGTCCCCAGGTGACGAATCGCCACAGCTTCTCCAGCGGGCCCTGGCCGAAGAACCGCAGCCACAGCGTGGACACGATGACCTGGAGGGTGAGGATCCCGATCGAGATGACGAGGCCGGCGAGGTAGCCGCCCTGGGAATCAAACCGGCTGAGGTCCGGGACCACCGCACGGACGACGACGATGAGGATCGTCGCGCCGACGTAGTTGCTCAGCGCCATCCGACCCAGCGGGGAGAACACGGGACGCAGGACCGCCTCGGCGGGGGTGCGCAGGAGCAGAACGAGGATGACGACGTAGGTGAATGCCATCGTGATGCCCAGGCCCGCGTTGATCCACTGGCTGATCTGACGCGTCTCGTAGTCGGTGACGAGGAATCCTGCCACGCTGATCACCGCAGTGAGCGAACCGAGCAGGGCGAGTCGGCCGGGGTGGTCGAGGGCGCGGCGGATGAGTCCGCTGCCGCCGGTGGCGAAGCCGAGGAGGAACAGGCCCGGGATGATCGCGAGCCCTCCCCCGGTCATGATGGCCGCGGCCGACAGGATGGCACCGAGGATGCCGGTGATGATGTTCAGCCACCGCCGGGGAATCCAGGTCGAGGGCAGGAGGACGACGATGCCGACGATCGCGTAGGGCAGGAGCGCCTCGCCGGGTTGGAGCAGCTGGTGAAGGCCGCCGATGACCGCGAGGAAGGCGAAGCGGCGGAGCAGGGCCAGGCGGGGGCGCGGGCTGCGCTCGGATGCGCTCAGCCACATCAGACCGAAGCCGATGCCGAAGAGGAACGAGAAGATCGGGAAGAAGCGGTTCTGAACGACATCCTCGTAGAACCGGTAGAAGCCGAGGGCCCCTCCCTCGACGCCGAGATCGAACATCGGGGGCAGGTTGACCAGGAGGATCCCGCAGAGGGCGAAGCCGCGGACGACGTCGAGGGCGACGATCCGGGACCGGCTGCGGGTCGGGGCAGTCGTTGCTGTCTGTGCTGCTGTCATGTCTTCCATCCTCTCTGCTCGTCGTGGGTCGAACATCGGTCCGGCGGCCGATTCTGCCCGAATGAGGTCAGCCGTTCGGCCGATTCATCACGGCTGATTCATCACGCCGGATTCCCACATCGCTGCAGCGATCTCGACGCGGTTGCGGGCCTCGAGGCGGGTCTGGATGTTGCCGAGATGGGTCTTCACGGTGCCGAGTGAGATGAAGAGGGTCTCGCAGATCTCCTGGTTGGTCCGGCCGATGGCGACGAGCTTCGCGACCTCACATTCCCGCTCACTCAGTCGCTCGACCGCGTGCGTGTCCGTACTCTGAGTCGCGGCCCGACGGCTGAGCAGGTCGAGGGTGAGCGAGGGTGAGATGAGAGCGTCGCCGTCCGCCGCTGCCCGGACACCGGCGATGAGGAGGTCGGCGCCGGCGTCCTTGAGCAGGAAACCGCTGGCGCCGCCTTCGAGTGCCGCATCGACATAGTCGTCATCGTCGAAGGTCGTGACCATGATGACCTGCGAATACGGAGTCAGCCGCGGCAGCGCGGCCAAACCGTCGAGGCGTGGCATCCGAATATCGAGAAGCACCACATCCGGCTGTTCGCGCTTGACCAGATCGATCGCCTCGACTCCATCAGCCGCCTGCCCGATCACGCGGATATCGGCTTCGGCGTCGAGGATGAGCGAGAACCCCATCCGCACCATCTCCTGATCGTCGACCACGGCGACGCTGATCATCGGCCCTCCCTTATCTGGTGTCTGTCCTGCGGGTTGAGCGGCAGTCGGGTGGTGACGCTCCACCCTCCGCCGAGTTCGGGCCCCGCCTCGATCCTCCCACCGAGGTGGCCCACCCTCACGCGCAGACTGCTCAGACCCGTACCGCTGCCGGCTCCGATTCCACCGTTGCCGGGCCCGTTGGTGACGGTCATGAGCAAGGTGCCGGGTTCGTCGTGGCCGGCACGATTCGCGGGGCTGTCCGGATCAGTGGGGTCGGTCGTCACGGTGACCGCCACCGGGGCATCGGCTCCGGCGTGGCGGCGCACGTTCGTCAGGGATTCGACGAGCACACGGTCGAGGACGGGCCAGACCGGGGCGGCCGCCTCGGTGGGGGTGTCGATCGTGATCGTCGCGGACTCACCGAACGCCGCGACCCGGTCGCGCAGGGCTTGCGGACCGGCCGCAATCGGTGTCCGGGAGACGGTCTCGTTGCGGGAATCGGACACCGCGCCCGCAGAGACGCCCGACGGAACAGCGGTTCGTGATTCACTGCGGGCGTCGGTGACGAGACGCCGGATCTCCTCGAGGGCGCGGGTTCCCGATTGTTCGATCTTGGCCAGGGCCGTCGTTCTCAGGTCCGGGTTGTCGCTGCGCCCGGCGGCCTGGGCGAGGACGACTATTCCGGTCACCTCGTGGGCGATGAGATCGTGGAGGTCGGTGGCGATGCGACGTCGCTCCGCCTCGGTGGCGGTGGCCTGTCTCTCGATCAGGGTGCGGTCGTTCGATCTCAGCATCAGTCCGATCGCGATCCCGGCGATGACCAGAGCGAACACCATCAGCGTGAAGATCGCACCGTCGGGCATGACCGTGGGGACGATGATGTTCGCGGCGCCCAGGACGATGATGGTCACGATGCTCAGCCGGTTTGAGGATGCCCGCGTGAGCATCGCCAGTGCCACCAAGCTCAGCCACAGGACCGTCAGACTCAGCGTGGCGGCGACGGCGGACAGGCCGAGAGCGGCGAGCAGGCCCGGGACTGCCCACACCAGTTGGGCGGGCCGGCCCGGGTGCAGTTGGGCCCGGATGAGGAAGGGCATGACGACGGCAACGGCGATGACATTGCCGAAGATGAGCGACCACCCGCTGCCGATGAGCAGTTCGAGGGCGAAGGCCAGCGGGACCGGGACCAACCACAGCCAGGTGAAGAGTCGTCTCATTTGCTCACAGTCTAGTTGCACAGGATGCAGTTCACCCGCAGTTCGGATCTGCGTATTCGATCTCGACGATGACTCCGTCGTCACCGGCGCTCACAGCCCGCACCTCGGCGGTACGGGGAAGAGCCATGCTGCTGTGCTGCCGTCCGTTCGCGAGCACCTCAAGGAAGGCGTCGGTATGAGCGGTGCGGGCGGAAAAGGTCACTTTGTCACCGCCGATGGTGGCTGCCTCGCTGTAGGAATCATCGGGATTCTTCACCGGGCTGACCTGTCCGGACGGGTAGTCGAAGGTGATGAAACGGGTGAGTCGATCGGCGTGACCATCGACGAGGTGGTGGACGAGAACCTGGTCCTTATTCGTTCCCGCTCCCGGTTCAATGTCGACGTAGCTGAGGTCGGCGGTGTGCTGTGCGGCGTAGAGCAGGTAGGGACGCCCGTGGACATCGATCTTCTCGGGCGTGATCTCGCAACCGTCCAGATAACCGGAGACGTCTGCTTCGAGTGCGACTTTCGCGCGCTGTTCAGCGACGATGAGTCCGCCGATGAGGGCGATGAGGATGACGACGATGATGCCGAGGGTGATGAGTGCCTTCTTCATGGGTGGCGTGTGTCCTTGTCGGATCGGAGTGGGCAGCCACCGAGCTCGACCGCATGTTCGGGGCGGACGCGTGGCTGCTGGCTGGCACTGCCGATCCTTCCGCTTTCGGCCATGCTGAACCTCGGCCGAACGGCTGATCGGGCTCGGCCGAGTGGCCGGAAAAGAGGCGCCTCGCAGGCGCGGGTATCCAGGGTGTCTAGACGTTCTTCGCCGCGGCGTTCGCCTTCGACACCGCAGCGACACACGCACCGAGGATGAGGATCCACCCGGCCACCGCCAGGATGTGCCCGAGCCGAGTCGGCCAGGAGAGGAGTTCGACACCGGCAAGGGCGAGAGCGAAGAGGCAGCAGAGCACGTTGATGCCGATGAGCGCCGGTATTGCAGCATGGTGACCTCGCAGCCAGGCAGCATCGGAGGCCATCGTGTGCCTGGAGCGGATGCCGATGGCACGATTGCGGGTGAGGCGGTTGCGGCGGATGGCGGCGACGAGCAGAGTGCTGACGGCTCCGACGATGAGGTAGCTGATCAACGGCGGATAGAACATGTGCCCAGCACCTCCTCGACAAACTTTCTTGCCGTCATCCTAACTGCCGCTTCGCCCCTGACGGAGTTTGACCTCGGCTGGCTTCTGGAAGCGGTGGGCGTGACGCGACGGACGCCTGGCAGGACTCTGCCGACTGCCGGCGGGGACTCTGCCGGCGCCCGTGGGGACTCTATCGACGCCTGTGGGGACTCTGTCGACGCCTGTGGGGACTCTGTCGACGGCCGGAAGGGATGAAGAAGGCCTCGGATTCATTGGGAACCCGAGGCCTATGGAGTGGAGATGGCGGGAATCGAACCCGCGTCCGTCGGCAGATTGTCAGGACTTCTCCGGGCGCAGTTCGTGAAGTAGTGTCTTAGGTTCTGGCCCTTGCACGAACACATGGACCAACGAACGGAGTTGAGTAAGAGTCCCTCAGGCACCCCCAACATGTGCCTGAAGCAGTGGCCTCTTAAGCGACGCCAGGATCTAGAGCAGAGGCAACTCTAGGCTGACGGATTCGCAGCTCGCGCTCTATCAGGCAGCGAGGGCGAAATCGGTGCGGTTGTTAGACTTAGCACCTATTGTTTTGCAGAGGACATTAACGAGATGACTCTGCATTCTCGGCCCGCTTCTCCCGACGCAGTGTCCAACGTCGAAACCGATCATCCCCATATTCTGTTGCCAATCCTGTCCCAGCTCTGGCACCCGCTGACGCGGGCTTCTCGGCTGGTCAGGAACTCCAGCATACTCGGTCAACACCGGCCGAGCCAATCGTATTCCACACGGTGCCGGCCAAGGATCCAGCCGCCTCGGCGTCGTTGTGGAGATGGCGGGAATCGAACCCGATTCCGCACTGCCGCGCCCAGGACACGGCCACCTCGGCGAGGGTCAGAGGAACTGTTTGGACTTCATCGCACGTTCGGCTTCGCGCTTGTCCTGCGCCTCGCGCAGAGCCTGTCGTTTGTCCCATTCGCGCTTGCCCTTGGCCAGGGCGATCTCGACCTTGACGCGTGAACCGTCGAAGTAGAGTTCGAGCGGGACCAGCGTCCGGCCGGATTCCTTGACCTTCTGCGAGAGCTTGAGGATCTCCTCGCGGTGGAGCAGCAGCTTGCGGCGCCGCCGGGCCGAGTGGTTCGTCCACGTCCCCTGCAGGTATTCGGGGATGTAGACGTTCTCCAGCCAGGCCTCGTTCTGGAAGATGAGGGCGAAGCCATCGGTGAGCGAGGCACGACCTTCGCGCAGCGATTTCACCTCGGTGCCGGTGAGTACGAGTCCGGCCTCCCACGTGTCTTCGATGTGATAGTCGTGGCGTGCCTTGCGGTTCCTCGCAATGACTTTCTTGCCTGTGTCCTTCGCCATGACCGGCCTCCTCTCTGCTCCCGATCACCTGTGCAGGCGTTTGCCGGCACAGCCGTCTATTCTATCCCATCGACCACGTTCCGCACGCCCGGCCCCTCCCCGAACTACCTGACGGCGGCTTAGCAACCTGGCGCCAGGGTGCAGAGCCGCCGTCGGGTAGTAATTAGAAGACGAAGGGTTTGGGGTCGACGTAGCCGCCGTTCTTCATGATCTCGAAGTGGAGGTGGCAGCCGGTCGAGGCTCCCGTCGTGCCCGAGTACGAGATGACCTGACCCTTCTTGACCTTCTGGCCGTCGTGGACCTTCAGCTTCGTGTTGTGGTTGTAGGTCGACGCGATCGAATCGCCCTTGATCTTGCCGTGGGAGACGACGACGCGGTTGCCGTAGCCTCCGGTCCACCCGGAGGTGACGACGATGCCGTCGCCGGCCGCTCGGATCGGGGTTCCGCATGGCACTCCGAAGTCCATTCCCGTGTGCAGTTTGCGTGCGCCGGTGATCGGGTGGACGCGGTATCCGAATGGAGACGTCGTCGGATATCCCTCGGCCGGATTGGCCAGGACTCCGTCGCCGAAGACGAACTTGCCCTTCTTCTCCTGCGCCTTCTCCCACTCCCTGACCTTCTCGGCCAACCGATCCTGCTCGGCCTTCTCCTCGGCCAGCTGCTTCTCTGTCTTGTCCTTGTTGTCGGAGATGGTCTTCTCCGCATCATCCTTCGTGGAGATGAGGTCATTGAGACTGTCGGCCTTCTTCTTCGCGTCGACCTGCGCGGCTTCCTTGGCCACCACCGCCTCAGCGGCTTCGTCCTTGAGGACGGAGATCTTCTCGGTCACGCCCGAAAGCCGCTCTTCGTTGTTCTTGTTCAGAGCCCGCTGTTCGGAGAGCTTGTCGATCGTGCGCTGCTGGCTGCGCACCGCCGAGTCGACGCGTCCGATGCCGCCGTCGGCGCTTGTGCCCTCAGCCATCTGCAGAAGCATCGCCAGATCGGAGGTGATGCCTGAGTTCTGGTACGCCTGTCGCCCGATGCGCGCCGCCGAGGTCTTGTGCTTGTCGATCTCGTCCGTGCCGGATCTGATCGTGCTCTTGAGATCCTTCTGCGCGTTCTCCGCCGAGGTCAGGCGCGCAGCCATGTCCTCGTCCTTCTCGATCGCTTCAGCGAGGGCATCGTCGGCGGCCTTCGATGCGGCTTCGGCATCCGGCAGCTTCTCCTGCGCGGCATCGCGTTCGGCGATGACGCGGGCGAGGTCCTCATCGAGGCCCTCGAACTCCTGCTGGAGTTCCTTGACGCGATCATCGACCTCGCTCTTGTCGTCGCGTGGGTCAGCCACCACCGAGGTGACCGGCATGACCACTGCCAGTGCAGCCGCCGTGATGATCAGTCCGAGTCTGTGTCTCATCTCAGACCTTCGTGTACTTGTTCAATGTGATCAGCGACGAGGCTCCAGCCATGAGCACGCCGATGATGATGAGTACGGGGGCGATGAGGAGGACGTCCCATCCGGAGATGAGGCTGAACCCGGTGGCCTGCGACTGCAGCCAACCGCTGACGCCGAAGTGGACGAGCAGCCCCAGAGCACCGGCGGACAGGGTCGCACCGATGGCCGAGGCGATGACGCCCTCGAGCAGGAACGGCATCTGGATGAAGGTGTTCGACGCGCCGACCAGGCGCATGATGCCGGTCTCTCTGCGTCTGGAGAACGCGGAGAGTCGGATGGTGGTGGCGATGAGCAGCATCGCGCACAGCAGCATGATGCCGGCGATCGCGATCGCCACGATGGTCGCGATGTTGAGCACCCCGAACAGCCTGTCGAGCAGCTGGTTCTGGTCGACGACCTCTTCCACACCGGAGGTGGAGGAGAACGATTCCTTGATGATGTCGTACTTCTCGGCGTCCTTGAGCTTGACCCGGAAGGACTCGTTCATCTCGTCCTTGGGCACGGTGCCCTCGAGGCTGGTGCCTTTGAACTGATCCTGGAAATGCTCGTAGGCCTCGGACTTGTCCTCGAAGTAGACCTTGTCGACATAGGGAGCGAGCTCGGAACTTTCGAGTTCGGCCCGGATCTGGTCCTTCTGGTCTCCCGTGACCTCACCGTCGACGCAGTTCGTCGCCTCCGAATCCGGCGGGCACAGGAACACGGAGACCTGCACACGGTCGTACCAGAAGTCCTTCATCTGACCGACCTGCATCTGCAGCAGGATCGCGGCACCGACGAAGAGCAGGGACACGAAGGTCACGAGCACGACGGAGATGACCATGGAGAAGTTCCGGCGCAGACCCGACCAGACTTCGGAGAGGATGAAACCGGCCCTCATGAGGCGACTCCGTACGTGCCCTCTTCGACGTCGCGGACGATTTCGCCCTCGCGCAATTCGATGACACGACGACGCATCCGGTTGACGATCTCACCGTCGTGGGTGGCCATGAGCACCGTGGTGCCGTTGCGGTTGATCTTTTCGAGCACGTTCATGATGTCGGCACTTGTCGTCGGGTCGAGGTTGCCTGTCGGCTCGTCGGCGAGCAGGATTCCGGGCTTGTTGACCACCGCGCGGGCAATGGCCACACGCTGCTGCTCACCGCCGGAGAGCTCGCTGGGATAGCGCTTCTCCTTGCCTGCCAGGCCCACGGTCTCCAGGACATCGGGGACGAGGGTCGACATGGCAGCGCGGGACTTCCCGATCACTTGGAGGGCGAAGGCGACATTGGCGAACACGTTCTTGTTCGGCAGCAGGCGGAAGTCCTGGAACACGGTTCCGATCCCCCGCCGCAGGTAGGGCACCTTCCAGCTGGGCATCCTCACGACGGACTTCCCGGCGATGTGAATCCGCCCGGAGGTCGGGACCTCTTCACGCAGAATGAGGCGGATGACCGTCGACTTTCCCGAACCGGAGGCCCCGACGAGGAACACGAATTCCCCGCGGTCCGCCTCGAACGAGATGTCGTCGAGCGCTTTGCGGGAACGTGCGTCGTAGGACTTCGAAACGGAGTCGAATCTGATCAAGTCGGTCTTCAATCATGTTGCGGGTGGCTCGGCCGATTCCACTGTACGTAACAGTCCCGTGATGTTCGGGGAGGCGGCCGGGCGTGTGTTGCGATCTGATGAAGTTCACAGTGACCGGGCTCTGGCCGTCTCGGCGATCGGTTCGACCATCAGATTCGATACGTTTCTGACCAGATTTCGTGCGCTGATGACCACTTATGGTGCAGCACCGACCACTCCGCGTTCCTCACATCTGTTCGCAATCAGATGGGACGCACCGAATGTGGTTTCGACGCGTGGGCAACTGTGGTTTCGAAGGCTCAGGCCCCGGCTTCGGCCTCTTCGGCCATCTCCTGTTCCTTGCGCCAGCGGATGCCGGCCTCGATGAGTCCGTCGAGGTCACCGTCGAAGACTGCTGAGGGGTTGTTGACCTCGTAACCGGTGCGCAGGTCCTTGACCATCTGGTACGGGTGGGTGACGTACGAGCGCATCTGGTCGCCCCAGCTGGCCTTGATGTCGCCGGCCAGCTCCTTCTTCTGCGCGGCCTCTTCCTGACGCTTGAGGTCGAGGAGTCGCGACTGGAGCACACGCATCGCAGCCTCACGGTTCTGAATCTGGGACTTCTCATTCTGCATGCTCACGACCACACCCGTGGGAATGTGCGTGATGCGCACGGCCGAGTCCGTGGTGTTCACCGACTGGCCACCGGGCCCGGAGGACCGGTAGACGTCGATGCGCAGATCGTTTTCGTCGACGTCGACATGGTCGGTGGATTCGATGAGCGGGACCACCTCGACGGCGGCGAACGAGGTCTGGCGGCGTCCCTGGTTGTCGAAGGGGCTGATGCGCACGAGGCGGTGGGTGCCGGCCTCGACGGACAGGGTGCCGTACGCGTACGGGGCGTTGATCTGGATCGTCGCTGACTTCACTCCCGCACCTTCGGCGTAGGAGGTGTCGAGCTCCTGGACGTTGTAGCCGCGGTTCTCCGCCCATCGGATGTACATGCGGGTGAGCATCTGCGCCCAGTCTGTCGCGTCATCGCCGCCGGCGCCCGAGCGCACCGTGACCACGGCGGAGCGCTCATCGTATTCGTGGCTGAGCAGAGTGGAGATCTCGAGTTCGGCCAACTGATCGTGCAGCTTCCTGATGTCGCGGTCGGCTTCTTCGAGCGAGTCCGCATCGCCTTCGTCCTGAGACATCTCGACGAGCAGTTCGGCATCGTCTATGCGCTCACCGAACTTCTCGAGCTTGTCCAGGGTTCCTTGCCTATGAGAGAGCTTGGCCGAGATCTTCTGCGCCGAATCGGGGTCGTCCCAGAATGTCGGTGACGACGCCTGCTCCGTGAGCTCGGCGACCTCGTCGCGCAGATTGTCCAGATCGGACACGTCGAGAATCGCTTTGTACGTCTGGCGGAGGTTGGCGATTTCAGAAGAGTAATCAGTAGTGGCCATAATGATCCGATTCTAGTGCATGACCGGGGCCTGCCCAGAACCGAAAGATGCGCGCCGAGGCGGCCCCACCTCGGCGCGCATCTGTACGATCCCCCGCCTTGAGCGAGGATGAGCCCGCCGGTGCGGTCCCGCCGCTCGCAGACGCGGTCCGGCCTCAGGCCGGCTGCAGCGCGGGGACCGTGGCCCAGGTGTCGGGGCCGAAGACCTCGAAGTGGATGTTGCCCTCGGGCACGTCGAGTTCGTCGAGGCCGCGGCGCACGGCCTTCATGAACGGGGGCGGGCCGCACAGGTAGACCTGCGCGTCGACGACCACGTCCACCTCGGTGAGGTCGATGAATCCTTCGTGGACGGTCGCCGTCGCACTCCGTGCTCCGAGCTGCTCGTACCAGTGGTGCATTCTGGCGCCGGGCAGCTGGTTGACCAGCTGCGCCATCTCCTGCCGGTGGGCGTGGGTGGCCATGGACTGGTCGGCGTGGAGGACGGTGACCGGCCGCTGGGACTCCTTGGACACGAGGTCGTTGAGCGCCCCGAGGATCGGGGTGCAGCCGATGCCGGCGGAGACGAGCAGCAGCGGGGTCTCGGCCTCTTCGACGACGAGGTCGCCGTACGGCAGGGAGCAGCGGATGGTGTCGCTTTCGAAGACGTTGCCGTGGATGAAGTTCGACACCTCCCCTGCGGGGACACCCGCCTCGGTGCGTCCGGGTTCGGCCTTGATCGTCACGGTCCAGGACACACGCGAGGTCGCCCGGGTGAGGCTGTACTGCCGGATCTGGTGCGCCCCATCGGGCAGCTCCACCTGGATCGAGATGTACTGTCCGGGTCGGGCCTGCGGCAGCATGCCGCCGTCGGGGCGGGCGAGGACGAGGCTGATCGTGTGCGGTGATTCCTGCCGACGGCGGATGACGGTCAGCTCGGACCAGACCTCACCGGGGTCGACATCGTGGCGGGCGTAGAGTTCATGCTCGGCGCGGATGAGCGTGTGTGCCATGTCCCAGTAGACCTCGGTCCAGGCGTCGACGATCTCGGGGGTGGCCGCGTCGCCGAGGACCTCGCCGATGGCGGCGAAGAGGTGTTCATAGACGATCGGGTACTGGTCTTCGGTGATGCCCAGGGAGGCGTGTTTGTTCGCGATCCGGCTCATCATCGCGTCGATGTTCGGTGCATCTTCGGATACGAGCAGGCTCGCATAGGCGGCGATCGCACCGGCCAGCGCCTTCTGCTGCTCGCCCTGAGCCTGATTGCCGCGGTTGAACAAGTCGCGCAGCAGATCGGGGCGGGCAGTGAACATCCGGTCGTAGAAGATCGGAGTGATGTCACCGATGGCGGATCCGATGACGGGAAGGGTGTCCCTCACGATGGCGAGAGCGGGCTGGGAGATCACTTCTGCTCCTTTTGCGGCATGGTCGCCGCGGTGCTGGAACGGCCTTTTCAGGTCGCTGTTCTGCTTGCATTTTCGACGCTACTACGACACGCAGACCGTTTTCTACACGATGTAGAATTTGAGATTCTCGGTACCACAATCGAAGCTCGTCAGAGCCGGCTCAATCGGCTTCGCCCTATCGCAGCGCGCCTCCGAGGAGGGGGGGGCGCAGACTTTCACGCCAGCGGCAGAAAAGCGCCGCCGGCGGGAGACTTGATTCATCCCACCGGCGGCGCGGCTCACAGTGCTTCAGGTGAAGTCTGGTGAGGAGAATATAGACCGAAACCACCCCTCACGCAAGACAAGAGCGCACCACAATGACATTCATGAAACTACACGGTGAGCATTTGCGTAAACGCCTCGAGGTTATCCACAGATTTGGGAAATCACTAGATTCTTCATTCGACTACAGATAGGTTAAACAGCAAATCACGCTGTCAATTGAATGATCGGGCAAGGGTTCAGAGTGGAAGCCACCGAAGTCATCACCAGCGAGGTTCACAAACGGATCAGAGATCTCGATGTGGACCCGCGCGCCGATACTCAGCGCTCTCGCGAGCTCATTCGCACCGTCATCGCCGAATACGATGAGCGCAGCCTGGTCGCCGATCTTCCGCTCCTCGAGGACAAAGAGGCGACTTTTCGGCATATCGATCATCAGCTTTCGGGTTTCGGTGCGCTCCAGGACTATTTCGATGATGACCATGTCGAAGAGATCTGGGTGAATTCGCCCAGCGAGGTCTTCATCGCTGTCGACGGAGTCCACCAACTGACGACGACGAAGCTGAGTTCGAATGAACTCGATGACCTCATCGAGCGGATGCTGCGGACCTCGGGGCGTCGCGTCGATCTGTCTCAGCCATTCGTCGACGCCATTCTGCCCGACGGTTCCCGGCTGCATGTGGTGCTGCCCGATATCACCCGCAATCATCCGGCTGTGAATATCCGCAAGTTCATCGCCCGGCCTCGCAATCTCGCCAACCTCGTCGCTCACGGATCGCTGACACCCGGTGCCGCTGAATTCCTTGACGCCGCCGTAGCGGGCGGGGCGAACATCCTCGTCTCCGGAGCGACCCAGGCGGGCAAGACCACGATGCTCAACGCCTTGGCCGGGTCGATTCCGGCCCGCGAACGCACGATCTCCTGTGAAGAGGTCTTCGAACTCAATCTGCCCAGTCGCGACTGGGTGCCCATGCAGTGTCGGCAGCCGTCGCTCGAAGGCACCGGCGAGGTCACTCTCCGCGCACTGGTCAAAGAGGCTCTGCGGATGCGTCCGACGCGCATCATCGTCGGCGAGGTCAGAGAGGCTGAAAGTCTCGACCTCCTGGTCGCGCTGAATTCTGGGCTGCCCGGGATGGGCACCATCCATGCGAACTCGGCCCGGGCGGCGATCACGAAGATCTGCACTCTGCCCCTGCTGGCCGGGGCGAACATCTCCTCAGCGTTCGTCGTTCCCACCGTCGCCGTCAGCCTCGACATCGTCGTTCACCTGCGGCGAGACCCCTCGGGAGTGCGAAGGGTCGATGAGATCTGCGCGGTGCCCGGCGGAGTCGAAGGCGACGTCGTCGAACTCGACACGATCTTCCATTCGCCACGCGGACAGCTCATCCGCGGGCAGGGGTTCGGCCACCTCGCCGAGCGGTTTGCGGCCATCGGACGCGATCTCCACTCCATTCTGGAGGCGGCGTGAGCTATTCGCAGTCCGCTCTGCTCATCGGTGCCTGCCTCGGCGCGGGGCTGTTCCTCATATGGATGTCGCTGTGGCAGCGGCCGCGGGGCAGACGGACGCAGTCGCGATGGATGCGCGAACTCGATGACATGCTCACCGGAGCAGGATTTCCGCGGCTGCGGCCGGCCCACCTCCTGCTCATCTCGCTTGCGGCGTTCTGTGTCGTTGCGGTCGTATCGACGGTGCTCACCGGCTCGTGGGCGATCGCACTGTGTTTCGGCCTCTTCGCCTCCTGGCTGCCTCACCGGACCCTGCAGCATCGGGCGCGCAGCCGACAGGTGATGCGCAGGGAGCTGTGGCCCGAAACTCTCGACCACCTCAATTCCGGAGTCCGTGCGGGCCTCTCCCTGCCCGAAGCGCTGAGTTCCCTGGCTCATCGCGGACCCGAACCGCTGCGACCGCTGTTCGAAGTCTTCGCCGAGGAATACCGGGCCAGCGGCTCCTTCGCCTTGGCGTTGGAGCGGTTCCGGCAGGTCAGCGCCGACCCGGTGGCCGATCGCATCGTCGTCGCGCTCAGCGTCACCCGGCAGGTCGGCGGCAGCGATCTGGGCACCATGCTGCGGGCCTTGGCACAGTTCGTCCGCGACGATGCCCGCACCCGCAATGAGCTCTCCGCCCGGCAGCAGTGGACGGTCAACGGCGCCCGATTGGCCGTCGCCGCACCGTGGGTGGTCCTCGCCTTCCTGTCGACCCGACCCGAAACAGCGGTGGCGTACAACTCGCGCACCGGTCTGATCCTCCTGGCCGCGGGATTCGTCGTCTCTCTGCTGGCGTATCAGGCGATGAAGCGCATCGGGCGGCTCCCGTCCGAACCCCGGGTCATCGAGGGATCCTCGCTCAGCGCCGCCCACCGAGGTTTTGCCGATAAGGGCGCGGGCGGCGGATTCACAAGCGACCTCGCGGACGGGCTGGAGGGTCGGGGAAGCCGATTCGAAGGCGGAAACCACGCGGACGGGCGGGCGGCATGAGCCTCCTCGGCGAACCTCTGCCCATCCTGGCCCTCGGACTCTTCAACGGTTTCGCATTATGTGTCTTCGTCCTCGCCCTCCCGCCGCTGCGCAGGCCGACGCTGTCGTCGCGGATCGCCCCCTATCTGCGAGACCAGGAATCCTTGGTCGATATCTATGCTCCTCCGACTCCGCGTACGGAGGGATTCTGGGGTCTGGTGAAGTCATGGTTGGTCAGCTCGACGCTGTGGGTGACCTCGCGCATCACCACGGATGCGACCCTGCGGCTGCGCATCGACCGCCTCGGCGGGAATGCCACGATCGAACGCTTCCGCATCAACCAGGTGCTGAGCATCCTCGTCGGCATGATCGTCGCCGGGGGTCTGGCCGGGGCGCTGTCGGCGCAGCGCGGGTTCTCCCCCATCGTCACCCTCATCCTCGTCATCAGCGGCGGCGTGGCCGGGCACGTCTTCAACGATTGGCGACTCAGCCAAGCCATCGCCCGCCACGAATCCCGTGTGCTCGCCGAATTTCCCACCGTCGCCGAACTCCTGGCACTGTCCATCACCGCCGGTGAGGGCATTGTGGAGGCGCTCGAACGGGTGTGCCGCACCTGCTCCGGCGACCTCGTCGACGAACTCCGCGCGGCTCTGGCCGCCACCCGCACCGGGACTCCGCTGGTCGAAGCCCTCGACGCGATGGCCACCCGTATCGCCATCCCCGAGATCGTCCAGTTCGTCGACGGCCTCGCCGTGTCGATGACCCGCGGCACCCCGTTGGCTGAAGTGCTGCGCTCCCAAGCCGCTGACGTGCGCGAACAGTCCCGAAGGAGGCTGCTCGAGCTGTCGGGTCGCAAAGAGATCGGGATGCTCGTTCCGGTAGTCGTGTTCGTGCTGCCCGTCACCGTGATCTTCGCCGTCTTCCCATCCCTGACCGTCCTCGACCTCAGCCCGTAACGACGAGCCCCGGACCACCAATCACGCGGATCGAACACTCGACCTCGCCGATGAAGGAGACACGATGTTCCACCAGCTCACCTATCGCCTCGTCCCGCTCATGCTCGGGCTGATCCCCGGTTCCCCTCCCCCTGGAGGGACCACCATCACCGAGGCGGCCGACCACGGCATCGACCCGGATCTCACCCCCGATGTCGACCGTCCCGATCGCGGGGACGTGCCCGGGTGGGTCCTCATCACTCTGATGACCGCGGGCCTGGTGGTCGCGCTGTGGGCATTGGCCGGCGAAGCCTTCACCTCGATGTTCCAAGACGCGATGAACAAGGTCCGCGGGGCCGGGTGACCAGGGGGCGACCTGAGGCAGCGAGACGGAACGGGACAGCCGAATGATGGCCGCCTCGGTGCCGGTCGCGGGCGAGCGCAGAGATTCGGGCTCGGCCGTCGCCGAATTCGCCCTCATTGCCTCGCTGCTGGCCCTCATCTTGGCTGGGGCGCTGCAGATCGGTCTCGTCATCCACGTCAGAAACACGGTCATCGACTCCGCCATCGCGGGAGCGAGGCAGGCGAGTCTGGCCGATCAGACGCCACGCGACGGGCAGGAACTCACACGCGACCTCATCCGAGTATCCGTGGGCGAGCGCTATGCCCGGCAAGTCACCGTCACGACATTGCAGCGCGGTGCCGTCGAGATCGTCGAGGTGCGAGTGACGACTCCGCTCCCGGTCCTCGGACTGTGGGGACCGGCCGAAGTCTGGGACCTGCGCGGTCGGTCCATCGTCGAGGACATCGACCGTGACTGAATCCGAGTCCGGTCGGGGTATCGCCCCCGATCACACGCTCGACGGTCGGGAGACTGCCGAACCGCTGGCACGGGCAGACGAGGGGACGGCGCATCTGGCAGGGGCAGATGAGGGAACGGCGGTCATCGAGTTCATCTTCGCCTCCATCGTCCTGCTCATTCCGGTCATCTACCTCATGCTCACCCTCTCCCAGCTGCAGGCGGCCAGCTATGCGACCACCTCGGCGGCCATGTCAGCCTCCCGCATCGCCGCTCGCGATGCGAATCCGTCAGAGGCTCGCGCCCAGGCCGTTGCGAAGATGCATTTCGCGGACTTCGGACTGCGTGATGCGCCGACCTCCATCACCTACTCCTGCACCGGGCCCTGTGGACAAGCAGGGTCCCTCGTCACCGCGCGTATCGAGACGAAAGTGTCGCTGCCCGGGTTCCCACTCCTCTTCGGTCCCGACCGTTCACCGCACATCACTTTGCGCGCGAACCACACCGACGTCGTCGCCACAGGCCGTCACTGATATGCCGACCACAGGGAAGCACGATTCGCAGCAGCGGCAGGAATCGCTGTTGTGCCATGACTCGGACTCCGGATCGATCACCCCTCTGGCCATCGGCTTCGTCGTCATCGCCTTGCTGCTGGCATTCCTCATCGCGGCCCTGACCGATCTGCACATGGCACGTCGTGAGCTGCAGGGGCTTGCTGACTCTGCCGCGCTGGCGGCCTCGGACTCGTTCGAACCGGCTCCCGGTGAGGAACCCGGTCTCGTGTTCTCACCTCCGGCGGCCAAACGGGCTGCTGGACGGTACCTCGGCGCAGTCCAGACTCCGAAGAACATGCACAATCTGCGTTTGAGCGCCGATGCCGACGGGACGCATTCGGTGCGCATCCGCATCGAAGCCCGCTACTCACCGGCGCTGCTCTCACCGTTTCTGCCCGGACTCATCGACCTCCAGGCCACGGCCCACGCGAGGGGTGCCCTCCGCATCGACTGACGGCCGCGGTCGACTCCGACACCGATTCTTGTGGACCCCACCCCACTCAAACTTTCTTCGGCTGTGGATGGTCGAACCGTTTCCACAGGCCCTTCTTCGCCTCTTGACCGAACCGCGCGACCGCCGTGAATCTGTGCTCATGAGAACACTGGGACTCATCCACCGCATCGAGGCGAACGGAACCGTCACGAGCACCAGCGTCGAAGCCGAATCAGGCCAAGCGGCACTCGACGTCTTCCGGTCCGCCTTGGGACCGGAGCTGACGCACAGGGACCTCGCTGTCGGCAACCGGTTCGAGGACCACAGTCTCGAATCGATCAGCTGGGGTCACTGGCAGCGGCTCAATCCCATCACCGTCGTCGGTGCCGATTCTCTGCGAACCACCGGCATCTCGACCGACTCCGAACTGTCAGACGTGGCCGTCCTGGCGGGGCCGGATTCCGGCTTCGCTCTGACACTCGACCCACGACGTGCCTGTCTGTCCCGGCTGCCTCACACCGATTGCCTGACCGTCATCGACCCCTGCATCTCCCGCACACCTCAGCCGCTGCGCCTCGATGCCACAGGCGCTCAGCCTGCACTCCGCCTCGGTGCGACCGTGCTTGCGCCGGGCACAGCAGACAGCTCGGCCGATGGTGTGTCGTCCTCGGCCGCCGGTTCGCTTCCGCCGATCCGGTCCCCGACGCTGCAGCGCAACGATGACGTCCATATCGCGCCCAAGACTATCGACGATCCCCGGCCGGCCAGGCCTCCACAGTGGTGGACGTTCCTCATCCCCGTCGGCATCGGCGTGGTCCTGGCCGTGGCCACCGGAATGTGGTGGTTCCTGCTCTTCAGCATCTCCGCCCCACTCTCCGGATGGGTCGCCTACCTGGTGGAGAAGAAGCGCTTCACCCGCGACAGTGCACAATGCCGACTCGACCGTGACGATGCTCTGGCCGAGGCGCGCACACGGTTGGGCCGCCTCGAAGCCATGCACCGACGCATGGTCTTCTCCTCCCCCGGTCTGTGCCTGGGGTTCGGGACGATCTTCAGCGACCTCACCATCGACAACCAGCTGCAGGACGGAACCGATCACATCGATGGTCGGGTCGTCTTCGCCGATATGCCGATCCGCATCGATCCGCGAACGACGACGGTCACCGTCAGCGGGTCACCCGCCGCCTTACGCACCATGGCCTTCGCCTGGCTGGCCGACCAGCGTTTCCGATGGCGGCCGAGTCCCGAACTCGCACTGCTGCCGGAACTGGTCGGCACCGAGTTCTTCGATGACCGCTGCTCACACTCGCCCCGGTCAGATTCCGGTCCAGACGACAGAGTCGATGATCCGATTGCGATCACGTTCGACGAGGCGGCCCGTCCCGCCGTGCTCACACTCGCCGCCCCGCATTCGGGTTCTATGGTCTCGATGACGGTGGGCACCCTCGCGCAGGCACGCACCACCACATCGACCGCGCCCGGAGGCCCGGTGCCTGGGCGGGCGCTCACCGTTGCCCTGATGCCGGCCGCTCGATTCGTCACCGTCCACCGCAGATTCACTGCCGGGACCGGGCCTCGAGCCTGGCCCGACCACGGGCTCGGTGAGCTCTGCGACGATACGCCTGAAGCCATCAGAGAACGATGGCGTCGTCCCGCCTCGGGGCCGGTGATGATCGGCCGCGGAGCCGACGGCGATATCGGAATCGATCTGTTCGCCGACGGACCCCACGCGCTCGTCGCAGGCACCACCGGCAGCGGAAAGTCCCTGCTTCTCCAGACGTGGCTGCTGGCGATGGCCTTGGCGCAGCCGCCTCGGCGCCTCCAGTTCGTCCTCATCGATTTCAAGGGCGGGGCCACGTTCGCCCCGCTGCAGGATCTGCCGCACACCGACAGCGTGCTCGACGATTTCGATTCCGGTCTCGCGTTCCGCGCTCTCGTCTCGGTGCGTGCCGAAATCACCCGTCGTGAGCGGCTGCTGGCCGACCACGGGTGCGCCGACGTCACCGATCTCACCGATCCTCCCCCACGTCTCGTCGTCGTCATCGACGAGTTCCATGCACTGATGGCCAGCCATCCGCGCGCCGCTGACCTGCTCGAACACCTCACCGCTCTGGGCAGGTCCCTCGGCGTGCACCTCATTCTCGCCACGCAGAGACCCATGGGAGTCGTGACCGGCCAGATGAAGGCGAACATCAACATCCGTGTCTGCCTGCGGGTGCGCGATGAGACGGATTCCTTCGACGTCATCGGCACAGACTCGGGTGCTCTTCTGCCCGCGGACAAGCCCGGTGCCGCCTGCTTGGACTCCGGGATCAGCGTCACCCAATTCCGCGTGGCGGTGCCGTTCGGGACTGATGCCGGCTCCGATGCCAGCACCGAGGTGGCCCTCCGGCCCCGTGTCCGGCCCTGGGTCCGCGGTCCGGTTCCGTCCCTGGCCAGCGGTGTTCACGGTGTCAGCGTCGACAACATCGTCGCCGCGACGCGGGACAACGCTGGGGCCGGAATCGATGCAGCGGCCGAGGCCGACGAGATGGGTGAGAGTTCTTCGTCTGAGGGGCAGAGGCGACAGGTCGTACTGCCGCCCCTGCCTACTCCGGAGGAAATGGCGATCTGGGCAGCTGGAGTGCCGGCCATGGACCCCGATGGAACGGTGGAGGCAGGCGCAGGGCTCGGCACAGCAGTCACGGGGATCATCGATGTTCCCACCGAACAGCGACAGCAGAGGTGGACGTTCGACCCGGATGTCGACGGTTCCACGATCCTCACAGGCGGCAGCCCCGAAACCGTGGAATCCGTGCTCGTGAATATGACTCGTGCGGCGGCCCCGACCCGGCGGATCATCGCAGTAGGCAGGATCGCCGCGGCCCTCGACTGGGCCGAGATCAGCTGCGGAATGACCACAGGGTGGCAGACTCAGGCGATCCTCGACCACCTCATTGCGGGAATGGGCACAGTCACGACCTCGCAGGACTGTGCCGGCTCCGGCACACAGACAGGTTCGGGGGCGCCCCGAGAACCGCACAGCCTCCTCGTCTGCAGCAACTGGGCCGAATTCGTCGACTCACTCGACCATTATTGGGCCGAACGTGCCGAACGCCTGCTGGGACACGGTGCCGGATCTGATCTCGTGTTCCTGCTCGCCGGGTGTCGGAATATGACGAGCAGGAACTCTCGGTTCGCCACACAGATCATCTTCCCGCCCGAGGCCGGCGAAGACGGGACGAGCGTGGGACTCAGCCGGCAGCGATTCGCCGGCTCGTGGCCGGACTTCCGCGCCGTCATTCGCGGCCCCCGTGTGCAGGTCGCCGGCGGGGACGGTGCCGATGTGCAGTTCGTGCCCAGGGCCGCAGCCCAGAGGGGATCGCCCGAACCTGGGGAAGAACCGGACATCCTCGGCGGGGCCTCCCGCGAATCGGAGGCCCGGGAGGGATTCGCGCCGCGCTGGACCGGCCTCGAACGACCGGCGATTGCCGTGGACTCAAGGGCAGACGACGCTCCGCTTCGCGCCATCACCACGCCAGACGTCGTCCCTGTCGGCGTCGATGCCTTCGGCGATCTCGTCACCTGGAACCCCTTACGAGATGGCTCAGTGCTCACGGTTCGCGGTTCACCGCAGAGCGGCAAGAGCGATTTCGCCGCTCTAATGGGCCGCCTCGGAGGCATCGCCGTCCACGATGATGCCCACCGGGAGTCAGAGTCCGGCGATTGGGATCTGCTCGACGGACGATTCCATGTGCTCACCGTCCCGACGCGGTTCACTCCCGGCTACGGTTCACCAGTGGCCAAGGCACAGAATCTCGGGCCGCTGCTCGTGCTCGGTGTCCACACCAAGCAGGATCTCACCGGACTCGGAGTGCTGCGACAGGCCCCGCTCGATGGTCTGCCGGGGACGGGCTGGTTCGTCACCGAGGTTCAGGTTCGCCCTGTCCGCCTCTTCACCGCCGACGAAGGTCAAGCCTGAATCAGCTCATATCGGCGGCAGGCCCCGACAGCGTCTCATAACGGTAGAGCTCAGTGGCCGTGCCCGTCTCGAGCAGACGGTCGGCCAGTGCTGAGATCACAGGCATTCCGCTTGTGACCTCGATGACGACATCGGCGTCGACGGACAGCCGTGCCAGGAGCAGTTCGGCATCGGCGACCGCCGCGGCGAAGTCCTCACCGGTTGCCTCGGTATCCTCACGGGTCTCGAACATCGACCCGAGGATGAGTTCGGTCGGAGCCTCTTCCGAGGCCTCATCGATCACGGCCTGACCTGACCCGTCACCTGCGGCGGTTCCGACACCGGCACCCGGCTCGCCGGCCGACGGCACGGTCCCGGCAGTCTCATCGGCCTCCCTGGCATAGGACACGGCGAAGGCGCTCAGCCCTCCAGCCTCAGCGGTCCCCGCCGCACCATTCAGCAGTGCGGCGCCGTGGGCCCCGGCCGCCTCGGAGAGGAAGGCGTTGTTCACCTGTCCGATGGTCAGCGGACCCACGGCATCGTCACGGTTCACGGCGGTGTACCACGCCATGAATGCTTTCGTCAGCTTCACCGATCCTGTGGCCACGATCTCGAGATCCTCGGCACGGCCGCCCCCGGCTGGAGGCAGGGCACCGGCGGGGACCTTGATCACGCGGGTCGTCGTCAGCGGAGTGAAGCCGAGCGCCTGGGCAAAGCCTTCGCCCGCACTTCCGGCCTGCACACGGGCCCGCAGGTCAAGGCCTTCGAGCGCAGTTCCCCGCGTTTCAGCGCACACAGCTTCGAAGAGTTCACGCCCTTGACCGTGCCCCTGCTCCTCGGCGGCCACCTCGACGTGGACCCACGCCCGGTAGGGGTGAAGTGGGGATTCGGCGATCGCGGCGGCGCCGACGGGAACGTCAGGAACCACCTCGGCGATGACGGAGCGGATCAACGGCGAATCCGAGGAGGGACGGAACAGGGACCGGGCCATGTGACCGGCCGGGGTGGTCGCGTCGGCAAACACCTCGTTCAGGCGCAGATCGTCACCGTCGTTCAGCTCTCGAATCGGCATGTGCTCGCTCCTTGGGCGGTGGGGAACTTGATAATCTTGGCGTCATGACTGACTTAAGCGATCCTACCGCCGCCGCGCACGCCGCGGCCACGACCATCAACGCGAACGCGGGCATCGACACACACGACATCGCGCTCGTCCTCGGCTCCGGATGGGGCGGGGCGGCGGACCTCCTCGGCGAGACCGTCGCCGAGATCTCCGCGGCGGAGGTTCCCGGATTCCACGCTCCCGCAGTCGTTGGCCACGGGGCGACCCTGCGCACGGTGCGGATCGAAGCCAGCGGCAAGCATGCGCTCGTGCTCGGATCGCGCACCCACTACTACGAGGGCAAGGGCGTGCGCGCCGTCGCCCACGGTGTGCGCACCGCGGCCGCTGCCGGCTGCTCTTCGCTCGTGCTCACCAACGGCTGCGGCGGACTCAACCGGAACTGGGCGGCCGGCACCCCCGTGCTCATCTCCGATCACATCAACCTCACCGGGACCTCCCCGATTGAAGGCGCGAACTTCGTCGATCTCACCGACCTGTACTCCCCGCGGATGCGCGCGATCGCGAAAACGATCGACCCGACGCTCGACGAAGGCGTCTACGCGCAGTTCCGCGGACCTCACTACGAGACCCCCGCCGAGGTGCGCATGGCCGGCATCCTCGGCGCCGATCTTGTCGGCATGTCGACGACGCTCGAGGCCATCGCCGCACGTCAGGCCGGGCTCGAACTCATGGGCATCTCGCTGGTGACGAACCTGGCCGCCGGTATCCAGGAGACCCCACTCTCCCACGCCGAGGTCATCGAAGCCGGAGTCGCAGCCGCTCCGCGCATCTCCCGCCTGCTCGCCGATATCGTCGCGAAGCTCTGAGGAGGGACACCATGACCCGCGTAGCCGACCAGTTCACGAATGGATTCGACGCCGAGGTGGTCCGTGCCTGGATCGCCGATGACCCCGACCTGCAGACAGCCACCTCGTTGGAGCACATCCTCGGCGAGGCCGAGAACGGAGACGCCGCTGCCGTGGCCGACCTCGAGGATCGGTTCGCCGGTCCCCTCGTCTTCGGCACCGCGGGTCTGCGCGGGGAGATCGCGGCAGGGCCGAACCGAATGAACCGGGCCGTAGTCATCCGTGCCGCGGCCGGACTCTCAGCGTTCCTCGCCGATACCGTCGGTGAGGGTTTTCGCGTCGTCATCGGTTGTGACGCCCGGTACAAGTCTGCGGAGTTCGCCACGGACACGGCGGCAGTCGTCACCGCTGCTGGTGGCGTCGCGGTCCAGCTGCCCGAGCAGCTGCCGACCCCACTGCTGGCCTTCGCACTGTCGCATCTCGAGGCAGACGCCGGAGTGATGGTCACGGCCAGTCATAACCCACCAGTCGACAACGGCTACAAGGTCTATTTGGGCGAACGTCCCCTGCGGGCAATCGAATCCGACCCGGCCGCAGCTGAGGCGGGTGCCGGAGCTCAGATCGTCAGCCCTGCCGATGCCCTCATCGCCGAGAAGATCGCGGCCGTGGAATCGGTCGCGTCGGTGCCACGTGCCGAATCCGGGTGGGACCACCTCGACGAATCGATCGTCGAGACCTACCTGACCCGCATCGATGCCTTGGGCGTGCGTGCGGAGTCGGACCTGTCGATCGTCCTGACCTCCCTGCACGGTGTGGGGGCAGGAGTCGCCGAGGCGGCGCTGACCCGCACTGGGTTCACGGACCTCCACCCGGTGGCCTCTCAGCAGGAACCGGATCCGGACTTCCCGACCGTGTCGTTCCCGAACCCGGAAGAGGCCGGGGCACTCGATGAGTCCTTTGCGTTGGCCAGGGAGGTCGAGGCCGAACTCATCATCGCCAATGATCCCGACGCAGACCGGTTCTCCGCCGCGATCCCCGATGCTTCGGCGGCGGTCGGATATCGTCAGCTCACCGGCGATGAGGTGGGGCTGCTGCTGGGCGAGGATGCCGCGAACCGGCTGGCAACAGGAACGCATCATGCTGCAGGAGCGGATGCTCCGGTGTTCGCGAATTCGATCGTGTCTTCCCGCGGCCTTGCGGCAGTGGCCGCCAGCCACGGGTTCACGGCAGTGAACACGCTCACCGGATTCAAGTGGATCTCCCGCGTGGCCGGCCTCGTCTTCGGGTACGAAGAGGCACTCGGCTACTGTGTCGATCCCGGAGCAGTCCGTGACAAGGACGGCATTTCGGCGGCCGTGACGTTCGCAGCGTTGGCGTCGCGTCTGAAGTCCGAGGGCAGCAGCATCGAAGCCGAGCTCGATCGGATCCGGGGACGCGACGGCTACTTCGCCACCGCTCCCTTGAGTTTCCGACTCGACGACATCTCCCTCATCGCCACGGCGATGGCGAAGCTGCGCGAGAATCCGCCGGCCACACTGGCTGGCTCCCGTGTCGCCGAGGTCCACGACCTCTCCGCCGGGTATGACGGTCTGCCGCCGACAGATGGGATCCTGCTGCTCTCGGAGTCGAACTCGCGGGTGATCGTGCGTCCCTCGGGCACAGAACCGAAGCTCAAGTGCTATCTCGAGGTCGTCGCCGAACCCTCGGAGCTGCAGGCCGCAGCCGATGCCGATGCGCGTGCGGCGGCCAGCGCCGGAGTACGACTGTCGGCCACCTCGGCGAGTGCCTCCCTCAAACCCGCGCTCAAGGAACGCTTGGCATCGTTGAGCACCGAGCTCAAAACCTTCTTCGCCCTCTAAATTGCTACCTGACGGCGGCTGTGCAACCTTGCGCTGTGAGTATTGACAGTGGCTGGTCTGGGACTGGCTGGCAGAGTAGGTGTTGGCCTCTCCATCCCGTGATCGTGACTCCACCTTGCGCTGACCCA
>NZ_RHFG01000042.1 GCF_004745485.1 Brevibacterium sp. S22
CGTCGTGCGCTGTGCACTGCGACGACGCCATTGCGCTGGCGCATCGTCGATCTCGAGGTCGACGACCCCGACCACGCCTCTCCTCGCAGCCGCCTGAGAAGCCTCGGCAACCCAAGTGTCGAGCAGCTCAGCTGATACTTCGCCAACTCGTGCCGATAGCTCGATCGCGGCAGCTTCTCGCAATACACACCCCATGTCGGCCGGCACTCCGAGCAATTGAGCTGCAACGGTATTGAACCAAGCAGCATGCAGATCGCCGCTGATCAGCACGACCGCGGTATCTCCGACTCGGAGGAGGTCCGCCGTTGGCTTATCGGACCACAGGCCGTCGCGGAAGCCGTATCCGACGAGCACTGATCCGTGTGGTTCGGGTGACCCAGAGAGGTGGTCGCGCACGATAGCGGCGGCATGGGCGGCGGACTCGGCTGCGGACACATCCACGCGTCTTCTTGCAAGGGCCCACTGGTTCATGTGGATGTGGTGGTCCCATAGTCCGGCGCCGACGGTGCGACCATCGACAGCGATGCGTTCGGCGTTGGCCGCAGTGTCGCGCAGAACCGATGATCCGGCGGGAGTGATTGCCGCGATACGACCGTCGCGGATCAGGAGGTCGCGCAGCTCAGGGGAACGCCACATCACGCGAGCATCGGCCAAGATGAGGTCGGTCATAGATTCTCCTCGGACAGAGCTGGGACTCTTGCCATTTCGTCGGCGAGTGCAGGCTGCGAATACGGGCCGCTCGCGCGCAGGCCGTTGACGATGTTGGAGCGGACTTCTGGCGATTTGTTCTGACTCAGCTTGAGGCGTGCCTCGAAGCGAGTGATCCGCATTCTCAGGCCGACCGTACCCTGCGCAACGCCGCGGGTGAATTCCTCCTGAGTCGAGATGGACTGTGGTTCCGGCATCGGTGCTTCGAAGGTGTCGACCAGTCGTGTGAGCACCTCATAGTTTTCGGCAGGCGACAACAGCTCGGGGACGCCGTACAGGTGCGCTGTCACGTGGTTCCACGTCGGAATGATGTCGTCGGGGTCGTACCAGCCGGGGGAGACATAACCATGTGGGCCCTGGATGATCAGCATCATTTCGCGTTCTCCGAGTTCGAGGTTTTGATCGTCTGGTTTGCCCACATGGCTCACTATGCTGATGCCCTCGGTGTCTGAATTGTCGAGCAGCACCGGGTAATGCGACGCAACGATGCCTTGTGAGGTGTTGGCCACGAATGTGCCCCATGGGTTTTCGCGGACGAGCCTCTTGACTTCAGTTTCGTCGGTCGTGATGAAGTGTTCGGTCTGCAGCATGTGTACTCCTGTTGTCTCAGCCGGCCAATGGATCTTCTCGGCGCCGTCGCTGCTTGTCCGGGTCGGGGTAAGGTACGGCGCTCAGCAGGCGGTGGGTATAGGGGTGTTGTGGCGAGGAAAGGATCTGGCTTCGCTCGCCGTGTTCGACGCTGACTCCTTCTTTCAAGACGAGTACTTGGTCGCACAGTGAATCCACGACGGCCAGGTCGTGGCTGATGAACAGGCATGCAAAGTGCAATTCGTGCTGCAACCGTCGCAGTAGGTCGAGTACGGTTGCTTGAACGGAGACGTCGAGGGCAGATGTCGGTTCGTCGGCGATCAGCAGCGACGGATCGAGCGCCAGTGCACGGGCGATCGAGACCCGCTGGCTCTGTCCTCCCGAAAGCTCGTGGGGGTATCGGGCCGACCAATGGGCTGGCAATTCGACTGATTCGAGGAGCTTCGACACGCGGTCGGAGAGCTGCGCACTTGTCAGCGAGTCGTGTACACGAAGCGGTGCTGCAATCGCCTGGCCGATCGTGCGACGCGGGTCCAAGGCTCCGGAGGGGTTCTGGAAGACGAATCCGATGTGCGACTTGAGCTTACGCATTTCACGGCGGGACAGGGCGCTGATGTCTCGTCCGCTGATGGTGATGCGGCCACCTGAGACTGGTGCGAGGCCGATGATGCTCTTTCCGATGGATGATTTGCCCGATCCTGACTCGCCGACGAGACCGAGCATCTCGCCTTCACGAATGCGAAAGGAGACATCGTCAACTGATCGGATATTGCGCCCTCGACGCCCTCGATATTCGACAGTGAGATTCTCGATTTCAAGCACAGTCCGTTCGTCCTCGGGAAGGTGTTCTCGCTGCCCTGCCCCGATCCGAGGGACAGCAGCGAGCAGGGCACGCGTGTATTCGGCCCGCGGTGCAGAGAAGAGCTGCCTTGAAGGAGCCGTCTCTTCAACACGGCCGTCGCGCATCACGACAACCCGGTCGGCGAAATCGGCTACGACCCCCATGTCATGAGTGATCATCACGATCGCAGTCCCAAGCCGTTCCCGGAGGCGGTGGAGCACATCGAGGATGTCACGTTGAACTGTCACGTCCAGCGCAGTCGTCGGTTCGTCCGCGATGAGAACTGCGGGGTCGCAGGCGAGCGCGATCGCAATCATGACGCGCTGGGCCTGACCCCCTGACAACTGGTGGGGATACGAAGCGAGTTTGACTTCGGGCTCGGGTATCTCCACCAGTTTCAAGAGCTCGACAGCCCGCTGCGACCGTTCTTGTTTCGACATCTCACGTCGGTGATGGCGGAGCATTTCGGTGAGCTGGTAACCGACAGTGAAGACCGGATCGAGTGCGCCGAATGGGTCTTGGAATATCATGGCGGCCAATGTTCCGCGCACTGAGGCGAGTCCGGCGGGTCCAGCCCCGATCACGTCGACGCCACCGATGCGAATTTCGCCGGCAATCTCCGCATTGGGAGGCAGCAACCCGAGAGCGGCCAGTGAGGTGACACTCTTTCCCGATCCTGATTCGCCCACGATCGCGAGTGCTTCACCTGCAGCTAAGTCGAAGTTCACACAGCGGACTGCCTCGATGAGCTGGCCCCCGACGCGGAAGCCGACGGAGAGGTCTCGGACGGAGAGCACGGTCGTTGATTGGTTCTCACTCATTGTCTTCTCTGTCACGGTAAGCCTCCCAGTCGTTGAGGATCTGGCGATGGTAGCCTTCGAGCCAATCCATGTATCGTGCCGCGTTTCGAAGTCGCTTTCGTGGCGATTCGGCTTCGTCGGGGAGTTCGCTGAGCCCGGTTTTGAACGCTGCCGACATGCGCCGGAGGTAAACGCGCTCACCTGCGAGGAAGGCGCCCCACGCGTCGTCCTCGACACGGAAGTAGTGTCGTCGGTCGCCGGTCACAGTGTGCCGTTTGATGAATCCGACTGTCTGCAGTTCGCGCGTGGCAGTGGAAACGGAGCCTGCGCTGGCACCCAGCGCCTGCACGATCTGTTCCGACGACAGGTACGGCTCATCGACGATAAGCATCAAGCCGAGCACTCGGCCGACCATACGCCCGGCGTTCATAGCCGAGAATGCAGTCGCGAAATCGTCGATGAATGCCCGAGACTCCTGCGTGAGTTCAAGTGGGGCCGTGGAGTGGGAATCAGTCATAGGGACATCTTTTCAAGAATCGGCTGGGGATTGCCCGAATGGAGCGCCTCCCGGTATGTATCTAAGGGCCAGTGAGTCATTCCGCCGATACTGACGGACGTGATCTCACCGGCGTCGTCTCGCTCATAGCGGATCGACTCCCCAGTCGGACCGAAGCCGGGCATCAGTTCTGTGCGGATCGTGTCTTCGTCGATCAACAACGTCTGATGGGCCTTCGCCGGGTCCGGCTGCCGCGGATCGATCGCGAGGAGTCTGCCGCCGAACGGGATGATATCGACGACTCCCCACATGCAGGCGAAACGTCCGGAATATTCTGTGAGATCGCGGTCGGTCTTCGGACTCGTCTCATCGAGAGCAAGGTCGATGAGCGAGAAGAGTCCGGTTGCGAACGGATCAGCGTGACCATCGATCGCATTGGTGAGAACGCTGACAGCGATCCCGTCATGTGGGTCGATCCAGGTCCTCGTGATGTGACCGGGGTAGCCGCCGCTGTGACCGATGACCTCCCGATCGCCCAGGCTGCGCAGGTCGAAGCCGAGACCATAGCGACCGACGACCTCATCTCGCGGTTTCACCCGTGATTCCTCGCGCTGCATCATCCGTTTGCTCTTGTCGCTGATCAGCGACTCATCGCCGAAGCTGTGAGCGGTTGCGTACCGAGTGAGGTCGGCAGCTGTGGAGTACCATCCGGTGGCAGGCGACATTGCGCGAGTGTCGACGTGGCCGATCCTCTGACGGGGATCTGCAGGAGTGAGTCGTGCAGTATGGCCCGCCGCGAAGTCTTCGGCACGGTCCGCCACATATTCCGGACCGAAGTCCTTAAGGTGGAGGCGGTTGACGATCTCCGTCGTGACATATTCGTTGTACGGTCGGTTGGACGCGGCTTCTATGATTGCGCCGAGCAGTGAATAGCCGATATTCGAGTATTTGAAATGCTCATTGGTGCCGTAGACGGTGCCTTCGGCGCGCAGGCACTTGATCAGTGCCTGGCGATCAGGGAAATCATAGCCACGCTGCCAGAAGTCGGACTCGGTACCGTCACGGATCACGCCGCCCTGATGCCCGAGGAGTTCGCGGATGGTGACGCGTCCAGCCTCTGTCCCTTCGAGCTCGGGGATGTGGGAGGCCGCAGTGTCATCGAGCCGCAGGCTTCCCGACTCGGTCAGTTGCATGATCGCGGTTGCCGTCATGGTCTTCGAGTGTGAGGCGATGCGAAACAGATGTTTCGTGGTCATCGGCACCCTGCTCACGGAATCTGCATCTCCCCACGCGGTGTTGAGGACCAGGTCGCCGCCGACCCGCACTGAGGCCTGGAGGCCCGGAGTCCCGGTGTACTCTCCTCGAAAGGCGAGCCAGGATTCGAGGTATTGGGAGATGGAGCGTATCGCATCTGCAGGGGTGGCGGTCATTTCCGTCCTTTCGGGTCGAGGGCGTCACGAAGAATGTCACCCAGGGTGATGAGACTGAGCACGGTCAGGGTGAGGAAGAGCCCCGGATACAACAGCAGGTGCGGGGCCGTTTGAAAGTACGATTGTGCGGTGGCCAGCTGGAGTCCCCAAGAGATGGAAGGCGTTCGAAGGCCAACTCCGAGGAATGTCAGTGTGGACTCGGCCACGATGACGTTTCCGACCATTGTGGTCACGATGGCCAGCACCGGCCCGAGAGAGTTGGGAACGACGTGCTCTCGCAGAATCCGTCCGTCCGTCATACCGACCGCGCTCGCTGCATGAACGAACTCGCTTTCACGGACGCTGCGTACAGAGCTGCGGACGAGACGGGCGAGTGTCGGCCAGGTGAAGAGGGCGAGTACAAGAGCGACGATTAGAGCGGATCGAGTTGCCACACTGTTCAGCACCACGATTGCGCCCAGCAGGAATGGGAAACCGAGGAAGACGTCGGTGAGTCGCGAGATGATGCGATCCGCAAGGCCGCCGTAGTACCCGGCACTCGTGCCGAGGACCAGGGCGACGATGGCGCATAGTGCAGTCGCGACGAATCCGATCAGCAGTGAAGTCCGCGCGCCGTAGAAGACATTCGCCAGGATGTCACAACCCTGGATATCGGTTCCGAATGGGTGTGCCGCACTCGGAGGCTTGACACTGAGCGACAGTTCACACGCTCGTGGGTCTGAAGTGCTCAAGAGACCCGCGAGAGTTCCGGGCATGATGGCGATGACCGCGAGCAGGCCCAAGGCCACTGCACAGATCCAGAACAGAGGTCGTGAGCGCAGGCTGGCCCAGACGCTACGATTCGCGTCTGCTCCGGTCAGCTCTCTCTGATCGACGAATTGCTCAGTCATGTCGGATCCTCGGGTCGAGAGCGGAGTTGATGAGATCAACGACGACACTGATGACAAGGAAGATCACAATGAGTGCAGTGCCGACACCGACAACGGTCGGCCCCTCATGTGTGCGGATACCGTCGAAGAGAAGCTGACCGATCCCGGGGAGATTGAAGATTCCCTCGATGACGACGGTACCGCCGAGGAGAAACCCGAGATCGATGGCCAGGAACGTGAGCACTGGGGCGACGGAGTTGCGCAATACGTGAAGTCCGACGATCGAGCTGTTCGGCATGCCCTTGGCCACGAGCGTGCGCACGAAATCGGAGCGCATCGTATCGACGACGCTGCCGCGCATGAGTCGAGACACCGCAGCGAGTCCGAATACCGCGATGACAACTGCCGGCAGCAGGTAGGCGGTTGGCCACCCATCGGAGACACCGGCGACCGGAAACCACCCGAGCTGGAGTCCGAAGAGCAACTGTGCTGCGACTCCGAGCACGAACACCGGTATTGAAGTCGCGATGATCGTTGCCGTGAGGATCGTGCGATCGACGGCCCCTCCCGGGCGCAGTCCGGCGATGAGGCCGAGACCGATGCCGATGATGATCTCGATACCCCATGCCGTCAGTGCGAGCGTGATGGTCACCGGCCACCGTGCCGCCATTCGCGAGGACACGGATGCGCCATCGAACGTCGTACCTAGGTCTCCGGTGAAGAGGCCGCCGATGTAGCGAAGGTACTGCAGCCAGATGGGATCGTTGAGATTGTACTGATCACGTAACTGGGCGACCACGTTGTCGGGTAACGGCCGGTTGCCGCCGAGCGCTGCAATGGGATCGCCTGGAAGCGAAAAGACCATGAGATAGATGAGGAATGTGACCCCGACGAAGACGATCGCCAGTTCGAGAATCCTTCTGGACGCGTATCGAATCATTGGTCGCTCTCGTCGACGATGAGTGCGGCGATTTCAAGTGTCGATGCGTATTGGACCCCGACCAGCTGTTCGATGGGCAAGGTCGTCAGATCACGCACGGACTCGGCCTCGGCGAGCCACGATTCGTAGGTCTCCTCGAATTCATCGCAGATCCGTCGGAGGCGCGGGTGTGCCGTTCCGGCGTACACCTCGGCATGAAGGGCACGCAACAGCATCCCGCCGTACCGCAGCCGAAAGCACCGCACGAGATCGTCATTGGTGAAAGCTTCGGCGACGGTCGCTTCCCGACTACTCTCCGGCCATGCGGCCCGTCGTGCTTCAGCATCTCCCGTTTCGGTCATCAGCGGTACAAAAGCGCGAGTTGCGCGCAGAAACGGTGTGTTCTGGTGAAGGTGAGGCTCTGCCGAATTCAAGACCCGCTGAAGTTCTTCGCCGAGGTTGTGCAGTCCTTCTGCTTTTTCAGCGAGCACGTCGTCGTATGAACGACTGCTGGGTGCGTTGTCTAGGGCGTCGGGATGTGTCCAATAGGGCAACTCTGCCACAAAGGTGAGTGATCCATGGCGTGCGACGTAGTCGGCGCTGCTTCCGCCGCCGATGATAGCGGCCGGGTCGAGGCCTTGATTCTCCAGGTCGTCGTACCGTTCAAGGCTCAGCGGAGCGTGGTAGACCGCCGCACCGTAGGCATAGGCATCGGCAGACTCGGGTTCACCGGTTTCGAGCGGGAGGTCGAAGTGGGCGGGAATGTCATGGAGCGAATCGACGGCGCCCGGAAGGTGCCGATTGAGGTAGTAGTAGACGCCTCCTAGCTCGGCATTGTGGAGGCCGACCAAGAGGATCGGTGAGGTCTCATCGATCAGTCTCATGAGAGCGAATGTTTCAGGGATGACGGCATCGAAATGGGCGCGTTTGTAAGTGAAGGGAAATGACCATTCGATCTGCTCATCCGGTGCGGGCCGGTAGAAGTGTCGAGCGTAGTGGGTGCGTCGCGACGGATCTGAGAACCAGCCTTCGTTGAGGCGAGTGCCATCAGGGTCGATGCAGGGGATGATATGCCACGTGAGGCCCATTACCGTTGAAGGATCGTCGACGAGGGCATCTGCCAATCGTGCTACGGTGTGAAAACCGATCGGCTCGTTTGGGTGAACGCCGCCGACGACAATGACGTCCCGTGTGCCGTCTCCGATGATGAACTCGTGGATAGCCTCTCCGAGTCGGGAAGTTCCGATGCGTCGCTTGTGAACACCTGGCTCATGTTCGGCCCGGTCATCGAAATCCTCCAGCAGTTCGTCGACCTTCGGAAAGGACGTCACCGGGTCGAATTTCTCAGCTCGTCCAAGGATTCTCGAGAGCCGAGGATTCGACGTCTTCTGTGTCTGCATTACGTCCTGGTCCTTTTTGATGTGTCGGTGGAATTCGGGCGTGGCTCCCGGTGGGCTCCTGGGGCGCAGGCTCAGTCGGTGAGCTTGACCTTCGTTAGCTGCGGATTGCCGACCGGTGACGTGGGGAGATCGGCGATCTTGTCCGAAGTGACATAAGAGTAGGTCTCGAAGAACAGGGGAGGTGCCGGGAAATCTTCGAGCAGCAGATCCTGGACGTCTGCATATGCCTCGCCGGTACCGTCGTCATCTTTGTCCGCCTTTCTGATCGCTGCAGTGACTTCGTCTGTGTACCAGGGAACGCAGTTTGCACATCCTCCGTTCTCGACGAACAGAGGGCGCAGCGTTGCCTGCTGGCTCGGGTACAGCGCACCCCATCGTGAAAAGAACGGACCGTCGACCTTCTCGGCGGTTCGGTTGTCGAGGAACTCAGCCCAATCGGCACTCGGTCGGGCTGTCACGTCGATTCCCAAGCTCTGGCGGAGATTGTTCGCAATCGCGTTGTAGAGATCATCGTCGCCGCCACCACCCGGATAATAGATCTCCATCGCACCGTCGAAGCCTCCAGCCTCGTCGAGGAGCTTCTTCGCTGACTTCGGATCGTACTTGCAATAGTCGCCACACAGGCCGTCGGGGGTTCCTGGCTCAATCGAAGGTGTGAAGGCATCAGCGGGAACAAACTGCCCGCCATAGATGACGTCATTGATGGAATCCCGGTCGATGGCCATTGAAATGGCCTGTCGCACTTTTACATCCTTGTATCGTTCGTCCCACAGCGGGAGACCAAGGAATGAAATGCCTGGTGCCTCAAAGGTGTACAGACTGTCACCGAAGTCGGCTTCTGACTGGGGAAGACGATTCGGAGGGACGGATGCTACGTCGAGGTTGCCAGCGCGAACATCCGTGTACGCCGTGGAGAGATCGGTGTAGGGCTTGAAGGTGATGGAATCGACGGTGGGGTCATCGCCGGCGTAATCGTTGTTGGCGGTGACTGTGAAAGGTTGGTTCTCGGTGTAGTCACCGTCCATTTCAAACGGGCCATTGCCGACAGGATGCTTGGTGTAGGCGTCGAAATCCTTCATGGCGCTTTCCGGCATTGGAAACATGGCGGTCTGCGCTTGGCTCACTTGCAGCGGGAACTGGCTGTCGGCGTCTTTGAGCTCGACTTTGAAGGTGAGGTCATCAACGAGCTGGAGTCCGGACATCTCCGTCGTTGACGGTTTGCCCTTCTCGGGATTGAGGTCATCAAACCCCACAATGTTCGCCAGTTGTCCCGCATTCTCAAAAGCGTTCGGTCCATAAGCCGCGGCATTCCACGAATCGATATAACTCTGTGCGTTCACCGGCGTCCCGTCGTGGAACGTCCACCCATCCCTCAAAGTGACCGTCCACGTAACTGAATCGTCGCTTTCGATCGATTCCGCTTGGATGTAGTCGATCTTTCCGTCCGCTCTGACGAAAGTCAGAGGCGACCACACGGCTGCACTGAAGTCGAAAGCCACAGACTGTCGTGCGGGAACAAGGGTTGTCGGATCGGTGACACCGACGCTGATCGAACGGTCGCCCTCACCGGAACCGCCACTCGAACAGGCAGACAGTGTGACAGCGACTGTCAATGCGGCAACTATGGAAAAGCGCAGTGTTCTCATCGAATCTCCTCATTGAAATGCGTGCAGCACCGCTGTGCAACCGACACTGCGCTCCGCAACCCTGCGGCGATACCTATAGCCAACACCGTAGAATCGCGTTAGTCAATAGGGAATCCTCAGAAAGTTCAAAAAATATTAAACAGTCAAGGCAGACGGCGGCCAGGGGTGGACGCTGAGAGTCACGCTCAGATAACGGGCTTTGGGTCGATATCGGCAATATCATCGGCCATTTGACAGCCACGGTTAGCACGCTGCAGAGCGTCGTCGTAGCCCAACTGGGGAGTCGTTCGATCGGGAGGCCGGCAATTGCAGGCAGCTGAGGATCATTGTCGAGTTCCAGGCGCCAGTACTTTTCGGCCGCATCAGCGATTCGTTGGTTAGATCCAGGATGGCTAGGATCGATCGACGACATGATCTCTTCTTCTTTGAGAATGCTGTCACCCAGAAATGTGACACAATATATCGCATGTCTAGCAACGGATGATAAGCAACAACACAAATGACGGTTCAAACGTTGAAGCGTTGAGGTATTCTCCTAAACATGTCATCAGAACTCCAACGGTTGGTCGACAACCTGGGCACCCGACTGCACCGGTCCGTAGCCATTGATGATCCAAAATTGCGACTGATGGCGTATACCGCCCACCAGACGGAGGTCGATACAGCCCGCACCGGATCAATCATGCAAAGAGACGTCCCCCGGACATTGCGCGAGTATGCCTACGAATGCGGCGCTGACGCCGCTATCGACCTGTTCGAGCTCCCGGCGCGACCAGAACTCGGCGTGGACATCACCCGCGTCGGGATGCCTATTCGGCATCAGAAAACATTATTAGGATTCCTCTGGCTGCTCAATTCTGAAGGCAATATTGACGCCGAACAAGCTGACGCCCTGCGCCAAGCGGCCGAAACTGCCGGGTTGATTCTGCACCGAGAACATCTTCTCGGAGAGCTCGCTCGCGGACGCGAACGCGAACTCACCCGTGATTTGCTCACCGGCGATGCGACGACATGCGCACATGCGGCTGAGCAACTCATCGCTGAGAACCTGTTCGTCTCCCAGCCAGTTAGCAGCTTAGTCGTGCAGCTGACTTCAACCGACGAGAAGCTGACCGACCAGGACCACCTCGCACTTGCGGCTGGGATGGAGTTCGGGCGCAAGCGCCTCCCTCAACGACATTCCCTGACACTTGAGCGTGCAGATCATGCCATCCTGCTGATCGCACAGAGTGAGACGCTTGCCCGAGCACCCAGCCTCGAGTTTGGCACGGCCATCCGCGATCACGTTCTCGCAGAAACAAGAGAAGAAACCAGTTGCTGGATCGGAGCCAGCGGAACCTGCCAGATTCTCCAAAGTGTCAACTTAGCCTATACGCATGCCCGTCGAGCGGCTGAGGTCGCGCAAATAGTACGAATACTCGGTCCAGTAGTGCACCATAACGACCTCGGAATATACGGCCTACTCGCTGAAATGCCTATCGAACAACTCACCACCAATATACCCTCTGGCCTACGCAGGCTTATTGATTCCGCGACCACCACGAACGACGAATTGGTCCGCACGCTTGAAATCTTTCTCGACAACGCAGGAGAGGTGAAGCGCACATCTGAGAAGCTGCATATCCACCGCACGAGCCTATACTACCGACTCAAACGTATCCAAGAGACTACTGGGCTGAGCTTGTCTTCTGGTGATGACCGCCTCAATCTGCATCTGGGTCTGAAAATCGCCCGCCTCATCGAGTATCGGTGATCGACCTTCTCGTGAACTCCCTGAACTCTCTGCGTAAGACCAGGCTGGCGATCCTTTATCATTTGCCAAGTGGGGCTGACAGGCGCTGGTGTGGCGTCGAGTATCCGGTGCACTTGGCGTGCACCTGTTGTGAATTCGAGGACCAAGTCAGGCCTCCTGTCTAACCCTTGATGCACCGATCTGCTTGATGTCCGGGGGCTCACTCGAATTTGAGCTCGGACACGACCAATGGGCAGGAGGTAGTGCCCCGGTCTCTCACCGGTCTCTTCCACATAAATGTTGCCCAAGGTCTCCTCCAGGCCCTGCGGCGTCATGCTCGAGCAGGAGCGGATCGGTCAGGACAATACTGTCGTCGGTGGACTCAGAGCCGCTCTCCATAGTCGTGCGAATTTCGTCGCCCACGGCGACCGTCTCGGCAGGTGCAGGACCAACTTCCTGGCCCGGTGGGCAATTCGGGCCGGGATGCTGATGATGCGTGTGCGCAGTGTTTGGGCTCGGACTTTGGTCATTCGTCCGCCGATGAGTCCGGCCGCAGCCCGCAACAGGTTGTGAGCGATCGCGGCGATGACCACCCAGGCGGCATTGGCGTTGAGCACCCCGGAAGGCATATGCGCCAGCGCCCCGTTCTTCAGCTCCGTATTGACCTGTTCGATGATCGCGTGCTTGCGATGCACTTGATCGGCAGCGACAGTGTCGAAACGTTGCCGGTCAACGGTGGTGAAGAATGCGTGGTAGCGGAACAAGTCGAACAAGGGGTCCTGCCCAGCAGTGCGTTTGGTCTCGTTGAGTTCCGGGATGCCGCGAACAACCAGACGGCCCGTAGCCTGCAGGGACTTCTTCTTCGAGGTGAACGGGACTTCGGCGACTTCAGCCGTCGAAATCCAGGCCCCGGTCTCTTCATCGTAGATCGCCTCGGGATAGGCGATGTCAGTCCAGGCATCGTCGCTGATCGCCTGGATCGCTGCTGTGACCTTCTTGTCCATGCATGCTGTGATCGACATATCCGCCCCGGCATCTCGGGCGGCTTTGACTACTGCTGATGAGTAGTATGCCAAGTCAGCCCTGACCAGGACAGGGAGGCCGGAATTGATTCGGGTCGTGGTGGCCAGGGCATCGGAGACGAATTTGTCAGTACCCCAGGCTGACGAGGTTGAGCCTTTGCGCAGGCGCTGGCCGACGATGATCTGGCTGGAGTCGCCAGTCGACGTGGTCGCCAACAGTGCGTTGAGCCCACGACTGCCTTGGTAGCCGAACCTGGCTCCCTGCTTCGACGCGGAGTGAACATCGATGACGGAAAGGGTGCCTCCCGGCACGGAGTGCTGGGGGAGCATCGATATCGACGAAGATCATCGAAGCCTGTGCGTTGTCCTGGTCGGTGGGAAGCAGCGGTGTGTGCTCGTTGAGGTTGGTCAGGAAGCGGGAGGAGAGATTGCGTCGAGTTGCCTGACGTGGCCGAAGGCGAACGATCGCAGGAACGAACCCAGAGTCGAGGGCGCGTAGACACGGTGAACCTGTCGTCGGCGATGTCGACTAGGCCGGCGTTCTGGGCCGGCGCCATGATCGGGGCCAGCCCTGTAGCGGCGGTGAGGTTCTCATCATCGAAGGAATGGGACACGGCTGCGGCGATGTGATTGAATAGCACCTGAGAGGTGCCCCTTTCTGGGTGGGATATGGAGACTTCGAACACCACCATTTACCCAGTTCAGGAGGGGCATTTCCATTTCACACGCAACCTGGAACAGCTACCCGCATCGGTGCATCAAGGCTAACCTTGTTGTCTGCCAAAACATAGTTCAATGGATCACTCGGTGAGCGCGTAGCGCCGACCGCAGCATCTCTTGGTCAGCTGTCCCCGCCTTGATCGGTACGGACGCAGCAACGTAACCGTCCGGACGAATGATGTAGAGCCGATCGGAATGCAACCGTCGATGAATATCAGGGCCGAACTGATATGGGCCGTCGAACCAGCTGGGGACGTCCGGGCGAGAAATTGAGCTGCCGCCATAACTATGCAACTGCCAGGTGAATGAACGCAACGATTCGAGATTGCTGTTCGCCCGTGGCAGTCGCAAACCGACCATCGTATCGTTAGCCCAGCCTGGGCTCTCCGTTTCGGCGGGGAGGAAGTGATAACGTATTCGGTATTGTCCCAGTAGCCCCCCAGCTCGCGCTCCCAAAGCGCCTCGGAGGATTTTCGGGGCAAGGCGGGCCATGACCGCGCCGATCCCCCGTCGCATCAAGGCAATCCCTCTTCCTCGGCGGGCAATCACGCCAAAGGCCCGGTCAGTGACTTTGACGAGTTTGATTGCGACGGGCCTGCGCTCTTTCTCGTAACGGTCCAAGGACTGCTGGTCCACGTGCTCATGAGCCACGTCAGCGAGGAGGTTAGCCAAATTGTGTGAGTCCTGAAGACCAGTGTTCATGCCCTGGCCTCCAACCGGGGAATGGACGTGCCCAGCGTCCCCGACCAGAAACATCGCCCCTCTTCTAAATCGTGAGGCCACTCGGTGGTGGACTCTGTAGCTCGAGAACCAATCCACATGTGTATGACTGATTCCCAGATCGGACTGCGCGCGGGCCAGAGCAGTTTCCTGATCGATCGACTCGCCCGGCACCATAGAGATGATCCGCCCGTGGCCATCCGGACCAAGGGGTAGTAGAACTGCGAATGATGTGTCTCCGAATCTCGTTGCCAGGGTATTTTCCGGTAGTCCCGAAACACCGTACAGATCGGCGACGTAGAAAGTCGCACCATTGGTGACGCCTTCGAAAGACGCCCCGATCTCCTGACGAATGGTCGAACCAGCACCATCGGCACCGATGCACCACCTCGATCGAATACGGAACAGCCCGTCTGGACTTTCTGCCAGCGCCTCGACACTGCCGTCGTCTGCTCCACCATTATTGATTACGGCGACCAGTCGACATTGCCACCGTACTGACGCGCCTGCCTCATCGAGCGCCGAGGACAGAAGCTCTTCATTGCGACTCTGCTCGAAGATCTGAATGCCCGGGAAATCAGTCGAACCTGACTGCGTCGATTCCAGGCTGAAACCGAGAAGACCTGCGTCTTGGCCAATTTGCATGCGAGCTGCCGGATTTCCGCCGTCAAGTATTTCCTGGACGATCCCAAGCTGATCATAGATCTCCATCGACCTGGCTTGCACGGCTACGGCCCTCGACTCCCGGGTAGGTCCCGACTTGCTGTCGATCACCACAGCCGGAATCCTCCGCCGAGCCAATACCAATCCTGCCATCAGGCCACTTGGGCCGGCACCCACGACCAAGACTTCGGTATCAATTACTGGGAGATCACGAACGGTCACTGTGGCCACGAGCCACCCCCTCTGTTTGTGCTCGACACGTGTTGCATGCCGATGTCGAAACCCGAGACTCGGGCTACATGACTATTCTCGACGGTCTATATCATTAAGTCAACATACGTTGACTTCAAGTATGATGATGGCATGGCAAAGAACGGAAAGCGCACTGGCCGACCAGCCGGCATGGGCGACAGGAACAAGCAGCGCCTGCTCGCTGCGGCTCGTGAAGAGTTCTCATCGCGGGGATTCCGCAGTGTCACACTGCGTTCGATCGCTGCTCAAGCTGGAGTGGATGTCGCGCTGATTGCGCGTCATTTCGGCAGCAAAGACGGACTTTTTGCCGCCACAGTTGAATTGCCGGAGTCGGCGGCCGAAATAGTGACAACGGCGCTGTCGAGTCCGCTTCACAGTCAAGGAGAGCGGCTGACTCGCGCATACCTCGGTCTGTGGGAGGATACCGCGACGAGCGCGCAGATGCATGCATTGGCTCGAGCATCGGTGAACTACGAAGGCACTGGTGCGCGATTAGGGGAAGCACTCATGGGAGCGGGCGCTAGCCCCGAAATCGATTCGCTCATTTCCGATCGTCGAACGGGATTCAGTTTCGCCGTGACTCAACTGCTCGGCGTGGCTATTGCTCGATACCTCACTCGGATTCCATGTATTGCCGAGCTCGATTTTGAGACCCTCGTGTCTCACACTTCTCCGGCAGTCCAGGTGCACCTGAACACTGCATGTTGAGAGAAGACCGATTCCAGAGAGCGAAATGCCGACTTTGAAGTTGCGCGGATAGGGAGTGAAACCTCGAATCACGCTCTCGGGTGTGTCGCTAAGGTGAGCACGAGAAAGCGTCAGCTTCGATGCAAGTGCGAACTAACCAATCGAAGACAAAAGGACGACTTCCCCGTGCCCACATTCCCATCTTCTGTCATCGACCCACTATGGCACTCCTGCCGTCGGTCAACAACGCTCATCCTTTGGGCTGCTGGCGCCGCCGACGAGTTCCGGACTGGATCGTGTTCACCAAACTCGTCGACCGCCTAGGCCTCGATGGCTCCTACACCAAACACGCTGATGAGAGGGTTTCTGCGGCGACGTTACGAACCCGCAGGCACGAATGGTTCCGTGCCGGAGCCTTCACTGCACTCGAGTCGATCGTGATCGACTCCTTCGACGCAATCATTGGCCTTGATCTGACTCATCTCAGCATCGATGGGTGCTGCGTGAAAGTTCCCTGCGGTGGTGACAACGCCGGTTCGAACCCGACCGATCGCGGCAAATCCGGACAGAAACGATCACTGCGGACCGAGGGACACGGCATCCCGATCGGGCTCGTCCTCGATGGCGCAAACCGACACGACTCACCACTGCTGGCACCGACCCTGGACTGTCTGTCACGGTTCGGGTTCTCTCTTTCCGAGCGTATCCGTATCGACCTCGATGCCGGATACGATTCGGCGAAGACTCGAGAGTTGCTGACTCTACTGGGATGCGAATGGAAGATCTCGCCGAAAGAGAGATTCATCGAGATCAACCTCATCAGGCGATGGATGATCGAGCGGACGAATTCGTGGCATACACGCGGATTCGGGCTTCTTCAGATCGGGCTCGATCGGACAGCGGGGGTACAGTCCGCGTGGGTTCGGTTGGCAAACGCGATCATCATAGTCAAACGATTGCTCAAGGAAGCTTGGACTCGGTGTAGATGGGAATCGCGGCCCGTCAAGCAGTACGATTGTCGGTAGCGCCCGATCCGCGTAACCTCTTAGTCACAAACAGTGTGCACTGGGCCAGCACCTACTTGGCGGCCGCAAACCTCTCTTACCTTTTGCGGCACCTCACGGCGCATCGCGCTGACACTGAGCCACCGTTTCGAGTGGCGACTCCGCAGGCGGCGGCATGACCGCGAAATTGCTCAGTTTTCTGAGCATCTGGTGACCGGTGGTCTGACTATCGGCATTGCGGCGCCGCATTGATGTTCGAATATCCTTGAATAACAGCGGGACTGAGGTCAGGGCGGGTCAATGGCGCAATACTTGGTGGTGAGCTACAAGTTCTCGCAACTAGGCATCGGTCGCCGAACAAATCCATTGAGGCCGCCATATCTGGACGAGGGAACTGGCCAGCTCCTCAGTGTTGACGACCTTCACCTTCGAGACGTGACGTGGGGCTATCAGATTCGATGCCCGCCTCCCCGCATGGATCTCATGTGTACAGGGGAGGGTGCCGGAAGAACCTCAGGCGACGGAAGGGTGTCTCTGGCATCCTAACCTCTGGGTTTCATGAATGGAGCCCTCCAGCAGGCGAACGTATACAAGAAAGATGCCTCTGACCAGTAGGAATGGTGTTTGCGACAACAACCACAGCCTCTGGATTGATAGCACCTTCCTGGTGAAATCTACTCCCACCTGCCCGGCACTGCACATCCAGTCCGGCCCGTGAACACCTGTGCCCAAGCTGGTGGCCTTCGCATCACCGAAACCATCCGCGCATTCGTCCTCGACCAGGCACTGAAAGAATCATTAACGCCGTGGAAGAAAGCCGTGCACCACTCATGACCCGGCCAAATCGCCGAACTCATGCGATCGCGCAACACGAATCGTATACGGCAGATGATCAGATAGCCCTTGTCAAACAGGTCCTCACCCAATTGCCCGGGCGCCCGCTCGCGCCCGGGCGTTCAGCTACGGTTCACCGACGTCGATGGATACTGGTTGACGACGTACGCGGCGAACACTCGGGGCCCTCAGTTGGCGATCTCGAGGTCCGGCATCGGTCCCGAGCTCGGTGTAAGGATCACATCCGGATCGCGAAGGATTCCGGCCTGGGCATCTTCCCCTTAAAGGGGATCGACCAGAACCGCATCTGGCTTGCTATTGCCGCCTTTGCGGGCGAGATTTCCGACTGGCCGGGACTGCTCGGCTTCGGTGAGCATGAAGAGCGTCGGTGGGAGACGAAGCGCCTGCGCTTGTGCTACTCCGGGCTGAGTACTTTGTGGTCGTGGTCGGTCGAGTCGGGAAGGATTCCGGGCCGGCGGCCCGGACCAGCTGTGGGAAGTCACCCCATGAAAAATCGAGGTAGGTATTGCGGCATCACCGGAGACACCTGGCCGCATTCTTCTCGGGTCGGAGATTCGCACTATTTGCAGCTTCACAGACTGGTGAGCGCACCCAGCAGCAATAGTCATCTCCTTCTTGTGTGGGGACAGTCCGCAACGCAGCTCGGGACAGGCCTGTCGTGAGCTCACCAACCCTTCGGGCCGGTGAGCCGGAATGGAACTCGACGCAATGGCTATGAGGGTTTCCGTAAACGGCGATTACAGCTTTAAAGCACGAGCCTAAACCTAAACGCTGACCTAAATCTAAACGCTGAGGAAGACTGACTCAGCTACTGCATGTCGGTATCAGAACTATTGCGTCCGTGCCGTCTACCAACTGCCTCGCGGAGACGAGCGTGTTCACTCCGAACGAAGTCAGACTCAGACGCCATGTCGAGATCAGTCGAACAGCCAAGTACTGAACTGATTTTCCAGCCCGGCGATGCGACGGCTGGCGGCCGGTTGTGGAATTCCGTTGCCTGCTGCTCAGAACGTAGTGTTGCCGTGTTTACTGACCGCGGTAAAGGTGCGGCAGGCTTCAACCAGGTCCGTCACCACCTGGTATGCGTTTTCGATATGAAGATGGAAGGAAGCGTCTTCGACTGCATGAGCAGACAGATGCAGACTGGTTCACAGCAAACTGACGAGAGAATGGATCGATCCGATGAACAGACGACCAGTGGAAATCCTGGCAACGATGACATTGACCCTGGCTCTGGCCGCCGGCTGCTCACCCACCGGCGCACAATCGGAAACTGCCGGCCAATCACCGACACCGGACCGAACCCAACAGCAGGAGATCACTGCCGATCTCAAGACGCTTGAACAGGATTTCGGGGCACGGATCGGAGTGAGCGCCGTCGACACAGGAGACGGTTCCACCATCGACTACCGGGCCGATGAGCGCTTCGGCTTCGCCTCTACGCTCAAGGTGTTCGCGGTGGCTGAGCTGCTTGCGCGCACAGCAGACGAAGAACTCGATGAAAGGGTGACATGGACCCAAGCTGATGTCGACGCAGCCGGATGGACTCCGGTGACTGAGAAGCACGTCGACACTGGACTGCCATTGGCCGACGTTGCTGAGAGCGCAGTGCGCGTCAGTGACAATGCGGCGATGAATATCGTCCTCAACGAGATCGGGGGGCCCCAGGGGCTGGATGAGGCTCTTGAAGATGCCGGCGATCCCACTACCGAGGTCATCGACGGGGAACCGGATCTCAACGACATCGAGGCGGGTAGCTCCGATAACACGACGACCCCGGCAGCCTACACCTCCGACTTCCAGGGGCTGCTCGATCCGGATCGTCTGGCTGACGGCGATCGCCAAGTGCTGCTCGAGTGGATGTCAGACAACGAGACTGGTGATTTCCTGATCCGTGCCGGTGCACCGGAGGGATGGACGGTGAAGGACAAGTCGGGGCGCTCCGACGCCATCCAGAACGATATCGCCGTCGTCTATCCTCCGGACGAGGACCCCATCGTTATCACCGTGTTCACCGAAAGTGACGACTCAGACTCGGAGGAAGGGCCGGCCCTCATCGAGGCAGCGGCAGAGACAGTTCTCGGTGCCTTCGAATGATAAGAACGGAACGGCATGGTAAGAGCTGAAATGCATCGAAGCAATGCGAGAGCAAGCCTCTGGCTAACGTTGGCCCAAGTGTTCGCCGAGCAAATACAATTGGTCCAAGTCGCTTTTGTAGCGACGACCGGTTGAATCCGCCGAGCCTCGCGGGCTCCGAGTGGTTAGCCACGGGCTGACGCTTCAAAGCGCAAATCAGCGACCGGCGTTCTGATTGACATACTCGGCACTGGAATAGCTATACGGTGAACACTAGGGGTACGATAATGGCGACGACGATCCCCGTCCAAATCGGGGATGCGATATCGAAGCCCTCTCGCGGCACCTCCGCCTCTCAAGTGGAGCGATCAGCTACCCTACGTGAGACGGGCGGGATTTAGCGGCATACAAGCAAGCCGCAAAAGCTTTGTACTGCGCTCTCTGTTACAGCGGTCACCCTGATTGGGTTCGTGTGTTGTTATCTCATGTTCGTCTTGCACGAAAATTCGATGCTCAGGATCGTTCATGTGGCTGACGTTCGATAAGTGATCCCCTTTGAGTCATTCGTGTGAACGAGATCGGCGCGATAAGCGATGATGACCGCATGCACGCGGTCGCGGGCATCAATCTTTGTGAACACTCTGCCCACGTAGCTTTTGACGGTCGATTCCGCGAGGAAGAACTGTTCTGCTATTTCGGAGTTCGTCATGCCGTGCCCGATCGCGATGAGAATCTCTCGTTCGCGAGTAGTGAGCCGCTTCACAGAGGTGCGGTCCTGGGCTGACAACTGCGAGGGAGGATGCCGTCCATGCGACGCTAGTCGGTCGATCAAACGGCGGGTGGCGGCGGGCGCAATCACGGCATCGCCGACCGCTACCGCGCGGATTGCTGATAGCAGGTCGGACGGATCAGCATCTTTAGTGAGGAATCCGCTGGCCCCCGCTTCGAGACCAGCGAGCACGTACTCATCGAAGTCGAAAGTCGTGAGAAGGAGTATCCACGGACCGCTCGTGGTGGCCTTCTTGCTTACGATGTTCCGTGTTGCTGCGATGCCGTCCATACCAGGCATGCGGATATCCATGAGGACGACGTCTGGCTGAAGCTCTTCAGCTTGCCAAACCGCCTCGTTGCCATCGCACGCCTCGCCGACAACGTCGATGCCACTCTGACCAGCAAGGAACATCTTCATGCCCATTCTTTGCAACGGTTGGTCGTCTGCGATCAGGATCGTTATCGTCATGGCCTGGGTCTCCGTCCTGCGCTCACGGTTCGTGGTTCCGATCGTCAGGAATTTGTGCCAGTACACGCCAACCGACTCGGGTGGGGTACGCCTCGACCGTGCCGCCGTAGGCCTCAGCACGCTCTCGCATCCCCAAGATGCCGTGACCCGGTTCGGCGGGGGCGGCGCCCTGCATAGACATCGAGCCGATACCGTTGTCGTCGACAAGCACCACGAGGGATGCGTCTTCGAAGGCGATCCTGATAGTGACGTCTGTCTGAGGGCCGGTGTGACGCAGGACGTTGGTTAGCGACTCCTGCACGATGCGGTAGGCGACGAGTTGGCGCCCCGGCAGAATTCCTTCGAGGTCGCCGGAGCGTTCGAGGACAACACGGACACCTGCCGCCCGGACCGTGTCGACGAGCGCGGCAATGTCGGCCAGTCCGGGCTGGGGAGTCAGGGAGGCGCCGTCCGGACTCTGGTCGTATCGGAGCACCGCCAGAACGCGCCGAACTTCCCGAACGGAGGACCGGCTGATCTCCCCGATGGTGTAGAAAGCGCGCTCGGCGTCAGGCGGTGAGTTTTTCACAGCAACGGTACCGCCGTTGGCGAGCGAGGTGATCACGGAGAGGTTGTGTCCGATGATGTCGTGCATCTCGTGCGCGATTCGCGATCGTTCTGTGATTACAGCTTCTCTGGCTGCCTCCTGTCGGTGAGCGATGAGCGCCTGCCTGCGGTTGTTGATCTGCAAACCGACGAGGTATGACGCTGAGGACACGGCTGTCACGGTCAACGATGAGAGAATCCGATCCAGAAGCTCGACGGGCATAGCATCGACCGGGGCGACGAAGGCGGCGAGCCCCACCACCGCGATCATCGCCCCGACGGCCCCGATGTGTCGACCGCCTTTTCGAAGCCCGACATTGAACAGCACGATCCACACGGCCATGTACATCCAGGCAACGCCGACGTCCGTGAGACCTGAGATGACAGCTCCCCACACGGCCCCGGCCAGGACGATGAGCAGCGCGGCAAATGGCTTACGGCGCCGCAGCACAACCCCGGCGAGGATCAAGAGCACAACCCCCGCCAGATCAACTTGCGGGGTCGTGCTGATCGAAATGGCCGCCAGTGCGACTGCCACGGTGACATCCCACCAAAGCGGGTGGCGCCGATCGAAGGCACGCACCCGCTGCAACAGTCCTGCCATCGTCGTCATTCTCACGCCAGCCCGGACGATCAGACGTCTCGCCTCTTCAAGAGCCACCAGGTGGCGCCGCCGAGCGCGGCCAGCCACGTCAGCAGAACGACGACAGCCACGCTGACCCCATACGGTTCAGTGGTCAGCCCGGCCGCCCGCATCACGTTGACCGCTGCCAGAGGCATGTAATCGACGATGCCCACGAGCCCTTCGGGCAGGAACGCGGGGAATATCTGCGGGCCCAGTTGGAACACGCCGAAATACAGCGCGATAGCGGCGGCAGCGTTACGGAGGAGTCCACCCAAAGCGAGTCCGAACAGGACACCGTAGGGCAGCACGAGGGTGCCTCCGAGAACGCCCCAAAACATGTCGGGGTCGAACAACGATAGCCCCCGGGCCGACGGGACGGTGCCTGCGATCTGCAGCATCGTGTACATCAGCACTGACGTCAGCGCTCCCAGCACTATTGTCACCGCGGTGAGAACCGCGGCTTTGGCGAGGAGCACCCCTGTACGGCGCGGCGCGGCCACCATGGAGGGAAGGATCGAGCCGGTGCTGTATTCGCTGGTGATGGCCAGCACTCCGAGAATGACCAGAACGAGCATCCCCACTGGGTAGACCGCGGTCCAACCGAACGGAACGTCCCCGGCGCCGTCGTCGCTGCCGAGGGCCTGTCCATCGATGATCATGTAGGAAGACAGGCCGATGATCAGCGCGAAGGCCGCAGCCAGGGTGATTCGGAGCGAGCGGACGGACCACAGCTTGGTCCACTCGGATCTCAGCAAGCCGACTGTGGTGATCCGCGCGGTCCCAAGGTCTTCGCGCATAGGCGCGGATTCGATTGTGGTGGTGGCGGTCATGCTGCCACCACCTCCCGATGGTGAATGCCATATTCGACGGTACTGCGGGTGATCTGCATGAACGCTTCTTCCAGGGACAGCCGGTGGGTGGTCAGCTCAAATAGTGTGATCCCTTCTGCTGCGGCAATCGTGCCGATCTCCCGGGCGCTGCGCCCCTGTACGACGAGAGTCTCCCGATCGGTGGACGTCACTCTCACGCCGGTCCCCTGGACAGCCGCAGCGAGCGCCGCGGCGTCAGATGACACCACATGAGCGGTGCTGGGCGCGACGGAACTGACGATGTCCTCCACCGATCCGGCAGCGAGCAGTCTGCCCTGCCCGATGACGACCAGGTCCTCGGCGATGAGCGAAAGTTCGCTCATCAGGTGCGAGGAGAGGAAAACCGTCCGTCCTTCCCGGGCGAGGTCAGAGAGCGTCTCGCGTATCCAGAGCACTCCGTCGGGGTCCAGCCCGTTGACTGGCTCGTCGAGGACGAGAACCTCGGGGTCACCCAGCAGCGCAGTAGCTATGCCGAGGCGCTGGCTCATTCCGAGAGAAAAGCCGCCGGCTGGCTTACGGGCCACGGAGGCCAGCCCGACCATCTCCAAGACCAGGTCCACGCGCTTGTTTGGAAACCCGTGGGTCTGAGCGACAGCTAGCAGATGGTGATAGGCGCTGCGCGTTGGATGCACCGCTCGGGCATCGAGCATTACGCCCACATGCCGCAACGGATCGGGAAGGGTGCGGTAGTTCTTTCCTCCTAGGGTAATCCTCCCAGCCGTGGGATTGTCCAGGCCGACGAGCATGCGCATTGTGGTGGACTTGCCTGCACCGTTCGGCCCGAGGAATCCGGTGACAGCTCCGGCGCGGACGGTGAAGGAAAGGTCATCGACAGCGACCTTGTCGTCGTATCGTTTGGTCAAGTTCTCTGCATCAATCATGGTTACACGCTATTTCCCGTGAGGAACCTTTCGTATCTAGCCGTGGTACATACTTGCTAGCCGCTGTCAGTACCACAGGCTGCCTACCGTGGTACTACACCAGGGCAACGGGTGCGGGGTTCGGTGGCTCGCGACGCGCCTCACCACTGCACCTTCTTCAGCCCGCGCGTCAGGCGTTGGCGGTAAGTTGTTTGTTGGATGCACCCTTTTTTCTTGCTGACCTCGCCGAAGTCGCTGCGATGGCTGCGGCGATTGCGGCTCCGATGGCTGCGATCGTGAATCCGGCGACGTAACCGTTGATTGTGGGCATTGCTGCTCCGACGGGGGAACTGGCTACGAGGACTGCTGAGATGGTGGGAGAGGCGATGGATCCACCGATAAGGCGGGCGAGGCTGTTTATGCCGCTGGCGGTGGCGGTTTGGTCTGGGCGTACGTGTTCGACGGCCATGATTCCAAGGGCCGCGAATGCTAGGCCGATGCCGAGTCCAAGGATCGTCGTCCCGATATAGATATTGACTTGTTCGTTGTGGAACAGTGCGACGAAAACGAGCGCGATGGCTGTGCAGAGACCTCCGAGCGCTACAACGGCGGATGCCGAGAACCGTTTGATGAGGCGTCCAGAGACCAAAGAGATCCCGAGCATGAGAATCGTCGTGGGCATCAAGAAGATGGCTGCGCCCAGAACGGTCGCGCCGAAACCATACCCGGCGGTCGTCGGAGTTTGTACGAGATTCGGGACGAGCACGAAAGCACCGAAGAGGCCGAATCCAAGAAATAGCGATGCGAGCGTGGCACCTACTGTGCGTGGGTCGATGAGCATTGCAATATCCACGATCGGGTCACTGACTCGACGTTCGACAATGACCCAGAGAGTTCCGAGGACAATAGCGGCACCGAACATGCCTAGGGTCGCTGCTGATCTCCAGCCCCAGTCAGGGCCTTGACTGATGGCGAGTAAGAGGGCCACGAGCGCGCTGCTGAGTAAAATTGCGCCAGGAATATCAAGGGTTCCTGAGCGGCGGACATCAGTCGAGGGGATGCAGGTGAGAGCGAGTATTAGGGCGAGGACGGAGAGCGCGGTGATGATCCAGAATAGGGGGGCGTAGCCGGGGATGAGGGCGGAGATCACTCCGGCGAGGAGCAGACCGACGCCGTTGCCTGCGCCGAGTGTGGCCGAGACGATGCCGATGCCGGAATGTATCCGTTGAGGTGGCAGGTTGGTGCGTAGTAATCCGATCGCGAGTGGTATCACGGCCGCGGCGAAGCCCTGTAGCACGCGCGCGATGATGAACACCGGGAGCGAGGTCGATAGCGCACCCAAGATGGAACCGACGGTCAAGAGGGCGACGACGACGGTGAGGACAACCTTGTGGCCGAGCATGTCGCCGAGTCGCCCGGCGATCGGGGTTGCGATCGCGCCGACGAGCAGGCTGGCCGTCAATGCCCAGGAGACCGACGTGAGGGGGGAGTCGAAGGCGGTCACTAGCCTGGGAAGGATCGGGATAACGACGGCCTGCTGCAAGGCTGCCACTGCTGAGATCAACGCGAGCGCAGCTACCAATAGTTTGGAGCGGGCGCCGGTCAGCGCGGGGGCATCGGAAGTCTTCATGAGTTGGTTCTCTCCTTGTCTCGGGAGTCCGGGCAGGCTATACTCGGACAAGTAAACCATATACCTAAGTTAGGTATTAGTTCAAGGAGAGGTGCCGATGTCACAGTTTGAGCGAGATGTTTGGCCCTTGCTGCAGCAACTTGGTGCCTTGCTGAGCAAGTCCCAGTTGTTTGAGTGGGCTTCGGCTCGTTCGGGTGTCTCGATCGAGCGCCCGTCTATGACGATTCTGGTCACTCTGAGGATGGGCGGGCGGGCGATGCGTGTGGGTGACATTGCTCAGCAGATGGGGGTTGAAGGGCCACACGTTACTCGTCACGTTAATATCTTGCAGCGGTGCGGTCTGGTGGAGAGGGTTGTGGACACCGCCGATGCCCGCGCTCGGCTGGTTAACTTAACCGGAAGTGGGGCAATGGTGGCCGAGAACTATCAGGATGCTTTGTTCGGCCTCCTCGATGATGTGATCGAAAATTGGGACGAAAGTCAGCGTGAAGCGTTTACGGATTCACTACGAGTCCTTACCGACGGCATTAGCAGTCAGCTGCAACGACATTCGATTGACTGAGCTGACCATGTTCGACCTTGGTGACTCAGGCCGTCTGGATCCGGATATACGCCTGACCCATCTGCCAGCATCGGTGGTCACAATCTCCAGTACGAGCTCGCGTGAGACGATCCAGTTCACGGATCGCAGCGACTACGTCGTCAATATCTTCAGCCTGCTTGGTCAACAATCGCGACACGGTTGGGTCGGAGGCCACGGGGCCGAACGGTGTCGGTTGTGATCGTATGTCGGCGATATCGGATATGCAGTCTCCGTCGAGCGCGAGGGCCGTCGCGATGTCGAGGACGACTTTTGACAGGTCGTGTTGGGAGCGTGGTGGCAGCTATGCTGACTGGGCTTCGGCGAGTTTGCGGTCGAGGTAGCTGCTGTGGATCGTTTCCCGGAGAAAAAATGCTCCGGACGGAGAAACCAGTGTCTCGCAAGTGGGATCGATGGCAATGCTGGCAATGAGGCTACGCCTCACTTGAGAAGTGCCATTCTGTACGGTGGAGCTTGATCTTCGACAAGCCAAGAACC
>NZ_RHFG01000043.1 GCF_004745485.1 Brevibacterium sp. S22
CGACTACCAGAACTTACATCTGACCGCGCATGGCCTGTTCGACAGATACCGTCCTCCTCATGAATCACTTATTCACCCGGGTCAGTACGCCAAGAACCTCATTCAGCGGCGAAACTCGATCATCAGAGACCAATCAGTAGCCGTTCTGGCAGAAGTCGACGTTTATCGAGGTCTTCCGAGCGCCAAGCACGACCCAGTTATCTACGGTCGCAACCTTGCCCAAAAATCACAGTGGGAGAAGGATCCGTCGATCCACGTTACTCACCGCCCGCTGAAGTACACATACGAGTATGCGGAAGACGGCACCAAAGCAACCGATGAACAGGGGAACTTCTTCATCACCAAGCGTGAGGAAAAAGGCGTAGACGTATTGTGCGCTTTGGGTCTAGTCAGACGATCCCTCGAAAAGGACATCGAGCTCGTAATCCTCTGCACGCAAGATTCGGATCTCTCCCACGCTATCGATGAAGTACTCCACTACGGACAGGCCAGGGTGGAGACAGCCTCGTGGTTCATCAAAGGCGAATACAGACGGAGCAAGGAGATTCGCACTAATCTCAAGGGAATTCAGATCTGGAACACCCGTATGGGGCAGAGGGAATTTTTCGGAAGCATTGACCGCAAGCAATATTCCTAGGGTGACAGCCGATGTCAGGCGTGACCAGTTTGTGCGATCTGCAAAGAGCGCCAGCGGGGCCAGACCAACCTCCTTCTCCTGACCAGATCAGGCCACGCGTTCCGGGTAAGAGTACGCGTTGAACCTGCCCCTGCGGTTGAAGCCGATGACGCTCACCCCGACATCCTTGCCGTAGTCAACAGCCATCGCCGAAGGAGCGCTCACCGCGGACAGCATCGGAATACCGGCCATCGCGCACTTTTGGACAAGCTCGAACGATGCCCGCGCAGACACCTGCAGAACGGTCGATCGCAGCGGCAGTCCCCGGTTGGCCATGGCCCAACCGATGACCTTGTCCACGGCATTGTGCCGACCGACATCCTCACGACCGACGAGCAGCTCGGGTTCGTCAGTCGGATCCTCACCGACGGTGAAGAGGGCTGCGGCATGGACTCCGCCGGTCTTGTCGAAGATCTCCTGCGTCTGCCGCAGACGATCGGGCAGTTCGCCGATGCGAGCGGCGGAAAGCAGCTGCGGAAATTCGTACTCCCCGTGGTCCTCGACATGAAAGGCGGCAGGAATGAGGGGGAAAGCAGAGGCCTTCGTCACGGCATCGGCGGCCGCGGTTCCACAGATTCCGCACGAGGATGAGGTGTAGACATTTCGGGCCGGCGCCGTCTCGGGGTTCCAGATCCCAGGGGCGAGGCGCACTTGTGCGACGTTGTAGTTCCGGCTGCCGTCGGGAGCGATTCCGGCGGAGAAGTTGACCTCTTCGATGTCGTCCATCGAAGTCACGACCGCTTCCGAGAGCAGGTAGCCGGCGATGAGTTCGACGTCGTGCCCGGCGGTGCGCATGGTCACCGTGTACGGCTCACCGCCCAGCTGGATCTCCAGGGGCTCCTCCCCCGCCAGCGAATCCGGGCCGGCCGAGACCTCACCAGTGGCGTCGTACTTATAGACCCGGGCTCGTACCGCCTTGCGCATCGGCATGTTCTCGTTCCTCCCTCAGACCCGTGGACCGTGGTCAGTGGTGTCCTCGACAGAGGTCTGAATGTGTTCGAGGAGGTCGTCGATAACGGTGATTCCGTCCTTGACCCCGCCCGTCGAACCGGGGAAGTTGATGACGAAGCTGCGTCCGCGTACTCCCGCGACACCACGGCTCATCACCGCCGAGGAGGTCGATTCGAGGCCCTTGCGCCACATCGCATAGATGAGGCCCGGAGATTGACGTTCGAGGAGTTCGGCAGTGAACTCGGGAGTGCGATCGTCGGGAGCGAGCCCGGTGCCGCCGCTGGTGACGATGACACGAGCACGATCGGCCTCCGGGGTGTCGACGAGGAGAGTCCGCAGGGCTTCACCGACCGGCTCGCCGTCGCGGACGACGATGGCCTCGGGGGTCTCGTAGCCGCGGCCGCGCAGCCACTCGACGAGGATCGGACCCGTCGTGTCCGCGGCTTCGCCTCTGGCCGCCGAGGTGGAGGCGATGATGACAGCGGCCTTGCGCCCTGCCCCGAGGAGTTCTCTGTTCTCTTCGCTCACCTATCTGCCTTCTTCCAAGTCCAGCCGTGCATTGTCAATGCCGAACGCGGCGCGTGCGCCCGCACTGCTCGGCACGATCGTTGTCTCCATTGTCCCACTCCGGTCGGAGATGACCAGTGGCGTTACGGCTCCGGACGGCAGTGAGAAACAACGTCCATTTCACGGGCAGCCGCGTGAGGATCGTCGAGTCCTTGCCAGGCCGATTCTGCCCGCAGACGATGGAGTCGTCCAGACAGACGATGGTGCAGAATCGGACTTCAGGCAGAGGAGGCACGAGGTGGCGATATCTGATGCGCTCGAGGCCGAGCTTGCCGCTGACATCGTCGCGCGCAGGAGCCGAATCAATGAGAGCTTCTCTCGCTTCTATGCACCGCTGGCCGTCGTCGCATTCGCCCTCACCTTCCTCCCCTACTACCGCCCCAAACCGGACAGCTCGATACGCTACGGCGGCCTGTGGCAGGAAGTCGCGCGCACCGGACACAGCAACGACGTCGCCGCAGTGATGATCTTCCTCGCCCTCATCACTCTGTTGGCTTTCGCCGCTCTTCAAAAGCTGCCGGGTCCCGGTCTCTGTGTGGCGGCTGCTCTCAGTCTGATCATCGGCATCATGCTCTGGAGCTCGCCTGGATTCCGGGATCCGCCCGAACTCACCGATGTCGGAATCCTCGACATCGCCTTCTGCCTCACGGCTGCAGGAATAATGCTCACCCACGTTGTGCTTCTGGCCATCAACCGTCTGCGAGCAGGAATTGCCAGCGTCCTGCCATCTTCAAGAAATAACGTGTGATTGCAATTTCAATCAATCTTGGAGATCACCGTGTACGCAACGACCGGAATTCCGACCATCGCCCGCGACATCATCGCCCTCATCGCCCGGATCGGCCTCGGCGCGATCTTCATCGCCCACGGTTGGCAGAAATTCAACGAGTGGACCATCGCCGGAACCAGTGAGTCATTTGCACAGATGGGAGTGCCTCTGGCCAATATCGCTGCTCCGTTCTCGACGTTCGTTGAGCTCATCGGCGGCGCGCTGCTCATCCTCGGCGCGCTCACGCCTCTCGTCGGGGCCCTGCTGGCAGCCAACGTCATCGGTGCCCTCGTCATCGTCCACCTCATTCCGACTCCATTCGTCGACCAGGGAGGCTGGGAGCTCGTCGCCGCCCTCGGCGCAGGAGTCCTGCTGCTGGCTGCCTCGGGGCCGGGGCGCTTGAGCCTCGATCGCTTCCTCTTCACCGGCAGTAAGGGCAGAGGCCGCAAGCGCTCCGGCGCATCACGGGCCGTGGCCGCAGACGCCTGAGAATCCGGGCCGGACTGTTCGCCTCGGCCAAACGGTGGTCACCATCGGATACTTCCCTTCGCCGGAAAGCATCCGATGGTGACCACCGTCTGCGCTGCTGGCCCGACCGATGAGTCTGCGGCGGCTCCGGGCATCCGGAGACACGGTCATAGGTGGGCAAAATGGTCACGTCGGCCGCGGAATTCTGTGACCATTTCGTCCACCCAGCACGCGGTGTGACCGCTTCGACCACCTATACCGACAGCACTGCGCCCCTGCGTCAGTTCGGGCGCACCATCGCTCAGTTCGAAGCTCTCGCCCGTGTCCGCAACTTCGAACCGAGAACACTGTCCAGCCTTGCCGAGGGGCTGGCTGTCAGCGGCGGAGCGGCCGTCCGGATGCTCGTCCGCCTTGCGGCCGAAAGGCTCATCTCGCGCGAACAGGAATGGCATCAGGTGTCTCATAGCCGATGCCGTCGTCTCGACCTCAATCCGTTGCGATCGCGGTCGCCAATGCCCTGTGGAGGGACCGCAATGAATCGCGCATCTGCTCGGCAGTGATCACGGAGCTCAGGAACTGCAGCATGAGCCCGTCCAGGGCGGCGAAAATAGCCCTCCCGAGATCGCTGTCGGCATCGAGGCCAGCAGGTGCCAAACCCGGAAGCAGGGCTGCGATGTACCTCTCGTAGAGATTCTTCACCGACGGTCGCAGCTCTGGGCGGCGCGTCGCTTCGAGGATCATCTCGTACTGGAAGACTTCGAGTGCGCTAGCAGTCATCACGTTTTCCGACAATGCGCTGATGAACGCATCGCTGTGATTGGCGTAGTCGCTGAGATCAGCCCCGAGAATCGACTGCTCGCCGCTCCATTCGAGAGCCGCTGCGAGCAGTTTGTCCCGCGAACCGAAATGGTGGGCGATGAGTGTGTTGTTCACTCCAGCCTCCTCGGCCACGGCCCTGAAGGTCATTCCGCGAAGACCTTTCGCCGCGACTACGCGCACGGTGGCACCGAGAAGTTCTTGTCGTCCGGTCCCGTATTCGTGTCGCTTCGTCGTTTCCACCATGTATTCATCCTAGGCAATCGTGCGACGACGATCGGAATCACCTGTTGACGTTCGGGGTCGACCACTCTAGAGTTTCAGAAACTAAGCACTTGCTTAGCCTTGTCGAGCCAGCTTGACCCCACCTCGACACAGGCCCCAGAAAAACCAGACTCAACGACGAGAAGGACCACAATGACCGAGAAGACAGTTCATGCCGCCCCTACCGAGCAGGACTACGTCCCCGTCGAGGATTGGCCGGCGGTGACCACGATGGTCGCCGGTTTCGGCGAGCCCAGTCTGGCCACGAGCACGAAGCTCGAGAACGCCCCCGTGGAGACCACGTACGAGGACGGAAGCGTGGTGACCTACACCTTCGGACCGAGCACTGTGGCAGTCACCTCGACAGGCGACTCCGGTCAGGATTTCGAAGCCGCGCACTACCGCGCAGTCGAACTGCGTGAAGGTATCTTCTTCGTCGACTGGCGCACCGGTGACCGGGTCACGTCGGTTGACTCCACACTTGTCCTCGATTTCCACAACGGCCGGGCGCACCGGTCGGTGTCGCGCTTCGTCGACAGCAACGGTTCGGTGCGCATGCACACCACGGTGATGACCGGAACCATCGCAGGCACGCCGAACACCGGCGACTGGTGTCGCACGAATGAGCTCGTCGGCAAGAGAATCTATTACCGCTACAGCCCCACCGAGCACTACGAACACATCTACCTGAACTCCGGCACTTTCACCTGGCACTGCGTTCGCGGCGGTGAAGCCGGCTTGGCGGACACCGACCCGATCAAGGTGTGGAACATCGCGGAGAACCTCGTCCTGCTCTACTGGAGCGAGACTGTCATGCCCGTCGAGTCCATTGTGGCCATCGACCTCGAGCACGAGAGGTCCATCGGCCGCATGTTCTGCTGGGACGGGCCGACTCTCGACGCGGTCCACATCCCGTTCGACAGCGAATTCACTGTCCTCAACGACACCCAGTACCCACAAGACTGAGCACGACCACGCTCAGTCGGCAAGACGCTGAACGACAGCGAACAACCAATCACACGGTGCAACTCAATGGAGAGGAACATTATGTCGACCCTTCAGGACGATGAATTCGACACCATCATCATCGGAGCAGGCTTCGCGGGCCTCACTGCTGCACGCGACCTTGCCCAAGCCGGACAACAAGTCCTCGTCGTCGAAGCACGTGACCGCATCGGTGGCCGCACCTGGCACGAGTCACGACTCGGCACAGGACTCGAGCTCGGAGGCACTTGGGTCCATTGGACCCAACCCTATGTCTGGCGTGAACTCAATCATTACGGCATCGGCACCGTCCCCAGCCCCGAGTTCGCAACCGCAATTTGGTTCGAAGACGGCGAACGTCGAGTCGGCGACTTCAACGATCTCTTGCAGGCGCTCGATCCGGCCTGCACTGCTTTCGCCGCAGATACCCGAATCTACTTTCCGCAGGGGTTCGAACCATTCACCAACCCGGAGGCCGGAGAGCTCGATCACCTCACTGTCGACGATCGCATCAACGAACTCGATCTCACAGAGGCGCAGCGGAACCTGCTGCGTTCATTCTGGTCCTTGAACTTCAATGGATCGACGGCCGTCGGCGCCTACACGCAGGCACTGCGCTGGCTGGCTGTGGCGAACGGTGATTGGAAGATCATGTGGGAAGCGTGCGCCAGCTTCAAGGTCGACGGTGGAACTGGTCGGCTCGCCGATGCGATCTTTGAGGATGCGGCCCACAATGGCGCACGCTTCGATTTCGGTGAGAAAGTCAACGCAGTTGAGACCAGCAGTGCAGGTGCGATCGTAATCACACCGTCGCATACATATCGAAGCGACCACGTGATCAGCACTGTTCCACTGCACACACTCGGGGCGATCAGGTTCTCGCCTGAGCTCGATGCGCCGGTCTACGGCGCTGTCGAACGCGGCCAGACAGGACTCGGCACGAAGGTGTGGGTGAAGATCCTCGGCGATCCGACGCCCTTTGTTGCCCTCGGTGAAGCGGACTGGCCGCTGAACTTCCTGCAGGGGGAGTATCCGGTCGATGGCGGCATCATCGCCGTGGGATTCGGTCCAGATGCGCACGCGCTCGATATCGAGGACGGCGACGACGTCGCCGCAGCAGTCAGGCGCCTCCTGCCCGACGCCGAAGTCGCCGCGTTCACTGGTCACGATTGGGTATCGGACGAGTTCGCTGGTGAAACCTGGGCGATGCACGCCGTCGGGCACTTCACCGAGTCTATGTCGGCCATCGTCGAGGGTAGGGAACGCCTGCGATTCGCCGGGGCCGACGTTGCTCTCGGCTGGGGCGGCTTTATCGATGGCGCTATCGAGAGCGCCACGCAGCAGGCGCATCGGCTGCTCTCTGACGAGGTGGCGTCATGACTGCACAATCCTCGGCCCCGTCAACAGCGGAGGGTCGGCTCAAGGCGGGGAGCCTCGGTCCGGTCGGAGTCGCATTCTTCGTCCTCGCCGCTGCCGCCCCGATGGCTGCATTCGTCGGCGCGGGCCCGGTAATCTTCTCTCTCGCTGGCCCTGGCGTTCCGCTCATCTACATCGTCATCGCCGGAGTAGTGGCGATCTTCGCAGTCGGGTATCTCAAAATGAGCCGCTACGTCAACAGTGCCGCGGGGTTCGTAGCCTACATAGAACGCGGAATCGGGAGGCGAGCGGCCGGAGGCGCTGCCGGGATCGTCATCGTCACCTATATAGCCCTGCAGGTCGGTTTCTGGGCACAGTTCGGGGTCTTTGCCAATCAATTGGTGACGACCTATTTGGGTCTCGACATCCCCGTCTGGGCGTGGGCGCTCGCTTTCATCGCGGTCACCACCGTCCTGGCCATGCGCGGTGTCGACATGAGCCTGCGCGTTCTGGGCGTTATCCTCTCGCTCGAAATCCTCGTCGTCCTCATCCTTGTCGGCGGGATCTTCGTCGCCGGCGTCGATTCCGCATCGCCGGAGAGCTTCGATCCGACTGTCTTTACTCAACCGGGCACCGGCATCGCGATCCTCTTCGTCGCGACGTGTTTCACCACATTTGAAGCGACGACAGTGTTCTCGGAAGAGGCGAAGAATCCTCGAAGGACCATTCCACTGGCACTGTACTTCGTCATCGGATTCATCGCTGTGTTCTACGGACTCGCGACCTGGGCAGTGAGTATGCGCGTCGGGCCGGACTCGATCCAACAAGCCGCAGGCGACGATCTGTCAGGAATCATGTTTTCGCTGGCGCACGAGGCTGTCGGGCCATGGCTCGATCTGGCCATGCAGGTCATGGTCGTCACGAGCTTTGTCGCGATGCTGCTGGGGATGTCGAATATGTTCGCCCGATACTCATTCGCTCTCGCCCGTGCCGGCATCCTTCCTCGCGGGTTGTCAACAGTGACTCATCGGCAGGCTCCTGCAAAGGCTGCATTGGCGAACGGGCTCATCGTGGCAGCGCTGCTTATCATCTTCTTCGCTGTCCAGGCCGATCCGATGGTCCATATCTACGCCTGGTCGGTTGCTCTGGGCACCATCGGATTCATTCTCATCATGGCCATCGCGTCGGTCGCCGTCTTCGCGTTCTTCGTGCGACGGCGCCGTTCCCTCGGCGAGGGAGTGCTGTCTACGATCGTCGCCCCGATCATCGCGCTCGTACTCGTAGTAGCGATGCTCGTCTTCGCCGTGGCGAATTATGATGCGCTTCTGCTCGGCAGCGGGTCGACGGCGAAATGGCTGTTGCTCGCACTGCCTGCGGCCGCGGCTGCTGGAGTGTTCACTGCCCGGCGCAGCAAAACGATCGACTTCGACACTCATCCCATTGATGACGGCGACCAGTTGAACCCGATTTCCGATACCCAACCGAAAACCCCACCAGAAAAGGAGAAAGCATGACAGAGTACATCGCCCACGGAACCAGAGACGACGGGCGGCACGAACCCTTCGAGGTCGGCACAGTGCAGTGGATCCGCCGTCCGGGAGAAGGAGACCGCAGCGCGCTGAGCGCCGGCTTCTGGAAGGTCACGCCCGACCAGGCACCGGAGCCTTTCGACCTCATCTCTCACGGTGACGAGACGGTCCTCGTCCTCGAAGGTGCTATCCGCATCGAACCATCGGACGGTGAGGAGTTCACCCTCACCCCGGGATCGAGCGCGTCCTTCAATGGCGGAACCCGTTCACGGTGGACGATCCTCGAGCCGGTCGTCGAATACTTCGTCTACAGCTGAGAGACCTCCCGTCCCCACCGGGCCCGTGCCTGCAGCCTCATGCAGGCGCGGGCCCTATCTCTATTCATGGTCACATCATCTGAGCAGTAGAGTGAGGAACTAGTCGGACTGGTCAGAAGGAGGCGTAATGGACGACCTCAATCTGAGCACGCTCATCTGGCTGCGCATGGCCCGCTTCGTCCAAAACAGTAACCAGCTGTCGAACGATCACCTGCGTCAGTTCGGGCTCACCGTCGCCCAATTCGAGGCCCTTGCCCATATCCGCAACTTCGAACCGATCACCCAGTCCGCTCTCGCCGAAGGGCTGACCGTCAGCGGCGGAGGAATCTCCCGCATGCTCACCCGTCTCGAGTCCGAAGGGCTCATCTCGCGCGAACAGGATTGGAAGACCAAACACATCTCGCTCACATCCAAGGGCCGCGAACTCCTCGAACGCGCGTTTCCCTCCCAGGTGGACCAGCAGGCGTCTCTTTTCGACGACGCTCTCACCGAAGACGAGAAGGTTCACCTGCACGCACTGATGAAGAAGCTCTACGACACCAGTCGGATGCGCGGTCAAAGCACGCGGGAATAATCCCGCCCTTGTCTCAGTTGACATGGCAAGTGACATTTTCGTCGCCATCATGAGGAGACACCTTGAGCGAGCACGCGCAGCTGCACACCACCCCGCCGCAGCACTCCGCAGCATCTGAGTCCCGGCCGTCACAGCAGCCGAACTATATGCACGAATTCGGCCTCGACCGAGGTCAGGGGCTTCAGTTCGGCATCTACAGCCTCGGCGATCACCTGCCCGACCCGCACGACGGATCACGCGTCGACGCAGGCCAGCGCATCCACGAATTCATCGGCTACGCCCAAGCCGCCGAGGCCGCCGGGCTCGACTTCTTCAGCCTCGGCGAGAGCCACCAGGAGTTCTTCGCCTCGCAGGCCCACGCCGTCATCCTCGGAGCCATCGCTCAAGCCACGGACACAATCCGCATCGGCAGCTCCTCGACGATCCTGTCGACCTCGGATCCGGTCCGGGTGTTCGAGAACTTCTCAACCATCGACCTCATCTCCGGCGGTCGCGCCGAACTCGTCGCCGGCCGCGCCTCGCGGGTGGGCCTGTTCGAGCTCCTCGGCTACGACCTGCGCGACTACGAAGAACTGTACGAGGAGAAGCTCGACCTGCTGCTCCAGATCAACCGTGAGAAGCAGGTGACCTGGTCCGGTCAGTTCCGGGCACCACTCAACGACGCCGAGGTCCTCCCCCGCCCCACCAGGCAGGCACTGCGCATCTGGCGCGCCGTCGGCGGAGCGCCGGCGAGCGCGGTGAAGGCGGGACTGGCCGGGGTTCCCATGGTCATGGCCCACCTCGGCGGGACCACCTCGGTGTTCAAGGGCACTGTCGATGCCTACCGTCACGCGGCTTCTCATGCCGGCTTCGATCCCGCCACCTTGCCGATCGCCACCGCCGGGTTCTTCCACGCAGCGGAGACCTCGCAGGAGGCACTGGCGGGAATGTATCCGCACATCAACGAGGGCATGAAGCGCACCAATGGGCAGGGCATGCCCAAGCAGCACTTCGCGCAGAGCGTTCACCCGGCGAGCATCGCGAACATCGGCAGCCCGCAGCAGATCATCGAGAAGATCCTCCACCAGCATGAGGTCTTTGGCCATCAGCGCTACCTCGCGCAGGTCGACTTCGGTGGGATGGCGTATGCGGACGTGATGAAGCAGATCGAGATCATCGGCACCGAGATCCTGCCCGCCGTGAAGAAGCACACCGCCACCGCATCCGCGGATTCCGATGCCGAATCCGCCGGTTCCGCGTTCGAATCCGCCGAGGAAGCACTGTCATGAAACTCGTTCTTCTGTCCGGTTCGAACGTCGGAACGAAGACCCGAACCGTGATCGATCACCTCGCCGAGGCGGTCGCCGCCTACGACCCGACCATCGATGCGAACGTCATCGACCTCGCCGAGGCGGACATGGTCTTTGCCGACGGCAGGAACTTCACCGAGTACACCGGCGACACCAGCCGTGTGGCCAGGGAGCTCATGGACGCCGATGCGATCATCATCGGCACCCCGATCTTCCAGGCCTCGATCCCTGCGGCGCTGAAAAACGTCTTCGATCTGCTGCCGACGGGCGCCTTCCTCGACAAGGTCGTCGGCGTCATCGCCACGGCCGGTTCGTCGAAGCACTATCTCATTCCCGCCCAGCATCTGCTGCCGATCCTCAGCTACATGAAGGCGCAGGTCGTCCAGCCGTATGTGTTCGTCGGTGAGAGCGATCTGCACCGCGGAGAGATCGTCAGCCACGATGTCCTGCAGCGCCTCGACCGCCTCGTCGAGGACACCATCATGCTCACCCGCACCTATGCCTCGATCCGGGAGGAGCGGGACGCCGCCTACGGGTTCTGAGTCTTCCATGCAGATGCTGCTGCCTCACATGCGAGACACGCGCCGAGCGCTGATCCTGCTCTTGCCCCACCTCCGCTAAACTAGTATGTTTTCCGTATTAGTTGAGCGGTCGAGCTGACCCCTGGTCCATGACCTGAGGCTTATGGTTGTCCGCTTTCGAGCGAGAGGACACATCATGCGCATCACCATCTTCGGCGCCGCTGGGCCGACGGGACTCTGGACCTGCAGTGAGGCTCTGCGAGCCGGGCATTCCGTGACTGCGATCAGCCGCCGCAGCGATCCCCTGCCCCTGCCGACGAACGACCGCCTGACCGTCGCTCGCGCCGACGCCCACAGCGGAGAAGGCGTGGCAGAAGCGGTCACGGGGGCTGACGCCGTGATCTCGACCCTGGGTGCCCCTTACGGGCGCCGACCGATCTCGATCTATTCGTCAGGCACCCGCACCATCGTCGAGGCGATGCGTAGCCACGCGGCAGGAGATCGCCTCGTCGTCGTCAGCTCGGGGCTCACCTACCCGCCACCAGCAATGAATTGGGCGGCCGATCACCTCCTTTTCCCGTTCCTGCGGAATGTCCTCGGCCGTACGCTCTATGCAGACATGCGACGAATGGAGGAATACCTCCGCTCGATCGATGACATCGCCTGGACGATCATGCGACCCGGCCGCCTCATCGACGCCGATCATGTCTCCGACTACGTCGTCGATTTCGACCACCCCAAACACGGATTCACGACTCGCCCCAACCTCGCCGCCGCGATGGTCGCAGAGGCTGAGGACAGTGCTCACGCGAGGAAGGCAGTCGCGCCGACCACCACGAAGGAAGGACGTCGCCGATGACCGCCGACCAGGACCTGCGAGACGAGATCCGTGCGATCAGAATCGAGCTGAGGATCGTCAATGACAAGGTGGCGATGTCGGCCGGACTCAATCCCAGGGATCTCGACATCCTCGATGTCATCGACCGGGACGGGCCCTGCACTCCGTCCCACCTCGCAGAGCGGACCGGTTATCACCGAGCGACACTGACGGGAATCCTCGCGCGCCTGGAGCGTGAAGGCTGGGTGGGCAAGAGCACCGCCGAAACCGACCGTCGCTCCCACACACTGACGGCATCTGAACGGTTCGACGAACTCAGAGCCCTCTACGCGCCGGTGGACCGCCATGCCGCCGCACTCGCCGAACAGCTCTCCACAGCCGAGCGCACCACCGTCATCGACACGCTCAAGCGCATGGCTGCTATCGCCCGTGCAGCCTCCGAGGAGATCGGCAGCTGAGAGAAGAGCCCGTGCCCGAGATCGCTGTGCCCTTCGCACCCCTCATCGAACTGATCAGTGGAGCCCTCCTCATCCTCGGTGCGCTGTCCTCTGTCGTCGGCATCCTCCTGGCCGTAAACGTCATCGGCACGCTGGTGATCGCCCACCTCACACCGACTCCGCTCGTCGACCATGGCGGCCGGGAACGGGTCGCACCACTTGCCGCGGGCGAGCTGCTCGTCGCCGCCGGAGGACTGGTTCGCTGCAACATCGACCGCCTCCTCTTCACCGGAAAGAAAGGCAAGGACCGCAAGCGAACTTCGGTCGCACGGTCAGTTGCAGCCGTCGACGCCTGAGCCACAACTCCCTCGGTGGGTCGGACCTTCGCTGCACGCAACCCAACCTGCAGGAGTCGTTCCGGGTCCGCACTGTGATGGATGGTTCCACCACACTGCAGGCCCGGATCTCATTCACCGCCGCTGAGAAACAGCCCGCCGACGAGGATGAGCGATCAGAGTGAAGTCCGATCGCGCAGGGAAATACGACATCCAGGCATCCCCGCTGTCTCGGCGGACAAAACTTCGTCGAAAATTGTGGTTACATATCCTGACTTGATGACCTAGTCTGTAATTGAAATTACATTAGCCTGGAAGAACGGACGAACCGTGGAAGACACGAAGCCCGGCAAAGAAGCCGGCACATCACTGAAGAGGCCCCTGCACACCTGGGAAGTTACGGCAATCTCGATCGGCTTCATGGGCCCGGTCATGGCCATGGCGCTGAACGGCATCGGGGTTGCTGGCCTCGTCGGCAAGGCAGTCCCGTTCACGTTCCTCGTGTCGTTCATCGGCACATTGTTCGTCGCCTACGGCTTCATCAGACTGCTCCGGAAGATCACCCATGCCGGCTCTGTCTACGCTCTCACCGGAATCACACTGGGACCGCGCGCAGGATTCTTCGGCGGCTTCGCCCTCCTGGGCACCTATATCTTCTTCGCCGCATGCATTCTCGGGGCCTGTGCCGTCTTCTTCGAGGCAATGCTCTCGGAGATCGGCATCAACCTGGCTCCCGGCGTGTGGATGGTCGTCGCCCTCGTCGTCGGTGCGATCGCCCTCACACTCAACCTCCGCGAATCCGCGACCGTCGCACGGACGCTGCTGGGCATCGGCTTCGTCGGCATCGCCGCCATGATCATCCTCTCGATCGTCATCATCGCCCGTGTCGGCACCGGCCACGCCCCTGTCAGCACCGGCATCGACCTCAGCGTACTCACCCCCGGTGACAACGCGTTGTCAGGAATCATGACCGCCTCGGTGTTCGGCTTCCTCTCCTGGGCAGGCTTCGAATCGGGATCATCGATGAGCGAAGAGACCGCCGAACCGAAGCGCATCATCCCGCGCTCGCTGCTCATGGCCGTCATCATCGGCGGCATCGTCTACGTCTTCGTCATGTTCGCCCAGACCATCGGGTTCGGCACGGATGCCGCAGGCATCGAGGCCTTCTCCACGGCCGCGTCCACCCTGACCAGCCTGTCGGCGACCTACATCGGCACCTGGTTCGCCGTGCTCATCTCTGTCGTCGCCTTCTTCGTCGCCTTCGGCGCCTTCCTCAGCTCCTCGGCGGCCGCCTCCCGTCTCCTCTTCGCCCTCGCCCGCGACGGCTTCGGACCCTCGGCGCTGGCCCGCCAGCACCCCGTGAGCAAGGTTCCGACCACCTCGGTGACCACCGTCATCATCCTCACCACCCTGATGACGCTTGGCCTCGGGGTCTTCGGAGCCACCAGCGTCGACGCCTACTACTGGTACGCGACGCTGGGCACCCTGTGCATGGTCGTCGCCTACGGGATGACCTCGGTCGGCGTCATCCGGCACACGTTCCGAGCGAACTCGGGAATCCCGAAATGGGAGATCATCATCCCCGCCCTCGGCCTCGTCTACCTCGTGTTCGTCTACGTCATCCAGGTCACCGGCCAGGAGGCCCCCTACACCTACTTCCCCTGGGCCGTCGGCCTCTGGTGCCTCATCGGCCTGATCATCGTCATCAGCCGCCCAGCCCTCGCCCAGCGCATCGGCTCCCGACTCACAGCAGAGGACATCGACTGATGGACATCACCGAGATCACCCCCGAACAGCGCGCGACCGAAGAAGCCGCCTACGCCCGCGACCAGTCCGCGCTGGCCCACATCCAGAACCTGCGCTTCTTCCCTCTAGCTGTCTCCGGAGGATCCGGCGCGCGGCTGCAAACCGCCTCCGGTCGGGAGCTCATCGACCTCTCGGCAAGCTGGACCGCCTCGGCCTTCGGACACGGTAACCCCACCATCGCCGAGGCGGTCCACCGTGCCGCGCTCACCGGCGCGGGCTCCTCCGCGCTGTCCGCAGCGGTCACCGGCACCACCGAACTGGCCGAACGGCTGGTGAACACGATGCCGGTGAAGCATCCCGAACGGGCCTACCTCGGGCTGAGCGGCAGCGACGCGAACACGGCCGCCGTCGAAGCCGCCCGCCATGCCACCGAACGTCCCACCATCGTCTCCTTCTCCGGCAGCTATCACGGCGGCTTCGGCACCTCTCGCGACGTCTCCGGCATCACCGAGTCCCCCGGTCCCGGGTCACTCGTGTTCGACTACCCCCTCACCGATGCGGCACTGGCTGAGCTGCGCCCGCAGCTGGCAGAGGTGCTGGAGACAGGCACGGTCGCCGCCGTCATCACCGAAGCCATCCAGTGCGACGGCGGGGTCCGGGTGCCCGACGCAGGCTTCCTCCCGATGCTGCGCGAACTCTGCGACGCCACGGACACGCTGCTCATCCTCGACGAGGTCAAGGCGGGCCTGGGCAGAACAGGATCACTCTTCGCCTTCGAGACCTCGGACATCCGGCCCGACATCGCCACCCTGGGCAAGTCCTTGGGCGGCGGTCTGCCGATCTCGGCCGCCGTGGGTCCCGAAGCCGTCCTCGACGTCGCCCCCGCCTCCGCGCTATTGACCAATGCCGGTGCCCCGATCTGTGCCGCGGCCGCCGAGGCCGTCCTCAGTCTCGCCACCGATCCGGCCCTCGCCGAGGCGGTCGACTCACTCGGATCCCGTGCCCTCCAGCGCATCGCCGACTACCGCGGCAGCGACCGCGCGGGGGCCGAGTCCATCGTCGAGGTCCGCGGGCGCGGGCTCCTCATCGGCGTCGAGCTCCGTGCCCCGGAAGGGTCGCAGCTTGATGATGGGCAGCTGTCCGCGCTGACGATCTACCGGGCTTGGGAGCTCGGTGTCGTCGTCTACGTTGTGCGAGACAATGTCCTTGAGATCAGCCCACCGCTGCCGATCACTCCGGACGATTTCGACCGCGGCATCGAGACCATCCTGGGCGCCCTCGACGATGCCGTGTCCGGGCGAGTGCCCGCCGAGGTGCTCGACCGTTTCGCCGGCTGGTGACGAAGCCCGCCGGCCACGCCCCGATCGACGCGCCCCTCCACCCGCCGATCACCGACCTACAGTGATTTCCGACCCACAGCGAAGGAACCCCATGAGCCAGAATGATTTCACGCTCGCCGTCGTCTCCGACCACAGCGCGGCGGACACCGACCATGCCGATCCCCTGGAGGCGGTCAAGCGGGCGCTGACTGCCTTGGGCACCGCCGTCACCGAGATCACGCCGTTCCAGTCGGCCCGGCTCCTCAATGACAAGTCGGGCCTGCTCATCGTCGTCGATCGGATCACCGGCCACGCCGCGACGGGCGTGAAGAATTCTTCCGACGCACTGCGGGAACTGCTCGGGCAGATCCGTTCCCAGAGCGCTGATGTCCCGGTGTTCCTCTATGGAGAGAGCCTCACGGCGCGCAGCCTTCCCACGGAGGTCCTGGCCGAGATCGAAGGCGTCATCAATGCCTATGAGGACACTCCCGAGTTCGTTGCCAAGGTCATCCACCGGGAGGCCACCCGCTATGTCGAACGTCTGGCACCGCCCTTCTTCAAGGCCCTCATGGACTACTCGAACGACGGCGCCTATTCCTGGCACTGCCCCGGGCATTCGGGAGGCACCGCCTTCCTCAAGTCGCCGGCCGGTACGGTCTTCCACCAGTTCTTCGGTGAGAACATGCTCCGCTCGGACGTGTGCAACGCCGTCGAGGAACTCGGCCAGCTTCTCGACCACACAGGCCCCGTAGCCGAATCCGAGGCCAGGGCGGCCGAAACCTTCGGCGCCGACCACCTGTTCTTCGTGACCAACGGCACCTCCACCTCGAACAAGGTGGTCTGGAACTCTGCCGTCAGCGCTGGCGACGTCGTGGTCGTCGACCGCAACTGCCACAAGTCGATCCTTCACGCGATCATCCTCACCGGGGCGATTCCGATCTACCTCTGGCCGACCAGGAACCGTGCCGGGATTATCGGCCCGATCCCCCGCAGCGAGTTCTCCCCCGAAGCCATCGCGGAGAAGATCCGGTCCCATCCGGCGATCACCGACAAGAGCGTGACCCCGCGCATCCTCACCCTGACGCAGAGCACCTACGACGGGGTCGTCTACAACGCCGAGGAGATCAAGTCGACCCTCGACGGCTTTGTCGACGTCCTCCACTTCGATGAAGCCTGGCTCCCGCATGCGCGGTTCCACGAGCTCTACCGGGGCATGCACGGCGTCGATGAGCGGACCGCGAAGACACAGAAGTCGTTGGTCTATGCCACGCAGTCGACGCACAAACTTCTGGCCGGTCTCTCGCAGGCCTCACAGATCCTCGTCCAGAACTCCGAGGAGACCGAACTTGACCGCGATATCTTCAACGAGGCCTACCTCATGCACACGTCGACGAGTCCGCAGTACTCGATCATCGCCAGCTGCGATGTGTCCGCGGAGATGATGCGCGGACCCGGCGGTCATGCCCTGGTCGAAGAGACCATCACCGAGGCGATGGAGTTCCGCAGGGCGATCATCCGCATCGGCGACGAGCATGCCGACTCGGACTGGTGGTTCGGTGTCTGGGGTCCGGACACTCCGCCGCGGGAGGGATTGGCGGAACGCGCCGAATGGCAGCTGAGTTCCTCCGACAACTGGCACGGGTTCGGCGAGATCGGCGAGGACTTCGCCATGCTCGACCCGATCAAGGTCACCCTGACGACTCCGGGTCTGAGCATCGACGGCGAGTTCGGCGACTTCGGCATCCCCGGACTGGTGCTGTCGAAGTACCTCGCCGAACATGGTGTCGTCGTCGAGAAGACCGGCCTCTACTCACTCTTCATCCTCTTCACGATCGGAGTCACGAAGGGACGGTGGAATACGCTCATCGCCGAACTCCACCGATTCAAGAGTGCCGTCGACAGCAACGTCCGCATCGACGAGGTCATGCCGGAGTTCGTCGCGGAGTCGCCACAGTACGCTGGGTTGGGTCTGAAAGACCTCTGCGAACAGCTCCACGCTCTCTATCGCGAGCACGACTTCGCGAACCTCACTACGGATATCTACCTCGAGGAGCCTGCGGTCGCACTATTGCCGACCGACGCCTGGGCGGCGATGACCAGCGGGACGATTGAGCATGTGGCGATCTCGCAGCTCGAGGGACGCATCTCCGCAGTCCTGCTCACGCCCTACCCGCCCGGCATCCCGCTTCTTGTTCCTGGGGAACGAGTGAGCCCGAAGATCGTGGAGTACCTCAAGGCCGAGGCCGAGCTCGCTCGCCTCTACCCGGGCTTCAACGGAATCACCCATGGGTTGACGGCAACAGCCGGTGGAGAGAACACCGTAGCCTGCGTCATCGAGGAAGGCTGACGCACCACGGCAATCAGGACCGGTCCAGGTCAAGGCCACGCTCTGTTCGCGCTGCCTCCAAGCCGGAGCCTCAGCGGATCGAGCCGTCCCAAACGGTCGAATCCCGCCTGACCGAGTTCGACCACCACGAGTTCGCTCACCGCCTCGACGAGCGCAAGCATCGGCACCATCGTGTCCGAGGGACCCGCCGCGCGGACATCGGCGGTGAGTACGTGGTCGGCCAAGGCAGCAGCAGGAGACATCCAGGGATCGGTGAACACAATCGTCGTCAGGCCAAGCTCATTGGCCGTCCGCACGACATCCGTGACTCCGGGCTCGTACCGCCTGACGTCGAAGGCGACAACGACGTCTCCCCGTTTGAGATCGAGGAGCTGGCCGGCAGCGACGAGAGGATTTGCCGCCAGCCGCATCGTGCCCGGCCTCGCCGGAGCCAGCTGAGCGTGGAAGATGTCTGCTATGAAGCCCGAGTACGTCGCGCCGAGGAAGACCACCGACCTCTTCATCTGCGCGAGCAGTCTGACAGTCCTGTCGAGGTCGTCACCGATCACCGAGTCGAAAGTCTGGTCGATCCCCGCATGATAGGCGGATCGTGCGGCGTCGAATTGCGGCTCCTGGCCACGCGGGCGGGTCTCGGCCTGCGAGAGATTCGACTCCTCGCGCTCACGGATCTCCTGCCTGAGCCTTTCTTGGAACTCCCGATAGCCGTTGAATCCCAGCGTCCGTGCGAAGCGGACGACGGATGGCGCGCTCACTCCCGCGGTCTCGGCAAGGCTCGAGATCGGTTCGAGTCCGGAGAACGGATAAGAGGCGAGGATCGCACGGGCGATCTTCTTCTCTGCCGGGGTGAACGTCGACATGGCAGCCCGCAGTCCCACTGCCAGACTCGGTCCGTCTTCGCCTCTCGACCCCTGCGTATCCGACTCGTCCTCGGCGGTCGCGTCCTTGCGTGTCATCTCATCGCCTCTCTGTCTCATCCCCGACTTTACTGCGTCCGCACGAAGTCGTCTGTCCGCTGCCGAATCAACGTCTGTGCTCGGCGAACTCTCCATCACGCAGCCGGCCAACCCGATCGCGACGCGGAGAGGAGAACTACCTGAAATTAGAGTTACATATATTGACCATATCCGTATGTTTGATATTCTTCATTACATAACTGGAATTGCGTCTGATCGTCCCGCGACTCCAGCCCACCAGCCACGAGCGAACACCGACGTTCGAACAAGGAGTCACACCGTGAGCACAGGACCTAATTCCGCCACCGAACTACCCTGCCATGAGTGGCTGCACGAAAGCGTACGGCCCGGACCCGGCGAACTCGTCTTCCTCGCCACCTCCGACCTCTCCGCACACACACGGGGCCGTGCGGTACGCGCCGAATCGCTGAAGTCGTCGACGTCGGTGGGATGGGTGCCGGCCAATCTCGGCATCGGTCCCAGTGGTCACATCACCGATGACATCCCCTTCGACTCCTCCGGTGATCTCCGGCTCCTTCCCGACTTCGATTCCGCTGTGCGCACCACCCTCATTCCCGGCCAACCACCGCTGACCATCGTGTTCTCCGATCAGGTCAACACCGACGGCACACCCTGGCACGGTGATGCTCGTTCATTCCTGCGGCAGGCGATTGCACAGTTGGCGGAGGAATTCGGCATCCAGGTCAACGCAGCCTTCGAGCACGAGTTCACCGACCTCGGCAACACGGCCCCAACTCAACCGTTCTCCCTGCAGGCCCACCGCGCCCTCGAACCGATCGGCTCGGAAGCGATGGCCGCCCTGGCCGAGATGGGCGCCCAACCGGAGAATTGGCTGCCAGAATACGCCCCCAACCAGTTCGAGCTCACAGTCTCACCGGCCCCGGCACTTACCGCAGCCGACCGCGCCGTTCTCGTCCGCGATACCGTCGCCGCGGTCTTCGCCGGCCACGACAGGGAGGTCACCTTCTCACCGGTCCCGATCGCCGGCGACGGAGGTTCCGGCGTCCACGTCCATTTCGGTCTCAACGACCTCGACGACGAGACTCTGGTCTTCGACGCCGAACGCCCCGGACGTATCTCTGCCAAGGCCGCAAAGTTCGCAGCCGGAATCGTCAAGTACGCCCCTTCACTGACCGCGATCTTCGCGCCACTCGTCGTGTCTTACCAGCGGCTGCGCCCACACAACTGGTCCACGGCGGCGTCGTTCCTCGGCCTCCAGAATCGCGAGGCGCTGCTGCGGATCGTGCCCACCAACGAAATCGGCGGAGCAGACCCTCGTCCGCAGCTGCACTTCGAGTTCCGTGGTGGCGACATCGGAGCCAACCCCTATCTCCTGCTCGGCATCCTCCTCAAAGCCGGCATGGAGGGACTTCGCCAGGACCTCGAGCCCGCGGAGGTGGTCGTCGGCGATCCCGACTCGTCCGTCAGTGCCGAAGGTCAGCTTCCGACGTCCCTGCGCGAGGCTATCGAGCGCCTCGAATCCGATGACGTGGTCCGTGAGTGGTTCCATCCCGAGCTTCTAGCGACATATTTGGCCGTCAAGCGCGCGGAGATCGCCGAGTTCGGTGACCTCGAGCCCTCACAGCAGTGCGCCGCCTACCGGAAGTTCTACTGAGGAGGACCCGTGCACTTTGAATGGATGAACGATCTGGAACTCGTCGACCACCACTGCCATGGCGTGCTCGAGCACGACCTTGATCGCGCGGGCTTCGAGGATCTCATCACCGAGTCCGATCGTCCAGGTCCGGTCGGCACGACGTTCTTCGACACACAACTCGGCTTCATGGTCCGACGGTACTGCGCCCCGCTCCTGGGGCTGCCAACTTTCGCCTCGCCCGAAGATTACATTGCAGAGAGGGCCCGCCTCGGCGCGGTAGAGGTCAACACACGACTGTTGACCGGACTCGGCTACGACACTCTCCTCGTCGAAACCGGACACCGCGGGGACGAGATCCTCGGTCCCCAACAGATGGGAGTGCGAGCCGGCACCCGGGTCTCCGAGGTGGTCCGCCTCGAACGCATCGCCGAAGAGCTCGTGGAATCAGGGGTTTTCGCCGCCGACTTCCGGACCGCCTTCGCCGACGAACTCGATGCACGCCTGCGCACCGCCGTTGGGGTGAAGTCGATCGCCGCCTACCGCATCGGTCTTGACTTCGCACCCGAGCGCCCAGCCGCTGGCGAGGTCGACGCAGCAGTCGCTGAGTGGACCAAAGCGAATGCCGACGGCCCTGTCCGCCTCGACAGCGCAACGATCATCCGTCACCTCATCTGGGAAGCTGTCGACCGGTCCGTGCCGATTCAATTCCACATTGGCTACGGCGATCCAGACGTCGATCTTCACCGTTGCAATCCGCTCCTGCTCACCGAATTCCTGCGGCTCAGTCGCGGTTCGGGAGCGAGCGTCATGCTGCTGCACTGCTACCCCTATCACCGCGAAGCCGGCTATTTGGCCCACTGCTTCGAACACGTCTATGCCGATGTCGGACTCGCCATCAATTACACCGGGGCCCAGGCCACTCAAGTGATCGCCGAATCCCTCGAGCTCGCCCCCTTCCATAAGGCGCTGTTCTCTTCCGACGCCTGGGGAGCCGCTGAGCTCTACAGCCTCGGGTCGATTCTCTTCAGAGACGGACTCGACTCGGTTCTCGCCGACTGGGCCGCCCGACACGATTGGCCGGAGGATGAGCTCCGTCGCATCTCCGGAATGATCGGAGCAGGCAACGCACGTCGGGTCTACGGCTTGGCGGCGAACGAAACAGGGCATGGACAGTGAGTATGAGCACCAGGCAGGAGCAGTTCTCGACCGAGCAGTCCGCAGAGCTCGGAGCCGCTTGGCTGGATGCAGTCGAGACCGACCTCGACCATGCCCTGGACCTCCGCCGCCGCATCCACGCCTCCCCCGACCTCGGTGGTCAGGAACAGACAACCGCCGAGGTCATCGAGGCTGAACTCTCTCCCTTCATGTGCCTGGACACGATCGCCGGAACCGGTCGCATCGGACGCATCGGGCCTACGGACGGTCCCGCTGTGGGCATCCGCGCCGAGCTCGACGCACTGCCCGGCGAGGAAGCGACCGGCGCAGACTTCGCCTCCACGAACGGTGCAATGCACGCGTGCGGGCATGATGTGCACATGGCCGCGCTCGTCGCCGTCGTTCGGGCATTCCCCCAGGTCCGCGAGAGCACCAGTTCCGAGCTACCGGTGGCACTGTCCGCGGTTTTCCAGCCGCGCGAGGAAACCTATCCCTCCGGCGCCCTCGACATCGTCTCCGAGAAAGGACTTGAAACATTATCAATCGCCAGGATGGTGGGCGTCCACAACCACCCAGGAGTGCCGCTGGGGCAGGTGGCGATCGGCGAGGGCTACATCAACGCAGCAGCGGACGAAGTCCACATCACCGTCCACGGTCGCGGAGGACACGGAGCCTACCCGCACAACGCCTCCGACCCGGTGGCTGCGGTTGCGAACGTCGCCCTGTCACTGCCCGAGATCGTACGGAGGACCATCGGGCCGATGTCGGCGGCCGTGGTCAGCGTCGGAACGATCAGCGTCGGTGATGGTGCAGCGAACGTGCTGCCCCGCCACGGAAGTATCCGCGCCACCGTTCGGACCACCTCGGCGCAGGAGAGAACAGACATCCAGACGGCGATTGGGACCATGGCACGGCGCATTGCACAGGCCTACGGCCTTGAGGCCGACGTCACGATCGTCGACGGAGAACCTGTGCTCATCAATGACTCCGACCTGGCACGACGCTTTGCCACGCAGGCTCAGGGCCTCGGTGTGACCGTGGCGCCGCCGATGCGGTCACTGGGCGCCGATGACTTTTCGTTCTTCTCGGAAGCCGTCCCCTCAGCCATGAGCTTCGTCGGCACCGGTCAGCCGCGGGCTTCCCTCCACAACCCCGGATATCTGCCGCCCGAGCGGTCAGTGCTCGACGTCGCACGAGCGATGATCGCGGGCTACCTCGCCGGGGCCGAGTCGATACTCAGCTCGGCGTTCGAGTAGAGAAGGGACCTCCGCGTGAAGTGGGAGACCTGCCCGCGGTGCTCGCGGCCGACAGGGCTAACCCCATCGACGGACACAACGCCCTACTTTCGCAGCTGCTCGAGGTGGGCGGAGAGCACTTCGCGAGCACGCTCGGGCGTCAGCACCTCGGGGTGCAATGTCGAACGAAGCGTGAGTCCGTCGATGAGAGCAGCCAGAGCATCGACTTCAAGATCGAGGTCGAGATCCACCCGCAAGGCCCCTCGATGTGACATGCTCTCGAGCGTCCGAGCCATCAGCTTTCGCGAACCGCGGACCGAGGTCTCGAAGACATCGGCGAGCGCAGGGTCCGTCCGAGCAGTCTCCTCGAACGCCAGCCACACCACTGACTCCTGCCGTCGCACCTCGTCGAGGGGAAGCAGTTCTGCGAGCAGATCGACGGTCAGCTCCTTCGCCGCACCCCCGCTGAGCGAACCGGCGTCCAGCTGCGGCAACAGCGACGCCAGACGAGTTTCGAGGCGAGCGCTGACCCGCGCGACGAGCGTTTCGAGCGCAAAGCGCACGATCCCTTCAGCCGTGGTGAAGTAATGCCGGATCGAGCCGATTGCCAGACCGGCCTCCTCGGCGATCGCGCGCAGCGAGACCTTGGCAAAGCCCTGCTTGAGGACGATCGCAAAGAGGGCATCGGCGATGGCTTCACGGCGCTGGGCAGGATCGACGATCTTCGGCATGGCTCTTTTATAGCATACTCATGCTACATCGTGTTATCGTTTTAGCACGTTCATGCTATTAAGCCGAGAGGGGCTTCTCATGCATCCGGCACTCATTGCCATCGCAGTCATCGCCATCATCGTGCTCGTCATCGTTCGACGCTTCCGCGGAGAGCCCGTGGATGCGAAGGACCTCGCCGTGCCGCCGCTCATCCTGGTGGCCATTTCGATCAAGGACCTATGGGGCTTCAACCACTGGACTGCGGCCAACATCGCCTTCCTCGCTGTCTCCATTACTGTCGGTGTCGGCTTCGGCATGCTGCGCGGGGCCTCGACCGTGCTCTTTGAGAAGGGCGGAACCCTTCATCAGAGATACACCGTGAAGACACTCGTCGTGTGGGCGCTCAGTTTGGCCGCGAGCGCCGGCCTGCATTTCGGTGCACAGGCCATCGGCGCCGAGGAAGCGGTGCGCCCCATCACCTTGAGCATCGGATTGAGTCTGCTCGGCGAGGCGATCACCTGCGGCTGGCGCGGACTGCAGTCAGGCATTCCCTTCAGCAACCGGGACGCGGAGCAGGCCGGTTCGGATTCGTCAGCACTGACCGGCCTCGTCGATCGCGTGCGGCAGAGGTGAACCCAAGAGCCCTCACCCTCGCCTCTTCACCCACAGACCCCCTGAAGCCGCACCTTCATAATGTAGCATTACATCATGCAACGCACTCAGATCTCGCTGACCGCCGAAGTCCGAAAGCTTCTCGACAACGAAGCCTCGCGAACTGGACGGTCAATCTCCGCGCTGATCCGAGACGCCGTTGAGAATACGTACGGAACGGATCGCAACGCCGACGAAGACTACAGCGCCATCGAAGCGGCGTTCGGCGCCTGGATCGATCGACAGGATGACGGAAGAGCCTACGTCGAACGGCTGCGTTCCGGCGACCGACTGAACCAAACGCTCACGCAATGACGGTTGTCGATACCTCCGTCCTCATCGATGTCCTCCGCGGGCGCGACGACGCGAAAGCCGCGCTGCTCAAGGCACGGGCGATGGGCGCGCTGCATGCAAGCGAGGTGAGTCGACTCGAAGTGTTCACCGGCATGCGAAAAGACGAAGAGGGCCCGACCCGCAGTCTGCTGGCCGCAATCACCTGGCACCCGGTCGATGAGAGGATCTCTGAAATCGCCGGAGAACTTGGAAGAGCCTGGCTGCCTGGCGATCGAGGCATCGATTCGGCAGACCTCGCGATCGCGGCAACCGCACTGTCACTGGATACCGTGCCACTGACACTCAATGTCAAACATTTCCCCATGTTTGCCGGACTCAACGCTCCGTACTAGTGTCGCGTGTCGTTAATTCCTGAATGGTTGGGTGTTTGGGAGAATTGGTTTATGGCGAATTCTCCCGCTCCGGCTCTGACCCTGCTCGAGGATGAGGAACCACTGCTGCGTGAGTGGTTGAGA
>NZ_RHFG01000044.1 GCF_004745485.1 Brevibacterium sp. S22
GGACCCATTTGGTGATGGTGGCTTCGTGGACGCCGAAGTCCTTGGCGATCTGGGCAATTGTTGTGTTCTTGTCGCGGCCCATCACGACGCGGACGACGTCATCGCGGAATTCTTGTGGGTAGGGCTGTGGCATGGTGTCTATCCTTCCAGGCTTGCTTGTGTACAAGCCAGATTAGATGTCACCAAACCCTGCATCAGTCCCGGTTGCTTGATCATGACTGCCTTGAAGAAGGCGGCGACTTGCTCTGCACCGACCATTGGGTCAATTGCTGCGCTCACGATTCCCCCCCCATCTGTGACGGCGGTAACGCTCGGATCGAGTACGTTAAGAAGCTTCGTGAGACTGCCTTGCTGCCATGCCTCTTTGAAAGCTTGGTTAACACGCCGATGTTCGTCCTGTTCGACGCGTCCAGAGGTGGCGCTCTTTGCTCGTTTCCTCGCTGACGAAGCGAGTTGGCGGCACGCATGAGGGGTACGCCCGACGATTTCCGCGATCTCGGCGAAGGAGTATTGGAACACGTCATGCAGGACGAAGCTGACGCGTTCGGCGGGTGACATCTTGTCGAGGACGATCAGGAGCGCCATGGAAACCGACTCATCAAGTGATATGCGGTCGGCAGGGTCGGCGGATGTGGTCCCCGAAGGTTCGGCAACTCTGACATCGAAGGCAGGGATCGGCTCGGGAAGCCACTCGCCAACGTATAATTCGCGTCGTTTGCGGGCCGACCGTAGTTGGTCGAGGAAAATTCGGGTAACGACTTTGGTGAGCCAAGCTCCCGGCGTCTTGATCGCATTCCGCTCTGACGGCGGTTGGCGGTACCAGCGGAGATAGGCCTCTTGTACTGCGTCTTCTGCGTCAGATGCTGATCCGAGCAGGTTGTAGGCGACGGACAGTAGGCGAAGCCGCTCGCCTTGTACGACTTCGAGGAAAGACCTGGCGGATTCGGTGTGGCTGTCACGGGGAACCATGGCGATCACTCGTGCTTCCGTCGTACCCGAAGTCGGGTGTGGTCTGATCCTTGGCGGTATGCGGGACTACTGTCTGCATGTGCGGGCTCCTTCGGCGGTGTGGTCCGTCTGGTGTGACTCTGGTAACACTTCGACGGAGCAGCGGTTCAAAACGTCAGGTGCGCTGGTCATCGCGGCTCCCCGCGGCGGCATTGGGTGGGGGACGGTCGCTTCGAAGCCTCCCTACGGACCAGGTCAAGGACGGTGCTAAGGGCCAGTCCCGCCGGTCGCAGTCCGAGGCCCGGGACCGCCCGCTCCGGCTGCGTTGCGACTCGCCTTAGTCGCTGAAGTGCGGGAGTCCCGCCTCACAGATCGCAGCGCCGCGTCGTCTCTTAGTTGGTCAGCTGAAGTGCCACGGGCCAACGAAAGGGATACTTGTGCCACGCGAACATTCGCCGAGAACGAGAGCCGTCGACCGGGTCGGCAGTTGGATAGACAAGCGAGTCGGAGCAAGCACTTGGCTGGCAAAGCTTAGGACCAGGGTGTTTCCCGATCATTGGTCGTTCTTCTTTATTCATATCGCCCTGGCGTCATTCATCGTCTGCATGTTGTCGGGCGTCTTCCTGATGTTCTTCTATGACCCGTCAGTCGAAACAGTCACGTACCAAGGCCCATATGAGCCGTTACGAGGTGTAGAAGCCTCGCGAGCATTCACATCGACCATGGAGCTGTCCTTTGAGGTCCGCGGTGGGTTGCTCATGCGCCAACTGCATTCCTGGAGCGCATCGCTCATGATCGCAGCTCTGATTCTTCAGATCTTGCGAGTCTTCTTTACCGCCGAGCTTCGCAAGCCGCGGGAAATAGCTTGGATAGCTCTGTTCGGCTGCCTCATGACGGCGATGATGGCGGGACTGACAGGGCACTTCCTTCCGGATGACATGCTCTCAGGCAGCAGTCTTGCAGTCCTCGACGGCGTCCTAAAGGCCATACCAGTGATTGGTACGACTCTTTCATCACTCTTCTTTCAAGGCAGCTTTCCATCCGGAGCGATAGCAACGGTGTACCCGATGCACGTCCTCATCCTTCCGGCACTGATCGCCCTATTCGGTCTTGTCATCGCTTTTCAAACATTCCGTCACAAGCCCACTCAGTTCCCTTTGCCAGGGAGGTCCGAGAACAACGTGGTCGGGAAATCGCTCGCCCCCGCCACAGTCAAGCGATTCGGTCTGATGCTCATGGTGTCTGGAATCCTGTTCCTCATCGCCGCCACTGTGACGATCAATCCGATCTGGACCTATGGCCCCGCTGACCCAGGTAATGCTTCGGCCGGGGGCGGCGCTCTCTGGTTTGTCGCGTTCCTGGACGGGGCGCAGCGACTCGTACCGCCAGGATGGGAGATCGTCTTGAGTGGCTATACGCTCACTCTTGCGATCCTCGTTCCCGTCGCCGTATGTGGGTTGTTCTTCGTCGCTGCAATCCTGTACCCATTTATCGAATCGTGGATTTCCGCCGATAAACGCGATCATCATCTGCTGGTCCGCCCCAGGAATGCACCCGCACGTACCGGTATAGGCATTGCCGCAATCGTCTTCTACGCGGTTCTATGGATAGCTGCCGGTTCTGACGTCATCGCTTTGCACTTTTCTCTCAGCAACGAGGACGTCATTCTTGCGCTCCAGGTGTCACTGTTCCTCGGACCCATCGTTGGCTTCAGTATCGCTCGACGGATCTGCCTCGGCCTGCAGAGAAAGGACAAGGAGATCGCACTGCACGGTTTCGAAACGGGGAGGATCGTGCGTCTACCGAGCGGCGAATACCAGGAGATACACGCACCGGTTGATGAGTTCCAACGATGGGAGCTTGTCAACTATGAGTCTCCCTCTCCACTGCATCCGCGGCCAGATGAGTCTGGGCGGATTCGAATCAGGGAGAGGGTGCGAGCGTTCTTCTCTCGCAGGTTCTTTGAGGATCGTGTCGTTCCGCCTTCGCCTGACGAGGTTCGGGAGCTTCGCGGTCACTCATCTGCTGAGCCACAAGCGACGGAATCCTCTGAGAACCCCCGGACTGACGGTTCTCCTGTGCGCGATGACACCGCTCGACGTTCTGGTGGAGCAGACCTCACACTCTGATCGTGTGCTTCGTCTTACCTGTAGGGGGTGGTCTGCCCCCGCTGTATAGTCTCAATCAAGAGCCGCCTTGCCTGCTCGAGCTGGCCGGTGGCGAGGAGGAGGGATCATGCCGGACGCCACTGAGTCGGCTGTGACTGAGCCGCCGAGCCTTGGGGACGCCGTCGAAGAGCGCAGTATCCTACTCGGCCTGTGCTATCGACTCCTCGGGTCGCTCAGCGATGCTGAAGACGCTGTTCAAGACACGTACATTCGCTGGTATCGGCTTGAGGATTCTGCTCGCGAGGACGTGCGATCGCCACGCGCTTGGCTAATTACGACCGCGAGCCGAATCTGTTTCGATCTTCTCGGCAGTGCGCGCGTTCGTCGAGAGCTTTACGTCGGCGAGTGGCTCCCTGAACCTATCCCCGATCCAAGTGCCTGGACAAGCAGCTCATCTCAAGCTTCGATCGACCCAGCAGATCGAGTAAGTATGGACGAGTCCGTCTCGATGGCCCTCTTAGTCGTGCTGGAGTCGATGACGCCAGCTGAACGCGTGGCTTTCGTTCTGCATGACGTCTTTCGATTCACTTTTGCAGAGGTCGCTGAGATTGTCGGAAGATCACCGGTAGCTTGCCGTCAGTTGGCGTCTTCCGCACGAAAGCGGATTCGAGATTCGCGCCAGATTGCCGTGCCGAGTGAAGAGCATGCTGCCGTCGTCCGTTCATTCAAGAACGCTTGGAGCGAAGGCGACATTGGGGGGCTTATTAAGTTGCTGGACCCCAATGTCACGGCGGTCACCGATGGTGGCGGGCTCGTTTCTGCTGCTTTGGAGCCGTTGTATGGCCCGGAGGAAGTGGCTCGTTTCTTCATTGGCGCGTTTGGCCGCCAACCGGGCCTCCATATCGAGGAACAGGTTGTCAACGGAGAGGCTGGCCTGGTGGCGACCTCCGAGGGGAAGATCGTCGCAGTCATTTCTGTGAATGTGAGTTCTGGAATGGTGGATCATATCTGGGCCGTGCGGAATCCGGAAAAGCTAGCAGCGTGGGAGTGAGGAGCGTACACGGTCCTCAGACGCCAGAATGTTCGCAAGGCCGCACTTCTCTCAGATCTCCATGGAGCCCTGCGCGACTGGAAACGAGTACTTCAATTGTAAAATGAGATGCACATGGCCCGACATCGCAGACGGAAGAAGCACCATGCCGTTCAGAGCCGCGCACTGTGTCTCGATACCGGCAAACGTCAGTACGGAGACTATGGTGACGCCGCGCGGGTCGCGTTGCGCCGCTCGCGTTATGCCGGTCCGTTGCGGATCTATGAGTGCCCGTCGTGCGGGGCGTGGCACCTGACCAAGCGGCGCATCTGGGGCAAGCCGCCTGCCTCCTAGATGTATGAGGGCCAGACGTTGGTGACGCCAGCACGGAGCCGAGATGCTGGGGGATGTCCGCCCGCTCCACTATGGGGGCGGTGGTAGTTGTAGTGGATATTCCAGATTCCGATCGCGGTGTCGCGGGCTTCTTCGCTCTCGAACTCTCGGGCGTATAGCAGTTCCTCGGCCAGGATTCGCTGGTAGCGCTCCACCTTCCCGTTGTGTCGGGGCGTGTAGGGCCTGGTCTTCTGGTGTCGCGTGCGGTTGCCGACGATTCGAGCGAAGTCGGCCGAGCGGTAGCACGCACCGTTATCGGTGATGACGCGGTGGATGTGCGAGATCCCGTGAGCGGCGAACCAGGCCTTAGCTCGGGCGAGGAACGCTGCCGCCGTGGGTCCCTTCTCGTCGGTCAGCGGCTCGGTGTACGAGAGTCGGGAGAATCCGTCGACGGCGGAGTGCAGGTAGGTGTACCCCCGCTTCGCCCCAGCTGACTTCGCGCGACCCGCAGTCCTAGCCTGGTCGCTGTTGCGCCCATGAATGCGCCAGCCGCCACCGTCAGGGATTCGGCCGACCTTCTTCACGTCGAGGTGCACCATATGGCCGGGCCAGCGGGCGGTGATCTTCCCTGGCTTGCGATTGGTGTCGCCGCCAGGGTCGATGAACCGGCGTCGGCCAAGGCCGAGCCGGCTCAGGTGTCGGCTGACGGTACGCCGGTTGATCCTGACGTCCAGCTCGGCGAGCTCGTAGGCAATGCGCTGGGCGGACCACTTGTGCTCTCGCCGCCAGACCTCGATCTGTTGGATGACACAGGCGGCTGTCGCGGTACTGCTGTGGTGGGGCGTCGAAGCACGGTCTTGGAGCCCGGCTTCGCCATGGCGTCTCCACCGGTTGACCCACTTCGAAGCGCACGCGCGTGAGATGCCCATCTCGGCAGCTACGTGCGCGATCGGCCGGGTCAGGCACCGATTCACGAGCCGGCGTCGACCTTCAAGGCTCAACGGAGCATTAGCGTGCGTCACTTGGCAGCCTCCACATTCCGTACCCGCGGGGCGATCATGCGCAGCGTGGGCAGCATCACGAGGAGTGCGAGAGCGGTCAGCGCGGTCGCTGCCCACACGGGACCAAGGTTGCTCGAGCTCTCGAGCGCTACCGCTCCGAGCGCCGGACCAGCAGCGGCCCCGATGTTGAGAGCGGCAGTCGCGTAGGAACCACCCATGGTGGGCGCTTCCGATGCTGCGTAGAGCACGCGAGCGATCATGGTGCTTCCCACAGCGAATGCCAGCATTCCCAGCAGGAACACCAGGACGAGCAGCGGCACGGAGTGCCCAGCAAGCACCGCGAGCAACAGCCACCCAACTAACAGGAGCGGCGCGGCCACAACGAGGAGCGTTCGCGGGTGCTGGTCAGACAGTCGCCCGGCAATGCTGACTCCCATGAAGGACCCGATGCCGAACAACACCAGAGCCACCGGTACCCACACCTGGCCCAGACCCGCTGTCCCGGTCACGACCGGCGCGAGGAACGTAAACGCGGCGAAAGTCCCGCCATTGACCAGCGCAGCGAGCAGCATCGCCGTGAAAAGACGGGGCACGCGGAGCTGCGCCAACTCGAAGGCGAGAGACAGGCCATCGTTGGCTTCGTCCTGCGTGTCTCTCGGCTGTGGACGGATCCCGGTGAGGATGCCGATTGCAGCAGGAACGCACAGGAAGGCTACCGCCCAGAACGTGGCCCGCCATCCCAGCGCCGTGCCAAGTAGAGCCCCCGCGGGAACACTGGCGTGAGGGGTTGATCGTAGACACTGGACCAAAGTTACAATCCAGTATGGAGGTTCAGTGAGATGGCGAGACCTAGCAAGTATTCCCAGAGTCTGCGAGAGCAGCTTGTGCGTTCTGTGGTCGCCGACGGAGAAATCGTCTCCGAAGTCGCACGGCGACATGGTGTGAATCCAGAGACGCTCCGGCAATGGGTGAAGAAGCATCGGGCGGAGAACCCTATTACCGAGACGCCGCTCGGTGAAGCAGATCGCGAGGAGCTTGATCGGCTCCGACGCGAGGTTCGAGACCTCAGGATGGAGCGGGAGTTCCTAAAAAAAGCGGCAGCCTTCTTCGCGAAGGAGCAGCCGTAAGCGAGCGTTACGGGCTGATCTTCTCCGAAGAAGGCAACTTTCCTATCGGCAAAATGTGCGGCTGGAGTGAAGTGTCGCGCTCCGGGTACTACGGGTGGCGGAATCGGCCTCTCTCTGCGACTGCTCACTGGCGCGCGGATATGGCGCACTTGGTGGAGGAGATCTTCACTGCCCACGCCGGCACGTACGGATACCGGCGCATCGCGGCAGAGCTCCACCGGCAGGGTCACCCGATCGACGAGCAGACCGTTCGCAGCATCATGCGAGAGCTCGGCCTGGTGGCCTGCCAGGTCAAGGCAGGCGGGCCCCGCACGACGATCCCCGCCGCAGACGCAGATGACCTACCCGACCTGTTGCGCCGCGACTTCACGTCGGACCGCCTCGGCGCGAAGCTCGTCGGAGACATCACCTATATCCCCACCTGGCAGGGTTGGTTATATCTGGCGACCGTTCTCGACTGCCATTCGAAGATGGTTGTCGGATACGCAATGGCAGATAATATGCGAACGACCCTCGTCACGGATGCTCTCGAGATGGCAGCCAAGAACGGCTTTACTACACCTGGCGAGACAATCTTCCATTCGGACCGCGGCACGCAGTACATGTCAAATGAGTTCGCGCTATTTTGTGAGGCTTACGGTATAGTCCGTTCCGTGGGCCGTACTGGCATCTGCTACGACAACGCGTGGGCGGAGTCGTTCAACTCGACCCTGAAAGTCGAGCGGGTTCATCGCGTGGTGTATCCCACCCGCCGACGGGCGATTGCCGATATCGCTAGTTGGATCGAGCTGTACTACAATCGGCAACGGATACATTCCGCGCTCGGGTACCGCACGCCCGCCGAGATCGTCGAGAGTTGGATCTACACCCGAGCAGCATGATTTTCGGTGTCTACTTTCAGTCCCGCCGCCCAGGCAACCGTGACGCTGTGTTTGCGGTCGGTGCCGGTCTCGATCGCGTGGACCGCACCGTCCTCGTCGACGCTTTGGATGGTGAAGGTCTGCCGGTTCGCGACCCGCAGCTCGGCATCATTCTGCCGCGCCTGCACCAGATCACCCACACCGATCGCCAGACCATCAGAACCGGTCACGGTACGGGTGTCGTCGACCTCGCCAGCTTCGACGCGGACGGTGCGGATGCGCTCGTTCAGGACGGTGGCCTCGTCGTTGGTCGCCACGGTCACAGCATCCTCGCGGGCCGTGTGCTCGGCGATGTGCTCGCGCAGCGCGTCATCGTCGGCATGCAGCCGGACCAAGCCGAGCGAGTGCAACTGGTCGAAGATCGCCGCAGGGTTCTTCCCGTCGCGCATCCGCAACGTCAAGGCCGCATAGTGTTCGTCGTCGAAGCGGTGCAGCTCGCTCATATCCACAGTTGCCCCGCGGATGTGCGCGGCCATATCGAGCACCCCGCCACGCCCGACCGCGGGCAGCTGGGCACGGTCGCCGACCAGCGCCACCGACGCCCGAGACTCGCGGACGATGGTGAGGAGGGCCAGCGCGGTGTCCTGGTCGAGCATCCCTGCTTCGTCCACGATCACCCGCTCACCCCGCACCAACCGAGCACCCTGCGGCGGACCCATATAGGTCTGGCCCGTGGTGGGGTCGGTGTCGCCGGGCTTGAGGCGGGTCCAGACGCCGTCGTCGTTCCACCTGAACCCGTGCGCGTACACGAGCGCAGCCACACTGTCGGCTGGCACCTTTAGGGTCTCGGCTGCGACTTGGGCGGCCTTCTTCGTCGGGGTGACCACCCGCACCGACCGTCCGTCGTGGTCGAGGGCTTCGATGGCGGTGGCGAGCATGGTGGTCTTCCCGGACCCGGCGGCCCCTTCAACCACGACGAGCGGGTCAGGGGAGGCGACCGCGGCCGCAGCCTCGGCCTGCCCGGCATCGAGGCCGTGCTCGGCGGCGAGCTCGGTCAGGTCGGGACGGGGCGGCTCGCGGTTCGGTGCCTGCACTTCGAGCCGGTCACGCAACTGCGTCTCGGCCTCCACCACCCGCAGACTGGTGAGGTGTGCAACATGCTCGGGGTGCACGGCACCGGGCGGCAGCACGGAGAAGCAATCCCCTATTGCGAGATCGGTGGCGAGTTGCACGAACTCGCGCAACTCCGTAGGTGTCGCTTGCGCGCCGTGGTCGGTGGTGATGCGGGTGACGTGCTCGCGGATGGTGTGCACCGTCCACGTCGACCCACCCGCCGCACTGCGGTCGAGGGCACGGTTGGCGACTTCCTGCACGCTGAGGTCATCGACGGACACCCGCTCGGGTGCTGGTGCACGGGTGAGGGTCTCGGGGTTGTAACCGGCCTCGACCAGCTCTTGCTTCCAAGCATCTTCGTCGCCGAGGTCGGACGGTTTCTTGTTCGGCCGCTCATGCGCCCACGCCTTGTGCAGCAGCCGCGCGCGGACGACGGGGCCGGCCTCCTCGCCGGGATGCGCGGACTCCCGCTCGGCCTCCAACCGCTTCAGGTTGCGTTCGACCTGATGGGCACGCTTGCTCATCACCGGGTTGAACGTCTCCAGCTCCGTGACCTCCCCGGTGACGGGGTCGAGGGTGAGGCCGTGAGCGTCCAGGGTTGCAGCCAGGTGCGGGTGCGCGGCGATCACCGCAGCGCCGAGTGCACGGATCGCACCCTGTTGCTTGAACAGGACCGCAGTATCGAGGGCACGCCACTTGCCCGCGGCGGGCACGCGAGTGCCGATCTGGAAGTGCACATGCCGGTGCGGATCACCGGCACGACTGGTGCGATGCACCACGGCCACCGTCTGCACCGACTCCGCCGGGATGATTTCCTGCTCCCCGCGCGGGCCAACCCGCGTGTAGGCGTGCTGGGCCAGCCACCGCCGAATCTCGGCCACCGCATCCTGCTGCGCGGCATCGAGGGCATCGGAGACCTCCGGGTGCAGGGCGGCAGCGATCGACAGGGACTTGGGGGTGTTGACGACCATCTCCGCGAACCGCGGCGAGCCCTTCCGGATCTCGCCAGCCTCACGCGGGATTCCCATCCGCTCCCCGGTCAGCGGATGGACCCAGTCCACCCAGCCCGCGTACTGCTCCGGGTCCAGCCCGGTGTTCGCGACGACCTCACCGGCGGCGTTGGTGATGGTGAAGTCCGCCAGCGCCGTGCCGCCTTCGAGGTAGTAGTCATCCGCGGTGGACCGGTCGGATTCGAGGTACCGGCGGGCGGCAGTGCCCGGCCCGCGGAAGAGGGTCACGCCGCCTTTCATGCCGGTCACCGCCTTCCTCACGAGTCGCTTCGTGAGGAAGGTGCGCGGGCACTACCGCAGGTAACATGCGTCCATTTATTTGTGTCTTCAGGCGGCGGGGCTGATCGGGGAGGCCATCGCGAGGGTGAGTTGCCGGGCTGGAGCCGATGAGTCGAGACAGCTCTGGGTGGTCCAGCGATCCGGTATGGAGGAGTCAGGGTGAGGGCGGAGACGAGTGTTGAGACTGTGGCGAGGTCGAACAGACACTAGGACCAGGAGGAAGGGGCGGGGAGGCTCGCCTCCTGAAACGCGTGTCGCTCGAGTGGTAGTCTGGGATCATCGGAAGTAAAAACGTGCGTCGCTGTTGAAGACGAGGCTCTCTACAGAGCGCACGAGCACACACGGGACGAACGGCCCGTCACTTCTTCACCGAGAAGGAGTGACCCATGATTCGTCGTCCCAGCCACCAGTCCGAGGCCGCGCAGCCGCCTCACACGCTGAAGGACGCGTGGATCGCGCTGGCCGGGCTGTCGGCCGTGTTCCTGTTCGAGATGCTCGACAACTCGATCCTCAATGTCGCCTTGCCCACCATCGGCCGGGAACTACAGGCCACCGCCACCGCATTGCAATGGGTGACTGGCGTGTACTCCGTCGTGTTCGGCGGATTGATGCTCGCGCTCAGCGCCGTCGCCGACCGCATCGGCCGACGCAAGATGATGCTGGCCGGGCTCGTGCTGCTCGGGATGACGAGTCTCGCGACAGCCTTCGTGGCCACTGCCGGGCAGCTCATCGCCGTTCGCGCGGCGATGGCGGTGGCCGCCGCGATGACCACGCCGGGCTCCCTGGCTCTCGCGTTCCGGCTCTTCGCCGATGACCGCCTCCGGGTACGCGCGATGACGGTGATCTCCACCGTAGGACTCATCGGCCTTGCCGTCGGCCCGATCGCCGGCGGCTTCGTCCTCGCCATCGCACCGTGGCAGACCCTGCTGCTGGTCAACGTGCCGATCGCAGCCATCGCCTTCATCGCGATCCGCAAAGGCATTCCCGCCGACGGGCCAGAAGAGCTTCACCGCGATCCTGTCGATATCTGGGGAGCCATCCTGGGCACCGCGGCCATCGCATCCGCATTGCTCGCCCCCGCCCTCTTCGTCGAAGTGGGCGCAGACACCTGGTTCCCCTGGGCCGGGGTGGCCGCGACCGACCGTTATCTGGAGTCGTAAGGCCCGCACCTTGACGTGATCTTCGGTTCTGTGTCGTGGACGGTGTCTATGACGAGGCTGTCGTCGAAGATTTCACCCATGTGGCCTTGGGTGTTGGTTACATACGTGTTAGCGTGTATGTATGAAGCGATCGGCCGAGGATGCGGCGAAGACCCGCGTGGCGCTGCTGGAGGCGGCCCTGATGTCCTTCGAGGAGAAGGGGTGGCAGGGGGCGACGTTCGAGCGTGTGGCTGAGCGTGCCGGTGTCACACGTGGTGCTGTGAACCATCACTTCCGAAGCAAGTCCGAGCTACTGGCCGAAGCCCTGGAGTGGGGCTGGTCGGAGTACGGGGACCGGCTGTTCGCCCAAGAGGCAGCGCTATCCACTGCCGAGGACCGGCTGAGCGACTTGCTGGCTGAGTACGTGACGTTGCTGCGTAGCGATGAGCGGTTCCGTGCGCTGGCTTCCACTACGGTCCTGGTCGCTCCGCAGGCGCTCGATGACAGCAGCCGCAAGCACGAAGCGCTGGACGCCTGGCGCGATCAGATCGCCGCGACCTTACGTGATGACGCCGACGTGCCGGTACCACCGGAAACAGCCGCAGGTCTGGTTCTGGTGCTCCTTCAAGGGTTCACCGTGACCGCGGTGACCCGACCCAATGACCTTCCGCAGCCCGAACACCTCGACGCCGCGATCGCGGCGCTAGTCAAGGGGTTGTTCTCCTAGAAAGACGTACGCACATGACTACATTCGACTCTGCCTCGGTCGTGCGAGAGACCACTCCCGGGCGGGCGCTGATCGTCGGATCAGCAGCGGTGTTCACCGATATGCTCGTCCACGGTCTTGCCGTGCCCGTCCTGCCGTTGCTGCCCGCGGTGGTCGAGGCTGGTCCGGCAGCCACCGGAGTGCTGTTCTCTTCCTACGCGGTGGCGATGGTCATCTCCACCCTGTTCGCTGGACGCATCGTCGATCGTCACGGCCCCAAGACTCCGCTGCTCATCGGCCTGGTTGGGCTGGCCACCGCGACACTGTTGTTCGCGACCGGCGGTCCATACTGGCTGCTGTTGGTGGCCCGGCTCGCCCAAGGTATCGCCGGCGCCATGTCTTGGGTGGCGGCGCTGTCGCTGATCGCCGCGACCACCAGCTTCGACAAGCGAGGACAGGCTATGGGTATCGCCATCTCCTCACTCACTCTGGGTGTGCTGCTGGGGCCGCCTCTGGCGGGCTTCCTCGTCGAGCGCTTCGGCACCGCATCCCCGTTCCTCTTCGCAGCCGCCATCGCCCTGGTCGACGGGGTGTTGCGCATCGTCCTGGTCAAGGGCTCTCCTCGAGTCACCGACGACGTGGGTGGGCCTCTTGCTGTACTGCGCGTCCCGGGATCGATCTCGATCGTGATCGCTGTCGCGGTCGGTGCGGCTGTACTCTCCGGCGTCGAGCCGGTCCTGCCGGTGTACTTGGGAGCCAGCTCGCTGACGATCGGATTGCTCTTCGGTCTCGCTGCCCTGGCGGCGATCATCGCCAACCCGATCGTGGGCTATTACGTGACCACCGCGCCGCCTCGGCTCCTGATCGGCCTCGGTGTCATCACCGTCGCCGCGGCTCTCATTGTGATCGGGTTCGCAAGCGGACTCTGGCAGACCAGCATCGGCATGGTCCTGCTCGGAGTCTCCTCAGCTCTGCTGCTGGCACCGGCGACGACCATGATCAGCGAACAAGGCTTCCGCTCCTCCCCGCCAACTCTGGGTGGGTCCTACTCGCTGTACAACCTGGCCTACGCCGCAGGCCTCGCCGGCGGGCCGTTGCTCACGGGATTCGGTGTCCAACAGGCTGGGTTCACTACCGCGATGATCATCGCAGCCATCGCCCTGGCCCTACTCGGCACGGCATCCCTGATCCGACTGCCCGCTACCGCACCTGCCAACCGCCAGGACGAGCAGGATGCCTGAACACGCAGGCCGAGCCGACCACGTGCAGGCCGGTCCTGCCCGAGCTGAGGCATGATCTGGTGTTTGTCCAGCGTGTGCTCTCCCCGCTCGATATCGTGGAGTCGTGGACGGTGCTGGCCGATGATGGCGCCCCGGTGGCTCCGATCGAGCGGTACCTGGCGTACTTGACCCAGATCGAGCGATCACCGAACACGGTCAAGGCCTACGCCCACGACCTGAAGGACTGGTTCGTCTTCCTCGGTACCCAGGACATGGACTGGCGCGAGGTGCGGCTGGAGAACGTCGCCGAGTTCGTCGCCTGGCTGCGCCGCCCACCGCAGCTACGCGACGGGACGGTCCGGGTCCTGCCGTCGGTGGAGCGCCACTGCACCGAGTCCACGGTCAACCGAAAGCTCTCCGCACTCAGCGCGTTCTACCAGCACGCCGCGCGCCACGGCATCGACCTCGGAGAGCTGCTGAGGACGTGGCACCCAGCCGGGGGCCGGGGGGCGAGGTGGAAGCCGTTCTTGCACCACATCAGCAAGGGCAAGCCGCAGCCGCGGCGAGCCATCGTCCTGAGCGCGGAGCGCAAACTCCCGCGCGTGCTCACCGCCACCGAGGCACAGACCATCCTCGATGCCTGTGACCATCTGCGGGACCGGTTCCTCCTCGCGGTGCTGTTCGACACCGGGATGCGGATCGGGGAGGCGCTGGGCCTGCGGCACGAGGACATCGCTGCAGCCGAGACCCAAATCATGGTCCGGCCGCGGGTCAATGACAATGGTGCCCGCTCCAAGTCACGCAGCCCGCGGACGGTGCCGGTCAGCGCGGAGCTGGTCCGGCTCTACGCCGACTACCTGCACCTGGAGTACGGCGATCTGGACTCCGACTACGTCTTCGTCAATCTCTGGGGCCGGCCCCACGGCCACCCCTTGACCTACACAGCCGTCTATGACCTGGTGAAGCGGCTGCGGCGGCGCACCGGGGTCGACTTCGATCCGCACTGGTGCCGCCACACCGCCGCGACCCGGATGCTGCGCGACGGGGTGCCGATCGAGGTGGTCTCCAAGCTCCTTGGCCACGCCGACATCACCACCACCGCCGCCGTCTATGGGCACCTGAGCGCCGAGGACGCCCGCAAGTCGCTGGAGGAAGCGGGCTGGTTCACCGGCCGAGACGTACGGCTATGAGCGAACCAATCCCGCTGTCGTCTGAACGGTCACCGCGGCCAGGGCGCCGGGGCCGGGCGCCCCGCCAGAACAACAGCTGGGACACCCAGTACGGCAACGATGTCTGGCAGCTACGTGAGCTCGGCATCCAGGACCGCCAGCTCGCCCGGATCACCTTCGAGGGCATCCCACAGCCCTGGCTCAAGGCCCTGGCGAAACGCTGGGCTCGGTGGCGTCTGGCTTCGGGCCTCGGGGCGGTCAGCGTTTCCACCGGCAACCGGGCGATCGCGTGGTTCGGCGAATTCCTCGCCGAGGCGGTACCTGCCCTCCAGGGGCTGGGGGAACTGGACCGAGAGCTGTTGGAGTGCTACCTCGCTCACCTGCACGCCCGGTGCTCGGGCACCGCGAAACATCGCAACCTGATCGGTCAGCTGAACCTGTTCTTCACCGGCATCCGACAGCACGGCTGGGATGGCTCCCTGCCTTCGACGGTGATGTTCTTCAGTGAGGACTTTCCCAAGGAGGGTGCACGGCTGCCCCGTGCGCTCAGCGAAACCGTGATGGCTCAGCTGGAGAACCCGGACAACCTCGCCAAGTGGAACAACCCCAGCTACGAGCTGATCACGCTGATCTTGATGGAGTGCGGGCTGCGCATCACCGACACCGTCCGTCTGCCGGCTGACTGCATCATCTACGACGGTGAGGGGGCACCGTACCTGCGGTACCTCAACCACAAGATGAAGCGCGAGGCCCTGGTGCCGATCGACGCTGATCTCGCCGAGGTAATCACTGCGCAGCGACGCCGCCTCCAGGAGCAATGGCCGGGTGGTGCGGCGGTGTTGTTCCCTCGAGTCACCCGCAATGAAGATGGCCGCGAGCCGATGGGTGACGGGGTCTACCGCAAGGCGCTACACCGCTGGCTCAAGCGCTGCGATGTCCGTGACGAGCATGGTCAGCCCGTTCGCGTCGTCCCGCACAGCTTCCGCCACACCCTGGGCACCCGGCTGATCAACCGCGACGTCCCCCAAGAAATCGTCCGACGGATTCTCGACCACGACTCCCACGTCATGACCGCCCACTACGCCCGGCTCAGTGACACCACGATCCGCCGGCACTGGGAAGCCGCACGGAAGGTCAACATCAAGGGCGAGACGGTCACCCTCGACCCGGACGGACCCCTGGCCGAGGCGGCCTGGGCCAAGCAGCGAGTGGGACGAGCGACCCAGGCCCTGCCCAACGGCTTCTGCGGACTGCCGGTCCAGCAGTCCTGCCCGCACGCGAACGCGTGCCTGAGCTGCCCGATGTTCATCACCACCTCCGAGTTCCTGCCCGAGCACCGCCAGCATCGCCAGCAGGTCGTGCAGATCATCACCGCCGCCGAAGCCCGCGGCCAGCAACGACTGGCCGAGATGAACCAGCAGGTCCTGGGAAACCTCGACCAGATCATCACCACGCTGGAAGACGACCCGGACGACGAGGCGAACACTTGATGCATGCCGACAAGAGCCACCACCTGACCGCCGCCGCCCAGCGGCGCCACGAAACCACCCGCGCCAAAGCCACCCAGACTCTTCGCGACCTCGACCGCGAGGGCGGCGCGGTCACCTTCCAGATCGTCGCCCAGAAGGCGCAGGTCTCACGCTCCTGGCTCTACACGCAGGAGGACATCCGCGCTGAAATCCGACGGCTGCGCGACCTCCAACGAGGCAGATCCGGCGCACCGGTGCCTGCGTCCCAACGTTCGACCGATGCATCCTTGCTACGCCGCCTCGAAGTCGCCAACGCGCGCGTCCGCGACCTCGCCGCCGAGAACCAGCGACTCCGGAAGCAACTGGAACACGCCCTCGGTCGACTACGGACATCGAACCCGGATCAATGACGGGCCGGCCCCGAGCCGCTTGATGGACAGCCCAAGGTAACCATGTCCACCAGGAACACTCCCGATGCCCGGCAGCCTCGTGCTGGACGTCACGGTCACCCCGCATCGCACCCCAGATAACATCGCTTTCGCGGCAGCATTCGCCTGGCGCGAGCGCTCGTTCCAATACCCCCTGCTGGACCTGCAGCTGATCGCGAGCCCGCTCGTGTCCAGCGGACTGGCCTTCAAAGGCGCAGCCAACCTCGCCGTCGCAGGTATCGGGTACCTCGTTGCACTTCAGCTCCAGCTCGACTGGGGATGGACGCCCGCCCAGGCAGCACTGGGCATGCTTCCGCAAGTGATCGTCCTCGTCGCCGGCGGCGCCGTCATCTCGATCCTCGTCGACAAGCTCGGACTCGATCGAGCGGCCTGGCTCAGCGCCTCTGCCGTCGTCGTGGGCCTGGCCGTCTACGCGCTTCTGGGACGCGTCGGATACGTCTGGATCGCTGTGGCCCTCGTGCTCGTCGCGGCGGGAATGCGGGTCGTCGGCGTCGTCGCGGGAACCAACGTCATGAAAGGAGTTCCAGAAGACCGGACCACCGTCGGCGCGGCCCTGGCCGATACAGCCGGCGAGTTCGCAACCGCCGTGGGCATCGCCCTGAGCGGAACCTTCCTCGCCGCCATCTTCACCGGGCACCTCACCGCATCGGCCTGGCCGACCGAGCAGACCGCGGAGTTCCGACTCGCGGTCACCTGGGGCGGAATCGCTCTGACCGTGCTCGCGGCGGGCCTCGTCGCCTTCGGCATGCTCCGAGCCCACGGAGAGAAGAGCGCCCCAGAAATCTAGACCGAAGGGTGTTGACGGCGTGTCCGTCAAGGGAATGAACGGGGCTTCTGCAGGGGCTCTGCTTAAACGAAGAGTGAGATGAGAGAGGCGTGGTCACGGTGTTCAGGGACGAGGCGCAGTCGGTCGTTGCGCTGCACGACGTGGCGGTGACCACCAGGCCGCGCTGCGATGACCGACACCGTGGATGAAGAGGTTGAAGTGGGCCTGCTTGCCTTCCACGCCGCTCACCCCTTGACGAGTCCGCCGTCGACGATGAGGTTCTGACCCGTCACACCCCTGGCCCACGGGGAAGCGAAGAATACGACTGGGTCGGCGAGCTGATCCGGCGTCGTCACCGCCCGCAGCGGGGTGCCCGCGGCGATGCCCTCGAAGACCGCCTCAGGGGTCGCCGCCGAGGCGTCGGTGGTCAGCAGCAGCCCCCCGGAGACCATGTTCACCGTGATGGCCTGCGGGCCGAGATCGTCGGCGAAGGTGCGTGTCAGGGACAGCAGCGCTGCTTTCGCCGCGGTGTAGTCGTGGTAGGGCACGACGGGGTGCTGGAAGAGGTTCGTACCGATGTTGACGATCCGGCCGAAGCCCGCCTCGACCATGCCGGGAAGGGTGGCCTGGATGACGTTGAGAGGCCCATGCACGGAGCCGGTGAACTGTGCGGTGATCTCCTCGTAGGAGATCTGGTCCGCGTGGGAGCGGGCGTCGCCGTTGAAGGAGAAGTCAGCCAGCGCGTTGTTCACGACCGTGGTGATCGGACCGCCAAAGCGATCGGCGGCCTCAGCGACGAGGGCATCGACCTGGGCGCGGTCGCGGACATCAGCCCGGATTGCGATCGCCTTTCCGGGGTGGGCGGCGGCGAGGTCCTCCGCGGCGTCCTGGGAGGTGTGGTAGTCGATGACCACTCGCGCACCCTGGGCCAGGAACGCGCGAGTGATCGCAGCTCGGAGTCCGCGGGCGCCGCCGGTGACGAGGACGATCTGCTCGGTGAGGGGGAGAATAGTGTGTGCCATGTGTATGCCTCTCGATATCGAGGCGAAGGCAACCCGTGCGCACCGAAGAGCGAAAGTTGCTCTTCGGTGCGCTGACACCGCCAACATTGTCGGCGGGTGAAAGTCCGGACATTCCCTTCGCCAGTGCTAACTGGATCAGGTTCAACGGGTGTCATCTCAGCCGACCACGTCCCGTGCTCGAAAGCTGGAACGGGCGGCGCCCCGTGTCACGCCACCATCACATCACGGAAACCACACTCTCCACAAGCTTCGGACGGCCTGATTCTTCGTTACTGGAATCGCTGTCATAGAACACCTGATATCACTACGTGCTATCCGGCAAATGGGCATTCTGGCTTCTTGAGTGTTCCTATTGCTTGCGTTCCAGCTCGAGCGCGGTTTGGGCGATAGCGCGGACGTTGAATGTTTCCGCGACCGGTATCGCAGCCATTTCCTCGAGGGTGAACCATGCCGCTTCGAGTGCGTCATCGTCCGGGACCGGTTCCCCTCGTTCCCATCGGCAGAGCACTGCGATCAGGACGTAATGCAGATTGTGGTCGGCATCGATGACGTCGACAGCATCGAAGACATCACCGGGTGTGGCGAGGACTCCTGTTTCCTCGGCGAGTTCGCGCGCGGTCGCGGCGGTCAGGGTCTCGCCGGGTTCGATCTTGCCCCCGGGGAATGCCCAGCGCTCGGCGTCGGGCATGTGGGCACGCCGGATAAGGAGTACACGTCCTTTTCGGACCACTGCCGCCAGCGTCGCCGGCTTCGGGTAGGAAGCGTCGCGCGTCATCTACCCCGCCCCGATCGTCGACTCGGAGTGGTCTTGGAGGTGGGCTGTGATCTGCATGAACGGTGGATGGTCGATAGGTGCCTGGGAGCCGACGTCCTCTACGGTTTGTGCTCCGCGGTCGGTGACCTTGTCGACTGTGAAGCCGGCCTCGGTCAGCACCGCCTCGTAGGTGCTGATGAACCAGTGCCGGTCGACAAGCTCGAGGATCCCGGTGCCGGGGATCTGCAAGCTGACCTTGCGTTCGTCTCCGTCACGGTAGCCTCTGCCGGGCTCGCCGCTGCGGAAGGTCGGGAACGGTACTCCTGTGGCCGCCGGGTTGCTATCGACGATGAAGAGTCTGCCGGTCGGTGTAAGCACTCGGGCGAGCTCGCGGGCGATCGCTCTCAGTTCCTCGCGTGTGGGCACGTTGATGAATACGAAGCAGCACACGATCGCATCGAATGTGTCATCCGGGTAGGGAACGTGGCCGCTGTCGATGGTGTGGAATCGCGCGGCCGGTTGCGGGGTCTGCGCCCGGGCGAGGGTGACCATGTCGGTGCTGATGTCGACTCCGACGACCTGTGCTGCGGCTCCGGCGTCGAGGAGGCGTCGTGAGACTTTTCCGCTGCCGCACCCATAATCGAGCACGATCCCCCCTCGGCCGCAAGCAGTTTGGAGGTCATTGACGAGCGGGGTATAAGCCAGTCGGTTTTCGACATAGTCGTCATAGGCATCGAACCCTGCTGAGACTGCCGGAGTCGTCCATGATGTCGTCACTGCTGCACCGCCCTCACACGCGCGTTTTCGATGCTGGGCCATCGGCTCACGACCAGCTCCCGGTGGAGGGGATGGAGGTCGCCGATAATCGATGGGTCGACTGGTCGTTGGTATTGGAGTTGCCGGTGGATCCAGAACAGGCGGACAATGTCGACCCACGCTTCCGGAAGATCAAGGGTCGCCAGTGCGCGGCCTGGGAGCTCGTCTGCACGGATCGACTTCTCCAGGGCGAGGACCTGGTGCACCTGGTCCAGGCTCGCCCCCGAGGGCAGCCGTGGAAGAGTGCTGGGTTCCTCCACGATCGTCTGATCATCGCCGCCGAGGAGGGTGTGCACCTTGGTGAGGTCTTTTTCGTAGATGTGGATCGAGCCGACGTTGTGGATGTACACACCCGGGGTCAGGCCCAGCATCGAGGCGAGAAATTCTTGGATGAACGTGAAGGAGAACGTGTCGTTGAGCAGTCCCATGTACGCGTCGTTGGCGCGCATGAACGCGACCATGTGCAGACGGTCCTCACGGCGCAACAGCTGGAGAGCCAGCGTGCAGGAGACGTCGATGTTGCGGCGGTAGATGTCTTCGGAGTCGTCGAAGATCTGCAGAACGGCACGCTTGCTCGCAGGGTCATCCTCGCGGAGGGTGTTCACGATTCGTTCGATCGCAGTCTCGTCGCCGACGTGTCTGAGCAGTTTGGGACCATACCCGGTGCCCGGCAGGCTGAGGCCGTCGGGACTGTACCGGCTCATCGAGGGTGCGTAGGTGCGGATGAAGTCGAGGTCGTTCTTCCCTGAGAGGTACCACAGTGCTTCGGCGTAGTTGAAGATGATGTTCTGCCGACGAGACCTGGCCAAGCAGTACCGCCGGGCCGGGTTGGTCAGGCGTGCGGTGTAGCCGATGATTTCGCGTTCGTCCTGCCCGCGGGGACTGTTCTGGTATTCGAACCCGGTGTAGACCTGTCGCAGGGAATCCAGGTAGAGCGTGTGGAGGTCGGGATACTCAGGCTTCACTGACGGCTCCTGCCTGCGCGTGCTCGATCGCGGTGAGGATGCGTGGTCCGGTGGGCTGCTCGGGATCGATGGTGATCATCTGGACGTCGGCGACCGCTGAGAGGCCTCGGACGAGGAACGCGTACTCGGCTCCCTCGTCGAGGAGTAAGACGATGGGTTTGTTCCAGGCGGAGGCCCACCCGATCTCGATGTGCGTGCCCGGGGATGCCGGTGCGCCGGGGAACGCGACGAAGACGTCGCAGGCGGCGATCTCCGTGTAGTCGATGCGTGTGCATTCGCTGGGTTCCATGAACTCACGGCCCCAGTGCTCTCTGCGGTGGGCGCAGTGCACATCCCACCCCTGGGTTTCGAAGAAGTCGATGATCGAGGTGTACTTGTCGATCGCGGCGTCGCCCATCACATGGGTGTCGGCGTCGACGAGAGCTTTGAACGGGCCGGCGAGAAACATCTTTCGCGTCATCGTCACGGCTCCTTTCATGAGTCGAAGTGGTTAGCTCTACCGATCGGAACGAGGAGGGGCTGTTCTGCATCCCTACCCGCGCGGCCAGAGCTGGTGGAAGTGATGCAGGGGACCGTGACCTTGGCCGACGTCGAGGCGGTCGCTGGCAACGAGAGCGCCGTGCAGGTAGGTCTTCGCCCGTTCAACGCTTTCGGGCACGGTGTGGTCAGGCAGCAGTGCGGTGATCGCCGAGGACAAGGTGCAGCCGGTGCCGTGGTCGTTGAGGGTTTCGATCCTGGGAGAGGTGTAGGTGGAGATCCCGTCGGGGCCGGCGAGGTAGTCGACACTGACCGTCTCGTTCGTGAGATGCCCGCCTTTGAGTAGCGCCCACTGACAGCCAAGGCCACGCAGCCCGGTGGCCTGGTCCTCCATCTGCCCCAAGCGGGTGACATCTGTGGTGTCGAGGAGCACGGCGGCTTCGGGAAGGTTCGGGGTGATGATCGTGGCCAGTGGCACGAGCGTGTCTCGGATGGCTGCGACCGCATCGTCGTCCAACAGCCTGTCGCCGCTCTTGGCGACCATCACCGGATCAAGGACCACGGTCTCGGCTTCGTGGTATTGCAGGCGCTCGGCGATGACCTCGGCGATCGCGGCGTTGGCGACCATACCGATCTTTACCGCGTCGACGCGCACATCGTCGAACACTGCATCGATCTGCTCACCGACGAAAGAGGGATCAAGGGGCATGAACGAGCGCACACCGCGCGTGTTCTGTGCCACGACCGCGGTGATCGCGGCCATACCGTAGGTGCCCCTCGCTGAGAAGGCTTTGAGATCGGCGTGGATGCCCGCCCCGCCAGTGGGGTCGGTGCCTGCGATGGATAGGACGTTCTTGATCGTCATGCGTGCACTTCCTTCTGCTGCTGTGTGGCGGCGTAGCGGGCGACCTCGGCGACATCCTTGCTCAGAGTCAGGCGGGCCTCGTCGACCTCGTCGAGGGGGAACCAGCGTGCTTCGAGGGCGTCGTCGCCAGCGTGGGGTTGCCCCGAGCGCCACTGGCAGAGCACGGCGATAAGCACGTAGTGACTGTCCAACCGTCCAGTCTCGTCTCGGCTGAACGCGTCAACGGAAGTCAAAACACCGGTCGCCTGACCGATGATGCTGGTTTCTTCACCGAGTTCGCGTTCGGCGGCTTTGGTGATCGTTTCTCCGAATTCGATCTTCCCGCCCGGGAATCCCCAGAATCCTGCATCAGGAGGGTTCGCGCGACGCACCAAGAGGACATGGTCATCTTTGATGAGGACGGAAATGACCGCGACCCTCGGGCGCACCTCGACTGAGGACGTCGCGGGGCCGACAACAGAATGGGACACTGTAACCTCCTAATGGGGAGGCCAGCGAAGGAAAGAAGCCCTGCTAGACCAGTCCCTTCGCCGGCATGATCCGGATCAGGTTCTAGGGTCACCACGCTGACAACGTCCAGTGGTATCTCAGCCCCTTGACGGGACACCCCTCGGTGCAACCCGAATCTACCAGAATGCCGTCACAGATACACCCTGCGCGGATTGCCCGCTGCGGGATGCTGGTGTTGGGATCGGCTGCGCACCTATCCAGTGCTGCGACTGTGCCCGATGGAGCAAGTGCCCGTCTCACGGGTGGAGTCACTGGTCGGTGTCGGCCTTGGACGGTAGAATGGAAGGTGTCGGGCGAGCATGAAGGAGGACAGGTCATGGCGACGACGAAGGCCCTGGAACAGGCCGAGATCGACCGGCTCGAAGCGCAGGTCACTGCGAGCCAGCGGATGGCTAGCGAAGAGGAGACTGACGCCGACCGTGCCCTGGGCCGCAAGGTGCTCACTGGAGAGATGTCCGCCGATGACGCCATCGCCGTCCGGCTGGCGCAGATCGACGCGAAGCACGGCATCACCCGGTAACACGCCGCGGGCCAATGTCTCGGGCGGGGGTGGACGGTGATGCCGGATCATTACACGTATCCCGGCACCGAGGTGCTCGTCAACATCCCCGGCTACACCGACCCGGCGGCGTGGAAGGAAGCCGAGACCGCCCACGGCGCGAGATAGGTGCCCTGGATCACGAGCTGCGAGCGGCGTTGCAGCGGCGAGCACACCGCCTCGACCCCGACCCGCCGTTCGGTCCACCAGACCAGGGGCGGGGGCCACATGACCGAGGACTCGGACTATGAACACTCAACGTACCGCCACAGGCGAGCGGAACGAGAGCAGCGTGCGGGCGGCCCGGTCACGTCCGGGCGAGGAGAACGGGTCCGCAAAATGGGCGGACCCGTTGATCACGACGCAGGCCAACCTCTCAGGGCGAAACCCCTGGCACGGTGGGAGGAAATTTCCTCCCACCGTGCCAGGGGGACGCCCACGGTGCCGCCACTGTGGCGGCGCCGTACGCCTCGCGCGGGCAGGCCATGGTGGTGCCGAATCGGCACCACCATGCCATCCGCAGGTGCGAACCGTGCAGGGGCAACGGGGCCGGAAAATTTCCGGAGCCGTTCACCGGCCCCCGGCGCGGGCACGGTCCTGCAAAATTTGCGGGACCGTTGGCTTGGGCACGGGGGTGGAAAATTTTCACCCCCGTGGGCTCGAGCCGACCGTGGTGCCACCGTGGCACCACCGTCAAGAACGAGGGCAGGTCGACGGTGGTGGCAAATTGCCACAACCGTGCTGCCGGAGACGACGACAGCGGGCTGACGGTGGTGCACAATTTTCACCACCGTGACGTTCCGCTGGTGACTGCTCCGGGGGCGCCGAATCGGCACCCCCGTGCCCGACCCCGTTTTCGGGGCCTCCAAGGGCACGACAGCACTGACCATCCACATATAGTAGCTCGCTCCTGCGCGGATGGCTAGATGCCGCGTTGACTCATAGAAAACCTCCGCGTAACCATCATCGTTGCCTCATTTGAAAACCTCCGGCACGGCCGGGTCGTTGACTCAGAACAAAACCTCCGCCACCGGAGTGGCTCCACCAGGCAGGCAT
>NZ_RHFG01000046.1 GCF_004745485.1 Brevibacterium sp. S22
ACGGCCCGAAATGCTCGCGCGGCAGGTCACGCCAGGCGATGCCAGCGCGGTAGCGGTAGACGATTCCTTCGACGATTCGCCGGTTGTTCTCAAACGGTCGGGCTCTTTTGCCGACGTTTGAGGGCAGGAGTGGTTCGATCTTCTCCCACTGCTCATCAGTGAAGACTCGGTGTCGTTGCTGTGTAGTCACGTCTCCACCGTGCCAGTCCTGGAATGGTCAATAAAGGAGACACGCCCTAGATCCTCGCGTAACGTCTTCAAACCGATCGCAGTGTTTCAAGTGTCAGCAGCTTGCCGATGGCGATACAACGTTGCTCTCGACCACCCAACCAAGCGTGCCGCGTCCTTGGCAGTCCGGCCCTTGGCCCTGGCATCTTCGGCGATCGCGAGTTTCGTCGTGATCTCGTCCGCGTCGACTGGTGGCCTGCCGAACTTCGTCCCGTTCTGCTTGGCGGCTGCAATTCCGGCATTGACCCGTTCGGTAACGAGTTCTCGTTCATACTCGGCCAGGGTGGCGAGCATTCCCAGCATCATCCGACCCGAGGATGTCTCGGGGTCGATGTTGTCTGAGACGGATCGGACTTTCACGCCTTGGTCTCGGAGGTGGTTCACGGTCGCCAGAACATCAAGGAGCGAACGGCCAGGGCGGTCGATACGCCATACGACTACCGTATCTCCGTCCTCGGCGTAATCGAGGAGCCGCCTCATTCCCGGTCGCTGTTTCGCCGTCTTACTCCCAGAGGTCACATCTGAGAAAACATCTCGCTTCTGGACTCCCGCACCGACGAGTGCATCGAGTTGGAGCTGCGCACCTTGTCCGGCAGTACTGACTCGCGTGTATCCCAGAAGCCTCATGCTCCAAGAATGACTCACAAAGTCCAAATAGTCACGGTCGTAAGACAGTTTACGGTGAGACAATTTATCGAGACACGCTCTGCCCTGTGAAGTCGGGCAGTGAGAGTTTCCAAAACCGAACGAGCTGCCTGTCTCAGAAACCAAAAGGTTTAAGAGATTCGAATCGCTCTGACCTGAGTTCCACAACTTTAGTGCCCCGGAAAACGTCCCGGCAGTAGCGCCGCAGCGATGTCTCTAGCCAGCCCGGTCACCTCGGGATCGAACGTGATTTCCTGCCCGCCCACACGCCCAGTGAACTCTCGCAACGGCCGAAGAGTCGTCACGATCTTCTTCAACGACGCTCCAGTCGCATCCTGCATGAAACGGGCAAGGGCCAACGCCGTGAACACGATAGTCAGGTGCGCTTCGATCGCGTCCCTGGTTCGGTGAAATATTGGTCGGGCACGTAGGTCGGTCTTCGACATCCGAAACGACTGCTCGACATGCCAGAGGTCGTGATAACTACTGATCACCTCGGCTGCGGACATAATGTCAGCCGGGATATTGCTGACGTAACCCTTATAGCCTGAAAGCTTCATCGCTCGCTTGTACGAGGACTCGTCGAATTCCTTATCCTCATCGGTGACCTTGACGAATCGGGCCTTCTTCGCGGGCTTCTCGCCCTCGATGATCGCCAATGCCCTGTTCCTCTGCAGATTCAGTGTCTGCTCATCACGCATCGCCCGCTTCCGCCGGTACTGCCAGACCACTCGCCACGCATCCGGAAACCCCTCAGCCGACCAGACTGGTTCTCGCTTCTTCTTCACTCGGTCAGGGTCGAGGCGTTTGGTCCCTTTCGGGGTGATCGTGTCGATGACCTGCCCATCAGCGGCCCAGTCCCCGTTCCACTGAAAGTGCGTCGCCAGATCATGCGGGGCCTTCGTTTGCCGGGATCCGACGATGAACCGTAGTCCAGCCTGATCCAGTTCAGTAAGGTTCTTGGCTGAGAGCATGCCGGCATCAGCGGCGACGACCATGTCGGTGACACCGTGCCGGTCTTGGAAGGCCTTGATGACAGGGATGATCGTGTGAGTCTCTGCTTTGGATCCTTCGTAGCAGCCGATCTCGAGTGGGAACCCGGTCCGGTCGACGAGGAGACCAACAACGATCTGCGGGTCAACACGACGTTCCTTCGAGTATCCAACTTTCCGCAGGTCGTCTTCCTTCTCAGCTTCGAAATACAAGGTCGTGACGTCATACAGAAGAAGGCTGATTCCCGACGTGGACACACTGTGGTCGAAGCATTTCCCAGCGATCTGTGACCGGTAGTCACGGTCCCTTGCCCGGGCGAGGCAATTGAGGAACGTATTGTGGTGGGGCGGATTGATGCCGAGCTCGGCAAGGACACGAATGCTGTCGGCCTTCGACGTCGGTTCGATCAAGCGAGCTAACACGAGGTGGAAGAAGGCTTGGTCATCGACGACCTCACTGAAGCCCAGCCGGTTCCAGGACTCGGTGATCGCATCGACGAGCACAGCAGAGCGTGAACCTACGACGGTTTTGGTATGCGGTGTGACGTCGGGGTCAGCGGGCAGTCCCAGCTCGAGTTCGAGTTGCTCGGCCGCCCCGTAGGACGCGAGTTTGTCTTCTCCAGCGGTGAGCAACGCGGTCAGTTCTGCCGGTGTGTGAGCAGAGCCCAGGTGTTCGAGGACGGTGACTTTGCCGCGGACCTTGCGCACAATCTGGACGGCCGTGGCTCCTGATCCGGTAGTAACTTTCCGCAAGCGAGGCGACATGAACCCATCGTAGACAGACCGTTAGTGTCCCACAAACACTCCTCCCGAACCTATGACCAGCACGAATACTTCGAGATTCGGCGAATCGTCGCTCAGTTGTGGAACTCAGGTCTGAGTTTGGTGGAGGCTCGTGTTAATTGATTTCCGACAGCCAGTCGGCCGCTGTTTAGTCAGCATGAAGCGCCTCCTCGAATTCCGCAGGCGGCACGTCGCTGAGATACCCGTTAAAGCGCTGAGTGTTGTACCAGTGCACCCACCCGAGGGTCACCAGTTCCAAATCCTCGACCGTGCACCAGGTACCGGATCTGGCAGGTTCACGGAAGAGTTCGGTCTTGTGCTAGACCTGGACCGTCTCGGCCAGGGCGTTGTCACTCGAATCCCCGACAGTCATGAGCGAGACAATCGCGCCGACATCCGCGAGGCGTTCACCGTAGCGAATGGAAGTGAATTGAGATCCTGAATCTCTGCGACACCGCAGACCCTCGTTTCCAAAAACCGGAGCTTTCAACGGACCCAGGGCGCTTCAGTCGGGCGCGAACGCACACGTTGCGACACTTCCTTCTTACCCCACTACCTCCGACCTCTTGAACCCATGATCTCGAGAATACGGGTCCTCGGCAGCAGAAAGGCAATTGGACACCGCCAAAACGCTGCCACTAGGGGCTGAGTGACGCATAGTTGAATCGCGACCGTATAGACTCCCCACAGTTACCGAATCTAGAACCGACTTAATCATCAACCGGAAATACTCAACTTTCCACTCTCGAGATACAAACACATGAAGACAGTTGTCACCCACCTCGACTATGGCACTCGCCTCGCAACTGCCGTTGTCTTAGTCGTCGCAGTCGCACTCGTACCCCTGGTCATCGCACTCTGGCCGCACCCGGACAAGTCCATGGCAGGAACCTACACAAGTGCGGTACTCAGCGACGTCACGTATTCAGATTGCGACAATGTCACCGACGACGTCCCCTGCGGCGAAGCAACCGGCACGCTCGACAACGACAAGCAAGTCGAGGTCATGCTCTTCCGCGACGCCTGGTTCTCGCATGTCACCGACAGTGACCGCGCCATTGTCTATGCCTCCGAAAGCCCCGACTCAGGCACCGTTTACACCTTCCATTCCCACGACCGCGGGATCAAACTCATAGCCTCTACCTTCATCATCATCGCACTCGTACTCCTCGTGGTCAGAGGCAAAGGAATCCGCGCGATCGCGTCGCTGCTCGCATCGGCGATCTTCATTTGGGCGTTCCTCATCGGCGGAATCGCTGCAGGTGGCTCTCCTCTGCTCTACACGACCATCAGCATCATCCTCGTTCTCACGGGCGTGCTCTTCTTCACCCACGGCCTGACGACGAAAACGCTCGCCGCATGGGGAGGAACCATGTGCGGAGCCGCCACCGCAATGGCCGCAGGGACACTCTTGTCAACCTGGTTGCGCCTAGGTCCTGCCGATGAATCGGCCTCCGCACTCACGTACACCAACCTCAACATCGACCTTTCGACACTCTCTTTGTCTGCGTTGCTCATCGCATTGATTGGAATCCTCAACGATATCGCTGCGGCGCAAGCCGCGACCGTTTTCTCTCACACCGCCCCAGACACACGGCCCCAATGGAAAGTGATAGTCCCGACTGCCCTTTCCGTTGGAAGGGACCACTCTGCCTCAGCGATCTACACCATCAGCTTCTCAGTCGTCGGAGCGGGCCTCGCCGCGTTCGTGCTCGCCCACACCTACAATCAGCCTTTATCGGCCTTCCTCCAGACCGACACCGTGTCCACGACACTGACCCAGATGCTGGCAGGTGTCATCGGGATTATCATCACCATGCCGGCAACAACAGTGTTCGCGCTTCTCCTATCCCGGATTCCTTCCACAGCTAGTTCGTCTCGGGGTCCGAAGCACTAATCGGCTCGCATTATAACGATCGTTGGCCCAAGAGCCAGCCAAGCTCGAGGCGAAACCCGTGATCGATCGAGCATGTCGCGACAATACCCATGAAGACCATGAACGCGGCCCCCGGCATCTGAAATCATTGAACAACTTCAACTCGGCGGCCCTCTTCAGTCGAGGTCACGCTCCGAGGCCGAAGACCGATCTCCAGTATCAAACTCGATAGCGCCCTCAACGAGTCTCGTCGACACCATCCCACCCAGCACTCATGAACGAACCCCTCGGCTATGCGAAGGACACTGCATGATTCACCTCAGGCCGTTGAAGTGAAGATCCAGCGGGATTGAGCCCATCAACTCCATACTCCCCCAACGCAGCACCAGTAAACCTAAATCGCTGAGCTTGCTGATCGACGCATTCGCTTCCCATCTCGTCACTGAGATAGCCACGCACTCACAACTACCTAGGCTGCAGCCCATGAATGGGTGGAATAGTCGATTCGATCGAACTGCGCTCGGCAGTGCTTGGTCCTTATCTCCTAAATACGTCTGTCGATGTCGTGCGACACTGACGTGATGCTTGACTGCGCACCGTAGCGCACTGTTCCTCGACCGTGTTATCACCTGAACATAGACTTTTGTTCGTCCAGCCGATACCCTGAACATGCCTTTCACGAACTTCCCCCGAGAAGGACATTCATGCATACGAAGCTAATCACACTTTCGGTAGCCGGATCCCTGGCGTTGGCGGTGAACATCGGCCTTCCACCCGCCTCCGCGTCGCTGCAGTCCGACGACCCTGACGTCTCTGAGTCTCCGTTGTCTGGAATCAGCGAATCCGGGGCACTTTCGGCAGGGGCCAGGGACGCATCGTCGACGACGAGATCGGTCACACAAACGAAGACCACATCCCTGCCTTCATCGCTGCGCGCTCCGCAGAGCCGTCGTGATACTTCGGCTCATTTCACCAGAGCCGTTGTCGCTCATGCACAGAACCAAGTCGCGAGGAACCCATCGTCGACCGGGAGCCCTCAGGTGTCCAGCGATCGTAATGATGGGGACCTTGCAGCGCCAACGGGATCGGTCGCCGCTGAAACTACGGACGGAATCACGATCACGGCATTGTCCGATGTCATCGACCTGCCGTCAGCGTCACCGAATGTCGTAGGAATCACATTCGACGACGACGTTCGGGTCGAGTTCGAGATCAGAACTCAAACGAATGGCCGCTGGTCCGGGTGGCAGCACCTCCACGCTTCGGATACCGAGGAGGGGTCGCGAGGAACAGACCCCTACTACACCACTGATACAGACAGAATTCAATCGCGTGTTCTCGGGGACGGCGGCAGTCCAGCCAATGCCAAGGTCGTCAGTGTCGCATCGAAGAGACATCCCGGCGATTCAAAACTGGTGGCAGAGAATGCGCCCATGAGTTCGGAATCCACTGATCGGGACGTGTCACAGCATGCCCACTCAATTGACCACGCCTCGGTACCACCTTGCACAGGGACAGGCGGATGCACCTGTCCACTATGCGCAGCATCGGCGGCCAACGTGGCGAAGAACTCTGTTGCCCAGCCCGAAGTCGCTACCCGTAAAGACTGGGGTGCGAGCGAAAAATTGGTACGAAATGCTCCCACGATCGCGGACTCAGTCTCCGCCGCAGTGATCCATCACACCGATGGCAACAACGACTATGCCGCAGAGGATGTGCCTGCGATTCTACGAGGGATCCAGTCGTTCCACATCACAGGTCGGGGGTGGTCGGACATCGGCTACAACATGCTCGTCGACAAATACGGAAGACTCTGGGAGGGGCGCGCAGGCGGGGTAAAGAAGGCCGTAGTCGGCGCTCACGCCGCCGGGTACAACACAGGATCGTTCGGCATTTCCGTGCTCGGCGACTATGACAAGAAGGCACCGCCCCAACGCACTCTTGATGCGGTCGCGGAGGCGATCGGGTGGAAGCTGTCCTTGAGCGGGGTGAAAGCGGATGGCTCGACATCATTAGCCGGGGAGGAGATGAAAGCGATTGTCGGACATCGCGACGTTGGCCAGACAAGCTGTCCCGGCGACGAGTTCTACGCCAAATTCGACTCGATCCGTCAGGCCGCCGATGACTACCAAACTGGGAATAAGGCGGGCGCGGGCGAAGAGTATGAGAACAAAGACGAATCTGACAGACAGCCTGGCCTTGTCCCCGGCGTCATCGATAGCAACGCTCGTGATGCACGAACCTGAACGCAAAAACTGTGAAGAACCCAAGCAAACGGGCTGACGATCGGACGCATAGAACTGTTTGGTAACCTTCGACCATGTCCGTCACTGAGCTCTCTGACAGCGCCCAAAACTACCTGAAAGCACTTTGGAGTTTGGGCGAGTGGTCTGATGATCCCGTCACGACCACCGCGCTTGCCCAGAAGGTTGGGGTCAGGCAGTCAACGACATCCGACGCGATTCGCAAACTCTCGGACGAGGGGCTCGTCGCGCACACGCCGTACGGGTCAATTGCTCTGACGCCACAAGGTCGAATCTATGCCCTTGCGATGGTCCGTCGTCACCGCCTCATCGAGACCTTCCTCGTCGAGGTCCTCAGATACACCTGGGACCAGGTGCATAACGAAGCCGAGACCCTCGAACACGCGGTGTCAGACTTCATGGTCGACCGTATCGCCGAACATCTCGACCACCCCGATCGCGACCCTCACGGAGACCCCATTCCAGCTGCAGACGGAACCATTGATCATCCGACTGCGATCCCATTGACACAAGTCGGAACGGGAAGTCGAGTCCGTGTCGAACGGATTTCGGATTCAAATCCCGACCTTTTGCAGTTTCTGGCTGAGCACGGGATTCATGTCGGATCGTATTTCAGCACCGAAACGGGGCCCCCTTTCTCTGATTCGATTGTGATTCACCTTGAGGGAGGCAATGGAGCTGGCGTGACGCTCGGGCGCACGGCCAGCGACGCCATGTGGGTCTCCCCATGCTCTGCTGCGTGAGTTGTCGTAAGAACGGCGCTACTGAATTGTTGAAGCTGCATAGACATACTCGGAGGCATCGTCGCTGAGGACGACAACGTTATCGTCTGGCTCCAATGTGAGACTGCTCTGGCCATCAGCATGTTTCTCGAGGGTGATGTGGGTGCCTGGAAGGATGTTCTTCCGCTCCAGTTCGAAGAGTAGATGCTCAGGGGCGCGTCCAATTCTCGAAACTTGAAGTAGGTGAGCAGTCGGGAGAGCGGCGAGAGGTTCGCCGTCTCCCGGTCGCAGATCGTCTACCTTTTTTGGTATTCGGTTGCCATAGGGATCGAGCTTCGGGCTGGAGGCAAGAGCAGCCATCGTCTCCACGACATCGGAGCTCAGTGCCATTGCCATCACCGATGCCTCCTTCAATACGCGGTGCCATGGAACACTGAGGACCGTAAAGAGGTGGCAGCGGCAGATTCTTTCTGCGCGCACAGCGGACAGCGCCCTGCACGCGCCAGCCTCGGTCAATGAAAGTGGCCCATAATGCTCCTGCCTGACCAAATTATGACTGGCGAGGACTCGAAGGTACTGAGTCACTGCAGGCCGACTGCGTTGCAGAGTCTCGGCAAGCTGGGCCCGGGTCAAGGACTTGTCTTTCGACTCCTCCAGCTCCCAGAGACCGCGGAGGTACTCGTCGATCACGGAACTTGAGCCTCTGCCGAGTGCTGCTTCCACTGGTCGTTGGTCCGGCGATGTTGCCGAGTCTTGGCGATCAGTCCGTGGCTGGGGCTGAACAGGTAAACAACGGTGAAGACGACACCTTGGACAAGCACAACTAGACCGCCAGATGAGGCATCCAACCAGTAACTCAGGTAGATTCCCAGCACCGAGGACAGCGCCGACATGATGGGCGCGATGAGGAGCATCCGATTGAATCTATCGGTGAGAAGGTGGGCGGTCGCTCCTGGAATGATGAGCATCGCCACGACCAGGATGACGCCGACAACCTGAAGTGCTACCACTGTCGTCAGAGCAAGGAGTGCAAGCAGCAGCGCTCCGAGAGCCCGCGGCGACAGGCCGATTGCGTAGGCGTGAGTCGGATCAAATGCGTACAGGGTCAGGTCGCGGCGCTTGGCAATCAGGACGGCGAACGCGATCACCGCGAGCAGCGCGACCTGCTGCAGGTCCGAGGTCGAAACGCCGAGGATGTTGCCGAAGATGATGTGATTGAGGTCGGTGTGACTCGGCGTCGTTGATATCAGCACCAGTCCCAGGGCGAACAGGGTCGTAAAGACGATGCCGATGGCAGCGTCTTCTTTGATACGGCTAGTTCCTCGAAGAATGCCGATCGCTGCGACTGCGATGAATCCGAAGACCAGCGCACCGGCTGCGAAGGGGATCCCTGCGATGTAGGCGATGACGACCCCAGGCAATACGGCGTGCGAAACAGCGTCACCCATCAGAGACCAGCCGACGAGGATCAGCCAGCACGATAAGAGTGCGCAGACGATTGCGGCGAGCACTGTGGTGGTCAGTGCTCTGATCATGAATTCGTAGTGGAGTGGTTCGATGACGAGACTGTAGAGGTTCATTCGGATTCTTCTGCCCTTCGAATGTCGAGACCAAATGCCAGTGAGAGGTTCTCGGGGCGCAGAGCATCGGCGACAGGACCTTGAAAGAGGATTGACTGCAGCAAAAGGATTGCCTCATCAGCCAGTTGTGGCAGAGCATGCAGATCGTGAGTGGAGATGAGCACGCAGTGCCCCTCATCGGCGAGTTCACGCAGCAGTTGAACGATGGTCGATTCGCTGCTCTTATCTACCCCAGCGAAGGGTTCATCAAGCAATAGCACGTTGGCTCCTTGCGCAAGTCCACGAGCGACAAATGTGCGTTTCTTCTGCCCACCAGACAATTGTCCGATCTGTCGAGAACCGAAGGTCTGGAGCCCGACGCGTTCTAGTGCCTGTTCGACAACTTGACGATCCGCCGACGTGGGCTTACGAGTGAAGCCTTGATACGCGTAGCGGCCCATCATGACGACATCGCGGACGCTTACGGGGAACGTCCAGTCAACATCCTCACTTTGTGGCACGTATCCCAGCAAGCCTTCTTTCCGTGCTTGCGTCGGTGTCCTGCCGTTGATCGATACGGTGCCTTGAACCGGGCGGGTCAGTCCCATGATCGTCTTGAACAGAGTGGACTTCCCCGACCCGTTCATTCCGATCAGACCTGTCACGGAACCGAACTCCACTCCGAGACTGACATCTTCCAGTGCCCTGACGTCGCCGTATTGCACTGTGACACCGTCAGCACGGATTGCTGAAGTCACTTGTTCCCACCCGTCAGAGCTTCAGTGATGGTGTCAGCGTCGTGCTTGATGAGCTCAAGATATGTTGGCACAGGTCCGTCCGCTTCTGAAAGCGAGTCGACATACAGTGTCCCGCCAAACTCCGCGCCGGTGGCGTCAACGACTTGTCGCATTGGTTTGTCCGAGACGGTGGACTCACAGAATACTGCGGGAACGTCATTGTCCTTGACGAACTCGATAGTGGAGGAAATCTGCTGCGGGGTTGCCTCCTGCTCCGCATTCACAGGCCAGATGTAGCGCTCGTCGAGATCCGTGTCCCTGGCGAGATAGGAGAAAGCGCCCTCACATGTGACGAGGGCTCGTTCTTTGTCTGGCAGTGTCGACAGCTCACCGACAAGGTCATCCTGGACGGTCTGAAGTTCGTCTTTGTACGACTCTCCATTGGACTGAAAGTCGGCGGCGTGATCCGGATCCAGCTCGCTGAAAGCATCGACCATGTTGTCGACATAGATTTGGACGTTGACAGGGCTCATCCATGCGTGGGGATTCGGCTTGCCCGCATAGGCGTCCTCGGAGATGTCGATTGGTTCGACACCCTCGGAAACGACTTCATGAGGGGCGTCGGTCTGTTCGACGAATTGCTCGAACCATGCCTCCAGATTCAGCCCGTTGTCGAGAATCAAGTCGGCTCCTGACGCCTTGGCCACGTCCTTGGGAGTGGGTTCATATCCATGGATCTCGGCACCGACTTTGGTGATCGATTCCACCTCCAGGTGTTCGCCGGCTACGTTGTCGGCAATATCGGCAAGGACGGTGAACGTCGTCAACACCTGAGGCTTACCTTCGGTCGAGGACGACTCCGCGTTCCCGGCACCGCAACTTGTCAGGGCTAGCGCCGAGGCAGAGATCAGCGCGAGTTTCGACATCAGATTGATTTGCATTCTCATCACTCATTTCTCGATTCATGTGCTCAAAAGCTCAGACTGCGACAGAGTGGGCTTTCAGCGTTTATATGACGGACTTCAAGTCGCGCAGTATCGCAACCGGTGCCGGCGGCCCCGTTCATCGATACCTGAGAGTAGGTGGAGGTTCCGCTCGGTGTGCGGCTTCTATGAAGCGGTCGATCTCCTCCGAGGGTGCGCTCCTGAGCAACAGGGAGGTCAGCCGAAAGAGGTATCCGAGCATTCGCTCGACGTCTGAGCACGTTCTCACTACTTCAAGCGCGCCATCGGTGTTGCCAGAGCGAAGCTCCTCGAACACGGTGATCGCTTCGATCCAGGTGCCCTGCGGTTGTGCACTCTCGTTCATGATCAATCCTTTCGGTTGGGGGCATCGGACACTGAGTCGCGCTTGAAGTTCGGTACGACGAATCTATAGTATCGGTGTACCGAACTACAAAAAGCACGGCAGTGAAACCTCTGAATCCTCGACTGAGGTACGCGCAGAAGGCTTGGCAAGAAGAGTTTCTAGTTCTAGGAGGGCTGTAGTGGTGCATGGACCGCGGCCGCAGAGGACCTATCCGATACGAGAGCTGCACGAGGGTGAATCGCCGGACCTGGTGTACTTTTCCAGCGTCTCTGAGAACACTCGTCGGTTCGTCGATAAGCTCGACCGTCCTGCCGTACGCATACCGTTGCGCCCACGTTTGGAGGGCATGATTCGAGTGGCCCGTCCTTTCGTTTTGGTGGTTCCGACATACGGTGGCGGGGAGCAGGCAGGGGCGGTCCCTAAACAGGTGATTGCATTTTTGAATGACTCGGCGAATCGCGCGTTCATCCGGGGTGTCATCACCGCGGGCAACACGAACTTCGGTGAGCACTACTGCCTGGCCGGGCCCATCATCTCGAGCAAGTGCCAGGTGCCCGAGCTCTACCGCTTCGAGCTGCTGGGCACCCAGCGCGACATCGACACCGTCAACACCGGCCTATCCCGCTTCTGGGACCAGGCCAACAACGAGAGGAAGACCGCATGACGACCATCGCCCCCGAGGCTCCCGCGCGTACCGGCATCGGTGCGCGGAAGGACTACCACGCGCTCAATGCCGAACTGAACCTGTTCGCCCCCGACGGGTCGATCCAGTTCGACAAGGACCGTCAGGCCGCCGCCGAGTACCTCCGCCAGCACGTGGTCCCGAACACCAAGGTTTTCTCCTCGGTGGCCGAGCGCCTGGAGTGGTTAGTGGACCACGACTACTACGAATCCGGCTTCTTGGCCGCCTACACCCCGGAGTTCCTCACCGCACTGCACGAGCACGCTCGTGCCGCTGGGCACCGGTTCGCCACATTCCTGGGCGCGTTCAAGTTCTTCACCTCGTATGCGCTGAAAACGTTCGACGGCACGACCTACCTGGAAGGATTCGAAGAGCGGGTGGTCGCTACCGCGCTCTACCTCGGCCAGGGCGACGAGCAGCTCGCCACCGGGCTGGTCGACGAGATGCTCTCCGGTCGCTTCCAGCCCGCGACGCCGACGTTCCTCAACGCAGGGAAAGCCCAGCGCGGCGAACTGGTCTCCTGCTTCCTACTGCGCGTGGAAGACAACCTGGAGTCCATCGGCCGCAGCGTAAACTCCGCCCTGCAACTGTCCAAGCGCGGCGGGGGCGTAGCATTGCTGCTGTCGAACCTGCGCGAGGCCGGAGCTCCGATCAAGCAGATCGAGAACCAAGCCTCCGGCGTGGTGCCAGTGATGAAGATCCTCGAAGACTCGTTCTCCTACGCCAACCAGCTTGGCGCGAGGCAGGGCGCAGGCGCGGTCTACCTGCATGCCCACCACCCCGACATACTGCGCTTCCTCGACACAAAGAGGGAGAACGCCGACGAGAAGATCCGCATCAAGACCCTCTCCCTGGGCGTCGTCATCCCTGATGTGACTTTCCAGCTGGCCAAGGACAACCGGGACATGCACCTGTTCAGCCCCTACGACGTGCAGCGCGAATACGGTACGCCACTGTCAGACCTGTCGGTGAGCGACCACTACGATGAGCTCGTGGCGAACCCACAGATTCGAAAGAACACGGTCAGCGCCCGAGAGTTCTTCAGGACCCTCGCCGAGCTCCAGTTCGAGTCCGGATACCCCTACGTGCTCTTCGAGGACACCGTCAACCGTGCCAATCCGCTGGCAGGTCACATCAACATGTCCAACCTTTGCTCCGAGATCCTGCAGACCAACACGCCTTCGACCTACGACAACGCGATCGGGTACCAGGAAATCGGCCAAGACATCTCCTGCAACCTCGGCTCTCTCAACATCGCCCAGGCCATGAACTCCTCGGACCTGGGGTCGACCGTGGAGACAGCGGTGCGGGCACTGACCAGTGTCTCCGACCAGACCAATGTCGATGCCGTCCCGTCCGTGGCAAAAGGGAACGACGCCAGCCACGCAATCGGACTGGGCCAGATGAACCTGCACGGATACCTCGCCTCCCAGCGCATCCACTACGGCAGCGAAGAAGGCATTGACTTCACTGACATCTACTTCCTTACCATCACCTATCACGCGATCCGCGCATCGAATCAAATCGCGATTGAGCGCGGCAAGACCTTCGCCGGTTTCGAGGACTCGACCTATGCGGACGGCTCCTACTTCGACAAATACACCCAACATGACTGGCAACCGGCCACACAGCGGGTGCGTGAGCTTTTCGCAGACGCGGGTGTGACAATCCCTGCCGGTGAGGACTGGGAACGCTTGCGCGAGTCGGTGAAAGCCCAGGGCATCTACAACGCCTACCTGCAGGCCGTCCCGCCCACCGGTTCGATCTCGTATGTGAACAACTCGACTGCTTCAATCCATCCGGTCGCCGCGAAGATCGAGATCCGCAAGGAGGGCAAGCTCGGCCGTGTCTACTACCCGGCCCCGCACATGACTGATGACAACGTCGACTTCTATCAAGACGCCTACGAGATCGGCTACGAGAAGATCATCGACACCTACGCCGCAGCCACCCGACACGTCGACCAAGGGCTCTCGCTCACCCTGTTCTTCCGCGACACAGCCACGACCCGCGACATCAACCGCGCCCAGATCTACGCGTGGCGCAAAGGCATCAAAACCCTCTACTACATCCGCCTGCGCCAACCAGCACTCGAAGGCACCGAAATCGAGAACTGCGTCTCCTGCGCACTCTGACCCCACCCAGCCCATACCGAAGGAACCCGCATGACGGCCACTAACCCCACCCACCCGCTCTCCGAGACCTCAGTGACCCCGCCCGCCTACCGCCACGACCCCGCAGCCCGGCTGCGACCGATCAACTGGAACCGCGTCGGCGACGAGAAAGACCTCGAGGTATGGAACCGGCTCACCGCGAACTTCTGGCTGCCCGAGAAGGTGCCACTGTCTAACGACATCCCCGCTTGGCAGAGGCTCACCCAAGTGGAACGAACTCTCACGATGCGTGTCTTCACCGGGCTGACGATGCTTGACACGGTGCAAGCCACCGTCGGAGAGATCTGCCAGATCCAGGATGCTCGCACCGAACACGAAGAGGCCGTCTACACAAACATCGCGTTCATGCAATCGGTGCACGCCCGGTCCTACTCTTCGGTCTTCTCCACTTTGTCGACCACAGTAGAAATTGACGACGCCTACAGGTGGGCTGTGGGCAACGATCTGCTCCAGCAGCGGTGCAAGAAGGTGCTGCAGCACTACTACGGTGACGATCCACTCAAGCGGAAGGTTTCCTCGACGCTTCTGTCCTCACTGCTACTCTACGCAGGGTTCTACCTGCCATTGCACTTCTCCGTACATGCCACACTGACGAACACCGCGGACATGATCCGCCTCATCCTGCGGGATAAGGCCGTCCACGGCTACTACTCCGGCTACAAATACCAGCGAGGCATCGAGAATCAGACCTCTGCACGGCAGGAAGAGATGCGCGAGTTCACCTACGAGCTGCTTGAAGACCTCTACGAGCTGGAGCTCGCCTACTCTGGTGAACTGTACGAGCCGCTCGGGCTGATGGACGACGTGGCAGTGTTCGTACGCTACAACGCGAACAAGGCACTGATGAACCTCGGCTATCCCGCCCGCTTCAACTCGGATGAGACCCAGGTCAATCCGGAGATCCTCGCCGCACTGGCACCAGGTGCTGACGAGAACCATGACTTCTTCTCCGGGTCTGGCTCCTCCTACGTCATCGGCAAGGGCGAAGACACCAGCGACGATGACTGGGACTTCTGACTTTTGTCGCCCGACCATCCTCATCAACTATGAAAGGCCCCTTATGACCAAGAACATCTCCGTGATCATCGGCAGCCTGCGCCGCGGTTCCTACGCTCGCAAGATCGCCCATCAGGTCATCACATATTTTCCCGACGGCTACGAAGCCCAGATCGTCGAGATTCGCGACCTTCCCCTTTACGACTTTGACTACGACGACCCCGACGTCACCGACAAGCCCACCCCGAAGGAGTACACACGGTTCCGCGAGACTCTCAAGGCCTCCGAAGGTGTCCTATTCGTCACCGCCGAGAACAACCGCACCATTCCAGCCTGCCTGAAGAACGCCATCGACATCGGCTCCAAGCCCAACAGCGACGTCGCGTGGAAGAACCTCCCGGCCGGGATCATCAGCCATTCCGTGGGCCGCATGGGCGGATACAGTTCGCAGAAGAACCTCCGCCTGGCCCTGTCCTACTTCGATATGCCTACCCCCGGCCAACCGGAAGCTTTCCTCGGCCAGTCACCGAGCTTAATTGGTGAGGGCGGGCTTATCACTTCTGAGAAGACTGTCGAGTTCCTCCAAAACTACGTGCACCGGTTCACCGAGCTTGTTCACACCCACCCGCGCGGGTGAAGGAGGATTCTAGCTCGGACCTGTCTTCCCTCCCCGCCGCCGTTGAAGACCTTTGTGGCCAAGAGGCCGTCGATAGTCCTTGCCAAGCCTCGGGCCGGTTCGGTCCTGGTAGTGAAGGTCTCGAACTAGATCTCACAGCGGTCAGAACCGTTCGCCCCGAGCAATTACCGATTCACTTACTTTAGGACGCCATCACTTATACCTTTGGATGCACAGCAGATCCGCGCTGCTTACCTTGACTACTTCCAGGGACGCGCTCATTGCGTCATTCGGGACCGCTGAAGCGATCAATGGCAGGCTCGAACATCTCCGCGGGTCTGCTTTGGGATTCCGCAACCTCACGCACTACATCGCGAGAAGTCTGCTCGAATCCGGCGGTTTCAGGCAGACCTTACACTCTCAATCACGATAGGGCTGAAAACGGCAGATGATCAGATGGCATATGCCGATCTGCTTCAGGCAGACTCACTACGGCCCACATTGACGATGACCGGGCCGTCGATCTTACTCGCTCGCGCAGCTTCGAGCATGAAGGCAACAAGCATCGACGCACTCGCAGCAGACCACTCGGGAACATCGAACACTGCACGTAACACCATCGGTGACGAACGCAACGCCCACCGATCATCGAACGTGGCCCTAGAGTATTCGTCGGTCAACGCACGGAGCACGATACCGCCGGTATGCGTGACTTCAAACCAATTTTCGACCGCGGAATCGCGTAATCGCGCCCGGGGAGTCGTAAATAGGTTCACGGTGGCTTCGGTTGGCTCTGTCGCACCGTCGACTGCTGCGAACTGGTCGAGGAGCGTCTGGATCCACACGGGGTCGACCGGCGCAACGTGCCCCGGGATCTGAATACTGAACGACGATATCGACAGGCTCCCTAACTGGGCGACGGTATCGGCAGCTGCATGAACGAACAGCGGCACAAGCATAGCTGGTGGAACTCCGCCAAGATGTTCGATCTGAAACCATCCAAGCTCCCCCCTCAGCGTTCGCAGAGTCTCTGCGCCGCCGAATGCCCAGAAGCCCTCATGTGCTTCAAACGCCTTGTTGGCGGAGCTCTGCGGGCTCAAAGCCGTGCACAGTCCGAAGAACCGCGCAAACGCGCCCTCTTCGTCGATTTCGCCCGCTTGGATACCTCTGTGGATCGCCTCCGTGACCTCCAATGTACCGTCGACACTGACGATGATTGGGTCAGTCGAACCTTTCACAATGTGCATTTAAGAGTCCTTGCGCTTGTGTAGAGCTTATTGGGGGAATCGAGGTATCCAATGAGATTGACATCCACCCAGCTACGCCATTGTTTTCTAGCCTGCGACCTACACGTCATCCGGGCGTTGGCTCTCTTCGAAGTGCCCGGCCCGATTGTCTTCACCCCAGCCTTGCCCCTTCTGTTCCACGACGAAGTCTTCTTCGGCTTATACTGCAGCTGCACCGTGACCTTCGCTTTCGTCGCTTTGGCCGTGCCTTTGATCCACCACCCGTGACCTGAAGCCTGACCTCTAGTGACATGGACATAGTCACCCCTCGTGTAGAAGACGGCGACCGCAGCCTGCGCCACAATCGGGTAAACGCTCTTCGGCTCGGGGTCCACGGTCTGCACCAGTCGATTCCCTTCGATGGAATAGTGAGAGTCGACTTCGGCCCCGGAAGCGTCATGCGAAACCGGTTGTTCGACCACACCGACCAGCGCGTCATCCTTGTACAGCGCCACCGCACCGGTCTTCTGCAGAACAGGTGCAACATCTTCGGTGAAATCGTACTGGGTCGTCTTCGCGGCATCAGGCCCTGCCAAAAGAACACTGGCGCTAATCGCACCATTGTCGAGGATCTGCATCGCATGGGCTGCCTCGGTCCCGCTTCGATGCATGATGGTGGTGCCATCGGTTGTCACAGACAGATCTTTCGGCGCGGCATGTTCTGTAACCGAGAGTCCAACATCGACTCGATCGTCGACGCTGGTGGAGGCTCGCAAGCTTCCATCTGCGCTCAGAGATGTCACGACGCCATCGCGGCTCCACGTGACCTCTTCGTCGCTGGTATCAAGTGCGGTGGGCATTGCGACCGGCTGTGACTGCGAGTTGTCAAGCGCCACTTGAGCATCGTCTGGTCGTTCAAGAAGGTCTGAAGACGTCTGTGCCTGGACTGGGGATGTGGTTGGCAGTGCGATAGCAAGGGCTAGGGCGAGCGAACCCGCCTTCACCAATGGATGAATTGTCACTTCGGGGATCTCTATATGTCACAGGGGCTTCGGTGCCATAGTGGGCAGTATCGAAGTTGACCAGGGTGGTCTGAACTCATTCTGGAGAGTCGGACTGCAAATCGGCGCGTACATCGGCGGGTTGAGTGGCAATGTGATCTAACTGTGATCTTCAGCATGATGGTCCGATGCGTTGTGCCGCCGCACAGGATCCTGCTTACCTGCGGCAGTCGGCTCGCCAAGCGTCAGTTTGAGCGAATTTTCGGTCTTTTCGCCGATCCGAAGCCCCCTGCCGAAGTCAACGTCACCTGGAGCGTGTATCAAGACAACGTGATCGCCCGCCGGAGTACCGACCGCCACGAAGGCAGGAGACTTCTGGATGCAGCAATCATCGGAGCTTCCAGCTGGATTGGTGGAGTTAAAACGCTTGGGACGCACGTTGTGGCGGCGAGCGGCCGATGCGTTGGCCTACTGCGCCGGAACGTCGAACCCGCCGATGGAATCGATCAACGGCAGGCTTGAGCATCTGAACGGATCTAACCTGGGGTTCCGCAACCTCACCCATTACATCGCCAAGTGTCTGCTCAAATCGGTTGGATTCAGACCCGTCTTACACTCTCGTTTACGACACTCCTATAGTGTTTCGTCAAGCGGCGGCCACCTCTTTTCTGGGATGAAGAGTCTCGACGATGAGGGGGTAGAGCTGGCGGACGAGGTAACGCTTCAGGCAGCGGATGATTTCCATCTTGGTCTTGCCTTCAGCAGTTCGTCGCGCCACGTAGTCGCGGGTCTCCTGGTTGTAACGCAGCCGCACCATCACGATGTGATAAAGCGCGGAATTTGCCTGCCGGTCCCCAGCGCGGTTGAGTCGGTGGCGTTTAGTCTTACCCGACGATGCCGGGATTGGGCAGACCCCGGCCAGTGCTGCGAACGCGGCTTCTGAACGTAGCCGATCAGGGTTGTCCCCGGCGGTGATCAACAGTTGCGCGATGGTATCTCGGCCGCAGCCGAAGACCCTCATCAGGTCGGGGCGTGGTCGTCTAGTAGTCGCTGCAGGTGCCCAGCCAAGTCCTCTATCTGCCCGGTCAGTGCTTGCCAGCGCCTGGCCAGCAGCCGCAGGCTGTAGGCTGTAGGCCGTGGCTTCGGCGGCGGTGACCGGTGTCGGTGTGGGTCGCGATGCCGCCAGTGCTGCAATCAGTTTGGGGGTCGACAAGCCCCTGTAACGCGTACGTAGATCCTCTGGGGCTGTGATCAGCATCCCCTTAATCTGATTGATCGTCGCAGTCCGGGCCTGCAGCGCCGAGGACCTTGAGGTCCGTAGTACTCGTAGCGACTCCACCAGCCCGTCCCCACCCTTGGGCGCCGCGCTGACTCGGCCACCCAGCACAGCTTCAGCGGCGGAATAAGCATCGAAGGGATCACTCTTGCCGTGGAGTCGCCGGTCGAAGCGGTTAGGTCGATTCACCTCGAACACCGTGATGCCTGCCTCCCGCACAACTCGGGTGACCGCGGCTCCATAGGAGCCGGTGCATTCGATGCCCACGCTGACCAACCCGGGCCAGGAACCCAAGAACCGCAATGCTGCCTGGTATCCAGTCGCGGTAGTCGGTATTTGGGCATCAGCCAGCCGGCGTCCGGCTTGGTCGATCACCGCGAGGTGATGTGTGTCCGCGTGCGTGTCGATTCCGCCGTAGACCTTAACCTGCTTATCGTTCATCATGGGAACTGCGCCCCTTCTTTTCGAGTTCTCGGGTGCGCAGCTCAGCCGGCGTCAGTCAGTTCACTATCGGGGACACGCCAGACTCCTATCAGGACATGACGGTCTGCTGGGCTGCACTTATTACAGTGAGCCGAGCCAGTCGACACGTCGTAAACAGGACAACCCCCAGACAGCGGGGTGTCAGAAGAGCCATGAGTCAGACCCGACCACAAGTCCATCATCGATCCGTTTGGTAGAGACCGCCACATCCTTCGAGAAGTCAGACTAACTAGGGCATGTCTCCTTTATTGGCGGAGCCATGTCAGGATCGCGCTGATCACGACGGCCGCTCGATAGGTGATGGCGAGCTTGTCGTATCTCGTCGCTAACCCCCGCCATTGCTTGACGTAGGCAA